>NZ_BAABHA010000006.1:0-147285 GCF_039541855.1 Hymenobacter koreensis
CTCCGCCTGCAACTTACTGGCTCGTTTTTCTTTAGCCCCCAACCAATTCCCAAACACGCTCTAAGTGAGAAAAAAAGTTATAACCTTTGACTTACAAATTCACTGAATCATGCCAACACTTCCGAAAGTAACTCAGTTAAGTCATAAAGTTGTTTCCGTTAACTCATTAAAATCAAAATTTAATGATATTGACGTTACGATTCAATCGATGAAAGTTAAAGATGTCGTGTTCATACATTATGTTGCCGTAAGAGGCAAGGATAATGAAGAAGGGGCAGTCCAGAGGGTGTTAAATAAGGCAAGAATAAAATCTATTAGAGATTATTTATTGACAGGGAAAATTTTCTTTAACGCGTTCTTGTTGAATTGGACTGAGAAAAATGTTAAACCGGAACACGTTGATGGGATAATTACAATTCCTATTATTCCATATTCTGCTCAAGTTATAGATGGGCAACACCGCTTGGCTGGTTTGCAATCCGCGATGGAAGTAGATCCTGCTATCGGAGAAAAGGACATAGTTGTAATTTTGTCTAATGGCCTCAGTACTGCTCAAGCAGCTGATATATTCTTGAATATAAATACTGAACAGAAGCCAGTGCCAAAGAGTTTGATTTTTAATTTATTTGGAATTGTTGAAAACGATAAAGAGCATGCTATAAATAGAGCAAAGGATATTGCGTCTGATTTGAACGAAAATATTGATTCGGCATATTATAAGATGATTAAATTCCCGGGTTCCCCTTGGGGTGTTGGGCATATTGATCTTTCTACTATAGTTACTTCATTGAAAAAGCATCTAGAGCCAGCAGGTATTTTTTCTAATTACAACATAACTGATTTAAACAGGCAGAAGGTATTGTTTATTAACTACTTCAATTCAATAAGATCTTATTACCTGGAAAAGGACTTATGGTCTTCTAAAGGAAAAAATCCTTTCACGAAGAATGCTGGCGTTGTTGCCTCTATAGAGTTTTTTATAGAGCAAATGCTGCCAAAATGTGCTGAAAAAAGAATCATTCACTGTTGATACAATGAAGGCGCTTTTAAAATTGGACGATGCTCCATTATTGACTCAGGATGATATAAAAGGTCTTGATGGTAAAACTGCCCGCAAAAAAATAAAGGATTATTTAGGGGCGTATATGTCCTCGGAAATTCCAGAGCAGGATCAATATGAGTTTTAGTAAAATAGAGTCTCAAAATTATTTTGAAAATACGGTCATAGTTGATCTTGGTAGTTCTTGGGAAGTGGTCAAAGATTCCGAGCTGAAACAACTTTCATTATCTTCTGTTCATCAGCATGTATTAAAAGAGAAATTACACGACGATGCTCTTGCCTTTTACTATAAAGGAAGTTTGTCTTTGAAAGAAGGCTTGGTGGGGGTTAGAAACAGATTGTATTCTTGGGCGACAGTAAAACTTTATTATTCTATATTTTATTTGCTAAGGTGTTCCTTGGCTTTAAAAGGAGTGTTTTTTTTAAGACACATGAGAGAGTTAATGTACTGTAATTTGAATACAAGTAATTCATTGACTCAACTACCAGCAATGTATAAAACGGATCATAGAGTTACTATGTATGTGGTTTCCAATATTTTAACTGCGTATGATTTTATTCAATCCAATACAATAAACGGTATGAATGCGTATGAGTGGATGATGCAAAAGCGTGAGGAAATTAACTATAAATTTAAAACTTTTTCAGAGCCTGATGCTCCATATTTTTGGGAGGATATAGATGATTATATCAAAAACAATTCATTTTCTGAGCTTCTTGACTTGTTATTGTCTGACAATGAAGGTGTGTTCTTGTTTCAAGAAGAGTATTCTTGTTTGGCTGTTCCTTTGAAACGGTATTTGCTCGCAAAAAACGATATTAGTAATAGTAACATTGGTTTGGAAGTGATAAAAAACGAGAGATTGATTTTAGATTACGAAAATGACGTGGCGTGCTCAAAGATATTTATTTGATTAGATGGTTGTTTAGCTACAATAAAAGAACGCCGCCCGTCGGGGCGTTCTTTTATTGTAGCTTTTAGTGCCGCTTAGCTTATATAGTCCCTATCCGGTACAGTAGCCACGCCATGACTACCACCGGTGACGTCGATTCTGCGCTCAACTCAGGATCTGGTAGACATGCTGAGTCACAATCTCACACCCCCACCGTTTCCGCGTCCGTTAGCTCGTGCAGAATGCGCTTGGCGTGCTGCACATTCGGCACGTCCTCGAAGCTAACGATGAGCTGCTCCTTGCGCTCCTTCATGCTGGCCGTGCGCTGGTGGGTTTGCACGTAGTTGAGCACCGTACCAAACTGCTCGCCCTGGAAGTAGGGCTCGTTGTTGGTGGCCGGGGTGCTTACCTTCGCTTTATCATTAAGTTGGTGTCGGTATGGCTTTAGTTGCTCAGGAACTGCGGCATATAATTGCCCAGGGTGAAGGTATTTCAGTAGAATTCAAACAAGCGCTTCGGGGTCTTCCTCGAGACGCGTTCGAAACGGTTTGTGCTTTTCTGAATCGACAAGGCGGCTACTTGATCCTCGGCGTACGTGACGACGGACACCTGCAAGGCGTAGTGCCGGAGTTGGTTGATCAACTGAAGCGGGATTTTGCTACGCTGAGCAACAATCCTAACAAGCTACACCCGCCGATGCTGCTGGAGTTGACCGAGCTTCGACTGGATGAGCAACTGCTCCTGTATGTGTATGTGCCGCAAAGCTCACAGGTGCATCGGTGCGACAACATCGTGTATGACCGGGGACACGAAGGCGACTTTCGCGTCCTGAGCGACGCGGACATCAGCCAACTGTATGTCCGTAAAAGCAGCTTTTATACCGAGGGACGAATTTATCCGTTCCTGCAAATGGAAGACTTCAAGCCGGAGTTGTTACCCCGCGTCCGGACCCTCATCCGCAACAATCGACCTAACCATCCGTGGCTGGCGCTGGACGACATGGAACTGATGCGTCAGTCAGGACTTTGGAAAAGGGATTATCAAACGGGGCAAACAGGTTTTACCCTTGCTGCCACCTTGCTGCTGGGCCGGGACGAAGTAATTCACAACGTGTTGCCGCACTACCGGATAGATGCATTGGTGCGTCGGGTTGACTTAGATAGGTACGATGATCGAATCGATATCCGGACCAACCTGATTGACGGATATAGCCAGTTGATGAACTTTGCGGAGCGTCATCTGCCGGATAAATTCTTCCTGCAGCAAGGACAGCGGCGTAGCCTGCGGGAATTTATCTTTCGTGAGGTGGTTGGCAACCTCATAGTGCACCGCGAATACATTAATCCGACTCCGGCCAGCTTCATCGTCTACTCTGATCGGGTGGAGGTGCGTAACGCCAACAAACCCACACACTACGGGCCGATCAATCCCGAACAATTCGCGCCGTTTCCAAAGAATCCAACAATTGCAAACTTCTTCGGTCAATTAGGGCGTGTAGATGAGTTGGGTTCTGGTATCCGTAATGTAACCATCGGTCTGCGAGAGTACGCACCAGGACAGCAGGCTCACTTCATAGAAGAGGATGTCTTCAAAACAGTTATTCCCATACCGAACTTGAGCAATAACAGGTCAACGGATCTGGCATTGGTGCAAGAGGCCGGTATAGTACTGTCTGATTTGGATTTGCCACGCGCAATGCGCACTCGTATGATTTATGCGCTGGAAATCCTCGGAAAATCAGGGGGACAAACCTCGTCCCAACTAGCTGCGCAGTTAAATGTGACGGGCCGCACCATCCGGCGGGACATGGCAATACTGCGCGAACATGAGCTAGTTGTGTTGAATGGTAACGCTTACGAGTTACACGAAGCTTGGAATCAACTGGATGAGGGGACATAAGCGGACACGAGCGGACATCAGGTCCGCCAACAGGGACATCGTGTCCGCTCGTGTCCGCTTATGCTGGGCCGGAGACAATACTTCGCTTACCCCGGTCATCATCCGACACCGCAGCCTTGGCTACCACGGGCGGTATGCATTCTAGGGCTAGATTAGTTGTCAGTCCGCTGGCTTGGTACAATTGTATTACAACCTCAAACCCCCACCGCTTCCGCGTCCGTCAGTTCGTGCAGGATGCGTTTGGCGTGCTGCACGTTGGGCACGTCCTCGAAGCTGACGATGAGCTGCTCCTTGCGCTCCTTCATGCTGGCCGTGCGCTGGTGGGTTTGCACGTAGTTGAGCACCGTGCCGAACTGCTCGCCCTGGAAGTAGGGCTCGTTGTTGGTGGCCGGAATGTAGCCCTTCATCAGGTTGCGCTTGAGGGTGAGCTTCTCGAAGCCCACCTGGCAGGCGGCCCAGCGCAGGCGCACAATTTCGGCCAGCTGCTCCACCTCGGCGGGCAGGGGGCCGAAGCGGTCCACGATGCTGGTGACCAGCTTGCGCAGCTCCTCGGGGTTTTTGGCGCGGTCGAGCTTGGAGTACAGCTGCAGGCGCTCCGATACGCTGCTCACGTAGCTCTCGGGAATCAGAATCTGCAGGTCGGTTTCGATGTTGCACTCCTTGGGGCGGCCCAGGCCGGCGGCGTCTTTCAGGCGGCCGGTCGTGTCGCCTAGGAACAGGTCACGGAACTCGGTTTCCTTGAGCTCCTGCACGGCTTCGTCGAGAATCTGGTGGTAGGTTTCGTAGCCCAGGTCGTTGATAAAGCCCGACTGCTCGCCGCCCAGCAGGTTGCCGGCGCCGCGAATGTCTAGGTCGCGCATGGCCACGTTGAAGCCGGCGCCCAGGTCGGAGAATTCCTCCAGGGTGCTCAGGCGCTTGCGGGCGTCGGCGGGCAGGCCGGCCACGGGCGGCGTGAGCAGGTAGCAGTAGGCTTTCTTGTTGGAGCGGCCCACGCGGCCGCGCATCTGGTGGAGGTCGGAAAGGCCGTGCAGGTGGGCGCGGTTGATGATAATGGTGTTGGCGTTGGGAATGTCCAGGCCGCTCTCAATCAGGTTCGTGGACACCAGCACGTCGTACTCGCCCTCCACAAACTTCATCATGCGCTTTTCCAGCACTTCGCCCTCCAGCTGCCCGTGGATGTAGGTAATGCGGGCATCGGGCACCAGGCGCAGAATCATGGCGGCCTGCTCCTCGATGTCCTTCACGCGGTTGTGCACATAAAACACCTGCCCGCCGCGCTTCAGCTCGCGGGCAATGGCGTCGCGCACCAGCAGCTCGTCGAACACGGCCAGCTCGGTTTGTACGGGCTGGCGGTTGGGCGGCGGCGTGGCAATTACGCTCAGGTCGCGGGCGCCCATGAGGGAGAAGTGCAGCGTGCGCGGTATGGGCGTGGCCGAGAGGGTGAGCGTGTCGATGTTCACCTTCAGCTCCTTGAGCTTGTCCTTGGTTTTCACGCCGAACTTCTGCTCTTCGTCGATGATGAGCAAGCCCAGGTCCTTGAACTTGATGTCTTTGTTGGTGAGCCGGTGCGTGCCAATGAGGATATCAGTTTTGCCCTCGGCCACTTTGGTAAGGGTGTCCTTGGCCTGCTTGGTGGTTTTAAAGCGGTTGATGTAATCCACCGTTACCGGCAGCTCGCCCAGCCGGTCGCGGAAGGTTTTGAAGTGCTGCATGGCCAGAATGGTGGTGGGCACCAGCATGGCCACCTGCTTGCCGTCGGCCACGGCCTTGAAGGCGGCCCGAATGGCCACTTCGGTTTTGCCGAAGCCCACGTCGCCGCATACCAGGCGGTCCATGGGGTGGGGCTGCTCCATGTCGTTTTTCACGTCCTCGGTGGCCTTGGCCTGGTCGGGCGTGTCCTCGTAAATGAAGCTCGATTCCAGCTCGGCCTGCATAAACGAGTCGCGGGCAAAGGCGTAGCCCGGCGCGGTTTTGCGCTTGGCGTAGAGCCGAATGAGGTCGGCGGCAATGTCCTTGACCTTGCGCTTCACGGCCTTTTTCTTGTTTTCCCACTCGGGTGAGCCCAGCTTGCTCATGCTCGGCGGCGTGCCCTCGGCCCCGCTGTACTTGGCAATTTTGTGCAGGGCGTGAATGCTCACGGTCAGCACGTCGTCGTCGCGGTACACCAGCCGGATGGCCTCCTGCAAGTGCCCGTTGATGTCCACCTGCGTGAGGCCCGCAAACCGCCCGATGCCGTAGTCCTGGTGCACCACAAAGTCGCCGGGCTGTAGGGTACGCAGCTCCTTCAGCGTGAGGGCCTTTTTCTTGGAGAATTTGCGCTTCTCCTGGGCGCGGTAGTAGCGCTCAAAAATCTGGTGGTCGGTGTAGACGAGCAGCTTCCGGTCCTCGTCGATGAAGCCTTCGCGCAACGACACGGCCAGGTGCTGAAACCGCACCTCGTGGTCCAGCTCGTCGAAAATGGTGCGCAGCCGATCCATCTGGCGCATGGAGTCGGCGGCAATAATGGTGGTCAGGCCGCGCTCCTGGTTCTGGTGCATGTCCTTCACCAAGCGCGAAAAGTCCTTGTTGAAGCTGGGTTGCGGCTTGGAGGCGAAGGGTACCTGCTCGGCCTCTTTGTAGTAAAACCGCTTGCCGAACTCCAGCACCGGAAACCGTTCCAGGTGCTTTTTCAGCGCCTTGGTCGTCTCAAACAAATCCTCCGGCGACGACACAATCTGCTGCCCGCTCGACTCCTGCAGCATGGACTGGAAGCCCTGCTCGGCCTTGTCGAACTGCTCGCCCACAATGTCGAGCAGCTGGCGCACGTCCTTGATCCAGATGGCCGTATTGGCGGGCACGAATTCCAGAAACGACTCGCGCTTTTCCTGCAGCAGCTTGGTTTGCACGTTCGGTACAATGCTGATCTGGTCCTTCTTCTCCACCGACAGCTGGTTGTCGGGCAGAAACGTGCGCATGCTCTCAATCTCGTCGCCGAACAGCTCGATGCGGTAGGGCAGCTCGTTGGCGTAGCTGAACACGTCCACAATGCCGCCGCGAATGGCGTACTGGCCGGCCTCGTACACAAAATCGGTACGCTCGAAGTCGTATTCGGCCAGCAGCTCGCCCAGAAAATTCACGTCGAGCCGGTCGCCCACCTTGCAACTGAAGGTGTTTTGCACCAGGCTCTGGCGGTTAATCACCTTCTCGCTTAGGGCCTCGGGGTAAGTAACAATTAAGGCGCCTTTCGGGGCTTTTTCGCCGTCTTTCTTGGCGTTGGCCTTGGCGTTTTCGTCCTTGGTTTTGCCCTTCTCACCCGAGCGGCCGCTCAGCCGGTTCAACACCTCGGCGCGCATGAGCACGTTGGCGTTTTCCGTCTCGTCGAAGGAGTAGGCGCGCTTGTAGGAGCTGGGGAACGTCAGCACTTCCTCCCGGTCGCCCACCAGGTGCTGCAAGTCGGAGGCGAAGTAGCTGGCCTCGTCCTTGTCGTGCAGCACAAACAGCAGGTGCTCGTCGGGGCGGTCCAGGTGAATGGCGGCGGCCACCGAAGCGTCCTGGCTGCCCACCAGGCCGCGCAGGTGCAGGCGCAGGGCCTTGTCGGCCGTGGCGGGCTGCAGGCGCAGCGCCAGGGTCTGGATATCGGTATCGAGCGAATAGAGGCGGAGGAATTCGGAAGCTTGCACGTAGAGCGGGCTAGGGAGCGGCAAAGGTAGAAGCCCGGCCGGGACAGAATTCCGGTCGGGCACACGGAAAGCAATACCGCCGCCGGGGGGCGAAAGTTTCCTTTCGGCCACCACATCGTGTCGTTCAACTCGTAAGAGCAGGTGTTCAGACAGTACGTGCGCTTTTCTGAAAAATTAGAGCCGTACTTTCGCCATCCTCTTTTACCTCTATAGCGACTCTTTACGTGCGCGGTTCCTCCCACTTAGCTATTGGCCTGATTACCGGCGCCGGCATAGCCGCCGTGGTGCCCGACCTGAAACTCTCGCTGCCCGGCATTGCGCTGGCCGGCTTTTCCTCCCTCGCCCCCGACCTCGACCACCCCGGCTCGCGCCTGAGCAAGCGGCTGGGCTTTGCCCAGAACTTCGTGCGCTGGGCTTTTGCCGGCGCCGCCGTGCTGCTGGCCCTGTACGCCCACTTTAACCTGCCGGCGGGCCCTAATAAGCGCGTGGCGCTAACGGCGGCCCTCTCGATGTTTCTCATCGGCATGGCCATGCAAAACCAGTCGGCGCGCAAGCTGGCGCTGCTGTTTACCGGCGTGGGTGCCGTGCTGGGCGGCTTGTACTGGGAAATGTTGTGGCTGAGTTTGCTCGGCGCGTTTGTGGCCACGGCGCCGTTCACCACGCACCGCTCCTGGACGCACACCATCTGGGCGGCCGCGCTCTGGACCTACATCGGCTACCTGGCCAACAAGGACCTGGGCTGGCACGGCGTGGCCGCGTACGCCGGCGCGGGCTATATGTCGCATTTGCTGGCCGATACGCTCACCAAGTCGGGCATCCGGTATTTCCTGCCGCTTTCCGACAAGGCCATCAAGCTACCGCTCATCAGCACCGGCTCGGCCACGGGCAACATGTTGGAAGTAGCCATTTGCGTGGGGTACGGCTTGGTAGTGGCGTTGCTCCTGTGGCAACGGTTCGGTACAACATTATTGCCTATATAAGAGAAATTGAATATATTGAACTTGGATAATTTATATTTGCATAAAGTTTTGAAATTAAAGCATCTACATTTTTTCGAGCATAAACATGGCTAATGTGCTCTGGATAGGTATTTTACATTAAATTCAAGTCTTTAGATAGGTTCTTTTAGGTTTTGATTTCAAAGAATTTGTAACATTGTACTGCCTAGCCGATGCATCCTGTCGGAGTTATTAGTGCCTATCTCTTAATTGTCGCCACCACCCTGGCATAGTGCGCTGGAGCTTCGAGGAGTTTGCATCAATTCTGCTGGGTTAACACCAATCCTCTGTTATTGGATTTATTTAACAATGAATTATCGCTACTCCCTGATCATCTGCGATATGAAATACATTCTTACTTCACTATACAGTTTGTACCTTTGAACACTTTCGGCTACCGGGCCCGGAGTTTGCGCCCCTTTTTTCTACATCTTACACACACCCTGTTGCATGAACACGATGAATAGCCCGCTGATCCGGATCGGCGTCTTCTATGACGGCAATTATTTCCTGAAGATCAGTGATTACTACTACTTCCAGCACGAGCGGAAAGCGCGCATTAGCCTGGAGGGTCTGCACGAGTTTATCTGCCATCAAGTGGCCGAAGACGAGGACGCCGATGTGCGCCTGTGCCAGATAACCGAACCCCACTTCTTCCGCGGCCGCCTCTCGGCTACGGAGGCCCGCGAAAAAGACCGGTTGTTTCACGACCGCCTTTTGGACGACATCCTGATGAACATGTCGATCCAGACCCACTACATGCCCCTGAAGACGCGCGACGGCCGCCTGCAGGAAAAAGGCGTGGACGTATGGCTGGCCCTCGAAGCCCTCGAACTCTCGATGACCAAGCACCTCGACGTGGTGGTCCTCATTGCCGGCGACTCCGACTACGTGCCCCTGATCAAGAAGCTGAACACCGTGGGTACCCGCGTAATGCTGCTGAGCTGGGACTTTAAGTACACCGACTTCAAAGGCGAAAACCGCGTAACCCGCCCTTCGCAGCTGCTGCTGGAAACGGTGAACTACGCCGTAGCCATGAACGAGGTAATCGACAACCCCGTGAGCAAGTACGAGCCCCTCGTGGACGAGCTGTTCGTGAACACGCCGGAGCCCTCGGCGTACCCGAACGTAGCCACCCCGCGCCCGGCCTACGTGCCCACCGCCGCCGGCCCCGAAGGCTCCATTGGCATTAGCACCATTAAGAACCTGAAGAACGGTTACGGTTTCGTGGTAATGCCGCCGAACAACCTGTTCTTCTCCTACGCCGACATGTCGGAAGGCCAGGACTTCAACGAGCTGCACGAAGGCGACTGGGTGGAATTCACCGTAGGCCGCAACCACCGCAACGAAGACTGTGCCCGCAACGTGCGCAAAGTGGATGCCCCCGCCGAAACCGAAGAGGAGGACGAGGAGTACGACAACGAGCACGAGCCCGAGTCGGCTGAAACGAGCCAGCTCTAGAAGTAATTACCCGAATTAGTTGCCCGGTTTTGCATCGCGGCCGGACCAGTTGCTTACCCACGTGGGGAGCCGCTGCGTCCGGCCGCGCTGCGTTCAGGCCGTTTGCGGCGCATCGGGTTCGGCGCTCAGTTGCCCCGTCAGGGCCTGAATAAAATCGCGCTTGGAGGCGGGGTAACGGTTAAACGTGCCCAGACCACGGGCTACGGTTACTTGCCGGGCCGGGCACTCAATGGTGCCATCCACCACCACCAGGCTCTTGCCGTGGTGCTCTACGCGGGCGTGGGCCACCAGTTCGTCGTGCAGGCGCACGGGGTGCAGGAAGTTCATCTTGAACTCTACTGTGGAAACCAACTCCTGCTCCACGAAAGCCTGCGTAAGCGCGGCGGCTCCCAGCACGGCATCCATGAGGCCCGCCACCACGCCGCCGTGGCAGATACCGGGCGAGGAGAGGTGGTCTTCGCGCACCGTCATGGTATAGGTAACGCGGCCGGGCGCCTGCACCGAAAGCTGCAGGCCGTTGGTGCGGCCGTAGTGGTTAATCTGGTTGTAAAAAGCCACCAGGGCGGCTACATCGGGCTGCTCGGTCATGGTGCGAGGAAAGCGAAAAGGTAATTACTGGATGAGCTGCTGCTACAATTGCTTGCGCATCAGGAAGTGCGGAATTACGCCAAACAGGGTGTGCGAAGGTTCTACCACTGCGTAGCCCAGGCGCTGGTAAAAGTCCACGGCCGATTCGCGGGAGTGCAGCACCAACTCTGTGAGGCCCTGCTGGCGGGCGGTACCTTCTATATGGGCCATGAGCTGCCGGCCTACGCCGTGGCCTTGCCAGGCCGGAGCCACGGCCATGTACCGCACTTGCCCTTGGCCGGGAGTAGAGCCGGGGCTGAGCCGAGCCACGCCGGCCACGCTACCGTCGGGGGCACGCCAGAGGGCGTGGGTGGTGGTGGGCTGGTCGTCGTCGGGGGCTCGCTCCGAGCCTGCGGGCTGCTGCCAGGGCTGGCGCAGCACCGCAAAGCGCAGGCGGTAATAAGCGGTCCAGTCGGCGGCAGTGTGCGGGGTTTCTACGGGCATGAGCGGGCAAAACGTAAAAAAGCAGGCGGAGCGTTCGACCGTTTGCGGGCCGGCTGCGTTGGATAGTTTGCCAAATTAGCCAACCTTTGGCGTCCCGCCCGGTCTGTACAAGCCGGGCGGCCATGGTTTCACCTTACTGCCCCTGTGCATGGCTTCGTTTGATATCGTCAGCAAAGTAGACCCGCAAACGCTGGAAAACGCCGTTAATACCGCCAAAAAAGAGCTGCAAACGCGCTACGACTTCCGCGACACCAAAGGCGGCTTCGAGCTGAACAAGAGCGACAACAGCATCGAGCTGTCGTCGGAAAACTCCATGAAAATCAAGGCCATGGAAGATATTCTGATGGGCCGCGTCATCAAGCAGGGCCTCGATGCCACCTGCCTCGACTACTCTGCCGACGAAAAGCCTTCGGGCGCTTTGGTGAAGAAAACCCTGAAGGTGCGCGCCGGCATCGAGAAAGACCTCAGCCGCCAGATTCAGAAGATTATCAAAGACAGCAAACTGAAAGTGGAAGCTCAGATTCAGGGCGACCAGCTGCGGGTAACGGCCAAAAAGATTGACGAGCTGCAAGCCGTTATTGCCTTGCTGCGCGCCAATGCCGCCACGCTGGGCCAGCCGCTGCAGTTTGTAAACATGAAAAGCTAATTGCCGTTAGGCACATGTGAGGTCGGCCTTTAGCTCAACATTCCGCCCTCAGGATCTACCTCCCAAAGCCCTTCATTTCAAACAGCCGTGTTCGACTTTTCCATCTTCTCCGACGCCCAGGCGTGGATAAGCTTGCTCACCCTCACGTTCATGGAAATCGTGTTGGGCATCGACAACATCATTTTCATTTCCATTGTCGTCAACCGGCTGCCGCCCGAGCAGCAACAGCGCGGCCGCACCATTGGGCTGGTGCTGGCGTTGCTGTTCCGCATTGGGCTGCTGCTGAGCATTTCCTGGATAGTAGGCCTGAAAGAGCCGCTTTTCCACATCGATCTGCCCTGGACTGAAAGCAACTTCGGTGTGACCGGCCGCGACATCATCCTGTTCTTCGGGGGCTTGTTCCTGATTGGCAAGAGCACCACCGAAATTCACACCAAGCTCCAGGGCGAAGAAGAGCACGAGGGCGGCGCCCCGGTGTACAGCACCATGACGCGCATCATCCTGCAAATCATTGTTATCGACATTGTGTTCAGCTTCGACTCCATCCTGACGGCCGTGGGCCTGGTAGACAGCGTGCTGATCATGATTCTGGCCGTTATTCTGTCCATGGCCGTGATGCTGGCCTTCTCGGGCCTGGTTAGCACGTTCGTGAACCGTAACCCCACCATTAAAATGCTGGCCCTGTCGTTCCTGATCATGATTGGGGTGATGCTGGTAATGGAAGCCTTCCACAAGGAAATCGAGAAAGGCTACATCTACTTCGCCATGTTCTTCTCCCTGCTGGTAGAGCTGCTGAACATGCGTTTGCGCAAGAAAGTAGAGCCCGTGCACCTGCGCGATTCTACCTTCGACTAACCAGCTTTCGTGGTCTGTTGGGCGCCCGTTCCGGTTTTGCCGGGGCGGGCGCTTTGCGTTTACAGCGCCATAAACAAGTACACTACCACAACGGCCAGCAGCACGCCGGAAACGGCGGAATCCACGGTTCGTTTAGGCGACCTGCGCCGCCATAAACCGAAAGCGGCGCATCCTGCCATGGCCACCGGAAAGAAGAACAGCGCTCCGTACACGCTACCGGAATCGTAATTGATAACGCCCGAGGCCGGTTTAGCGCCCCGCCAGTACTGGTACCGGCGTACCTGCTGCAGCACCGCGCTTCGCTCAATGGCGAAATAGGTACCCGCCGGGAAGGTGCCCACTACCCGGAAAGCGGCGTGCGGCGTAGTTACCCAGTGGTAGTCGCCGCGGCCGCGGTACTCGCGCACACTCAGGGGCTGCTCGCTGGAAAAAGTAAGCGTCCAGCTGCGGTCAACCAGAATCAGCCCGAAAAAAACAAGTAGCGTCCAGCAGGTAGCTCTACCAATGCCGGAGTAGCGCTGGTATAGTTCGGCGTAAAGGGAGGGCGGCCTGTCGGGTTTGCGGCCCCGTACGCGGGCATCGTGCAGCTGCCGTAACCAGGGAATAACCAGCGTGGCGTACGCGTGCTCTACCTGCGCTAAATGTGCCCGCAGTGCCGGATCGGCTGGCACCGCTAACAACGCCTGCCTGATGCGCCGGTACGCCTGCTCTATTTGGGGCGCCGTGGCCGAATAAGGCACGCGCAATACCTGATAGGCATTGCCAGGGAAAGGGACAGTGGGTACCGCAGCCGGCTGCGTGGCGGGCATGGCGTTGCCGCCGCGCAGGCGCGCGTCGTAACGGGCCCGGCTTTCGGGTTTGCTGAGCGTGTCGTAGGCTTCGTTTACCAGTAAATAGCGGGCGTGCGCAGCCGGGTCGGGGGTGCGGTCGGGGTGGGTGAGGCGCACCCAGCGTAAATAAGCCTGGCGGATTTCGGCGGCGGTGGCTTGCTCGCTAAGCTCCAGTACTTGGTAATAGGTTTTCACACGGCATCGGGCAGGGCTGCTAACCTAACGATTTCGGGCAGTTGCGTGGCTACCCGCTGCCGGGCTAATTCCAGAATCCGGCGGTTTATTTCAGACCGCTGACGCCGGTACAGCGTGTATTCAGCGGTTGTAAACAGACCGCACACCATGCCTATTACAGTATGCTGCAGGCGGGCGTTGCGCTGGAGCAGCTCCACCACCAGCCGCTGCTGGTCGGGTGCGGCGGCCGTGGCCAGCGGCAGGCGGTAGTCGCGACTGAAATCGGCCATGAGTAGCAGCAGCCGAGGGTTCAGCAGCTTGAGTACCGGCCGCAGCGTGTGGTGGTGGAGCTGATCGGGCGTATCAGCCTGGGTGGGCTCGGTGTCCACAACCGGGCGCAGGGCCAGCAGGGCTTCATCGGCAGAAATCATGTCGGAAAGTAGGTAAGGCCGGATATACCGGGTAAACAACAACGCCCGGCCAAAGGGGCCGGGCGTTGCGTTTTTTATTGGAAAGCAGATCCGCTTAGTGCTGTACCATCAGCTTTTGCGAAGCCGTGCCGGTGGAGCCCGTGAGGCGTACCACGTAAGCGCCAGCGGCCACGTTAGCGGTGTTCAGCTCCACGCCGTCGCGCTGCAGCAGGGCAGCCGAAGCCGTGGTGCTTTGTACCACCTGGCCCAGCAGGTTCACCAGCTCCACGAGCACGGGCGTTTGGCTGCCAGCCGCCATGCGCACGGTTACGCGGTCTTCGGCAGGGTTCGGGAACAAGGCCAGCGACTCGGCCGAGAGGCGGGCTTTGGTTGACAGTACGGTGGGCAGGTCGAAGGCCGCTACCTGGTCGTTGATAACACGGCTGGAACCTTGCACGGCGCTAAAGCCCATGCCACGGCGGGCAAAAACCTGCCAGATCAGGGCCGAGTTGGCGGCGTTGTTGTTGAGCGAATCGGCTTTCAGAATGGCGTTACGGCCGTCGAGGAAGCCGGGTACGCAGGGCTGCAGCTTGCAGCCATCGAGCACCAGCTGCAGGCAGATGTTGTTGCCGCCCGTAGCCGCGTACAGGTTGGCGTTGTAGCCGTAGCGGTCAATCAGTGCCCAGTTCAAATCCCAAAGTGTAGCCGCCCAAATTTCGCCGATGGCGTGGGTTGCAGTGTGGGGGGCGATGCCGACTTTGGCGTAGGTGTGGTTGTTAATGGAGAAGTTAGTGGAGTAAGGCTGGAAGCGGATACCAGCGCCCGTGGTGGGCTGGTAGGTGGCGTAGTTGCCAATGCCGCGGGCCGTTGTGCCGTCGCTGCGGGTAGGGGTGGTCATCCACAGGCCAAAGAAGTCGCTCCAGCCTTCGCCCATGCCTTCGGTAGCCAAACCGTTAATGGAGCCTGGTACGCAACCCGCCTGGCCGGGGCCGCCGGTGAGGCGGTTGGAAATGCCGTGGCCGTATTCGTGGGCAATAATACCGTTGTCGAAGTCGCCGTCACGCTGGGAATTACGTGCCAGGCGCAGCGTGACGGGGTTGGCCGCTACGCTGGCCCGCAGCACGTCGCCGGTAGCCTTGGTAACGCCCAGAATAGGAATGGTAACCTGCGAAACCAGCGGGGAGCTGCTGAAAATTTGCGGAAAAGCGGTAGAAGTAACCGAATCGGCAATGATAACCGCGCGGGCACCAGCCGCTTGGGCGTTCAGCACCTGATCGATGTAGGCGCACTTGCGGCTCCGGCTAATGAGGGCAATGTTGTTGCTTATGGCCGCGGCATTCAGCAGCGTGCCACAGCCCCGGGCACCGTTGGCCGAGCCGTCGTTTACTACCACCAGGTTGCCGCTAACGGGACCCGAGGCCAGCAGGTCGGGGCCGAAAACGCCCAGTACATCGGTAGCGTTGTAAGTAGCCGGCGAGGGGGCCGTAACGGTAATGGGCCGCACGCCGGGCTGCTGCCAGCGGTACATCTGCATGCGCGGCCGCTGGCCGTCGACGGGAGTACCGAAGTTGGCGTTGTCGAAGCCGCCGCCGTCCTGGGCTTCGGCCTGCACCTCATCGTTACCCAAGCCCAAGCCCGAGTAGTTGGTGGTACGGAAGGCTCCGGCCTGTTCCGTGAAGCCGTGGCGGGCCATCACGTCGTGCATCAGGTTGTTCCACACAAAGAGGTTGGTGGTGGCGGCGCGGCGGTTTTGCAGAGGGGTACCGGTGGGCAGGTACGCGTCGTTGAACTCCAGGGTAGCGCCGCCGTCGGGGCTGTTGCTGGGGGTAGTGGGCAGGTTATCCGCGTTGGCATCCTCGTAGGCATGCACGTTGTTGCCGCGGGTGTAGGTGTATTCAGCGCCGGCAGTACCGTTTATATCATGCCAGCCAAAGGGCGAGGCCACGGCATCGGCGGGGTTGCTCACAAACGACTGTACGCCGTGCAGCGGGCTTTCTACGCCCAGTGCAAAAGAGTTGTAGGTGTTGGGCACGTTCGGGCGCTGCTCGTCGCCCACGGTGAGAGCCGCCGTAGCTCCCAGCAGGTCGGCCATGCGCTGTCCGCGTTGGGCAAAGCTCACGAGCTCGTGGTCCACGAGGTCGACTTTATCGAGCAGGGTGCCGTTCTGCGCGTCTACGCGGGCGCTCCAGTAATGGTCAGCCGTTTTGGTGTACAGTTCTACGTCCCATACCAGGGCCAGCGTGCCGTCAGGGCGGGGCAGGTACATCAGCTTCACCCGAATGGGTTCCAACGAAATACCGGCGTCGTTAAAGCGCAAGCCAGCCGTAATGCTGCCTTCGCCCTGGCGCTGCAGGCCCATAGGCGGCGGCATGTTCAGGGCACGGGCGGCTGCGGATACGGCCTGTTCGGGCGTGAGGGTGGGCGCCACGGTGCGAGCCGCCTGGGCGGCCTGCCCCACAAAAGAGCTGTGAGCCAGGGTTACCCGGCCGTTGCGGTCAAGGTGAACATCGGCTACTGCGCCATATACCTCAATGCCCAACACGCGCTGGCGCAGGTATACGTGGGTAACGCCGTTGTGGGAGTCGGTATACTGGGAGGTAACGGCCGGATTGGCCAAGTCCGCTTCGGTCAGGCCAAACTTGGCGCGCTGAGCCGAAAGGTGACTGATGGCTTGGGTGAGCGGAGCCGGGCTTTGGGCCAGACCAAGCGTGGGTACGGTGAGGGCAGCGGCAACCACCAGCGAACGGCCGTACTGAGTAAAGCTGTAAGTCATTGAGAGAATTTGAGGATAGCACCAATTCCCCACCGCCATGGCGGGGACTTAAAGATAAGCACGACAGGCGATATATCCGAACAAGCGTTTGGTGGGTATGGCGTTAAAATGCCAATTCAATTGCAAATACGTTAAGCCGAATGCGAAAACGTTGTCAACTTGCTAACGGCATCCCACAGTACCACGCCCACGGTTACCGAGACATTGAGCGAGTGTTTGGTGCCGAACTGTGGAATTTCAACCGCCGCGTCGCACACCGCTAGCACTTCGTCGTCGACGCCGAAAACTTCGTTCCCGAACACCAGCGCCAGGGGCTTGCCCGCTACCGGCCGAAACTCGGGGAGCAATATGCTTTGGTTGGTTTGCTCCACGGCTACCACCTGCCAGCCTTCCTGCTTGAGCTGCTGCACCAGGGCCGGTACGTTGGGAGCATGTTCCCATGGCACCGATTCGGTGGAGCCCAACGCCGTTTTGGTGATGTCGCGGTGCGGCGGGCGGCCGGTTATGCCACCCAGCCACAGCTTTTGCACGGCAAAGGCGTCGCAGGTGCGAAACGCGGCCCCCACGTTGTGCAGGCTGCGCACGTTATCGAGCACCACGCACAAGGGGAATTTCTCTGTATTTTTGAAGTCCTCAACCGAGTGACGGTTCAGTTCCTGGATGGTTAGTTTCCGCATTTTCGTAAGCCCAAGCCGCCGCTCGGGCAAGCAACAGAACGATACCGCCCGAACCCACTGTTCAGACGAAGCCGCAAGCTAAACCGAAGGGAAACGAAGTTCAGCTTACGCCACACTTTTAACCGGCAAAACCACTTCCTCGCACCCCACACGAGGCTGCTTTGCCGCCGCTAATCGCACGATCCTCCGCAGGTGAAACCTACTACCGCTAAGAAACCCGTCCGCACCCACGGCACCCTCGGCCCCGCCCCCGTGGCCGATACGCCGCTGATGAAGCAGTACTACCAGCTCAAGCAGCAGCACCCCGGCGCGCTGCTCCTGTTCCGGGTGGGCGACTTCTACGAAACCTTCGGGGAGGACGCCGTCACGGCCGCCCGCATTCTGGGCATCGTGGAAACCAAGCGCGGCGCGGGCACGGCTTCGGAAGTGGCCCTGGCCGGCTTCCCGCACCACTCTCTCGATACCTACCTGCCCAAGCTGGTGCGCGCCGGGCAGCGGGTAGCCATCTGCGACCAGCTCGAAGACCCCAAGCAGGCCAAGGGCCTGGTGAAGCGCGGCATCACGGAGCTGGTAACTCCCGGCGTGAGCCTGCACGACAACGTGCTGGAGCGCCGCTCGAACAACTACCTGGCCGCCGTGCACTTCGGCAAGCAACAGGCCGGCATTGCCTTCCTCGACATCAGCACCGGCGAATTCCTGGTGGCCCAGGGCGACGCGGGCTACCTGGGCAAGCTGCTGCAGAACTTCGCCCCCGCCGAGGTGCTGCACTGCAAAACCAGCCGCCGCGACTTCGAAAGCCACTTCGGCCCCGACTTCTGTACCTACGCGCTGGACGAGTGGGTGTTCGGGTTCGATTACGCCCACGAGTCGCTCACCCGGCACTTCAAGACGACTTCGCTCAAGGGCTTCGGCATTGAGACGCTAAACGAGGGCATTGTGGCCGCCGGCTGCATTATGCACTACCTGGCCGAAACCAAGCACGACGACATCAACCACATCGGCAGCATCGCCCGCTTGGAGGAAGACAAGTATGTGTGGTTGGACCGTTTCACGGTGCGCAACCTGGAGCTGCTACAGGCCCAGCACGCCGGTGGGGTGCCGCTTATTGAAGTGCTCGACCAAACCCTCACGCCGATGGGAGCGAGGCTGCTGCGCAAGTGGGTGGTGCTGCCCCTGAAAGAAGCCGCCCAGATTCAGCGCCGCCTCGATACCGTGCAGGCCCTGCACGAGCAGCCGGAACTGCTAGAGGCCATGCGCGACCAGCTGCGGCAGATCAACGACCTGGAGCGCCTGATTTCCAAAGTAGCCGTGCGCCGCGTAAACCCGCGGGAGCTGCTGCAGCTCAGCCGCGCCCTCGAGGCTCTGGGGCCGGTGCGCGAGCTTTTGCAGGCCAGCGGCGTACGTGCGCTGCAAAAACTAGCCGACCAAATCAACCCCTGCGACGCGCTGCGGCTGGAAATTCAGGCCAAAATCCGGCCCGATGCCGGTGTGCTCACCAACCAGGGTAACGTCATTACCGATGGCGTGGACAAAGAGCTGGACGAGCTGCGCGCCATTGCGTATTCGGGCAAGGACTACTTGTTGCAGCTGCAGCAGCGCGAGCAGCGCAGCACCGGTATTTCGTCGCTGAAAGTGGCCTACAACAAGGTGTTTGGCTACTACCTCGAAGTCACGAACGCGCACAAGGATAAAGTACCTACGGAGTGGATTCGGAAGCAGACCTTGGTAAACGCCGAGCGCTACATAACCGAGGAGCTGAAGGTGTACGAGGAGAAAATCCTGCACGCCGAGGAGCGCCTGTTTGTAATTGAGCAGCGCCTCTACGACGAGCTGGTACTAACCGCCAACGAGTACCTGGCGCAGGTGCAGCAGAACGCCCGCACCGTGGCCGTGCTCGACTGCCTGGGCTCCTTCGCCGCCAC
Organism: Hymenobacter koreensis; assembly: GCF_039541855.1. Taxonomy (NCBI): domain Bacteria; kingdom Pseudomonadati; phylum Bacteroidota; class Cytophagia; order Cytophagales; family Hymenobacteraceae; genus Hymenobacter; species Hymenobacter koreensis. The sequence goes on from NZ_BAABHA010000006.1 coordinate 19,329, forward strand.
CGCCCGCCAGCACCGCTACGTACGCCCAACGGTGGACGACGGTACGCTGCTCGACATTAAACAGGGCCGCCACCCGGTAATTGAGCGGCAGCTTCCGCCCGGCGAACAGTACATCCCCAACGACATCCGCCTCGACCGCGACGAGCAGCAGATCATCGTCATTACCGGCCCGAACATGGCCGGTAAATCGGCCCTGCTGCGCCAAACGGCCCTCATTGTGCTGCTGGCCCAAATTGGTTCCTTCGTGCCTGCGGAAGCCGCCCACGTGGGCGTAATCGACAAGGTGTTTACCCGCGTCGGCGCTTCCGACAACCTATCTAAGGGCGAAAGCACGTTCATGGTGGAGATGACCGAAACGGCCTCCATCCTGAACAACCTTTCCGACCGCAGCCTCGTGCTGATGGACGAAATCGGCCGTGGCACCAGCACCTACGACGGCATCAGCATTGCCTGGGCCATTGTGGAGCACCTGCACAACAACCCCAAGGCCCGCGCCAAAACGCTGTTCGCCACGCACTACCACGAGCTCAATCAGCTTTCGGAACAATGCCCGCGGGTGCGCAACTACAACGTGGCCGTGAAGGAAGCCGACGGCCGCATTCTGTTCCTGCGCAAGCTGCAGGAGGGCGGCTCCGAGCACAGTTTCGGCATTCACGTGGCCCGCATGGCCGGCATGCCGCCTGCCGTGGTGTTGCGCGCCAACGAAATCATGCACCACCTGGAAGAGGAGCGGGCCCAGGTAGCCGATGCACCCGAACTAGAGTTAGTAGAAGCTGAGCCGGCCGTGAGCAGCAACGGCCGCACCAAGCAGGGCCCCCAGGCCCGCCCAGCCGCTCCCGTCGCTTCGGCGCCGCGTCCCACATTGCAACTCAGTATGTTCGAGCCCGCCGACCCCGTTTTGGAACGCCTGCGTGAGCAGCTTCAACACTTGGACATCAACACGATGAGTCCGATTGAAGCCCTCCTAAAGCTCAACGAACTGAAGCTGGCGCTAACCAAGAAAAGCTAACGGGTATAGTCGAGCTGTGAAAAAATGTGCCTGAAAATGAAGTAGAAGCAGTTTCTGTAGAAATTTTTTGCCCCTGCCTCTTGACAAAATAAATTTTCGCTGTACCTTTGTCGCACCATTAGCCACTACGGTGGTTGACTCAAGCGAGAGTAGCTCAGTTGGTAGAGCGCGACCTTGCCAAGGTCGAGGTCGCGAGTTCGAACCTCGTCTCCCGCTCAAAAAAGGACGTTGCCCAGGCAGCGTCCTTTTTTACTTTAGTGCAGGTCCGCTGCACCGGCCGGAGTGGTGGAACTGGTAGACACGAGGGACTTAAAATCCCTTTTCCGCAAGGAAGTACGGGTTCGATTCCCGTCTCTGGTACAATTGGCCGTAATGGCCGTAATGGCCGCAAAAAGCCGAATAGGCCCTAGGTTTTCAATGCAGAAACCCAGGGGCTATTCGGCTTTTTGGCATTTCCCGCCTATCAACCTTTCACTACGGGAGCTACTAGACAACCGTTATGCTGCGCACGCTTGTGGAATCTACGGGCGCAATGACCTAGCGGGAGGAGGGCTGGCATGGCGATACTGTGGGTTGCTAGCCTTTGGCAAGTTTGCCAGTAGTGCTAAGGCTTGCTGTTATCTAACCAGATTGATTGGCGGAAGCGGGTGGTGGAGTACTACCGATCAAGGTAACAGTGAGGGAAAGGAGTGTGGAGCGAAGGCACATAAGTGGTAATGATGAAAGGAACTGTAAATCATTACCCAAACTTCACGGCTGGTTTAATCTAAGGACAGAAGAATCTCTTGCACTTCATCTGCAATACGATTAACGTACGTCACCAGAGCGAGACAATGGTAACGGCTTCTGCGTTTTCAGTCTTAGGTAGATGCAGACTTGGTAAATGCGTTTGCTCCGCATGGAGCCCGGCAGAAGTCGGGTTGATTAGATATCGGTAGCGTACTCCCTGCCTGGGCGTTTCGTCAATTCGTAGGGCGGAAGCGGGCCGCTGCTTGACGATAAAGAACTGTGTGGTCGAGGTAATGTATCCTGGGCTATGCGACAGTATTGGGCCGGGCTGCTGATCGAGCAGCCATTGCGCCGCCGCATGCGCGTTGCTCGCATAAGAAAATCGCAGCTGATTCGACTTATACAATTGCCCTAGCTGTACGCTGGCCCACAGCCCTGCGCCACAGCCCAACACGATGGGCAAGCGGCGACCCATGGCACGGTACTGGTGCAGCAGCCAGTCCAACTCGATGCCCACTAGCACGAACATAAAAGCTGCTTTGAACAAAAAGGCCCGGTCTGGCGCCTGAACACGTTGGGCAATCATGAGTAGGTAGGGCACCAGCAGAAACCACAGGCTGGCCATGCCCACAGAAAGCACGCGCTTCGTTTGGTACTCCGCCAATCGGCCCGTGCGCGCGGCATATACCAGCAGCAAAAAGCCGATGACAACGAGGCCTGCCGCAAAGGAGCCTACGTGAAACGAGGCCAACACCCCATTGTGTGACTCGCCTAACAGCGCCCCTTCCACGCGGAACAGATACGTCGGTAATTCTTTGAAGAAGCGTGCCATTGCCAGGGGCTGAACAAACTTGTTGTGCACCAACGCCCGCGGCCCTGAAACCAACAGCACGGGCGTGTACAGCAGCACCGCGCCCAACACCGTGGCTGCTCCCACCAAGGCGAAGCTAATCAGGCGGCTGCTTTCGCCCTTGCGGCACAATTGCCACCCCAACCAGCTGTAGGCCGCTACCAGGAAGTAAGCGAAGGTGGGTACAGCGTACAGGCCCAATATACCGACCACCAACAAGCCCAACCAGCACACCGTGTGCTTGGCCTGTGACTTAGCCAGGGAAAAAGAGCAGAAGAAACCGAGGCTGCAACAGACGAAAATCAGCGCATAACCCCGGCCTTCCGCCGCGTAAAACAGGCTTAATTCCAGGAAGCTAAACAGGCCGGTGGCAATGGCCGCAATACGAAAATTGGTCAGGCGCAGGAGGCCTAAAAACCAACCGATAGTACCAATGGTGCTTACAAGCAGTATTGGCACCCGCATACTCCACCAATACCCAGGATAGAGCTGATAAAACAGCCAACTGATGGTATTGCTCAGGATATGGTTGTTGGGCACCGGGTAGTAGCTGGCCACAACAATCAGCTTTTCCTGCACAAAGGAACTATAGGAGGCAATATCGTCGAACGTATGCAGCAGTAGGCTTATAACAAACCGGATGGCTGTTAGCATCAGCAATGCTCCCAACGCTATTTGCCTCTCCCTGCGTGGGAGCAAAAACCAAGCAACGGTTAAGCTGCTGCCTATTTCTTTTAATTCTGAGGGCCAGTCGGAATGACTTTCACTAAAAGGTTTGCTAAACGCAAATAGCACTAATCCGCCTAAAAAAGAAAAGGCGGCAGCCATTGCACCAAGCACTAAAGACAATTGCTCAAACCTGGTTATCAGGTTGTCGCCGGTCCATCTTTGGGATAGCGCCGCTAGATCAAATAAGTCTTGTTCGTTAGCTGTATACAGGACAATTGCTGTATAAATGCAACAAGTCGCGAGAAACCAGAAGACAAAAGCTACTACCGCTTGAAATTCTTTTGTAGGACTTTTTATTATATCATTTGGCATTAGATCCTATGATTTTAAGTATTTACTAACAGTGCTGGATACCACTTCCAGAGCTTTGCCAATTACACGGTATGAGGGGTCGGCCTCTAAGCCGTTGGATGTGTTACACCATGGAAGTATTCACTATTGTTGGTCGGCTCAACTTGACTCCTTATGCTTTGTCAAGCCCACCTTAGTTCTCTCACCGAGGCGTACCTGTTCCTGTTTGGCAAGGGCCGCGAGGATGACAATGATGCCATCTTTTAAAATACTGGTGCTGTCTAAGTACTGCTCGGTATAGCTTTTTAACTGCACGCTGGCGGCCGTCAATTTTTGAAGATGATTAAGCGTTCAGATCACGCCCTCGCGGTTGAAGCGGTCCAGTGCCTAGAACACCACTACGTCGAACCGGCGCTAGTGGGCGTTGGTGAAAAGTTGCTTGAGCTGGGTGCGCTCGGCCGTGGTTGTAGCATGCCTTTTGAAACCAATGCAAATAGGAGGACAATTAAGGTACCTGATGAAAAATAATATACGGTTGATGTATGGGAAGATGTTCATAAGAATACCGTTTATAGACACTAGGCTCACATGCCAAAAGGATATTGGAACGTACTGCTACTTGGCGGTTTTTCATAACACTTTTCTAGGCATCGGTTTTTATTACTAACGCCATCAGTCACGTCCGTCGGATTATCACTGCTAGGTTTCGCCTCTACTCCGACGTCGCCTGATAAAAGGCGGCCTGAGTACACACCATTTACTGCATGAAAATCACGAACTGTAACGAGGAGAATCTGGCGGTACTTGCGGCGAGGCACTGAACCGGCTGGTAAACTTTGCTTTCATGGTAACCATTAGGAAGGCCACTTTCGATCCGGTATACATCAAGTTCAGAATCACCATCTCTGGTACAAAAAGCCCTTTCTACAGCCGGTAGAAAGGGCTTTTTGTTATGTGGGATACTAAGCAAAATTGCTCCGGCAAGTCTTGGAGAAGGTGCAGGCTATTGCTCCGTTCAAGCGGTATTTCGACTAGCAAATGGTGGGCTATTCCACTGCTACCTGTTGACTCAAGGTTTTGCCGCTACCGGTGAGGCGAAGCGTGTAAAGACCGGATGGCAACTGCCCAAGGTCGAGCCGGAGGGTAGGGTTGGCATCGGGGCTGCTTACTGTGTGCTGTAGTACAGTTTGGCCGAAACGGTTATAAAGAGCGGCCTGTACCGCGTCTTGCCGCCAGCCGGTGGGAATAATCAGCGTTAGGTTGTCTTTAGCTGGGTTTGGGTAGAGCTGTAGTGTTTCGGGGCTGGCGCTGCCGGTAATGGGCAGGGTTTTGCTGGCGACATTAGCGTTTAAGCGCGCCACAAAGTTGCTGTTAGCCGGCCCAGCCAAAGCATGTGAACCGAACGCGACTGATCCGCTGAAAATACCTGCTACGGCGAGGTTCCGCTGAGCGCCCACACCCAATGAGGTGCCAAACGCGCTGCCAGTGCCGCCGTTGGTGTACTCGCGCTCCAAGGTGCCTTCGTCATCAAAAGCGGCGATGCTCAAGTAACTGGAAGGCGCCTCGTGATTAACGAGGGCATAAATGCCGGTTGTATTGCTAACGACGGCCATACCCCGGGAATCGGTGCCGATGGCGCGGGCCCACTGCGGCCGGCCGTTGCTGGTGTAATGAGCCAGAAAGGCGCGCAGATTGGGGCTGTCGGTGGTGGTAACGCTGCCGAAGCTGGCCGTACCCCGAAAGGTACCCGTGAGGTAGCAGTTGCCGTGTCGGTCGGCGGTGAGGCCGGCTGGCTCGGCTTCACCGAGTGAGCTGCTGGCCTGCTGGGCCCACTGCAGTTTGCCGTGCTTGGCTTTGATCTTGAGCAGGAAAATGGCGTTGCCGGGCGGGGCCTGCAGCAGCATAGCGCCGGTGGTGCTGAGAATTAGCTGCCCATGAAAGCTGCCGGTTACGTAACAATTACCTATGCCATCGGCCGCAATACCGGTGCCGGCGTTGTTCAGGAAAGAACTCATCGGTAGCACCCATTGCACGGTGCCGTTGGCATCGTAGGCGGCCGCGAAGATTTGCCGGGAACCCGGCCCGCGTAGGGTGAGGTGACCGAAAACAACGGTGGAGCCGCTAAGCCGGCCCGTGACAAAGCAGTTGCCGACCGCATCGATGGCCACGGCATTACCCCAACTGGCGTAGTCGGCCGAGCCGCCCTGGCGGGCCCACAGCACGGTGCCGTTAGGGGCGCATTTCGCCACGATGATTTGATCGAAGGTTCCGGTATGGCCGGGGTACAGCGTGGTGAGCGTGGCGCCGCCGGTGTGGTAGTTGAGCGTGCCCGAAAATCCGCCGGTGAGGTAGCAGTTGCCTTGCGCGTCCACGGCCAGGCCCTTCCCATAGGCATTGGCGCCGGCTCCGCCGATGTTCGTGGCCCAGAGCAGGGCACCGGTAGAGGTGTATTTGGCCAGAACTAAGTCGCTCTGGCCCTGGCTGACGAGGGTAGTGGCTCCCAGGGCCAGACTGCCGCTGAACGAGCTCAGCACATAACTGTGCCCAGTGGCGTCAACAGCTACGGCATTTGGGAAAAAGGGCGTTTGGTGAGCGTTTTGCCAGCTGGTCTGTGCCAGACACAGGTGGCCTAGAAAAATCAGGATAAAGGAGAGGAAATGAGCCTTCATAGCTGCTACGAGGATGGAATAGTGGGCTTGGAATGCGCACGATGCTGCTACTCCGTAGCTCGGAATACCTGCTTATCGTCCGCGGGAAACTCGGGTAAACGCCTTCAACACACCACAGCCGGAACATTGCTGCACCGGGAGCCGACCACCACTAGCCTATTTAATAGGTCACTTCAGGATGGTTAGGGGGAACCAATACCTCAAGGTATTCAAAGTCGCTTTTAAATCCAGCATAAAAGTGAATTAATTACAAAATAGGGCTGAACAAAGCGTATTAAAGAACAAAGCCCGCGCTTACAGCGCGGGCTCGTTGGGAGGCAGGGGTAGGGTTGGGGGAGCATCTGGGGGACCGTAGCTCCAAAGCAATGGCCCAAGTACCAGCACCGGCAGCGGCGAGACAATGAAATCGATTAGCCGGCGACCCAGGCGGTAGCTCCACTGCACGTCGCCGGCCAGCTTGCCGCCCAGCAGCAGCACCAGGCAGGCACAAAACACCAGGCCGTAAAGCAGCAGGGCCATGCGCAGGCGAGCGGGCGTGCGCAGCACCAACCAGAGCAGCAGCAGGCAGGCGCTGGTGTACACCAAGCTGTAACTGACCACAGCTGGCAAACTGCGTCCCGTTACCTGGCCGCTAATGCCCTGCTGCACGCGCTGCAGTACGCCATCGAGGCCCAGGGCTTGAAAAACGGCCAGCCAGCCACGGGTGAGCAGAGCAAATACCCGCTCATCGTACTGGCCCATCAGGAAAAGCAACAACACGATGCTCGCTATCAAAAGCCAGCGCAGGCGGTCTGAAGAAAAAATGGCGGACATGTGCTAAGCGGCGGCCGTGGGGGCGTCCGAGGGAGTGTAGCGCCGAACCCAACGCATCCAGAGGTAGAAGATAAACCCGTACACCACAAATGAGAACGTGTAGTGATGATTGAAATCGACGCTTTGGTGCGCGTAATGCTGGTTGAGCGCCAGGGCTACTACCCGCCCGATGTTCAGCAGGAAAATAAGCCCGATGCCCAACGGAATGTAGACCAGCTTGTGGCGCCAGGGACCGGGAAAAGCTATAATAAAGCCGGTAAACAGGGCATACAGCACCAGCCCGTTGCAGGGCGCACCCACGATAACCGCCGGACGGCCTTCTACCGCCAGCCAGGTGGGTTGCGGCAGGGAGGCATCAAAACCCATAGCGCGGAGTGCGGAGCCCGAAGTGCTAGCAATGTGGTTGCAGAGGGCCGCGTCGAGGCGGCCGTCGGGAGCCAGCCACTGCTCGTAGCCGAAAAACCACACGAGATACAGCGCGCCGGCCACTACCAAAAAGCGGCGCAGGGCGGGGGCGGGCAGGGCCACAGCGTTCATAAGCGGAGTAAGCAGAATTAGAGTCGGTAAGGTACGACGCTGCCGCCTTACCGCGCTACTGCGGTGCCTCACACGATGATGCGAGGCCGCATTATTATTCGAAGTAAGGGTAGCAGATATCCGGTTTCGGCGCACAAGTCCTGGTCAGATATAATCTGCTGCAGGCACTGCCCTGGAACGGCGCCGATGCGTTGGTCCATAAAGACTTATCCTTGGCCGGGTAAGTAGTCATTTATCCAGATTCATTCCCTATTTTTCTGAGCTGATTGCCCGACCGGCTTGTTTGCCCGGCGCCTTCTTGTCTTTTGTGAATGTGTGGTTTGCGGAACGGCTGTTAGGAACAGCCGAAAGCATGGTGCCCATTGCCTTTGACCGTAAGCGGGCTGTTTGCGCCAAGTTCTCTTTTCCACCCATACCCCTATTTCATGCACACACTTTTACGTACTGCAGGGCCCATCGGGTCCGTTCAGTTCGCTCCACCTCGAACAGGTAACGGGCCCCTGCGGCTACTAACGGCTGTGCTGTTGGTGCTGCTGAGCAGCTCGTCGGCCTGGGCGCAGCTAACGGGCACCAAAACCATTCCCGGCGACTACACCTCGCTGAGCGCCGCCATAACCGACCTGAACACCGCTGGTGTGGGCGCCGGAGGCGTTACGTTCAACATTGCGGCGGGCTACACCGAAACGGCCGCCAACCTGCAGATTACTGCTACGGGCACGGCTGCAAACCCCATCGTATTTCAGAAAACCGGCAGCGGGGCCAACCCGCTGGTAACGGCGGCCACGGGCAGCACCAGCACCACGCTGGACGGCATCATTAAGCTGGTAGGCTCGGATTACGTGACCTTCGATGGCATTGATCTGGCGGAAAACGCGGCCAATACGGCTGCGGCCGCGCAAATGGAATTCGGCTATGCCTTGTTCAAAGCCTCGGCTACGGATGGCTGCCAGAACAACGTGGTGAAGAACTGCGTGGTGACGCTGAACAAGACCAACGCCAACAGCATCGGGATTTTCGGGGCTAACTCGCTGGTAACGGCCACCACGGCGCTGACCGTGACCAATGCCACCGGCACCAACTCCAACAACAAGTTTTTCGGCAACGTGGTGACCAACGCCGCCACGGGCATTCAGCTGACGGGAAGCTCGGCGACGGGCTTTGCCGATAGCGGCAACGAGATTGGCGTAACGGCCGGCAACACCGTGGGCAACTTCGGCAGCTCCTCCACGAACTGGGGTGTGGGCGGCTCGAACCAGGTTGGGTTCAAGATCAGCGGCAACACCATTAACAGCACGCTGAACTACACCTCGGCCACGGCCTCTACGCCGGCGGCCGCTTCCACGGTAACCAGCACGCTGCGCGGCATCAACACCCCCTCGGGTACTTCGGCCAACATCGACATCACCAACAACACCATCACGCTGGCCAGCGGCGCCACCACCAGCCTCATGGTGGGCATCGACAACGGCGCGGGCAACACGGCGGCCGGCAACACGGTGAACATTACGGGCAACACGGTGACGGGCTGCACCTACGCCACGGCCACCACGGGCGCCTTCACGGGCATTACCAACTCGGCCACGGCCGCCACGGTAAACCTGAGTAACAACACCATTACCAACAACGTGATGCCGGGTACCGGTACCATGACGCTGATAGCCCACACCGCCACGACCCCTTCGGTGGTGGTTAATATCAACAACAACGTCATCAGCGGCAACGGCAAAACCCCCAGTGGCACCACGGCCGGCACCTCGCTGCTGTGCATCACCACGGGCACGGCCAGCACCACCATGACGGGCAATACCATTACCAACAATACCATCGTCACCTCGGGTACTTCCACGTCGACGGGTACGCTGGTGGGCCTGAACAGCACGGCCTCTTCCACTGTGCTCGAAACCCTGACCAACAACACCATTACGGGGCTGAGCATCAGCGGAACGAGCACTTCCACCAGCAGCGTTATCCGTGGCATTCTGACCAGCAACAACGGCAGCGCCAACGTGCAGACGCTCACGGGCAACGTCATTGGCGGCCTGAGCATCAGCGCCGGCAGCGGCACCGTATTAGGCATCAGCGTACCAAGCGGCGGCGGGCCCAACACCCTGATTGCGCGCAACAAAATCTACGACCTGAGCGCATCGGGCGCGGGAGCTTCCGTAACCGGCCTTCTGATTTCGGCCGGCGGCACCTACACGGTGGCCAACAACCTGATTGGGGACCTGCGTACGCCGGCAGCCACGGGTTTGCTGTCCATTAACGGCGTACAGGTAGCGGGCAGCACGGCCGTAAACGCGTATTTCAACACCATCTATCTGAATGCGCAGAGCACAGGCGCCACGTTTGGTACCTCGGGCCTGTACCTGAACTCGACTACCACCACGCTGGACGCCCGCAACAATATTGTGGTGAACAAGTCGACGGCTGTGGGCACGGGCGGCTACACGGCAGCCCTGCGCCGCAGCTCAGGCACGGCCGGCACGGTTCCGGCCAACCTGGCGGCCACCACCAATAACAACCTGTACTACGCCGGTACGCCCTCCGCCACGAACCTGATTTACGTGGAGGGAACCAGCACTGCCACCAACGCCCAGCAGACCATTGCTGCTTACAAAAGCTTTGTGGCCTCACGCGAATCGGCTTCGGTAACGGAAGACGTGGCGCTGCTGAGCACCAACGGGGCCGACGCCACGTTCCTGCACATTAACCCGGCCACGGCCACGCAGGTAGAATCGGGTGGGCAGGCCATCAGCGGCATCACCACCGATTTCGATAACGACACGCGCAACGCCACGACTCCAGATATCGGGGCCGACGAGGGCACCTTCACGCCCCAGGATTTGAGCGGTCCGACCATTACCTACACGGCGATCGGCAACACCAACAGCACGGCCAACCGCACGCTGGACGTAACCATTACCGACGCCAGCGGCGTGGCCACGGGCGCTAACGCCCCCCGCTTGTACTTCCGCAAAGGCAACAGCGGAGCTTACGCTTTCGTGAATGCCACGAGCGTGAGCGGCAACGTGTACACCTTCACCTTCGATTTCGCGGCCATCGGCGGCATTTCGAGCTTCGATGTAATTCAGTATTACGTAGCGGCTCAGGACAACGCAGGAGCCCAAACCACCAGCAGCAGCCCGGTGGGCGCCTCGGGCAACAACCCTCCCGGCACCACGTTCAGCGGTACGCCCAATCAGTTCTTTATACAGGGTGCCCTCAGCGGCACGTACTACGTGGGCACGGGCACCTCGCCCGTTCCGGCTCGTACATACGTCACCCTCACGGAAGCGGCAGCTGCTTACAACAACAATAACCTGGGCGGCGCGGTAACCTTCGCGCTGCTGGATGCGGCCTACTCGGCTACCACGGGCGAAACATTCCCGGTAGTGTTTAACGCCAACGCCGGTGCCAGCGCCACCAACACGCTCACCATTAAGCCCAATACGGGCGTAACGGCCAGCATTACGGGCAGCAGCGCGGCCAGCGCCGTTATTCAGCTCAACGGCGCCGACTACATCACGCTCGACGGCTCGGCGGCCGGTACCACTACCCGCGACCTGACGCTGACCAGCACCAATACCGGTGCTTCGGCGGTGGTATGGGTGGGCAGCCTCGGCGACGCGGCCGGTGCCACCAACATCACTATCAAAAACCTGAACGTGGTGGGCGGCAGCGTAAGCAGCAGCACTGCCTTCGGTATTTATGCGGCGGGCACCACCCTGAGCACCAGCGGTACCGGCGCCGACAACGATAACCTGGTTATTCAAAACAACGTCGTGAGCACGGCTTACTCGGGCATCCACGCTCGGGGTACTACTGCTGGGCTGCTTGATGGCTTGCAGGTAACGGGTAACGAAATCGGGGGCGCTACGGCCGCTACCACTGTTACCTTCCGCGGCATTGACGTGGTGGCCGCTACGGCCCCGCAACTCAGCCGAAACCGCGTGGTAGGCATGCAAACCACCAGTTCGATTAACATTGCGGCCATTGATTTGGGCGCGAACGTGTCGAACGCCGTTATCAGCCGCAACTACATCAGCAACCTGCGTTCCACCAGCACCAGCGGCTACGGTGCGTACGGCATTAACCTCTCGAGCACCACAGCCCTGACCGGTACCGAAATCAGCAACAACATGATTTCGGATATCATCACCGACGGCGACGGTACTTCCACCTCGTTTAACCCCTTCGGCATTCGGCTGGCGGGCGGCACGGGCACTAAGGTGTACTACAACTCGGTAAACCTGACGGGCGCTTTCACGAATACCACCACCAGCGACCTGAGCGCGGCCCTGATTGTTACCACCAACTCGGTAACGGGTCTGGACTTGCGCAACAACATTCTGGTGAACACGCTGACCGGCGGCACGGGCACCAAGAGCTACGCGCTGTATGCTACCACGGCCGCCAGCTTTGGCACCGTGAACCACAACGACTATTTCGTGAGCGGCGCCAACGGCGTGCTGGCCTACATTGTAAGCGACCGGGCCACGTTGGCCGATGTGCGCACCGCCACTACGCAGGATGCCAACTCGGTATCGGTTAATCCGCAGTTCACCTCGGCTACCGATCTGCACGTTACCTCCGTTGTGGACCTGAACAACACCGCCACGCCACTGGCCGGTGTTACTATCGATTACGACGGCGAAACCCGCTCGGCCACTACGCCCGATATCGGATCCGATGAGTTTGCCCTGCCACAAACGGCCGATCTGGCCCCGGTGGCCTTGGTTAGCCCTGCGGTAACCAGCGCCTGCTACGGTCCGGCCGAACCTGTAACTGTAACCATTCGCACGATTGGGGGCGCTGCCCTCGACCTGGCCGCCACTCCCGCTACGGTAACGGTGGTGGTTACGCCGCCCAGCGGCACTGCCCAAACCTTCACCACCACGGTGAATACGGGCACGCTGGCCAGCGGCGCTACGCAAAACGTAACCCTGCCCGGCACCCTGGACATGACGGCCGTGGGAACGTATTCCTTTGCCATTACGGCCACGGTGCAAGGCGACGTGAATAACGCCAACGACGTGCTGACTCCGGCTCCCACACGCACTGTGGTGGCCCCGGTAGCCGGTACACTGGCCGTAAGCACGGGCTCTATCTGCGTGAGCGGTACAGCCAATCTGACCCTTACCGGTTCGGCTAACGGCAGCATCCAGCTGCAGCAAAGCACCGATAACGTGACCTTCACGGACATCAGCGGCGCTACCAGTGCTACGTTTACTACTCCGGTCCTGACGCAAACCACGTATTTCCGGGCCCGCACGAGCTGCAACACGAACGTGGCGACGTCGAACGTGGTAACCGTAACCGTGAACAACCCGCAGGTAACCGGCACCAACACCCCGGTAGCCATTTGCGAAGGCGGCACGGCTACGCTCACCGCCACTGCTTCGGCCGGTACCACGTTGCGCTTCTTTGAAACCGCCACAGGCGGTACGGCCTTGGCTTCTACCGCCACGGCTACGGGTGCTACGTTTACCACGCCGGCCCTCACGGCTTCGCGGCAGTACTTCGTGGAAGCCACCAGCGGCGGCTCCGAAACCGTGGGCCGTCCGGCTCCGGTGGGAACCAGCAACACCACGGCCGCAGGTTACGGTTTGGTGTTTAACGCCAATTCGTCGTTCATGCTTGACTCGGTGGATGTGTACCCCGCAGGTGCTGCCGGCACTCTGGTGGTGCAGGTGCAGGATAACACCGGCACGCTGATTCCCGGCCTCACCACCAGCGTAGCTATTCCGGCAGGTACGGGTACCACGGCCTTCCGTATTCCGCTGAAATTTAATATTCCGGCTGGCACCGGCCTGCGCCTGATGGCCATCAGCAGCCCCGCCATGGTGCGCGAATCGGCGGTTGGCGGGTTCCCGTACAACTCACCCAGCGGCAACATAAGCATCACCGGGGGCTACCTCACCAACCCCACTTCCACCACTTACTACTACTTCTACAACTGGCAGGTATCAACGATGTGCGTGGGCACGCGCACCCCAATTCAGGTGAACGTGTCGGCCACGCCTACCGCCAGCCTGCCTGCCGCCACGGCAACCACCTGCAGCAACTCACCCTTCCAGTTGGCGGGTACGGTAGGTGGCTCGGCTACCGGCGGAACGTACACCAGCAGCGGCACGGGCACCTTCTCGCCCAACGCCACCACGCTGAACGCCACGTACACACCTTCGGCTGCTGACATAGCCGCGGGCTCGGTAACCCTCACGCTGACTTCTTCCGGCCCAGCAGTTTGCACGGCCGCAACAGCGCAGGTGGTACTAACAATTACGGCGGCTCCGCTGGCCAGCTTCAGCTACCCGAGCACGGGTACGTACTGTGCTGGTTCGGCCAACACCGTAACCCCCACGCTGGGCACGGGCGCCACAGCCGGCACGTTCTCCTCGACGACCGGCCTGACGCTGAATGCCACCACGGGCGTAATCGACCTGGCTACGTCGGTAGCGGGTACTTACACCGTAACCAATACGGTTACGGCCGGCGGTTGTGCTCCGGTTACTTCCACTACTACCGTCACTGTTGCACCGGCGGCTTCGGCGGCCTTTAGCTATGCAGCGGGCACGTACTGCGTCAGCGGCACGAACCCCACACCGATGGTGACGGGCACGACGGGCGGCAGCTTCAGCTCCACCACCGGCCTGAGCCTGAACGCCACCACGGGTGCCATCAACCTGAGTTCCTCCACGCCCGGCACGTACACCGTGACCTACACCGCTGGCACAACCTGTCCGGCTACGGCTACGGCTACGGTAACCGTGACTACGGCTCCGCTGGCGGCGTTCAGCTACGCTACGGGCACGTATTGCGCCGGGGCTACCGGCAGCGTTGCGCCCGCCTTCGGGACGGGCGCCTCGGCCGGCACGTTCTCCTCGACGACCGGTTTGACGCTCAATGCCACCACGGGTGCCATTAACCTGGCCACGTCCACGGCCGGCACCTACACCGTGACCAACACCATTGCCGCCAGCGGCGGCTGCGCGGCGGCCACGAGCACGGCCACCGTAACCATCAGCCCCGCAGCGGTGGCTAACGCGGGTGCTGCTGTAGCGTTCTGTTCGGGTGCTTCGGCCCAACTGGGCACGGCGGCCGTGACCGGCGCCACCTACCAATGGAGCCCGGCCACCGGCCTGAGCAGCGCCACCGCGGCCCAGCCCACGGTAACGCTGACCAACACCGGCACCGCGCCCACCACCCAAACCTACACCCTGACCGTAACCAACGCCGGCGGCTGCTCGGCCACGGCCACGGTAGCGGTGACGGTGAACCCGACGCCGGTTCGTCCCACGGTGAGCGTGCAATACACCACGCCGGGCACGGCGGTGTTGACCAGCAGCAGCGCCACGGGCAACCAGTGGCTCCTGAACGGCGCCCCCATTGCCGGCGCCACGGCCCCGACCTACACGGCCCAGGGCGGCACCCAGCCCGGCGCCTACACCGTGGTGGTGACCAACGCCACCGGCTGCGCTTCGCAAGCTTCGCTGCCGCTCACGGTAACTGCTACGGCTAAGCCGTTGGCGGGCACCAGCCTGCAGGTATACCCCACGCCCACGACCGACGGCAAGGCCACGCTCGAGCTGAGCGGCTACCGGAAGCCGGCCGAGTTGACGGTGCTCGACGCCACGGGCCGCGTGGTCTACCGCCAGGTGCTGGCGGCCGGCACCACGCGCCTGGCCCTGGACCTCTCGGCCCAGCCCACGGGCGTGTACCTGCTGCGCCTCACCACCGAGGGCGGCTCCGACACCCGCCGCCTCGTGCGCCAGTAACGCGGCAATACGTAGTTCAAAAAGCCCCGCTGGCAGTTGCCGGCGGGGCTTTTTTGTTAGGGGCAGAAGCACCGCCGCCGACAAAGAGAGCAGGGCCGAATGCATGAGCCGCAATAAGCAAATGAAGTCTTGTACCTTTAGCTTGCCGTTGTTTCTTGCTGTTATGCTCCCTTCTACTGCTTCCTCTGCCGACCTCGTTCAGCACTACCAACAGAAAATTCGGCAGGTTTCGGCCGAAGTCGGGAAGGTGGTAGTCGGACAGCAGTACATGCTCAACCGTCTGCTCATCGGCCTGTTTACCGGTGGCCATATCCTGCTCGAAGGCGTGCCGGGTCTGGCCAAAACACTTACCATTAGCACCTTGGCACAGGTGCTGCGGCTGCACTTTCAGCGCGTGCAGTTCACCCCCGACCTGTTGCCTTCCGATCTGGTAGGCACCATGATTTACAACCAGTCGCAGTCGGATTTCGAGGTAAAAAAAGGCCCCATTTTCGCCAACCTGGTACTGGCCGACGAGGTGAACCGTTCGCCGGCTAAGGTTCAGAGCGCCTTGCTCGAGGCCATGCAGGAAAAGCAGGTCACCATCGGCGACACCACATACCCGCTCGACCTTCCTTTTTTGGTGCTGGCCACCCAAAATCCCGTGGAGCAGGAGGGCACCTACCCCTTGCCCGAAGCCCAGGTAGACCGTTTCATGATGAAAGTGTACGTCGACTACCTCAAGAAGGCCGAGGAGCTGGAGGTAATGCGCCGCATGGCCAACCTCAGCTACGCCAGCGACGTGCAAGCCGTACTCAGCAAGGAAGACATATTCGGTATTCGGGGCCTGATCAATCAGGTGCAAATTTCCGATACGCTGGAGAAATACATCATCGAGTTGGTCTTCGCTACCCGCAAGCCCGGCGAGTACGACCTGGCCGATTACGCCCCCTACGTGCAGTACGGCGTGAGCCCCCGTGCCAGCATTGCCATTCACCGGGCCGCCCGCGCCGTGGCTTTCCTCGACGAGCGCGACTACGTGCTGCCCGAAGACATCAAGGAAGTGGCCGCCGACGTGCTCAACCACCGCATTATGCTCACCTACGAAGCCGAAGCCGACGGCGTGCGCACGCAGGACCTGATTGAGGCCATTCTGCGCAAGGTGCCGATCAGCTGAATCAATGACGGAATGAATGAATGATCGGATGAGCTAATGTCGTTTCGGCTATCCGATCAGTCATTCATTCGCTCATCCGATCATTGAATCACTCTACCACCAGCCGCTGGGTGCGAAAGGTATTGGCCGGCGAAACCAGGCGCATCAGATAAGTGCCCGCCGGCAGCGACGCTGGCAAGTCCAGCGCGGTGCCGCTAGCGTGGCCGCGAGGCAGCGGCAGGCGTGCTACCCGGCGCCCCGTCAGGTCCAGCAATTCCGCGTGGGAAGGCACGGTGCCGGCTGCCGGCCAGCGCAGCGTAACCCGGTTGCGGGCGGGGTTGGGGTACAGTTCGAAACCGGCCAGAGCCCGCGGGCCCTGCGTAGCCAGCGGAGCGCTTTCGAGTAGGACTTCTATTAAGAAGCGGCCCAACGTGCGCAGTTCCGTAGGCGCCTTTAGGCCAGTCAGGGCTGAGTCGCCGACCACGGAGTAGTAGGTGCTGTCGCGCAGCGGGGCCTCGTCCTGCAAGCCCAGGGGGTAGTAGCGCGGGCCGTTGTTGACGGGCACGGTTTGGGCGAGTCCCGCAAAAAAGGCCCGGCCGCGCACCAGCGTGGGGGCGGGCAGCGGGAAGTCGCGCCAGCCGCTGGAGGCGCCGACGGGGATAAGAAGGTCGGCGGAACGGGCCAGCAGGCAGCCTCGCTCGTCGAGCAACACGGCAAACACGGTGTTCCCCTCACTGGTCCGGCCGGGGCCCCGCTCTACGTGTAGCCGTACGCTGCTCACCAGGGCCGGAGCCGTAAGCGGGAAGCGGCATAACAAGGTGCCGGCCGTGCGGTCGAAGCCCGCGCTGCCGGTGGAAAAGGGCGTGGCAAGCGTGGGCGTGCCGGTGGCAAAGGTAAGTGCGCGCGGCGTGACCAGCGTAGAGTCCTGGGCCTGGTTGTTGGCGGCGTTGTCGTCGGCGGGCAGGTCCACTTTTAAATAAGCCCGGCCCAACCGGGTGGGCGCCAAACCCGGCAGGTATACAGTGGTGCTGGCACCCGGCGCCAGCAGCGGCACCGTTACCGTAAGGCTACCCGTGGCGCTGCCGGTAGCCGTGAGCGTAACGGGGAGGTTTTGCAGCGGCAGTGTGCCCACGTTACGCACCAGCGCCTGCACCGGGTAGGGGCTCACGCAGCCTTGCAGCGGCATAGTGCCGGGGCTGAACACCCGTACCACGGCCGCGTCGCGGGCGGGCGTGCTGTAGCCCAGTCGAATAACCGGGCGAAAGTTGCTAGCCTGGTTTAGTTGCGGGGGAGCGGCCGTGGTGCCGGTTTCGGCCCGCAGGCTTTGGGTCCGAAGCGCATTGCACTCGTAGGCCGCCGGCGCGGGGGCGGTGGTATTGGCTACCCATTCGTAGGCCAGGTACAGCCCTTCGCCTGCGGTGTAGCCAAACGGAGTTTGCAGTTGAATGTCGAACCAACCTGCCACAGCCGGCACCGTTAGCGGGCCGTCGTACACCAAGGTGAATGCGGCTGGCAGCTGCAGTAGGTAGGCCCAGTCTGGGGCTAAGCTGTAATCGGGGTCGGTAGTGCGGCGCATCCACACGCGCAGTTGCCCCGTGGCAGCCGTGGGCGCGGGTGCGCGCAGCTGAAAACTCAGCGAAACGAAGCTAGTGCCTGGCGCCACGCCCTGAATATCGGCCGCCGGGTAAATGACCACGGCGCGGTGAAAGTTCTTGGACACGTCGGGGCCCCGGCTGGAGGTGGAGAAGTTGGGCGGCCCTTGGGTCGGTAGCAGCGCGTAGGAGCCTTGGGCCTGAAGAGAGCGGAAGCCAAGTAGCGCCGGCAGCAGGAGGCAGAGGGTAAAGAATCGGATCATAAATGGGGAGAAAGTAACAGGAGAAGACCAGCGCCCGGCTGGGCCTTGTAACCAAGGAAAGCCTACCGCACGAGCGTAACAGTGCTTTTGTGGTGGCGCAACTGGCCCCGGCAGTCGGGGTAATCCAGTTGGTAGTAGTACACGCCGGCGGGCTGGCCGGCGCCGTTCCAGCGGCCGGTGGGGTCGTAGCCGTCGTGCATCAAGCGGCCCCAGGCGTTGAACACGCGTAGGCGCAGGCCCGGTAAGGGGTGGCGTACGGGCTCAAAAGTGTCGTTCAGGCCGTCGTCGTTGGGGGTAAAGATATTGGTGTTGGTCAGGCGCAGTAGCGGAGCGGCTACATCAACAGCCTGGGTTAGCAGGCGGCCATCGGCGAGGGTCAGGCGCACGGTATAGCGGCCGCCGTTGACGTAAGTGTGAACCGGATAAGGGCCGGTAGCATTATTGGCCGCGCCCGACGCCGGGTCATCAAAATCCCAGCGCAACGGCCCGCCCCCCGCGCCGCTGGCCCAAAAGCGTACCGTGTCGCCGGGGCAGGTGTTCTGCTCGTAGCCAAACGCAGGCTGAGCGTACATAAGGCTAGGAATGACGTTGGGAAAGTCAAAAGATATGGAAACCCGTCCGGGCGCATAAGGGTAAGCCCGGCGCCGGAACTGGCAATTAGGACCGTATACGTTTGGCTGAGCTATAAGCGCTGCCTCGTGAATAAACGGGGCTGTGGAATCAGAGTTTGGCTGCCAGTTCTGCCCATCGGCTACCACAATCGTGCCCTGTGGAGTAAGTTGCAGGCCCGTGAAATACACGACGGAGTCGCGTAGATACGGGTCTTGGCCAGCGTGATGGAAGGAGGTAAGGCGCCGCCGCGAAGCGGCAATCAGAGCGGGAGTGGGCAGAGCCAGATTATACTGAAAGATATCGTAACGGCTGTAAAAATCGGTGTTTGGTTTCTCAATGTCGTCCTCCGTTGTGTAAACTATTTGGCTGTTCGGCGAGAAGCAAGAATTTTTCGTTCTTGGATCGTAGAAAGGTACGTCGGGACGGGTGGTAGAAGGAACAAAAAAACCTTTAGGATTCGATAAATGAAGCGTTTGCTCGGAAGAAACATGGCCGGTCGCTGCATCGAACCGATACAGAAACATCCCGTGACGAGCGAGTGGGGGAGTTGTCGAAGTAGGCAAAATTCCGCCGCTCACAAGCCATTTTCCGTCGGGGGAACCGCTGAGGCCACCGGCAGCATACCCGGATTGTACCTGCGCTGACTGAACGGGCTGGGGCTGCGGCCCATTCGGCGTGATTAGGTAGGCCAGAAACGATCGAGTAGTTCGTTCCCGGCAAATCAGCCAGAAGTCCCGACCGTTGGTGTGCCGTACTGCTACCATGGCCGGGTTGTCGGTTTGAGCTAACTTGACGTGCCGTTCGACTACGCCGCCCAAGCCACCATTTAGCTGCATATCCACCATGGCGTAATGGAGCCTCATACCAAAGTACCCTTCAACACCCTGACCAGGTGGGCCAGGGCGGTACACATTGAATATGTAATACTGAAATAGCTTGCCCGGAGCGGGCACGATCAAGGCAGGCCAATTGGAGGAAGTATCAACCGGTGAAGTGGTAGCTCCGATCCAGCCCTGACTCATTGCCCGGTGCAGCCGGTTGTAAACCAAGTGCCCATTGGTATAAAAAAGCAACTGGCCATTTTTATCGGCAATGCTGGCTGGCGGAATACTGTTGATGTTACGGTTACACGTCAGTGTTGTATTAGGCGGTACCGTGTTGAAATCGAAAGAGGCGCCATTGCCAAAGGTCCACACATTGAATTCCTTCTGCGCTATTGCGGGGTGCGCAAGGCAGGCGAACAAGATTAGTAAAACCAGTAGAAAATTTCTCATACGGGTGAAATGAATAGATTCGGTAAGTATCAGGTTAATAGGCTGTATGAAAGAATATTGATATGGTAAATGAATGGGTGAAAAACTTACATATGTGACAAGATGGGTTTATTACATTTTTGTGCTGGTACTTTGCAGGCAGGAGCCGCCCTTGGCGTCTCAAGTTGCAAGCTATGCCTAACCCCATTGCCAAAACCCTGCGCGCCCTCGGCAGCATAGCCCGCAACCCTTGGTTGCTAAACCACGTGCTGGCCGCCGATACCAGCAGTTGGCAGCAGCAAGCGCAGCGCCACACCGCCCGCTGGCAAGTAGGCGAGTACGGCCTGCCCGAAACTCCGCTAACGCACCTGCTGCCGCCCACCGGCGACACCGTGCGGCCCTTTGCCTTTGGCGGCGGCGGCTCCCTGCCCACCGATTTGCTGCTGCTGCGCGCTTTGGCTCGGCAAAAACCCAATTGCCGGTACTTCGAGATAGGCACGTGGCGTGGGGAAAGCGCTGCCGCAGTAGCCGAAGTAGCCACCAGTGTGCACACGCTTAACCTTTCGGCTCAGGAGTTGCGGCAGTTGGGCATGTCTGAGGGGTACATTGATTTGCACGGACATTTCTCGCGGCCTTTGCCCAACGTAACGCACCTGCACGGCAACTCTGCCGCGTTCGACTTCGCCGGCCTCGGCCCTTTCGATGTGGTTTTTATCGACGGGGACCACCGCTACGAAGCTGTGCGCCGCGACACCGAGCGCGTATTTGCCGAGCTGCTGCACCCGCAGTCGGTGGTGGTGTGGCATGATGCCTCGCGGCAGCCGGGAGAGCCGCGCTGGGAGGTGCTGGCCGGCCTGCTCGACGGCTTGCCAAGCACCGCAAAAGGCCATTTGTACGCCGTACGCAATACGTTATGCGCTTTGTATAGCCCGGTTGCGCTTCCTTCAGCGGCGCATCAGCCCAATGCCGCTCCGGAGCCGGCTTTTGCGGTACACGTGCAGCCCTTGCGGTGAGCAGCCCATTAAACTTGGTGCTTAAGCGCTTTCCCGGTTAACGAAATATGCTAAAGGCCGCCTAATTCAGAGGTCCGCTACTTACCCAGGAGTTGCCGCCAGTTTATTGCCTCTCGCCAGCGCGGAACAAACTGTCTCAACCCCAAACCCGAGGCGCGCCGAAACTGCCACAGCAAATACCCCGTGGAGGCGAGGTACGAGAGCGTAGTGGCCAAAGCAGCCCCCGGGGCGCCGTAGCGCGGAATCAACAGTCCGCAGGCTGCCAGCGTAACCGCCAGGCCCACGGTTTGGGCCAGG
Source organism: Hymenobacter koreensis (assembly GCF_039541855.1). NCBI lineage: Bacteria > Pseudomonadati > Bacteroidota > Cytophagia > Cytophagales > Hymenobacteraceae > Hymenobacter > Hymenobacter koreensis. The sequence goes on from NZ_BAABHA010000006.1 coordinate 40,896, forward strand.
TTGTTAATGCGGTACCGGGCCAAGCCGGCAAAGTAGCTGCTCACCAGCATGGTTAGGCTGATGGCCAGGGTACCAGGCGCCAACAAAAGAATAATGGGCCGGGCAGCATCAAACTCAGGGCCGAAAATGCCCGCCAATATTTTGGCTGGTAAGGCCACCAGTACCAGAACCGCAGCGCCGGTGGCCAGCAGGGCCAGGCGGGCCGTGCGCGTTGTGGCAAGGGCTTCGGCTTGTTTATCGGTGGCGTGCACTAAGTCCAGGTACTGTACTTGCGCCGCTGAGCGCGGAATCAGCCAAATGGCCTCGGCCAGCGCCGTTCCCACCGATAACACGCCTACGGCTTCGGGCCCAGCCCAGGCTGCCAGAAAGTAGTAGCTGACCCGGTAGTTCAGGAAGGAGAGAATGTTCGAGAAGTGGGCACTGCGGCTGTGCCGGGCCAACTCGCGGGCGGCAGCCCGCCAGCCAAGGCCGCGGGCCAGTCGGTCGGGAGTTTGTAGCAGCAAGGCCGCGCTTACCAGCAGCGGGAAGCCGTAGGCCGGGTAGCACACCCACCAGTACGCGGCCACGGTGCGCTCGTTCAAAACGGTTAGCACCAGCCACAGCCCCCCGGCCAGCAAGCCGGCCTGGGCGATGTTCAGCAGGTTAAACGTTTGTTCTTTGCGCCGCGACAGCAGTAACGCAGTAGTGATAGAAAACCCTGCCTGCAGCCACGCAATGGCCAATAAATGCGCCATATAAGTAGGCGAAGGATGCCGCCATATCCATATCCCGGCCGAGCCCAGCAAGCATACCACGGTAGCCCAAGTCGCTGCCGGTACCAGCAGGTGCCACAAGTTGCGCCGCGCCCCTAGGTAAATCAGGGAAGAGCCGCCCAGCAGCCCAATAAACAGCAGCAGCAAGGCTATGTCGGTCACAAACAAGCTAACCTGCCCGCGCCCGGCGGCACCCAGAAAGCGGGCCGTTATCAGCACCACCACAAAGTTGAGCAAAGCAATGCCCAGGCGGGCGGTAAATGTGTGAACCAGGCGGCGCAGCATAGCTTAATGCAAAGCGGAAACGGAACCGCCGAGTATCCCGGTGTACATAGCCGCAAATTGCCGGCCCACCGCGACAACGCCAAACCGGGCTACGGCCTGTTCCCGCAGCTGTGCGGGCAGGGGGCGCGGCTGGCTCAGCAACTCTTCCAGTGCCTGTTCGAGGGCCGCTTCGTTGCCGGGCGGAACCAGGCGGCCGCGGCCGTCGTGGCCGGGCAGCAGCTCGGGTACGCCGCCCACGCGGGTGGCAACGGCGGGCAGGCCGCTGGCTTGGGCTTCAATGAGCACGCAGGGTAGGTTTTCGTAATTGCTGAAGAGCACGAAAGCATCGGCCTGCTGCATTTCGGCGGCTACGGCAGCGTGGTTGAGCTTGCCCAGAAACTGAATGGTGCCGTTGCTAAGCACGCCCAGCTCCTGCGCCAACTCCCGGAGTCGAGCTTCGTCGGGGCCGTAGCCGGCCACGCGCAGGGTGAGTTGGGGGAAGCGAAGCCGCAGGCGGGCCACCACGCGCAGCAAGCCACTCAGGTTTTTTGCTGCTTCGTTAAAGGCCGCCACGTTCAGTAGTCGGTAGCCTTGCTGCGGAACAGTTGAAGCCGGACGAAACAGCTCCGTATCCACCACGTTGGGAATGATGGCCGTGGTGGGATTGGTGGCGCCTAAGCGGTTCAGGGCCGCCGCTAAGTCGGCGGAAACAGTGTGCAGGGCGTGGGCTTGGCGCACTATGAAAGCCGTCAGCCGGTGCCGTAACCAGCCGATGCGGTGCGCGTTCGGGGGTAGGTATAGCGTCCAGTGTTCGGTAACCACGTACGGAATGCCTTGCAGCAGCTTCAGCAGCCAGGCCGCCACCCCGGTGCGCAACAGCACGTGCACATGCACCAGCTGTGGCCGGCCCCAGCGGCGGCGCAGGCGCGTGTAGCCGTGGGCTACGCAGCCGAAATACAGCAGCAGCTTCAGCAGCTTATCGAGCGGAGCCACTCCGGTGGGGCGGGCGCGGTAGTAGTAGCGCAGCGTGGGTACGGCGGCTTGCCAGTCGGCGTCGTACACGGCCAAGCGCGGCAGCGGGCCGCGCGCTACGGTGGCAAACAGCACCGCCACCTGCGCGTGCGGCGCAATGGCGGCCACATGGCGTTGCACAAAGTCGCCGTCCTGGTCGTCGTAACGATTCGGGTACCACTTGGGCAGCATCAGCACGCGGGGCAGCGTCATAGGGGGCAATACCAGGCGCGGCGAACGGCGCCGCGAAACCGCAAACTACGGCATTCCGGCGCGTACTGGTGCTTTAAACATACATCGGCCCGTCCCTAAGTGGGAGCGGGCCGATGCGTTAACGTAATAATAGCGGGGTTAGCCGATAAGCAGTAAGGTTATTGGCTAACCACAAAGCGCACGGCCTGCGTGGTTTCTTCGGTTTGCACCGTGGCCGTGTACAAGCCGGCTTGCAGCGAAGCGGGCAGCATAATTTGCTGGGCGCCGGCGGTCAGTTTCGCGGCGGCTTTCACCACGGCAACCTCGCGGCCCGTGGCGTCGATGACACGGACGGTGGCGGTGCCGGCGCGGCGCAGCTCAAACGAGAGGGTGGCAGCGCCGGCCGTGGGATTCGGGAACACGCTCAGGCCTTGTACCTGGTCGTTGGCGGGCTTGCTGGTCAGCGTCAGGCCCGGACGGTTGTAGCAGGTAATCTGCGGGTTGAAGTTGGTCCAGCCCGCGGCCCAGTTGGCGGTGCCGGCCGGGCCGAACGCGCCGCGGTACGCTACGTTATCAAAGAACCCGCCGGCCAGTTTGGCATCGGCGAAGGCGGCACCGGTTACCAGCGGCGAGTTGGCCGGTAGGGTAAGGGTCGGGATGTTGTCCTGTTGGAAGCGGAAGTAATTGGCGTCCAGGTTCAGGTCGTTGGTGCTGGCGTAGGTGGTGTTGGCGTTGCTCGTCCAGAAACCCGCCACATCGTACGTGCCGCCTGACTGCTGCGAGTACGGCGTGGTCATGCCGGCCAGTACGTTGTTCTTCAGCACCAGCGTGCCTGCGGTGGCGTTGGCCTGTACGGCCGTACCGTCTAACGTAAGGCCTTGGGGCCAGCCCGACAGCACCGAGTTGAAGATGGAAATCTGGGTGTTGCGGCGCAGGTGCATGGCCCGGGTGAAGTTGGCCGTGGCGCCGATTGGGTTCGGTAGGATAGCCGTTACGTTGGAGAAAACCGGGGCCGTGCGCGGGTTCAGCGTGGAGCCTTGCGCGTCGTTATCCGATTCGAAAGCCGTGGAGCCCGATACGTCGGCGGAGTTGGGGTCGCGGATGATGAGGCCGTACTGAATCTTGCCCTGGAAGCCAAAATCGGTGTCGAAGTCGTCGTCGGTGGCGGCAATGGCCACCAGGTGCTTGGCGTTTACAGTGCCGCCAAACCACTCGAAGGAGTCGTCGCCGCAGTAGGCTACCTGCACGTAATCGATGGTGGTGCCCGCGCCCACGCCGCCCATGGTCAGGCCGTTAATTTCGGAGTTCGGCTGGAAAGCAATGCCCGGAAACTCAATGCGCACGTAGCGTAGGGTTCCGGAATTGTCGTTGGGGTCGGTGCCGCCGTACACAGCCTGCACGCCGCCCTCAATGGTGGGCGTACCGGCTTGGTTAACCGGCGCCCGGCCGCAGAGAATGAGGCCGCCCCAGTCGCCGCGGGCGCGCTGCCCAGCCGGCTCGTTCGAGGTAAACACGATGGGCTGCGTTGCTGTGCCGTTGGCCTCAATGCGGCCGCCCTGCTTCACAATCAGCGTGCCTTTGCTCTGCTTATCGCCCTTAATGATGGTGCCCGGCTGAATGGTAAGCACCGCACCGCTTTCCACGTACACAAAACCGCTGAGCAGGTACACGTTGTTGCTGGTCCAGGTGGTGTTGCTGGTGATGGAACCCGAAACCGTAATGGCCGCCGGAGCAACCGGGCAAGTGGTTTGGGCCAGCGCCGAAGTGGCCGGCGTGGCCACCGCAACAGTGCAGGCAAGCAGGGCAGGAAGTAGAAGCTTTTTCATCGGGTATGAGAATGGAAAAGATGTTCGGATTCGACGCTGCGAAGGTCTGAACGCAAAACGCCTACCCCGGCAGGGTAGGCGTTATGGTTTCGTTAGCGCGGTGTTACCTTATTGTTCACTGCCTAAAAGTTGTAGGTGAGTCCCAGGGTAGAATAGCGGCCGCGCAGGTAGTTGTTGAACGATACGCGCGGCTCTTCGTCGGTAATCTTGCCGTCGCGGTTCAGGTCGTAGTAGTAGCGGAAGCGTTGGTTAAAGGCATCCTGCATGCCGGCCCGCAACTGCAGGTGCTTGCCAAAGCCTTTGGTCAGGGCCAGGTCCACCACGTGGCGCGGCATTTCTATCACCGAGTAATTCTGGGTCTGGTCGCCCACGAAGCTCAGGCGCTGGCCCACCACGTTATACTGAGCCGATACCTGCCATTTTCGGTCGTCATCTTGGTAAAATAGGCCGGTGTTCACCACGTAGGGTGCCTGGCCCTGCAGGGGCCGGTCAAAAAGAGCGAAGCCCATGTTTTCGGCGGTTTCGGCTAAGTTCACGCGGCTCCGGATCAGCGAGGCGTTCAGCACCACGCCCATGCGTTGCAGGAAAGCGTTGCCGCTGATTTCGGCGAAGGTTTTGCGGGCTTCCACTTCCACGCCCAGGTCATAGGCGCGGGCTGCGTTCTGGTAAGTCAGGTAAAGCTGCGACGTGCCTACCGACTGCGTTGTTTGCTCGATGGCGTTGCGGAATTGCTTGTAAAACACGCCTACCGACAGCATTTCCGCCTTGGTGGGGTAGAACTCGTAGCGCAAGTCGGAGTTGTAAATAGTGGCCGTGCGCAGGTCCGGGTTACCGGTAATAACGGCGTTGTTGGCGAAGTCGAAGTAAGTAATAGACCGGGGCGCGATTTCCCGGAACTCCGGCCGGTTCACTGAAATGCTGCCGCCCAGGCGCAGCATGGAGCGCAGGTTAAAATTGTAAGTAGCGTTCAGCGAAGGCAGCGGAATGGTCCGAATTTCCTTGTAGAGGTTGGGCTCGTCGGCGTTGCTCAAGAAGCGGCGGTTGTGCTCCAGGCGCACGCCACCTGAAAAGTTAAGCTTGTCGGAAACGGGCGCCACCATGCCCACGTAGCCGGCCAGCAAGGTGTTTTCGGCGTTGTACGACTCGTTGCCGCGGCCTTCGTCCAGGCGGAAACCGTTTACCGGGTCCAGGTTTTCGGGCGCAAAAATTCGGTCAATGGGCTGCGTGAGAATGGCGTCGCGGTCGGGGCGGGCGTCGAACACTCGTTCGTTGCTCTTCATATAGGAGAAGTACCGCTGGCCGTAGCTGCGTTCTTTGCGCTCGGCGTAAAAACCAGCCCGCAACTTGTACTCGTTGGCTTGGGTGGTGTCGCGGCCCCGCAGGCGCTGCTCCCACTGGCCGCTGCCGGTGTAGGTGTTTTCCTTCAGCTCGGAGAAAAAGCGGCTGGCATCGAAGGGGTTGGCGCCGTTGGGCACCACCACGTAGAACGGCCGCGTGGATTCTTCCGGCCGAATGGAGCGGTAGCGGCTGTAGTCGGGCTCGTCGCGGTACACGTGGTTGTAGCCGCCCATCCAGGTTACGGTGCTGCGGCCGGTAGCGCCCAAATCGTGTGTGCCTTGCAACTGCCCCGAGTAAATGGTGCGGCTCTGGTAGTGCAGGGCATGGTCGTTGCGTTCCTGCTGCTCTATTTTGTCCACCCCCGAGCGGTTAATTACCTCATCGGTACCGTACTGGTTCAAGAAATTGCGCAGCTCGATGCGGTTCCGGTCGTTAAGGCGTACCTGCCAGTTGTGAATAACTCCCAGGCGTACGGCCGTCAGGGAACGGGTGTCGTTGTAGCTGTATTGCAGCGGGTATTTCTTCTCGAGGGAATCGTAGGCTCCGGCGCGCTGGCGCAGCTGCTGGTACTGCTCACGGGTGTTGGAATAAGAAACTGACGTGACGTTGCTGATGTAGGCCGAGCCCACCTCAAACCGGCGGTTCAAACCCAATGACACGCGCAAGTCGGGGTTGGCTTTCGAGATGGTGGGCGTCCACTGGTTGCGCAACGGGCCAGTTGCTTCGCCCACGTTGCCGGGCAGCTGCCGGTCGCCGCTGTCGAAACCCAGCCAGTCGGTTCTGCTGGGGTTGCTTTCCTGGTAGCCACCTTTAAAAGTGGTGCCCGAGCGCGCCCAGCCCGATACCGTCAGGCTGCTGCTGTTGTCCAGCACCGAGTTCTTGGTGTACACCTTCACCACGCCGCCACCAAACTCGCCCGGCAGCTCCGGTGAGCCGGACTTGAAAATCAGCACGCGGTCGATAACCGACGAGGGCAGAATGTCGAACGAGAACGAGCGGGTATCCACCTCTGCCGAGGGCGTGAGGGCATCGTTTAGCATTACCGTATTGTAACGCTCGGCCAAACCGCGAATCACGATAAAGTTGTTGTTCTGGATGGTCACACCCGGAATGCGCTTGACCACTTCGGCTGCGTCGCGGTCCAGGGTTTTCACAATCTGGTCGTTACTCATGCCGCTAACCACCACCTCGCTCTTGCGCAAATCCTGAATCAGGGCCACCTCGGTGCCGGTTTGCTTCTGGCCGGTTACGGTTACCTCCTTCAGTTCGGTGGTGTTTTCCTCCATCGTGCCGTTCAGGGTAGTTTTCTGCCCGGCCGTTACCACCACGCCCGCAAACCGGGCCGGCTTGTAGCTGATGTAGGTCATCAGAATATTATAGGTGCCCGCCGGGAGCTTCAGCTCGTAGCTGCCATCCACTTCTACCGGGGCCGCCTGGGTCGTTCCTTCCACCACCACGGTGGCGCCAATCACGGCTTCACCGGTTTTTTTGTCCAGTACCTTGCCCACAATGGAGCCCTGTTGGCCCCAACACAACGTACTGATTAACAGAGTTACAAGCAGAAGAAAAGAGCGGGTCATACGCGTACTTTGATTGACGCTGCAAAGCTATTTTGGCCCTGTTACGTCAGCATGAAGCCCGGATTATGCTTATGTTATGCGCTGTTCAGCTACCTGAACTTTTGCCCTCACCCCTTACTTTTGCGCCGCCTTTTACGGCCCTGCCCCCTTACCTATGCTCCAGTCCATGACCGGCTACGGTGTCGCCCAGCGCGAAACCGAGTCGTATTCGTTATCAGTGGAAATCCGTTCCCTGAATTCCAAAGGCCTCGACCTTACCCTGCGCCTTCCCCGCACCATGGCCGCGCACGAGCTGGAACTGCGTAACCTCATAGCCCGGCAATTGGTCCGCGGCAAGGTTAATATTAACGTCGACCTCACCCGCGCCTTGGCGCAGCGTGGTGCCCGGGCCGTGCTGAACCGCGAAGCCCTAACCGCCGCCTACCAGGAGCTGCAAGCTGCCGCTACGGAGCTAGGCGCGAATACTGACAATCTGCTGGAGCTGGCCCTGCGCCTGCCCGGTGTGGTGCAGTCGCCCTCCGAAGCCGCCGCGCCCTCCGAAGAAGAGGCCCCGCTTACCTGGGACGAATTATTGCCGCTTGTGCAGGAGGCCCTGGACCGCACCCTCGATTTTCGCCGGACCGAAGGCCAAACCCTGACCACCGAAATTCTGACTTATATCGACCGCATTCGCATTTTGCTGGCCGATGTGGAGCGCCACGACCCCAACCGCTTGGATAACGTGCGCCAACGCCTGCGTGAGCATCTCAGTGAGCTAAGCCAGAGCGAACAATTCAACGCCAACCGTTTTGAGCAAGAACTCTTATATTATATCGAGAAACTTGACATTGCCGAGGAAAAAGTGCGGTTGGTCAGCCATTTGCACTACTTCACCGAAACGGTGCATCTGCCCGAGCCAACTGGCAAGAAATTAGCTTTCATATCACAGGAAATCGGCCGCGAAATCAATACCATCGGGTCGAAAGCCAACGACTCCGTGGTCCAGCATTTGGTTGTGAGCATGAAGGAAGAGCTTGAGAAGATCAAAGAGCAGCTCAACAATATTCTCTAAGCACAAACCGAAGCCGGCTGGGTCTCGTAGGGTTAAAACAGGAGTCGAGAGAATTTAGTAATTGTACATTTTCTGTAAACTTTGGCATAGCTTTATGGCAATGTTTATAATAGAAATTACTTTTTACTCTGAATTCTCACAGCTCAACAAAGCGCTGATACGAAGCTTAGTAAGCTGTTCGGACCATCTCCATTGGGGCGTTCGAACAATTTTTTAAGCAAAGTGTTGGTGTTTCAGAAATTGTCTCTAAATTGTGTTATCCAAACAGAATGCCTCTGCGCATTTGGGTACGATAACAAGATTAAACTTCACCTCTTTCAGTTACGACCATGAAAAACGTTCTACTCGCCCCTGTGTACTGCCTCGTTGCGGTGTTGCTGATGGCAGCTCGGCCTTTCGCCGAAGTGGAGCTGGTCAAAAAGCGTGTGCTTAGCGAACGGGTCGAAATTTTGATTCCGAAGGGCTTTGAGGTAATGAGTGAGCAACAGATGGATTTCCTGTACGCGAAAGCGCAGAGCCGTCCCAGCGTCATCTACACCAATGCGTCGCACGCCAGCCTTTCGTTCACGTACACGGACAATACCGCCGATCAGGACATGGTACCCATGTACGCTCAGAACTTCGTGAAGACGTACAAGAAGCAATACCCCGACGCGACTTTCTTCGCCGATGGTGTGAAAGAGGTGAACGGCCGCAAAGTAGGTTTCATTGAGATGATGAAGCCGGAACTGGGCCACCAGATGTACACCCTGATTTTCTTTACCGACGTAGAAGACCGCCTGCTGATGTGCACCTTCTCGTGCCCCGACCGTCAGAAGCCGGAGTGGGAAACGGTAGCCAAACAAGTAATGGGCTCTTTCCGTACGAACAGCTAAGCGACGAGTCGCCAACTCGTCGTTTTTACCTCATCCCGGAATTTTCTGATCCACCTCAGAAGATTCCGGGATGATTGTTTTACAGCTATTTCATCGGGGCGGTTAACCTCGCTACCAGCTTAGGTCCTTGGATACACGAATGCTGCCTGAGAACCGCCTTCTGCAGGGAAGACTAAAAGATACAGGTACTCTGTTTTGGTGTTACTTGGACGGGGAACTTGCTCCCTGTAGCCTCAGGAAATCGAGCAGCAATTTGTATATGCCTGGAAAACCCGTGAGCGGAAGTGTTTCGCTGCGGTCGAGTACGTCGTGGTAGAAGGTGGGCTGGCCGCGTAGGTAAAGGAAGAACGCGGGCACTCCGGCTTCGGAAAACGGAGCGTGGTCGGAGTTGGCCGAGCGTCCGCGGGCGGCTAATGCGGGTAAGTATCGACCGGTTTCATTAAGCTGTACCAATTGCTGATAAGCCCGCTCGTGAATGCGGCCGTTCACAACCGTAGCGCCATCCTGGCCAGTGCCTTCTAGGTCGAGATTAAGCAGGAAGCGGATTTGTGCAAGGGGAATAAGTGGGTGCTGCACGAAATAGCGCGAGCCAATAAGACCTGCTTCTTCGGCCCCAAAAGCCAGAAAAGCAATAGAGTAGGCAGGACGATTTTCAGGCTTTGCGAAATGTTCGGCCAACTCCAGCAGCATGGCTGTACCGCTGGCATTATCGTTGGCACCTGGGAAATACGCACGCTTGCCCATGCGGCCCAGGTGGTCGTAATGGGCAGTTACTACCAGAAAAGAATCGGGCTGCGCGGTGCCGCGCAGATATCCTATTACATTCTGCGTGGTGTAGTTAGCGGCTAGAACCGCTTCTACGGTAATGGCAATCTGACGCGGCGCGGTTTGGGGCCACCGCTCGGCCAGAACCTGCAATTGTGGCTGCGTGGCCTGGTAGTCGGCAAGGGAGGCGGTCAGCTTGTTAGGCACCAGCGTAATGCGGGCACGTGCCGTGGCTACATGCCGCATAAACACCTCGGGCAGCGTGCGAAGCCGCTCAGCATCCCGCTGCCGCAGTACCAGCACGTGATTTTGCAAGGGCTGTTGCAAAAAACGCCGGCCTGCGGCTTCGTTGCTGAAAATCAGCGTATCGAAGAGCGCAACCGGGCCGCTCACCTTGCCTCCGCCCGACTCCGGCTCGGCAATGAAATCATGCCCGGGGCGCAATTGCTGGCCGTCGAACCGCAGGCTTAGCTTGCCGGGAAAGGTGTTTACGGTGAGCGGGAAAGGCTGCCGGAAATCGGGAGCCAAAGGGATGAGGCCGATTTGGGCGAACCGCTGGGCAAGTAGACGGGCTGCTTTGTTGGCACCGCCCTGCACGTAGCCACGGCCGTGCAAAGCGGGGCTGCTTAGTTGATTGATGGTTCGCCGGACTCGGTCGAGGTCTTGGGCAGACGCTGTTAGCGGCTCGGCTAAAGGCAAGCTGAGCAACAGGCCCAGGGCGGCCAAGCGAAAAGTAGCGGAGCCCGTCATTACCCTCGCTGTATTAGGACCAGTACCGCTGACCAAGCCGCATCAGCCCCAGACCGGCCACAGTACCAAGGGTGTCGCTGATGCCGTCGCCCCAGTCGCCTTGGCGGCCGAGGTCCATTTGGGTTTGCAAGAACTCGATAAGCAAGCCCAAGCCGGTGCAGAACACGAATACCCACAAATAAGCCCGGCGACGCAAACGCGGGAAGCGTTGTTGTCGCCGGGCCGAGAAGATGTAGAGGGCAGCCAGCAGCAGGAACACGCCGGCATGTGCGGCCGTGTCGAAAGCCAGCAGCTCCCAATGGGGCATGGGCGGTATTCCTTCGAGTGGGCTTAAGGTAAGCCACAGCACAACGAGCGTCCAGGCCACGGGCAGAACAACCCATGCCGGCCGATGCGCCGCAACTGACGAAGCCGGGCCCGCCATAGCTGCCCCGAAAATTAAGCGCCTATCAGCTCGCCGTAGGCTTCAGCCGTCAGCAAGTCAGCCAGCTCGGCAGTGTTGCCGATCGACATTTTAATCATCCAACCGTCGCCATAGGGGTCGGAGTTCACGGACTCGGGGGCGTCGGTCAGTTTGGAGTTAACCTCCAGTACCGTGCCCGACAGCGGGCTGAACAGGTCGGATACCGTTTTTACGGCTTCTACGGTGCCAAATACTTCGTCCTTTGCCACCTCCTTGTCGGTCGAGTCGATGTCGACGTACACGATGTCGCCAAGTTCTCTCTGGGCAAAATCGGTGATGCCGACGTAGGCCACGTCGCCTTCAACGCGTACCCATTCGTGTTCTTTCGTGTACTTCAGTTCGCTTGGCAGGTTCATAAAAAGCGCAAAACGGCAAGGTAAAAACTACGACAACCGCCGCAGGGTGCAGCGTGGACCAAAGGTAGTCAGGGAAAGGGTAAAAGCTTGAAAAGCCGAAGGGCCGATTATCCGAAGAATTTCAGAATAACCGGCCCTTCGGCTTTTGGGGTAACTAATGGTTACTGGCTTAGGCTGTAGCGCAACTGAATGCCGCCCTCGGAGGTAACGTTGCGGAACGAGTTGCTTACGCGCGGCTCCGACACATTGCGGGTGAAGAAGAACTGCAGGTTCAGGCGCTGGTTTATCATGTAGTCGACGGTGGGGCGCAGCTGCACCTGGCGGTTGCCGTTGGTTTCGCGTTGCTGCACCACGCCCTCAAAGCCCGGGTCGGTAGCCGTGGGATTCTCCACGTCCAGAATGCTGCGCTGCACGGTGGAGTTGTTGCGCAGCGACATATCGAGGCGTACGTTCAACTCGTTGCGCAGCACCCGCTGCTCGCCCCCAATGCGGAACGGAATGCGGAAGCGGTTGGTGGTGTACCCCACGCCAATGGTCACGCTCTGCGAGCGAAGCTCCGTGATTTGGGCGTTGTTGGTGTTCAGCACCACGTTGCGCTCTATGGAGTAGTCGGCGCGGCCGTTAAGCTTCTCGGTGGTTTGGAAGTTGATGCCGATAAGCGGGGCCAAGCGCTCGGTAATGCTGGCCTGGTTTACCACGTAATACGGCACAAACTGGTTTTGGCGGTTGGTCACCGTGGCTAGGGCCGTGGGGGCGTCAACGTACTGGGTGGCCGTGGTGTAGCTCAAAATCCGGTAATCGGAAGTGTACGCGTGCGTGAGCGACACCGAGCGGAAGTACTGCTGCACGAACGGCAGCTCACTTAGCCCGTTGTAATCGATGCGCCAGTTCGGCAGCGGAATAACGCTGAAGGGGTTGAAGCGTTTGGCTTTGTGGTTTTCCGACGAGCGGCCCTGGTAGGCGTCGAGGAAAGCCGGAATTAGCACGTCCTGCGAGTTGTAGCCGTATACGCCGGTGCCGCCGTTATCCGTAGAAAGTGGGTTGGCACTCTGTAGGCGGCCACGCACCAGGCCTCGGTTGCGCACGAACTGATCAAACGCGGCCGACTCCTTGTTTTTGTTCCAGTCGCCGAACAGGGTTTGCAGCGAGAAGAACGACGCGCTGAACGAACCCGACCCCAACGGGAGCTGTGGGGCCAGCTGCCGGTCGGGGAACGGCGCCAGCGTGCTGGAGTCGATGGCCAAGCGGTAGAAGGCTTCTCGGGTATTCACAATCTGCTGCCGGGCGTCGAGCTGAATATTGAAGCTGCGGAACGGTTCGAGCGAGGTGCGTAAGTTGATGTTCTGGGTTTCGAGTGAACTGAGCGGCGTGTTCAGCAGGTCGCTGCGGTCGGTGTACCAGCCGTTGCTACTGGCGCGGTTGTACAGTTCGCTCAGGCTGTATTGCTGCCCCAGAATAAAAGGCACGCCCGGCGCATCAAACGCCTCGTTCAGACCGAAGAAACGGGTGCGGGGCAGGTAGCCCGGCAGCAGGGTACCCGCCGTGTGAGCGTACGTGAAGTTCAGCGACCGAGCCGTCATCAGCGACCGAAGTATCGCCTTCAACACCTTCATCTGCGGCTGATTGGTGGAATCGGCGGCGGGCTTGGCGCCGGGAATTCCAGCCGTTTCGGAACGCACGGCGCTCGGGTCGGTTAGGGAACGGCCCTTGCGCAGCTTGTCGAGCGTGCTGCCGTCGTTTCCTGGCTTTTGGCCGGGCGGCGGAGCGTTGTTGATGATGTTCAGGAACTTCACCTTGTTGTACAGCTTCACCAAGTCAATCCGGCCGTTCACGCTGATGTCGCGGTTGTTCTGAATGGTATTGCCCAGGTCCACCCGCGTGGTGGTGGTGTCGGTCAGGTCCTGCGGATCGAGCGGGGAAGGGGCGCGAATGGCCGTAGAGGCGGCCTGCCACGTGTAATTGGCCGCGTAGCGGGCATCGGCGCTCAGCCAATCGGTGAGGGGAAATTTGTCGAGCGGCAGGCGGTAGGTAAGGGCCACCGTCTGGTCGAAGTTGGTGGTGCGGCCGCCGCGCTGCAGGTTGCGCTTCAGCGCCTCGCGGTTCGCCTGGGCCTGCGGATCGTTGCCGATGGTGGGTCCCTGGCCTTCGTCTACGCTGCTCCGGTTGGTGGCGGTGTAGTCAAGAATCAGGCTTTTCGTCAGGTCCCACTTCAGGTCGTAAATGCGGTTCAGGAAGAAGCTCTTCTGGTACACGCCCGGAATACCGGCCGTGGTGGGTACTTCGCCCGGCTGTTGGGTGCGTTGCAGCAGTCGCTCGTTGTAACGGCGGTCGAGGTCGGCGCGGAAGGCAAAGCGCGAGGGCAGGGGCGTGAAGTTGAGCTCCTGCAAAAACTTCAGGTACGGCGAGTTCAGGGCCTGAACCTTGCCCAGCGGCGTGTAGCTCTTGGGCGTGGGCTGGTAGGTGTAAGCGAAGGCCCCGGTGTAGGTGCGGGTGAAGTCGCGGTCGGTCTGAATATCGGTGAACAGACGCTCGGTGAGCGAGTAGCTCAGGGCCAGGTTTTCTACATCGTAAGGCTTGGGCTTGCGGTCGGGGTTAGCCGTGGGCGAGCGTTCCTTACGCACGTTAAGCAAACTGATGGACCGGCTCTTGAGCTGCGTGGTTACCTCGCGCCGGTAGTCGCGGCGGTCGGTTTCGGAGTTGAATTTCTGCAGCGACTGATCAAGGCGGGTGTCAGGGTCAAGTGGGTCGTAGCGCGGGGCGCGGCTTTCCTGGCCGGCTTGCAGCAGCACGGGCACGCGCAGGTTCAGCTTCTCGGGCAGGAACTTCTCGGCCGCTACGGCGGCATTCACGTCGCCGCGGATTACTTCCTCAGTAGAGCGCTGCGAGGGTTTGTCCTGTAAGGACCCAAAACCGATGGAGGTGAACGAGCCAGTGGCCGTTACGTTGGCCACGTCGGCAAGCTTGGTATTAAAGCGGGCCGTGGCGGCCCAGCCGGCGGTTTGGTCGAAATCCTTCACGCGCAACTCGTTGGCCCACAGGCAAACCGATTTGCTAGGGCCGCCGCCACCGGGGCGGTCGGCGGGGTTCAGCACCCCAATCATGGCGCCTTGCACAGCGCTCAGGTCGGGGTTGCCCAGGATGGTAATGGTGGCTTGCACCACCGTGCCATCGGGCAGGGTTACCGGGTGCGCCACCACGAAGGGCAGCAGCAGGCTGGCGCCGGTTTGGTTGCGACGGGCCTTGGCGTCAATCAGGTCCTGCAGCGACAGGTCAATTTCGTTTTCCAGCGGCCACACGTCGCGGTCGGTCAGGCCCGAGCCCGGTCGCGTGATTTTCAGCGGCAGCGAGTATTCGTAGTAGTTGCGGGTGTAGTCGGTGCCGAGGCGTACGAAGCCGCGTACCTCGCCGTCCTGGGTATTGGTTTCGCTTTCGGCGTGCAAAAACAGCTTCAGGCGCTTGTAGCGGAGCAGGTCGAGGTTCACATTCTTGTAGGCGGACTTGGCGTAACCGTCCACGAGGCCTTCCACGCACAGGCGCAAAGCCTGTTCGTTCTGCTGGCGGTTTACGGTGCTCGAACCAAATTCCCGGTCGCGCTGAATGCCGGGCGGTACCACGTACGGAATGGCGTCGCTGGAGCCAGCCGTGCGGCCGTTTTCCTCCACGCTCACCGTGGAAACGGCAAAGGAATTGGCGTCGTTAAGTACGTTAATGCCCTGAATGCCGGGTTCGGAAATAACGCCCAGGTACCGGCGCCACTGGTTGGCAATGAATTGCAGCTGCAGCATCCGCAGCACCACCGGCTCGCTCCAGCCCGTGAGGTACATGCGCACAAAGCGAATCGACTTAAAGCCGAACTGCTCGCCGCCGGGCGTGCCTACCACGCGGCTGGGGGTACGAATGGGAATGCGGAACTGGTACCACGATACTTCGTCGCCGTTCACGGTGTTCGTGACTTTGTCGATGATGTAGTTTTCGCCCACCTGCAGGTCGCCGGGTCGCATGGATACGCGGTACTCGTAGTAACGCTCCGTGTCGCTGATGACGTTGTCGCGGTTCAGGTCTTCTTTGTCGGGAAAGGCGGTGGAGCTTTGGGTGCCGCTTTCGCGGGAGTTGCCCTCCATGCCATTGAAGTCCTTGTAGCGGCCCAGAATCTTAACGTCTTCGGCGTTATAGGATTCGTCGAGGTGGTGGCGGAAGTTGTCGGCCGAGGGGTCGTCGAAGGAGTTGTAGCCCGCAATGCTCTGGAAGAAGTCCCGCTCCTCACTCGACGTCAGGCCGTCGATGCCAATGTCCTGGCGGGCCCGGCCGCCGGGAGCGGTGCTGAAGGCGTCGGTCAGGAACTGCTGGCGCGTTACGCGGCCGTAGTCGGTGGTGGTGGTCAGGTTCTGGTTGGTGGCGGGGTCGTCGGTTTCGGGCAGGCCGTTTTCGAAGGCGTTGGCGCCGTCCTTCAGCGCATCTTCCGATACCGAGCCCAGGTTGAAATACAGCTCACCGCCGCGGGTGTTGGGGCGAGGCGGGTTCTGCGAGTCGTCGATAACGTTCTGGTTGTTACGGCTCTGCACGAAGGGGTCCATCATCCAGAACTCCAGGTACTCCACGTTGGCGTTGTCGAAGTCCGTATCGAACGTGATTTCGCGCGAAATACCACCGTAGTTCTGCTCCAGCTGCGTCGGCGAGTTGTTGGCCAGCTTGCGGCCATCGGCCGAAACGCGCGGATTGAAGTTGTACTGGCCGCGCTCCTCGGGGAAATAGGCCAGGTCGAAGGTGTTTTCGTAGCTGTTGCCCAGCGCGCCGTTGTCGCGGTTGGGGAATACCTCATTGCGCGGCACGCCGCGGGTGAAGTGGTTTTTAAGCGACGCGTCGCCCACCCCAATGTTGGCTGGCTTGCTCGGGCCGTTGGTGTAATAGGTCTGGTCGACGGAATACCAAGCCAGCTTAGCGCGGTTAAAGTTTGCGGCCCGGCCAGACAAGGTGCCACCCGGTACCACCGGCGGCGTGCTGGCCAGGCGCCAGCTCGTGGCCGAGTTCAGCCCGCCCAACGAGTAGGGCGTACGGGCGTTTTCGAAGTCGTCGAGGTAGGATACGCCGTTTTCGCCGCGGCCCAGCTGGGAGCGGCCCGGCACGAGCTGCGCAAACTCACCGCTGAAGGCTACCGACGACGGCGCCTTCGTGTTCACGAAGGGCAGCATGTCGAGGTACTTGGTAAGCACGCGCGAGTCGCGGCGCATACTCACGTCGAGGCCGTACATGGTGTTGTTGCCGGGCTCTTCGCCCAGATTCACGCGGTTGATGCCCGGTGCCTGGTTTTCGCGCAGGTGCAGCAGCGTCGCCCCAAAGTTTACGTCCTCGTTCAGGCGGTAATCCAGGCGGGTGCCCAGCAGGTTACGCGGCAGCACCTGCACCACGGCGTCGCGCTCGAACTGCACGCGCAGCTCCGCGGCCGAGGCTAGGTAGCTCTGGTTAAGTATTTTAACCTTGGCCTGATCGTAATAAACCTGGTAATCAACGCCCTCGGTAAGCAGCGTGGAGCCCGAGTATACGCGCACCGATCCTTCCGGCACCCGAATGCCGGGCAGGGTAATTTCGTCGGTGGCGGTGGCCGAGTACCGGCCTTTCAGGTAGAATTTGTCCTTTTCCTGAATCTGCGCCGCGTCCGACTGCACCAGGTCGTAAAGCTCCTGGTACACGTATTCTCTGGTCAGGTCCGGGTCGTTGCCCAGGCGGGTGCGCAGGTAGCTGCCATAGGGCTCCACCACCGTGAATATCACCCGGCCCAGCTCGGGGTCCACCGTCAGGCCCGGTATAAAGTCGAAGTTGCCGTCGGCGGGCTTGTCGTTGTTGGGGTTAACGTTGTCCAGGTTCAGCACCCGCGTCAGTGGCACGTTGGCTACGCCTTCGGGGCCTTCCTTCAACGAGAGCAGGTCAATGCCCGTAGCGTCTTCCTTGTACACAATGTCCAGCTGAAACTGGTCGCGGCTCAGCTGCGAAGCGTTCAGCGAGTACACGTTCTTCATCATCAGATCGAAGACGGGCAGATTGCCGCTGCGCAAGCGGGGATTGTGCTGGGTTTGGGTGGTATCGGCGAGGCCCACGCCGGGGTTGGTGGCCCGCAGCAGCTTCATGAAGATGACCTCGTTCTCGCCCACGTTGGCGTAGTCGTCCACCAGCTCGCCTATTTTATACGTCCGGCCGTTGAAAATGTATTCGCACGAAATGGCCAGCACCTGCTCGGGCAGCAGGGGCGTGTTTAGCGACAGGTAGCCGAGCTGCGGGTTGAATTTGTACTCGCGCGGGTCGAGTTTGCGGGCCCGCACGCGTTCGTAGTCGATGGTTTTCTGGAGCTGTAGTCCGGCGTTGGTTTGCAGAATATTATCGACCTCCAGTTCTTGGCGAACGGGGGCGTTGGGGCCCAGGCTCGTGGGCAGTACCCGCTCAAACAGGGTGTTGCTTTCGTTGGAAGCCGGCGTGCGAGGGTTGGAATTTCCCCGCAAAAAGCGGCTGCGGTACACGCGAGTGGGTTCGGCTAAGTCCTGGAGCGCCACCACGTTGCGCAGGCTTTCGGTGGTGCGGTTGTCGTTGGTCACGTACACCTCCAGGCGACGAATTTCCACGCCGCTTTGCACCGTGGGCAGGTTGCGCAGTACGGCATCGTACCGCTCGCGGAAGAACTGCGAGAGGAAGAAGTGGCGGTTGGCTTCGTATTGCGACGCCTTGATTTCAAACAGACGGCTCTGGGCCCCGTTCTGCACCCGAATTTCATCGGCGGTGCCGCGCAGGGTAGCGGCCACGCTGGTCACGGCCAGCTTGCCAAACTGCATCTGCACCTTGGCCCCGAACAGGTTTTGCCCGCCCTGCATGAGCGAGTTGTTCAGCGGCAAGCTCACGTTGCCCATCTCCACCTTCCGAATAATATCGGTGTCGTAGCCGGTGAAGTCGGCCTTGATCTGGTTTTCGAAGTCGAAGGCCGCGCGCGTGTCGTAGTTGAAGAGAATCTTTAGCTTGTCGCCAATCTGGCCCGACAGGTTCAGGTTAAAGTTTTGCTGAAACTGGAAGTCGCCGTTGCGGCGCTGGCGCAGCGTAAGGGTGGGGTTGTCGTTGAAGTTTTCGCGCCAGCCCAAGGAGATTGTGGCCGCGCCGTTGGGGCGAATGTCGATGAAGTCGCCGCCGAAAATGCGGCCCAGGCCGGGCGCCAGGTAAATCTTGGGAATAAGGCGGCGCGCGGCCGTAGAGCCGGCTTCGCCCGCTACCGAACCTTCCGATTTGGTGCGGAAGTAGTTGCGGATGGCTTGCTGCTGTTGAATGCGCTGAAACTCGGCGTACGAAACGCGGGCGGGGTCGCGGAAATCCACGTCGGTGCCCACGTTTTCCTCCACGTCCACGAAATCCAGCGAGTCGCCCACGGTTACCTGCCGCTTCACGTTCGAAGGCAGCGGCAGGATAAAGGGCGAGCGGCGCCGTTCCGACAGGAAGTTGCCGGGGCGGTCTTCGGGCGCAACGCGGGGGCGGCGGCTGGATCGATAACGCGAGGTGTCACCTGCAACGGGCCGGATGGTATCGGGCGGGGCCACACGCAGCGGGCCGGCATAGCTCGGGCTGAGCCAGCTCCAGAGCTGAGAAAATGCAAAACCGCGGCCACCAACCGGTTCCGCCTGTGACCACCAAGCCAGCAGCGACGCAGCAACGACGGAGAGGGCGGTGAAGGACTTCTTACCGGAGTTCAAGAAAGCAAATCGTAAAATGAAGTCAGCCGCCGCAAAAAGCTAGTTCGACTTAAGAGCAAATTTAATTAATTCCTCCACGCTCAAATCGTTGCCGTGTTTGCGCTGGATCTGTTCCAGCGTTTTCTCGGCTGCCGACCGCGCGAAGCCCAGCGTCACCAAGGCGGCTAACGCTTCCGAGCGGTTGGTATTGTGTTGCTTGGCCAAAGGCACCACTTCCACGCCGGCTTTGGCTAGTAATTCGTCTTTGCGGAGCCGGTCGCGCAGGTCCAGTACAATGCGCTGAGCCGTTTTCGGCCCCACGCCTTTAATGGCCTGAATGGAGCGCACGTCCTCCTGAATAATGGCATGGCGAATTTCCGCCACCGACATCGACGACACAATCACGATGCCCGTGCCCGGCCCAATCCCCGATACCGAAATCAGGTGCATGAACAGGGCTTTTTCGTTGGGGTCGAGGAAACCGTAGAGCGTTTGCCCGTCTTCCTTCACGTGGTGGTAGGTGTAGAGCTTGGCCCGCTCTCCTTCGGCCGGCAGCTTGGAATACGTGGCCAGCGAAATCTTTACTTCGTAACCCACGCCGTTCACGTCCAGAATGGCCTGAGCGTGGTCTTTGTAGGCAAGCTTTGCGTCGAGGTAGGCAATCATAGGCAGCAGCGCGGGTTGAGGGTCCTGCGGGTTCGTGAATATCGGAAAGAGTTAGGCGCCGAGCCAACGAAAGGGGCAATGGCAGGCGGTTCCTAACACAAGTTGCGGCTAAAAAAATCGACAACGGCCGGGCTTTTTTACCTAAAAAAGCCCGGCCGTTGTGTCACTCTCAAAGAGCGTTGATTATCAGACTACAGCGGCTGGTTGTAGGTTTGCGCATCGACCACCGCAATGGCCGTCATGTTCACGATGTCGCGCACGGTGGCGCCGAGCTGCAAAATGTGCACCGGCTTGCGCATGCCCATCAGCACTGGTCCAATTACCTCAGCCCCGCCAATTTCCTGCAGCACCTTGTAGGCAATGTTGCCCGAGGTGAGGCCGGGGAAAATGAGCGTGTTGGCGCCTTTTTCGGCTAGCACCGAAAAGGGGTAATGCTCGCGCAGGAGTTGCGGACTCAAAGCCGTATTGGCTTGCATTTCGCCATCCAGAATGAGGTCGGGGAAGCGGCGCTTGGCTAGCTCGGTGGCCCGGCGCATTTTATCGGGCAATTCCCCCACGTTCGAGCCGAAGTTTGAGTAGCTGAGCACGGCAATGCGCGGCTCGGTATCGAAGAAGCGCACGGCGCGGGCCGTGAGGCCAATGATGTCCACCAACTGCTCGGCCGTGGGGTCGATGTTCACGGTGGTGTCGGAGAAGAAGAACGGGCCCTTTTTATGGAGCACGATGTACATACCGGCGGCGCGCTGCACGCCGTCTTCCACCCCAATGATTTGCAGGGCGGGCAGTATGCTGCGGCCGTAGTCTTTGGTGAGGCCGGTAATGTAGCAGTCGGCCTCGCCGGTGTCCAGCATCACGGCCCCGAAGTAGTTCCGCTCGCGCATCAGGCGCTTGCCTTCGTAGAGCGTAATGCCCTTGCGCTGCCGCTTGCGGAACAGTACCTCGGCGTATTCGTTGCGCTTGGCTTCGTCCTGCAGAATATCGATGATTTCGCAGCCTTCAAGGTCGAGGCTGTTCTGGCGCGCAATCTGCTCGATTTTCTCGCGGTTACCCAGCAGAATGGGCACGGCAATGCCCTCGTCGTGCACAATTTGGGCGGCCTTGAGAATCTTGTAGTTGTCGGCCTCGGGGTACACCACGCGCTTGGGCGCCGAGCGGGCCCGCGAGGTGATGCGGTTCATGAGCTTCTGGTTTACGCCCAGGCGGCTCCGCAGTTCATCTTCGTAAGCGTGCCAGTCGGTAATGGGCAGGCGGGCCGAGCCGCTCTCCATGGCCGCTTTGGCTACGGCCGGGCTGACGGTGGTAATCAGGCGTGGGTCGAGCGGCTTGGGAATGAGGTAGAAGCGGCCGAAGCTCAGAGTGTTGTCGCCGTAGGCCTTGTTCACCATGTCGGGCACGGGTTCCTTGGCCAGCTGAGCCAAGGCGTGCACGGCGGCCAGCTTCATGGCCTCGTTAATCTCGGTGGCGCGCACATCCAGAGCGCCGCGGAAAATGTAGGGGAAGCCGAGTACGTTGTTTACCTGGTTGGGGTGGTCGGAGCGCCCGGTGGCCATAATCAGGTCGTCGCGGGTGGCCATGGCCAGGTCGTAGTCGATTTCCGGATCGGGGTTGGCCAGCGCGAAAACGATGGGGTTGGCGGCCATCTTCAGCAGCAGTTCCGGCGCCAGCACGTTGGCGGCCGAAAGCCCCAGGAACACGTCGGCACCGTCCATGGCTTCGGCCAGGGTGCTGATGTTGCGCGTGGTGGCGAAGCGCATCTGCATGTCGGCCAGGTTGGTGCGTTCGGGCGTAATGATGCCGTCTTTGTCGAACACCACTACGTTTTCGCGCTTCAAACCCAGCTCCAAGTACAGGCGCAGGCAGGAAACGGCCGCGGCACCGGCGCCGCTCACCACCACCTGCACCTCATCGATTTTCTTGCCCACCACTTCCAGCGCGTTCAGCAGCGCGGCCGACGAAATAATGGCCGTGCCGTGCTGGTCGTCGTGCATCAGCGGAATGTTCATCTGCTCGCGCAGCGCCGTTTCTATGCGGAAGCATTCCGGGGCCTTGATGTCCTCCAGGTTGATGCCGCCGAAGGTGGGCTCCAGCGCCTTCACCACCCGAATAAACTCGTCGGGGTCGGTGGCGTCAATTTCGATGTCGAAGCAGTCGATACCGGCAAATTTCTTGAACAATACGCCCTTGCCCTCCATCACGGGTTTGGAAGCAGCGGGCCCAATGTTGCCAAGGCCCAGCACAGCCGTACCGTTGCTGATAACGGCCACGAGGTTGCCCTTGGCGGTGTATTTATAGACGTCGTCGGGGTTGGCGGCAATGGCTTTGCAGGGCTCGGCCACGCCGGGGGAGTACGCCAACGCCAAGTCGAGTTGGGTGCTGACGGGCTTGGTGGGCACGACCTCGATTTTGCCCGGCGGGTTCTGCGAGTGGTAATTAAGGGCGTCTTCCTTGTTAATCTTGAGCATGGGCGGCGGTGGGTGCAATCAAACAAACGGCCGCGACAGGGCGCGGCCGTTAAGCAAGTTGGGGCGAATTTGGGGGAAATGAAAACCGGAGGGCGTTTAGAGTGCCCGCAAGGCTGGGCCGAAGGGGAGGAGGCATGGCTGGGCTGCTGGTGTCGTAAAGAGCAGGGCGCCACCAGTGCAAGCCAGCTCGTGAAGTGGACCACTACCTCCGCGTACGAATCAGAAGAACTGAAACCTGACAGAAAATAGCTGCCTGCAAAACATTGCGGTATTACCCGGACTGATGCTGCCAGGGCCAAATATCCGCTGGTATTTATTTGTGGTATTATTGCTCGATACGGTTAGCGCTTGTAACCGAACCTCCTGTCCCGCGTGTATCTGTCTTCCGGTACCGGCGCATGTAACGCTTTATCGTAACTCCGCTCTATGTTTTCACGACTCCTATTCACTTCACTGCTGCTCAGTACGCTGTTGCTGTGCCAATCAGCCGGTCTTCGGGCTCAGAGCACCGTTACGGGCAGCATTCGTCACGGCGGTGTAGTGCGCGACTACCGCCTGTACGTGCCGGCCATTTACAACAGTACCAGCCGGCCGGTACCCCTGCTTTTTAATCTGCACGGCTATACTTCTAATAATGTGCAGCAGGAAGTGTACGGTGATTTTCGCGCCATTGCCGACACAGCCAACTTTCTGGTAGTGCACCCTAACGGCACCGTGGATGCGAGCGGCAACCGCCACTGGAACACCTTCGGGCCACGCGGTTCGGGTGTCGACGACGTGGCATTTATCTCGGCCCTAATCGATTCCCTATCCGCGCGTTACCGCATCGACCCAAACCGCGTTTACAGCACCGGCATGAGCAACGGGGGCTTCATGAGTTACGAGTTGGCCTGCCAGCTTAGCGGGCGTATTGCCGCCGTGGGCTCCGTTACCGGCAGCATGATTGCCAGCCGAATGAACACCTGTGCACCTTCCCGGCCGGTACCCATAATCGAGATTCACGGCACGGCCGATGCCACCGTGCCCTACTCCGGCGGTACGGCCCTGAACTTCGTGCCCATTCCGGCTTTGCTAGCGCACTGGGTGCAAGTGAACGGCTGCAATCCTACGCCCGTGGTTACGCCCGTGCCCAACACCAACACCACCGACGGCAGCACCGCCGAGCGGCAGGTGTGGAGCGGCGGCCGCAACGGCAGCGTGGTCGAGCACTACCGCATCATTGGGGGCGGCCACACTTGGCCGGGGGCCGTCTTTTCCACCGGCGTTACCAACCGCGACATCAATGCCAGCCGCGAGGTGTGGCGCTTCCTGCGGGGCTTCCGGCTCAACAGCCTCCCGCTTGCCGCGTTGACCGGCCCTGTGAATACAACCGTGGCGCTGTACCCCAACCCCAGCGGCGCGCTGCTCACCATTCGGGCCGGTGGCCAGTCCTTGCGCGAAAGCAGCGTGGCCGTATTCAACTCCCTGGGCCGCCGACTTTCCGTTCCGGTGCGGGCCTTGCCCGACGGTAGTCTGCGACTTAATACTTCGGGCTTGCCCGCCGGCACGTACATGGTGCGGGTAGAAACGGCGCGGGCCGCACAGCAGCTCAAGTTTATTAAGCCCTGATGCCCGTGCCCGGCTAGTCCTGCGGGAATGTAATAGCGGGCAAAATCGGGCTGAAGAATACTTGATTCTGGTTTGTTCCTTTCATTTCCAGCCGGTGCCTATGCGCCTTTTTCTTCTCGTCGTGTTTACGCTGGCAGGCTGGTTATCGGCTTCGCCAGCTGCATGGGCAGCCGATGAGCCCCAAGTAGTGCGTGACACGTTGTTGCTGAAAGACCCCAAGGGCCCGCACATTTCGGAAGCTTACCGCTACTACACCGAGCCGTTTAGCACGCCCGTAGATCCGGAGCAGGTGGAGCGGCAATGGCGGGCGGGCAGGTTTCAGCCAGGGCCCTGGCACAAAACCCTTAACCTGGGGCTACGGCACGAGCGGGTATGGATCCGGCTGGTGGTGCGCAACACCGACTCCGAACGCCTACGCTTTGTGTGGAGCCTGTTCAACTTCGCCGACAGCCTTACCCTATACATGCAGCGGCAGGGCGAAACCAGCTTTACGCGGTTGGGCGCGGCAAGCTCCTGGGTTCCGGCAGAGGACCGCCTGTTTCCGGCCCGTTCCCTAAGCCTGCCCTTTACCCTGGCCGCCCACGAAACCGCGGTGCTCTACCTCCGTGCCGATGTGCACACGGGCGGCATTTACCTGCCCACGTACATAGAAACCACCGAGCACTTTCTGGCCTGGGAAATGGGGTTTCCCTTCGAGCGGCACTGGGTGTGGCTGCTTGGTTTTTACCTGAGCAGCGCCCTGTTTAACCTGGTACTCTATGCGTTTTTGCGCGACCGTATTCACTTGTGGTACGTGGGTTATGTGGGCTGCGTCACCTTGTTTCTGATGATGGAAGACGGCCTCGAAGCCATGCTGCTGCCGGCCGGGCTGTACCGGTTGGTTTGGTCGGTAGGGCAGTACAACTTTATTGTTCTGGCCGGGGCGGCGGGCATTTGTATCATGCAGCTGTTTTTGCGCCTGCACAGTGGCTGGCCACGGCTGAACCGGGCCGGTAACTGGCTTGCGGCAGGGGCGGTGGTTTTCGTGCTGGGCTACGCGGGACTGTTCCCGTGGGCCGTGCGCCACAGCCTGCCATTGGTGCAAATCCTCAACAATGCGCGTGAGCTGCTTCTGCTGGGCATATTTGGCTACTGCTGGGCGGCATTAATAGCGGTGCTGCTAACCCAGCGCCGCCGCCAAATGGCAGCTTTCTACCTCGTTACTTACTTTTTCTTTTTCACGGGTTACGCCTTCTTTTGGCTGAACCACGTGGGTGCCACCAGCTTTAACCCCATTTACCCCAACCCCATGGCGTGGGGGCTTTTTGTGGAGCTGCTGCTGCTCAGTGCATTGCTCACCGGCCGCTTTCGGCACACGCTGCGGCAAAACGCTCAGTTGCGCATTCGGCAGCTGAACCTGCGCAATGCGCAAAGCGCCCGCCTCATTGCGGCTCTTGAAAAAGAGCGGGAACAGCTGGCCCGCGAAATGCACGACGCCCTCGGGCCCAATTTAACGGCCCTGCACTTTGCCTGGCAGGGCCCCGCCGTACGCGAGGCGCTGGCCACCTCGCCGGCGGCCGATGCGGCCGGACGCCAAGCCGAGCAGCTGCTACGCGCCCTGCGCGACGACGTGCGCACGTTTAGCCATGCCTTGCTACCGGCCAAGGCTGGGGAAGACATGCTATCCAAATCGGTGCAAGCCCTGGCCGATTTGTTTAACCTGCACGGCAACTTAGCGGTGCGCACGTATTACGACCCCGGCATCGACCAACTACCGGTGCCGCTACAGCAGGCGGTGTACCGCATTATTGCCGAGCTGCTTAACAACGCCGTGCGCCATTCCGCCGCCACCGAAATCATGGTGCAGGTGCTGCGTCATGCCTCAACCCTAGAAGTTTTGGTGGAAGACAACGGCCGGGGCTTTACCACGAACACTCCGGCTGCGGGCATTGGGTTGCGCGGCGTGCAGGCCCGGGCGGAGTACCTGCGCGGCCGCCTTCACCTCGACAGCTCCGAACACGGCACCAGTGTTGTTGCCCAAATTCCGCTGTAACCGCCTTAACCCCGCATACCGTTGTTTATCCGCTCTCGTTTTTAACCACCATAGCCCATGTCCGTGCCCTGCCGTTTGCTGATTGTAGACGACCACCAAATGCTAACCCAAAGCCTGACGGCCCTGATTGGGGGCGAGGCCGACCTGCAGGTGGTTGGGCAGTTGGCATCGGGTGCGGCGCTGCTGGCCTGGCTGCCGCGCCCGCCCGCTGTGGCCCCGGCCGATGTGCTGCTGCTCGACCTGCACCTGCCTCCGCCCGATGGCCTTACCCTGCTTCCCCAGCTCCGAAAGCAGTGGCCTGATCTGCGCGTATTGGTGTTCAGCACCCTGGCCACGGCGGAAATAGTAGAGCGGGTGGCTGCTGCCGGGGCAGCGGGTTTTGTAGCTAAGTCGGCCGATGCCGCCGAGCTCTTGACCGCCATCAGGGCCGTGGCGCAGGGCCGGTTGGCATTTCCGAAACTGCCTCACATTGCGCCGGTAACACCCGTGCCTGGAGCTGCCGAAATAGTGAAGCTGCACCGGCTTTCGGGCCGCGAGCGGGAGGTTATCCGTCTGATTTGCGAGGGCCTGACCACCCGCGACATTGCCGAGCGGCTCTCTCTTTCGGAGTTCACGGTGAGTACGCACCGGCGCAACATTCTCCACAAGCTGGAGCTGCACAATGTAGCCGCGCTAACCCAGTTCGCCCGCGCCCACGGCTTATAAACTACGCCCAGATAGGGAGTTTACCCCTGATTCGGTTTACAGGATTGTAGTAAATGCCTTGTCAAACCGAATGGGGGCTCCAAGGGAAATGGCCCGATATGTGAATACCAAGCGCTAGTCACCGACCACCCCGTCACGAATTTCCTGGTTTCTTCGATGCTGGGGCGCTTTTCTTCCATTTTCGCACTTCCACCCATGAAGCTTTTTCACTTCTTGCTGGCCGCCACGCTGCTGGCTTCCCCGCTTTCTTTAGCGGCCCAGCACAAGCATAAAAAAGGAACGCCTCCGCACGGCCATAAGGCGCCCAAAGAAACCCACGCCCATAAGGCTCATTACGGGGGGCATGTACGCACCGCAGGGCCCTATCATATCGAGATGGTTCAGCAACCCACGGAGGTACACGTTTACCTGCTGGCGGCCAGCAACACGCCCATCGTAAACGCCCGTACCAGTGGTTCGATCATGCTACAAACGGCCGACGGCACAACCACCCGGGTACCGCTTACGCCCGCCGGAGACCATTTCACCGCTTCTTTGCCCGCTAGCGGCGTTTTGCGCACGGCTGTTGTGTACCTGAAGTCCAGCGGCCGTTCGCTGAGTGCGCGCTACGAGAAGCTGGATGCTGGCAAGTCCGTGGCACGAAGAAATGCCCAGACCCGACCCTAGCGTTACACTGGGGCAAACCGGACTACATGCGAAGTAAAGTCGCTACCTACCGGGTGGTGCTGCGGTAGCGAAATAGGCTACCGCAGCACCACCCGGCGCGTTATACTGCCCAGGCCGTTGTGCAGGCGCACGAAACACAAGCCGCGCGGCAGCTGACCCGCGTGCAGTTCCCCGGAGGGCGGCACCGTTTGCGTGCCGAGCACCCGGCCCAGTGCGTCGGTGAAGGTGGCCGTGAGCGGCTCGGTGCCGGCGGGTACTTGCACGCGCAGGCGGTCGGTGGCGGGGTTGGGGTACAGGGTCAGCGCCGCCAAGTGCGCGCTTTTGGCGGCAAGAGGTTGGGTGGTGTTGCCGTAGACGCGCACGGTGTGGTCGCCGGCACAGGCCACCAGCAGGTCAGGGCGGTTGTCGCCGTCCACGTCGGCTAGGCGCAGCGACGTGGGGTCTAGGCCGGTGGGCAATAGCTGGGGCGCCTCGAAGCAGGCCGGGTACGCCCCGCCGTTATGACGGTAGACGCGCAGTTGCCCGGCGGCGGTGAGTACCACCAGCTCGGGGCGGCCGTCGCCGGTCAGGTCCTGCAGCAGCACCTGCCGCGGCGCGGCGCCCGTGGCCACGCGCAAGGGGGTGCTGAAGAGGAAACCGCCCTGCAGGGTGTACGTAATGAGCTGCAGAACCACTTCGCTGGCGGCGTTGCCGATGGCCACGTCCGCGCGGCCGTCGCCGTCCACGTCGCCGGCGGCCACGCACGTGGGGCTTGGCCCCAGGGCCGGAATGGAGATAGACCGGCCGGTGCTGTAGAGGGGCGTCTGCCCGGGGTTGAACATGACTAGTACGTTGCCCTGCAGGGGCTGCACTAGCAGTGCGTCGAGCCGGCCTTGGCCGCTGATGTCGGCCAGGGCCATGTCCGTCGGCAGGCCCACGGTGGTCGTAACCGTGCCGATGGAGACGTGCGTGCGGGTGGCAAAGGGCGTGACGGTGGACAGGCCCGCGTTCTGGAACGAGTCCTTGATGGTGGCCACGTCGATGTGCGGGTCGGTGTCGATGTAGGCGGCGTGCAGGCGCGGGCGCGTGAACAAACCCGTGGCCGACAGGTAGCTGAAGCGGCCGGCGGCAAAGGCCGCTTGTCCGGGGGTATGGGCGTTGACGAAGGTTTGCAGGTGGGCCTGGTCGGCGCTGAGCACCACCAAGTCGTCGGACTCGTTGGCGGTGGTCTGCCGGTCGAGCGGCACGGCTACCAAGGAAACTGGCGCTGTGCCCGTGGCTACCGTGGCCATGGGCGCGGATAGGAAGGAGCCCGCCGTCGGGCCCGAGCGGTACAAGCCCACCCGGTTCAGCCCCCGTTCGGCCACAGCCAGATCCGGCCGGCCGTCGTGGTCAAAATCACCGATGGCTACGTCGCTGGGCATACTGCCCGCTGGTAACTGCAGTGTCTGAATGGGCTGAAAGCTAAGTGGGGGCATAGTCTGACCCTGCACCGCTAAAGCACTGCAAAGCAATACAGGTAACAGAAAATAATGCTTCATATACATTTTTTAGAGAGGTAAGCAAAGTTATCTGATTACCTGCTTGCTTGAACTTTGGCCGGATGATTTAACCGCGCATCCTAATGCATGAAGCTTCCATTTAAAGCCGCTAACACAGGCTAGAGCTTGGCGACTCATCCTTACGGAAACACACAAATTGCTCAGCAGCCCCGATTTCGGCAACTTGCGGGCTATCTGTCGTGCCTCCTGGCTAAAGCCTGCTCCGTTTCCCGCTCATGATTTCACCTTCCCGCATAGCCTGGTGGTTTTGCACGACCCTGCTGCTGGTGGTGGCCTGGTGGTACTATCCGCAGCAACAGAGCGGGCGCACCTCACCCGTGCTAGCCTGGGATGCTTCGGGTTACTACCTCTACCTGCCGGCCGTATTCATTCACCACGACCTGCGCGAGCTGAACTTCCGCGACCAGCTAATAAACGATTACGGCCCCACGCCGCAGTTCGACCAAGCCTTTCGCCACCCCGGCAGCGGTAACTTTGTGATGAAATACCCGGCTGGGTTGGCGTTGCAGGAGCTGCCGTTTTTTCTGACGGCCCACGCGTTGGCCAAACCCCTGGATTACCCCGCCGACGGCTTTTCGCCGCCCTATCAATGGGCCATTAAGCTAGGGGGCTTGCTGGCATCGGTGCTAAGCCTGTGGTTGGTGCGCCGGGCTTTGCTGCCACGGTTTGGCGAATGGCCCACGGCCCTTACCCTGGTATTTTTGGTGCTCGGAACCAACTACCTGGCTTACAGCGGCGCGGGGCAGGCGGGCATGACGCATTGCTGGCTTTTTGGCTGGTACGCCGTATTGCTGCTGCTCACACCCGCTTTTTATGCCCGGCCCACCTGGGCGCGGGCCTTGGGGATTGGAGCGGTGGTGGGAATAATGGTGTTAACGCGTCCCACCGAAATTCTGGCGGTGCTGCTACCGCTGCTCTGGGGACTGAAACCCACGCTGGCTGCCGTGCGCGAACGGATAGGCTTCTGGCAACAGCGGTGGTCCTTGCTGCTCGGGGCTGTAATGGCCGGCGGCGTGCTGGTGAGCATCCAGCTTTTTTACTGGCACTACGCCAGCGGCGACTGGATAGTGTACAGCTACCAGGATCAGGGCTTCAGTTGGTTGAAACCCCACCTTTGGGATGGTATTTTTAGCTTCCGCAGTGGGTGGCTGATGTATTCTCCGCTGTTGCTCACGGCGCTGGTGGGCTTCGGGCCGCTACGCCAACAGGCGCCGGATGCGTTCTGGGCCATGCTGGTGTACACGGTGCTGTTCATTTACGTCACCTTCGCCTGGGACGAGTGGACGTACGGCGGCGCTTTGGGCCAGCGGGCCATGATTCAGAGTTATGCCGTGCTGGCCTGGCCGATGGCCGGGGCGCTGAAGTGGTTGGGTGCCCGGCCCCGCTGGGCACTTGCTTACGCCCCACTGGCGGTTTTAGGCTGCGCCTACGGCTACTGGCTCACCCAAATGGCGCAACCCGGGGGGCTGCTCGTCGCCGGCGACATGAACCGCACTTACTTGCGGCGCATTCTTTTCCGGTACCAGGTTCCGCCCGAAACTAAGCTGCTGATTGATAGCAACTCAGAGTTTACGGGCACTGCCCGCAACCGGCGAGTAATCTGGCAGCAGGATTTCGAGCAGCCCGCGCCCGGCCTCTGCGGCACACCTGCTTTGCAAGGGGCGTGCTCGTTGGCCCTAAATTCCCAGCATCCGCAAAGCCAGGAATGGGTACTGCCAGCCCGCCCGGGGCAGTTTAAGTGGCTCCGGGCCTATGCCGAAGCCCGCACCGACGCCCAGGAATGGGACATGTTCCGCATGACGGAATACATGGTGCGTTTCCGGCGCGGCAACGAGGTAGTGAAAACCCGTGCCGCCCGTTTCCAACGGGTTCTGGAAGCCGGTTGGCCCCGCGAGCTGTACTTCGATATGCGGCCGCCCACCGAAGAGTTCGACAATATCTGCATCAGCTTCATCCACAAAGGCACCACCGCAAACGTGGTGTTCGATAACGCCCGCCTGGAGGCATTCGACGACTGAACAGGTACCTGGGCCAGTGTAACTTTTCACGCTACATCAACGCCAAAGCGCACCAGCCAGAGTGGTTGGTGCGCTTTGGCGTTGGTGGTAACTAATGCAGAAATCAGCTTGCCACAATCAGTTTCTGACCAGGTTTCACTTCATCCGACTTCAGGTCGTTGAGCTTGCGTAGCTGCTCCACCGTCAGGCCCTGGTAGCGGCGTGAGATGTTATAGAGGGTGTCGCCGGGCTGCACGATGTGCACCCGGTTGGGTAGCGCTGGTAGCGGCTGCTTTTCCCGGGGTGCTTTGCCAGCAGCAGTTGCTTTAGCGGCTGGACTTACCACAGGCGTTACGGCTACTGCTTCACTTTCCGCATCGGCAGGAGCGGTCAGGCGCAGCTTCTGCCCGGGCGTTACCACAGCGTTTTTGAGCTTGTTCCACGCCATCAGTTGCTCTACCGACAGGCCTTGCTCCCGCGCCAGCTTGGTGAGGTAGTCGCCTTTGCGCACCACGTACTCCGTTGCGGCAGCCGCCTGGTTTTGCGCCTGAGCCGCTGCGGTTTCGCTAACCGTAGGTTCGTTGGTCGGGGCTGGTTCTTTGTCGACTGGTTTATCGGCTTTGGCCAGCGTAGGTTGGGCAGTACGGCCTGAACTTTTGACCACTGCGGTTTCTTCAGACGCTTCCACCGCGGGCTCGGGCGTTGCAGCCACGGTTGTTTTCGCCGGCCTCGCTACGGGCTGTTTGGTTACGTTAACCCCCATTTCTGCAGGCGTACGTGGTGCTGCCGCCACAGCCGGCGCCGTGGCTTTGGCTGCTACCACTATGGTTTCGGTGGAGCGGGGCTCTTTAGCCGGCACAAATACCACCAGCTTCTGGTTTGGCTTCAGCGCTTTGCCTTTGGCCAAGCCGTTCCAGCGGCGCAGTTGGGTTTGGCTTACCCCATACCAGTCGGCTAATTCTGCCAGGGTCTGACCCCGGCGTACCGTATGAAGCTTGCGCCGCGTGCGGTTGCTTTCCAGTGTACTTTCTGCTCCCGGTTCCGGCGGCCGGTCAGCCGCCGAAGCCAATGCAGCCGACGGAAACGGCTCAACGCCATTCAGGCGCGGCGGCAGCGGCTGGATTGGCTGAGGTAATTCACTTTGCGGCCGGCAAAACTCGAACAACGTAGCCCGATCTACTTCTTGCAGCAGCGGGCGGCTTGCCGCGGGAAACTTTACCGCGTAGGGCCTGTAACCGGCCGGCAGGTAATGCTTGATCAACTCCGGGTTTAACCGCGGAACAGCCGCCGAGTCTAGCCCAATAGCCTGGCTGAGACGACGCACATCGAAGGGGCGGCCGCTGAGCTGCAACGTGTCCATTACCTGCGCGTGCTGGTATTTCAGCTCGGGCGAGTGCAGCTGGTGCTGCTCGGCGTACTTCATGGCGTACATGATGGCCGTGAAGGTGGGCACGTAGTTACGGGTTTCCTTGGGCAGGTTGGGGTACAGCGCCCAGAAGTCTTTTTTGCCGGTGCGCCGCATAACGCGCTGCATGTTGCCGGCCCCCCAGTTGTAGGCCGCCAGCACCAGCTCCCAATCGTGGAAAATGCCGTAGAGGTAACGCAGGTGCTTGCAAGCGGCTTCGGTCGATTTTTCCGGGTCCATCCGTTCGTCCACCCACTCGTCGCGCTTTAGGCGCAAGTCGCCGGCGGTAGGGCCCATAAACTGCCACAGGCCCGTAGCACCCACCCGCGACTTAGCCGTTGGTATGAGCGCCGATTCCACCACCGACAGGTACTTCAAATCCTGCGGCAGACCGTACTTAGCGAGGTATTTCTCGAAGATTGGGAAGTACAGGTTTTCACGCTCCAGCACCCGTTGCGTGTACGTCCGGTTGCGGCTCGTGAAGTACGTCACGTAGCTCATCACCATGGCGTTGAACGTGTGCGGCACGTCCGTTTCGAAGCAGCCAATTCGGTCACACACCAAATCCCGCAGGTCGGGCGCGGTTTGCAGCCACGCCAAACGAGCCGGGTCAATTTCCACCGGTTCGGCCACCAGCGAATCGGGCTGAAGCTGGAGCAGTACCCGCACCGTATCGTCCGGGTTTACGACCTCCGGGCTTATTTCCGGCTGCACCGTGGGGGGCAGTGTGGGTTGCGTTTGGGCCGCCGAGGGACGGGCAAAAGCAGCGGCCAACAGCAGCAGGGCGGAAGCGCGGATCGGTCGTTTCATGCCGGCGTTAGGGTGTCGTTACAGAGGCAGCAACGTTTTCGGTTACGTGTTTGGCAAAGGCCAGCAGCTCGGCTTCGCGGAAAGCACCGCCTATCACCTGCAGCCCAATGGGCAAGCCCTGCTGATCGTGGCTGACGGGCAGCGAAATGGCCGGAACGCCCGCCAAAGAGGCTTGAACTGTAAATATATCAGCCAGATACATAGCCAGTGCATCTTTGGTATTCTCACCAATGCGGAACGCGGTGGTGGGAGAGGTCGGCAGAACCAGGAAATCGTACTGACGCAGCAACTCGTCGGTTTGCTCTTTAATCAGGCGCCGCACACGCTGGGCTTTGGTGTAGTACGCGTCGTAGTAATCGGCCGACAGCACGAACGTGCCCAACAGAATACGCCGTTGCACTTCCTGGCCAAAACCCTGGCTGCGGCTTTTTTTATAGAGCGACTCCAGATCGGTAGCATCTTCGGCACGGAACCCGTACTTCACGCCATCGAAGCGGCCCAGGTTGGACGAGGCCTCGGCGGTGGTGAGAATATAGTACGTGGGCACCATGTAATCGAGGTAGGGAAAATCTACCGCGTCCACCACATGGCCCTGGCCGCGCAGCTGCTCAATTACATTCTCTACGGCCTGCTTAATATCCGAAGCCAGACCCGCCCGCTCCAACGTGTCGCGGATATAGCCGATGCGGTAATGCGCCTGCGGTTCCAGCTGCTGGCTGTACGCCGGCACGGGCTCGTGGCTTACCGTCGAGTCAAACTCATCGGGGCCGGCCATAACTTCCAGCAGCAGCGCGGCATCGTCTACCGAGCGTGTGAGCGGGCCAATTTGGTCGAACGATGAAGCGTAAGCTACCAGTCCGTAGCGCGATACGCGCGAGTACGTCGGCTTCAGGCCCACAATGCCGCAAAACGCCGCGGGCTGGCGCACCGAACCGCCGGTATCGGAGCCAATGGAGGCCAGGCACATATCGGCCTGTACGGCCACGGCCGAGCCGCCCGACGAACCACCGGGCACGCGCTCGGGGTCGATTTCGTTGCGGGCCGGACCGAAGTAAGAGGTTTCGTTGGAAGCCCCCATGGCAAACTCGTCGCAGTTCTGCCGCCCAATCAGGATGGCATCTTCGTCGAGCAAACGCTGTACGGCCGTGCCGGTAAACAGCGACTTAAAGCCGTCGAGAATGTGGCTGCTCGATTGCAGCGTGTGGCCCTGGTAAGCCAGTACGTCTTTCAGCCCGATAACCATACCGGCGAGCTTGCCCGCGGTGCCGGCCGCCAGCTTGGCGTCCACCGCTTCGGCTTGCTGGCGGGCCTCGTCGGCCCACACTTCCAGGAAGGCGTTTAGGTGCTGTTTGCGCTGGATGTTATCCAGGTAATACTCCACGAGCTGTCGGCAGGTGAGGTTACCGGCCGACAGCTCGTTACGAACTTCCGTTAGGGAGTTGAAGCGTCTCAAGGGAGCTTGCGTTAGATCAAGTGGTAGAATGCTTGTGGTCGTCGGCTGTGGGGACGTGGGGCAACCCGGCGGGTGTCACCGTGGGCTGGTCGGGGGCCGCAACGGGGGCCTCCGGCTGGTCCAGCGACGTGGGCTGGTACACTACCGGCGTGGGCGCTGCGGGCTGGTAGCCGGCCGCTTGCTGCGGGGGCTGCTGCTGAAATTCGTTCGGGCTGCCGGCACTTTCTATTTCGCTGCGAATCTCGCGCGA
The DNA here is from genome assembly GCF_039541855.1 of Hymenobacter koreensis. Lineage (NCBI taxonomy): Bacteria > Pseudomonadati > Bacteroidota > Cytophagia > Cytophagales > Hymenobacteraceae > Hymenobacter > Hymenobacter koreensis. Next base: position 75,414 of record NZ_BAABHA010000006.1, read on the forward strand.
GGCGTCCTTGAATTCCCGAATGCCCTTGCCAAGGCCACGGGCGAGTTCGGGGATTTTGTTGGCGCCAAAGAAAATCAGGATGAAGAGGAGGATAACCACCATTTCACCCCCACCGACGCCTTCCAAAAACAAAAAGAGAGGCGTATGCATGGCAGAACAGGATTAAGGACGCGGCTGCTGCGGGTCGTTGTTGTCGCGGTACTCGGGTTTGGACTCTTTAGAAGCGTCCTTGAATTCCCGAATGCCCTGGCCCATGCCACGGAACAGCTCGGGAATGCGCTTAGCGCCGAATAGCAGGATGACAGCGAGGACAATCAGCAGAATCTCGGTAGTGCCGAAGTTGCCGATCAGAAAAAGGGAATTAAACATGAGGCCGAAGGAAGAAGGGTGGCAAAGAAAGGCGTACGGATGCACCGGCCGTCGGGATTGTAAAGATACCCCATATTTTCTGAATGAAAGCCTGTGCAAGACCCTGTTGGGCGTTGGTAGGGGGTGAGCAGGGAGACCAAACGCAAAAAGTTAAACGCGTAGAAAGTCGCGTTTGCCGGGTAATTTTTTAACTTCATCGCCTACATCCGGCGCTAGAGCTTTAGCCGTAAGTATCTTGCCTCCCCGAAAGTTCTGCTTTTTGCGGATCCTATTACGCGTCACCCCGCTACACGCGTTGCTACTCCTCCCCCCATGCCAGCACGTACCACCAGCACCACGCCGGGTGCTTTCCCTGTCAATTCTCGCTTCAGCAATGAAGAAGAACGTATGGAAGCACTTCGGGCGTACCAGATTCTCGACACTTCGCCCGACGAAGACTTTGATGCCCTAACCCGGTTGGCTGCCTACATCTGCGGGACGCCTATTTCCCTGGTTTCGCTGATTGATGTATCACGGCAGTGGTTTAAAGCCAACTTCGGCCTGGAAGGCGTGAGCGAAACCCCGCGTAGCTATTCCTTCTGTCAGTACGCCATGGTTTCCGATGGCGTGTATGAGGTGGAAGACGTTATGACGGACCCCATGTTTAACACCAACCCGTTGGTGACCGGGTCGCCTAACATTCGGTTTTATGCCGGCGCGCCGCTGGTTACCCCGTCCGGGCAACCGTTGGGTGCCCTCTGCGCCATCGATACCCGGCCGCGCCATTTGTCCGATGCCCAGCGGGATGCGCTGCAAACCCTGGCCCGGGAGGTGGTTTCGCACCTGGAGCTGCGCCGCGCCCGCCTGCAGCTGGAGCAGGAGCAGCAAAAGCTCGAAGGCTTGCTGCGTATGGCCAACGATGCTGCCCAAACCCTGTACTCAGGTGGTCGTTCGGAAATCTTTGTGAAGCAGGAGCACAAGCTGGTGCGTGTGAACACCGCCGACATTCGGTACGTGGAAGCCCTGGGGGATTACGTGAACATATACGCGGCCCAGGAGCGCTTTACGGTGTACACCACCATGAAAGACATGGTAGCACGCCTGCCGGCCCGGGACTTCGTGCGGGTGCACCGCAAGTACATCGTGCGCCTCGACCGCATCGTGGCTATTGAAGGCGAATCCGTGGTAATTGACGGGGCCAAGCAGAACTCCGAGAGCCGGCCCATAGCAGTGCCTATCGGCAACTCTTACAAAGCTGAGCTAATGAGCCACCTGAATCTGGTGTAAGTACCTCAAGTCAGCTACAGGAAGACTCCCTTCGGCGAGAAATATTGTACGTTGAGCGAATTAACAAACGGTTTAGGGGGCGGAAGCTCTATATTTCGGATGTTATCGGGGGATTACCCAAAGCGTTGCCAAGCAACGCCGGGTTAACTGATAGCTAAGTTTGTTTTCATAGCTCAGAAAGGCACCGTACGCTGTACGGTGTTTTTTTTTGCCAACGGTTAACTGCCCGATTATTTGCGGCCCAGCCACGATTCGGGGTTGAGGTTGGTGCTGTTGCGCCAAAGCTGAAACTGCAGCTCCGAGGTGCCTTCGGCGTTGGTATATACCGTGCCAATGGGCTGACGCATGTTCACCTGCTGACCCTCGCTCACGCTCACCGAGCGCAGCTTGGCATACACGGTGAAGTACTCGCCGTGCTGCACCATTACCACATTGTTCATGCCTGCAATGTTGGCTATGGTTAACACCTTCCCTTCGAAAATAGCGCGCACAGGTTCCCCGGCACTGGTTTGAATATCCACGCCGCGGTTCTCTACGGTCACGTTTTTCAGAACCGGGTGGGGGTGCCGGCCAAACCGCTGCGAAATAAAGCCCCTGGCTACCGGCCACAACAGGCGGCCCCGGTTGTCAGAAAACGACGACGACAGCTCGGCCGTTTCGGGCGTAAGGGTTACGCGGTCGGTGCGGGAGGTGGCTTCGGCGGCTTCGGCGGCTTCGGCTGCTTCCACGGCGTCGCGGCGGGCGGTGGTGCGTTCGGCGGCCGTGGCGGTGGGACTTTCGGCACGCTCGGCGCTGGCTTTGGCGGCAGCTTTGGCCGCGGCGGCTTTGGCGGCGGCACGGGCCGCAGCAGCGCGGGCGGCGCGGGCTATTTCCTCGCGTACGCGCTGGGCAATCAGGTTGTCGAGCTGGCGGATGGACTGCTGGCGTGCCGCTAGCTCCTTGCGCAACTGCTCTTCCTGCTTGCTTAATTGCTGCACCACTTGGTCCTGCTGCTCGCGCATGGAGAGCAGGGTGCGCTTTTCGGTAAGCTGGGTACTCAGCACCACACTTTTTTGCTGGCGCTTTTGGGTCAGACCGTTCAACTGCTGGCCCAGTTCTTCCTGGGTGCGTTGGATGGCAGCGGCCTGTTGGCGCCGGGCTTCGGAGTACTGGCGCACATAGCCCAGCCGCCGCCGCCATTCGTTAAACGAATCGGCGGCGAACAGGAACATGATGCGGTTATAGGAGTTGGCCGTTTTGGAAGAAGCGTACACCAATTGGGCATACTCTGCTTTCAGCCGCTCCAAATCCGACTGTTTCACCTTAACCTGGGTTTCGGTCTGGCGTACGTCGGTATCAATAAAGCGCAGCTCGGTAGACGTGCTTTTGATAACGTCCTGCTGCACGGTAATCTTTTCCTTGAGCGCGTTTAGCTGGCCCAAGGAGGTTTGCTTTTTCTGCTGGGTTTGCTCCAGAATGCGACTCGTCTCCTTGATGCGGCGCAACGTATTGCGTCGTTCCCGCTCCAGTTGGGCCTTGGTTTTAACCGTTGTTTTGGTGCCTGGTCTTCGCTGCTGCCCAGGAGCCGCCGTGAGTACCAAGAACAACGCGCCCAGCAGTAACCACGGACGAAAGCGGCGGCTACTTGCGGTTTTTACGCCCATACGCGGCTGGTACACTAAACGGGAAATCCAGCTTGTTCTGGTCGAGCTCTATGCTGCGGTAAGTTACAGCCACCACGGCAGCGGGGCGTCCCGGCTGCTGAGCCTGCACCAACGTGGCGTGCGCAACCTGCTGCGCACCGGCTTCCACCGGTTTAAAGTCGGCGTAGGTAACGGTTACGCTGTTGCTGGTTTGGTTATCCTGCACCACCAGTTTCTGCACCCGGGAGTTGGTCAGGTCAATCAGCTGCTCAACCAGTACGCTGGCCTGCTGGTAATTTACTTTTTGAACCGTGCCTTCCGTCGCTACGCGCAAATCCGTGTTGGCGGATGTCGCCGCCAAGTAGTCGCCGAGGAGTAGCGCCTGTATCTGGGCAAAGGTTACGGGCACGTTGAATTGCCGCGAGAGGTAGTCGAAGTTGCCGGCGTAATAGGTCTTCTCCAGCTTGTTAATTACCTGCACCGAATCGGGGGTGATGAGGGCGCGCACGCCCTCCACGCCCAGCAGCGACGCCGATAGCCAGATAACGCTGTCTTTGCGCATGCGCAGGTTCACGTTAGCCGAGTATTTCTCGCCGTTGGCATCAATCTGCGCCTTGCCCTTGGCCGCCATGTAGGTGAAGTCGAGGTTGCGGGCTTTAACTGCCGGAGCAACCGGCTCGGACGAAACGGCGGAAGGTTTTTTGGGGAAGATGGAGCGTTGGCAGGCGCCCAGGCCCAGGCTTCCTACTAGCGCGAGCAGCAGCGGCCAGCGTCTATTCATACAGTTTTCGGTCTTTGATTTTGCGGTCGATCAGCGTGGAGGCGCCACCGGCCTTGCGGGCCAGCTGCCACTGCTCCACGGCGCGGGCCGCGTCGCCTAGTTGGAAGAGCACGTCGCCGTAATGTTCCAGCACGGTGCCGTCCTTAGACGTTTTAAGGGCTTTTTCCAGCTGCTGTCGGGCGCCGGAGTAATCTTTGAGCTTGTACAGTACCCACCCGTACGTATCGAGGTAGGTGTCGTTGTCGGGGAATTGCTTAACCAGCTTGCCGGCCATTTCCTTCGCCTTGGGCAGGTCTTTGCCGCGCAGCGAGAGGTAGTAGCTGTAGTTGTTGAGTGCCTGAGCATTGTTAGCGTCGAAAGCCAACGCAGCCTGATAAGCCGCGTCCGATTTATCGTACTCCTTCAGCTCGTGGTATACGTCGCCGAGCTGCACGTCGAACTGGGCGCTAAGCTCGGGGTTGTCGGTGGTGAGCTTGCGGCCCTGTTCCAGGGAGCGTACGGCTTTGGCAGGCTGCTTTGCGAAGGTGTAACCTACGCCGTTGTAAAACCAAAAGACGGCCTGGTTCGGAAACAGCTCCAAGGCCTGGCTGGTGTGGCGCAGCAGCGAATCGGTCTGGCTGAGTTCCGCATCGATGCTCACGACCTGCTGCCAAATCTTGAAGTGCGAGTTGTCGTAGCGTAGGGCCCGCAGGTAGTTGTCGCGAGCAAGCTGCTTTTTATTGGCCAGCAGCTGCACGTCGCCTGCTACGGAATACGCTTTGGGCTCCTTGGGGTGTACGCGGGTGGTAATATCGGCCAAGTCCAGCGCCGTTTTCTCGATGGCCGGGTTGGGCAGCTGCTTGAGGTAATCAATCAGGATGCGTACCTTCTGGTCGATGTTCAGCCCCGGGCTCTGGAAGGCCTGTTTGATCTGGCTTTCCGACTCGGCTAGGTTGCCCTGCTGCCGGTAAGCGTCGGCCAGAATCATGTGGGCCTGTGGATTCTCGGGGTCTTGGCGCAGCGCTTTCTGGGCCACCCGAATGGCGTCGGGCAGGCGGTTGTTGGCCGCGTACATTTCGGCCTGGGCCAATACGTAGCGCACCTCGTCGGGATTGGCCGCAATCAGGGCTTCCCCTTCCAGCAGGGCCTTGTCGAGGTTGTTCTGCTTGAGGTAAATCTGTTGCTTTTTAAACGATACTTCGTCCAGGGGGCCAAACTCTTTTTCGGCCTCATTAAACGTGGTCAGGGCCTCGTTGAGCTTGCCCTGGGCCAGGTATAAATCGGCGAGGTTAAAGAGGTACTCCTTGGAGTCGGGCACGTCGTGCACCAGACTCACGTACACTTTGGCGGCTTCGTCGTACTGCTTTTGCGAGCTGTACACCTGGGCCAGCAGCAGGTAGTAGTACGGGTTTTTAGCATCAATACGCAACGCGGCCTGCGCGAAATTGACGGCATCTTTGAGGTTGCCAGTCAGCAGGTTGGTTTCGGCAATCTTGTAGTTGATGGCCGCGTTATTGGGATTGAGCTGGTACGCTTTCAGCAGCCGCTCCTGCGCTTTGTTGTAGTCTTCGAGGAGGAGAAACTTCACGCCGTCCACGAAATACGACTCGCTAAGCTCCCGGTCTTTCTCCGTGAGTTGGTGGTTTTGTTTGGCTGCTTCCAGGGCCGCCAACCGCTGCATTTCTTTCTTCTCTTTGCGCGTCAGCTTTTTGGGCTTCTCTTTCTTCTTTTTAACCGGCTCCTGAACGGGTTTTTCCGGAGCAGCAGCAGGCCGTTGCTGGGCATAGCCCGTCCCGGTCAGCAACAGACCCGAGAGTAAAAGCGAAAAAAGAGCAGCGCGAGTCATGAAAAAAGTGCGGCGACGGAGCGCAAAAAGAGAGTAACGGAGGATGCGGACGGGAATTGCCGTACCTGACAAAAGATACGGCATTCCCCTCAGAACCCGCCGCGGGCTACTACAGTTTCAAGGCGTTGTAATCACCCACGCTCAAATCGGCCGGTGTGCCGGTGAGACTGGCGTGGCTGCCCACCATCGAGTTGGTGATGTTGGCGTTCTGCACCGTCGCCGATTTCTGCAGAATACTGTTCACCACCACCGAGTGGCGCACCACCGTACCGTCGCCCACCGATACGTGCGGCCCGATGATGCTGTGTTCGAGTACCACATTCTCGCCGATGTACACTGGCGGAATGATTACGCTGTTGGTGAGGGTAGCGGATTTCGCTACGGTGTCTTCACCGGCTTCGCGCAGGTACTCCAGGTAGCGTTGGTTGGTAAATACGGTCGCGTCTTTGTTGCCGCAGTCCAGCCACTCGGTTACGGGACCGGGAATGAACACCGCACCCTGGTTCTTCATGTTCTCGAGGGCATTGGTGAGTTGGTACTCGCCTTTTTCCTTGATGTCGTTATCGAGCAGGTATTGTAGCTCCCGCTTCAGGTAGTCGCCGTCTTTGAAGTAGTAAATGCCGATGATGGCCAGATCGGACACAAACTCCTGGGGCTTTTCGATGAGCTCCGTAATGTGGCCCTGTTCATTTAGTTTCACCACGCCAAAAGCGCTGGGGTCCTTCACGCTCTGCACCCAAATGGTGCCGTCGGCGGAGGTGTCGAGGGTGAAATCGGCTTTGAAGAGGGTATCGGCGAAGGCCACCACCAGCGGACCGCTCAGCGAGTCTTTGGCACACAGAATGGCGTGGGCAGTGCCCAGCGGCTCGTCTTGGTACACGATGGTTCCCTTGGCACCCACCGACTCGGCAATTTTGATAAGGCTTTGCTCCACTTCTGCTCCGAAGCGGCCCACGATAAAAGCCACTTCCTCTACCTGCTGCCCAACCACTTTGGCAATGTCCTCTACCAAGCGCTGTACAATGGGTTTACCAGCAATCGGAATCAGGGGTTTGGGAACGGTAAGCGTGTGGGGGCGCATGCGTTTGCCCATGCCGGCCATCGGAACGATGATTTTCATAGAAAGTCAGAGAGAAAAAGAGTGTTTGGGGCGTGTACGTAACGCGGCGCAAAATGCCACGCAAAATTCACTCTTGAGAAAGTAATATCTAGGGAATCAGTAATATTTTCAGCTGAGGTAACGCAGTGAGCTTGGTAAAACCCGCTATTTGGTACCGGTGCTGCCGTAGCCGCCGGCGCCGCGCTGGGTTTCGCTTAGCTCTTCGGTAGGCAGCCATCCCACGCGCTCGTGCCGGGCCACCACCAATTGCGCAATTCGTTCGCCGTTCTGCACTACAAAGGGCGTGTCGGAGAGGTTAACGAGCAGCACCTTTAACTCGCCGCGGTAGTCGGCATCAATAGTGCCGGGGCTGTTTACCAAGCCAATGCCGTGGCGGTAGGCCAAGCCGCTGCGCGGGCGCACCTGGGCTTCGTAGCCTTCTGGAATTTCCATGAACAGGCCGGTGGGAATAAGGGCCCGCTGCAACGGACCAAGCGTAATGGGCTCGGCCAGGTGCGCGTGTACATCCATTCCGGCGGCATGGGCCGTTTGATACGAGGGCAGCGGATGCCCGGAGCGGTTAATGATGTTAATGGTCAGCATACAGGCAGTAGGGCGAATGAAGCGCCGGGCAAAGCTACGGTTTGACGGTTACACGCGCCGCCACCGGGGGCCGTTCGATCAGCAGCACGGCGCCGGCGTAAGCCAGCGTAAGGGCCATGCCCAGCACGTAGCGCCACATGCCGGCAGGCACGAATCCAAAGCCTGCAATCAGCAGCACCCCCGCACCCAGCCACAGCATCAGGCGGGCCATGGGGTAGGGCACGGGCATGTACTTATTGCCGAGCCAGTAGCAGGCGGCGGCCATGGTGAAGTAGCAGGCCAGCGTAGCCAGGGAACTGCCTACGTAGCCGAGGACTGGAATCAGCAGGAAGTTAAGCGTGACGGTTAGCACGGTGCCGGCCACGCTCAGGTAGGTGCCAAAGTAGGTGCGGTCGGTTAGCTTAAACCACACCGATACGTTGTAATACACGCCCAGGAACAGGTTAGCCAGCAGCAGAATGGGCACCACTTCCAGGCCTTCGCGGTACTCGGCGCGGCGCAGCAGTAGCGGCGCCAGCCAGTCTAGATTCAAACTTACGCCCACAAAAATGAGCGCGCAGCAAAGCGTAAACCACTTGAGCACGAGGGCAAAAGTGGTGGGGGAGTTTTTGTCGCCTGACTGAGAAAAGAAGAACGGCTCGGCGGCGTATTTAAAGGCCTGGATAACAAGCTGCATAAAGATGCTGAGCTTGTAGCAGGCCCCAAAAATGCCCAGCGCGGCTTGGTTGCTCTGCCCAGGATAGAAACCCGGTGGCAGCCAATACTTGAGCAAAATGCGCGACAACATTTCGTTGACCATGCCGGCCAGGCCCATGAGCATAATGGGGTAACCGTATTTCCAGAGCGGTGGCACGCCGGCCCAGTCAAGCCGGAAGCGAAAATCCGTCAGCTCGCGCCAGAGCATTGGAATGAACAGGGCGTTGGCCAGCAGGTTCGCCAGGAACACATAGCCCACGCCCAGGTCGGGGCTGTAAATAGGGGCGATGATGGGCTTTAGCTCCGGCAAATACTTGCCTTGCCACACATCGGCGCAAAACACCACAAAGAACAACGTCAGCCCAACATTTGCCACAATGTTGATAAAGCGCACCGTAGCGAACTTCCGCGCTTTGCCCTCCAGCCGCAGCCGGGCAAAGGGTAGGCTCACTATTGCATCAATAGCAATAATGAAGGCCAGCCAGATCAGGTACTTTTCCTGGCCGGGGTAGCGCAGGGCCTCGGCCAGCGGTTGAGTGGTAAGCAGGATAAGCCCGCAGCCGATAACACTGGTTACCAGCAGCAGGCTTTGTACTTGGCTGAAGAGCTTGGGGCGGTCGGCGCCGGGCTGGTTGGCAAACCGAAAAAAAGCTGTTTCCATCCCAAACGTGAACAGCACGTTCAAAAAGGCTACGTAGGCGTACAGCTCGGTTACAATGCCGTAGTCGGCGGCGGCAAATCGGCCGGTGTACAGGGGCACGAGCAGAAAGTTGAGCATGCGTCCCACAATGCTGCTCACTCCGTACACGGCCGTTTGGCCAGCTAGCTTTTTGGCCAGTCCGCTCACCTAAATTGAAAAATTACTTGCTTGAAAATAGGGACGTAGAATTAAGCTCCTTGAAACTGAGCGGGGCGCTTTTCCAGGAAAGCCCGCGTGCCCTCGCGGAAGTCCTCGGAGCCGCAGCAGCGGCCGAAGGAATTGGCTTCGGTTTGGTAGCCGTTGCGCTCGGGGGCGAAGTAGGCGTTAACACAGTCGATAACCATGCCCACGGCCAGGGGGCCCTTGCCCAGAATGCGCAGGAGCAGTTCCCGGCAAAAGCCCAGCAGCTCGGCGGCGGGCACCACGTGGTTTACCAGACCCAGGCGCAGGGCTTCGTCGGCTTTGAGCTGGTCGCCGGTCATGAGTAGCTCCAGGGCTTTGCCTTTGCCCACCAGTTGGGTGAGGCGCTGGGTGCCGCCGTAGCCGGGCACCACGCCCAGGTTTACCTCGGGCTGCCCAAAGCGGGCGTTTTCGGCCGCTACGCGCATGTGGCAGGCCATGGCCAGCTCACAGCCGCCGCCTAGGGCAAACCCGTTTACGGCGGCTATAACAGGCTTGGTGCTTTCCTCAATCATGCAGAATACTTCCTGTCCCTGCTCGGCAAAGCGGCGGCCGTTTACCTCGTTCAGGCCGGCCAGTTCGGCAATGTCGGCCCCCGCTACAAACGCTTTTTCCCCGCTGCCGGTCAGGATAATGCCCCGCACCTGCTTATCGTCGAGGGCCAGTTGAATGGCTTGCTTGATGTCGGCAATGGTGGCCGCGTTTAGCGCGTTCAACTTGGACGGACGGTTTAGGGTGATGGTCAGAATGCCATCGTCGGAACGGTCGAGAAGCAGGTTTTCGAGGGGTGTGGTCATGCGTTCGGGGTGTTCGGAAGTAGAGGGGTAGGGCGTAAAGATAGGGACCAAATGCCAGCGGCTCCGGGGCCCCTCGGAGCGCCAGAGCCGCTGTTGGACAAGCCTGCGCCTGGTTTCAGCAAAACGCCAGCCTTTTGTGCGGAGTGCAGCTCAACTTTACCTCAACAACGGGCAATAAAGAATTTGGCTGTCTGCATATAATCCGTACATTGTCGCTGTCGAGTTATCTTTCTCTCAACCATCACACTGCGTCCATGGGCTTTGTTTCCGAATTCAAAGAGTTTATTTCGAAAGGCAACGTGCTGGATCTGGCCGTGGGCGTCATCATCGGCGCGTCGTTCGGCAAAATTGTCGCCTCGTTAACCGACGACATCATCATGCCCATCCTGAGCCTGGCTACGCGCGGCATCGATTTCAAGGAGAAGTTCTTTGCCCTCGACGGCAACCACTACGAGTCGTTGAAAGCGGCGCAAGATGCCAAAGCGGCAACCCTGAACTACGGCAACTTTATCAACGCCATCATCTATTTCCTGGTCATTGCCTTCGTTATTTTTTGGGTGGTGAAGCTGGCCAACCGCTTCAAGCGCCCCGCCCCGGTGGCCGTGGTGGAAACGCCCGCGCCCACCAAAGAAGAAATTCTGCTGATGGAAATCCGTGACGCTTTGCGCACGCGCCCCGTTTAACCCACACCCGTTCCGCAAGAACCCGACAGCCGATTTCCGCCGCTCACGTTAGAGGGGTCTGGAAATCGGCTTTATCGTTTTCTTACTTCCCCTTTTTGCATGAAAATAACCCTACCCCGCACCTTTAGCCTGCTGTTGCTGGCAGTATTACCCCACCTAGCTACCGCCCAGGACCCCATTCCCAACCGCGCCCCGTTGCCGCCGGCCGCGTACAAGATTTCGGCCGAAATAGACACGGCCCGCGGCTGGCGCCGCGGCGGTATGGGAACATTAAACGTCAGTCAGGTAAGTCTGCGGAACTGGGCGCCGGGCGGACAAAGCTCGTTTTCGCTGCTGGCCATTGGGAACACCTTCGCCCATTACCGGGGCCCCGAGCACACCTTCGATTTATCGGGCGACGTGGTGTACGGCCTGCTGAAACCCGGTAAATCCCGGGTGCGCAAAAACGACGACCGGCTGGAGCTAAACGCCCGCTACGGCCGGTTTCTGACCAACAAGCTTTCCTGGGCCGCGCAGCTCAACCTCAAAACCCAACTTACGCCCACCAAGGACATAACCAAGCCGGATTCGCTGCTCTCGCGGTTTTTCGCGCCGGCTTTCGTGCTGGCCTCGTTGGGTGTTGACTACCGGCCCAACGATGACTTCTCGCTGTTTCTGTCGCCGGTTACCGGCAAATTCACCATTGTAGCCGATCAGGGCTTGGCCGATGCTGGCGCGTTTGGCGTAAAGGCCGCCCGCCGCGATGCCCTGGACCGACCTGTACCCAATACCGGCGAGCGGTTGCGCGAAGAAGTAGGTGCCTATCTGAACGGGCGCTACCGCAAAGCCGTGCTGACTAACATCACCTACCAAACCAAGGTGGAGTTGTTCAGCAATTACTTTCATAACCCCCAGAACATCGATGTGAACTGGGAGAACCTAATCGACTTCAAAGTCAATAAGTATATAAGCGCCAACGTGGCTACGGTATTGGTATACGACGACGATATATTGGTACCCATCGACCAGAATGAAGACGGCCGGCCCGATGCCCGTGGCAAACGCGTGCAATTCAAAGAAACGCTGGGTATCGGGCTGAGTTACAAGTTCTAGAAATAGGAACTAACTTGCTTCTCCACCCGTTTTTTCGCCGCCAGTGGCACACAGTTTGCCAACACGCGTTACCTACCCCCATTCCACCTAACCATCACCCATGAAAGTTCTCTTTGCCGCAGCGGCTTTGTTCTGTACGGGCCTGCTAACCATTCCCGCAACGCAGGCGCAAACTATTGTCGCTGCCTCGCGCGAGGCCCAAGCCCAAAAGGCAAACGAGGAAGGGCTGCGCAAACGCAAAGCATCGGCCGGCGACGTAACGCGTATGCAGCGCCGCATGAGCATGAACCCCGACGAGGTAAAACGCGACCAGCAAATTGAAGTGCTGGAAGCTCGTTCGGGCGTAACCAGTTACTCTTCGGCCGGCGGCGACGGTACGCGCCACTACGAAAAAGGCAATGGCGGTTTCACAGTAAAGCGCTTCCGCGACAAAAGCAACGCAGCCATGCAGAAGCGCGGCCAGTCCCGCCCCGCCCCTGGCATTGACCCCAAAGGCAAGCCACTTAAGCACAAAAAGTCGAAAGGATTTTTCGACTTGGTAGGGTAACGGCGTAACAGACAAGACATGGAAAAAGCCCTGATGCAAAGCTTCAGGGCTTTTTGCTTTTTCGTTGGACCGGGGCCACCGTTCGCCCCCAGCTACTGGAAAAAGTACTAGCGTACCGCGCGGCCGCGGCGAGTACGGTTGAGGTTAGTGTAAGCCCATGTTGTAGAGTACCAGCGTGGGCACTTTGGGCTGCTGGTAAAGCGTGATGGTGTACTGTTGCGGGTAATATTGGCCCGTTTAGGCTGCGGCTAGCGGCGACTTTATAATCTGCTCAGAAGCATGACCGGGTAGCTGCTTGGACGTTACTCCGTCGCAACTGGCCAGAGCCAAGGCAAGGAGACCGGCCAACAAAACGCCCGCCGTACGGCGAAGTACCAGGGGGTAAGTGGCAGTGGTTTTCATGGCAGGGAAAGGCGCTAGCTGTGGCGCTTTATAGTTTCACGAACTCCACGCGCTGGTTAAGCGGCGCGTATTCATCGTCGGGGTCGGTGTACAACGGCTGTGCTTCGCCCTGGCCTTTCACGGTGAGGCGCGCGCCCTCGATACCGGCCGTAATCAGCGCGGCCCGAATGGCATCGGCCCGGCGCTGCGACAGGCGAAGATTAGCCGCTGCCTCGCCGGCCGTTAGAGTATGCGTTTCAATGCGCAGCTTCATGCCCGGCTCGCGGCGCATGGCATCGGCTATGCCTTTCAGGAAAGGTTGGGAATCGGGCACCAGCGTAGCCGAACCTTCCTCAAACTGAATGGCGTGCGACGTTAAGCGGCCTTCTTCCAGCAGCGTGGAGTAGTAATCAGCTGTCTTTTCGGCCACTTTACGGTCAACGGCTTCTTCAATTTTGCGCTCGGCTACCCGGCTGGCAGCACGTTCCACGGCGCGGTTCAGGAGGTACAGCTGGCCGTGCGACACCAAGGGCAGGCAGCAGAGCAAGGCGAGAAGAATGGCTTTCATCGGTGGTAGTAAATGGAATGTGCTTGGACGCGGGCTGCGGAGTGCAGCCCAGCAAGAAATCGTTAGTCAGGCGCTGGGCTACAGCCGGGCCAGCGTTTGCAAATCGATGGCCTTGGCCACGTTGCGCACGGTGTGGGTGGTTTGTTGCTGGTCGAGCTCCACCGACAGGAAAAACCGGTCGCCTACGCCCAGTGCCACCGATGCCCGGCCCTCCTTCTTTTGCAGGGTTTCGTAACCCAACACGTTTGGAATACCCAGGTCGCAGCCGCGCATCAGCTGCTCGTCATCTTCCTGCGTAAAACCGGCCGCCATCATGGCCGTAGCGCCGGCGTACAGGGCCGAAGCTCCGTTGTAATCAACCAGCTGCACCTTCAGACGCTGCTTGCCTTTGCGATAGTACTGCTCGCAGGTGGAGTAGTTTACGCCGCCTAAGCTCACTGATTCCCCCTGGGGTGCTCCGTCGCGAACAAAGCCCGCCAGCTTGTGGGGCAGGTAGTTGCGCAACTCCTGATAAGGCAGGGAGATGGTGTCGCCGCTGGCGGCGCGGGTCTGGCGCAACTGCTCGGTGCGGGTTAAGCTAGCTTCAGCCTGATTAACCGCACGGGTGGCCGCCGACACGGTTTGGAGGCTTTCGTTGGCTTCGCGCACCTGGCTACAGCCAATGAGCAGCGGCAAAAGCAGTACCCAGCCGACAAGGAGGCGTGCGCGGGAATACATGACCGGAAAAACTAGGGGTGGAGTGGCAGAGCGGGGGCGGGGCCTAGAACTTGGCCGTCAGGCCCAGCTTCAGGTAATTCATGTCGTAGCCTATTTCGCTGAAGGCGCCGATGTTGTCGGTGAAGAAGTAGCGGCCGCCGATGAAGAAACCCGACGTAACGTATGCGCTGCTGCTGGAGTAATCCTTTAGGCCGGGCGTGTTATCGTAGTAGGTATCCTTCCAGGTTTGCATGCGCACACCCACGCTAATGCCCGCGTACGTATCGAGCTTGGGGTTTTCCAAGATGTTGTAGTGGTAAGTGCCACGGGCCGAAACCAGCAGGTTGGTCCATTTGGCTTTGTACTGGCTGCCACCATAGTCGTAGCTGTAGCCTTTGTAGCCTATCAAAGCACCGATGCCGATGGTACCGGGGCCAAGGCCTTCAATAAAGCCGCGCTCAACCGACAAGCTCATGGCCGGCGTCGCCTTGAGGCTGCCGCCGTAGTACCCGTAACCTAAGCCCAGGCCCACACCCAAGTTAATTGCTGTGCTGCCCTTAACGAAGTTGTTGGTGGCGCTGCTGGTTTGGGAGGCGGCTTTGGGGGCCGATTTAGTAGCTGCCGCGGGTGCCTCAGCTGGTGTTGCTTCGGCTGGAGCGGCTTGTGTGGCAGACTTAGCAGGTGCCGCAGGCTTGGCGGCAGCAGTGGTAGCCTTGGTAGTGGTTGCCGGCTTGGTGGCTGTGGTGGTTTTTACCGGCGCTGCAGCTGGCTTGGCAGCCGTGCGGGTTTGAGCAACGGCGGGAGCTGCGGCCAAAGCAGGCAGCAACAGCAGGGCGGAAAAGGTAAGCGTTTTCATGGCTGGTACGGTAAAGGAAGAAAGGGAACAACAGGTGTCTGGTTTGTGCCAATTGGCTGTTACAAAACTACCTTACCCCCTTGCCTGGGTCAATCGCATGATGATGTGAGAATGACTTGGAAGCCACTATTCTGGCCTTTTCACCTGTTACACCGGGCAGAAACGAAGCGCCCCGTACCAAGCTAAAATGCTTAGTGCGGGGCGTGAGAGGTCATTATACTTATGCTGCGGAGCTAAAATATGCTCATGTGATTTGCTCAATCATGTCTGGTAGTAATGCAAAAAGCCGTCGTGTGCTGGAGAAGCACTCAGACCTGGATAAGCATTACATATTGCGCAACAGGCGCTGGGCCAAGCGGCCGATCAGGGGCAGTGGGTCCTGCAGGCTGTTCATAGCCGACATCACGCCGAGCATACGCATCAGCATAATGGCACCAATACCCACCCCCGACACAGCTAGGCTGCTCCAGCCCCAAACGGGCAGCAAGACTATTTGCAGGCCCAGGCAAAACAGGGTAACAAGGTGCAGCAGCGTCATTTGGCGCAGGTGAAAGTTCACCAGCTCCGAGCGGTGTTGCTTGGGCATGCGGTAGGCCAATAACCAACCAAAAACCGAGAGGTAGCACATGATAGCCAGCTTACGGTCGAACTGCTGAGCTTCGGCCGGCCGCTGGTCGTAGGACCACCGAACGTTCATGTCTACCTGTTCAAAGTCACCCATCCAGGCGCTAATCCGGCTGCTCCAGCGCAGCAGTGTGTCATCCGCTACAAGTCTCCCCAAGGCAAGCATAATTCCAAGTCAAAAGAGGTGAATTATCAGACTTCACTTGGGCAATTATTGCTGGCGTATTGCCCCAGGCTCCAAGTGACTTCGCTTGCAACAACTGATTATAAGCTGCCTGACAAACGGAGGTGGAACAAAGGTGCTGTAATGGAGGTGGAGGTGGTTAATACAAATGTTTCAAAGAATATCACACATGTTTCCTTGTGTGTATGAGTTTGTTTGTCAATGGTTTACTAAGATCATAGCTTCGCTTTTTAATTAGAATGCTATGATTAAGTGAAGCACTTCACGAGCTATTCCACAGATACAGCGTCTGCTACGGGGTGGTTGGCTGCGTACTCGGAGGGGGTTTGGTGGTACAGTTCTCGGAAGCACTTGGTGAAATAGGAGATGTTTGCAAAGCCTACGGACTCGGCTACCTCAGCTATATGCCCGGCCTGACCTTGTAGCAGTACCGCCGCCCGGCGCAACCGCAGCGTCCGTACAAACTCCGAGGTAGATTGATCGGTTAGGGCTTTGAGCTTGCGGTGCAGCTGCACCCGGCTCATGGCCATGTGTTCGGCAAAGGCCTCCACGCTAAAATCCGAATTGCCTAGGTGTTGCTCTACCACACCAATGGCTCGGGTAAGAAAGGCTTCGTCAGTTGAGGTAACACTGATTTCGCTGAGCTCCAGCTTCAGCTCCCGGCTGAAACGCTGGCGCAGCAATTCGCGCTGCCGGATCAGGTGATGAATGCGTGCCCGCAGTTCTTCGGGGCGGAAGGGCTTGGTAAGGTATTCGTCGGCGCCCATCTCGAAACCTTCCAGGCGCGTTTCCTGCTCCGACCGGGCCGTGAGCAATATGACGGGAATGTGGCTCGTACGCTCGTCGGCGCGCAGGCGCTGGCACAAGTCCAGCCCGTTGAGCTGCGGCATCATTAAATCCGACACGACCAGATCGGGGACGGCGGCAGTAATGCGTTGCAGGCCCTGCTCGCCGTCGGCGGCGGTAAGCACCCGAAAATCGGCGGCCAGGCAGCTACGCAGGTAGTCCCGTACCTCGGCATTGTCTTCTACCACCAGTACCAGCGGCCGGCTGGCGTCTATTGTATCGGCCTCCGCTTCGTTTACTATGTGTTGACGGGCCTCGCGGAGTTCGGGTACGCTGGGCGCAAGGCTGTTAATAGGAGCGGTAGCCAACTCTTCGGGCGGCAGGTGGCTACACCCGAGCGGTATTTCTACAGTGAAAGTGGTGCCTTCGCCCACGGTGCTCGTAACGTGTACCGTGCCGTGGTGCAACGCTACCAGTTCCTTTACCAACGCCAGCCCAATGCCGGTGCCGTCGTGTAAGCGCGTGAGGTTGCTGTCTACCTGGTGGAAACGGTCGAACACCAGCGGTAGGTGCTCGGCTGGAATGCCCACCCCGGTATCGTGCACCCGCACCAGGGCGGCATTGCCGGAAGCCGCTACGCTTACCTGCACTTTGCCACCGGCCGGCGTAAATTTCAGGGCATTACCGAGCAGGTTATACAGGATTTTATCGAACTGATCGACATCCAAGTACACCTCCAGCGGATCGGGCGGCACCTCCACGGTTAAGGTTACGTCGCGGCTTTCGGCCAATGAGCCAAATGCGGCTACGCTGTAACGCACCTGCTGGGTTAAATCGGCAGGCGCTGCTGCCAGACGCATCTGGCCGCTCTCCAAGCGGGCCACATCGAGAAGTTGGTTGATGAGCTGGAGCAGCCGACGCGCATTGCGCAGCATCAGGGAGTACTCGGGCCGCGCGGAGGCACCCGGTTCGTGGCCGGCCTCGCTCAGCAGCTGTTCCAGCGGACTAATAATGAGCGTGAGCGGTGTACGCAGCTCGTGCGAAATATTGGTAAAGAAACGCGTCTTCAGCTCATCAAGCTCCTGCAGCTTATCCGACGTTTGTATGCTGGCCTGCAACTCCTGATAAGCCTGCTGCAGTTCATTGGCCCGCTCGGCGAGGGTACGGTTAGCGGTTTGCTGCACTTCGTCCTTTTCGCGAGCAATGCGCAACGCCTCCTCCTGCGCCACTTGCTTGTCGTGCATGGCCGACAGGACTTCTCTCTGGGCCGCTTCTTTTTCCCGCAACGCCTGCAAAGTTTCGGTTTGGGCGCGCTGGGTTTGCTTCTTGACAAGGTTAATTCGATCGGCTAGGCCCAACGAAAGCAAGATGGTTTCTAGCGCCGAAGCCAAGTGCACACCGTGCTCGGCCCAAAAACCATCGGGGGTAATGCCCAGCCCGTGTAGATAGAAATTAATTACGGCCGCCAGCAGCAAGCCCCAACCCAGCATATAATAGCGCGCCGGTCGGTAGCCGGTACGCAGCACTAACAGGCCAGCCAATAACAGAACCACGCTGGCCCAGAGCGCCGCCGTGGCGGGCCAGTCGGGCAGAAAGGGGAGGGCTAAGGGTATGAACCGATCAAGCACCGGCATCCAGGCCAGTAATAACGACCACCGAAGCAATCCGTCGAAGCGTGGAAGCAACTGGCGTGTTTCCAAAAAAGCCCGTGCCGTCAGAATTCCGAAGAAAATGGTTAGGCTAAGCAGCAGTGAGTGCACCGTTGCCAACGCAGAAAGGCTTAGCCCGTCGCCCAAGTGAAGCTTGAGGTAACCCATCATATCGGCTTGCAGCGCCGTGAAGCTGGCTACGTACAGCACGTAGAGAAGGTAGCTTTTATCGCGCACCGATAGGTAAAGCAGCAGGTTGTAGGCCAGCAGTGCCAGCAGAATGCCGAAATACAGACCGGCAAATACATCGGCTTGCCGGGCGCGCTGCAAAAAGTGCGTTTGTTCCTGAAATGAATAGTTGATAGAGCTGGCCCAGCTGTGCAGGTACAGCGTAACTATTTGGCCCGGTGGCAATGGAATGCGCACGTTATAGTGCCGGTGTGATACCGCATGTGTTTGCCGGTTCGGCCGGGCCGGATCTAGCTCGTGGCGCACCACCTGGCCCGAAGGCAGTACCGCGTACACATCCAGCCAGGTAGAGGCAGCGGTTGGGGCTACCAGTAGCCATTGAGTTCCAGCCCGGCTTTCGGCCCGTACCTGGGTGCGTAGCCACACATCATGTTTACCGGTTCTGGGGTCGGTGCCGCGGGGCTCGAACCGAGTTGCAAATTCCGGAGCCTGTACCTGGGCAAACGTCAGCCGCTCTTCATCGTCTATCCAAGGCCGATCGTCCTTCAGTACTTCCCAGTAGGCGCGCAACGGGTATAGCTGCGCCGTATCGCGCAAAACCAGCGGCTCGGCGGGGGTGGCTGCCGCCGAAAAAGCCAACAGCCAACAGATAATACTACAGAGTAAAAACTTCATCCAAGCCTAGGGTATTAGCCGTTCGCATCTCGAATATACCAATTGGGCGCGGCAAGAAGAAGCCCAATTGTTCCGCATGGTTGCCTGCCAGATAAATAAAAAGCCCCAACCGTTGCGGGTTGGGGCTTTCAAGTAACCAAGCGTTGCTGTTTTACAGCGTACGCTTTACTTCTTTCTCCTCGAAGCCTTCGATAATGTCGCCTTCGCGCAGGTCATCGAAGTTCTTGATCGAAATACCGCACTCGTAGCCTTGGCGCACTTCCGATACGTCGTCTTTGAAACGCTTCAGCGCCTGCACGTTGCCGGTGTGCTGAACGATACCGTCGCGAACCACTCGCACCTTGGTGTTGCGGGTGATGCTGCCATCCATTACCATACAGCCGGCAATGGTGCCCACTTTGGTAATGTTGAACACCTGACGTACCTCGATGGTAGCCACGGTCACCTCCTGTACCGTCGGGGCCAGCATGCCTTCCATGGCATCCTTCACCTCGTTGATGGCGTTGTAGATGATCGAGTACAGACGCACGTCGATTTGCTCCTGTTCGGCCAGCTTCCGGGCGCCCAACGACGGACGAACCTGGAAGCCGATGATGATGGCGTCGGAAGCCGAAGCCAGCAACACATCCGATTCCGAAATGGCGCCCACACCCTTCGAGAGGATGTTCACGGCCACTTCCGGCGTGCTCAGCTTGAGCAGCGAGTCCGACAGTGCTTCCACCGAGCCGTCCACGTCGCCCTTCACAATGATGTTGAGCTCTTTGAACGAACCGATTGCCAAACGGCGGCCAATCTCGTCGAGTGTGATGTGCTTCTTGGTGCGCATCGACTGCTCGCGCTGCAACTGCTGACGCTGCGTGGCAATTTCGCGGGCTTCACGCTCCGTTTCCATTACCTGAATCTTGTCACCAGCTTGCGGAGCACCTTGCAAGCCAAGCAGCTGAACCGGCGTGGAAGGGCCAGCCGACTTCATCTTCTTGCCGCGGTGGTCCGTCATGGCCTTCACGCGTCCGAAGTGCTGACCGGCCAGTACGATGTCGCCGATTTCCAGCGTACCCGTTTGAACTAGAATGGTGGTTACGTAACCACGACCCTTGTCGAGCGAGGCTTCGATAACCGTACCCACGGCGCGGCGTTCGGGGTTGGCTTTCAGTTCCAGAATTTCCGCTTCCAGCAGCACCTTTTCCAACAGGTCGTCAATGCCGATACCCGTTTTGGCCGATACTTCCTGCGACTGGTACTTACCACCCCATTCTTCTACCAGTACGTTAATGGCCGACAGCTCCTCGCGGACTTTGTCGGGGTTGGCGCCCGGCTTATCAATCTTGTTCAGCGCAATAACGATGGGCACACCAGCCGCTTGCGCGTGGTTGATGGCTTCCTTCGTTTGCGGCATCACCGAGTCGTCGGCCGCTACCACAATAATGGCAATGTCCGTCACCTTGGCACCACGGGCACGCATAGCGGTAAACGCTTCGTGACCAGGAGTATCAAGGAAGGTAACGCGCTTGCCCGACGCCGTTTTTACTTCGTAGGCACCGATGTGCTGGGTAATACCGCCGGCTTCGCCTTTGGCCACTTGGGCATTTCGGATGTAGTCAAGCAGCGACGTTTTACCGTGGTCGACGTGACCCATGATGGTGACGATAGGAGCGCGGTCCTGCAACAGGGCCGGATCCTCATCGGCATCAATGGCTACTTCCTGCTCGTCTTCTGCCGAGAGGAATTCCACGTCGTAACCGAACTCGTCGGCAATAACCGTAATGGCTTCCGCATCGAGGCGCTGGTTGATGGACACGAACATGCCCATGTTCAAGCAAACCTTGATAACATCGTTAACCGACGCGTTCATCAGCGAAGCCAAGTCGTTGGCCGAGATAAACTCGGTCAGCTTCAGTGTTTTCGAGGCTAGCTCGTTTTGCTGACGCTGCAGCTCCGTTGCCTCAGCAACACCGGCACGCTTGTCGCGGCGGTATTTAGCACGGTTCTGCTGGTTACCACGACCACCGCTAAGCTTAGCCAGCGTAGCCTTGATCTGGTCCTGAATCTGCTTGTCGTTCTGCTCGGGCGTACCGGGAGTTGCATTGGGACGCGGGCCACGGTTGTCGCCGGGACGACCCTGGCCGCCACCGCCACCACCGCCGGGGCGGTTCTGGTTAGCTGGCCGAATCGGACGGTCGTTGCCAGTGCCGGGGGCAGCCGGCGGACGGTTGCCCTGTGCGCCACCCTGGCCGCCTTGCCCTTGCGGACCGCTGCCAGGTACGGTAATGCGCTGACGCTTTTTCTTGTCGCCTATGCCTGCCTTGCGAACATCCGAAGATGCAACCGGGCGGGCACCACGGCCGCCACCACCGCCACGCCGCGAGGCGTCAACGGGGAGTTCAATTTTACCAAGTACCGTCAGGCCTTTCAGCTGCTCGCCACGGGCTACGATGGTACCACCTTCACCCGTGCCGGCGTCAGCACCGCCGTCGGCGGGCTTGGCTTCAGCTGTGGGTGCGGCAGCAGGTGCTGCCGGAGCAGCTGTTGCCGCGGGCTGGGCGGGTTCAGGAGCCGGTTCTGGCTTTGGAGCCGGAGCGGCCGGGCGCGTTTCCGCGGCGGGTGTTGCGGCCGGAGCTGGTTTAGGCGCTTCGGGAGCCGGGACGGACTTCGTCTCCGCTACGGGAGCAGGGGCAGGCTCGGGCCGAGGGGTGGGAGTTGCAGCCGGAGTCGGAGTCGGTTTAGGCTCGGCCGGAGTTGCTGCAACGGGAGCAGCCGGCGCCGGTTTGGGTTCCGGAGCAGGCATCGGCTTTGGCACTTCGGCTGCAGGAGCCGGAGCTGCGGGCGCAGGGGCCGGTTGGGCTGGGCGCGGCGGCACGGGGCGACCTTTGGCGTCCAACTCAATTTTACCCAACACTTTCAGGCCCGGTACCGTGCGGCCGTTGTCGACGGGCGCGGCAGGTTGTGGGGCCGGAGCAGCGGGCGCAGGGGCCGCTGCAGCCGCAACGGGCTGCGGCGCGGGCTTGGCCGGCTCGGCTGGTTTCGCTGCTGCGGCAGCCGCGGCGGCTACTTTAGCACGCTCGGCCTCCTTTGCCTGCGAAGCTTGCTCGAGCTCGGTATGACGCAGCGACTGGCCACGCTTCGCCGCCTCCGCCTTGTCTTGAGCCGATGATGCAAACTCCTTGTTCAGCAGCGCAACCTGGTCGGGCGAAAGCTTGGTGGTGGGTTTGTTTTCAATAGAAATGCCCTTACCCGACAGGAAGTCCACGATGGTGTGGGTCCCGACGTTAAGGTCAGTGGCTGCTTGTTTTAGCCGTTTGCTTGCTGCTTCCGCCATTCTTTGGTCGCGCTCGATACTCGTAGTTTGGTGCAAAAGTACGATTTAATTATTGCCAAACGGCGGAAAACTGGCCTGCTACGGCCCGTTTTCCGCCTGTGTATGGGAGAGTTCCGGCCAACTGGCTCGCAGTAGGCGTCGCTCAACTACTCTTTTGGAGCTTCCGCAGGGGTTTCTGCACCCTCTTCGGTGGCTGCCTCTTCGGTCTCGTTTTCACCGTCGAATTCGGCCTGAATTACGCGGAAGACCTCTTCTACGTTTTCTTCTTCGAGTTCAGTACGGCGCACGAGGTCCTCCTTATTGACGGCTAATACGGCTCGGCCGGTGTCGAGGCCGATTTTTTTCAACTCGTCAATAATCCACGATTCCAATTCGTCCGAGAATTCGTCGAGGGCAATGTCCTCTTCGTACGAGTCGGCTTCGCGGAATACGTCGATTTCCATGCCTACCAACCGCGAGGCCAACTTAATGTTAGCACCGCCGCGGCCGATGGCCAGGGAAACCTGGTCGGGACGTAAGAACACCGAAACCCGGCCGGTTTGTTCATTAATTTTCATCGACGAAATCTTGGCCGGCGACAAGGCACGCTGAATGTACAGCTCCAAGTTGTCGGTATAATTGATGATGTCGATGTTCTCGTTTTCCAGTTCGCGCACCACGGCGTGAATGCGTGAGCCTTTCATGCCTACACAAGCACCTACGGGGTCGATACGGTCATCGTAGCTTTCTACGGCTACTTTGGCCCGTTCTCCCGGCTCGCGTACAATGTTCTTGATGGTGATGAGGCCGTCGAAAATTTCGGGCACTTCCTGCTCCATCAAACGCTCCAGGAAAGCCGGTGCCGCGCGGGAAAGAACAATTTTCGGGGCGCCGTTAATTACGTCCACGCGGTGTACCACAGCGCGAATGTTGTCGCCTTTGCGGTAGCGGTCCTTGGGAATCTGCTCCTGCTTGGGCAGGCTCAACTCGTTTTCTTCCTGGTCGAGCACGAGGGTTTCGCGGCCCCATACCTGGTACACTTCGCCGGCAATGATTTCGCCCACCATGTCCTTGTACTTCTGGTACAGGTTGTCGCGCTCCAGGTCCTTCACACGCTGAATCAGCGTCTGGCGAGCCATGAGCACGGCGCGGCGGCCGAAGTCTTCCAGCTTCACCTGCTCCGATACTTCTTCACCAATCTCGAAATCGGGCTCAATCTTCTGCGCTTCTGACAGCGGAATTTTGTCGTGGTCCCAGATATCCTCGGAATCATCGTCCACAATCTCACGGTTGCGGTAGATTTCCAAGTCACCGTTATCGGGGTTGATGATGACGTCGAAGTTGGAGTCATCGTTGTACTTCTTGCGAATCATCGTCCGGAACACCTCTTCGAGGATGCTCATCATGGTGGGCCGGTCGATGTTCTTGAACTTGGCAAATTCCGAGAACGACTCGATTAGAACGTTGCTGTTCATGGTTAATGCTATTGGCTGGTGGCTTTTAGCTGTTGGCTTTGCGGGCCTAGAGGGAAGCGGCAGCTGTTGAGGGAATGAGATTCAAAATACGACAGCTATCAGCCAATGGCTAACAGCTAAAAGCTTTTATTTGAAGGAGATGACCACTTTAGCCTCGCCAATTTCGGTGAAAGGCAGAAAGGCCGGCGGCAGCAGCTTCTTTTTGTTTTTCTCCTTGACCTCCTCGCTAACCATAATGCCCTCGGGGGTAAATTCCTCCAGAGTGCCGGTTTTTTCGGTGCCATCGGCCATTTTAATAGCCAAGGTGCGGCCCACGTGGCGGGCGTACTGCCGCGGGCTCACAAAGGGCACGTCGGCGCCGGGCGAGGTTACCTCCAGGTGGTAGGTGGCTTCTTCGCCGTACAGCTCGTCGATTTGGCGGGCCAAACGGCGGCTGGTAGTGGCCAGCTCGTCGATGCCAATGCCTTCGTCGCCGTCAATAACGGCCGTGACTTTGGGGCGCACGGCCGAGTCGCTCACCGTCAGGTCGACCACGAAATAAGCGGGGCCGGGCAAGCTTTGGTCCAGCATCTGCTGAATACGAGTGCGGTCGAAATGCATGGGAAGGGTGGGAAAAGAAAGAGGGGACGCTGCCGTCCCCTCTGCCAATACCTGTTTGTTGGGCACAAAGATACAACTTTGCCCGCCGCGGTGCAACCGGCCGCGTTAGCGGATGATTTCAACCCATCCTTTGGTGGTGTTTCCGTCGGGAAACCTCAACAGGTAATAGTACAGGCCGGCAGACAGGCCGGTGCCACTCCAATCGTTGGCGTAAGCAGCCGATTCATATACCTGGGCTCCCCAACGCGAGAATACGCGCAGCTGTGGCGTGCATCCTCTTTTTACCACAAAAAACTGGTTGAGCTGGTCGCCGTCGTCGGGGGTAATAACGTTGGGCGGTAGCTCGGCGGCGCGTACTATTATGGGCGGCACCTCTACCCGAGCCTGGCATTGGGTGCCCGTAGCGTACGTTAAGGTAGCTACGGGGCGGAAAGTGCCCGGCTGCGTATACGTATGCTCCACTACGGCACCGGTAGCGCGGGTGTTGTCGCCAAAATCCCAGGTAGTGGTGGCGTTGCTGCCGGCATCGGAGAAACGTATCCGCAAGGGAGCTTCCCGGTCACCGGAGCAGCTGATTTCAGCCCAGGCAGGCAGTAGGCGGTTGGTGGGGGTGCCAATCCGGCGGCTAACCGAGCCCGCGCAGGCGCCGGTACCTACCGTGTAAGTGAGCGTAACGGAGCCAAAGAAGCCTACGGGAGGAGTAAATAACCCGGTGGCGGTAACGTACTGGCCGCTCCAGGTGCCCCCGATGGGTGCGGCTCGCACGTAAAAAGGCTGCGTACTGCCAGGGCACAGCAAGGTATCGGGGGCGGTAATGGGGGCTGCTATTGCCTGTACCGTAATGGGGGCGGTGCCTCTGAACTGACAAGAACCGTTAACGGTAATAAAGGAAAGCTGATGCTGCCCTACGCCGGCTAGCGAAGGGGTAAAAGTGAATCCCGTGGATGAAGGACCCCGCACGCCCGGCCCCGATCAAATGGCGTTTCCGGGCAGCGCCACGGGAGTGGTGCTGGCTACGCAAAGCGGGGCTTGGTTTAGCACCGGCGCCGTTGGGGTTGGGGTTACAGAAACCGTGAGCGAGCTGCTGCTGGTGCAGCCCTGCGCGCCGGTAATGGTATAAGTAAGCTGATGGGTGCCCGTGAAAGCCGTGGGAGGCGTGTAAATGTAGGTGCCGTTGCCAAGTTGCGTAACGCCGGGGCCGGTCCACACGCCACCGGCCGGGGTACCGGCTAGGGCGGTGGGCGGAGCAGGAGCACACACACTAAAGCTGGCGCCCGCCGTAGCACTTAACACCTGCACCGCAACGGTGGCGCTGGCACTGCAGCCACCATCCGCAATGGTGTAAGTAATAGTGTGGGTGCCGGCGCCGGCCAAAGCCGGGGAAAAAAGCCCCGCTGCACTTATACCCCGGCCGCTGTAGGTACCGCCGGCCGGACTGCCGTTCAGCGTAAATGGACTGCTACTAATGCATACCGCCGGTAAAGTAGCCGGAAGAAAGGCCGCGGTAGGGGGAGCCACAATGGTGACCTGCTGCGTAGCCTGGCTTTGGCAAAGGCCGGTGCTAACCGTATAAGTAAGCGTTGTGGTGGCGCCCACGGCAAACTGGCCGGGATTGAATACGAAACCCGTAGCCACCGAACCGCTTACTCCGGCGCCCGTCCAGACACCACCGGCGGGTGTGCCCGTTAAGGCTTGAGGGCCGGCCGTTAAGCATGCGTTGCGAGCCGGACCCACAATGGCGCGTTCCGGCTCAAAATTGAATTTGAAAGCCGCATTGTTGCAGTTCGTGCTGCGGTTAATAGTGGAATACGTGTTGGCGCCCACCGGAATGGGGAAGTTGCTGTTACCGCCACAGCCAGCACAAACCGCATGGTAAATAACTCCCCGGCGGTCGAAGCGGGAAGTGCCGCCATCTACGTGGTCCTGGTAGCCAGCTCCTCCAAAAAAAGTAGCGTATTCCAGGGTAGTAGCCCCGCTGGAAAGCTGCATCAGGTAAAAATCGGCGCCGTCGGTAGTGGGTTGCACGGCGGCTGAGGTAGTGGGCAAGCCCGTTACCGATCCGTTGCCGTAGGAAACGTTATTGCCGCCACCCCAGCCACTCACAAAAATCCGTTCGCATTGGTCTACCAAAAACGCGGTGGGCGAAAGGTCGAGGGTGGTACGGCCGCTGCCGAAGACGGTGGCAAAGCCCGTGACGCTCAAATCGGCATTCAGCTGGTGAATGAACTGACGGCCGTTGGGATTGGAATACCGGCCGGGTGTGGTGGGATAAGTACCGGCCGACTGGCCCAGAACATACACTTGGCCGGAGGCATCAAGCTGCAGAAAATATGCCTGATCGTATTGCGGCGTGCCCAGAAACGTGGATTTCTCCAGCGTTGAGCCGTTGGCGCTGACGCGCACCACGAAACCATCGGCGCTGCCGCCGTACGTGGGCACCAAGGCGCCGGGCCGCACCGGAAACGACGGGCTGGCCGTGCCACCGCTCACAAACAGCCGGCCCACGGCATCGAGTTGCAGCGAGTACGCGGCGTCGGGGCCGGTGCCGCCCAAAAAGCTACTCCACAGCACGTCTGTCAGGGCTGGAGTCAGCTTGCTCACCACGCCATCGATGCCGCCGGCGTAGGTGTTCTGGAAGCTATTGCGGACGGGAAAGTTAGCCGAAGTGGTATTGGATGCCACGTACACGTTGTCGGCCGCGTCCACCATAATGTCGCCCCTGAACTGGTCGCCGTAATTGCGTACCAGAGGGTTGGTAGCGACAGAAGTGGAAAGGGCCATCAGGCCCTCGTTGCCGCTGCCGCCCAAGTACGTAGAACCCACCAGCGCCGAGCCGTTGCGTTGCTGTTCAGGGAGCTAATGGCCAGGTCGGTTCCGGTAGTTATATTGTACTGCGGGTCGGAGCCGTAAGGGTTGATGACGGTGCCGCTGTTGAAGCTGCGGTCGAAGGCCGTGGTGGTGACGGGGTAGTTGGCAGAGCCCGTGGTAGCCAACACCACCAATTCGCCCCGGCTGTTTACCACCAGGCTTTGAGGATAATCGGCGGAGCTACCGCCCAGGTAAGTGGCCCACACCCGAGCCCCAGTGCCGCTAACGGCCGTGTTGTACTTGATAATGGCTATGTCGATGCTGCCCGAAAAGCTGGTGTTGTAAGCGCCCGTGGTAACCGGATAGCCCGTCCCAAAAGCAATGCCACCCGAGTACATGTTGCCTTGTTGGTCGAAGGTGGCGGTAAAGCCCCAGTTGTCGACCGTGGAGCCTGTAAACGAGGAAAATACCACCGTGGGGTCGATTACCAGCGCGCGGGTGTGGTCGTAGCGACCTAGCGCAAACGATACCACATTCTTGTTTACCACGTAGCGGCACGCCACGGCCTGCCGCCGGTTCTGGGCATCCAGCTGCCACGCTTTTGGGGCCAGCTCGGTTACATGCCCCACACTGGTTTGGATCCGTAGCGAACCATCGGGCTGCAGCGTTACGGCGTCGGCGCCGGTGTAACGGAGTTGTACTTGTTGCGCGTTGGCCTGGGGTGCCAGCTGGAAGTCGTATTCGAGCTGCTGCTGGTTGTTTTCGTACAGCTTCGCATCTACGCCTGCCCATAAGCCCGTGTAATGCACCTGCCGAAAGCTGCCCACCTCGCGTGCCCAATGAGCGGCGTCGTTGCCAAGCAGATAATTGCGCACTTCGCCAGTAGCGGTGGCACTGTTTAGCTTCACGTTAGGGCTGGCGTCCACAAACTCCACCGCATAGGCATGGGCCCGCAAGGGGCCGTGGTTGGTGCGCTCGGCATGGGGGTGCAGGTCCACGGGCTCACGCAAGGCGTAGGTCAGCTTAGTGTTTTCCACGAACAGGCGGCCGTGGTGTAAAGGCGCGGCAAACCGCACACGGGCATCCCACTGGCCTTTATTCTCAATAAATTCCAGGCTGGGTGCGGTGGGCTTTTCTGCGCGGCACCACGCCTGCGGCAGCATCAATAGGAAGCACAGCAGGCTACTGAGTAAGTATTTCTTTCTCCGATACATAAAAGTTGAGGCGAGAATATCTTACAAAGATGCTCCCGCCTCACTTTACCTTCCAAGAAAGAACAGCCGAAACCTGTTTGCCTTAGCGCATGATTTCAACCCAGCCTTTAGCCTTCCGGCCTTCGGTGTCGCGTAGGGTATAATAATACACGCCCGCCGGCAAGCCGGAACCACCCCAGTTGCTGCGGTAATCCTTGGACTCGAACACTTGGTTGCCCCACTTGGAAAACACTTTCAGCTCCACAGGCAAACAGCTCAGGCGTTGCTCAAACACGTCGTTCACGTTGTCGCCGTTCGGGGTAATGATGTTGGGAATGAACGGGTCGCCCACGTATACTGGCAGGAAAACGGAGTTGGCTTGGCAAGTGCTGTTGTAGTAAGCCGTAAGACGCACCAGATAAGTGCCCTTTTTGGTGAACACATGGGTAGGAAACTGCTCGGTGCTGTTTCCCCCATCCCCGAAGTCCCATTCGTAGCGGGAAGCGAACAACAGGTCGTGCTGGAAGGTGTGCGTGAAGGGGGCCAGACCGGTGTAGTTCGGTATGCCATCTTGGGGACGGGGACGAACCAGGCACTCAGGCAGCGTAAGGGGCTGATTGGTGCGGTTGTCGGGTACCAGCACCACGTGAACGGAATCGAGAGCCGAACAGCCGCTGGGGGCCGTGTACGTGTACCTAAGGGTAATGCGGCCCGACCCATTCGGGGGAGGCGTAAACAGGCCCGAAGGCGTACAGCCCGGACCGCTCCAGCGGCCGTTCGCGGGGCTGAAGCCCGTGAGCTGGTAAGGTGTCCGCTGAAACGAGCATAGAGCGGTGTCGCGGCCGGCCTCCACGCTGGGCGCCGCCCGCACAACCACTTGCTGCGTGGCAACGCCGCACTGGTCAGCGGGCAGCCGGTAAGTAATGGTGTGGGTTCCTAAGCCGGCTGTGCTGGGTGAAAACGTGTTGCCCTGCACGCCGGGGCCACTAAACGTACCGCCCGCGGGCGTGGCGCTCAGCGTCACTGGGCCATCGTTTGTACAAGCGAGAGGCAAAGGCGTGAATACCACCGGTGTGATGGGCAGCACCGTCATGGTAAGCGGACTAGTAGTAACGCAGGTTCCGGTGCTGGCAACGGAATAGGTAAGGCGTTGGGCGCCCACCAGCGCTGGTGTTGGGGTAAAAGTGAAGCCCGCGGCCACGCTGCCCGTAACGCCGGGGCCCGCCCACGTACCGCCGCTGGGCAAACCACCCAACCGGATGGGAGCCGCATCGGCGCACACCCGTTGGTTGGGGCCTGCCAGGGCCGCATCAATGCCAAAGTCTATTTTAAAGGAGGCGTTGTTACAATTGCTGCTGCCGTTGCGGTTGGTGTAAGTATTGGCCGGAACGGGGAAATTGCTGCTGCCTCGGCAGCCGCCGCAAACAGCCTGGTACACGTAGCCACGACGGTCGAAGCGGGAGGTACCGCCGTCCACGTGGTCGCCGGCGTCGCCGGAGTTGCTGCTGCCGAAAAAGGTGGCGTACTGAATGGACGTGAGGTAGGGCGCAAACTGCACCAGGTAAAAGTCGCCGCCGTCGGTGGTGCGCTGGAAGGCGTTGGGAGTTGTGGCAAGGCCGAAGGTCGACTCGTTGCTGTAGGGCATGCCCACATTGGGCCCGCCGCCCCAGCCGCACACGTACACCCGCTCGCACTGGTCTACCAGGAAGGCCGTAGGCGAGAAATCAGCGCCCGGCCGGCCGGTGCCGATTACCGTGCTTAGCTCCAGCGTGCTTAAGCTCGGGTTTAGCTTCTGTATAAACTGTTTGGCGTTGGGGTTGCCAAAGGCGCCCGGTGTAATAGGCATGCTGCCGCGGGTTTGGCCCAACAGGTATACCCCGTTCTGTTCGTCGAGCTGCACAAAATAGGCCTGGTCGTAAGCGTTGGTGCCGATGTAGCTCGTGCGCGTTACGCTGCCGCCGTTGGCGCTGATGCGGGCCACGAAACCGTCGGTACCGCCTTGGTAAGCGGGCTTGTAGGCACCCGTGGTGCTGTAAAGACCAGCACTGCCGGTACCACCGGCTATGTATACCTCGCGGGCGCTATTTACCTGAATAGAATAGACCGCATCGGTGCCGGATCCGCCAAAGTAGCTACTCCAGGTAATGGCGTTGAGCGTGGGCGTAAGCTTGGCTACCAGGCCGTCGCCGCTGCCGCCGTAGCTGGTATCGAAGCCGTTGGTGGTAGGAAAATTGCCGGTGGTGCTCGACGCCAGATACACGTTGTCGTTTTCGTCCACGGTAATGTCGCCACGAAATTGGTCGCCGTAGTTGCGCACCAGCGGCGAAGCCTCCGTTTGGATACCGTCGTTGCTGTCGCCGCCCAAATAAGTGGAGCTGGCCAAACCTGCGCCGTTAGCGCTGAGCCGGCTAATAATAAGGTCGGAACCGTTGCGGTACAGCAGGCTGCTAAGCGGCTCGGTCTGTTGGCCGCCGTTGAACGTGCGGTCGAATGCGCCGTTAGTGGTCGGGTAATTAGTGGAGGAGGTAGTGCCCAGAATAATTAACTCGCCGAGGCTGTTCACCACCATGCTGTGCGGCACGTCTATTTCCCCGCCGCCCAGGTACGTAGCCCACATGCGGGCCGCGTTGCCGGTGGTGGCGGTGTTGTACTTAATGATGGCAATATCGATGTTGCCGTTAAACGAGCCGTCGTAAGCGCCGCTGGTGGTGGGGTAGCCCGGCCCGAAAGCAATGCCGCCCGAGTACATGTTGCCGTCGGAGTCGTAGGTAGCGGTAAAGCCCCAGTTATCGGATGAAGAGCCGGTAAACGACGAAAACACCACCGTGGGGTCGATGGTAAGGGGCCGCGAGCTGTCGTATCGTCCCAACTCAAAGCTTACTTCCCGGTCGTGGAGCACGTAACGGCAATCCACGGGCTGGCGGCGGCCGGCGGCATCAAGCTGCCAGGCTTTCGGAGCCAGTTCGGTAACCTGCCCTACCGAGGTGCTGATTTCCAAGGCGCCTTCGGACGTAAGCCGCAGGCCGGCCACGTGCTCGTAACGCAGCCGAACGCGCCTGGGCGAAGCGCCGGCGGCCAGCAGAAAGTCGTACTCAAGCTGGCCTTGGCCGTTTTCGTAGATGCGGGCGCCAATGCCGTCCCACAGGTTGTTGTACTCCACTTGGCGGTAGCCGGCCACCTGACTGGCCCACTGCCGGGAATCGTTGCCGAGCAGGTAGTTGCGTACTTCGCCCGTAGGCTGCTCCGCCCGAAGCTGCACCCCAGACCGAGCCCCTACGAAGCGCATGCGGTACGAATGGGCGCGCAGCTTGCCGCTCGTGGCGTGTTTTGCCTGAGCTTCGCTGGTATGGCCGTGGTTGTTCAGGCGCCGCAGGGCTTCCGGGTCGAACATGGAGTACGTGAAGCCGCCGGGTTCCACAAACAGCCGACCACCGGGCAGGAGCGCCGCGTAGCGGGCCCGCGCATCCCACTGGCCTTTGTTCTCGATAAACTCCAGGCTTTTGGTCGGGGCACTGGCCCGAGCTGCCGATTGAGCAGCCACCAGCAACAATAAAGTCCAAAAGAGGCCGCCGTAGCGACAGAAGGTAGAAGTTAACATTACGCGTGTGGTAAATAAGACCCTGAAGGTACGACGAAACCCCGGCCTTATTGCGCCGTTCACATACTCATGTGACCCTCCCCAAAATGCGTAGGTTTGTACTTGGTAAGGCTGTTTTCGCTTTGTAGTGGGTCGTTCGTTAGCATTCAAATTCACGCTGCTGGTCATTGCATGGCTCCTGTTAGCCATAGGATGCACGCAAGTGTCCCCAAGGTTGTTTTGGCCCGCCGCTTTTGTTGCGCTTTCCTTGCCGGTGGCGCTGGTGCTAAATCTGTTCTGGTTGGTTTACTGGGTGTTACGGCGTTGGCCGGTGGCTTTGGTCCCGCTGGCAGTAGCGTTGCTCACGTGGCCCCACCTGATGCGCGGCTTGGCGCTGCACCCGCTACACCAGACCACAAGCGAAGGCCCGACGCTGCACGTGCTCAGCGCCAACGTGCGCATTTTCAATGTGTACCCGCAGCTGCGCAACGAGGGGCTGCAATCATCGAAAGCCATGATTAAGTGGGTGGCCGAGCACCCCGCGGATATTATTTGCCTGCAGGAGTTTTACAACGAGCCTCGGCCGACCAACGACGGCGCCGTGTTTAATGCCGTGCGGCAAATTGGTAAGCTGCAGAAACGCGAGGTTTTCCTGTCGAAAACGCTGTCTAACGGCATTGGCGGGGAATTCGGCATGGCCATCTTTTCCCGGTTTCCCATTGCGCGGCGCGGCACCATCGTGTTCAATAAACTCACCCAAAACCACGGTATGTGGGCCGATGTGTGCCTGCCTTCCCGCGACACCGTGCGCGTGTTCAACGCCCACTTGCAGAGCATGAGCATGGACGAGAAGGACATTGTGGACAGCTACTCCAGCAAAGCCGGGCTGAAAGCCAAAGGCCTCGGTCTGTTGCGGCGCTTTAAGCGCGGCATGGTGGCCCGGAGCACGCAAATCGATACGCTGGTGCGGCGCATTGAGGCCAGTCCGTACCCCGTGGTGCTGTGCGGCGACCTGAACGATTTCGCCTACAGCTACAGTTACGACCAACTCGCCGACCGCCTGCAAAACGCCTGGGCTACGGCCGGTACCGGTTTTGGGGCTACGTATAATGGCAAGTTGCCTTTTCTGCGCATCGATAACCAGTTCGCCAGCCGCGACTGGCAGGTGGAAAACGTGCGCGTGCGCCGCGACATCCCGTATTCCGACCACTTTCCGATAGAGGCCGTTTACCGCCTCAAACCACTGATTAAATGAGCGAATGACCGGATGAGTGTGTGGTTTTTCCCGCACAGCCATTCATTCAACCACCCAATCAGTCAATCATTAACTTTGCCCCATGCAACACCCCTTGTCGCTCTACAATACGCTTACGCGTCGTAAAGAATCCTTCGTTCCCGTGCACGAGCCCTTCGTGGGCATGTACCTCTGTGGCCCGACGGTATACAGCGAAGCGCACGTAGGCAACGCCCGCGGCCCGGTGGTGTTCGATGTGCTGGCTCGTTACCTGCGCCACCTCGGCTACACCGTGCGCTACGTGCGCAACATTACCGATGTAGGCCACCTGGAAAGCGACGCCGACGAGGGCGAGGACAAAATCAGCAAAATGGCCCGGGCCCAAAAGCTGGAGCCCATGCAGGTAGCAGAATCGTACGCCAACCGCTACCAAGTACACATGCAGGCCTTGGGCTGCTTGCCGCCTGATATTACCCCCCGCGCCAGCGGCCACATCACCGAGCAGATTCAGCTAATTGAGGAAATCCTGGCCAACGGATTTGCCTACGAAGTGAACGGCTCGGTGTACTTCGACGTGCCCACTTATAACGAGAAGCACAACTACGGCAAGCTCTCGGGCCGCGTGGTGGAAGAACTGCTTTCCGGCTCCCGCGACAACCTCGCCGGGCAGGAAGAAAAACGCTCCCCGGCGGATTTTGCCCTCTGGAAGCGCGCCGACGAGCGGCACCTCATGCGCTGGCCTTCGCCCTGGGGCGAAGGGTTTCCCGGCTGGCACCTAGAGTGCTCGGCCATGGGCCGCAAGTACCTGGGCGCCGAATACGACATTCACGGCGGCGGTCTGGACTTGATGTTCCCGCACCACGAGTGCGAAATTGCCCAGAGCCAGGCCAGCCACTCGCACACCGACGAGGCACGGGTGTGGTTTCACAACAACATGATTACGGTGAACGGCCAGAAGATGAGCAAGTCTTTCGGCAACTTCATCACCATATCCCAGCTGTTTTCGGGCGAGCATCCGCTGCTCACACAGCCGTATTCGCCCATGACGGCGCGCTTCTTCCTGCTGCAAGCCCACTACCGCTCCACCGTCGACATTACCGACGATGCCCTGCAGGCTGCCGCCAAGGGCTACCGCAAACTCATGAACGGTTTGCGTCAGATTACCCGCCTCGCTCTGCCCGAAGGCATCGAGCGCGCCGCTGATACCCAGAAAGCCGACGACGAGCTGCGCAAGCTGGTGGCCGACTGCTACGTGGGCCTGAACGACGACCTGAACACGGCTCGTGCCATTGCCAGCCTATTTAATCTGCTGCGCAAGTTCAACGGTTTCTACAACCAACTTGCTACGCTGGCGCAGGTAAGCGAAGCCGCCTTAGCTGAAGCCGCTACTGCTTACCGTACGCTGGTGGAAGATATTCTGGGCCTACGCGACGAACCCCGCGCCAACGCCGAGGAACTGTTGGGCTTAACCTTGCAGTTCTACTCCGAAGCTAAATCGGCCAAGGACTACGCCAAAGTCGATGTGATTCGGGCGGCGCTTAAGGAACAAGGCATTCTGGTGAAAGACACCAAAGCCGGCGTCGATTGGGCGTACGAGGAATAGTTTTCTCCTGCCGTTCTGGGCTTTGCTCGGGCCGACAAACACATAAATTCATGACCCACCGTTTCCTGCGCCTGCTGTGGCGCCCCACCGCGTTGTTGGCTGCCACGGTGCTGCTCACGGCCTGCCCCGACAAAAAGCAAACCACCGAAGTGGAAGCCCCCGTGGAAGAACCGCTGCGCAAGGCCCCCGTGTTCAGCGCCGATTCGGCTTATGCCTACACGGCCAAGCAGGTAAGCTTTGGGCCGCGCGTGCCCAACACCAAGGCCCATGTGCAGTGCGGAGACTGGCTGATTAGCGAGTTCAAGAAATACGGCCTCACGGTTCAGGAGCAGCCGTTCACGGCCATGGCTTTCGATGGCAACATGCTGCGCGGCCGCAACGTGGTGGCGCGTTTCGCCCCGAAAGCCGCCCGCCGCGTGGCCCTGTTTGCGCACTGGGATACGCGCCCCTTCGCCGATAAAGACAAGCAGAAGCCCAACGCCCCGTTCGACGGCGCCATCGACGGTGCCAGCGGCGTGGCCGTGCTGCTGGAACTGGCGCGTCAGCTGTCTACCCAGCCCGATTCGCTCACGCCTAACGTGGGGGTCGATTTTATTCTTTTCGACGCCGAGGACTACGGTTACGACACTTCTACGCAGGCCAACTTGGAGAACAAACTGGCCGGCTCGGGCGTGGAAAGCTGGTGCTTAGGCTCGCAGTATTGGGCCAAAAACCTGATGCCCGCCAATTACAAAGCCGATTACGGCATTCTGCTGGACATGGTGGGGGCCAAAGGCGGACGGTTCTCTCGTGAGCAGCAGTCGGTGCAGGCTGCGCCGGAAGCAGTGGCCAAGGTGTGGAATACTGCCAACCGCCTCGGCTACTCCGACTACTTCCTGTACCAGGATGCTCCCAGCATCACCGACGACCACGTGTTCGTGAACCAAGCCGGTATTCGGTGCATCGACATCATTGACCACGTACCCTACGGCGACGATTATTTCCCGGCTTACCACCACACCACGCAGGATAACATGAACATGGTGGACCGAGCCACGCTGAAAGCCGTGGGCCAAACCGTGTTACAGACTCTATACCAAGAGTAAGCTACCCCACATTAATAAAGAAGCCCACCCGACTTGCGTTCGGGTGGGCTTCTTTTTATTCGGTTCATAATAAGGCATTATCTAATTCGGCGTGAAAAGTCGGTTGCCATTTGGCTACTGCACTTCGCCGAGCAGTTTATAGTAAAGCACTGTGGCGTGCATTTCGCCCGAGCCGCTGCGGGCAAACTGCGGAATTTCGCCAGCTCGTACATAGCCCATGCTTTGGTAAAGCAGCTCCGATACGTCGCCGCGGCGGGTATCGAGTACCAAGGTTGTGCGCTGGTGGTGCTGGGCTGCCTCTTCCAAAGCTTCCAGCAATTGCCGGGCAATGCCCTGGCGGCGGTGGCGGGAGTGTACCAGCATCTTCATGACCTCGGCCCGGTGCAAGCCGTTGGGCTTGTTCACGAGGTCGAGCTGAAGGGTACCGCACAGCCGGCCCTCGGTTTCAGCTACCAGCAACACGCGCTGTTCGGCTTCCACGGCTGCTATAACTTCTTGCCAATAATCTTCGGCAGCCGCCGGCGTTAGCGGTGGCATAAAGCCCACGGCCGCCCCATTTTCGATGGCGTCAATAAGCAATTCGCTAAGCTCGGGTATGCGGGCTAAAGCGGCGGTGGCAGAAAGGGAACTAATGGTCACGAAGCAAACGGAATGGGGCGTTAACCGAGTGTAAGCCCATGTGGGGAATAATTTCAGGCAATATTGGTGGAAAGCCATTGACTTTGCAGCGCAACCGAGCCGTAGCCAGTCTGCACGGAGCGGCATAACGGCTGAGGACGCTTGCCCGTACGCATGCAGAATTGATGAGAACTACGGGGTAACTATGAAAGCATTTCTTCTCTGTGTAGGGCTGTGGTGGTTGCTGGTCGGTCCGGTTTCAGGCCAGGTAGATACTACCGGCGGGCAATTTTATCAGCCGCTCTATCCCAACGTAACCATCACCCGCAGCGTGGCTTTTGGGGCGGCGCCTACTTCCCAAGGCAGCCCGCAAACCCTGCTGCTGGATGTTTATCAGCCCACGGGCGGCCCCGCGGCCCCGCGGCCTCTCATCATCTTGGCGCACGGCGGCGCGTTCCTGTTCGGCTCCCGCTCCGATTACGACGTCTCGGAGTTGTGTCAGCGGTTTGCCCGCCTGGGCTACGTTACGGCTTCCATTGATTACCGATTGGAGTCGTTCTTCACGTTTTCCGGCTCCCGCTCCGTGGTAAATGCCGTGCACGACATGCGCGCGGCCGTGCGCTTCTTCCGGCAGGACGCGGCTACTACCAACCAGTACAACATTAACCCGAGCTACGTTTTTGTCGGCGGTTCGTCGGCCGGAGCCATTACGGCCGTACACGTGGCCTACCTGGATACCGAGGCGGAACTGGCGGGCCTAAATGCGCCCGGCGTAGCCCCCGGGCTGGAAGGCAACAGCGGCAACCCCGGCTACAGCAGTTCCATTCGAGCGGCCATTAACCTGTGCGGCGCTATCGGGAACCTGAGCTGGCTACAAACCGGCGACGAGCCCTTGGTAAGCCTGCACGGCACCGCCGATGTGGTGGTGCCCTACGGTACCGGTCCCACGTTTACCGGCGACGTGGTAAACGGCAGCGGCGCCATTAAAACCCGCGCCGATGCAGTAAACCTGCCGAACACGCTGTATACGTTTCGGGGAGCCGGCCACGTACCTTATAACGGTACCAGCGTCACCCAGCAGGCCTACATGGATACCACGTTTCGGGTAGTGCGCAACTTTTTGCGGCCGTTGCTGGGGCAAGCCGTTACGCCCCCGTTGCCGGTAACCCTCACCCGCTTTACGGCCACCCGGCAAGGCCAAAACGCGTTGCTGAACTGGGAAACTGCTTCGGAACACAACAGTCAGGGTTTCGAAGTGCAGGTATCGGCCGACGGTATAACCTACCGGGTATTGGGATTTGTGAACAGTCAGGAAGGAGGAGGTACGCCGCGCCGCTACCGGTTTCTCGATTCCGAAACCGGCAAAGCTGGCACGCGCTACTACCGTCTTCGGCAAGTAGATAACGATGGCACCGATGCCC
Source organism: Hymenobacter koreensis (assembly GCF_039541855.1). Classification (NCBI taxonomy): domain Bacteria; kingdom Pseudomonadati; phylum Bacteroidota; class Cytophagia; order Cytophagales; family Hymenobacteraceae; genus Hymenobacter; species Hymenobacter koreensis. The sequence continues at coordinate 113,191 of NZ_BAABHA010000006.1, forward strand.
TGTACGGCCCGCGTGCGGTTGGTTTTGGCGCTTCGGCCACCAGCATAACCGCGTATCCCAACCCGTTCAGTCAGGAAACCACAGTAGTCATTGGTGGTGTGCTGCCGGCCGAACCGGCCCAGGTGTACGTGCACGACGCGCTTGGTCGCCAGGTTCTGGAATTGCAGTTGCCAAATGGTGCCTCCCACGTGCCATTGCCACAACTGGCAGCTTTGCCCGCTGGTATTTACACCCTTACTTATAAGGGAGCGGGGCTGATATTGACAAGCAAGCTGATGAAAGACAGGCCGTAAGCACCAAGGCGCGTAGCGTCGACTTACCTTTGCCGTAAGGTGCTCAATTGTGCCTTTTAGCTATTGTGAAGACGTTTACCAAGTTTGAACAGCTTGCTCGCATCGGTCGGGTAGCAGCGTTGGGCTTTATGCTGCTGGCTCCCGGTTGGGTGGCTGCGCAAACCGCTACCGCCAACTGGCAATGGGCCAACCGAGCCACCAGCACGTCGGCGGCCGACGACTACAGCGACGGCAGCCTTATTAAAGTAGACGGCGCCGGCAATGTGTTTAACGCCGGGTCATTTCACGGCACGGTTACACTGGGTGGCACCAGCCTTGCATCTCCCGGCGACTACGACAGCTTTGTAGCCAAGTATACTCCCACCGGCACTGTAGCCTGGGTGCGCCACTTAAATGGCAGCTCTTTGGAAACGGTGGTGTACACGCTGGAAGTAGATGCTAGCGGTAACAGCTATGTGGGAGGCTATTATTACGATGGTACGCTCGTCATCGGAACTACCACGCTCACGGGCGGCGGTGGTTTCCTGGTGAAATACGACCCGCAGGGCAACGTGCTGTGGGTACGTGAGACCGGTGATATTTGCAGCGGTGTTGCCAGTTCTTCGGCCGGCGAGCTGGTAGCCTTTGGGCATTTTGAGGGAACAGCCGTTTTTGGTGGTACTACCCTCACCAGTGGCCCTACTGGCAGCAGTTTTTTGGTGAAGTACGATGCGCAGGGTACCGCTTTGTGGGCCCGCCAAATAGAAGGCAGCTCAAACGACGAAGGCCACGTAGACCTTGACGCCGCCGGCAATGCCTACATAGCGGCCGACTTTGAAGGCACAGCCACATTCGGTCCCATTATCCTGCCGGGCAACCCCAGCGACGAAGACGCATTCGTGGCCAAATACGATGCTGCCGGCATACCGCAGTGGGCCCTCCGTCAGCCAATTGCGGGTTCACCAGGTCGGGAGCACGCCTGGGCCTTATCTACCGATGCCGCCGGCAATACCTACTTGGTAGGCTCCACCGAGCCGGCTACTGGCTCCGATGTATATTGGTTCGTTACGAAGTACATGCCGCAGGGCAGCGTAAGTTGGAACTACGTTTCTGGTGCAGCCTCGGAAAGCGGGCTGCTCGGGGTAACTACCGACGCCGCGGGTAATGTGTATGTGTCGGGGGGCGTAACGGGCAGCCTGAGCATTGGAGGCCTTTCGGTTGCCTCGTCCGGTAGTGCCAATACCGATCTGGCGTTGCTGTCGTTTACTGCTCAGGGTGCGCCTCGCTGGGCTATTGCTACCGGGTCGGCAACCGGCGTGGAAGCCGCATTAGGACTGGCCGTCGACCGTACCGATAACGTGTATGTAACCGGCATTGTACAGGGCGACGCTGCCCTGGGCCCGCTGGCACTGCCCCAAAACAGCACTTCAGAAGAGCAGTTTGTGGCCAAAGCTTCGATCAGCGCCATTACGGCGGCCAAATCCTTGCGTGCTACCGAGCCGCTGCAGCTTTACCCCAATCCGGCCCGCGGAACCAACGTTCAGCTGCGCTGGTCGGGCTTGGCTGATGCATCTGCGGAATTGCAGGTGCACGATGCCCTCGGCCGCCAGGTGCTAACCTTGCCAATGCCGGCTGGCCGTACCGAAGCAGTACTACCCACCAACAGCCTCAAGCGCGGCGTTTACACCCTGCGCCTGCAAACAACTAAATCCGTAGCTACCGGCCGGTTGGTTATCGAGTAAACCGATTGCAGAAAGACAAACCGAACCAACGGCGGCCGAGCATTACAGCCCGGCCGCCGTTGGCATTATATACTCCAACCGCGCCTCGCCTTCGTCCACCGTTAACCGGGCGCGCCGGCCGCAAATCAGGGCCATGTTCGTGGGCTCGTGACCGATTGGGAAGCCGTAGCACACCGGAAACGCGTATTTGCGGGCGTAGGTATCGATGATTTCTTCGGGTGTGAAGCCGAAAGGCACCGTGTTGTCCTGCGGGGCGCTGAAGTGGCCGACCACCAAACCCGCCAGGTCGCGGAGTTTGCCGCTGCGGTCGAGGTGCACCATCATCCGGTCGATGCTGTAGAGGTATTCCTCCACGTCTTCCAGAAATAGAATGCGCCCGGCTGTGGGGCAGTCGGAAGGTGTGCCGGTAAGGGTTTGCAGCAAGCTGAGGTTGCCGCCCATCAGTTCGCCTTCGGCCGTGCCGGGGCGGTTTAGCGGGTGCGGCTGCACCGTGTACGCCACCGATTCGCCGAACAGTGCCCGGCGCAGGCTTTCCAACGCCGCTTCGCCGCCAGGCTGGTGAAACAGCAGCGGCATTACCCCATGAATGCTTTCGTGGCCGAGGCGCAGCAAGTGGCAGTTAAGGGTGGTAATATCCGAGAATCCCGCAATCCACTTGGGGTTATTGGCGAAGCGTGAGAAGTCGATTTGGTCGATGATGCGCGGGGTGCCGTAACCGCCGCGGGCTACCAGGATTGCCCGGATATCTGGCCGGTCCAGCATCTGCTGAAAGTCGCGGCTGCGCAGCTCGTCGGGTCCGCCAAATTGGTGGTATTCGGCATTCACCGATTCGCCCAGCACCACGCGCAAGCCCCAGCTTTCGAGCACCTGCACGGCAGCACGTAGCTCTTCGGCCGACGCTTTACGGGCGGTGCAAACAATGGCTACTTGGTCGCCGGAACGAAGCGGGGCAGGGGAGGTAGGCATGAATCAGGGAAAAGCAGAGAAGAAATGGGCCGCTGCTTGTTGGCAAGCAGGTGGACCCGCTGGCCAAATTTCCGTAAATGCTTCGTTGAAACAAGAACCCGTAAGTTGCTGCCCATGAAAAGTCTCGTACTCGCGTTGTTGGCACTGCTGGGCTTATCCCAGCTGGCCGTTGCTCAAATTGACACCACCGGCGGCCGCTACCGTCGGCCCTTATTCTCGCAGGTAACCGTTACCCGCGGCATCGTGTACGGCTCGGCGGCCGACGTAACCGGCACCACCCAAACCCTGCGCCTCGACCTCTACCAGCCCCAAGGCGACACCGTGCGCCGCCGCCCGGTCATCGTTTTTGCCCACGAAGGCGCATTCCTGACCGGCAACCGCGACGACCAGTTTATGACTGCCATTTGCACCCGTATGGCCGAGCTGGGTTACGTTACGGCTAGCATCGATTACCGCAAAGGCTTCTTTCCGTTCGACAGCACCAACATCGGCCGGGCGGCCATTCGGGCGGCTCAGGACATGCGCGCCGCCATTCGCTTCTTCCGCCTCGACGCCGCCACCGCCAAGCAGTACCGCATACACCCGAGCTACATTTTCGCGGGCGGCTCGTCGGCCGGCGCCTTTATGGCTTTGCAAGTAGGCTACCTCGATAAAGCCACCGAGGTGCCCGCCTACATCAACTTGTCTACGTTGGGCACCCTGGAAGGCAGCAGCGGCAATCCTGGCTACTCCAGCCAGGTAGCCGCGGTGATTAACATGGCTGGGGCCGTAGGCAGCCCCACCTGGCTGGAACCCGGCAATGTGCCCCTGGTAAGCGTGCACGGCACCGCCGACGCCGTGGTGCCTTACACCGTGGGAAGAGCTTTTGGCCAGTCCACTTCGCCTCGCATTTTTGGCAGCGGCAGCATCAAGCCCCGGGCCGATGCCGTGGGTATTCCCAATACCTTGCGTACCCTGCGTGGGGCCCCGCACGTGCCCTACAACGGTACCGGCGCCACCAGCGTGGCTTACTTCGATACTACGTTCCAAACCGTGCGCGACTTCCTGCGGCCGCTGCTGCGCCAGCCCGGCACGGTGCTGGCCTCCAGCAAGTCAACCTCGCTATCGGCCGCCAGTATTTTCCCGGTGCCCGCCCAGCAAACCATCAACCTGACTGCCCCCGCCGGCGTCCCGTTCAAACCCGTATGGCTGGCCCTGGTTGATGCCAAAGGCCGTACCGTACGCCGTATTCTGTGGGAACATCCCCACCTGACTATTCCCCGTGGCAATCTGCCCAGCGGCCTGTATTACCTCAGCGGCGACGGCCTGCCCGGCCGCCGACTTATGCTGCAATAAATTTCAGCAAAGCAACAAGGCCCCGCTACCGGCTGGTAGCGGGGCCTTGTTATACCGATTCATTTCGAAAGCGGACTGCTGAAAAACCGGGGAATAGTCCCTTAGGGCTATTCGGCTACTAGCTCTGCCGTGATTAGCTCTGGCTTTGGCTCGGCGGTAACACTACGCACTTTGCCGGTGCGGGCCACAAATACCCCAGCCGCCCGTAGCGCGTCGCGGTGCTGCAGCAATGTGCTCAGGCGAGTGTAGCCCACCACATAATCGTAGCTAAAACCGGGGGCGCTTAGCGCGTCGCCGATGTCGGTGAGCTGCAGCGCCTGCCGCAGCTCTTTGGGGGCGTGCCGCACGTACACTTCCAGCTCCAGATCGGGCGCAACGCTGGTTGCCGCCGTCGTTTCTGTAAGCTTAGGGTAAGCGTAGCGGAAGCCGTTACGCAGCGCGACTAGGTCCGATAGCACGGCCGAGCCGGTGGGGTGGCCGCCCGCGCCGCGTCCGCGCCAGAAATGCTGACCGGCAAAAGCAGCGTCCACCACCACGCCGTTAAACTCGCGCTCCACGTGGTACAGCGGCGAATCGGCATCCACGAACTGCGGCGTTACAAACACCGTGGCTCCGCCTGCGGGCAGGCGCAGCAGGCTGGCTACTACCTTAATCTTCTGACCACGCTCGGCCGCGAAACGGATATCGGCCGAGCTGATGCTTTCGATGCCCAGGTTTAGCACCTCGTCGGGGTTCAGCAGCACGCCGTACGCGTGGGCCGCCAAAATCACAGCTTTGGAGCGCGGGTCGAATGCGGCCATGTCCAGCGACGGGTCGGTTTCGGCAAAACCCTGGGCTTGGGCTTCGGCCAGCACCGTGGCATAATCTACGCCGGCCGTGGTCATGCCCGTGAGTACGTAATTCGAAGAACCGTTGAAAATGCCGCTCACGCTGTGCAGCGGCTCCTGGCCGAAGTAGCTGTCGAGGGTGCGTATAACGGGAATGCTGCCGCACACCGATGCTTCGTAGAGCAATGCGCCGCCGAATTCGCGTTGTAAATCCAGCAGCTCGGGTAGGTGGCGGGCCACCATGGCCTTGTTGGCCGTTGCTACCTTGCGGCCCAGCTGCAGGGCCTGGCTCACCAGTCGAAACGCCTCGTTGGGGTCGTCGATAACTTCCACCAACAAATCCAGCTCGGGGTCATTCACGAGGTCGTCGGCGTGGAACTCGAACCGCTCGGCTGGTAATGGGCGCAGCTTCGAGGGGTTTTTTACGGCGATGCGCTGCACCACAAAGCCCGGCTCGGGTAGCTTCTGCAGAATATCGTAGAGCCCTTGCCCCACGCAGCCAAAGCCAATGAGACCGAGGCGCAGGGGGTTAATGGGCGAAGGTTTGGACATAAAATCGGTCGAGAAAATGCGCGATTTGCGCGGTTTCAATCAGGAAGCCGTCGTGGCCGTAAGGCGACTCCATTTCGGCGTACATAGCGCCCGGAATCAGCCGGGCAAGTTCCTGCTGCTCGCTCACGGGAAAGAGCACATCGGAGGTAATGCCCAACACCAAGGTGCGGGCCTGCACCCGCGCCAAGGCTGCTTCCACGCCGCCGCGCCCGCGCCCCACATGGTGCGAGTCCATGATTTGCGAGAGCGTGACGTAGCTGTAGGCATTGAAGCGCGCCACTAGCTTATCGCCCTGGTATTGCTGGTAAGAGCTGGCGCGGTAAAACGCCGGCAGGGCATCGTCGTCGGTTTCGGCCTGGGTGCGGCCGTAGGCGTCGTGGCTGCGGTAGCTAAGCAGCGCCACGGCCCGGGCCGCCCGCAAGCCGGCCCGACCGCCGTCGGGGCCGCCGCCTTCGTAGGTACAATCGGCCTGAATGGCTAGCCGCTGCGCCTCGTTAAATGCAATGCCCCACGGCGAGTGGCGGGCGTTAGTAGCCAGCAGCACCAGGTGTTCGAACAGCTCGGGCTGTTGCACGGCCCATTCCACGGCCTGCTGACCGCCTAAGGAGCCGCCGATAACCGTGTGAATTTTGGCTAGGCCCAAGTGCTGACGTAATTGCTCGTGCGCCGCCACCACGTCGCGCACCGTAAGGCGCGGAAACGCCTGGTATAGCGGCCGGTGGTGCGGCGGCAGCGGTGTGGCCGGGCCGGTGGTGCCGTAGCACGAGCCCAGCACGTTGGCGCACACGATAAACCAGTCGGCCGGGTCGAAGTAATGACCCGCGCCCACCAAGCCCGGCCACCAGTCCAACACATCGGAGTTGGCCGTGAGGGCATGGCACACCCACAGCACGTTATCCTGGGCGGCGTTTAGGGTGCCATAAGTATGGTAGGTGATTTGCACGCCCGGTAGCACGCCGCCGCACTCAAGCGGCAACGGTTGGGTAAGGCGCAATACAGCTGGCTCGTTCATGGAAATCAGCCCCGCAAAGTCTGCTAAATAATGCCTTGGCGCAGTTTTACGCGCGTTCGGTTTGAAATTTCCTTGTTCGCCGGCTCCCGCAGAGGGTGCGGTAGAGCCTGCGAGAGGCTCCTTTTCAATGTGGGTGGAAAAGGCCGGTGAACAAGGCCCCGCTGGCTGGAGGTGGGGCCGCGCCAGGTACCCAGGCGCGGCCACGGTTTTCCCCTCCCTTTACACTTCCAGCGTAGCGGGGTGCTCGGCTTCCTGCTTGGTTAGGATTTCGCTTTCGTCGCTGTCGAATGAGCGCGTTTCGGCGTTGCTTACGGCGTCGAATGCGCGTTGCAGGTCGGCTTTGATGTCGTCGATGTGCTCCAGGCCTAGCGAGAGGCGCAGCAGCGTGGGCGTTACGCCGGCAGCGCGCTGCTCTTCGTCGGAAAGTTGCTGGTGCGTGGTGGCCGAGGGCTGAATGATGAGCGTTTTGGCGTCGCCCACGTTGGCCAGGTGGCTTACCAGTTGTAGGTTGTCAATGAACTGCGTGGCCGTGTCCTTCGAGCCTTTGATGGCGAAGGTGAGCACGCCGCCAAAGCCGCGCTTCAGGTATTTGGTGGCCAGTTGGTGGTAGCGGCTACTTTTCAGACCAGGGTAGTTCACGGCTTCCACCTGCGGGTGCTGCTCCAGCCATTCGGCAATTTTGAGGGCGTTTTCCACGGTGCGGTCCACGCGCAGGCTTAAGGTTTCAATGCCCTGCAGCAGCAGGAAGGAGTTAAACGGGCTCTGCGACGGACCGAAGTCGCGCAACCCTTCCACGCGGGCCCGAATGATGAAGGCGATGTTGCCGAACGGACCGCCCTTGCCAAATACGTCGTTGAACACGAGGCCGTGGTAGCCTTCGCTCGGCTCGGTAAATTGCGGGAATTTGCCGTTGCCAAAATCGTATTTGCCACCGTCCACAATCACCCCGCCAATGCTGGTGCCGTGGCCGCCAATCCACTTGGTAGCTGAAGCCACCACAATGTGCGCGCCGTGCTCCAGCGGCCGAAACAGGTAGCCGCCTGCCCCAAAGGTGTTATCCACAATCAGCGGGAGGTCGTGTTTCTCAGCAATGGCGGCAATGGCCTCGAAATCCGGAATGTTAAAGCCGGGGTTGCCAATGGTTTCCAAGTACAGGGCCTTGGTATTCTCGTCAATTAGCCGCTCGAAGCTCTCGGGGTTGTCGCCGTCGGCAAAGCGTACTTCCACACCCAGGCGCTTGAAGGCTACTTTAAACTGGTTGTACGTGCCGCCGTACAGGAACGAAGTCGAAACGAAATTGTCGCCGGCTTGCAGAATGTTGTTCAAGGCAATGAACTGCGCCGCTTGGCCCGAGGCCGTAGCCAGGGCCGCCACACCGCCTTCAAGCGCCGCAATGCGCTGCTCGAACACGTCGGTGGTGGGGTTCATGAGGCGGGTGTAAATGTTGCCGAACTCCTTTAGGGCAAACAGGTTGGCGCCGTGTTCAGCGTTCTTGAACACGTAGGAAGTGGTTTGGTACAGCGGCACGGCACGGGCGCCGGTGGTGGGGTCGGGCTGCTGGCCGGCGTGGAGTTGCAGGGTCTCGAACTGGAAGTTTTGAGCAGACATGATTAGGCTGAGAAAGAGGTTGAGAGAATGAGGACTCGATGCAGGAGGGCGGCCCCGCGCTGACCGGCAAATGACCCGGTACAACTGCGAGTGGAATGCGCCAAAACCGTAGCCTGTAGCGCCGAAACGAAGATTCGGAAGTGAAACAGCCACGCGCCGCCAGTTAAGCCCGGCGGCAAAATCAGAAATGGGAAGGGGTAGGGCGGGCTAACTAGCAACCCGAACGCAGCACAACTACCAACAACAGCAACAACAGCCCAACATGGCAGCGGCATGCAGCGGCTGCGGCATGACCATGCCCTGAGCGGCGGCGGAAACGAACAAAGCCGTAACGGGCGCCGCCGGAGAGCGGAACGAGAAAGGGGCGGAGGGGTGTGGGGTAGTTGCCATAGCACGCCATTTATTTGTCCCCCGCCGATTTCGGTCGGGGGCAGGAATTGGCACCTGCCAGCTGGTGCATTTGCTGGTGGTTGCCAGAGGGTCGCGGAGCCTGTTCTCTCGCCTCTTCGGAATAAAACGCGTCAAAAAAAGATTGATGCCGGAAGCATCGATCGGCACAAATGTAGTGCTGGATTTTAAAAGCGCAAGAGCTTGATAAAGTTTTTTGGCGAGGAAAAATAGACGCGCGCAGTTTTTGTGCCTTATTATATATGATGCGTGTATTTGTCTGCCTTTAAGCTGTTTATGAATTTTTTCTTGCCTACAAAAAAAGCCATCCGGGATTAACTCCGGACGGCTTCAGACTTGCTTGTGGTAGTCGATTATAGCTTCGGCAGCGTTAACTTCTGACCCACTTCAATGTGGTCGGGGTTGTTGCCGATGGTGGCCTTATTGGCATCGTAAATCTGGTGCCACTTGGCAGCGTCGCCGTAGTGGTTTTTGGCAATTTTCGACAGTGAGTCGCCGCTTACTACCGTGTAGGAGTCGCCTTGGGTAGCGGCGGGCTGCGTCTGGTTGCCAAAGAAACCGGTCGAGTCGCCGGCTGCGGGTTGGGTGGTTGGTTTTACGGGCTCTTTTTCGCCCTTATTGCTCAGGAAATCAAACAGTCCCATGGTGGTGTGTCGGTTGGAGGTTGAGAAAAGAAAGCGGCCAACAGTCTGATGATCAATTGGTCGGCTCTGCTTTACGCTGGAGCTGCCAACTAGGTTGTGGTGCCGCTGCCCCTCATGCATTTGCACATAGCTATGTTAACCCTTTGAACGGTTGCGCGTAAGAAACTCGGCCGCTAAACGGCGGTCTAATGCATTCGATCCTCCCTCATCTTAAACCGACTTCACCCATGAAACAAGTAACCCGCCTCCATTACCTCGCCAGCCTTTTCATGCTTGTTACCCTGTTTACCTTCGCTTGCGGCAGCAAGGAAGGCAAGGTAGAAGGCGTTAACATGCTTTACGGCACCGAAAGCAAGGTGTGGAAAACCCATAAAGAGAAAGACGCCTCCGGCGACAAGGTTAAGCAAACCGACGCCCAGGAAGACGAGCAGATTCGGTTTTACGCCAACGGCCAGTACAACATGACCTCGCAGGCGCAAACGGTGAACGGCAAGTACACCTTCGACCAAGCCAACAAGAAGATTACCATGACGCCCGAAAACGGTAACGCGGCCAACACCTTCGACGTGGTTACGCTTACCGACGACCGCCTGACGCTACGTAGCCCCGAAGGCGCCGAGCTGCAGCTGGAAAAGGAGTAAGCAACTATTCAAGCAAATTGAAAAGCCCTTCTGCTTCGGCGGAAGGGCTTTTTTGTGCGTCGTTTATTGGTCAGGCCGATACTACGAGGCCATAACCTCTTTCACTACTTTCTTGCCGAATACCCGGCCTACCCAGCGCGGCAGGAAAATGGTGCCCAGCACCAAGTACAGGTAATACGTAACGATGCGGTAGAGCAGCAGAATGAAGTTCGTCATGGTATCGGAGCCGGCGAACTTGCGGAAGAACGTGGGAAACGCGCCTTCGGCAAAGCCGGCGCCACCAGGGGTAATGGCCACCAGCAACACCACTTTGTAGATGAGGTTTCGGGCGAAGATGATGCCGAAAGTGCCGGCCGTAATGGGCACAAAAGCGGCAATCAGGCAACCGATAACGAGGTAGCGCGCCGTCCAGACGAAGGCCGTAGATAAAGCCGCCTGCAGCCAATACCCAAGGCTATTACCGCGCAACTGTGCCGAGGCGTGTACCATTTCCAGGCTATGGTGGTACGCCCGGCGGCGCCAGCGGTGCAGGCCTTTCAGCGAAAACAAGCGCACCAGCAACCGCTTTACCGAGTGCGGGTTCACGAACAGCGCATACGCCATTAAGCCCGAGTACGCGAGGGTGAACACGTAGCTGAGGCCAAAAGCAATTTTGAGCGTAAGCACGAAACCGCCCTGCAACGCTTCGTGCGGGTAGATGTAGTCGCCGGCCAGCAGTATCACCAGCGGCACGGCCACCACAAAATACAGGTTGTCTAGCATGGCTGTAACCATCACGTAGGCCAACGACTTGCCCAGTGGAATGCCCTCCTTGTTCAGTAGAAACGAGGCAATAGCCGTACCGCCCACCGCCGACGGCAGCACACAGGAGGCAAACTCCCAGATCATAATTACATCAAGGCTTTGCTTCCACGACAGCGTTTCCTCGGAAATATGCTTGATGCGGTACACGTAGCCCAGGTCGCGCACCAGCAGCACGAGCAGCGTAACCAGCAGCCACCACGGGCGAGCATCGGCCAACGGGGCCAAGTCGCCGGGCTTGTAGCTGCGCCAGAACATAAAGCCGACTACGCCCAACCCAATGACCACCGGCAACAACATGCGCGAAGGCGACAGTTTTTCGAGCAGCTGACGGTCTTGCTGGAGGTTACTCATGCGAAAGAGAGGGGAATGCCCGGCAAAAATACGCAGTAGGTTTACGGGAGGCGGTTAAAACTACATTAAGGCCGAGAATAGCCGCAGATAGGGAATTACTACCGCGTTCTGCGCAAAACAACGGCAGTCCAGCCCGAAGCGTTTTGTGCAGGCTGTTATAGCGTTAGGATGTAGTGCCTGGGCGAACCGCCGATTTAGATTTGTCGTACCTTTGCCTGCTGGCATTGGCTCTACTTTAGCGCTGCTGCAACATTCTGGCCGTGCGCTGGTTGAGTCACTACCATTCTATTTGTCTGCCGTTTCCCCAATGATTGTCGAACCCGGACCCTTGCTGGCGGCTATTGATTCGCCTGCCGATTTAAAAGAGTTGCGCGAGGACCAGCTGGTCCAGCTGAGCCAAGAGCTGCGGCAATTCATTGTCGATTCGGTTTCGATTTACGGCGGCCACTTTGGCGCCTCGCTCGGCGTGGTAGAGCTAACTGTAGCGCTCCATTACGTTTTTAACACGCCCTACGACCAACTGGTGTGGGATGTAGGCCACCAGGCCTACGGCCACAAAATCCTGACCGGCCGTCGCGCGCAGTTTCCCACCAACCGCAAGTACGGCGGCATGTCGGGCTTCCCGAAGCGCAAGGAAAGCGAGTACGACGCCTTTGGGGTGGGTCACAGCTCCACCAGCATCGGCGCGGCATTAGGCATGGCCGTGGCTTCCGATTACAAAAAGGAGTTCGACCGGCAGCACATTGCCGTAATCGGCGACGGCGCCATGACCGCGGGTATGGCTTTCGAGGCCCTAAACCACGCCGGCGTAGCCAACACCAACCTGCTCGTTATCCTCAACGATAACTGCATGAGCATCGACCCCAACGTGGGCGCGCTCAAGGAATACCTCACCGACATTACCACTTCGCGCACCTACAACCGCGTGCGCGACGAGCTGTGGAACGTACTCGGCAAGCTCTCGAAGTTCGGGCCCAACCCCCAGCAAATTGCCCGCAAAGTGGAGCAAGCCATGAAGGCCACGCTCATGAAGCAGAGCAACCTGTTCGAGGCCCTGAACCTGCGCTATTTTGGCCCCGTGGACGGCCACGACGTGCAGCACCTCGTGAGTATTCTGAACGACTTGAAGTCCATTCCCGGACCTAAGCTGCTCCATTGCGTAACGGTGAAAGGCAAAGGCTACGCGCTGGCCGAAAAGGACCAGACGCTGTGGCACGCGCCGGGCTTGTTCGATAAAATCACGGGCGAGATTTACAAAAAAGTCCCCGATAAGCCCCAGCCGCCCAAGTACCAAGACGTCTTCGGCCACACCATGGTGGAGCTGGCCGAGCAGAATGACAAGGTGATGGGCGTAACGCCGGCCATGCCTTCGGGTTGCTCGCTGAACATCATGATGGCGGCCATGCCCGAACGCGCTTTCGACGTAGGTATTGCCGAGCAGCACGCCGTAACCTTTTCGGCCGGCCTTGCCACGCAGGGAATGATTCCGTTCTGCAACATCTACTCGTCGTTTATGCAGCGCGCCTACGACCAAGTGGTGCACGACGTAGCCCTGCAGGACCTGCACGTGGTGTTCTGCCTCGACCGCGCCGGTTTTGCCGGCGCCGACGGCCCCACCCACCACGGCGCCTATGATTTGGCCTACATGCGCAGCATTCCGAACATGGTGGTTTCGGCGCCCATGAACGAGGAGGAATTACGCAACCTGATGTACACAGCCACGCTGCCCGAAAACGCCGGGCCGTTCAGCATCCGCTACCCGCGCGGCGAAGGCGTAATGCCCGAGTGGCGCAAGCCCCTGCAACGCATTGCGGTGGGCACCGGCCGCACCGTGCGTGAGGGTTCCGGCGACGTAGCTATTCTCAGCATCGGCCACATTGGCAACTACGCCGTGAAAGCCACCCAGCTGCTGGAAGCCGAAGGTCTCGACACCGGCCATTACGACCTGCGCTTCTGCAAGCCCCTCGACGAGGAACTGCTGCACCAGGTGCTTCGACGCTACAAAGCCCTTGTAACCGTGGAAGACGGCTGTCTGCAGGGTGGTTGCGGCGCCGCCGTGCTGGAGTTCATGGCCGACCACGGGTACAGCCTGCCCGTGAAGCGCCTCGGCATTCCCGACCGCGTGGTGGAGCACGGCTCGCAGGATGAGCTATACAAAGAGTGCGGTTTCGATGCCGCTGGTATTGCGCAAGCTGTGCGTGAGCAGGCAGCCAAGGTAACCGCCGCTAAAACTGAGAAACTAACGTTGCGCTAGTAGCCGCAGCATAAGCGAAATCGAAAGCCCCGCCGGATTAGTCCGGCGGGGCTTTCGGCTTTTTGGAGCTAGGCCAGTTGCTCTTAAGTACTCCGACTTAGCAGAAAGAACAATGCCCTGTTCTCGCAGAAAATCAGATGATAGTAAGAATAAGAGCAAAAGATAATTTCGTGTTTTCTAGGTATATGCATATTTGTCTGTTGTCTTTTTCTAATAAATAATATATGATTTTTCCGTTGACAATATTTTGTACTTTGCCATGAATTCTTTTAATAAGCTACTGAAAATAAAGCAGTTGATTGAAATTTGATTTTAAGCTTTAGATTTGCATATTGAAATAAATTGCGCCTACTCACACTGAAAACAAAACTTCACATGCAGAGACTTTACACTTTCCTGAGTTTCATGGTTTTGTTGCTGGTTCCCATGATCAGCTTTGGGCAATGCTCCAACCAGATAACCATTACCTACTACGAGAACGGGGTACTGACGTCGAACACGGTTAACAACGGCCAGAACGGTTTCAGCGCCTCTGTTTGCCCATCGGCCAACGCGCAGTACGTGTTTACCGGCAGCTCTACTTCCAACGGTATTTTCACTTGGTCGAGGGTAATAACCAAGCATGCGACCAATTCTGCTTTGGACGTAGTAGAGGATTTGAGCATCCCAACGCTGATTCCCAGAAATACCACGCAAAGCCAAGCGGTATCCTTCACCAATGCAACCACCTTCCGCTTGAAAGCGGATGCCGATGCCAACTGCAGTTCGGTGAACTACGTGTACCTAACGGTTACCCCCACTCTCTCGCTGACGTCTAACCTGGCGGCAGCCGGCATTTGCGTAGGTGGGCAGGCTACTTTAACGGCTACCGGTTCCAGCAACGGCCAGTACACGTGGTCGGCACCCGGCATGGCCACCGTTACCAACACGGGCACCTTGACTGTATCGCCCGCTGCTACTACATCGTACACTGTTACGGCCCCCACCAGCTGCGGCAGCAGCTCCCAGCAGCTCACGGTACCGGTTAACGCCCTAACTATTTCGCCTGCTGCTCCTGCCATTTGCGCCGGCCAAACCACTACACTTACAGCTAGCTATAGCGGTGCCGGTGCCACTTACCAGTGGTTTAACGCCGCCGATCTTAATACGCCGATCGGTTCGGGACCCACGCTACCGGTTTCGCCTACCGCCACCACCACGTACCAGGTTAACGCCAGCTCGTCGGATTGCGGTGCTCTTACCCGTCGGGTAACCGTAACGGTAGCCGCGCCTACCGTGGCCGTGTCGCCAAACGCTCCTGTTATCTGCACCGGCGGATCCACTACGCTAACGGCTGCCTCGAACAACCCTGGCGCTACGTTTAGCTGGTCGCCCAGCACTGGCCTGAGCGCTACAACCGGAGCCTCGGTAGTAGCCAGCCCTACCGCCAACACTACCTATACCGTAACGGCTACCACCGACTGCGGTACCACTACCAGCCAGGTTGCCGTTACGGTTGTGCCTGCTGCCACCTTCGGCGTAACGCCTGCCTCGGCCACGGTGTGTGCGGGTAGCTCTACTACCCTCACGGCAAGCTCGAACATTACCGGCGCAACCTACCGTTGGTACCGCACGTCAGATCTGGGCACGGTGCTTTCCACCGATGCAGCCTACGCGGCCTCGCCGACCACCGCCACCACCTACCGCGTTATCACCACCACTTCCTGTGGCTCGAATACCCGGGATGTTTCGGTAGGCGTAAACGCCAGTCCTACGGTATCGGTCACTCCGTCCTCTACCACCATGGCCCGAGGCAGCTCTTCCGTTCTCACCGCCAGCGGCGCCGACAGCTACACCTGGTCGCCGGCTACGGGCCTCAGCGCCACCACGGGCTCCACGGTTACGGCTAGCCCCGAGGTGACCACCACGTACACCGTAACCGGCACCAACAGCCTCGGTTGCACCAACAGCCAGCAAGTAACCGTAACCGTTACACGGCCGCTGCCGGTGGAGCTCATCAGCTTCGTGGCTGCTTGGGGCGAACGTAACCCGGTGCTGACTTGGTCCACGGCGTCGGAGAAGAATAACGCCTACTTTGAAGTGCAGCGCAGCCTGGACGGAGCTTCGTTCGAGCGTGTTGGCCAGCGTGCCGGTGCCGGCACTACCACCACCCGCACCAGCTACCAGTTCACCGACCTGAGCCTGACGCAGGTGTCAGTTCGCAACGTGTACTACCGCTTGCGGCAGGTAGACGAAGACGGGCAGTCAACTCTTTCGCCGGTACGGGCAGTGCAGGTTCCGGCGGTGTCTCAAGCCTTCACCGGTAATGTTTTCCCGAACCCCTACTCAGAAAAAGTGAGCGTACGCTTTGAATCCTTCGAGGCAGGAGAGGTAAACCTTACCGTGCATAATGTGCTGGGCCAAACAGTACTTGCTACGACGGCTAAAGTGGCCGCTGGCACGCAGGAGCTGGCACTTCCGCAAGCCGCTTCGCTGAAAACGGGCGTTTACTACCTAACCGTGCAGCAGGGCAAGCACAAGCAGGTGCTGAAGATGATCCACGAATAGTACACCCCACTCATTGGTTGAAACACCAAGGCCAGCACCCATTGGGTGCTGGCCTTGGTGTTTTTACGGCTTATGGTAGCGACTTATGTAGACCCGAAGCAACGCATTCACCAGGCTGGTTGAGAGCAGGTAGCAAAGGCAAAATATTAGGGAAAAGAGTAGGCAAAAAATAATTTCATCAAAAACTATGTATGTACATTTATTGTACATACATTTGTTTAGTTGGTTGGGGTTACAGCAAGCGAAGTCTTTAAACCCCGGCCGCTGTTTTCACTGAAAAACTCTCTTCAACCAAACGTTTCAACCGCCATGGCCACTACCAAATGGGTGCTCGACCCAACCCACTCCGAAATCCAGTTTAAGATTAAGCACTTAGTTATTTCCACCGTAACGGGCTCGTTTAAAACGTTTGCCGGCACGGCCGAAACCACTGGCCACGATTTCGAAAGCGCGCAGGTGCGCTTCTCGGCCGACATCAACAGCATCGATACCAACCAAGAGCAGCGCGACCAGCACCTAAAGTCGCCTGATTTCTTTGACGCGCAGACTTACCCGCAACTCACCTTCGAGTCGACGGGGCTGCGCAAAACCGGCGGTGATACCTACACCCTTGAAGGCAACCTCACCATTAAGGACGTAACCCGCCCCGTGAGCTTCGATGTGGAATACGGCGGCGCAGCCACCGATTTTTACGGCAACGAAAAGGCCGGTTTTGAAGTGAGCGGCAAAATCAGCCGCAAAGACTTCAACCTTACCTGGAGCGCCGTAACCGAAGCCGGTGCCATTGTGGTGGGCGATGACGTAAAGCTGCTAGCCAGCGTACAGTTCGCCAAAGTAAAAGAGAAAGTAGCTGCGTAAGTACCCCACGCTGTACTTGGGTTTATATGGCGCCACGGCTTGTATAGCCGTGGCGCTGCTGTTTTACAATGGCCGACCTGAGGCTGCAACTGCATGTCCAAACAGCCTGACGGTGCTGCAAAAAGTGTTGGGACGCCACGCACCTCTGGCCCTACCTTTGGGTCGTGCCGCTCCGCTACCTCCGCCATACTGACTTCGACCCTCATGCATGGGATGAATGCGTCGATACGGCCGAGCAGGTAGTGCCGTACGCCCATTCCGTTTGGCTGCGTAACATCAACGCTGGCAACCTCGGTGCGGTAGTAGAAGTGGAGGATGATGGACGCTACCTTAGCTTATTCCCGGTGCCCACGCAGCCACGCCTATGGGGCCGTGAAGCCCTGCAGCCACCGTTTACGCAGCAATTGGGCTTGCTCACTACTGCCGGCAGCCACCACCGGGAAGTAGGAGAGTACTTAGCCTTGCTGGAGGGCCGCTTTGCCCGTCTGCACCTACAGTTGAACGACAGCAACCCCGCGCCTGCCTTTCTGCCCAAAGGCTGGCAGTTGGCTGAGCAGGTTACCTACCATTTACCCCTTGATGCTACCCACGAAGCCATTCGGGACGGCTATTGCGCCGATTACCGCCGCCGACTGCGCCAGCTAAACGAGCGTAATGCCCTAACGATAGCCGAGGCCAATAGCATATCGCCGCTCATTCACCTGTTTCAGCAAGAGAAAGGCGCGGAAGTAGGTGGAATGAAGCCCGCGTATTACCAACGCTTGCGGCAGCTTGTGCCCCGGCTGTGGGAGAATCAGCAACCGCTGATATTGCACGCTTACGCCGCTAATTCCCAGGAATTACTGGCCGGCGCCTTGTTCATCCGGTACCGCAGCCGCCTGATTTACCTGTTTGCCGCCGCCACGCCTGCCGGCAAAAAAGCCGCTGCCCCGCTGCTGTTGCTCGACGAAGCCATCCGCCGTAACGCCGGTACCCCCGGGCTGGTGCTTGACTTTGAAGGGGGAATGATGCCCAGCATTGCGCGGTTTTTTGCCAACTTCGGGGCGCGGCCCGTACCGTATTACATCCTCACCCAAACGACCCGCCCGTGGTACCTGACCTGGAAGCGCTGACCACCAACGACCGCGTGCACATCGTGTGCGCCGAGCCCAGCATTGCCAACCACTTCCTCGCTGAGCTGCGCGACGTAAGCGTGCAGCGCGACTCGCTGCGTTTCCGCCGCAACCTCCAGCGTTTGGGCGAAATCATGGCTTATCGCATCAGTTCGCAGTTGGAGTACACCGAGAAAACGGTGCAAACCCCGCTGGCCGAATCGACGGGGCAGTTGCTGGGCGACTTCCCGGTGCTAGCCACGGTGTTGCGCGCCGGCTTGCCTTTTCATCAAGGCTTTCTGAACTACTTCGACCAGTCGCCGAGCGCCTTTGTAGCGGCTTACCGCATCGAGGCCACCTCGCGAGTAGAGGTACAGGTGGATTACCTCTCGGCCCCGAACCTGGATGGGCGCGTGCTAATTCTGGCCGACCCTATGCTGGCCACCGGCAAGTCCCTGGCCCTAACCTACCGCGCCATGCTGCGCTTCGGGCAGCCGCGGCAAGTGCACATTGCCGCCGTTATTGCTTCACCCGAAGGCGTGCAGCACGTAATGCAGGAGGTGCCCGAAGCCCAGCTCTGGCTGGCCGCCCTCGACGACCACCTCAACGAGCACGCCTACATTGTGCCCGGCCTGGGCGACGCCGGGGACCTGTCGTACGGCAGCAAACTCTGATTTAACCATTTGATAAGGAACCCAAACGGTTGAGGTCGGGTATTCAAAGCCTGTACCTGCGTTGCAGAACGTGTTGCTGTTGGTTTACCCATGATGACCTACGTCCTTAAATACGCTACTGTCTTCCTGCTGAGCATGTTCAAGTTCATCGGCGGCCCGGTAACGGGAGCTGCGGCGGGCATGTCGTTTGCGCAAACCATGGCGCTAACGGTAGCGGGCATGATGACCAGTGTGGCGGTGGTGTCGGGGTTGGGGCGGCGCTTGGCAGCACATTTACAGCGCCGGCGGCGGTTGCGGCACAAACCGGTTTTCTCGCGCCGTTCGCGCGCTATTGTGCGCGTTTTCAAGCGTTTTGGCATCAGTGGCATTGCGTTCCTCACGCCCATTCTGCTCACGCCCATCGGCGGTACCGTTATTGCCACTATGCTGGGCGTACGGCGGCAGCAAATCCTGATTCACATGTTTTGGAGCGCCTTGCTGTGGGGAGCCACCTTTACCTTCCTAACCATCAAGTTTAGCGACCTGCCCATTTTTCGGCGCTAACAGCTGAATAAAAAGCACCCCACGAAAAAGGCCCCGCCAGTTACTACACTGACGGGGCCTTTTTCGTGGGGTGCGGTTAAGCGCCTTTTACTTGCGGCGGCTGTTTTTAGCCCGGGCGGCCTTGGCGGCTTTCACGGAAGGCTTCGAAGAAGTGCGTTTCGATGGATTGGCTTTACCGCCTTTCTTGCTTTTCAGCGGGCCTTCGTAGGTTTTGCCAGTGCGCTTATCAATGGTTTCACCGGCCTTCAGCCACTCCTGCTTGTCGTGGAATGCGCCCTTGAAATCGGGGTCGAGGCGGCGGCGTTGATCGTCCAGCTCCTTGGCAATGGCTTGCTGCTCGTCGAAAAGCGTTTCGGCAATTTTAACGTCGGGCGGAATAGGTAGCTCGGGAATTTGCTGCTTGATCAACTCCTCAATGCGGCCCACATGGTGTACTTCGGCCTCGTTCACGAACGTAATGGCCGCGCCGGTGTGCTGGGCCCGTCCCGTGCGCCCAATGCGGTGCACATAGTCGTCGTACACCAGCGGCACGTCGAAGTTGATGACGTGGCTCACCTGAGGCACGTCGATGCCGCGAGCGGCTACATCGGTAGCTACCAGGAAGCGCAGTTCCCCGGCCTTAAACGCCTCCATGCTGTTTATGCGCACGTTTTGGCCTTTGTTGCCGTGAATGGCCCGTACCTCGCCGGTTACTTTACGGCCCAGGAAGTGCGCTACGTTTTCGGCGTGCTCCTTGGTGCGGCAGAAAATCATGACGCGGTGAAACGTTTCCTGGTCGCGGAATAGGTAGCCGAGCAGGTTGATTTTGGTAACGAGGTTGGGCACACGGTACATCACCTGCGTTACCGTTTGCGCGGGCTGGGCCGGCGGCGTTACCTCTACTCGCACCGGAAACTCCAGGAATTCCTCGCTCAGTGTAGTCACCTTTTCGGGCATGGTGGCCGAGAACAGTACGTTCTGGCGCTTGCGCGGAATCACCTCCAGCAGCCGACGAATCTGGGGCATGAAGCCCATGTCCATCATTTTGTCGGCCTCGTCGAGCACCAGCGTCTTCAGTTCCTTCAGCACCAAATGGCCCTTCAGGTACAGCTCCATGAGGCGGCCCGGGGTGGCAATCAGAATATCAACGCCCTTGGCAATGGTTTCGATCTGCGTTTTCGGCCCCAGTCCGCCGTAGATGGCATAAATGCGCAAATCGGTATTAACGGCCAGCTTTTGCAGGTGGGCCTCCAGCTGCATGGCCAGCTCCCGGGTGGGTGCCATTACTAAGGCCCGTGGGTTTATGCCTTGCGCGTATTTCACCTTCATGAGCAGCGGCAAGCCAAAGGCAGCGGTTTTGCCCGTGCCGGTTTGGGCAATGCCCAGCACGTCGTGGCCGGCGAGCAGCAGCGGAATGGTTTGCTGCTGCACGGGCGTGGGCGTGGTAAAGCCGGCTTCGGCTACGGCCGTGAGCAACTGCTTGTTGAGCTTAAAATCGTCGAACGACAAAGAAGCGGACGATTCGGGCGTGGGTTGATCGGGAAGTTCAGTCATAGGATAGCAGAGCTGCTGGCTGCAAAGGTACGCGAACCAGAATCGGAGGGGGCAAATGGGCTGAGGCGGAGGGAATGTGCGAAAAAAGTTGACCGTTTTCTTGGCTTAAACCCCAGCATAGCCTACTTTTGCCCATCCAAACCAACACGGTAGGTATAGCTCAGCTGGTTAGAGCGTCGGATTGTGATTCCGAAGGTCGTGGGTTCGAGCCCCATTACTTACCCACTCAAGTCCCCGAAGCCCAGCTCCGGGGACTTTTTTATGTTTGGCCGGGTTTACCCAGCACAAATTCTTTTTCACGACACTTCTTTTCCGCGTCTATGAGCTTGCTCGTCATTGGTTCCGTGGCCTTCGATGCCATCGAAACGCCGTTCGGCAAAACCGATAAAATCATCGGCGGTGCTGCCACCTTCGTTTCCCTGGCCGCTTCGTACTCCACGAAGCCCATTAAGCTGGTTGCCGTGGTGGGCGACGACTTTCCGCAGAGCGACATTATGACGCTGCAGGAACACGGCGTGGATACCGAAGGCCTGCAAATCAAGCAGGGCGAAAAGTCGTTCTTCTGGTCGGGCAAGTACAACACCGACCTGAACTCGCGCGAGACCCTGGTGACGGAGCTGAACGTGCTGGCCGATTTCGACCCCATTATTCCCGACGCGTACCAGGACTGCAAGTACTTGATGCTGGGCAACCTGACGCCCCAGATTCAACGTCTCGTTATTCAGCGCCTCGTGAACCGCCCCAAGCTCATTGTGATGGACACGATGAACTTCTGGATGGACATTGCCTTGGATGAGCTGCTGCAAACCATTCAGATGGTGGACGTGCTCAGCATTAACGACGAAGAAGCCCGCCAGCTTAGCGGCGAGTACTCGTTGGTGAAGGCCGCCCGCAAGATTCTGGCGCTGGGACCAAAGTTCCTCATCATCAAGAAGGGGGAGCATGGCGCCCTGCTGTTCCACAAAAAGCAGATTTTCTTCTGCCCGGCGCTACCCTTGGAAGAAGTGTTCGACCCGACCGGTGCCGGCGACACCTTCGCGGGTGGTTTCATCGGTCACCTGGCCGCTACCGACGACATCAGCTTCGAAAACATGAAGCGCGCGGTAATTCACGGCTCGGCCATGGCCTCGTTCTGCGTGGAGAAATTTGGTACTGAGCGCCTGCTGAACCTCACGCCGGAAGAAATTCAGGAGCGCGAAAAGCAGTTCGGCGACTTGGTGCGCGTGGACGAAGTGTTGGCCTAAGGCAACCCGACAGGGGCGAGTGGGGTAAAAGAAGTATTCGTTTTCCCTAAAACGCACCCGCACCATGTCACAGAGCAAAAGCAAACATAACCACAACAAGAACCAAGAGCTGATTCCGAACTCCAACCCGGAAACCCACTTGGAAAACAGCCAGATTCCGACCTCGAATAGCGGCGGAACCCAGGTCCAGAACGTAAGCCGCAACCCGATTTCGGAGGAAGGCAACGAAACCCGGGGCAACACGCCGGGTGGTAACAAGGACGAAGCCCGCTCGAGTCAGCTTAACAAGCCGCGCAGCAACCCGCAAGGCAACCGGCCCATGTCGGTAGACAACAGCCAGAAAGGTCCCGGCCGCAAAGCCGACTAGCTTAAAGCATACAGTGAAAAAGCCCCGCCGGAGAAATCCGGCGGGGCTTTTTTGTGTGGGTAAGCGTAGCTAATTCACCAAGGCCAGACGCTTCAAGCGGGTGTCCACATCCCCGTTGTGGAAAAAGTCCTGCTCGAACACTATGGTATGGTTATTCAGCCAGCGCGCCTGGCTGACGCCCCACTCGGTTTGCCGCTCCCACAACAGGCGGGGGCGGCCGTTTTCCATGCGCCATACCTGCAGGCCACTGGGTTCGTAGCGCGCCAGCACATCGGAGGAGCCGCACACAAACATTTTGCCGTCGGGCGCTACAGAAGGTGGGCTCCAAACTACGGTTTGGCGGCCCGTTGCCCGGTCGATGATCAAGAAATAACCGCCTTCATAGAGGTGCACAGCCACCAGCCAGCTGTTAATGCCGGACAGTGTAGCTACGTATTGGTAGAAGATGTTGTCGTCGGTTTCAGCCGGATTGTTAACCAAGCGCACGGTTTTGCCGCTGCTACAGCGCAGGTGCAGGGCATGGCCATTCCGTTTTACAGCCTGCCCTGCCTGGCGCAGGTGGCGCCGCTCTTCGGCTTCGGGGTCCAACTCTTCGCCCTCGGCGGGTTCTTCGTTCGATAACCACGGCTGCAGCGGCAACTGCTCGTACACACTGCGCGAGGCGGGGTAGAGGTGCAATACCTGCGCGCCAACAATAAGGGTATCGAAGTTGGTGAGGCGGTAAATAGGTGGCGGCACCGGGCGCCTGGTGCCACCCGCCGTGCCCGGTGGGGGCGGAGCCGTGCGCGGCACCGTTCCCGGCCGGGCACGCTCTCCCGGCTGCATCCGTAAGGAGCAGGCAGTCAGCAAGCACAGGCCTAGTAAAGCCGGCAGCGGACGAAGCGGGAACATAACGCTAGGGGAGTAAGGGCGGGAAGGAGGCGCGGGCCGATACGGATGCAACGGAGCGTTAGTAGGATTGGTTGAGCCACTGGCGGAAACTGGCCTGTTCAGCCGCTGTGGCATCGGGGTTGCGGTCGACGGTAAGCTTGGCCCAGAACGCGGGGGCACTTTCGGGTTGCAGCTGCACGGTTACCAAGCGGTCCTGCCGGAACACGGTCAGCTCGTAGCTGGACTGGTTGGTGCCCAGCAGCACCTGCAGGTTCATGTCTACCCGGCGGCCGTTCACGGCTACCACTTGGTCGTCGACGGTGAGGGCCCGGGCGGCCGGTGAATCGGGGTGAATGTCGGTTACCTCCGTTCGCTCGTTTTTCACCACGGTACGGAAGCCAAATAAGCCTTCCGAAGCCGACGCGTTTTGCTGAATCATGAGCGCGCAGCCCACAAAACCCAGTGCCTCGTCAAGCGGACCTTCCAGCTCGGCGGTGCCGTAAATGTGCTGGTCGAAGTACCAGCTCATGTCAGTGCCAGCTACCTCCGTTACAACGCGGCGGTAATCGTCTTCGGTGTAGCCAATGCCGGGCTGGCCGAATTCCTGCCACAGGCGCCGCATCACGTCGTCGAGGCTGCGCTGGTGCTGGTGCTGGCGCCGAATGTATAGATCGAGCAGCAACGCCGCCAATGCGCCTTTGTGGTACACGGATACCTTGCGGTCGGGCACACCGGGCTTGTAACCATCAAGCCAGAGGTCCATGGAAGCATCGGCTACCGAGAGGTTGTAGCGGCCGTGGTCGTCGTAGTGCTTGCGCAGTACCGTGTTCAGCTCGTCGAAGTATTGATTAGCGGTGCGCACGCCGGCGCGGGCTAACAGGTACTCGCCGTAGTAAGTGGTAATGCCCTCGGCCACATAACACGTGCGGAAGTAATTCTCGCGGGTGTAATCGTAGGGCATCATTTCGGCGGGCCGAATGGTCTTGATGTTCCAGCAGTGAAATAGCTCGTGGCAGCTTACGCCCAGGAATTCCTTGTACAAACCCTCCGTCATGAGCAGCGCCGCAGGACCCAGCGTAATAACGGTGGAAGTGAGGTGCTCCACGCCGTGGTAGTGCTTGTAGGGCAGCATCTGGTTCAGGAAATGAAATTCCCGCGCCGGAAACGCGCCAAACAGCCGCAAATGCTCCTCGGAAAAGGCTTTGAAGTCGCGCAGAATCACGTCCCACTGCGGCTGCAAGTCGCCCTGCATCCACACATGAAAGGGCAGGCCGCCGGCTTCGTACTGAGCATGGTGCAAAGTGGGTGAAGCAATGAGCGGCGAATCCACCAGCTCATCGAACGATGCCGCTTGCAGCACGTTCGGAGCCGACCGTTGCATGCCGCAGGCTATTTGCCAGCCTTCAGGCAAAGTCAACGTTAGCTCGCAAGACTCGGTGCGGCGGCCCTCGGCGTACATAAAGCACTGAATGCCGTTTAGATACAGCTGGGTTTCGTCGAGCCACGAGCCGCCGGCATCCATCTGGTGGGCGTAGAAATTGTATTGCACCCGCACCGTGCGTCCCGCCGCAGCAGGTACTTGCCACCGGTCCTTGGTTAGCTTCTGCAGGGCTAACGGTTGCTTCGTAGTTGCGTCGAAGGCCTCGACCCGCTGAATTTTTTGCCCGAAATTTTGCAGCTCGTACCGGCCGGGGCGCCAAGCGGGTAATTGCAGCTCCAGCGGAGCTGCCTCGGCAGGCACCTCGAGCTGCATTTGCACCTGTAGGTAAAAAGTAAGCGGGTTTTGAAAGGAAACGTAGTAGTGAATCATGGGCAGCACGGGGCTCGAAACGCAGTACAAAGCTACAGTGGAAATACGCAGGCTGGGCCGGTAAAGTGCAGGCCGAGCGTAACTTTCTTAGCAGTTGGTAGATCGATGCTTGCCTTTGCAAGGCTTAATTCTTACCTTTGCCGGCCTTACTTAACCGTGCCTCGTCATGAAAAGAACGTTTCAGCCTTCGCAACGCAAGCGTCGTAACAAACACGGCTTCCGTCTGCGTATGGAAACCGCTAACGGCCGCCGCACCCTGGCTGCCCGTCGTAAGAAAGGCCGCAAGCGCCTGACCGTATCCGACGAAGGCCGTCACAAGCGCTAATCCGCTGACGGCCGTTGCCGCTTCGCCCCAGCTGAACGATATGACGCCGGGCGCGCGCTCCTACGTATTTCCGAAAGAAGAACACTTGTGCCGCAAGAAGCTCATCGACGAGCTTTTCGGCCGGGGTTCTTCTTTTGGTTTATACCCCTTGCGTATTGTGTGGCTGCCATTGCCGGCGCCATCCACTGAGCCGCCACAAGTGCTGGTGAGCGTGTCCAAGCGCAACTTTAAGCGCGCCGTAGACCGCAATTACTTTAAACGGCTGATGCGCGAGGCGTACCGCCTGAACAAATACCGGCTACTGGAAGCTCCAGGAGGGCACATGGTGGCGCAAATGGCCATTATCTACACGGGAAAGGAAAAAAAGCCTTTCTCCGTCGTCGAGAATAAATTAATTTCAGGGCTGGAGCGTTTGTTACGTGCCACCGAGCCGGGAGCCGCGTCGCCAAACGCAACTTCCCCAACGGCTTAAGCGTCTGTCTTTATACAGCTGCCTGCCCTATGAATATTCGTAAGTCTACCCTCGGCCTTGCCGCCGGCGCCGCTTTGTTGTTCTCGTTTAAAACGGTTTCGACCGACAGCGAGCGGTACTTCGAAATTGCCAAGAACCTCGACATCTTCGCCACGCTTTTCAAGGAAGTCAACACGTATTACGTGGATGACGTGACGCCCTCGAAAATGGTGAAAACGGGCATCGACGCCATGCTCAAGTCGCTCGATCCGTACACGAACTACATTCCGGAGGACGACATCGAGGACTTCCGCACCATGACTACCGGGCAGTACGGTGGTATTGGCGCCGTGGTGGTGAAGCGCAGCGGCAAAACGGTGGTGCAAAGCGCTTACGAGGGCTACCCCGCCCAAAAAGGCGGCTTGCTGCCCGGCGACGAGATTCTGTCCATCAACGGCATTAGCCTGGACAAGAAAACCAACTCCGACATCAGCAAGCTGCTGAAGGGGCAGGCCAACTCCACCGTGAAGCTGATGGTAACGCGCTACGGCCAGGATGCCCCGGTGGAGATTAACATTGTACGCGACAAGATTCAGGTAGATAACGTGCCGTACTACGGTATGCTGACCACCGATATCGGCTATTTTCAGCTTTCGGGCTTTACCGTGGATGCTTCGCGGGAGGTGCGCAACGCCGTAACCAAGCTGAAGGAGCAGGGCGCCAAGAAAATCGTGTTCGATTTACGCGACAACCCCGGCGGCTTGCTCAACGAATCGGTGAATATTTCGAACCTGTTCGTTGACAAGGGCCTCGACATTGTTAGCACCAAGGGTAAGGTGACCGAATGGAACAAGACCTACAAGGCCTTGGATGCTCCGCTCGATACCCAGATTCCGCTGGTCATCATCACCTCTAACCGCTCAGCTTCGGCTTCGGAAATTGTAACGGGCGTGATGCAAGACTACGACCGTGCCGTGATTGTGGGCGAGCGGACTTTCGGCAAGGGGCTTGTTCAAGCCACGCGGCCGCTGAGCTACAACTCGCAGCTGAAGGTTACCACCGCCAAATACTACATTCCGAGCGGCCGCTGCATTCAGGAAATAGATTACGCCCATCGCGCCGACGACGGCACGCTGGGCAAAGTGCCCGACTCCTTGCGTACCGCCTTTAAAACCACCGCCGGCCGGCCGGTGTACGACGGTGGCGGCGTAGCGCCCGACGTAGAAGTGCAGGACCGGGCCATTGCCGACATTACCCGCGTGCTGCTTCAGAAGAATTACATCTTCGATTACGCCACCCGTTTCCGCGCCGAGCACGCCTCTATTGCGCCGGCCCGCGAATTCCAGCTCAGCGACGCCGACTACCAGAAATTCGTGCAGTTTCTGCAGGGCAAGGACATCAATTACAACACACAGGTGGAAAAAGCCTTGGCTAGCCTTTCTAAGGAAGCCAAGGACGAGAAGCACTACGACGACGTGAAGGCCGAGCTGGAGGCCATCAAAAAGAAGATTTCGACCAACAAGAGCAACGACCTGACCCGTTTCAAGCCCGAAATCAAGGAGCTGCTGGAACAGGAAATCGTATCGCGCTACTACTTCCAGAAGGGCGGCATTGAGGCCTCGTTCGACGACGACCCGAACATTCTGGCATCCATTCAGGTGCTCAACGACCAGCCGCGCTACGCTTCGTTGCTGAAGCCGGGTGGTAAGTCGGCCAGCGCCATGAAAGGAGCGGGCACCAACAAGCAATAAGGTTTAGCTTACTTTTGAAGGCAGAAAGCAGACTCAATTTTGAGTCTGCTTTTTTGTTGCATCATGAAGTACACACATCTGTTATGTGCAGGGCTACTCGCGCTACTGTTCGCCTGTGAACAGACCCGAACGGGAGAAAATCCTCCAGCTGTTGATAGGGGCACGGTCTGGATGGACACAGTACGCTTCAACACCAAATTGACTCCCGAGCAGCGGGCCCAAGTCTTTTACAAGCGCAATTACGAAGAAGATTACCGCGAACTGCGCGATACTTCCCGAGTTGTCCTGCGCTTTTTTTGGTGGCGCGCTTTTGACCCATTCGTCATCGTACGTTTAGAAAACCGCTTGGAGTTACAAGACTCCGCGAGTACCTGGAAAAGATATGAAGAGTGGTTTGCAACTTATAAAGAAGACATATCTAGACTCAATCACGATTGTCCAGTGCGCAAAAACGGCAAGTGCTACGGTAAACCTCACCCGTTCATACACCGGCAGGGGGTGCAGATATTGCCGGTAAACCAAACGCCCGCCCTACTAGCTGCTTTAGATTCTATGGATTTCTGGAACATGCGAAAAGAGTACCCAGCCGATGCTCACACTGATGGCTCGAACTGGACTTTACAGGTTTATTACAAAGGCAAATACCGAGAAGTAACAACCAACCGTGAACGGCACCCTATCAAGTCGGTGTGCTTGCGTCTGCTTAAACTCAGCGGCTACCCGGTAAAGCCCGAAAGAATCTACTAATGCCTCTCATCCTCGCTCTTGAAACCTCCTCGCCCGTCTGCTCGGTAGCCCTGACGCAGAACGGCGCCTTGGTAGCTTCCGCCGAGCTGCGGCTCGACAAGTCTCACTCTTCGCACCTGACGGTGCTCATCGACCAGCTGCTCGGCAACGCCGGAGTCAGCTTGCGGGAACTGGCAGCCGTAGCCGTGGCGGATGGACCAGGTTCTTACACGGGACTGCGCATTGGCGCGGCCGCCGCGAAAGGCTTGTGTTACGCGCTGGAGCTTCCGTTGGTGGCCATTGGCACGCTGCCGGCCCTGGCACACCAAGTAGCACAGCAAGTGCCCAATGCGGCGCGGTACCGTTTCGCGCCGCTGCTTGATGCCCGGCGCATGGAAGTATACGCCGCTCTTTACGCCGCCGACGGTACCGAGCTGCAAGCTCCCGCGCCGCTCGTCCTGGATTCAGCCAGCTTTGCTGCTGCGTTAGCCGATGGGCCCGTGGTGTTTTTCGGCAGTGGTGCGGCCAAGTTTCAGCCCTTGGTGGCTGATCATCCCAATGCGGCTTTCCTAACCGATGTACACCCTTCGGCCATTGCTGTAGCCCAACTGGCCGAAGCAGTGTACCTCCGGCAGGAATTTAGGGACGTGGCGTACTACGAACCCTTTTACTTGAAGGAAGTGTACACCACTACACCTAAAACAGCCTAACCCCGGCGTCTTACTTTTGTAAGCGCAGCCGGTCGCGAACGAAAGCTGTTCAGAGTTGTTTTAGCAGCAACGGCCGCTCCGGTCGCCGTCAATACCCTACGTTACCATGGACGAAATCATCAACCGCGTCGCGCAAAGCGCCTTGGTCAGCTTCAACCTCGAAGACCTGAAGCACCCCGGCGAACGGGTTGTGTACGATATTAAAGACAACCTCTTTCACGGGCTGATTCTGCGCGAGAAAGACTTCCGCGACTTCATCAAAACCCACGAATGGAGCCAGTACGACGGCAAGAACGTGGCCATCGTCTGCTCAGCCGATGCCATTGTACCCACCTGGGCATACATGCTGTTGGCCTCCAAGTTGCAAGGTCACGCCCACCGCTACGTGTTCGGTAACCTGGAAGCCTTGGAGCAGGAGCTTTTCCACGAAGCCATTGCTGGCGTAGATGCCGAAGAGTTTCGCGACGCCAAAGTGGTAGTGAAAGGCTGCGGCCAGGACCCCGTTCCAACCTATGCCTACGTGGCCATTATGCAGAAGCTGCTGCCCGTGGCTGCCAGCGTGATGTACGGCGAGCCATGCAGCACCGTGCCGCTCTACAAGCGCCCGAAAGCATAGCGCATTTTCGCACTTACTATTTCAAACGCCTCGGTGGCGCCAAAACGAGCTTCGGGAAACCGTCTTGTTTTGGCGACGCCGAGGCGTTTTAACGTATTGCTGGCCTCGTCCGCAATAGAACTAGTGCGTATAGCACATCTTTGGAGTATAAAGTTGCCGTATGATCCAGCCTGCTCTATCTGTGCCAGTTTACCGCATTGGCCTATACACCGGCATTGCCATTGTGGTGGCCAACATGGTGGGTACGGGGGTGTTTACCAGCTTAGGCTTTCAGGTACTCAGCATCCGAAGTGGTTTCGCCCTTTTGATGTTGTGGCTGATTGGGGGCGTTATTGCTCTTTGTGGGGCCCTGTGTTACGGGGAATTGGCTGCCGCATTGCCGCGCTCCGGTGGTGAATACCATTACCTGTCGCGCATCTATCACCCAGCCGTGGGGTTTCTGTCGGGTTGGGTATCGGCCACAGTGGGGTTTGCGGCGCCCACAGCCTTGGCTGCTATTGCTTTGGGCCGGTATGTAAGCACCGTATGGCCCGAGGTCCACGCGGGTCTGTTATCCTTGGCGGCGGTAGTGCTTATTACGGCGGTCCACCTCATCAGTCAACGAGCGGGCAGCCGTTTTCAGGTGGTGGTTACGGCCCTAAAAGTAGGCTTGCTGCTGCTGTTCATCGGCGCTGGGCTGGTGTCTGAACCCCAGCCACTGGGCTTTGTGCCCGCTGCGTCCGACTGGCACCAACTGCTGACTCCCGCCTTTGCGGTGTCGCTCATTTACGTGTCGTACGCTTATTCGGGCTGGAACGCGGCCGTGTACATAGCTGGCGAAGTGGAACAGCCGCAGCGCAATTTACCGCGTACGCTGCTGATTGGTACGGCGCTGGTTGCGCTGTTGTATGTGCTGCTCAACTACGTTTTTTTACGCACCACTCCGCTCGATACCCTGGCTGGGCAGCTGGAAATCGGGTTTTTGTCGGCTAATCAGCTTTTTGGGGTAGGCATTGGGCAAATGATGGGCTTGGTCATTGCGCTGCTGCTGGTGTCTACTGTCAGTTCCATGATTTTCGCCGGGCCACGCATTATCCAAACCATGGGCGAAGACCTCCCAGCATTGCGTTGGCTGGCCCGCCGCAGCCGCAGCGGCTTGCCCGTCCGCGCTACGCTGTTTCAGTCGCTGCTTACCGTGTTGTTCATTGTTACGGCCACGTTCGAGCAGGTATTGGTCTACGCGGGCTTCGTGCTAAACCTGTTCACGTTTCTCACAGTACTGGGCCTGTTTGTACTGCGCTGGCGCCAGCCCAACCTACCACGGCCTTACCGAACTTGGGGGTATCCGCTTACGCCGCTGCTGTTTTTGGCTTTGAACGGCTGGACCCTCGTTTTTTTGCTGCGCGACAAGTTTCAGGAATCCATGCTCGGGCTGCTGACCGTGGCCATAGGCTTGCTGGTGTACGCGGTCCTCACTTTGGTCGGGCGCATCAGGTCCAGGCAGACAATAGGGGAAGCAAGCCGTTCAGCAGAGTAGCTCAGTGCCGAGGGCCGCAGTAGCCGGTGCAGCACAGGCCGAAAAGGGTTCGTCCGTATCTTTCTGCCGCAACCAGCATCCGTTTTCAATGCCCTTTTCGCTTCATCAGTGGCTCTTACCACTTGCCGTTCTGGTTATCTGTGGCTGCTCCGAAAATAAGTCAGCTCCCGTAACCCAGCCTGCGGCCCCGGCCGTAACCCAGCCCGATACCGTAGCCGTTGTCGCACCGCCAGCACCTCAAGATACCGCCGATGTTCAGGATGTAGCCGCTTTTCTCGCGGGCCTTCCGGTAAAGCAAGCCTCGGAGCTGCGGCCGCTTACGTCCAGCCCGGCTTGGACAAAATTTGCTGCCGACGCTGAGCAAAACTGGAGCAAGTACCACAGCACACGTACAACCAAAATCGAAGACTGGGCACGGCAGGAGCTAGATTCCGTACGGCAAAACAGCCCGGTAGTATTCTACCCCTTCAGCGGCCCCGATTTTCTGAACGCCACCACCATGTTCCCCGGTAGTTCTACCTATGTGCTGGTGGGGCTGGAGCCCGTTGGTTCGGTACCTGGCAGGGCCTCTCTCGTAAACCCGAAGCTGTTTCATGCCGTCAAAACGTCGTTGTGGTCAGTACTCAGCTTTAGCTTTTTCAGTACCAACAGCATGGCCGTCGACCTCAAATCCATGGAGCTCGACGGCGCTTTGCCCCTTATTCTGCTCTTTGCGGCCCGCACGCAACATCAAGTAACGGACGTGCGCTACGTGCAGCTTAGTCTGAAAGGCGAGCTACAACCCGTCGATTCACTGGCTAACTCTCCCAAGCTCATTCCTGGGGTAGAAGTGAAGCTACGAGCCGCTGCAGGGCAGGAGAAGTCCGTGTATTACTTCTCCGCCGACCTCAACGACTGGAAGCTTGGTCAGTCCAAAGCAGCCATTCTTAACTATGTGCGTACGCTTGGCCCGCTTACCACATATGTTAAGTCGGCCACTTACCTCATGCACAAGCCGTATTTCAGCCAGGTGCGCAATCTGATTCTCGAACAAAGCCGCTTCGTGCTTCAGGACGACTCAGGTATTGCCATGAAGTATTTCAATCCATCTGACTGGCGGTTTATACATTACGGTACTTACCGCAAACCCATTCCCATGTTTGCGAAGCATTACCAGGCCGATCTGACCGCTGCTTATCAGGACTCCGTTCATCGGGCTCGGCCCTTGCCTTTCGGGACCGGCTATAACTGGCGCGTCAATGATTCCAACCTGATGTTGGCAACTCGCCAGAACAAGCCGGTCCTGTAGTCTTTTCAAGTATAAAAAAAGAAGAGTAGTACAAACGGGTATTAAACATGAGCGCGTGGGGCCGGAAAATTGTATTGATACTGTTGCCTATAATTGGCCCACTAAGTGGCTCGAAACCGATTCCCTCTTCTAGAATTTATCCGTCGGCGCTTAATAAGCCATCCGTTGAAAGCATCAAGCCCACGTTTGCGAATCCTCTCGACAGCATATTGCGCACCACGGCAGCACTTGCCAGCGTAGTTCGCCAGCCCGATAAGTATGAGCTACAAGTCATCTACACGCGAATAAACCGCGACGCCCAGCGCCGGCCGATTTTCACCCAATACAGTCACCGGCTTAACGAGCGAGCCTATTTCAATCCCGCAAGCTTGGTAAAGCTTCCCGTGGCAGTGCTTGCCCTGGAGAAGTTGAACCGATTGCGTCAGTACACGCCCCAACTCACCCGTGCGTCCATTATGGTCACTGGTGCTGCAGGTCGCTGCCAAACCCCAGTGCCTTTTGCCGCTCCCCCCGATTCCGACCGCGTAGCCAGCGTAGGTAACTACATAAAGCGAATGCTGCTGGTGAGCGACAATCAAGCCTACAACCGGTTGTATGAATTCCTGGGCCAGCAGTACCTCCATGGTCGGCTTGTGCAGCTTGGTCTGCCCAGGGTACGCATAACCCGCCGGTTTGCGCCCTGCGACACCGCCGCTAACCGCTGTACAAACCCCATCAGCTTTTATAACGCAACCGGCACCCTTCTTTATACCCAACCTGCCGCCTGCAACCCGCACCCACTAGCCCCTCCTTTGGGCCGAATTACCAAAGGAAGGGCCTATCAGGTTGGCGGCAAAATCGTCCTTCAGCCCTACGATTTCACTACAGCCAATTACCTTCCCCTGCAGGCCGTAAACGACCTTTTGCAACGCGTGCTATTTCCTGAAGTTAGCCCCGGAAGCAAAGCGCTTCAGCTTTCTACTGCTGATTACGCCTTTTTACAAAAGTATCTAGGCTCCACGCCGGCCGAGTCAGGCTTCAAGCCGCTTGCTAGCCGCCAGTATTTTCCAGCCTATAAGAAGTATCTCTACTATGGTCGCCAACCAAAAGCCGAGTCTCAGTTAGGTCTGCGCATATATAATATAGTGGGCATGTCACACGGGTTCCTATCAGACTGTGCCTACTTCTCCGACTCTAAAACCGGCGTCGAATTCATGCTCAGCGCTGTTCTGTACGTGAACAGTGATGAAACCATCAACGATGGCAAGTACGAGTACCAGACCACTGGCCTGCCTTTTCTCTCTGCTCTGGGTAAAACACTCTACGCTTATGAGAAAGCCCAAATGCGCCTCAAAGCCCGTTAAACTACGTAACACAGAAAAAAAACGAATTTTAACTAGCAGTAAACCAGCTGGACAACTGATGCAAGTCGCACCCAAATGCTTTATGTGCGTCCGTACTCTTGCATAAGCCAATAGAACCTGCCACATTTGCACTCCCAATCCGAGACGCGGATGGGGAAAACAGGTCGAATGAACTTGTTTATGTTGTTTGTTGTCATGCACACTGGATAAAGCTTCAAGCCGCATCCATGCCGATGGTAATCGAGGGATTTCGAGGCTCTGCCTTCAATACCCCACTTTCATCAAAAGCATCAAGAAATTCACCGCTAAAAAAAGTAGTGGTTCTTGGGAAAAAGTCTCCGGCTTTTCTTACCTTTGCAGCCCGCTTCGGTCGGAGGCGGGAAAGGAGGAGCAAAGCGGGGTGCTCCGCGGCGGGT
>NZ_BAABHA010000007.1:0-197864 GCF_039541855.1 Hymenobacter koreensis
CTCCGCCTGCAACTTACTGGCTCGTTTTTCTTTAGCCCCCAACCAATTCCCAAACACGCTCTAAGTGGGTGGTTGTTCGGGGTCTTTTCCCCTACTTGCCGCCCTATGAAACTGCTCTACGGCTACTTACGCCATTACTGGGGGCTGCTGGTATTGGCCTTGCTTCTGGCCGCCATCAACCAGATTTTCTCGCTCCTCGACCCCTATATTTTTCGCAAAATCATCGACCAGTACGTGGTAAAGCCCGGTGGTACCTTGCACCGGCTTTCGTTCTGGCCATTCCTGACGGGCGGGGCGGGCCTGCTTATTCTGCAGGCCATGGGCGTGGCCATGGTGTCGCGCATTGCCAAAAACTTCCAGGATTACTACGTGAACGTCATCACGCAGCGCTTGGGGGCGCAGCTGTATTCCGACGGACTGCGCCACTCCCTGGACCTCCCTTACCAGGTGTTCGAGGATCAACGCTCGGGCGAGACGCTGGGCAAGCTGCAGAAAGTGCGCTCCGACGTGGAGAAGCTCATTCAGATGTTCGTGAACGTGCTGTTCACGTCGGTGGTGGGCATTGTGTTTGTTATGTGGTACGCGGCCACGGTGTACTGGCCCATTGCGCCGGCATACTTCCTCACCATCCCGCTGCTCGGCTTCATCAGTTCCTTGCTCAGCCGGAAAATTAAGGTGGTACAGAAAACCATTGTGGCCGAAACCACGGCCTTGGCCGGCGCCACCACAGAAAGCCTGCGTAACATCGAACTGGTGAAGAGCCTGGGTTTGGCGCAGCAGGAAACCGAGCGCCTGAACGCCACCACCGAGAAAATCCTGAAGCTGGAGCTGAAAAAGGTGCGCTACATCCGCTCCTTGTCGTTTGTGCAAGGCACGTTCGTGAATTTGCTGCGCAACGCCATTATGCTGATGATGCTGTTCTTGGTAGTGCAGCAGAAGATTACGGTGGGCGAGTTTTTCTCCTTGTTCATTTATTCGTTCGCCATTTTCGGGCCGCTGCAGGAGTTGGGCAACATTATTAACGTGTACCGCGAAACCGAAGCGTCGCTGGCCAACTTTCAGCAGATACTGGATACGCCGCGCGAGGTGAAGCCCAAACAACCGCAAGCCATTGGCTCGTTGCGGTCCTTGGCCTTCGAAGAAGTTCGCTTCCAGCACCTCTCGGCCAGCAGCGCCGCCCTCGACGGCATTTCGTTCCGCACCGAGCTGGGCGAAACCATTGCGTTTGTGGGACCGTCCGGTTCGGGCAAAACCACGCTCGTCAAGTTGCTGGTGGGTTTGTACCCGCCTGCTTCGGGGCAGGTGCTGTACAACGACGTGCCCAGCACCCAACTGGAGCTTGATGAGCTGCGCGAGCAAATCGGTTTTGTAACCCAGGATACCCAGCTATTCGCCGGCTCCATTCGCGACAACCTGCGCTTTGTGGCGCCGAATGCCACCGATGCTGAATGCCTGGCTGCCCTGCACCAAGCCGCCGCCGATTCGCTGCTGGCCCGTGCTCCGCAGGGCCTTGACACAGTTATTGGCGAAGGCGGCGTGAAGGTATCGGGTGGCGAGAAGCAACGCCTGAGCATTGCCCGCGCTTTGTTGCGCCGCCCTACCCTACTGGTGTTCGACGAAGCCACTTCGGCCCTCGATTCGCTAACGGAGGAGGAAATCAGCCGCACTGTGCGCGAGCTGTCGGCCACGCGGGAGCACCTGACCATTCTGATTGCGCACCGGCTGAGCACCATTATGCACGCCGACCGCATTTTTGTGCTCGAACGCGGCCGTGTGGCCGAGCAAGGCCGTCACCACGAGCTGCTGGAGCAAAAAGGGCTGTACTACGCCATGTGGCGCCAGCAAATTGGAGAGCGGCCATCATCGGCACCCGCGGCTAAACAGCTTGCGAAGGCGTAGCTACCCACCTTGTCGACCTTTTCTGCAACAAGCATATTATCAGTAGCTTGTTGATTGTTTACAGGATATAATCCTTGGCAAGCAGTTCCTGAATGTCATTAGATAAAATGTGGTGGGCGCCTGCTGTTCCCTGGCAAGAGCAGCAGCACTGTGCGAGCTACGAAAAATGAGGGCGGTTTCGTGTAGTCTTGAACTGAACCTTGCCCTAAGAGCCGCGAGCTTAACTACTACTCCCGTCTAGCCTATACATTTTAACGCGGCGGAGCACGAAAGCTCCACCGTTTGCGTTCTACAGCAGCAAGGAGGCTAAGAATTCAGCACCCCGTTTTTTTGGCCGGAAAGTTGCCTTCTACCGCCGTATCCACTTGACTTTTTTCGCATGAACTCCACCCGCATCTTCCGCCGCTTCGCAGGTTTGTTGCTTGCCGGCTGGCTTACGATTACCGGAACTGCGGTTTCGGCTCAAAATTCATCCGGCCAGCGCGACGTGCTGCGCGAAATCACCGACGTAGTAGGACTTAAGCCGCGCTTTGAGTTGCGTGCTACCTCCGATGTGGAAAACGCTGCGGCCGTGGTGTACGGGGGCAAGCGTTACCTCCTTTACAATCCGCAGTTTGTGGCTGCCGTGAACCGGGCCGGCCGCACCGACTGGGCCGGCATCAGCATTCTGGCGCACGAAATGGGCCACCACCTTAACGGCCACACCTTACGGTCGGGTGGCTCGAATCATTCCGATGAACTGGAGGCTGATGAATTCTCGGGCTTTGTGCTGCGCAAAATGGGCGCCAGCCTGGCCGAGTCGCAAACCGCTATGGCGGTGGTAGCTCAGGAAACCAACTCGCCTACGCACCCCGGTCGTTCGGTTCGACTGGGTGCTATTGGACGCGGCTGGCAGCAGGCCAACGGCCAGATTGTGGCCAGCGCCCGTACCTCGGCTCCGTCGGCAGCGCCGGTGGCCCTTGCGCAGCGTCCCGTTCAGCAAATGAGCCGTCCAGTGGCTGTGGTAGCCAAATCGGCACCGGTAAGCGTGGTGGGCAAGCTCACGTTCCGCAATAGCCCCGACGATCTGCTCTTTGTTACCAACCAGCTGAGCGTGGTGCGTTACGACCCGCAGGACCGCAGCACGCAAGTGGTGGGCCGACTAACCCGCTCTACCAGTACTGATTTCCCCTTCGTGCTGGTAGATGCCCAGCAGCGCCGCTTATACATCAGCACCGAAGGCGGGGTTTATAACACCCAAGGACAGCAAATTGGCCGCATGACAAGCCCTTCGTAATCAGCTTTATTCTTACAAAAAAAGCCAGCGCCCGTTCAGGTGCTGGCTTTTTTTGTTGCTTGCATCTTAGTTCTACTGCTTCTGGATGGCCTCACCCGAAGGCTATTGGTAGGGGCACATTTTTGCATTACACCAGCATTTCCTTCATGAAGACTTTGCCCTTTCTGCTCATCGATGCTTTTACTACCGAGGCGCTCGGCGGTAACCCCTGCGCCGTGGTGCTCGATGCCGATGACCTCTCGCCGGAAATGATGCAACGGATTGCGCGCGAATTCAACCAATCGGAAACGGCTTTCGTGCGCCGTTCCGCTACCGCCGACGTGGCCGCGCGCTATTTCACGCCGGTCGAGGAAATTCCGCTGGCGGGGCACCCTACTATTTCGGTATTCACCGCGCTAATGCACACGGGCCGTTTACCCCTTGCGCAGGCAACGCTGCAATTGGAGCTATTGCACGGGCCCGTACGCATCGACATTACGCCTCCGTCAATAGCTACAGCAAACCTACCGCTGGTACGCATGACGCAGCGCCAACCCGTGTTCGGTACCGTGCACGACCCGGCCGTGGTGCTGCCGTTCTTTGGGCTCACGCCCGATGACCTTCTGCCCAACGCCCCGGTGCAAACCGTAAGCACCGGCACGCCGCAGCTCATGCTGCTCCTGCGCGACCACGCCGCGCTGCGCCGCGCCCGCATGGCCGATGCGGCCGGTTATCAGGCTTACCGCGAGCAAAGCGACTTTTTCAGCCCGCACCTATTTTGCCTGGGCGGGGCAACGGCGGCCGGCCACACGTTTGCCCGCCATTTCGGCGTACCGCCCGACACCAGCGAAGATCCGGTAACCGGCTCGGCTACCGGGGGCATGTCGGCTTATTTGTGGCACCACGGCTATTTACCCGAGCCCGTGTTTGTGGCCGAGCAAGGCCACTGGATGGGCAGACCAGGGGCCGTTGAAGTTCGAATTACCGGTCCCCGCGAAGCCATCGAATCGGTACAAATTGGCGGTACGGGCGTGGTGGTAGCGGAAGGCACTTTCCGGGTGTGAGGTATAGACAGGTGATGGGAGGAACGATTGGCTACCTGCCGGGTTTATAAACAGAACCAATTTTGGTGCGTTTTTCCCTGCAGGCAAGCCACAAAACAGACCGTTTTCCGGTTGCATTACGCGTCACCCATTACCGCACCGCCTTTGTACCTACTATGCCTGAGTTACCCGAAGTAGAAACTTACCGCCGCTTCCTGCACGAAGTAGTGCTGCACCAAACCATTGCTGCCGTAGAGATTTTGGACGCCCATGTGCTGGCCGTAGAACCCGATATACTCCGCCGCGAGCTAGTGGGCGCCACCGTAACCGGTACTCGGCGCTTGGGCAAAAACTGCTTTCTGGAGCTTTCAACCGGCAAGGTGTTGGCCCTGCACTTTGGCATGACCGGCGACGTGGGCGCCTACCGCCACGACTACGATGTACCGCGCTTCACCCGCGTAGCGCTGCACTTGCAGGACGGCTTGCGCGTAGCTTTTATCGACCCGCGCAAGTTCGGCCGCATTCGGCTGGCAGACAATGTTACTGCTTTTCAGAGCGAGAAAAAGCTGGGACCCGATGCCCTCGACCTCACGGCCGCTGAGCTTGCTACGGGCCTGGCGAAAAAGAAAACGCTGATCAAGCCCCTGTTGCTCGATCAGCGCCTGACGGCCGGCCTTGGCAACTGGATTGTAGACGAAGTGCTGTTTCAGGCGGCGGTGCATCCGGAGCGCCGTGCCGCCTCGCTTTCCGCCGACGAAGTAACCCGCCTGCACGCAGCCGTGCAGCTGGTTTTGCGCACGGCCATCGAGCAAGAGGCCACTTATCGGCAGTTTCCGGCAACGTTTCTGATTCATGCCCGGGAGTGGGACACGGCCCCCGATCCGCAGTCCGACGCCCACCGCTTTTGCCCGCGCGACAAAGCGCTAATTGTAAAAAAATACGTTGGCGGACGAGCCACTTATTTTTGCACAGTTTGCCAGCCACAACCTCAACCAGAATAAGAGCAATAAAACTTCTGAAAAAAGCCGCTTTTAGTTACTAAAAGCGGCTTTTTAACTTACTCAACTCAGTGTAACCATAAGATTACCGCTATTTACTTTTAAGAATATAAAATTTCAATAATTGTCTTTTCCCGATAAGACATGAACTAAAAAAAGCAGGTGATTCGTTAGGCCTGCAACCTGAAAGACCGGATGGGCCGGGCGCTGTGGGGAGATTTTGTGCTGTTGTTATTGAAAAAACGCCTACTGAGTAATGTCGCTCATTATTCTTCATCCAAAACCCAAACCGTTCTTCATGAAGAAATTGTCCGTTTACCTGAGCCTGGCAATAGCCATTGCCGGCCTGGCCGCATGTGAGAAAGAACTAGAGGAAGTGACGCAGCCAACGGCTAAAGCGGAAGCAGCAGCGGTACAGTCGCCCAAGGAATTGCTGGCTACGGCTCCCTGGCGCCAAACTGGCCTGACCACCACCAGCAAAGACGTTTCGGCGCAAAAAGACGTGACGGTAAACGTTTTCGCCCGCTTGAAGCCGGCCCTGCGCGACAACACCGCCCAGTATTTTGCCGATGGCCGTTACGTGCTGGATGAAGGAGCCAGCAAAGCAAACGAGGCCGTAGAACAACAGAAAACCGGCAGTTACCAGCTCAGCGACGATGGCAAGACCCTAACCGTTACCCTCGATGGCGCCGAGCGCGTGTACCAGGTAGAGGAGCTTACCGCTACCGGGCTACGCCTGAAAGTAACCGACGGCGAAGGTGACGCGGCTGTGTCGTACACGTCTTCGTTTGGCCACTAATCATTCTAAGGGGGTTAGCTCCCCGCTACACCACCTGTAGCGCAAACGCCCGGCCGAATGGTCGGGCGTTTTGGCGTTAAAATACACCGTTCCAGTCTGGGTTTAGTACGAGGAAGCCGTAGCAAAACAGGTACCGAAACCCACCAGCAACACCAGCAGCATACCCAGCAGGTAATCTTTGCGGTGGCCCCGCTGACTGGTTGCAATGGCGGCACAGAGGTTTATTAGCAGCAGCATCAGGATGAATAACGCCATCAGAATCAGAAATCCAAGGCCAGCTTCGCCGCTGCCGCTGTTGAACAGGCGCAGCAGAACCGCGCCCACCAAGAGCAGGAGCAAATTACCGCCTAGTACGCGCTTGGTGTGTGGTTCCATGCCTATGTACTTAGTTGACGTCCAGGTGTTGTAGCGAATACCCGCACACGCCCAGGCCGATGAGCAAAAGCAACAAAGTGGAAAGTATCCAGGCGCGAGCCGTAGCTTTCGAGCCAAATAGCAGCCCCCACACGGAGGCTGCACCGTTGAAGAGCACCAGCGGAACCATCAGCCAGAACAACAGCAAAGCCGAGTCGCCTTCGGCCGTACCGCCCCAAATGCTGGTGGCAGCTGCCAACGCGAGCAAGACCACCAGATTAAAACCCAGAATGCGGTTGTTCATGGCTCCGAACGCTTTTCGTCATACGATTCCAGCTCCCCCAACTGATGCTACAGCATGGGCACAGCCCGCAGTTCTTCCAGCCGCGCCAGCTTTTCGGAGTCGCGGTAAAAGATATTCATGGTTTCGAAGGGAATGATTTTGAGGTCTTTGCTCACGATGTGCACGCAGGATTTTTTCACGGCGCGCACATCGAAGTTCCAAGCGTCCATGAACTGCAGAATAATAACGCGAAACAGGTTTTCATAGCGCAGCTCCGGGGCTTTTACCAGGGGCAGGCAGCACAGAATCTGGTTGAGCTCGGGCGTAACGGTATCCACGGTGTTGGCCGTGCTGAAGAGGCGCAGCAAGTGGCTGCGCAGGCCGGCGTCGCGCTCGTACACAATGGTGTTACCGGCGTTCTGGAGCAAATCGGCGGGCGCGATGTAGCGGGTCAGCGGAAACACCTCGCCGTCGAGCTTTAAGGCATAGCCCATTACAAGGGCATCTGGGTTGCAGGGCACGGGCAGCAGGTCCTGGGCCGAGAAAACCGGGCTTTGATCGAGAATAGCCTGCCGCACGTCGGTCAGGGAAAAGCGGTCGGTTTCGGGGTTGAAGTGGTCAAGGCGGCCGGCGGCTTGGGTGGGCTGAAACGTAACGCCGCGCACGCAACGCTGCTTCAGGGCAAAGTCGATGATTTGGCCCACTTCGTCGTCGTTCAGGCCCTTTTGCAGCGTGGCGACCAGCGTGGTACTTAGGTTGTATTTGTTCAGGTGAGCCAAGGCGTCGGTGCGCACCTGGCGCAGGTCGCGGCCGCGCATGGTTTCCAGCACCAGCTGCCGGAACGAATCGAACTGCAGGTACACCTCGAAGGCAGGCATGTAGGTGGCCAGCCGCGCCACAAAGGCTTCGTCTTTGGCCAGGCGCACGCCGTTGGTATTCACCATCAGGTGCTTGATGGGCTTGCGCTTGCACATGTCCAGGATTTCCCAGAACTGCGGGTGCAACGTGGGCTCCCCGCCGGATATCTGCACCACGTCGGGTTCGCCTTCGTTGGCCACCAGCACATCAATCATGGCCTCCACTTCCTCCAGGGTGCGGTGTCGGCCGTGCGTGGGGCTGCTTTCGGCGTAACAGGTGGGGCACGTGAGGTTGCAGCGGTCGGTTATTTCAATGACGGTGAGGCAGCTGTGCTGCTCGTGGTCGGCGCAGAGGCCGCAGTCGTAGGGGCAGCCGTAGTGGGTGGCGGTGTTAAAGCGGCGCGGCACCTCGCTCGGCTTCACGTAGTTGCGGATGCTCTTGTAGTACTCCACATCGGAGGCAATGCGCACCTTTTGCCGGCCGTGTTCGGGGCAGCGCTTGAGCATGTACACCGCGTTGTCTTCGAATACGATTTTAGCCTCAACGCGCCGCAGGCACTGCGGGCAGAGGCTTAGGGTGAAGTCGTAGTAAGTATAAGGGCGCTCAGGCATGGTGGAGTGGATAAACTTACGATGAGTTCCAAGCTTG
This sequence comes from Hymenobacter koreensis, assembly GCF_039541855.1. Lineage (NCBI taxonomy): Bacteria > Pseudomonadati > Bacteroidota > Cytophagia > Cytophagales > Hymenobacteraceae > Hymenobacter > Hymenobacter koreensis. The sequence goes on from NZ_BAABHA010000007.1 coordinate 8,138, forward strand.
ACTACAGTGCGGTTTTACAGTCCGTCAACCTTATTCAAGGCTGTTGTTGGTTCAGCATTTGCCGCTTGACAGACCTGCGGAACCGGTTTCGTTCTTGCTTCAGCCTGAAGTATTCCGCCGAAGTATTAATCCTGGACGTAACAAAAGACCCGTCATTAGACCACGATGCAAACGGAATGCTGTTGCTGAAATAGTGCCGCCTTGCAGGCAAAGCAAGCACCTGCGCCACATCATTTACAAAACTCTGGACAACTGCGGCCTCCTCCAAGCTACCCTGAGCTTTTGGAGTCCAGTATGACTTCAAATAATACTTGTTCGCCCGGGAAGTTTCCAGAATATAGATTACTCCGTCAAACCCGCCCTTCCAGCCCGCAATTCGCTCTTCACTGGGGAGCGTTTCAAGCTGACGTTCGACGTAAGCCTGGTGAATTTTCTCACAGATACTGGCATCCAGTTCTTCTTTGATAATGAAATAGCGGTTGGTTTCGTCTTCTCCATACGGCACTACTTCCTTTACCCAGTTAACAAGGCTGCCTCTTAAGCCGTCTTTCTCCTGCCATATATCTACCACCTGTCCGCTCAACCAGAGTCGCAGGCAGAACGGCGCCGGACTAACGGCAACATCTCTCAGCTGAATCTTCTTTTCAAGATCCAGAACGTAGGAGCGCCAAAAATTCTCCTTTCTATCTTTCTCAATCTCAACGTTTATTATTTTTTGAGCAGATACAGTAGAACTTACCAATAAGCATAAAACGAACAACAATCTTTTCATCGGGCTATTTCCGTTTATTCGTTAATCTACTCACTCTGTCGATGAGGTATGGGAAGATGCCCCACCCACCTAAAGTGACTCGCTGTTCAGTTTATTTCCCACAGGCAGGCGCTATTCGTTGAATGGCTGTGCGTAGCACATTGCTATTTCTGAGGCGGGGCTGGCAGTACGATTTCCCGACTCAGATTAGGTACCAAGCGGCGCACGTTTTCCCAGTCTTTGCCGGCTGTATCAAGAAAGGCCCAGGTTTTACCCCCGTCGGTGGACACCGCCAGCAGCGTTGATTGCACAGTTTTGGTGTTGGCGCCCATCTGAAAATCGGAGGTTTGCGGCACGGTGCATTGCAACTCTCGGTCGACGGAGACAATGCGCGACGGCACGCCGTGGCTGATCTTGACCTGGACGCCCTGGCTGCTCATTTCCTCCATGTCCTTGCGCAGTTTCTTGGCCAGCACGTCGGCGCCACCTGCCACCCGCAGCACATCGGGGTGGATAAAATCGGCAAACGTTTCGAAGTCTGCTTTCAGAAAAGCTTGCTCCATGGCCGTCAACTGCGTGTCGAGGTTAGCGCGACGGGCAGCATCGGGCAGCGGCTTGGCTTGGCCGTAACCGAGGATGGGCGCCAAGCTGGCCAGTAGCATCAGCAAAAGGAAACGGGCGCGTAACCGCGCGAAGGCTACTACTTGCAGATGCATGGTTTGGAAACGATAAGAGTTCAGAACTGAAAGATGCGGGTTTTGCGCCTATACCGCACATTGGAATTTCAGCGGCCCAACCCAGCCGACCGGCTTGGCGCTGCTTCCCGCCCCCACAGCCACGCGTAATACCCCAGCCCCGCCACGCACGCCCACTGAATACTCGTAAGCCACAAACCCGGCAAGGCCGGTGCGGGCTTGATGAATTCCACCAGCAACCGGAACAGTAGGTAGGCAGCTAGAAACAGCCGGAACCGCCAACCGTCGGGCAGGGACTGGCGGCGCTCCAGCAGGTACAGAAACGCGGCCAGCATTAGCAGGAACAGGATTTCGTAGAGGTTGGTGGGGTGGCGCAGCACGCCGTCGCCGAGGTCAAGGGCCCAGGGCAGCGTGGAGGCCGTGCCGTAGGTGCCGTCTTCGAGGCCGGAGAGGAAGCAGCCGATGCGGCCTAGTACCATGCCCAGCAGCAGCGGGTAAACCATCAGGTCACCAGAGGAGGCGGTTACGCCGAGGCGTTTTTTGGTCATCTCCACGCCTATTAAGCCGCCGAGCAGGCCGCCCACGATGGTTTTATTGGTTAAGTAATACAGCCAGCCGCCGGGCGGCTGCAGCAGCTCTTGGGGGTGCTCGAGCAGACCCAACACCCGCGACCCAAGCAAAGCACCGGCCGCCGCTCCAATGAAAATCCAGAGGCGGTGGTCGGTGCTGATGCGGTCGGGGGTGCGCTGGCGCAGGTGCGTGTACAGCCGGTAGCCAAGCGAGTACGCCAGCACTTCGAACAGCAGGTGCGCCGGCAGCATAAGCGGGCCGAGCTTTAACTCAACGGGAAACGTCACGCGGAAAACCAGTAGCGCCGGACGCGGGTGCACCCGGCGCTGGCAAGTTACGCGGCCGGCTCGGCGAGGCAAGCCACTTCGCGCAGCCGGCGCTGCACCTGCGGCAAGGTGGGCGCTAGCTGCTCAAAGGAGTCGAGCACGAAGTAGGTGGTCTGGAACACGTCTTTGCGGAAGGCTGTGTCGAGCACTTTGTTGATGTCGAACGGCTGCCGGGTGGGCTCCGCACTCAGGCTAAAGCGGGTTTCGCCGGCCGAGGACAAAATGCCCGCGCCGTAAATGCGTGCCTCGCCGCTGCCCGGGTCGTGCATCAGACCAAACTCCACCGTAAACCAGTACAGGCGTGCCAATAGCTCCACGGCGTTGGCATCGGAGGCGTGCAGGGTACCAATATGGCCCAGCTGGTGCAGGAAGCTGCAAAATTGCGGATTGGTGAGCAGCGGCACGTGGCCAAACACGTCGTGAAACATGTCGGGCTCTTCGAGGTAATCCAGCTCGGAGAGCTTGCGCAGCCAGGTGGTGGCGGGAAACTTTTTGGCGGCCAACAGACCAAAAAACAGCGCATCGTCAACGATGCCCGGCACCGCCACCAGCTCCCAACCGGTGAGGCGGCGCAGCACCTGGTTGGTTTCGCGGAAGTCCGGAATGCGGTCGGCCGTGAAGCCGATGCGGGCCAGGCCTTCCATAAACTCCGGTGCCGCCCGCCCCGGCAGGGCCTGGAGCTGGCGTTCGAACAGGAGTTTCCACACCTGGAAGTCTTCGGCGGTGTACTGATCGTAGTGTTGCTGGAGGGCACTCATGGCACAGGTTTTTGAAGTGGGGTAAAAAGAAAAAGCCCCTCTCCGGCTATCGGAGAGGGGCGAGTAGAGGCGTTTGGTGAGCCGGCGCTAGGTGGTTTGCGCGGGTACCGTCGTCCATACACGACCGTTGCCGAAGCCAGAAGGCGGGCAGGTCATGTAATAATAATAAGACGACAGGTTGAAGCGGGTCATGGGGCAAAGATGGGGGTTTTTACTGAAAAATCACTCTTTGGTTGAATAGGTCATAAAAATTTTGCCACTTTCCGTCGAATTTGATTTCGGTTCTTCCTTCAGCGGGAGACTGGGCAACCAGTTGACGGCTTGACCTGCCTGCCGTTAATCATGCCTGGAGGCAAACGTGAATTAAATGGATGGTAACGTGGGAAGCAGAAGAGGCATTAGCCATTTAAGCGGGATACGCCGGATGGTTGCCGAGCTCGTTGTTTTGCTTTTCAGCTTTGCGGGTTAAGGCCGTAAGCCAGGAGCGAGTAACGTCGGATTCGCTCTGGTAGCCGCGCTGGCGCACGTTGCCATAGTCACCGCCGTGGTCGGGCAGGGCGCGGTTCAGCCAGCTGAGGGCGTTAACGGTGGTGCCCGGAGCCAGGCCGTGGGCCAACGACAGCAGCTTGGCGGGCAGGCCGAGGATTAGCTCGGCGTCGCCGCGGCGGCAGGCGTTCCAAATCTGGCGGGCGGCGTACTCGGCACTCATGGTGAGGCCGGGCAGCGAATCGGCAATCATAAACCAGCTGAACTCCTTTTGGTGCTGGCCTTTTACGATGGCCTGCCGGGCCGAGCCGGTACGCATCAGGCCGGGGCAAATGGTGGTAATGGGTACCCCGTAGCGCAGCATTTCGGCCCGAAACCCTTCGGAGAGGCCCACCAGCGCGAATTTGCTGGCGCAGTAAGGCGCCATGTGCGGCACGGCTACTTTGCCACCGAGCGAGGCAATGTTCACGATGCGGCCCGAGCGGCGGCTGATCATATCGGGCAGCACGGCGCGCATGGCGTGCAGGGGCGCCCAGAAGTGGGTTTTCATCGACTCCTCATAGTCGCGCTGCTCCATATGCTCCAGCGGGCCGCCGGTAATAATGCCGGCGTTGTTTACCAGCACATCTACGGGGCCTAGGGCCTGCTTTACCTCGGCCACTAGGGTTCGTACCTCAACCTCGTCGGTCAGGTCGCGGGTAAAGGCCAGTACTTCGGCGCCGTTGGCAGCAAGCTCCAGCCGGGCGCGTTCCAGTTCCTCGGGGTCGCGGGCGCAAATGGCTACGCGGGCACCTTCGGCCACGGCGTAACGGGCCAGCACTAAACCCAGGCCGCGCGAGCCGCCAGTAATAAGCACCACGCGACTGGCCAGGCTATAGGAGCCACGGCGGTTCGACCAGAGTGTGGCCGCCAAGGCGGCGCCAAGGCCGGCCGCGGCCAGCCAGGAAGTACGGTTCTGCTTCATACTTATACTTTATGGAGCTGAGGCCGGAAAGGTTACACGCGCAGACAGCAGGGTCCGCCGCAAACCTGCGTACGGCGGGAATAAATTAGCCGCCGGTTGCGTTAGTGGCTGCGCGGGTCAGTCTGGCATTATATTTTCGTGTCCCCAAATACGGCGCTGCTTCCGATACTTCCGGGCCCGGTAGCGCCGCCTCACTCCTACTCTCTTTCGCATGAAACGCACGCTGCTTGCCGGTTTGCTCCTCGTAGGCGCCCCCGCCGCGTGGGCCCAAACCGCTACCGTTAAAACCAAGACCAAATCGGAAACCGACGGCACTTCGGTGAAAACCAAAACCGCCGCGCCTGCTCCCGCCGCGGCCCAACGTGCCCCCGCCCCCAAGCTCACCGACGAACAGATTACGGCCAAAGCCCGCGAACTGACGCTCAACCTCAAGCAGGGCCTGAGCCTCTCGCCGCAGCAGGAAGTAAAGGTTCAGGAAATCAACGAACGGAGCATTCGGCAGGTAGAAACCGCCCGTGTGCAGTACCGCTCGGATCTGCGCAAGCTCAACCTGACGGTAGACGATATTGGACAGGCCCGCCTGAGCGCCCTGAAGGATGCCCTTACGCCAGCGCAGTTCGCCCGCTACCAGCAGCAGCGCGAGAAGAAAATGGGTATTCCGAACGTGCAAGGCGTTCAGGGCAATGCCGTGCCGGGGTTGCGCGGTCAGGAATAAGCCGATGTGTCGCCAGGGGTAAGGAGAGCGGGTCGCTAGCTGTTTTCCATCACCAGATACGCACTCGTTCGGGCTAACACCCACTGAACTAGTTCGTTACTTTTTTATGTAGTTTATAGCCTGTTACTATGTACCGCCCTGTTACTAGGAGCGAAAACGTGAATGGCAGGCTGTGCCATTGGTAGTCCATTCAGTAGACCAACCGTAGGGCTTCGCCCACTTGTCCGCAGCCCGCGCCAGGCGTGGGCAATGGGAAAAAGCAACAGTATATTAAATGCGCCGCTTGTTTCAGGCGAGCGGATAATTCTGGGGTTGGCCATCGGCACTGCGTGGTTAAGCAGGCGATATGTTGGTAGCATAAATGTTTAGATTTACCCACCTTTTTAATGACGTCGTGTTATGAACAAATTTGTATTGCTTATTTCCGCAGTTGCCTTTGCCGGGTGCGGAGATAAAGAGAATTCCTCTCCCAAAATCCCCGACAACTCGGCGGCGGTAAAGATTAACGGGGTGGCCTTTCCCATTGACCTGAGCAAGTCCGAAGTTATTGTCACCAACCAGACCAGCGACCTGCTTGTCATTCTGCGTACCAGCCAAGGCATCAACGGTCCACGCGTGCTCATGCAACTGGACGAGTTCAACAAGCGGGCGGAAAAGGTGAACCTCAGCACGCAATCGACCAGTGTCATTGCTTTGGATGAAACGCCTACGGGTGGGCCCCAGCACGGCTCACGTGATTGCGACCCGGTGAACCGCAGCATTGAGATTGTGTCTTACGACGAGGCGAAGCGAACCGTAAGCGGCCGTTTCTCCGGCAACCTGTGCAGCACTATGCGCGGGCCCGTCACCAAAACGGCTTCGGAAGGCGAGTTTAATTTACCTTTTAAGCTCCAATAACTCAAAACCCGCTGTGAATGCGAAAGGGCCTGTTTTCGTTTAGGAAACGGGCCCTTTCACTGCGCAGTCGCTTGGCTGAGGCGCCCGCGGGTATCCGCGGCCCTTTTCGTTTTGGAACCAGCTGTCTACTTGTTAAATGTATCCAGCGCCAGCTTTACGATAATGGCGCACACCACCACCAAAAACAGCACCCGCACGAAGCCCACGCCGCGTTTCACGGCCATGCGGGCCCCCAGCGTGGAACCGAGCATGTTGCAGGCAGCCATGGGCAGGGCTATGTGCCAAAGGATTTGGCCGGTATAGGCGAAGAAAAGCACGCTGGTGAGGTTGGTAGCAATGTTAACCAGCTTGGCCGAGGCGGAGGCACTCAGGAAATCGTAGCCGAACAGGCCCACAAAGGCGAACAGCAAGAAACTGCCGGTGCCGGGCCCGAAAAAACCGTCGTAGAAGCCCAGGCCCACGCCCACTAGCACGCCGTAAAGCGGCTCGCGGCTTTCCGATAGCCGAGGGGCATGAATGGAGCCGAAGTCCTTGCGCCAGAACGTGTAAATGGCAATAACCACTAGCAGCCCCAGTACCAGCGGCCGCAGCAATTCCGAAGGCAACAGGCTGACTACCCGCGCACCTAGAAACGAAAAGATACCCGCCGCCACGGCCGCCGAGCCTACGGCCGGCCACCGAATGGGTACCTGCCCGGCGTACCGCCGAAACGCGGCCGTAGTACCCGCCAGCGACGATACTTTGCCGGTGCCCAGCACGGTGGGCACCGGCACGCCTTTCAGCAGCAGCAGCATGGCCGGCAGCTGAATGAGCCCGCCGCCGCCCACAATGGAATCCACAAAACCGGCCAGGAAAGCAAAGGCGCACAGAAACGCCAGCGTAGAATCGAGAAAAGACATGGGCGGCGAAGATAACAGGCCGGCTACGTCCGTGTTAAAGTAAAACCCGAATCTGTGCGTCAGCTCTAGCTAGTCGCCCACCAATTCAACGCCCAAGGGTTTTACACGTACTTGCGCTCCGGGCCCTGTTGCCTTTCCACTGATGACGCATCCCCTTACGCACCGCGACAAAATGCTCACCCTGGCCGGGGTACTGCTGGCCATGTTTCTCGGTGCCCTCGATCAAACCATCGTTTCCACGGCCCTGCCGCGCATTGTTGCCGATTTACAGGGCCTGGACCGCTTTACCTGGGTGGCCACGGCCTACCTGGTAGCCAGTACCGCGCTAGTGCCCATTTACGGCAAGCTGGCCGATACGTACTCGCGCCGCACCATTGAAATTACGGCGGTAAGTATCTTCCTGCTCGGCTCGATACTGTGCGGACTGGCCGGTGAGTTTGGCCCGCTGCCCCTGCTCGGCGACGGCATGCCCCAGCTCATCATCTTTCGGGCCATTCAGGGACTAGGCGGCGCGGGCTTGTTCGCCATGGCCTTCATCGTTATTGCCGATTTGTTTCCGCCGGCCGAGCGCGGACGTTACCAAGGCTACGTGGGCGCAGTATTCGGGGTATCATCGGTGCTTGGGCCGTTTTTGGGCGGCTTGCTCACCGACCACGGCGACAACCTGATTCCCGGCGTGGAAGGCTGGCGCATGGTGTTTTACGTGAACATTCCATTCGGCGCGCTGGCTCTGTGGTTCATTCTCACCCACATGCCCGCGCTGCGCCCCCAAGGTGTACCACGCCGCCTCGATTGCCTGGCCGCCGCTCTGCTGATGGCCGGTTTAGGTCCGCTAGTGGTGGCCTTGCAGCTCAACAAAGTAGCGTACCCGTGGTTGTCGCCCGTAACGCTGGGGCTACTGGCGGCCGCGGCCGTTCTGCTGGCGCTGTTCGTGCTCCGCTCCCTGCGGTCCGACAACCCGATTCTGGCGCTGAGTCTGTTTGAAAACAAGGTATTTCGTTCGGCCAACGCAGCCATGTTTCTGCTGGGCGGCGGCTTCCTGAGCCTCATCATTTTCGAGCCGCTGTTCATGGTAAACGTGCTGGGCGAATCGGCTACGCGGGCGGGCATGAGCTTGATTCCGTTGTCGCTGGGCGTGGTATCGGGCTCCATGCTGGCGGGACAAATGGTGTCGCGCTTCGGGCATTACCGCCGCTGGATGCTGGCGGGAAACGTGCTGCTGCTGGTTGGCCTGGGCCTGATGAGTACCCTTTCAGAAGCCACGACTTACACGCAGGTGCTGGTGTATCTGTTCGTGTGCGGCGTGGGCGCCGGCCCCAGCATGCCGCTCTACACGCTGGCCATCCAAAACGCCATCGAGCCCAAGCTGATGGGGCAAGCCACGTCGGCCAGCCAGTTTTTTCGGCAGATTGGCGGCGCTATGGCCGCGGCCGCCCTGGGCACCTTGCTGACCCTGAGCTTGGCCAAAGCAGTGCCAGCCACCGCGGCTACTTCGCCTTCGTCGCCGCCCGCGGCCCAACGAGCCGTGGTGAGCGAAGGACCGGCGCTGCCTACCGGCGCTACGCCCGAGGGTACCCGCCAACCGGCCCATATCCGGCAAGCCTTTTCGGAGGCTATTTCGCGCATTTACTTGCTCGTAATGGGTGTAGTGGCGCTGGGCTTGCTGGCTACGCTGCTGGTCCCGGAATTGCCGTTGCGAAAAACCAACGCGGGCGCCCCGGCAGTGGTAATGGACTGAACGCGCCCGGCGTTTAACTCGGCCACGTTTCTGAAAATACCCGCAGCGAATCCGCTGAAGCCACATTCAGCCGGTTATGCCGCCTCGCCTGGCGGCGCTAAACCAAGCTGCACGGTAACATCCGGGCCAGTTTTGGGGTTGTGAGGCCTTACACGTTGCTTACCATGAACTCCTCCCCTTCGCAACCCCTGCGCCTGAGCGTACTCGATCAGTCGCCCATTCGGCAGGGTGCTACGGCCCACCAGGCGCTGCAGGAAACCCTGGCCCTGGCCCAACTCACCGACCGCCTGGGCTACACTCGCTTTTGGGTGTCGGAACACCACAATACCGGTTTTCTGGCCGGCTCCTCGCCCGAAGTGCTGGTGGCCCACCTGGCCGGCCACACCCAGCGCATTCGGGTGGGCTCGGGCGGTGTGATGCTACCCCACTACTCCGCCCTGAAAGTGGCCGAGAACTTTCGGCTGCTGGAAGCCCTGTTCCCTGGGCGCATCGATCTGGGCCTGGGTCGCGCCCCCGGTACCGACCGCCTCACGGCCCACGTGCTGAATCCTGCCAATACCTTCAGAGACGAAGATTTTGCCGCGCAGCTCATGGATCTGCGCGCTTTTCTGCGCGACGAAGAAGTGCCCGACACGGTGCACACCAAAGTGAAGGCCTATCCCCAAACCGATACCACGCCCGAGCTGTGGCTGCTGAGCTCCAGCGGCCAGAGCGGCTTGTTTGCGGCCCACCTGGGCATGGGCTTCTCCTTTGCGCAATTCATTAACCCGGTGGGCGGTCCGCGCATGATGCAGCTCTACCGCGAGCGGTTTCAGCCCTTAGACTTGCTGGCGGCCCCGGCGGCTAACGTAGCCCTGTTCGTGCTTTGCGCCGATACTGAAGAAAAGGCCCGGCAGCTGCAAACTTCGCTCGACTTGCAGCTCCTGCGCATCGGACGGGCCGAGCGCGGCGGCTTCCCGACCTACGACGAAGCCCGGCGCTACAATTACACCACCGACGAGCTAACCCAGCTGCAGCACAACCGCCTGCGCTACGTGGCTGGTACGCCCGAGCAGGTACGGAAGCAACTGGAAAAGCTGGCTGCCAGCTACGGGGTCGACGAGGTAGTGGCTACCACCATCACGGCCGATTTTGCTGACCGACTGCGCTCCTTCGAGCTGTTAGCCGAAGTTTTTGCCCTTTCCACCGCAGGACAACCAACGGCTAGCACGGCAATGGCCTGAAAAAATCCGTAGGCCTACCGTAACCGCTCGTTTCCGTGGCGTTATTGCAGCTTTCTTTTTCTGCCTATGCACCGCCCCCGTTTCACCAGCGCCGGTTTGTTGTACTGGATTGCCGCCCTTGGTTCCCTACTGGTGGTTGTATCGGATTTGATCGAAGGCAACGCGTCGAAAATCGTGGGCTCGGCGGCGTTGCTGGGCTCGTTTCTGCTGCTGGCTCTTTACCCGGCGGCTACCGAGCGGCCGCGCTGGGTGGGCTGGCTGTCGATGGGCCTGGTGCTGGTGGCGTTGGGTAGCTTAGCGTACCGCCTCACGCGGTCGGCCGCTTAACTCCCTGGTTTAGGCTCACCGTTAGGTTATTCTCCCCGACTCTCCCTCTCCGCTGCCACCCGTCCATGCCCACTACGCCGCCTGCCACGCCCGAAGCCCTGGTGCCCGCCGCGCCGCCGCAGGCCTCGCTCTTCGCCCGCCTTGGCCTCGACTGGTTTCTGCTGGCGCTGCTGCTTATGGTGGGCGCGGCTTATCTGTGGCCGGATTTCGGCAGCAAAGCCAGTCCCGTGCCCTGGAGCACGGTTATAACTTGGGGCGTAGCGGCCATTTTTTTCCTCTATGGCCTGCGCCTCAGCCCCGAAAAGCTGCGCGCCGGCATGCGTAACTGGCGCCTGCACGTGGTGGTGCAAACGGCCACGTTCGTGCTGTTTCCGCTGCTGGCCCTGGCGGCCCGGCCACTGTTTGCCGGTCCTACGCAGGAAGTGCTGTGGCCCAGCATTTTCTTTCTTTGCACGCTCCCCTCCACGGTTTCCACGTCGGTGGTTATGGTATCCATTGCGGGTGGGAACATGCCGGCAGCCATTTTCAACGCCAGCATTTCCAGCCTGCTGGGCATTCTGGTTACGCCGCTGTGGGTAGGCGCGGTGCTGCACACCAGTGGCACCGGGGGCGACTTCGGCGGCATGATTCTCGACCTGTCCCTGCAGGTATTGCTGCCGGTGGTGCTGGGCGTGCTGTTGCACCGCTGGTGGGGCGCCTGGGCCGAGCGCCGCAAGCAGCAGCTGCGCGTATTCGACCAAGTCATCATTCTGCTGATGGTGTACACCTCCTTCTGCGAGTCGTTTGCGCAAGGCGTGTTCCGCAGCTACGGCTGGGGCGAAGTGATGGGGCTGGCGGCCGGCATGGTGGCGTTGTTTCTGCTGGCTTACGGGCTGATTACGCTTTTGAGCCAGCTGTTGGATTTCACTATCGAAGACCGAATTACGGCTGTATTCTGCGGCTCTAAAAAGTCGCTGGTGCATGGCACGGTGCTAGCCAGTGTACTGTTTCCGGGCGCGGCTGCTACCGGGGCGCTGCTGCTGCCGCTCATGCTTTACCACGCCCTGCAGATTATGCTGGCCAGCAGCATTGCGCAGAAGCTGGGCCGACGCCCGGCAGCGGCTTCGTAGCTAACCGCTGGCCAGGCACAGCGCCGTTCATTATGGGCCGCGGCCCATCCGCCCCTTCACATGTTTATGGGATTTCCACGGCTGTTAATCCCGTGTAGGTTTGCGGTGCCTTTAACCTACGCCCATGAAAACGCTTGTGCCTTCCTTTTTCCGCCCATTTAGCCTTTGGAAGCAACTGATAATGTTGGCCTGCGGGACGCTGGGTTTTGCGGGATTGGGCCAGGCCCAAGGGTTTGCCTGGCAAACCACGCCGCAATTTCCGCTCGGGTCTAAAATTGGTCTGGCCGCTTCCGGCGACTCCAGCCTGGTTACGTCCGTGTTGGGGGGCGTGCTCCGCACGGGTAACCGCGGCCGCACCTGGTCCCTAACGCTGCGCACGCACCAAGTGTACGCCCTTTTTAGCACCCGAAGCGGGCAGCTGCTAGTGGGCGGACTGGGCAAAATATACCGCAGTCAAAACGCCGGCGCCACTTGGGACTCGGTCGCGCTGGCTACCCCGTACCCGGTTGTGTCCTTCACCGAATCTGTGCAGGGCGGACTGTTTGCGGGCACCGGCGTGGCGACACTGAGCGGCGCGCTGGGTGACGGCGTGTTTTACTCCGCCGACAATGGCCAGACCTGGACAGCCCGCAACGCGGGCTTCGGTAGCGGCCGGTTTGTTAACCAGCTGGCCGCCGACCGTTCGGGCCGCGTGTTTGCCGCCGCTACGGATGAAGAAGTAGGGCGCCAGCCGGGGCTCTACGCATCGGCTGATCAGGGCCTGAACTGGCAGTTCCTGCCGATACGCATCAACGGCCGGCAGTCTATTCCCGACGAGCTGACAGCTTACGAAGTAACGTCGCTGGCCGTAAGCCCGCAAGACTCTTTGCTTTGCAGCTTCTCGGGAGCCGCTGGGCCGGTGGCCGTGCAGATAAGCCTGGCCAAAAGCCTCAACGACCTGGGTAACCCGGCCCAGTGGTGGAGCGTGCAGCCCGGTAATGGCGGCTCGATGTGGTGGTATAACTCTCTTCTGTTCCGCCTGCATATCGCCCGCAATGGCGACTGGTACGCCTCGCGCACCGGCAGCAGCAACAGCGGCGGCACGCTACGCTCCATCAACCGGGGCCGCAGCTGGAGCTTAGAGCGCGCCGGCTTGGGCCTGAGCGTGCACGGCTTTCGCGAAGCACAGCAGTTCGCCGAAATGCCTGACGGCGAGCTTTTCATGGTGCAAGAACTGGACGAGCAGGTATACCGCACCCGGGCCAGCGTAATTACTGCCGCCGCTCCAACGCGGCGGGCGCAGTTTCTCGTGTACCCCAATCCAACCTCCGATGTGCTTCGCCTTGACAACCGCACGGGGCAGGCCATCGTGGGCATTAGCCTGACGGATATGCGCGGACAAACCGTGCGGACGTTTGCTGGTCCGTTTGGGCCGAGCTCGTTCCTCGACATCCAAGCTGAAAGACTTGGTGTATACTTCCTGACGGTAAAACTAGCTCAGGGGGAAGACCTTCGTCAAAAAATAGTAAAATACTAAGTTGTAAATTACTTACCCTCCAAAATACAGGACGCTTGGCTAAACGCATCAGCAGTACCGATAAATCATTAGTCGGCCTCTACGCTATATAATGACACCCCAATTAGAAGTCGTTGCTGTTAAAGCAGGTAAGCGCAACTGGTTTTCTATTTGAAAGCCGTGTAGTATTTTTACGGTTTACCCTGCCTACGATTCCCCTCGTTTTCTGCCATGAAGAAATGCTTCCTCCTGCTGGCCCTCGTACTCGGCTTCACTTGTTCGGCCATGGCCCAGAACCCCGGCAAGGAGTTGTTTAAAGCCGTCATGAAAAACGATGCTGCGGCCGTGGAAACGCTGTTGCAAGGCGGTGCCGACCCCAATGCCCCAGTAGAAGTAATGCCCGGTTTTCGGACCAGCTACCTGATTACGGCCGCCACTAATGGCAACTTGGCGGTAATTAAAGCCCTGATACAGCACAAAGCCCAGGTTAACGCCAAAGATGCCGGCCAGGAAACGGCCCTGATGGTGGCCGCCGGCAAAGGCAACCGCGAAATGGTGGAGTTCCTGCTGGCCAACGGCGCCGATGCCAAAGCCCAGGACAGCCAGGGCAACTCGGTGCTGACGGCGGCCAAAGCCAGCGGCAACGCCTTGGTGGTAACCCTGATTGAGTCCAAGGCCAAGTAGTCAACAACTTCTGGCCCGGTACTTACCGCACCGACTCGTAGCCGCCCAACACGCCTTTCTTCGACAGCACCAACTGCCATACCTGGTTGTGACGGGCCCGAAACGCGCCGGCACTGGAAAGCAGGTAGTACTTCCACATTCGGTAAAACCGCTCGTCGTACGCATCCCGCAGTTGCTCCCACTGCCGGTCGAAATTGTGGAACCACGCCCGCAAGGTGGTATCGTAGTGCACGCTGAGGTTGTGGCAGTCTTCCAGCACAAAAACGTGCTCCATGGCTGCGCTTAACTGCTTCATGGAAGGCAGCAGGCAATGGGGAAATATGTATTTGTGGATGAATGGGTCGGCAGAGGTGCGGGAGTAGGCCATGCCAATGGTGTGCAGCAGAAATAGGCCGTCGTCTTTCAGACAGCGGGCGGCGGTTTGCAGGTACGTACGGTAGTTGCGGTGCCCCACGTGCTCGGCCATGCCAATGGATACCACGTGGTCGAACTGCTCGCGCACGTCGCGGTAGTCCTGGAGCCGGATTTCCACCGGCAGGCCCAGGCACCGTTCCCGGGCCAGCTTTACCTGTTCGCGGGCTAAGGTTATGCCCACTACTTGGGCCCCGTAACGCTCGGCGGCAAACCGGGCGAAACTGCCCCAGCCGCAGCCAATATCGAGCACCCGCTGGCCGGGCTGCAGATTGATTTTGCGACAAACCAAATCCAGCTTGTTCTCCTGCGCCTGGTTGAGGTCGGCGGCATTTTTCCAGTAAGCGCAGCTGTAGACCATGCGCTCATCCAGCATCAGTTGGTAGAGCTGGTTGCCGATGTCGTAGTGGTGCTGGGCATTGCGGGCGGCGCGGCCCCGGGCCTGCCGGTTTAGCACCCTGGTAAACAGAATTTCCAGCTTGCTTTTCCAGCTCAGCCGCGCGGCATGGTACAGGTCGGCGCGCAGGGCGCGGAAAATAAACTGATCTAGTTGGTCGCAGTCCCACCAGCCGTCCATGTAGGATTCACCCAATCCCAGTGTGCCTTGGCTGAGCACGCGGGGGTAAAACTGGGGGTTGTGGACTTGTAAATCCCAAGGATTAGGGCCGTTGAGCTGCACGCCTGTCGGGGCCAGAATCGTGGCTACGTGCTGTTGGAGTTGTTCCGCCTTCATGCCTTCACTAGCCGTTGATGCATTGCCAGAGTTAAAACACAATTCGACTAAATCAAAATACAAGGGCCTAACTCTTCCATACACGAGACTGTATCCGCTCGTAAAAGGACCGTTTCCACAATAGTGCACCGTCCTGCTTGTGGCAAGATTAATTTTCATTTAGCGAGAAAAAATTTCACCAACCTGCGCTACATTGGAACCAACCCCATACAAGCCAGCGTATTGCCGCCGTACAATCTTTCCCCAAATGATTAACACGTACTTAATTGAAGCCGGCTTTTACGAAGTGCGCTGGCCATCGGCTCCCGAGCTGGGCTCGACTTTCGTGCGGCCTGGCCGGCGGCAGTCGGTTCGGGTGTTCCTGCCCCACAACTCGCAGGAAGTAGAGGTATACGCCGGCGACCTACTCGACAGCAAGCTGGTGTACCGTGGCCCCGCCGCCGATGCTGCCCAGCTTAGCCTGCTGGCCCTGCACAGTAACTAACCACCACATTTCAACCATTGCGCGAATTAGGCTAGCCTCTACCAGCGCAGCTAAATGAAAAAGCCCCGCCGGCAGCTGCCGGCGGGGCTTTTCATGTAACATGAGGATGCTGTACTAAGCTGTTTGCTTGCGGCGGCCTTCCAGAATGCGGAAGAACGAACGGGTATTGATTTCCTCCCGCGTGAGGCCGGTGGCCACAATTTCCTCCTCGGAAATGGCGCCGCAGTTCAGGGCTTTCAGGAAAAAATTAAGCAAGCCCTGGCCGGTGGCGGCGTCGTCGAAAATGTCACCGGTGAGGGTGGAAATGGCGGCGCGCTCCACGAACGTTTTCAGACGGTTTACCGCGTCGTCGTAGCTGCTGAGGAAGAAATTGTAGGTAGCGGCGTAACGCATGGGCAGTTGCGCCGGGTTTAGGTCCCAGCCCTGGTACAGGCCGTTAATGAGCGAATGAGTGGTGTGGTGGAAGCCCTGACGCCAGGCGTTGTGCACGGCGGCGCGGTTTTCCTTCATCTGCTCAAACGTGAGGTTGTCGCCGCGGTGCGGACCAATGGGCATCACGTTGGTGGCGC
Source organism: Hymenobacter koreensis (assembly GCF_039541855.1). Classification (NCBI taxonomy): domain Bacteria; kingdom Pseudomonadati; phylum Bacteroidota; class Cytophagia; order Cytophagales; family Hymenobacteraceae; genus Hymenobacter; species Hymenobacter koreensis. The sequence goes on from NZ_BAABHA010000007.1 coordinate 23,972, forward strand.
CGTCGGAGAGGAAAATGCCGGTGCCGCCGAGGGCCACTTTGGTCATGTGGTGGGCGAAGTCGCACACCGGATGGGCCATGGTTTGGTACTTGGCCGTAATGCCGGCCGAGGCGGTGTAGTCGTAGGTGCCGAAGTGCGCGGCTACGCAACGACCTTCGCTGGCCCTGATGATGCGCATGAGCGGGTTGCGGCCTTCCTCGTCCATGATGATTTGGGTGGCCTCCACCATCGTCTCCATTTTCAGAGTGCCAGGCGCGAGGTTGTTGGCCTGCTCAATGAGTTCGAACAAACGCACCATGGTGGCCATCTGCTCGGGAATGGTCACTTTGGGCAGCATCACCACGAAGTTGTCAGGCAGCTTGCCGCCGGTTTTTTCCAACAGCGTAGTCAGGAAAATATCGAGCGTGCGCACGCCGCGGTCCTTCAGGTCCTCGGTGAATGGCTTGATGCGGATGCCGATAAAGGGCGAGATGGTGCCGTTCTGCATGCCCAAGGCCAGCTCGTTGGCCGCCTGCACGGCGGTGGCATCTTCCTCCACATCGGGACGGTTGCCGAAACCGTCTTCGAAGTCGATGCGGAAATCCTCCACCGGTTCGCGCTGCAGCTTGCTCACGATTTTGTTGTACACGGAGTACGCCAGCCAGGCCGGCTCCTGCTTCCGCTCCTCCGCCGACATCCCGTCTAGCTTGGCCGTGAGGGCCGCAATGTCTTTCTCTGACGTGGGCAGGTGCTCGTGGTTTTTCAGGTGCAGCACGTTGGCCAGCTCCACGAAATTCGGCGCGTAGGTGCGCAAATTGTTCAGGGCAATGTCGCCCATGCGCACGCAGGTATCGGCTTTGAACAGATTAGCGCCGCCGTACACGGTGTGCACCGCTTGGCGGTCGGGTTTGTCGCCGGGGTAGGTTTGCTGGAAACGCCGGTTGGCTTCGCCGAGTTGGTCGAGCAATTGGGTTTTGGCGGCATCTTGGAGGCTAAGCTTCATGTTTGGGGAAGGAGGCAAAGGGGAGGAAAGGCAGAAAATCTACTAGAAGCCAGGGCTAAACTTAGCTCCCCTCCTTATTTTCAAGGAGGGGTGGCCGCAGGCCGGGGTGGTTTAGCTAGGGCTAAGGAATCAGAAGTTAGAAGTCGTTTAACGATTGGTCAACCACCCCTAGCCCTCCTCAGCTGAGGAGGGGAACTAGCTCTAGTTAACTGTTCACGAGCCGCGGTAGGTACTGTAGCCGAATGGATTCAGCAGCAGCGGAATATGGTAGTGTTCGGCGGCATTCAGGTTGAACACAATTTCCACAAACGGGTAGAAGTTTGGGACGCCCTGCTGCTCGAAATACGCTTGGGTGAAGAACTTCATTTTGTACGTACCCAGCGGCAGCAATTGGCCTTTCGGCAGCAGATCGGGAATGCGGCCGTCCTGGTTGGTGGTGCCCCGGGCCAGTTCCTGCCAAGCTTCTTCCTGCTCGGCAAACAGGGCAATGGTAACGCCGGCGGCGGGCTTGCCCTTGGTGGTGTCGAGAATGTGGGTGGTTATCTGACTCATGCGGCCAACAGCTTTTCCAGCCGAATTCGGGTGATTTTATTCTGCTCGCGGGCAGCCAGCAGGATTTCATCGTCGGGTTTATTTGGCAGCCGGGCTTGCAGAATGGCCAGCATTTCCTCGGCTGTTTTGCCGGTAGCAAACACGATGAAGATGTAGCCGAATTTCTGCTCGTACTGGCGGTTGCCTTCGGCTAAGGCTTGCAGCACTTCTTCGGAGGTGTTTTTCACGCCGGCCTGCTCGCCTTCGGCCCAGTGACTGGTGCTGGCAAACTTCGTCCTCAAAGACTCCACGTCGCTCCCGATTTTGGGGTGATGCGCAAACGCCTCGCGCCAATCGGCTTCCGACAGGCTGTTCCATACGGTGTTAGCGCGGTCCATCAGCGTATCCGCATCGGCTACGGGAAACAGGGCCAGCATTTGCTGCACCCACGCCATAGAGCCGCAGCATTTCTGCAGGGCCTCGGCCAGCGCGGGTTTGTCGAGTTGGTTGATTTCGGTCAGGGTCATGGTTGTGGGAAGGGGAATAGTGGAGCCACGCTCATGCAAGAATGACGTTTGCTCACCATTCCAGGAGTTACATCACCGTGGGGAAACGGTTGACGTTTTTGTAGTAGATGTACACCGAATCTTCTTGTCCGATGGCCGTGGCCCACTGCTGGCAGTACGGCGCCATCCAAATGGAGTCGCCCTTTTTCACTGGGTACCAGTGCTGATCGAGCATGTAAATGGCTTTGCCCTCTAGGTACATCAGACCGTGCTCCATGATGTGCGTTTCCACCATGGGCAGGTTCCCACCGGTGCTGTAGGTGAAGATGTTGACGGCCATATCGAACGCCAACTCGTTTGGCAGCAGCTCCTGAATGCGCAGCGCCGGGTCGTTCATGTACACGGGGGCCTGCTCAATGTCACGTTTACCGAACAGCACGCCCGGCACCGCGTAGCCTTCCAGCGGCTCGTATGTTTTGTGGAACGTGAGGATCTGGGTACCCTCCCTGGGTTCGGTGAACAGGTATTCTTTCCCGATGGGCACGTACACGAACTGGCCCGGCGTGAGCGTGCGCGTTTCCCCATCCACGGCGACTTGCGCCTCGCCTTTCACCACGTAAAAGAAGATTTGCGCGGCCTGCGTCCGGCCTTCCAGGCGGCCTCCATCGCGCAACGTAATGAGTATTTGGGCCAGTCGGGCGCCCATTTGCTCGTTAATAATAACGTTAACGGTGCAGTTGGTCCAGCCCGGCACGTTGCTGTTGATGTAGCCATCGGGCGAAATAATGGCGTGGTTGCGCTTGACAACGGACCGGGTAAGGGCAGATATTTCCATGCGGAGGGGGAGAGTTTAGGCGTGGTTGTGGTGGTTGATAAGCTGCGCCAGAAAACGTTCGGACACTTCCAGGGCGGCGGCAATGTCGGGCTGCTCCGCGTTTTCGAGCGGGTTGTGGCTGATGCCTTTGTAGCACCGCACGAACAGCATGGTGGCGGGAGCCACGGCCGAAATCGGCACCGCGTCGTGGCCCGCACCGCTGACCAGCTCGACTACCGGGTGCCCTGCACCGGCAATGGCTTGGGCCAGCAATTTATTCATTTCAGCATCGCACGCAACGGGCGCGGTTTGCTGAATGGGACTCCAGGTAAGGCCCAGGTCGCGGCGACGGGCAATGGCCAGGGCCTGCGCGTGTAAAGCTTCACATCCGGCTTGCAACTGTGCAGCGTCAGCGCTGCGTACGTCGAGGCTACAGGTAACCTCGCCCGAAATAACGTTGCTCGCGCTGTTGCGCACGTCCAGCTTGCCCACAGTAGCTACCAGGCGCTCTTTATGCGCCAGGCCGTATTGCTCTACGGCCAGCACAAACTCGGCGGCCCCGGCCAGGGCATCCTGCCGCATGTCCATGGGCACGGTGCCCGCGTGGCCGGCCATGCCGGTGAACGTGAGGCCCACGCGCTGCTGACCGGCAATGGCCGTAACCAGCGCCACCGGAATTTTCTTTTCCCACAGCACCGGCCCTTGCTCAATGTGGGCTTCGAAATAGCCCAGCCATTCATTGGCGGGCAGGGCATCGGAGGCCAGTTCCTGCACGTTGCCGCCCATCACGTCCAGGGCTTCGGCCAAACTAATGCCGCGGGCATCGGGCTTGGTGAGCAAGCTGAAATCGAAGGAGCCGGCCGCTACTTTGCTGCCGAGGTAAGTCGTGTGAAACCGCACGCCTTCCTCGTCGCTGAAGGCCATTAGCTCGATGTGAAAGGGCATATCGAGCGGGCGAGCGGCCAGTTGTTCCAGCAAATCCAGTCCCAGCAGCACGCCCAGCGGCCCATCGAAGGTGCCCGCGTTTACCACCGTGTCGATGTGCGAACCGATGACGAAGGTTCTGGCGCCGACGCGCTTGCTGAGCAGGCGCCCGCGTACGTTGCCAATGTTATCGATGCGCGTAACGAGGCCGGCAGCCTCCATCCAGGAACGCACCAGGGCGCTGCCGCGCACAAATGCAGGTGTACCGAAGGTGCGCGTTACGCCGTAATCGTCTTCGCTAATGGCGGCTAATTCCTGAATGCGTTGCAGCACGCGGGCCGCCCGTTCGGTATAGGTAAGCATTCAGGTTATTGGGTTAGGATTTCGCCTTGGTTGAGGCGGGTAAAGTGCGGGCGCTCATACACCGCAACGCCTTGTAAATAGGTTTGCTCTACCACGCCGCGCAGCTCTTGGCCCAGATACGGTGACACCTTGTGCTTGTGCTGCACCATGCCGGCCTCCACTGTGAATTGCTTTTCCGCGTCGAACACGAGTAAGTCGGCGTCGTAGCCTTTGGCAATCTGGCCTTTGCGGTGGCTCATCCCAATGAATTTTGCCGGGTTCGAGCTTAGCCACTTGCTGATATCGAGCAACGAAGCGCCCCGCTTTTCAGCGGCGGTCCAGAGCACGGGCAGCGCGAACTGCAAGGAGGCAATACCGCCCCAGGCGGTGGTAAAGTCGCCGGTTTCCAGCTGCTTGAGGTCGGGCGGCGCGGGCGAATGGTCGGTGGCTACAAAATCGATGAGGCCCGATTGCAGCGCCTGCCAGAGCTGCTCGTTGTTGCTCCGTTCCCGAATGGGCGGCGCGCACTTAAACTGCGTTTGGCCGTCGGCAATGTCCTCGGCGTTAAAGCACAGGTAATGTTGGCCGGTTTCTACCGTCAGCGGTAGTCCTTCGGCTTTGGCCGCGGCAATGGGCGCCAGCGAATTAGCCGATGACAAGTGCACGATGTGGGTGCGGCAGCCAGTTTCCCGGCACAGCCGAATCATCAGCGCCACCGCCTCGTCTTCCCAGGCTTTGGGGCGCGAGGCAAGGTAATTTGGGTACGAGCGTTTGTCGCGTTGCTTCCAGCTGTCATCGTTGTGGCTTAGCTCGCAATGCACTAGCAACGGCAAGCCGTGGCGGGCCAGCACGGGCATTATCCGGCGCAAATCAGCCTCGGTGGCGTTCGGAAAATCGTCGATACCCGAGTGCGTGAGAAAAGCTTTGAACCCGAGTACGCCGGCAGCAATGAGGCCTTCTACCTCGGCGGCATTACCCGGCACAATACCGCCCCAAAAGCCGCAATTGGTGTGCAACTGACCCTGAGTGGCCGCTAGCTTTTCCTGGAAATTGGTTACCGAAGTAGTTACCGGTGAAGAGTTTAACGGCATGTCCACCAGCGTGGTGAGGCCGCCGGCCAGCGCTGCTTTCGTAGCGGTGTCAAACCCTTCCCAATCGGTGCGGCCGGGCTCGTTGATGTGCACGTGCGGATCGATGACGCCGGGCATAATGGCGCAATCTTGCACGTCCTTTATGGGGCAGTCGACTGCGGTATCCAGTGGGACTACGTCGGCAATGCGGCCGGCTTGCAGCAGAACCAGCGCCGGGCGCACACCTTCGGGCGTAACTACGCGCTGGCTTTTTAGGGCTTTGTCTAGCATTCGGGGAAAGTTTCTTTTTACATTGGTAGCCCCTGTAGGGCCAATCAGCCACGGCACGCCGGGCGCGGAAGTCAGCTTTGGTCTGGCCGGACCGCGCTGGCGGCACTTGTGCCCTGCTTACGCTACCACAACCACCTCCCCTTTCCCCGAAGGCGCCGCGCCGGCGCCGTTGCTGCTGCTTGCATGATTCCGTTTCTTACCCTGTCTGTAGTTTTTCTGGTATTTGCCTTGCTGCTGGCGGGCAGCGCATTTTTGCACCGCTTAGCCGCTGCCGATAAAGCGGGCGGTAAGCTAGGTGAAAATGGCTTAACCATGCAAGGTTTTGGCTACGGCCTTACGCTGCTGGCCATATTGTTTGTGCTGGGCGTGCTGTACCTGTTCATTCAGGGCACGCCGTGGGAAGGCCACCTAATGGAGTGGCTGAACATTGTGGTGCGCCTGATGCACGTCACTTTCGGCATTGCCTGGATTGGTGCCTCATTCTACTTTGTGTTTCTGGAAAACGCACTGAACCGAACCGAAAACGTGCGCGAGGAACTGGCTGGTAACCTCTGGGCCGTGCACGGCGGCGGTTTTTATTACCTCGAAAAGTACAAGCTGGCGCCCAAGGAAATACCCAAAAGCCTGCACTGGTTTAAGTACGAAGCCTACTTCACCTGGCTCACCGGCTTCAGCCTGCTGTTTGTGGTATACTACTTTAACGCCGGCGCCATGCTCATCGACCCGCAGGTGCTAGACATTGCCCCGCTGGCCGGCGTGGGTATTGGCGTGGGTTCGTTTATAGTGGCCTGGCTGCTGTATGACGTCATCTGCAAGACTTCACTGGTGAAGAAAGGCCCGTGGTTTGCCGTTTTCGGGTTTCTGCTGGCCACGGCGTTTGCGTACTTCTACTGCCAGGTGTTCAGCGCACGGGCGGCCTACATTCACTTTGGGGCTATGCTGGGCACGCTGATGGTGGGCAACGTGTTCTTCACCATTATTCCGGCCCAAAAGGCCATGGTGAAAGCCGCCACGCTGGGCGAAACACTCGACCCCACGCTTGGCAAAAACGCCCTAACCCGCTCCCTACACAACAACTACTTCACATTGCCGGTGCTGTTTGTGATGGTGAGCAACCACTTCCCCAGCACCTTCGGCCACGCATTTCCGTGGGCCATGCTAGCCGCCATTGCGCTGGGTACAGCCGGAATCAAGCACTGGCTAAACCTGCGCGAGAAGCACCAGCCCAGCGGCTTGGTACTACCCATTTCGGCTGGCTTGCTGCTGGTTGTAGCCTTTGTCTCGGCTCCCAAAAACGACGCCAGCGGCGCTGCCACCTGCACGCCTAACGTGAGCCTAACGCAAGTGCAGGGCATTATTCAGCAACGGTGTGTGCAGTGCCACTCCTCCTCTCCCACCGACGACGTGTTTAAATCGGCCCCGAACGGCGTGGTGTACGACACGCCCGAGGACATTGTGCGCCTGAAGGACAAGATCATGCAGCGCGTGGTGGTAACCAAAACGATGCCCCAGAACAACAAAACCCACATGACCGAAGAGGAACGCAACCTCATCCGGTGCTGGATTGAGCAAGGCGCTGCTAATCAATGAGGAATTATTAATAAGGAGTGAAGAATGGGGAATTGTCATCCTGAGCAACGCGAAGGACCTTCTCGCCGCTGAACGACAATCGTAATGATGAATCGTTCATCTGGAAGAAGGTCCTTCGCGTTGCTCAGGATGACGGGCTGGTTTTTCGCCGTTAGCCCACGGCCAAGGTGCGCATGCTGATGCCGCCGTAACCCACTTCCTCAAAGGCGTGCGTAATGGGCTCGTCCTTCTCGGCCAGGGCCAGCGTGTACATCAGCGGCCAGTAATGGTCGGGAGTAGGTACCGAAAGCGCCCCGCTGGCGCCGGCATTTTGCACGTCGAACAAGCTGCGGAAGTCGCGCTGGTCAATTTTCGTTTTCACCCACTCGTCGAACTCGGTGGCCCAATCGTGGGGCGTGGCGTCGCCGGCCATGAGTTTGGGCATGCTTTGGCGCAGGTTGTGCACCACGTTGCCCGAGCCTACGATGAGCACACCTCGCTCGCGCAACTTTTGCAGCTGGGAGGCTAAAGCGAAATGCTGGGCGGCTGTTTTATATAAATCGAGGCTGAGTTGGAACACAGGTACATCGGCGGCCGGAAACAGGTGGTGCAATACCGTCCAGGTGCCGTGGTCGAGGCCCCATTCGTCGGAGCCGTGGAGGTCGGGCACCAGCTCCATGGCTTGTTTGGCGTACTCGGGGGAGCCGGGCGCTGGGTATTGCATGGCAAACAGCTCCTGCGGAAAGCCGCCGAAGTCGTGGATGGTTTCGGGCCGCTCGTTCAGGGTTACGAACGAGCCGCGCGTAAGCCAGTGCGCCGACACCACCAGAATGGCATTGGGCTTCTGACGCTGACGGATGTCTTCGCCCAGTTTCTTAATCCGACGGGTAAACGCGTTGTCTTCCAGCGCGTTCATGGGCGAACCGTGCCCAATGAAGAGCACCGGCATTTTCTCGCTACGCTGAAACGACGTGGATACTTTATGAAGGTCTTGCAGGTTCATGGCTTTGGAGGCAAACGGAAGCAGGGCCAGGGTCTTCAAAAAGGCTTTACGGTCCATGATAACTTCCTTAGGTACAACACAAAGGTCGGCTTCCCGTTGTCCCTATGCCTTGATGTATGGTAAGAAATCGGGGGTGAGGCTACGAAGAACCGGGGGCCGCCAACTCCCGCCGAATCCGGCTCAACGACTCCGGCGTAACGCCCAGATACGCCGCAATCATTTTCTGCGGCAGCCGTAGGGCCAGCGTGGGGTACGTTTGCACAAAGTCCACATACCGCTCTTCCGCCGACGCACTGAGCGTTAGCACCAGTCGCTTTTGCATGGCATGCATGCTGTTTTGCAGCAGCGCGTAGAAAAATGTGGCAAATTCCGGTGTCAGGGCCCGAAGCTGGTGGTAAAATGCAGCCTCGAAAAGCAGCACTTCGGCTTCTTCCACTGCATCAATGGCGAACAGCGCCGGTGTGCGATTGAGCAAGCTGTATTGGTCGGAAATCCACCACTGCTCGGGTGCAAACTGCAGGATATGCTCTTTGCCTTTGGCATCGACCACGAAGCTGCGCAGGCAGCCCCGCACCACAAAGGAGCCGTAACGGGCCGTTTCGCCGGCTGGTTGCAGCAACTCGTGGCGCCGAAGCAACCGCGGCTGAAACAGGCCTTCTATGCCCGCGAGCTGGTCGTCGGTCACAGGTAGCCGCTGCCGGAAATACGTGCGTAAAGCGTCGTAAGCCGATGGGTTCATGCAGGCAATATCGGTAGCCGTAGCGAGGGAAACGCAGGTGCTGGGCAGTTCATCGTGGTAGGGCTACCCGCCAAGCTAAGATCTGCCCGGAGCCTCTAGCTTAGCGTTGCACTTTCACACGCTTGTTATGCCTGCTCCCCAACTACCCACTGGCCCGAACCCGAGTACCCTGCACCCGCTGCCGCACCACCCCAAGCTGGTGTTTCTGAAGAACCTGATAACGCGGCCCAACATTGAAGTAGGCGACTACACGTACTACGACGACTTCGACGACCCCGCTAACTTCGAGCGGAACGTGCTCTACCACTTCGAGTTTATCGGCGACCGGCTCATCATCGGGAAGTTTTGCGCCATTGCCTCCGGCGTGAAGTTCATCATGAACGGCGGCAACCACGAAACCGCGCCCTTGTCTACCTTCCCCTTCGCCATTTTCGGTCACGGCTGGGAAAAGCTGATGCAGGGCGTGGACCTCCGCGAAAAGTACCCCAGCAAAGGCGACACCGTCATCGGCCACGACGTGTGGCTTGGGCACGGCGCTACCATTATGCCGGGCGTGCATATCGGCAACGGAGCCGTGGTGGCCACCGGGGCATTGGTCACGCAATCAGTGCCCGATTACGCAGTGGTGGGCGGCAATCCGGCCAAAATCCTGCGCCACCGATTCGATGCTGCCACCGTGGAGCGGCTGAACCGCTTGGCTTGGTGGAACTGGGATGCCGCCAAAATCACCCGTAACCTCCACCTAATCAACAGCACCGATATCGAGGCTCTGGAACGATGCGAATAACCGCCTCCGGTTTCACTTGAGCTTCGGACATCTTCCAGCCCACACTGGCGCCGTAACTGACAAAAATCATTGGCTCAAGCCGAGTGTTTTATTTGGACATTTTCTAAACAAGGCTTTCCTTTGCCTCAGTTTTGAATGATTCTAAATAAGCAAAATGTCCCACCCACTACCATTTCTGCTGCTTGCCACCCTCCCGCTGACTGGCACTCACCAACCAATAAGTAACTTTGAATCAACAACTACCAAGCTCGCATCTGATCCTGCGCAACCAGTGCCGGGCACTATTACGGGGCACGTAGTTCTCGCCGACGGACAGCCAGCCGACCAGGTTTCGGTGATGGTGAAGGGCACTACCATTGGCACCAGCACGGCTGCCGATGGCTCGTTTCGACTGAAACTACCGGCCGGTCGGCAAACGTTGGCCGTGGCTTACCTGGGCTATGAAACGCAGGAAGTGGTGGTAGACGTACCAGCGAAAGGCACCGTGAACGTGCCCACCATTACGCTGGCCAAAAGCGCCCAACAGCTGGCCGAAGTGCAAGTGCAGGCGTCGCGCAGCATCAACCAGCGGCCCACTGGCGTCAGCAAAATGCCCATCCGGCCCCTCGACCTACCACAGAGCGTGGTAACGGTAAACCAGCAGACGCTGGAGCAACAACAGGTGCTACGCTTGAGCGACGCGCTGGTGAACGTTAGCGGCATTTACATCACCAGCACCACCGGCGGCACGCAGGAAGAGTTGGGCAGCCGCGGCTTTGCGTACGGCTCGAACAACACGTTTAAAAACGGCGTGCGCTTCAACAATGGCGTAATGCCCGAAGCCAGCGCCCTGGAAAGTCTGGAAGTGCTAAAGGGCAGCGCCGCCATTCTCTACGGCAACGTGGCGGCCGGCGGGGTACTGAACTTGGTAACCAAGAAGCCGCGCTTTGAGCAAGGTGGCTCGGTGGGCCTGCGCACCGGCAGCTTCGGGTTCTGGAAACCCATGGTGGATGTGTACGGCGCCGTAGCTGGCTCCGATAAAGTGGCCTACCGCTTGAATGGCACCTACGAGCAGGGCAACAGTTTCCGCGACGAAGTAGAATCCAAGCGGTTCTACGTGAACCCCTCGTTGCTTTTCAAGCTCACGCCCAAAACCGACCTGCTGGTGGAAGCCGATTACCTCCGCGACAACCGCACACCCGATTTCGGCGTGGGCGCCATCGATTACCAGGTGCTGGAGTCGCGCAGCCGTTTCCTGAACGCGCCCGGCGCCCGCAACGCCACCCGGCAAACCGGCACCACCGCTACGCTTACCAGCCGCCTGAACGATACCTGGCAAGTGCGCGGCGTAGCCGGTTTTCAGCGTTACGACAACGAACAGCGCAGTGCCTCGCGCCCCGTGAGCATTAACAACGGCACCATGCCGGAAGTGCGCCGCAACGGCGTGGTGGTGTCGCCGGCCCACCCCAAAGCCAGCTTGCGCGGCGACTGGCTCCGCAGCCTGCAGCGCAGCCAAACCAATGAAAACTACTACTTGGCGCAGTTGGACCTAACGGGCAATTTCCACACCGGATCATTGGGTCATACGCTGCTCGTTGGGGCCGACGCCGACCAGTACCAAACCACCACGCTCAGCTACGTAGCGCAGGCTTACGACTCGCTTAATGTGCTCGACTGCGGCCGCACGCTGCGTCAGCCCGCTGTCCGCGCTACGGGTTTCGAGGACCTGCAGCGCAATGCGCTTAACCAGGGCAACACCCGCCGCGCCGGTTTCTACGTGCAGGATTTGCTAAGCATTTCCGACAAGCTTAAAGTGCTGGCCGGCCTGCGCTGGAGCTACCAGGAAACGCCCAGCGACGTGTACACCTACGCCACCGGCACCTTCACGCAAAATCGTCGTTTCGACGACGCCTTCTCGCCCCGCCTGGGCTTGGTGTACCAGCCGGTGAAAACGATGTCCATTTTTGCTTCCTATGCCAACTCGTTTCAGCCGAATACCGGTGTAGCCGTTTCCGGCGAAGCCCTGGCGCCTTCCACTTTCAACCAGTACGAAGTAGGCGTGAAGAACGACCTGCTGAACGGAGCTTTGTCGGCTAACGTAACGGCCTACCGCATCATAAACAGCAACATGGCCCAAACCTACCTCGGCCTGATCGACGGGAAGGTGAACAGCAACACCACCATTCGGGAGCTGGCCGGCGAAGTCACCAGCCAAGGGCTGGAGGTGGATGTGCAAAGCCGCCCGTACCTGGGCTGGTCGGCCATTGCGGGCTACAGCTATAACCACACCGCCTACACGAAAAGCAACATCTACGAAAGCGGCAGCCGCCTGCGCTACAACCCCGCCCACACCGCTAACCTGAGTTTGTTCTACGACTTCCAGAGTGCCTCTCTGAAGGGCCTGAGCGCCGGCATAACCAGCTATTATGTAGGAGACAAAGTAGCGGGCCGCAACCCGCGCACTTTTGTGAACGGCCAAGCCATTGAAGCCGCAAACGATGCCTACAAGCTCATTGCCGTGCCCAACTACCTGCTTTTCGATGCCTCGCTGGGCTATGCGTTCCAGCGCTTTTCGCTGCGCCTGAAACTAGCCAACCTGCTCGATGAGTTGAGCTACAACATGCACGATGACAACAGCGTGAACCCCATTGCGCCGCGTAACTACTCGGCCACGGCCACTTACAAGTTTTAAGTTGTCAGTCATTAGTTGTCAGTTGTCAGGGTCGATACAACTCCTTGACTAACAACGAGCAACCAACAACTCGCTTCCACTTTAATTTTTGCCTGCCGCTTACCCACCGAGTCGCCACGCTCGGTGGGTTTGACCTTCTGCTTTACTGCTGCACCATGAAGATTTTTTTTCGCAACATTCACCTTTACCTCAGCCTGGCATCGGGCCTCATCATAGCCATCGTATGCTTTACGGGCGCCGTGCTGGTGTTCGAAAAAGAGCTGGAGCAGGCCTTGCACCCCGAGCGATACTTTGTGCCGCAGGCCAGCAGCCAGAAACTTGCCCCGCAGCAGCTGGTGGAAGCCGTAACGGCGCAAGTGCCCAATGCTAAGGTCACCGGCCTTAAAATCTACGCTGACCCGCTGCGCACCGCCGAAGTTAACCTGGCCGGCGCTCCGGAAAGCGGTAGCATACGCCCCGGTGGCGAACAACAACAGGAAGCCCGCCGTGCCGAAGCCGGTAAAGGCAGCAAGGATGCCAAGGCCGGCAAAGGTGGCAAAGGCGGTGGCGAAGGGGGGCGTGGCCCAACTTATTTCGTGAACCCCTACACCGGCGCCGTTCTCGGGCCTTACAGCTACCGCGACACGTTCTTCTTCACCATGATGGCCCTGCACCGCGGCATGGTGGGCGGCCCCGTGGGCAAATGGATTGTGGGTACCAGCACTTTGCTGTTTCTGTTCATCATCCTCACCGGCTTGGTGTTGTGGGTGCCCGCCACCGGCAAAGTCCTCAAGCAACGCCTGAAAATAAAGTGGGACGCCAGCTGGAAACGCCTGAACCACGACCTGCACATCGTGCTCGGGTTTTATGCTGCGCTGTTCCTGTTTGTATTCGCTTTTACCGGCCTGGCGTGGTCGTTCGAGTGGTTTAACAACGGTATTTTCACCGTCACCAACTCCGACCCCAAAGGCCCCGAAGCCCCGAAATCGGCGGTAGTGCTGGACGGTGGCAAGCTGAATTTTACGCAGGCTTACACCGTAGCCCAGCAGCAAGTACCCGGCGCCCTCTCCTACGCTATAGCGCTACCCAAAGACTCCGCCGAAGCCATCCGGGTAATGACGACCACCGCTAACGCTGCCTACGATGGCGCTACCGACGAGCTGTACCTCGACCAATATACCGGGCGGCCGCTGGGCAAGCTCAACTTTGAAGACCGCAACCTGGGCCAGCGCGTACGCCGCACCTTCAAGCCCGTGCACACCGGCTCCATCTACGGCACGCCTTCCAAAATCGTGGCCTTAATCGTCTGCATCCTAGGCGTGACGTTCCCTATCACGGGCACCATCATGTGGCTGAACCGCCTGAAAAAGGAACAGAAGAAACAACGGAACCAGGCCGTAACGGCAGCAGCTTGAGGAATAGGAGCGTTCGGTCAAGCGCAAGCAAAATATGAGCTTCAACAAAAAGGCCCGACGGAAATCCGTCGGGCCTTTTTGTTGAAGTCGGCAAAGGTTAAAATGGTGGGTCTTCGTTAGCGAAGTTGCTGCGCGGGAACGGCTGCGGCGGAGGCGGCGCGTCGTTCATGCGCGAACCCAACCGGATGGTGTTCGGCGCGAAGCCGGCGTCGGGCTCATCGAAGTTGCTGGCGGGTAGCTGGCCAGTGTTGTAGCTCATGCCGCCCTCGTCGAACCCCCCAGCGCCATCCAGGTCGCCGAACTTAGTGAAGCGTCCGATGAACTTGAGCTGTACATTTTCCAAGGAGCCGTTACGGTGCTTGGCAATGATAACCTCGCCCATGCCCTGGGTGGGGTTGCCCATTTCGTCTTCGGTAATCTTGTAGTACTCGGGGCGGTACAGGAAGATTACCATGTCGGCGTCCTGCTCGATGGAGCCCGATTCACGCAGGTCACTCAGCTGCGGGCGTTTGTCGCCGCCGCGAGTTTCTACCGAACGCGACAACTGCGACAGGGCCAGCACCGGTACGTTCAGTTCCTTGGCAATGCCCTTCAGAGCCCGCGAAATCGAGGCAATTTCCTGTTCGCGGTTACCGGCGCCTTTACCACCATCCGAGTTGCCGGTCATCAACTGCAAGTAGTCGATGATGATCATCTGGATGTCGTGGTGGGCTTTCAGGCGGCGGCACTTGGTACGCAGCTCTCGGATGCTGAGCGCGGGCGTGTCGTCGATGAAGATGGGCGCCGCCGACAGCGAGGCAATCTTATGGTTAAGCTGCGCCCACTCGTAGTCGGCCAGGTTGCCCTTCTTGATTTTCTCCGAGTCCAGCTCAGCTTCTGCCGAAATCAGACGGTTAACCAGCTGAATGCTCGACATTTCAAGCGAGAAAATGGCTACCGGCTTCTTGAACTCCACGGCCGCGTTACGCATGGCCGAGACTACGAAAGCCGTTTTACCCATACCCGGACGGGCCGCAATAATCACCAAGTCAGACGGTTGCCAGCCGGAGGTAACGCGGTCCAAGGCCGTGAAGCCCGAAGGCACGCCGGTGAGGCCGTCTTTCTGATTTTTCTTCTCCTCCAGCTCCTTAATGGCCTTGCCCATCAGGCTGCGCATGTCGTCGAAGTTCTTGCGAATGTTCGATTCCGACACCTCAAACAGCGCCTGCTCGGTTTGGTCGAGCAGGTTGAACACGTCGGTGGTATCCTCAAATGCGTCGCGCTGGATTTCCGAAGCAATGCGGATCAGCTCGCGCTTGATGGAGTTTTCGGTGATGATACGGGCGTGGAATTCCACGTTGGCCGCCGAGTTCACCTTGTAAGTCAGTTGGGCCACATAGGGCGGTCCGCCGGCGGCTTCCAATTCGCCACGCTCGCGCAGCTCCTGGGTAACCGTCAGAATGTCAATCGGCTCCGATTTATCGAACAAGCCGAGAATGGACTGAAAGATGCGCTGGTGCCGGTCGTCGTAGAAGCTCTGGGGCTTCAGAATGTCGATAACCGTGGTCAGGGCATCCTTTTCGAGCATGAGCGCGCCCAATACGGCGGCTTCCAGCTCGCGGGCTTGAGGGGGTAGCTTGCCGGTGGGGCTCGTCGGGAAAACCGGCTTGTTTTTCCAAGCGGTTTGGGCCCGCGCGGCCAGCTGTTTTACGCGGCTATTGCTCTCATCCATCATTGCGTGCGGCAGGTCTCTAAGTCCGAAGGTACGGCGAAGGGGCTACAAAACTACGGGTCGAGGAGCTATTTGTCGCCGTTGATTTGCCACATTGTTTTCGCTACTTTGCCTCAATTGGCTGAGGGCAAGCTGCTCCGGCTTGGGCGCGTTCGTTACCTTTGCGGCCCGGCTTAGCTTAAATTTAGGCCGGTTTTATTCAGCTAGCGCCTCCACCTGCCCGCATGGCCCAACCTTCTTACCGGCGCGTCCACCTTATTGCGGTGGGCGGCAGCATCATGCACAACCTGGCCCTGGCCCTGCACCGCCAAGGCGTGCACGTCACCGGCTCCGACGACGAAATTTTTGACCCTGCCCGCACCCGCCTGGCCGCGGCTGGTTTGCTACCCGCCGCAGAAGGCTGGAACGCCGACAGCATTACAGCCGACCTCGACGCGGTGATTGTGGGTATGCACGCCCGCCCCGATAACCCCGAGCTGCACCGCGCCCAAGAACTGGGCCTGCGCATTTTCTCATTCCCCGAGTTCATTTACGAAGCCTCCAAGGACAAGCAGCGCATCGTTATCGGCGGCTCGCACGGCAAAACCAGCATCACCTCGCTTATTCTGCACGTGCTCCGCCACCACGGCCGCGACTTCGACTACGCCGTGGGCGCACAGCTGGAAGGATTCGATTTGATGGTAAAGCTGACCGATTCGGCGCCTATCATCATCATTGAGGGCGACGAGTACCTGTCGTCGCCGGTGGACCGGCGGCCGAAGTTTCACCTGTACCAGCACCACATCGGGGTTATTTCGGGCATCAGCTGGGACCATATTAACGTGTTCCCAACCGAGGAAAACTACCGTGAGCAGTTCGCCATTTTTGCTCGCATGACGCCCAAAGCCGGCGCCCTCATTTTCGACCGCGACGACGAGCAGGCCCAGCTGGTCAGTGTACCCTCGAACGAGGACGTGAAGTACATTCCCTATGGACCGCACGAGCACGTTATCAAGAACGGGGTAACGTCGCTCGTCACCAAGAAAGACGAGGTAGTGCCCATTCAGGTATTCGGCGAGCATAACCTGCGCAACATTTCGGCGGCCAAGGAAGTGTGCAAGCTCCTGGGCATCAAAGGCAAGGACTTCTATGAAGCCGTGGCCACGTTTAAAGGAGCCGCACGCCGCCTAGAGTTGCTGAGGCAAAGCGACACGTCGGTGGTGTACAAGGACTTTGCTCACGCTCCTTCCAAGCTGAAAGCCACGGCCAACGCCCTGAAGCAGCAGTTTCCGAAGCGCAAGCTGGTGGCTTGCCTGGAGCTGCACACGTTCAGCTCGCTCAACCCGGCGTTTTTGCCCCAGTACGAGGGCACATTTGATGCGCCCGATGTGGCGGTGGTTTACTTCAATCCTCATGTGCTGGAGCACAAGCGCCTGCCCCCACTCAGTCCGGCGCAGGTAGCTGCCGCTTTCCAGCGGCCCGATGTGCAAGTATTCACCGACAGCAAGCAGCTGGCCGCGTTTCTGCAGCAACAGGACTGGCAAAACGCTAATCTACTGATGATGTCGTCGGGCACTTTTGATGGGCTGGACCTATCCAAGCTAGCAGCTCAGGTGACGGAAGCGTAAGTGCCTCACCCCCCGGCCCCCTCTCCTAGGGGAGAGGGGGAGCCTGGTGTCAGCAACCTCAGCAACCTCAGCAACGACGGCGGGGCCGGCAAGCTAAGCTTGCCGGCCCCGCCCGGTTCCGCGCAGGTCGCGCCATCCGCTTCGCTCACATGCCTTCGCCGGCAACGCCCTTCGGTTTCTAACATTCCGGCCCCCCACTGGTGGCACATGCTTTGTCGGTCTGTGTAGGACAGTGGTGGGTTCGGGCAAGTCACTACTTTTAAGGCCATGAAACCTGCTCTTCTTCTCCTGCACGGCGCGCTGGGCTCGGCGCAGCAACTGCAGCCGCTGGCCGATTTACTGGCTCCTCACTTTACAGTGCAAACGCTCAACTTCAGCGGGCACGGTGGCCGCGAACTGATTCCTGGTGAGTTTACCATGAGGCACTTCGCTCAGGAAATCAACCAGTTCATTGCGGCAAAGAGCTTGACTGAGGTGCACGTATTCGGTTACAGCATGGGCGGCTACGCCGCACTGCTGGCAGCTACCGAACAGCCGCAGGTGTTTCGCTCCATTACCACGCTGGGCACCAAGTTCGACTGGTCGCCAGAGGGCGCGGCGGCCGAAGCCCAAATGCTGAACCCGGAGAAATTGCAGGCCAAAGTACCTCAGTTTGCCGAGCAGCTGGCCCGCTTGCACGCGCCTGCCCCCTGGCAAGGAGTGGTAACGGCCACCGCTCAAATGATGCAGGATTTAGGAAACGCTCCTGCCCTGCACGAGTTGAATTTGTCGCAGCTCACGGTGCCCGTGCAGGTACTGGTGGGCGAACTGGACAAAACGGCCGGCGTGGAAGATTCGCGTCAGTTCGCGCTTTACCTCGTGAATGGCAGCTTCGAGGTGCTGCCCGCCACACCCCACCCACTCGACCGCGCCAATATCCGTGACTTAGCGGACCGGACTGCCCAGTTTATTGCCGCTAATTCATAGGCGGAACAGGCGTGTTGTATATAAGTAGGGCCCACCAAACTGGTGGGCCCTTCTATTTCTTATCCGATGGCAAAGGCGGAGCCGGCCGCCGCCGGTCAGAAACCAGAAGCAGCGCTGCGGCGGTAAGGGCGAGTCGCCAGATCCAGGTGCGGTTCATTTGCGGGAATTGCTGGTCGGGAAGAAGGTATTGTTCTGTTGTACGCTCAGGTCGCAGCTGGCGCCGCCGCCGCTTTCTTCGCAGCTGGTACCCACTATCTGGCTGCCCTCGAAGTTAAAAAAGCAGAACTGGCAACCGCTGCTTTCGATAACGTAGCGTTCGGCTGCCGAAGTCAGGTACAGGCTGTTGTCGGTGGAAAGCTGCAGCGGCATGGCCATGGCCCGAAACCGGCCGTTGCGCAGCCCCAAACCCACCAGGTAATACACTGGCTTTTCTTTGGCGTTGCCCTGCACTTTGCGCACCAAGGCTTTATCCACCACAGTGCCGTCGTTAAACTGGCGGGTGAAATTCTTGATCAGCTGCTCGCGCGAGACGCTGTACTGCACTTTGCCCTCGGACACTTCGGCTACCAAGTGACTGGGCGAATCCAGCCGGCCGATACTCTCTTCGCTGTCGGTGGTGGGGTTACTGACTTCGGGGAAGCCCTGTTTGGAGGTTTCGCAGGCACCCAAAACCACAAGTAGGCCCGTGGCCAGAAGTAAACGAGCCCGAAGTGACATGGAACGGAGGAGTATGGAAGGAGAAAAGTGCATTCGTTAGCGGGCTGTGTAATATTTCTGCGCCTCGGGCAACATGCGCTGAATGTCGCCGATGCGGGTTTCGTTTGAGGGGTGCGTAGAGAGAAATTCGGGGGGCGAAGCGCCGTTTTCGCGGCCGGCCATGCGCTGCCAGAAGGATACGGCGCCGTTGGGGTCGTAGCCGGCAATAGCCATAAATATCAGGCCCAGCCGGTCGGCTTCGCTTTCCTGGTTGCGCCCGTAGCGCAGTAGCCCCAACGAGGAGCCAACGCCAAATGCCTGTAATGCCACTTGCTGCGTGGTAGCGGAGTTGGTGGCCAGCGCCGCCGACAAAGCCTGTCCGCCAAGCTGTTGTACCAAACCCTGGCTCATGCGTTCGTTGCCGTGTTTGGCTACGGCGTGGGCAATTTCGTGGCCCATTACCACGGCCAGGCCGTTCTCATCGGCGGTTATGGGCAAGATGCCGGTGTACACCGCCGTTTTGCCGCCGGGCATGGCCCAGGCGTTTTGCTGGGCGTCGTCTTCAATCAGGTTAAACTCCCAGGCGTACCCGTCGAGCTGACCTTGCTGGTTTTGCTGACGGAAGTAGGTTTCCACCGCGCTTTGGATGCGCTGGCCCACGCGCCGCACCATGGCGGTTTGGGTGGAGTTGGTCGACAAGCGGCTCTTGCTGATAACTTCCTGGTACTGCTGTGCGGCCAAGGCGTTTATTTCGGCATCCGAAACCAAACTTAACTGTCGGCGGCCGGTAATGGGCACCGTGGAGCAGCCAACGGCCGTTGACAGCGCCACAGCCAGCATGATTTTCTTGAACATAAGGGTGGTGCGTTGATGGAAAAGAAAGCACTGCTGCGCGTACAGCCGAGCTTAACTGCCCCTCCGTGCAACCGGCGGCATGCTTCGTATACGACTGCGGCCCCCGAAAGTGTTGTGCGACGCTAACAGGCGCGGATCTTTTGCGTAAGCAGCGGCAACCTTCGGCGCGGTTTCCCGCCTGTGCCGAATCGTGTACTTTTGTTTGCATCGGTCGTATTGCCGCTTTCCCGACCTTCCTCCGACCCCGTTTCGCTATGAAGATTCTCTGCATCGGCCGCAACTATGCCGAGCACATTGCCGAGCTGAAAAACGAAGTTCCCGACGAGCCCGTCATCTTCCTGAAGCCCGACACGGCGCTGCTGCAGCGCAACCAACCGTTTTTTTACCCCGATTTTACCCAGGACATTCACCACGAAGTGGAGCTGGTGCTGCGCGTGAGCAAGAACGGCCGCCACATCGAGGAAAAGTTTGCCCATACTTACTTCGATGCCATTGGGCTGGGGCTGGATTTAACGGCCCGCGACCTGCAAAGCAAGCTCAAAAGCAAAGGTTTGCCCTGGGAACTAGCCAAGGGCTTCGACGGCTCGGCCCCACTCTCTAACACGTTTAAAGACGTGAGCGAGTTTGCCGATCTGAAGAACATCAACTTCCGGCTCGACGTGAACGGCGAAACGCGCCAGCAGGGCAATTCGGGCCTGATGCTCCACGATTTCAGCAAAATTATCAGCTACGTGTCGCGCTTCATCACCCTGAAAATGGGCGACCTGATTTTCACCGGCACGCCCAGCGGCGTGGGTCCCATTCGGGTGGGCGACCGGCTGGAAGGCTACCTCGAAAACGAGAAGCTGCTCGATTTACACGTAAAATAGGCCGTGTCGGCTGCCTCACCCCAGCCAACACGGCTTTCTACTGCCTGCTAAACCCTGATGCGCTGGCCGCTGCCCAACGGCCGCTGCTTGGTGGTTACGGCGTTTTACCTCCTGCCCACTCCTCCCCGTTGCACTGTGTTGTTGAATCGTTCGTTTAAAACCTGGCTGCTGGCGCTGCCCGCCTTGCTGCTTTTGCTTTCGGCCTCGTTGCCGCCCGCTTGCTCCACCAACGCGCCAAAAGCGGAACGCCCCGCTTCCGCGAAGCCGGCCGCGGCCCAAACCACCCCGCCCGACAGCAGCCTGCGCGGCTATTTTCTGTTCCCGATTAAGCCCGGAAAGCCCAATTTGCTGGCGGCCAGCATGGGCGAGCTGCGCCCAAACCACTTCCACGGCGGCCTCGATATCAAAACCGACGGCGGAGTGGACCGCCCGGTGTACGCCTCGGCCGAAGGCTACATTTCCCGAATTAAGCAGTCGTCGTTTGGCTACGGCAACGTGCTGTACATCACGCACCCGAACGGCCTGACCACGGTGTACGCCCACCTCAACCACTTTAAGGGCCCGGTGGCGGCCGAGCTACTGAAGCGCCAGTACGAAAAGCAGACCTACGAGCTGGAGCTGTTCTTTCAACCGGGGCAGTTCCCCGTGACCAAGGGCGAAATAGTAGCTTTATCGGGCAACACGGGCGGTTCAGCGGGCCCGCACCTGCACTGGGAAGTGCGCGACGCCAAGGATAACCAGCTGAACCCGCTGCGGTGGGGTGGTTTTGCCGAAATTCAGGACCACGTGCCGCCCACCGCCGTGATGGTGGCCGTGGAGCCCCTCAGCATTGACGGCCGCGTGCAGGGCCGATTCGAAAAACGCTTGTTTACGCCCACCGGAACGCCCGCCACGGGGTTTACCGTGGCCGATACCATTCCGGCCAGCGGTACTGTGGGCCTGCTGTTGCAAGCCTTCGACCGATTCGACAACGCCTGGAACAAGAACGGCCTGCAGCGCATCGACATAACCGTGAACGGCAAGCCGCTTTTCTCGCACGTCATCGACGGCATCGGCTTTCCCGCTGAGTCGCGCCAGGTAAACCACCACGTCGATTACGAGTACATGATGTCGGGCGGCCGCACCATGGAAAAACTGTGGGTGGATGAGGGCAACACCCTGCCCATTTACCGCACCGGCCCTTCGAAAGGCAAGCTGCGCGTAGAGCCGGGGCAGGTGTACACCGTGGAAATGCGCCTCGCCGATTCGTACGGCAACACCACGCCCCTGCGCATGGTGTTGCGCGGTGTAACGGCCGATTATTGGCAAACGCGTAGCGCCGCCGTTGCTCGCCCCACCCTGCGCTACGACGTGCTGCGCAACATTCTGCGCGTAACCGTAGACGACACGGCCAAGCAAGCGCCTAACCTCACGCTGCTCCGCGACACGCGCCAGCTGCAGCTCAAACCCAGCTACACCGACCAATCGCGCAGCATTTACCTCTACGACCTGCGCGCCGGCCTGCCCGACTCCTTGCGTTTCCCCGGCCTGAAGAAAGCCCAGCGTTTCGACCGACAAGTAGCCATTCCGGCCGGCATCGAGCAGCTGTTTGCCAATCAGTTTATGAGCCTGACGTTTAGCCCGCGCACGGTTTTCGACACGCTGTACTTGCAAACCGCCTATAAAGACGGCCTCTGGACTATACAGAACGCACGTACGCCTATTCAGGAAGCCCTGCGTGTTACCCTGAAGCCGCCGGTGCCGGTGGTCGACAAAGCCCGCTCGGCGGTGTACATGGTGCGCGGAAACGCCAAAATCTGGCAGGGCAATAAATGGGAAGGCGAAACCATCAGCTTTGCCACCCGCATTTTCGGCCAATACCGCATTCTTACCGATACCATTCCGCCCTCGGCGCGCCTGATCAGCAAAGGCGCGAACGGCCTCGTGTTTAAAGTAGGCGACAACCTTTCCGGCCTGGCTAGCTACGCCCTAACGGTAAATGGCCAGTGGCGGCGCCTGCGCTTCGAGCACAAGAACTCCACCTTGTTTACCGAGCGGCAGGACACCCTGGGACCGGCCCTGCGCGGCCCCGCCACCCTGCGCATAACCGACCAGGCCGGCAACGAAAAGGTGCTACAGTTCACGCTGTAGCACCAGCGCCGTCCGTTGCACTTGCCCCTCCTTGCGCCTACTCTATAGCTCTGGGCTGAAGCCCAAACCTTCATCCAGGAAATCAAGTAACCTACTAAATAACAATGCTATAAATCCCCAGAATCATCCAGTAAGCAAGCTACTATATTCGAATAAATAGGTGGAAATTTAGGGCCCTTTTCCGCCCTATGTATTTTCGACCTCTACTTGCCCTTCTGTCCTTGCTTCTGTGGCTTGGCCAGGCTTCAGCCCAAACGTTCCCGGCGGTGCCGGCAGCCCCGCCCACCAATCTTCAGGACCAGGCCCTGCGCGACTGGCTGCGGCAAAACTGGTACGACGGCAAACGCACCGTGCTGAGCTACTCGGCGGCCCGGGCCAAGATGTACAACTACGTCGACAACGACCAGAGCCGGGTGCAGTGCGTGTACTCGGGCTACGAGGAAGCGCGGCCGTTGAGCTTTTCCTCCACGAGCACCACCATGCAGAATATCAACTGCGAGCATACCGTGCCGCAGTCGTGGTTCAACGAAGTGGAGCGCATGCGTTCCGACATTCACCACCTGTTCCCGACGGTTATCCAGTGGAACTCGGACCGAGGCTCCGACCCGTTCGCGGAAATTCCGGATGCGCAAACAACCAAGTGGATTCGCCTGCTCGGCAGCCAGACGACGGTTCCCACGGCCAACATTGCGGAATACAGCGAAGACACGAACACGCAGTTCGAGCCGCGCGAAGACCACAAGGGCAACCTGGCCCGGGCCGTGTTTTACTTCTACACCGTGCATGCCGGCCAGACGTTCGACGCCGGCAAGGGCGTGCTTTCGGCCGTTGGCGACCCGGCCACGCTCTACCAGTGGCACCTGCAGGACCCCGTGGACGCCCGCGAGCAGGAGCGCAACCGCCGCGCCGCTGCCAGCCAGGGCAACTACAACCCCTACATCAACGACCCCTCCCTCGTGGCCCGCGCCTGGGGGTTTGTGGGTAGCGGCACGCCTACCGTGCAGTTTGCCGCCGCCTCGGGCACCCAGGCCGAAGGCAACACCGGCACCTCCACCTACACGTTCACGGTGACCATGAGTGCCGCGCCCACCGCGGACGTAACGGTTGAGGTAGCCGTGGATGCTACCGGCTCCACGGCCACCGCCGGCTCCGATTACACCTTCTCCTCGCCGCAAACCCTGAGCTTCGGCCCGGCGCTGCCCACCTCGCAAAGCGTTACCGTAACGGTACTCGGCGACGCCACCGTGGAGCCCAACGAAGTGCTGCGCCTGCGCCTGCAGGGCCTTACCGGTCCGGCTACGCTTGGCTCCCCTGCAATCCACGACTTGTCGATTGCCAACGATGATGCTTCCACGACCACACCCACCCTGGCTTTTGCCACGGCCAGCGGCACCCGGGACGAAGGCAACACGGGCTCAACCAGCTATACCGTAACTGTAAACCTAACGCCCGCTGCTGCCACTACCGTAACCGTACCGGTTGAAGTAGACGCCACCAACACCACCGCCGACGCCGCCGATTACACCCTCAGCAACACCTCCCTCAGCTTTAGCGCGGGCGCTACCAGCCGTACCTTCACTTTAACGGTACTCGGCGACGCCACCGTGGAGCCCGATGAAGTGCTCCGCCTGCGCCTGGGTACCCCCAGCGGCGGCGGAGCCATGGTGGGTTCGGCAAGCACCCACACCCTTACCATTCGCAACGACGACGTGGCCAGCGGCGGGGGCGCCCTCAGCTGCGGCGGGCTGTATTTCTCCGAATACATAGAGTCGACGAGCGGCAGCAACAAGGCCGTGGAAATCTATAACCCCTCCGACGAGCCCGTGAATCTGGCGGGCTACCGGGTGCAGCTATTTGCTAACGGGGCCACCCTCGCCACCTCCACCTTAAACCTGACCGGTACGCTGGGCGGGCGCGAAGTCTACGTCGTCATCAACAACCAATCGACCGACCAAAACTTCCTCGACCAAGGCGATGCTATTTCCGGCGTCACCAATTTCAACGGCGACGACGCCCTGGTGCTGGCCTACAACGGGCAAGCCATTGATGTAATTGGCGTGCCTGGCACCGACCCCGGCACCGGCTGGACGGTGTCCGGCGGCTCTACCGCCGATTTCACTTTACGCCGTGCCGCTTACATCAGGCAGGGCAGCACCGACTGGACCCGCGCCAGCGCCACTTGGGAAGCGGCGGGCGCTAACGTTTACACCGACCTGGGTGCCCACACCGCCAACGAATGCCGCACGGGCCCGCTGCCGGTGGTGCTAACCAGTTTCCTGGTTCGCCGGGAGCAACCCCAGCGAGTCGCCGTAACCTGGCAAACAGCAGAGGAGCAGCAAAACGCGGGCTTCGTGGTCGAGAAATCCGTGGATGGCCGCCATTACAAGGCGGCATCTGAGCTGCTGCCGGGCTCCAGCGGTACCCAGCTCCGCACCTACCGCTGGCACGATGCCTTCGCCGGAGCGGCTTATTACCGCCTACGTCAGCTTGATCTGAACGGTCAGGTTCACCTCTCGCAGCCCCAGTATGTTGCTGGTGGTGCGGCTGCGGCCCTGCAACTCTATCCCAATCCGGTTAACGGAGTGGTTACGCTGCTAGGGCTTCCAACCGAAGGCGCCGTTACATTAAGCCTGTATACCGCCCACGGGCAACTGGTGGCAGCTCATCATGGGTCTGAAGACCCTGCGGCTGCCACAAGCTGGCTGAATGCCGTGCTGGCTCGCTCGCCTTCTGGTACTCTTTACCTAAAAGCTGAATTTAGCGGGCAGTTGCAGCACATTCGCGTCCTGAAGCCGTAAGAACTGCCACTACTTAACTCGTAAACGCAAACGCGGGTAGCTGGGGTACGTACACACTTATGCACTACCACACCCGCCATGCAAACGCCCAAAACCCGCCGTCCAGTTCTCGTTGGCGCCCTTCTTGCGGCCGTAGCCGCCGGTGGCGCCGCATACGCCTACAGCCAGCGCCGTGCGCCGCTGGCCACGGTTCACCACGTAAACTTGTCGCGCTATGCGGGACTGTGGTACGAAATAGCCCGCCTGCCGCAATACTTCGAAAAGGGCTGCCATTACGTTACGGCTGAGTATCGCCCCTTGGCCGACGGCCGCCTGGAGGTAATTAATACCTGCCACAAAGGCGAGATACACGGTCCCGTGAAAAAGGCACGCGGCGTAGCTCGGGCTGTGGACCCTCAGACGAATGCCAAGCTAAAAGTCCAGTTCCAGTGGCCCTTCGAGGGCGACTACTGGATCCTGGCCCTCGACCCCGAATACCAGTTTGCCCTCGTAGGCTCACCCGACCGCAAAGGCCTTTGGATATTGAGCCGAACGCCGCACATGCCCTTATCCACCCGCCGCACCCTTGTTACTATGGCTCAGGGAAAAGGCTTTCCGGTCGATAAACTCATTTACACCGATCAGCCCGCCGGACCGTTGACGTAGCGAATGGTGAAGCATTATACTTTTTAGACTGCGTTTTAGCAATGCCTGACGCGCACGAGCTAAAACGCACGGTCATGCGCCTACCGGTTTTTCGGAAACCATACCGATCGGTTTTGGGGCGCTGCACGCCTGTTACTTTCGGGCAAGGCCGTAACTTGCCGCCATGATTACGCTGCAACCCGGCGACGCCGCCCCCAATTTTGAAGCCCTCGACCAACACGGCCACTCCATTCGTCTGGCCGACCTGCGCGGCCAGCGCGTAGCCCTCTACTTCTACCCCAAAGACGACACGCCCGGCTGCACCGCCCAGGCCTGTTCCCTGCGCGACAACGAGGCCCAGCTGAAAGCCGCTGGCGTAACCGTGCTCGGCGTGAGCACCGACGACGTGGCCTCGCACCAGCGCTTCGCCCAGAAATACGAGCTGCCCTTTTCCCTGCTCGCCGACCCCGAACGCAAACTGGTGGAAGCTTACGGCGTGTGGCAGGAAAAGAAAAACTACGGCAAAACCTACTGGGGCACCGTTCGCACCACGTTTCTCATCGACGCCGACGGCAAAATAGAGCGCGTTATCAAGCGACCCGATACCAAGGAACACGCGGCCCAGCTGTTAAAATAGCTTCATCCTGCCGGCGGTCCTGTTTTAGGCCCGCCGGTTTTGGTTTTGGTGGCCCCGCCCCGAATACCGAATTTTACCCCGGCTGGCTTCGGTCGGCCCTTCTCTCGCAACTCCTTTTTTCTTCATATGCATCATTACTCCCAACCCGTTGAGGCCAAGCAGGCCCCCGCAATCGAGTCGGTAGCCGAACTCAAGCAAATTGCCTCGCAGGTCCGCCGCGACATCGTGCGCATGGTACACGCCGTGAATTCCGGCCACCCCGGCGGCTCGCTCGGCTGCACCGATTTGCTGGTGGCTCTGTACTTCAAGGTGATGAAGCACACGCCGGCGCCCTTCGACATGAACGGCACCGACCAGGACCTGTTTTTCCTCTCGAACGGCCACATTTCGCCGGTTTTCTACTCGGTACTGGCCCGCTCGGGTTACTTCCCGGTAAGTGAGCTGAGCACCTTCCGCAAACTGAACTCGCGCTTGCAGGGCCACCCCGCCACCCACGAAGGCCTGCCGGGCGTACGCATTGCCTCGGGCTCGTTGGGCCAGGGCCTGAGCGTAGCCGCCGGTGCCGCCGAAGCCAAGCGCCTGAACAACGACGACCGCACCGTTTATGTGCTGATGGGCGACGGAGAACTGGAAGAAGGCCAGGTGTGGGAAGCCGCCATGTACGCCGCTCACCACAAGCTTGATAACATCATTGCCTTTGTGGACCGCAACGGTCAGCAGATCGACGGCTCGACCGACGAAATCGGTGGCTTGGGCGACCTGCGCGCCAAGTTCGAGGCATTTGGCTGGAGAGTATTGGAAGCCGACGGCAACCAGTTCGAAACCCTGCTGCCAGCTATTGAAGAAGCCCAATCGTTGCGCGGCCAGGGCAAGCCGGTAATGGTGCTGATGGACACCCAAATGGGCTTCGGCGTAGATTACATGATGGGCAGCCACAAATGGCACGGCGTGGCCCCGAACGACGAGCAGCTTGAGAAGGCTCTGCAGCAACTGGAAGTGGAGAAAAACTCCGACTACTAGGCGTGGATGAAGGAGTCCTTACTGAAATTGCTGGAGCCTCAATTCTACCCAGGAGTTGTAGCTACAATTTTGCCAGCAATAATTTTCCTCCCCGTCAAGGACATCTATGGCTTTGTGCCTAGCCTAATTACTGCCCTTATAACTTGCCTTACCGGAATGGGTATTGGCCAAGCAACAGTAAATAAGTCACCGAGTGTAAAATGGGCCACAATCGTCGGCACTTTTCTCGTGGGTATAGCAGCCATGTTAATCATAGCTGAATCTGCGAGTCCTGCTGAAGCTGCTCAACAATCCGAAGCAACCGAATAAATGAGATGCGCGTGGTCGAAGGTTTGCGGAGTGTTGATAGCCTTGCTGGCTATCAATGGGCAGTTGCGTGCCCAGCAAACCACTACCGACAAGCCCCGCACCACGCGCATTCTGTTTCTGCTCGATGCTTCGGGCTCCATGAATGCGCCGTGGGAAGGGCAGCCGCGCTGGAACGTAGCCAAGAACCTGCTGGCCAAAATGGTTGATTCGCTGAACGCCTACCCCAACCTGGAGTTGGGCTTGCGGGCCTACGGTCATCAGCACCCGAATACCGAGAACAATTGCGAGGATTCCAAGCTGGAAGTGGCGTTTGCGCGTAAAAACGCGGCGGCCATCAAGCAGAAACTGGGTACCCTAAAGCCGCAGGGCAACACGCCCATTACCTACTCGCTGCTGCAGTCGGCCGGGGACTTTCCGGCCGATAAGACGGCGCGTAACGTGCTCATTCTGATTACCGACGGTTTGGAGTCGTGCAAGGGCGACCCATGCGCTACGGCTGTGGCCTTGCAGCGCAAGCACGTGTTCCTGAAGCCGTTCGTTATCGGCATCGGGGCCGAGCGGGAGTTCGGCAAGCAGCTGGAATGCCTGGGTCAGTATTACAACGCGGCCGACGTTAAGACTTTCCGCACCATTCTTAACGACGTCATTAACCAAACCCTGGCCAAAACCACGGTAGCGGTAAACCTAACGGATGAGAACGGCCGGCCGGTAGAGTCGAACGTGAACATGTCGTTCATCAACAACGTGACCGAGCAGGTGGAGTATAATTACGTGCACTACCGCGACGCCAAAGGCCAAGCCGACGTGCTGGATGTGGACGCGCTGCAGAGCTACGACCTCGTGATTAACACCGTGCCCCCGGTGCGGCAGGCCAACCTGCCTATTAAGCCGGGCCGGGCCAACGTGCTTACCTACAAAACGCCGCAGGGCACGCTTAACCTGCAAAACCCGCAGCTTACGCCCAACCCCTACGGCACGGTGCAGGCGGTGGTGCGCGCCCAGGGCAATCCGGTCACCGTGGTGGCCCGCGGTTTCGGGGCCAAGCAAAAGCTGCTGGCCGGCAATTACGAAGTGGAGATTCTGACGCTGCCGCGCATCGTGCGCCGCATCAGCATCAAACAAGGCCAGGAAACGGTGGTAACGTATGATGCCCCCGGCACGCTCAACATCATCAGCGACCTGAAAGGCTACGGCAGTATTTACCGCCTCAACCAAGACGACTCGCAAACCTGGGTGTACACAATGCCCGAAGGCGGCAGCAGCAAAATCAACCTGCCCATGCAGCCGGGCACTTACCGTTTGGTTTTCCGCACCGCCACCGCCACCGGCAGCCAGTTCACCGATGTGCGCCCGTTCACCATTCGGAGCGGTCAGACCACGTCCGTCAGCATTTTCGGGAAATGAGCCAGCTTCACGCCTTCTTCCAAAACAAATCTTCTTCCTCAGACGAGGAGCGGACGCCACAGCTTTTGGCTGAGGCTGGGGTGGTTGTGTCGTCCGCGCAATCTGGTGGTATTGAACTCGGTAGCACTAATAAAAACCTGCAGCGTTATCAGGAAGACGGGTTTACAGTAGTTGAAACCGTTTATACCGCTTCCGAAATCAGTGCTATGCTCGCCGCCATCGAGCAGGCCGAAAGCCAAGGCGGCAACTTCCGGCGCACCACCGACCTGTTTGCCATTCGCAACTTAATGCAGGAGGTGCCCGAGCTTCTGCCATTGATTTGGAACCGTCGTTTTACCGATCTGCTACACGCGTTGCTGCCGGCTCCGTACCACTTGGTTAAGGCTATCTATTTCGATAAGCCGCCTCAGTCGAATTGGGTGGTGGCCTGGCATCAGGACTTGATGGTGGCCGTTGACCGCCGCGCCGACGTGCCGGGTTTTGGCCCTTGGAACGCCCGGCCCGAAGGAGTAAACGTGCAGCCTACGCGCGAGTACCTCGAAAACATTTGCACCCTGCGCATTCACCTCGATGCCTGCGACGCCGGCAACGGTGCCCTGCGGGCAGTGCCCGGTTCGCATTTGCACGGCGCCATTCCAGCCACTGAGCTGTCGGCATACACACCCGGCGCGGTGGTTTGCGACGCACCAGCTGGTGGCGTAATGCTCATGAAACCGCTAACGCTGCACGCCTCACACCGCAGCACCGATGCTCGCCCGCGCCGCGTGATTCACCTCGAATTTTCTTCTTTAACTCTTCCGGCCGGTTTGCGCTGGCGCGAAGCACTGCCCGCGCTGGAAAGCGCCTTTTCCGGCTAGTCCTCCTCGAAAACTCTCTCCATTTCATACATGAAAGATTTCCCTTACACCGAATCGAAAGATACCCGTTCGGGTTTCGGCGCCGGCTTGCACGAGCTGGGCAAAACCAACCCCAACGTGGTAGCACTGTGTGCCGACCTAACCGGCTCGCTCAAAATGGACGCCTTTAAAAAGGATTTCCCCGAGCGTTTCTTCCAGGTGGGCATTGCCGAAGCCAACATGATGGGCATGGCTGCGGGCATGACCATTGGCGGTAAAATTCCCTTCACGGGCACCTTCGCCAACTTCAGCACCGGCCGCGTGTACGACCAAATTCGGCAGAGCATTGCTTACTCGGGCAAAAACGTGAAGATCTGCGCTTCGCACGCCGGCGTTACGCTGGGCGAAGACGGCGCTACGCACCAAATTCTGGAAGACGTGGGCATGATGAAGATGCTGCCCCACATGTGCGTCATTAACCCCTGCGACTTCAACCAAACCAAAGCCGCCACCATTGCCATTGCAGATTACGAGGGCCCGGTGTACCTGCGCTTTGGCCGCCCGGTAGTGCCCAACTTCACTGCTGCGGACCAGAAGTTCGAAATCGGCAAGGCTGTGATGTTGAACGAAGGCACCGACGTGAGCATTTTCGCCACCGGCCATTTGGTGTGGAAGGCTATTTTGGCCGGCAAACTGCTGGAAGAGAAAGGCATTAATGCTGAAATCATCAACATCCACACCATCAAGCCGCTTGACGCCGAGGCCATCCTCGCTTCGGCCCGCAAAACCCGCTGCGTGGTAACGGCCGAAGAGCACCAGATGAACGGCGGCCTCGGCGACTCGGTGGCCCAGTTGCTGGCCCGCCACGAACCCTTGCCCCTGGAAATGGTAGCCATCGACGACTCATTCGGCGAAAGCGGCACGCCCGACCAGCTGATGGAGAAATACGGCCTGAACGAAGCCGCCATTGTGAAAGCCGTGGAAGCGGTAATGGCGCGTCGGAAGTAACTGCTTCGCTTAATGTAAACGGCCGGCGCCTCCTGTCTCAGGAAGTGCCGGCCGTTTTCTTGGGAAGTATGTACGCTTGGGGCTAGTCAACGAACTGGCGGCGCAGCTTTTCGCTGGCGTCGCGCAGGCCGGCGGTCCAGGAAGGGCCCGCTCCTTCGGCAAACAAATCCTTGCCGGGAATGCCCAGGCGCCAGCGCACGGTTTTGTTGTTTTCGGGGTTCGTGCCTTCTTCGCGCAGGTACACGTCGGCGGCTACTATGTCCTGCCGAAAGCGCATTACGCGACGGAGTTCGGTTTCTACCTGGTTTACCAGCGCGGGGCTTTCAGAAAAGCCCACGGTCTGCAAATCCACTTTGATGTTATCGATATTGTACTGCATCGGTCTTGGGAATGAGAAGGTGAAGCAGCCACGTTACGCAACTGCGTGCGGCCTGCGGGTATTTTTACGTACGGGAACAACCGGCATCGGTTTTTGGCGCACCTCTGCCGCTGGCCTCCGAACAGCGCTGCTAGGCGTTGCGGGCCTGGTTCTGCTGTTGTCTCAACAAGCCCACGCTCAGCGCCCCGATTCCACGGTACTACACTACACGGGCCAGCTTACGGGCGCCCTTTCGGCTGGCGGGGTGTACCGCACGCTGCTAACTACTTCGCATGCGCTCAACGTGTCGCGGGGGCTGCATTTCGGCCTTCCGCTCACGGGTACGTTCACGTTCGGCAAGCAAGAACGCCGACTGAAAGAACGGGAACTGACGTTTAATGCCACGCCGTATTACTGGAAAGGCCGGTTTCGGGCGTATGGCCTGGGCGGTTACGAGCGCAGCAACCTGCGCGGCATCGATTACCGCGTGCAGGTGGGCGCGGGCCCCGGCTGGGCCTTGTACACCGATTCGTTGGGCCAGCGCGAAATAGCCCTGAGCAATTTGCTCATTCGAGAAGCCACGTACTTCACCGACGGCAGCCAACGTGTGGTTACGCGCAGCTCCTTGCGTCTGAAGCTGTTCTACACACACCGGCTGTTTACCCTGAGTGCCAACACCTTCTACCAACCTGCCCTGCCCACCGTATCGGACTTCCGCGTGAGCCAGCTCACCACGTTGGCCCTGCGCCTTACGCGCCGCCTCGCGGTGAACTTCACCAGCAACTACACCCACGAAAGCCGGGTGCTGGCCGGCAAAAACCCCGACAACTACAACCTAACGGTAGGGCTTTCTTACACCAACACCAAGTAAACGCAAACCGCCGCCCGGCTGCACAACGGCAACCAGGCGGCGGATCCATAGGGCCTCTGCTGGCAATTACTGTTTACTGCCGCAGTCGGCGCAAAAGCGTTGTTCGGGTTTCATGGCTACGCCGCAATCCACGCAGAACTTGTCTTTGGCCTGTGCTACCGCGTTTGGGGTGCCGCACTCGGGGCAGAATTTCTGGCTAGGATTCAGCTTGGCATTGCAGCTTTTGCACTGCACAATGCCGGCGCGGTTAGTAAAATCCAGCGCCGTGGTGTAGTCCTGGGCCCGGGTCTTCTCCTGAATCTGCTCTCGAGCGGCCTGGGCTTGCTGAGCGGCCAGTTCCTCGTGCTCGTCGGGGGCGCAGGTTTCGCAGAGGCCGGCTTTGCTGTTCCAGCACACATCGGGGCAC
Organism: Hymenobacter koreensis; assembly: GCF_039541855.1. Classification (NCBI taxonomy): domain Bacteria; kingdom Pseudomonadati; phylum Bacteroidota; class Cytophagia; order Cytophagales; family Hymenobacteraceae; genus Hymenobacter; species Hymenobacter koreensis. Next base: position 56,700 of record NZ_BAABHA010000007.1, read on the forward strand.
ACCCACTGGCCGCAGCGGTTGCACTGGTTAAAGTGCTGCTTGCCCTCAGCCACGGCTTTTTCCAGGGCTTCGTCGTGGGCTTTGCCACCAATAGCGCGCTGCACGTGGTAGGCCGCGTTACCGGCCTGCGAAAAGTAACCGCCGAACAAGCTGCCGGCCGCACGCACCAACTCGCTGGCAATGCCCACGGCATTCGGCTGAAACCGCGACATGTGGCCGTTGCGGCATTTGTCGCAGTAAAACTTAAACTGAAAGCCTTTGTCGGTGGAGAGGTCGTCGTGGTTAGCTACGAACTGGATCAGGTTGCTCACGGTAGTTGGGCAGATGAATTTGGGTGTAAATATCACATTCTGCCGCTTCTAGGCGCAATAGCACATAGATGTGAGGCAAATCAGCATGCAGACCTAATAACACGCATGATTACAATTTCTAAATTAATTATCACCTAACATTGTTAAACTATATGCAGCAATAATATTTACCGTTATAAAGTATACCATTGCAAATAATACCATTAACCATATTTTTGTTTAAATCCATTTTCAAAGTCGTTAGTGCATAAAAATAATTTACTACAATGATTATTTACTTTTTCTCGCCTTTTCTCTTGCTTCTATCAATAAACTATCCAAATCATTGCGTTTCAATAGTCTTCCATTTACAACAACCATATTTATTTTTCTTGTGTTGGAAATATTCTCTAATGGATTTGCATCCAGCAAAACCAGATCTGCAAGCTTGCGTTCTTCTACTGTCCCCAAATCCTTATGTTTCTTCAAAAAAGTTGCTGGATTAATTGTAGCAGTACGCAATGCTTCTGCGGGTGATAAGCCACCTTCAACGAACCAATAAAGCTCATCGTGTAACGACATCCCCGGTGTGCCTATGTCTTCAAATTGGGTTCCTGCAAGAAGCGGCACACCTCTTTTGCTTCCTTGCAGAGCAAAGTATACTTGTGGCGAGGCTGCTTTTGACCTTGCAGCTGATATTTGGCTCATTTCCTGCTGCATGAGGGCAAGCTGCTTTTTTTGGGCAGGTAATCGGAACTGGTTTCTTGAAGAATCCCCTATTTCAAATTTTACCTTTGAAGGCATGTGACCAGCAAAATTAGTGCAGATCCAGGTGTTGTTATTTTTTAGCGTATTTACAAGAGTATAGAAGTAAGCAGTATCTACTGCACCTAAGGATGGTAGAACACGGTTATAAAATTCAGGTACTGAAACAAAGCGCATACTATCCGCTTCTGAGAACTGAAAGAGCTTTTTTCTTCCTTTTGAAGCTACCCGCCACAGGTCGGATGGATGTGTAAAACCATCGACTCCATCCTCTGAGGCTTGGATCCAGTCACCTGAAAAACGTGCAAGCACTTTTATCCCTTTTTGATGAGCTCTATTCGTAATAGCTTGCAAAATAGACCGGTTTAATATAGTCCGTATATCAATTACATCTGCTCCATAAAAAATCATTGAATCAACTGCGTGCTCTGCCTCAACTATAGAGTTAACCAACAGAGATTTTGCCATGTTTTCCGATTGAAACGGAATACGGTCTATTAGTGTTTTACCCGACAGATATATTCTGGGTGCAAGGCTATTTTCTTTTATCAGGTTATATCTAAAAGCAAATATTTCCTTCAGCGTTTGTGTTGGCTTCAAGTCACGTACGGAAGTAACTCCGTTGGCAAGTAATAAATTAAACGCGGGGGCACCTGCATATTCATAATTTAAAACTTCTGCATTAAAGTCGCATAAGCCTGGCATCATAAACTTCCCAGTGGCATCTATTACCACAGCCTCAGGATGGGTTATAGACTTTGTACTTATCTTTTTTATTCGCTGGCCTACAATGAGTAAGTGTCGGTTTTTTAATGCTGTACCTTTTTTCACATCTATTATCGTCAGATTCTTAAAAACTATCGGACGTTGTTGGGCAAAGAGTTGCAAGGGCAATAGCAACATGAACAAGTACTTCATAAGCGTCTTAAGTTTTTATGCTGTGCGACTAGTTACCGTTAACATCTGCATTAGCGCTACTCTGGGCCTGCGCGAATTAGCACCTCCCCTTAGTGTACAGAGGTTGGTAATGACAATCTAACTACGTCGACTACATTGTCGCTACATAGAGCGTGTTGGGGATTGAGGGGAACACAAAAACGAGCACGTGAGGTGAATAGGGTTGTCCAGGCCTTATCAATAAGGTTGAGTGCTTCCAACCGCTCACGGACGCGCAGTGGCAAGGTAAGCGCCCGTGGCTGCGGGGCCACGCAAACGGCGCCTGTGCTTGCGCCAGGTCGTCAATGCCTTGCGCTACATCTGCCGCACGGGTTGCCGGTGGCGCGGCCTGCCGGCCGGTTTCCCGACGTGGACGGCGGTGCACTATTACTACCGCCGTTGGCAGCAAGACGGCACGCTGCCGCGCCTGAACCGGGCCCTGACGCAAGACGACCGCATCCGGCACGGGGGCGCCCCGACGCCGGCCGTGCTGTGCCTCGACAGCCGGAGCGTCAAGCTCGCCCCGCGCATCTCCGAGGCCCGCGGGCTCGACGCGCCCAAACGGGTGAACGGGCGCAAGCGGCAGCTGCCGGTGGACACCGGCGGCCGGGTGTGGGCGTGCCGCGCACCCGGCCGCGCACTAGCACGAGGGCAGCGGCGCCGCCCCGCTGCTGGTCGAACGCCGGCCGTGGGGGCCGCGCTTGCAGGCGATTGTGACCGACCAAGCCTACCGCGGCCGCTTCACCGAAGGGCTGCTGGCGCGCGGGCTGCGACACGAGCTGGCCAGCCGCCCGCCGTCTACCTGGGGCTTCGCGCCCGTGGCCCGGCGCTAGGTCGTCGAGCGGACCTTCGCCTGGCTCACCTGCTGCCGACGCCTCGTCGTCGACTACGAGCACCTGCCCGACAGCCATGCTACCTGGACGTTGTGGGCTAACGTCTCACTCTGCTTGAATCACATCACCTAATTTCCCAACACGTTCTTAAAGGGGCAATAACATGATTATGTGATGGGGCTTAAACCAATTTGACATCACGGTCCTGCTTTAATAATAAAAGCTACGCTTGTCAATAGATTTAGATGATACATAACTAAGGCTTAAGAATATTATTCATTAAATTTTAACATAATATATTTGCGTCCAGAAACTTTTTTTTAATAAATCATGAATATTTAAGAATATTTCAATGCAAATTCTATTGTATCGAAAGTTCGTTTATAACACCTTTTTTATCGAAGATAAAATTATAGAACAAAGTGCCATTCTTAAAATCTACCATAAATGTATGCCTGACACCAGATTTTTCTCTTACAGTATAAACACATTCGATATTATTAACACCCCCGTAGTAACTAATTTTTCTCTTATAATCAGTCAAAGCAAGTGTCAATTTCTGAAAAAAATGCGTCTCAAACAACGAACCATCAGGTTTACCCTCCTCAAGCTGCATAAGAATTGATGTCACACTCGAGTCGTCACAAGGCTTATTAATCATACTAGAACTATTTGTTTCCTCACCCAAGTAAAAAGACGCAATCTGTTTTGCAAATGCATTCGGACTAAAAACAGGACGATAAGTAAGGTTAGTAAGCAGCAATACACTTAATTTATCATCTGGAAACTTTGTAATGGAAGTCCCTGTAAAACCACTATGATAAACAACATTCCTTCCCCGAAAGCGACCAAGCTCCCAGCCGTATCCATACGAAGCATCCGCGTTAAACAATGTTCGTTCATCAACCAATGAGGAGACAACCCTATTATCTTTAACAGTAGCTGGCGTCCACATCAATTGATATGTTTTTCTCTTTAACAATTTATTATTATTAATAGCCACATCGTACTTTACCATGTCTTCAATTGTTGTTCCTATGTCTCCAAAGTGCGGACCCATGCTAATTTGACGAAAATTATTGATCAAAATTCTCCCTTCTTTGCTTTTATAATAACTCACTGAACGACCTTCCACCACTTCTACGGGATTTAATATCCTTGTTTTACTCATCCCGAGTGGAACAAAAATATTTTCATTAATAAAATCCGGATAATAATATCCTGAAGCTTTTTCAAAAATTCTTTGCAAAATAAAAAATCCAGCATCACTATATAAGAACTGCTGCGAAACAGGATTAATTAATTCTTGTTTTCTAATATATTTATAAATATTTTCACTGGTATATCGATCAAATCCCCTGCCGTTAACATTCTCCAATGGATCATCCCCTAAACCGGATGTATGGGATAAAAGGTGTTTGATTTTAACATTCTTCCATGAAGCAGGAATAGAGTCCAAATATTTATATACAGGATCTTCAAGACTTAACTTACTTTGCTCATGCAGCATCATGATACATGTAGCAATAATTTGTTTGTCAATCGATGCTAGTGGAAAAACAGTTTTTGTCGTAACCGGCACAGCATGATCAAGGCTTGCGTAACCATAGGCTTTCATCTGTATTACCTCGTTATTCTTAATAACCGCAAATACCAAACCAGGAATACCCTTCTGCTTCATTTCTTTCTCTACAAATGCCTCCACTCTCTCAGCACGCCCGGTTTGGGCCCACACCGGACGCCAAAGGCATATCATACTAATCGCACAAATAATTAAATGTTTCATTTTACAAGGACATTATCGTTGATCCAAACATTATGTTCAATTTCACCTTATCCGCTGCTAAAATTTTCATGTACCGACAAAATTTAATGTTAATATACATTTTTCCAGTACACATATATCATAAACACTATTAATTTCATACACCCGAACTACAAACAAATTTCGGCCCCGTATTAAACTCTGCCCCTCCGCCAGCGTCTAACCTTCACGCCATCCGCCTCCACCTACTCCCCTAGCCTGCTTGGAAGACCAGGAGATACTCGCCCTGTTCGGCGACCCCAGCTCACGCAACCTCGCCTTTAACCAACTGGTGCGCAAGTACCAGAGCAAGGTGTATTGGCACGTGCGCAAAATGGTGGTCGACCACGACGACGCCGACGACCTAGTGCAGGAAGTCTTCATAAAGGTGTGGAAGCACCTGGAAAACTTTCGGCAGGACGCTTCGCTTTACACCTGGATCTACCGCATTGCCACCAACGAGTGCCTGAACTTCCTGCAAAGCAAGCGGCGCAAGTTTTTCCTGCCCATTAACGACGTAAGCGCCGAGCTGGCCGAAAAGCTGGAAGCCGATGAGAACCTGGCCGGCGACGCCGTGGAGCTGAAGCTGCAGCAAGCCATACTGCGCCTGCCCGACAAGCAGCGCCTGGTGTTTAACCTGCGCTACTACGACGAGATGCCCTACGAGCAGATGGCGGAAGTAACCGGTACCAGCGTGGGCGCTCTGAAAGCTTCCTACCATCACGCTGCCAAGAAGATAGAACAGTACGTAAACGAAGCCACCGATTAAACTTCGCGGCCCCAGCCGCCTCTAATGGATATGAAAACACCTTTTCGTTTGGACGACCACCCACGGCGCCCCCAGCCGCTGGCCCCGCCGCCCGACGCGTACTTCGATAAGCTCCCGCTGCGCATTATGCAGCGCGTGCAGCCCGCCGAAACCACTCCCGCCTTCGGGTGGCTGCTGGCTTTATCGGCACCGCTACGCACGGCCCTGGCTTCGGTGGTGCTCCTGCTGGGTTTTGTGGGCGCGTTCTGGCTTACGGGCGCCCCCCAACGGGTGTCTCGTCCGGTGGCTGAGGCTGCCCCCGCAGCTTCGGCGTCGCAGGTGCTGGCGCAGGTTCCGCAGGCCGAAGTGGCGCAGTATCTGCTTTCCGACGCCGCTCCCCAACTCGCCCTCCTCGACCTGGCCGAAACCTCCGTGGCCGACCAGGATCTGACCCACGCGTTTCTTCCGGGCTCGGCCGACGATATTCGCGCCGCCCTTGAAGACCAGCCCACCGAGGATATTTACCTATAAGTTTTCCTGCTCTTTCCCATGGCAATCCTTCCCATAAACAAACGTTTTTCCCCGGCTCATTTTGCGTGGGTATTCTTGCTCACGTTGCTGAGCCTGGGCCAGTCCGCTCAGGCCCAACGCCCCGCTGGCGGCGGGCACGGCGGCCCTCGCTCCGAGCGGCTGGAAGCGGCTCGCGTGGCGTACATCACCGAGAAGCTGGCCTTATCAACCGAACAGTCGCAGCGCTTCTGGCCGTTGTACAACGAATTCACCGACAAGCGTCGGGACCTGCGCAAGCAGGTGCGGGGTGAAATGCGCAATCAGGACATTACCGCCATGAGCGACAAAGAGCTGCGGGAATCCATGAACAAGCAGTTTACCATGCGCCAGAACGAGCTGAACCTGGAGAAAGACTACCTCGACAAGTTCCAGAAAGTAATTACCCTGCGCCAGGTGGCCCTGCTGTATCAGGCCGAGCGCGACTTTACCAAGGAGCTGCTTAAGCGCCTTAACGGCCGCCCGGCCCCAAACCCGACGGTAGAGCAGTAAGCCTTGTGTTCAACACTTAAAAAGCCCGCCTTCCGGCGGGCTTTTTTGTGAGTTATGCCGAGGCTTCGGCCCGGATGCCGGCAATTAGCGCCTGACTCTTTCAGCCGGCGGCGGTACTTTTGCCCCATGCTTACGCCCCGTCAACTCTTCCTCCGTCATCAGGCCCAAACTTCCGACACCCCGTTGCTGCTGGAAGTGGAGCGGGCCGAAGGCGTGTGGATGTACGGCCCCGAAGGACAGCGGTACCTCGACCTGATTTCGGGCATTGGCGTGAGTAACGTGGGCCACCGCCACCCGCGCGTGCTGGCCGCCATTCAAAACCAGCTCGATAAATACCTGCACCTGATGGTGTACGGTGAGCTGGTGCAGGCCCCTCCGGCCGAACTGGCCCACGCCCTGCACCAAACCTTACCTCCGCACCTCGACAGCGTTTATTTGGTGAATTCGGGTACCGAAGCGGTAGAAGGCGCGCTGAAACTGGCTAAGCGCCATACCGGCCGCACCGAACTCATCAGCTGCCACAATGCCTACCACGGCTCTACGCACGGCGCCTTGTCGGTAACGGGCTCCGAGAACTTCAAGCGCAGCTACCGCCCCTTGCTGCCCGACGTGCGCCACATCCACTACAACAATGTGGCGGACCTAAACCAGATAACCGAGCGCACGGCCGCCGTTATTGTGGAAACGGTGCAGGGCGAAGCCGGTATTCGGGTGCCCGAAAACGACTACCTGCGCCACCTGCGCCGCCGCTGCGACGAAGTGGGCGCGTTGCTTATCCTCGACGAAATTCAGTGTGGTTTCGGGCGCACCGGTACTTTCTGGGCTTTCGAGCAATTTGGCATTACGCCCGACATTCTACTGTGTGCCAAGGGCATGGGCGGCGGCATGCCCATCGGCGCTTTCATTGCGCGGCAGGAAATGATGCACGGGTTTAAATCGGCGCCCATGCTGGGGCACCTCACTACGTTTGGCGGGCACCCGGTATCGTGCGCGGCGTCGTTGGCTACGCTGCGCGTTATTCAGGAAGAAGGGTTATTGGCAGGGGTGGCGGCAAAAGCGGCGCGTTTCCGGCGGCAGTTGGTACATCCCGCCATTCGGGCCGTACGGGGCCTGGGCCTACTCATGGCCGTGGAATTCGATTCTTACGCCGTCCTGAAACCCATCATCGACCGCGCATTAGCCCACGAAGGAGTGCTGACGGACTGGTTTCTGTTCTGCGACAACTCCCTGCGGCTGGCGCCGCCACTTACCATCAGCGAATTGGAAATTGACTGGGCCTGCGCGGCTTTGCTGCGCGCCATTGAACACGAAACCGGGCTTAAACAACAATAGCGCGGTCTGAAAAGGCGGCGCTATCGTTACAATGTCAGCCGGCGAAGGAACACACCGGCGGGCTGGCGTATGGAACTTACAAACCGGCGCCGTGGGCGGGGTAGCTAGTGTTCTGGTAGTTTAGGAAAGACTCCGATTCGGTTTTGATTTGCTCGCGGGGAAGTCCATCGCGCACGCCAATCGAAATTTTGCGAACGAGCACGCCCACAATGGCTTTGCGGAAACCCAGCTTCTCGGCCATGTCGATGCAAAAGTCCATTTCGTTGTCGTCCACCACGCCGTCGGCCAGCATCATGTCCACCAGGTCGAAAATCTGATCGAACCGCTCGGAGTCGTTGTCGGGCACCGTTAACACGGCTTGGCTGGAGTTGGCCACCACACCGCGTACATCGTTGGCATTCAGTCCGTTTTTCTTGCCCACTGCTACCAGAAAGTTCATTTCGCGCTCGTCGATGTGGCCATCGACGCGGGCCAGGGAAGCCAGGTTCTGGATGTGGCTACGAACTTTTTTACTTTGCTCGCTTTCGAAGAAACCAAACATAGATCGGGCGGGGAAAAACGGTGAAGAGGAAGGATGCAGGACGATACCGGGGTAGCACGGGTTGTTAAGCCGCTAAAGGCCCCGGCAGACGATGTTAAGATATCTTTTCGCCCACGAGTTTCAATACGCGATTCGCAAAAAAACTGCCAGCTTATCGACCATATTTCCACGGAATGAGCTTGCTCACCCGGTTTTACCGATAACAAAATACCGGTCTAATCAGCCTGAGCCGTTGCATTAGCCTAAGAATGTATAAAACGACTGGGGTACTGTTAAGGGCATTGTGCTACCACTTGACTTAGCAGCAAGCTTAAGCTGCTACCGCGGGCAGCGCATTCATTTTGCCGCCTCTACCGCTCGTTGATGATTTGTTGGAACGCAGCCTCGGGATGCAGCCACTCGTAAGCTGGGTCACGACGCAGCCAGGTGAGTTGCCGCTTGGCATAGCGGCGAGTATTGCGCTTGAGTAGACGCACAGCCTCGGGATAATCATATGCACCGTCGAGATACCCGAATAGCTCCTGGTACCCTACGGTTTGCAAGGCCTGGGCTTGGCGGTAGGGCAGCAGACGGCGTACTTCCTCCAATAAGCCCTGCTCCAGCATCAGGTCTACTCGCCTATCGATGCGTTGGTACAGCTCTTCTCTTTCGCGGCTTAGGGCAATTTTACGTACCTGAAAGGGCCGGGCTGCCTTGGGCACGCTGCCATGAAAGCTGCTGAAAGGTTGGCCGGTACTCATTGTTACCTCCAAAGCCCGGAGCACCCGCACGTGATTCTGCCGGTCGATGCGGGCATAGCTCACCGGATCTAGATCAGCCAATTGGGTCAATAAGGCAGGCAAACCCTGCTCTTCGAGTTGCTGCTGCAAGGCGGCGCGCACGGCAGCATCGGCGGGCGGCAGTTCGTCGAACCCATCGGTAACAGCCTGCAGGTATAGCCCCGAGCCGCCGGTTAATATCACCACGCGGTGTCGTTGGAAAAGTTGATTCAGCAACGCCAGGCAATCGGCTTCGTAACGGCCGGCGCTGTAATCATCTGTTACCGAGTGGGAATCGACGAAGTGGTGCGGAACGCCCTCCATTTCGGCGGGCGTGGGCTTGGCCGTGCCAATGCTCATCTCCCGAAAAAACTGCCGTGCATCGGCCGATACCACTTCGGTTTTGAAGTGCTGAGCCAGCTGCACACAGAGTGCAGTTTTGCCCACGGCCGTGGGGCCGGCTACGGTAAGCAGCAGCGGTTGGTCGGAAGAAAGGCTCATGGGGAAACGGGTTCAGCGGATACAGGCCACAGGCTGGCGTACAGGCGCAGCAGCTCGGTTTCTTCGTGCTGCCAGTTTAGCTCGGTGCGCGCCCGGAGGCAATTGGCGGCCAGCTCGGCGTAGCGCGCCCGGTCGTCGCGCAGGAGGCGATTGAGGGCGGTGGCCAAGGCAGCGGGCGTTAACTCGGGCACTACTTCGGCTACGTGGTAGGTATTGTTGAGGTGGCGGTATTCGGGAAAGTCGGAAATCAGCTGCGGCACGCCCGCGTGCAGGTAGTCGAAAAACTTATTAGCCAGGGAGTAATAGTAACTCAGTCCCAGGTTTTCGAGCACGCTGATGCCCACAGCGGCGCCCTGAGTTACCCGACGCAGCTCGGCCGGCAATACAAATCCGCGGAATTCCACCTTCCCGCTTTCCAGCAGCCCCAGTTCTGCGGCCCGGCTCCGCAACGCCTCCGACAGGTCGCCTTCGCCGCAGAGCACCAACCGACCCGCCACCGCGGGCATGGCCTCCAGTAATGCCTCAAGGCCCCGGCCGGCGTTAAGGGCTCCTTGGTAAAGAATGTAGCCGGTGCCGGTCACTGCGGCGTTCGGGGTTTCGTGCTGCAGCACGCTAATGTTGCGCACGGTGCCAAACGACCGGCCGTAGCGCTGCTCAAACAACTGAGCCAGTGCCGGGCCCACCGTATACGCCAGCGTGGCGCGCGGCACTATAAACCGCTCCACGGCCAGCCACAACCGCCTGATGGCAGGCCGCGCCGCCACCTCGGGCACTTCGGTAAACAATTCGTGGGCATCGTACACGAAGGGCCGCCCGGCCAGGCGGGCGCGCAGCCAGGTGGGCAAGGCCGCATCGAGGTCGGCGCAGCCGTAAGCGTCCCAGCCGCGCTGGCCCAGCAGGTACAGCAGCAGGCGCAGGTTAAACTCGAGGTAAAACAGCTTGCCCTTGCTAAACCAGCAGCGCAGCCGGTGTTGTTCGAAGGCTTGCGACGTGAGCGGCCGGGAGCTGGGCCATTCCCGCCCCACCAGCCGCACGCGGTAGCCCCGGCGCGCCAACGACCCGCAAATGCGCTGCATGCGCTGGTCGTAATTCAGGTCGGTGGTAACGGCGAAAAGGAGGCGGCGCACGTAGTAAGAGAAGTCGTTTTGTTGGCAATGCCGAACGCAACGTTGTTTTCGGGTTATTTTTGACAAATTTAGACGTAAAACCTGCCGCCGCGTTTGGTTGGCAGATCCTGGCCGGCACCGCACCCCCCGGACAGCTAATGCTGCGCATGGCTACCCCAACTGCACTGGAACCTGCGGCTACCGAAGCCGCTACCTACCGCGCCTTGTTCGACAACGCGTACGACGCCCTGCTGCTCTACGACGAGCGCGGCCACCTGGTCGATTGCAACCACACGGCCGTTCAGCTGTTGGGCACCACCCGCCCCTTGCTGCTGGCGGCCGGCTTAATGGGCTTTGTTCGGCCCGATGCTGCCGCCCGCAAGCAACCCACCTGGCTAACCGAAAATGATTTGCTGGAAGCCGTGGTGCACACGGCGCACACCGGCGAATCGTCGGCCTGCTGGTGGTACGGGCAGCGCGCCAACCGCACGGTGGTAGACGGCTGGCTGACGCTGCACCGATTTGAGTCGCCGGCCGGGCGCCGCGTGCAGCTTACCCTACGCGACGTAACCCAGCACCCGCAAGCCGGAACCTCGCCAAACGAAGCCGTGCAGCTGCAGGCCCAGGTACAGGAGCACACCTCGCGGCAGCTGCGCGACGTGCTCAGCCGGGCCAACCTCTGCTATCTGCTGCTCGACGAGGAAGCCCGGGTGGTGGATTTCAACGACTACTTCGCCCACCTCACCGGCTACTCCCGCGACGAGCTGTTAGGCATGGATTATTTCGAGGTATTTGCGCCTCCCATGGAGCGTGAGCCGCGGCGCTATTCCTTTAAAAAAGCGTGGCAGGAAGGTCGGCTGCAGGATTTCTTCGAGCGTTCCTTGCACTCCCGCGGGGGCAAGCAGCACACGCTGTACTGGTACTCCGAATTCGACCGCGACGCCTCCGGTGCGCCTACCGGCGTGCTGTTTGTGGGCCGCGACCTGAGCGAAGGCCAGGTGGTGCAGCGCGTGATTACCGACAACCGCACCCGCCTGCAGGACTTCCTCGACAATGCCCACGACCTGATTCAGAACCTGAGCATCGACAACCACTTCCTGTTCGTGAACAAGGCGTGGAAAGAGAAGCTGGGTTACGACGACGACGAGGTGCCCAACCTCACCCTTTCCGACGTAGTGCACCCCTACTACAAGGCCAAGCTGATGTACCAGCTGCGCAACTTGTACAAGGGCGAAAAGGTGAACAAGCTGGAAACGGTGTTTCTTACCAAAACCGGCAAGCCGGTGCACCTGATCGGCTCTATCAACTGCTCCTGGGACGACGGCGAACCGGTGAGCACCCGCGCCATACTGCACGACATCACGGACCGCATCAAGGCCGAGCGTTTGCAGAAGGTGTACTACAGCATTGCCAACCTGGCCATCAGCTCCAAGGACCTGCATTCCTTGTACGGCGCCATTCACCGGGAGCTGAGCAAGATCATCGAAACCAACAACTTCTACATTGCCCTGACCGACGAGAACCGCACGCAGCTGCAGTTCGTGTATTTCATCGATCAGAATACGCAATACGAGAAGGGCACCACCGCCCGGCCGTTTTCCACGGGTGTCTCGGAGTACATCATTCGCACGGGCAAGCCGCAGTTCCTACTTAAGCCCGACCTGCAGGCCCTCATTGCCGACGGTACCATTACGGCGTACGGACTGATGCCGGAAGTCATGCTCTGCTCCCCGCTGAGCGTGGGTGACCGGATCATCGGCGTTATCACGGTGCAGGATTACGCCCGCCCCGATGTGTACGCCCCCGGCGACCTGGAAATCCTGCACTTCATTTCGAACCAGGTGGCGCTGGCTATTGAGCGGAAGCGCAACGAGGTGCAGATTAACAAGCAGAACGCGCGCCTGAACGCCATTTTCGAAAGCGGCACCCACTTGATGTGGTCCGTGGACATGAAGTCGCGCCTCACCTCGTTTAACCGCAACTACGCCGCCTATTTCCTGCGCCGCAACGGCGTACACCCTTCGCTGAACGTGAACCTCTGGCAAGCCGACCTGGCCATGATGGAGGAAGACGCGCGTCAGCTGTTCGTGGAAAATTACAGCAAGGCGTTTGAGGGCGTACCGCAGCGCTTTGAGGTGCGCCTGCGCGACGTGCGGGGGCAAGACACCTGGCGCGAAATCTACCTGAACCCGATTTACCTCGACGACGGTACGTTCGAGGAAATTTCCGGCATTGCCCACGACATCACCGACAAAAAACGCGGGCAGTTGGAGCTGGCGGCGCAGGAGGAGAAATTCCGCGCCATTTTCGAGTCGTTCCAGGACGTGTACTACCGCACCGATGGCAAAGGCGTGCTGACCCTGGTGAGCCCCTCCGTGCTGGATATGTTGGGCTACACGCCCGATGAGGTAACCGGCACCCCCATTGCCAACTTTTACCTTAACCCCGCCGAGCGCGAAGGCCTGCTGAGCGCCGTACGGGAACACGGCGAAGCGCGTAACTACGAAGTAGCCATGCGCCACAAAGACGGCCACGCCGTGAGCGTGCTGGTAAACGCGCGCATGGTGCAGGACGGCCCTGCGGGCACTGAGGGCATTGGGCGCGACATTACCGAGCTCAAGAAAATGCAGGACGATTTGCGCCGCGCCAAAGACGAGGCCGAAGCCGCTCTGCACGCCAAAACGCAGTTTTTGGCCAACATGAGTCACGAGCTACGCACGCCCATGAACGGCATCATTGGCATGATCGACCTGCTTCACCAAACGGTGGCCTCGGAAGAGCAGGAAGAATATGTGGACACCCTGCGCAAATCCTCGGACGCGCTGCTGGCCATCCTGAACGACATTCTGGACCTCTCGAAAATCCAAGCCGGCAAAATGGCGCTCAGCGTGGAAGGCATGGACCTGCACTACACGCTGGAGAAAATCCACTCGCTGTTTGCCAACCGCGCTACCCAGAAAAACCTGCGTTTTACCTACCGCGTGGCCGAAAACGTGCCGCGGTTTATTCTGATGGACGAAATGCGCCTGCTGCAGGTGCTTTCCAACCTTACCTCTAACGCCATTAAGTTCACGGCGCAGGGCACGGTAAGCATCATCGTATCAGGTACTCCCGACGACCACGGCAACTGGATCATCCGCTTCGCGGTGCAGGACTCGGGCATTGGTATTTCGGAGGAAAACGAAAAGCTGCTCTTCACCAACTTCACCCAGCTCGACACCACTCCCACCAAGTCGTTTGGTGGTACAGGACTGGGACTGGCCATCAGCAAGCAGCTCACCGAACTCATGGGCGGCACCATCGGGCTGTACTCGAACACCGGTGAAGGGTCCACGTTCTGGTTTACCATCAGCTGCCAGGTAGCCCACAACAAGGAGGACATTCTGCGCGAGCGGCAAGCCTCGCGCGACCGGGCCCCGGAAATCCTACGGTTCGAAGACGCGCCCAAAGTCCTGCTCGTCGACGACAACCCCATTAACCAGAAGGTCGCCATTCGCCTGCTCGACAAGCTGGGCTGCGAAACCGACCTGGCCAGCGACGGTTTCGAGGCCATTGGCAAAGCCACCAGCGGCAAGCACTACGACCTCATCTTCATGGACATTCAGATGCCCGAAATGGATGGCATCACGGCCATGCGCGAAATCCGCCGCCGTTTGGGCCCAGTATGCCCGCCGGTGGTAGCCATGACGGCCTATTCCATGAAGGAAGACGCCGAGCGGTTCGTGAACGAGGGCATGGACGACTACGTGGCCAAACCGGTAAAAAGTGCCGACCTGTTTGCCGTGCTGCGTCGTTGGCGGCCCACCCCGCGCTTGGTTACCACTGGCCCGGCGGTTGCCGAGCCGCATGAGCTACAACCCGCTCCAGCGGCGGCCGGTACCCCCGCACCCACCGAGGCCGAGGCTACCGAGCAAGACACCCGGCCCATTATCGATACCGAAACCATGGAGCAGCTGCGTCAGCTCGGCGGGGCCGACTTTGCCGCCGGATTATATGCCGATTTCGAACAGGAAGCCACCCCGCTGCTGCAAGAGGCCGAGGAATTGGTAAACAACAGCAAGTTCACCGATATTCTGCCTCACCTCCACCAACTGAAGGGAACCGGCTTTACCTTAGGCCTAACGCGCCTGGCCGAGCAGGCCAAGCACCTCGAACACGAACTCAAACAGGGCCGTATCGAGGACACGCCGCGGGACTTTCAGGTGCTAATGCGTTATTTCGCACAATTCAAGGCCGAATATCCCGGCTTTACCAACGCTTCCTAACCGAAGCTTTTCCTTCGTCATACTCCGCGCACTCTCCTCCTTCTCCAAACCCTAATAACTGGCCTTCAGACATGTCCGATTCTAAAACCATTCTGATTGCGGAGGATAGCTCCGTAATTCTGAACCTTACCAAGAAAATTCTGGAGCTCCAGAAGTACCGCATTGTGTCGGCCAAAAACGGCGGGGAAGTGGTAAAACAGCTCGAAGCCCAGCCCATCGACTGCATTTTGCTCGACATCAACATTCCGATTAAAGACGGCATGACGGTAGCCCGCGAAATTCGTCAGCACGACACCGAGAGCATCCGCAAGGTGCCCATCATTGCCATTACCGGCAACGCCAACAACTACTCGATGGACGATTTCCGCGAGGCCGGCATTACCGACTATCTGCCCAAGCCGCTCGATTTCGACGCCCTCGTGCGCACCGTGAAGCAGCACATTGGGTAAGTTATAATTATGAATTAATAATTATGAATTCTGAATTACGCACCCAGCTGGTAAACCGGCCGACGTGTGCATTTTAGAATTCATAATTATTAATTCATAATTCATAATTCCAACGAAGTGGTAATCACCTTCCTCGGCACGGGCACGTCGCAGGGCGTACCCGTAATCGGGTGCGCCTGTCCGGTGTGCAGTTCGCTCGATTTCCGCGACCAGCGCCTGCGCGTGTCGGTGCACCTGCAGGTGCAGGGCCGCAGCATCATCATCGACTCGGGTCCCGATTTCCGGCAGCAAGTGCTTCGCGCCCGCATCGACCACCTCGATGCCCTCGTGTTTACCCACGAGCACAAGGACCACACGGCCGGCATGGACGACATTCGGGCCTACAACTTCAAGCAGCAGCAGGATATGCCCGTGTACGCCGAGCCGCGGGTGCTGGAGCAGCTTAAGCGCGAGTACGCCTACATTTTCGCCGAGAAACGCTACCCGGGCGTGCCCCAGGTGCAAACCTTTCCCATTCTCAGCGACACTGCCAGCTTCGAGGTAGAAGGCATCGAGTTCCAGCCCATTCGGGCGCTGCACTACAAGCTGCCGGTGCTGGGCTTTCGGGTGGGCAATTTCAGCTACGTAACCGACGCCAACCACCTCTCGCCCGAGTCGCGGGAGCGGCTGCGCGGCTCCGAAGTCTTGGTGCTGAACGCCCTGCGCCACGAGCCCCATATTTCGCATTTTTCCCTCGCCGAAGCGTTAGAGGTTATTGCCGATGTACAGCCCAAACGAGCCTACCTAACGCACATCAGCCACTTGCTGGGCAAGCACCGCGAGGTGGAAGCCACGCTGCCGCATAACGTGTTCTTGGGCTACGACGGACTGCGGCTGGAGGTGTAAATTCTCTACCGATTGGTCTTGGCTACCCGAAAGCGGAGGGCAAAATCGGCGCGGTGTGGCATTTCCCGAACGGCCAGTTTCCGCGTTACCGACCACCCGGCATAGGTAAGCAAATACCGACGGCCGTTGGCAACCACACTGGTGGTATCGAGCCACGCGGGCGTGTACTCGCGCACCCGGTTAGCGGGCAGCTTCACGCGCCGGGTTTGGCCTTGAGCATCGGTTACATCGAGGCTGGGCCATGCCATGCTGGGCGCAAAACAAGTCACGCCTTCGGGGCAGAAGCTGCAGTCGAGTTCGGCTACCCGCAGCGTCAGCTCGGGCTGCTGGGCGGAGGTTAAGAACGCCTGTTGCCGGTAATGCAGCGTGAAGTCCTGGTCGAAAGGAGCCTCAATGGCTTTGGGTGTTGCATTGGGGTCGGCGGTAGTTTTTTGGCACGATACGAGGCCCATACCAATGGCCATAAACAGTAGCAATGACTTCATAAAGGGCGTGCTAACGTGACGATTACTGCTTTTCGGAGCATGCTTAGGTAGCTGTGAGAGTTCGGCGTGATGCGCAGAAGTTGCATCGGCCAATCGTAATTATTTTGGCAGCTTAGCCATTCTCTCCGTACGCTGCGTTTCTGCTCCCGCTTATGCATAACAACTACTACTTCCTGCGCCAGCTGGCCCCGGCCCTCACCCGCCAGCTGCAAGGCTACCGCGTGGTCACGTGCTTTTCGCAGGAAAAAGACGAGCTGGTTATTGGCCTCACGAACGGCCAGGCCGAGTTCTGGCTGAAGGCCCAGCTGGCCGGGAGCCAGCCGTTGCTGTCGTTGCCCGAAAGCTTCCACCGCGCCCGCCAGAATTCAGTGGATTTACTGCCCGATTTGCTGGGCCGCACCATCGCCACCGTGGGTGTGCTCCCGCACGACCGCGTGCTGCGGTTCCTGTTTCTCGACGGCGCCGGGCTCTGGCTGAAGCTGTTCGGGCCGCGCCCGAACGCCGTGTTCCGCCCCCGCCCCGAGGCGCCCGCCCAGCTGTTTCAGCAGCGCGTAACCGACGATGCCACGCTCGGTCAGGGGCCGCCCGCCGTGGCGCCCACGCAGGAGGAGCTGGCCGCCCATCCCGATCCGGTCCGGCTGTTTCCCACCTTCGGCGACGTGCCCCGGCACTGGCTCCGTGACCACGGCTACGAGGCCGCCGCGCAACCCCAGCGGCTGCGGCTGGTGCATCAGGTGCTGGCGTTGCTGGAAACCCCGGCCGCTTTTTACGTTGTGCAGCACGAGGGCCGCACGCGCCTGACGTTGCTGCCCGTGGGTGACGTGGAGCAAACCCTGCCGCCCGACCCCATAGCAGCCCTGCGCGCGTTTGTGCCGCTGCTGCTAGGCCGCCGCGCCTACGAAACCGAGCTGCGGCAGCTACGTCAAACCCTGGATAAGCGCGCCGACGAAGCCACTACCAGCGCCGCCCACGCCCGCAAGCGCTTGTACGCCCTGGAGCACGGTGCGAGCTACCGCCAAACCGCCGACCTGATCATGGCCAACCTGCACCAGATTCCGGCCGGCGCGGCGCAGGTAGAGGTGCTGGATTTTTACAATGCCGACCAGCCGCGCCTAATTAAGTTGAAAGCCACCGAAACGCCCCAGCGCACGGCTCAGAACCTGTACCGCAAGGCCAAAAACCAGCAACTGGAAACCCGCGAGCTTACCGAGCGCGCCGACCGCCGCGAAACCGAGGCCTTGTGGTGCCTGGAGCGACTGGAAGAATTGCCCGCCCTGCAAGACCTGCGCAGCCTGCGCGCCTGGCGCAAGCAGCACGGCCTCGACCCCGCCACACAGGCCAAAGCCGCCACGGAATTACCCTTCAAAGTTTTCGAGGACGGCGGCTTTACCATTCTGGTTGGCCGTAACGCCCAGAATAACGACTTGCTCACCCAGCGCTACGCTCACAAAGACGACCTCTGGCTGCACGCCAAGGATGTAACCGGCTCGCACGTGGTTATTAAGCAGCGCCCCGGCCACGCCGTACCCGAGGCCGTGGTGGAGCGCGCCGCCCAGCTGGCGGCCTGGTACTCGCGCCGCCAGAATGATTCGCTGTGCCCCGTTACCGTTACGCCCAAGAAATTCGTGCGCAAGCCCAAAGGCGCCATTGCCGGGCAGGTAGTGGTGGAGCGCGAGCGGGTGGTGCTGGTGGTACCGGCCAATCCGTTTGAGCGGGTGTAGCGGCAGTACGCCAAGCTCTCCTCCTGTTCGAAGCGTAGGTCAAGCCTAGCCAGGAAAACTGTGGTTGCTGACGCTTAGAAACAACCCAAACGTAAAGAACCGTCATGTCGAGCATGTCGAGACATCTCGCGTGCTGACGCCGGATAGCGTACACTCCCCTCTCCACGATGTCGCGCATCAAGCGAGGTGGGCCGGGGGTGAGGTTCCAACGACGCGAGCGAGATGTCTCGGTCCCTTGCTTGATGCGCAACATGCTCGACATGACGGTCTTTTCCAGTGACTCCACCGAAAAGCAAAAACGGCCGGCTCCTGTGCAGGAACCGGCCGTTTGGTAGTACGTGCGCACGGGGAGAGTCGAACTCCCACACCCGAAGGCACCACCCCCTCAAGATGGCGTGTCTACCAATTTCACCACGTGCGCGAAACTCGGAAGAAACGACGCCGCTGGGACGTCCCTCCGCCGTCGAGGGCGGCGAAGTGGCGACAAAAGTAGGACTTCGGTTTCGTAGCTGCAAGCACTGGCAATAGCTTTTCGCGTGCTGTTGGGCTAGGCGCAAGGGTTTCAGGCACTAATGTTGCCTTGGCGGGCAACTTTCGTTTCGATTTTGCCATTTGCAGCGGCTTGCCGGTCGCCTCCACCCTACCACACATGACTACCAAAGAAGCTTTTCAGCATATTTCCCGCAGCCCGGCCCGCGGCACCCGCTTGCAACAGGTGGCCCAGGGCATTACCCAGTGGTCGGGCTCGTCGTGGGCGTTTGGACTGGCCCTGACGACGGTTCTGGTATGGGCTGTTTCGGGGCCGTTCTTCCGGTTTTCGGCCACGTGGCAGCTCGTCATCAACACCGGAACCACCATTGTTACGTTTCTGATGGTGTTTCTTATTCAGCGGGCCCAAAACAAGGACTCCCTGGTGCTGCACCTCAAGCTCAATGAGTTGATTGCGGTAACCAAAGGCGCCAGCAACCGCCTGATTAACGCCCAGGACTTCACCGAAGAGGAAATTGCCCTGCTACACAGCTTTTACTGCCTGCTAGCCGAAAAAGCCCAGAAGGATAACGACCTCGGCAAAACCCATTCGGTGGAAGAAGCCGAAGAAAACCACGCCGAGAAACGCCACCAACACTGGGCATAATGCCCCATGAGGACTGCTCTGCATTAAAACGGACTGGCCTTACCCACCCACAACGTAAAAGGGCCGCATCCTAACCGGATGCGGCCCTTTTGCATTTGGTATTCGATGAATTTCGGTGGGTGCTACGAGCGCACCAGCGGGGTATCCACGAGGTGCTCGGAGAGAAACCACACCTGCATTTCGTTGGTGCGCACCAGCTCACTTACGATCAGGTCGTTCGTGCCGTCGTCGCCGGCATCGTCGGCCCGGCTGGCGTAGTCGTGGCACTGCTTGAGGATGATTTCGTGAGCCTGCAACAGGCGCGACACCTGCACCGGCGCTTCTTCCCGGTCGCGGGGCGGGCGTGGCACGTTGGTGGCTTCGGCCACGTCGGCGCCCATAGCCAGGGCAATACCGCCCAGGATCTGGATGCGCTCGGCAACACTATCCACCAGCTCGCTTTGCTCTTCGTAGTGCTTGTCGTAGAGCAGGTGCAGCTGGTAGAACGTGGGCCCCACTACCTGCCAGTGGTGCTTTTTGTACATGTCGCGCAGGCAGATGGTATCGGCCAGCAGTTGGTTGAGCATTTCTACGCTTTGCAGGCGCACCTGCTCGTTCAGGCCAATGGGCAGGCGCTGCGATACGGTGCCGAAGCGCTGCAGGGCACGGGGGGCGTTTTCCTGTTGGTTGAGAATGGGCTGAACGGCCGAGGCGGCACGGCGGGCCGGTACGGCAGAATCGTCCTGGGCCGCCGATTTGCCATTGGCAGCGGCGCCCTTGGAGGCAGTGCTTGCTTTGGAGGTAGACGACGACGCGGCTTTCGGAGCAGAAGCCTTGCTGGCGGCGGGATTCTTGCCGGTTGCTTTGGTTGCCATGGTGTGGAAGTAGTAGATACGAAGCGGAGCCTGACCTTGACCGGCCGGCTCCGGGGCCAGCAGTTGGCCCATGACTCGGCATACGCCGGGGGAAGGCCGCGGGTTGGCATTGGGCGCTATATTTAGCCTTCGCCGCTTTACTTCCATGACGCCCCACCACCAGCATCCGCACCCCGAAGAGCACCTGACCAGCTCGGCGCTGCTGCAGGACATTGTCATTGGCCTGGCCGATGGCCTGACGGTACCCTTCGCGCTGGCTGCCGGCCTGAGCGGGGCCGTCGATTCGTCGTCGTTGGTAATTACGGCGGGGCTGGCCGAAATCGTGGCCGGGTCCATTGCCATGGGCCTGGGCGGCTACCTGGCCGGCCGCACCGAGCTCGACCACTACGCCGCCGAGCTGCGCCGCGAGTTTCGCGAGGTAGACGAAGTGCCCCACGTGGAGCGCGCCGAAGTGCAGGAGCTGCTGGCCGACATGGGCCTCTCGCCTGCCACCCAGGAGCTGGCCATGCGGGAGCTCACCGCCGACCGCGACCAGTGGGTGAAGTTCATGATGAAGTACGAGCTGGGCCTGGAGGAGCCCGACCCGCGCCGCGCCCGCAACAGCGCGGCCACCATTGGGCTGGCGTACGCCGTGGGAGGCCTGATTCCGTTAACGGCTTACTTTTTCACCGCCACCCCGGCCGAGGGACTGGTTTGGTCGGCCGTAATTACCCTGCTGTGCCTGCTGGTTTTCGGCTATTTCAAAAGCCGGCAAACCGGTCAGCCCCCGGTGGCGGGCGCCCTGAAAATGGCCGGCATTGGCGCGCTGGCAGCCGCCGCGGCTTTCGCGGTAGCAAAGCTGGTAGGCGGTTAAGCTGTTTGTTTTATGTTGTTCGTTTTTCGTTGTTAGACCGACCCTTAAGCGGAGCTGACAACGAGCAACTTACAGCGGTTTTCAGATCGGTATACGGGCCGCGCTGCCGTTGGACCCCACCCCCGTCCCCTCCCCAAAGGAGAGGGGTGCCAGCCATCAGCAACGATGTCGTTGTTTAGCAGAACGCACCCCTCTCCTTTTGGGGAGGGGACGGGGGTGGGGTCCTCTACCTCGCTGAAAGGAAGAATTTCAAGGCACACGCAGCACCGCCACCAACGGGCTTCGCCACGCATTCTGCTTCTAATGGAACCAGCTTGCCGGGCGCAGCCTTACTTTGCAGCACCTTACCCGCTACGCATGGCCTTTCCCTTCTTCGGCGACGATAAATCTGTAATTGCCCGCTTGCTGGCTACCCTGCCGCAAACCGGCCGCGTGGAGTGGATTGGCGTACGGCCAAAGCGCCGGGAGCCGCTGCTGGCCGTGCCGGAAGTAGAAGTGCTAACCGATGCCCACCTGGTGGGCGACCACGCCCGCATTAAGCCCGGCGGCAAGCGGCAGGTAACGCTGGTGCAGCACGAGCACCTGGCGGCCGTGGCCGGTTTTCTGGCCTTGTCCGAACCCGTAGACCCCGCCCGCTTGCGGCGCAACCTGGTTATCAGCGGCCTGAACTTGCTGGCCCTCAAGAACCGGCAGGTGCGCCTCGGCGACGAGGTGGTGCTGGAAATTACCGGCGAGTGTCATCCTTGTTCGCGCATGGAGGAAGAGCTGGGAGCCGGCGGCTACAACGCCATGCGCGGGCACGGCGGCCTCACGGCCCGCATTGTGCAGGGCGGCACTTTGCGGGTGGGCGACGCGGTGCGGGTGGTTGCAGTGGAGACCAACGCGGCACCGGCGCCCGGGGCGAGAAGCTAACTACCAGCCGCACGCGGCCTTTGCCGCTGGCTTGCCGGCCCGGCCGCCCGGCGTAAACCGCAGAAACGGCCGTGCCAACCGTGAAAGGCTTACCTTGGGTTTTTCACCCGAATTTCCGGCCGCTGCTTTTCGGGTCGGTTGTTGCGTCAGCCGCTTTTATGCCAGCCCCCTCCACGCCTGTGCCCGAGCAAAACGCTCTGGAAGCGGAACTCCAGACCCTGCGCGCCGAAAACGCTCGTTTAAAAGCTGCTCCGCCCGCACCCGCCGCCACCGAGCAAAGCCAACTGCGTTTCCGCACGGTATTCGAGAATTCCCCGCTGGGCCAGAAAATTATCGACCCCGACTTGACCATTCGGCAGGCCAACCGGGCACTGGCCCTGATGCTGGGCCTCGGGCAGCCCGAGGAGCTGGTGGGGCGACGCATCATGGAATTTGCCCACCCCGCCCACCTCGCCGACTGGACCAATCTCCAGGAACGCCTGTGGGCCCACAAGGAGCCCAATTTTCAGCTTGAAACCTGTTTGGTACGGCCCGATGGCAGCTCGTTCTGGTGCCAGGTAACCTCGGTGCTTTTCCCCGACGACGGCGCCGAGCTGGGCTATACCACCCTGGAGGATATTTCCGAGCGCAAAAAACTGGAAGCAATTCACAAGCGCCTCTACGACGCCCAGGAAACCATTCTGCACCTGGCCGCGCACGATTTAAAAAGCCCTATCAGCAACATTAAGCTGATGGTGGACCTGCTCCAGCGCGACCAGGCGCTGCAAGGCCTGGAGCCGGCCGAAGACCTGGCTTCCATTAACCAGCTTCTGGAGCTCATTGAGCAGGCCTGCGACGAAACCAGCATTACCCTGCAGGACCTGCTGTACCTGGGCCAGCTGGAATCGACCAAGCTGCAAAAGCACCGCACCGACCTGGGCGCCTACCTCGACGAGCGGCTGGTGGTATTTCAGGTGGTGGCCAAGGACAAGGGCATCGACATGGAGCTGGATTTACCCAAGGAGCCGCTGTACGCCAACATCCACGCCGATAAATTCGGGCGCATCCTGGATAACCTGCTCACCAACGCCATGAACTTCACACCCGCCGGCGGCCGTATTTGCGTGCGCCTGCAGCCGCACGAAGGCCACGTGCGGCTGGTGGTGCAGGACACCGGCCTGGGCATTCCCGAAGAGCTGCAGGGCCGGGTGTTCGACAAGTTCAGCACTGCCTCCCGCTCCGGCCTCTACGGCGACACCACTACCGGCCTGGGCCTGTTTATTACCAAGCAGATTGTGGAGCTCCACGAGGGCAAAATCTGGCTGGAAAGCAAAGAGCAGGAAGGCACCACGTTTTTCATTGACCTGACGTAGGGCAACACTTACGGCCCTTACCTCCGGCCCCTGCCATAGCCTCTGCCTTGTGACCCTCACCCGTGGGCCTCACCCCCGGCCCCTACCTCGCTTGATGCGCGACATCGTGGAGAGGGGAGCCTGACGAAACAAGACCTCGGCTTACCAGCCGAGGTCTTGTCGTATGGGGCAATACCGTCAGTTGGTAGCGGCTTCGAAGGCGCGAGCCGAAGAAGCTGCGCCGGGCAGCGCGTCAGGCTCCCCTCTCCACAGGAGAGGGGCCGGGGGTGTGGCCACGGGAGAGGGTGATTGTGGCTACAGGGCTGCGGCCCACAGAAAAGCCCCCACCAGCCCCCACGCAACCCGTATTTCCCCCTATCTTCCCACCCTAATTCTTAATTCTCAATTCTTAATTCATAATTGAATTGACCTACCCCGACTTCGCCGCCCGTTGGCAGAAATCCGGCGGCGCCGAGCGCGCCAACTACGGCCTCTTCCTGCAAGACCTCTGCGACCTGCTGGGCGTGCCCAAGCCCGACCCGACCACCGACACTGCCTCCCAGGACCAGTAAGTGCTGGAGCGCGCCGTTACCTTCAACGACGGCCCCAAAAAGAGCACCGGCCGCATCGACCTCTACAAGCGCGGCTGCTTTATCCTGGAAACCAAGCAGGGCACCGACTCGCCCGACTCCCAGCAAAAGGCCGAAAAAGCCGACCGCGCCGAGCTGGGCCTGGCCGCCGAGAAGCGCCGCAAGGGCCACGCCCTGCGCGGCTCCGTGAAGTGGGAGCAGATGATGCAGGCCGCCCGCCAGCAGGCCCTGGGCTACGTGCGCGCCCTGCCCCCGGACGAGCCCCGGCCCCTGTTCGTGCTGGTGGTGGACGTGGGCTACTGCATTGACGTGTACTCGAACTTCGCCGGGGTCGGCGACTCCTTCGTGCCCTTCCCCGACCAGGCCCGGTTCCGGCTGCCGCTGTCGGCGCTGGCCGACGAGGGCACGCGCACGCTGCTGCGCGGCATCTGGCTGGAGCCCCGCGAGCTGGACCCCTCGCGCCGCGCCGCCCGCGTCACGCGGGAGCTGGCCGGCTACCTGGCCGGCGTGAGTGCCCAGCTGGAGCGGGCCGGGCACGCGCCCGAAGTGGTGGCCCAGTTCCTGATGCGCTGCCTGTTCACCATGTTCTCCGAGGACGTGGGGCTGATTCCCAAAACCTCCTTCACGGGCATGCTGCGCACCTACTCCACGCCCGAGATGCGCGAGTTTCTGCCCGATGCCCTCAGCGGCCTGTGGCACACCATGGACACCGGCGGCTTCTCGCCCGACCTCAAGGCCCGCCTGCGCCGCTTCAATGGCAAGCTTTTCCACGACGCCACCGCCCTGCCCCTCACCCCCGACCAGATGGCCCTGCTGCTCAAAGCCGCCGAAGCCGACTGGACCGAGGTGGAGCCCGCCATCTTCGGCACCCTGCTCGAGCGGGCCCTCGACCCCAAGGTGCGCCACAGCCTGGGCGCCCACTACACCCCGCGCCGCTACGTGGAGCGCCTGGTGCTGCCCACCGTGCTCGAACCCCTGCGCCGGGAGTGGACGGCCGCCCAGGCCGCCAGCGCCCGCCGCCTCGACGAAGGCCAGCCCCGCGAGGCCCGCCAGGAGCTGGTGCGCTTCCTCACCCGCCTCACCTCGCTGCGCATCCTCGACCCGGCCTGCGGCTCCGGCAACTTCCTCTACGTCACGCTCGAGCACCTCAAGCGGCTGGAGGGCGAGGTGCTGGCCGCCATCAACGCCTTCGGGCAAACCGGCCTGCTCGACCTCGGCGGGGGCACCACCGTGAGCCCGCGGCAGCTGCTGGGCCTGGAGCTGAACCCGCGCGCCGCCGCCATTGCCGACGTGGTGCTGCGCATTGGCTACCTGCAATGGCACCTGCGCACCCACGGCATCACCCAGCTCTCCGAGCCCCTGCTCGATGAGTACCAGAACATCCGCCAGCAGGACGCCGCCCTGCGCCACGACGCGCCCACGCCCCGCCTCGACGCCCACGGCCAGCCCGTGACCCGCTGGAACGGCACCACCCGCCCCCACCCCGCGACAGGACAGCCCGTGCCCGACGAAACCGCCCGCACGCCCGTGCTGGACTACCCCAACCCTCAGCCCGCCGAGTGGCCCGAAGCTGATTTCATCGTGGGCAATCCGCCGTTTGTGGGAGACAAGCGAATGAAGGAATTACTAGGTGTTGGCTACGTTGACGCATTACGAAAAGCTTACAGAGGCAGAGTTCCTGAATCAGCCGATTTTGTAATGTATTGGTGGGATAATGCGGCTGAATTAGTGCGCTTAGGCAAAACAGAACAATTTGGGTTTATCACTACAAACTCAATATCGATGACTTTCAATAGGCGTGTTGTTCAACGTCATATTGAAGATGAAAAGGCACCACTTTCTATTGTCTATGCTATACCTGACCATCCTTGGGTGGATTCAGTTGATGGAGCAGCGGTGCGAGTTGCTATGACAACAGCACAAGCTGGTAGCACTACTGGTTTGCTGGCAAGGGTAACGAAAGAAACACCTGCAAAAGATGATGCGCTGGACGTTGAAGTAACTTCATTTAGTGGTGAAATAAACGCTGACCTGACCATCGGTGCAGATGTTGATTCCGTGGAGGTGTTAAAATCGAATAAGAACCTTTCAAATGGAGGCGTCGGAATTTATGGCTCTGGCTTCCTAGTTACTCCCGCTAAAGCAGCTAAGCTAGGCTTGGGCACTATTGATGGTTTGGAAGCTAGAATACGGCCGTTTCTGAATGGGCGTGACTTGACGCAGAAATCCAGGGGGCTACTCGCGGTTGATATGTACGGTCTGCAACCTGCTCAGCTACTAGAGCAATACCCACAGGTTTACCAACACATATTAGAAACTGTCAAACCCGAAAGAGACCAAAACAATAGGACCTCTCGACGGGAAAAGTGGTGGATTTTCGGCGAACCAAATCCAAAACTGCGCGATATGACGACTAACATAAGTCGTTATATTTCAACAGTTTACACATCTAGGCACAGGATTTTTTCTTTCTTGCCTGCGGACACAATTCCTGACTCGACCATTGTGGTAATTGCGTTGGAGGACGCCTACAGTCTTGGTGTACTTTCAAGCAGATTTCATGAAATTTGGGCTCTAGCACTGGGTAGCACTTTAGAGGACAGACCTCGCTACAATAACTCCCGCTGCTTCGACCCATTCCCCTTCCCCGCCGCCACGCCCGCGCAGCAGGCCCGCATCCGCGAGCTGGCCGAACAGCTCGACGCCCACCGCAAGCGCCAGCAGGCCCAACACCCCACGCTCACCCTCACCGACCTCTACAACGTGGTGGAGAAGCTGCGCGCCAATCAGCCCCTCACGCCCAAAGACCAGACCGTGAATCAGCAGGGCCTCGCCTCCGTGGTCCTCAGCCTCCACCAGCAGCTCGACGCCGCCGTAGCCGAGGCCTACGGCTGGCCCCCCGCCCTGCCCGACGCCGAGATTCTGACGCGCCTCGTGCGCCTCAACCACGAGCGCGCCCGCGAGGAGCAGGCCGGCCACGTCCGCTACCTGCGCCCCGCCTACCAGGCCCCCGACCAGCAGCAAGCCGTCCTGGCCCTGCCCACGGAAGCCAGCAATACCAAGTCGTCCGGCTCCCCCTCTCTTTTGGAGAGGGGGTCGGGGGGTGAGGTATGGCCCACCGAGCTGGCCCCGCAAATGCAGGCCCTGCGCGACGCCCTCCAGCAAGCCGCCCAGCCCCAAACCGCCGCCCAGGTAGCCGCCCGCTTCAAGCGCCTCAAACCCGAAAAAGTGGAGCCGCTACTAGCCACCCTGGCCGCCCTGGCCCTGGTGCGCCAAACCCCGGAAGGCGCCTATGTAGCCTAGCCGAACAACCAGCTCCCCTCCTCAGACGAGGAGGGGATGTTGCCGCTTTAGCGGCGACGGGGGTGGTTGACCGCCGCCCGCGCCGTTTGTCCCATTGCTCATCCTTCTTTTCTTGCTTATGCCCTTATCTACTCTGCTTTCCCGACTCACGTGCCTGCTTGCGGCGGCGGGGCTCAGCTTCGCGGTCCAGGCCCAAACGGCCCCGTCCTGGCTGGGTGCCACCGCCCTGGGCAGCGGCCCCAATTTCACCGGTGCCGCCGTTGTCGATGCGGCCGGCAACACCTACGAAGTAAGCGCCTTCAACGCCCCCACCCTCAGCCTGGGTGGCACCACCCTCACCAACGAGGGCAGCAACAACTCCACCGACGCCATTCTGGCCAAGTACACGCCCGCCGGCACGCTGGCCTGGGTGCGCCAGATTGGCTCGGCCGGCTCCGAATCGGCCCTGGGCGTGGCGCTTGATGCGGCCGGCAATGCGTATGTCGTCGGCGACTTCGGCGGCAACATTGACCTTGGCAACGGGGTTCAGCTTAACACAGGCAGCGCTACCAACGCCCGCCGGTTCTTTGTGGCTCGCTACTCGCCCCAGGGCACGGCCACCTGGGCCCAGCAAAGCACCACCTCAGCGGTGGGTGGCGGAGTTGGTGTTGATGCCGCCGGTAACGTGTGGGTGGGCGGGTATTATTCCACTTCGCTGACCATTGGCTCGGCTTCCATCAGTTCGACTTCCCCGGGCCGGCCGGGCACTTTCCTGGCCCGCTTTGCTGCCAGCACCGGTGCCTTACAGTCGCTCTACAAAGCGTTTGAATACGGGCCGGCTTCGGGTTCAGCCGCTTATTATTACCCGACCCTGGCCGTAGCGCCTAGCGGCGAAACGTACTTGATCAACGACTTCAACCAACCCGCCGTCTTCAGCGGCACCAGCCTCACGAGCCGCGGCGGCATGGATGTTCTGGTGGCCAAATACAGCGCCCAGGGCACGTTTGAGTGGGCACAGCAGCTTGGCGGCCCGGGCGATGAGCGCGGCCGCGCCGGCACCTGCGACGCCACCGGGCACCTCTACCTCGCGGGTTTTTTCGCGGGTTCGGCCGCGGCCGGCACCACTCCCCTGACCAGCGCCGGCGACGTCGACGGCGTGCTGCTGAAATATTCGCCGCAGGGCTCTTTGCAATGGGCCCAGACCAGCGGCGGCCCCGGCCCCGACGCCCTTGGCTACGTGGCGCTCGACGCAGCCGGTAACCCGTATGTGGTAGGTAACTTCAGCGGCACCGCCCGCTTCGGCACGGCCACCCTCACCAGCGCCGGCGACCGGGATATGAGCGTGGCGGCTTACACCGCCCAGGGCCAGCTGCGCTGGCTGCAGCAGGCCGGTGGCCCCGGCTTTGATTCGGGCAGCTACCTCGGCCTGGATGCCCGGGGTGACGTCTTCGTCCGGGGTGCATTTGCGGGTACCTGTGCCTTCGGCCCCATTAACCTCGCCTCCGCGCTGCCCCGGGAAGTTTTTGTAGCCCGCCTGGGCAACAGCGCCCTGGCCACCAAGCCAAGCAGCCCCACGGCCCTGGCCTTCTACCCCAACCCCGCCCACGCCGAGCTGCACCTACCCGCCCTGCCCGCCGGCACCCGCCTGCACGTGCTCGACGCGCTGGGCCGCACCGTGCGCGAGACCCAAGTGACGGGCGCCGCCCCGGTATCCGTGCGCGGGCTGCGGCCGGGCCTCTACACCCTGCGTGCCATCGACGCCCAGGGCCGCTCTTATACCGGCCGCGTGCGGGTGGAGTAGCCCCGGCCGCCGAAGCCACCGCCGAAACCCAACGCCACTTCCCGGACCGGGAAGTGGCGTTTTTTCTGTCGCTTTGCCGCGTTTCTCCGCCGCACGGCCCTTTTGCTTACCGTTTTTTTACCTCCCCGAAAACGGTAAGCAAAAGCCTTTCTATTTTGCTTACCGTTTTTAGAGCCTCGGAAAAACGGTAAGCAAATTTCTGCGCCATGCCCACCCCCGCCGCCCCGCCCTTGTCGCCCAACCTGCTTCGCCGGCTGCGGGCGTGGTTTGGGCTGAGCCTGACCGAGCTGGGCGCCTGCCTGGGCCTGAGCAAAGCCATGACCTTGCAGGTAGAGCAGGGCCTGCGCGGCCTGCCCCTGCACGCCGAGCTGCCCCGGCTGGCCCTCGATCTGGCCCAGCAGGCCACCCCCGCCGCGCCCGCGCCCGAGCCCCCCGATGCCGCCGCCCTGCGCCGCCACCAGCGCGCCTGTGAGCTGCGCGCCGATGCTCTGGCCCACCGGCTGGCCGCCCTGCCCGAGCGCGCTACCTGGGCCCGGCGGCGGCTGGCGGCCCTGCCCACCATTGCAGCCACCCTTGCGGCTGCCGGTGCGCCCCCCGCCCCCTGGCCCGAGCCGTTTGCGGCCGGGGCCCGCGCCGAGCTAACCCGCAGCGGCAGCACCGCCCAGGCCCTGCTGCAAGCGCGCCTGGCCGGGCTGCGGGCCGAGGCCGCCGAAGTAGCCCGGCTGCTGCCCGCCGCCGACGCCTAGCGCCCGACCGAAGCCAGCAGACAGCCCAAGAGCGCGGGGTTGGCCCACGGGTTCAGCCCAGGCATAGCCCCGAAAACCCTTGCGCACTTGTTAGAAGCAGTTCTCAGGTTTGAGGACCCCACCCCCGTCCCCTCCCCCGTAGGGAGGGGTGCGTTCTGACAGTTTTGTCGTCTGGCACCCCTCCCTACGGGGGAGGGGACGGGGGTGGGGTCCGACGGCAACGCGGCCCGTGCACCAGCCTAAGAAATGCTCTAAACAGCTGCTTACAGCGGTTCCCCGGTTCGTGGCCCCCAATGGATACCGTACTCTCTTTTGGATGTCGCGCATCAAACGAGGTGGGCCAGTGGGGTCGAACGACAACTGCCGGGGGCGCCTGGAATCCCGGGCGGGGGCCTGGCGCTGAACCGACCCTTTTTCCGGTGGCAGGTATTTTTTACTGTCGAGCTTACGTGTATGTTAGGGCCACGGTACGGGCCGCTATTCTTCTACTATTATTTCTCTCAACATCATGGCATTTTCAGTTAACCTCCTCACGACCGTCGCCCAGTGCGACCAACTGCTCGCCGACAAGCAGCGCGAGCGAACCGGTTTGGTCAACCGGCTCAACAACCTCACTTTTCAGCTGGCCAACTGGGACACCGTAACCACCGCGCAAGCCGAGCTGACGGCCACCCAGGCCCTGATTGCGGGCCTCTCGCCGGTGGTGGCGGCCCTGCCCGAAGGCGACGACAAGCGCCGCAACCAAAATCAGCTCAACCGCTACGAAACCCGCGTTAACAACCTTGTGAGCAAGGTGGAAAACTACGGCCCCGAGGCCCGGCTGGAACGCGAGCTGGACCGCGACGAAGCCACCTCCGACATTGCCGTGCTCGACACCTTTATTGAGGCCGTAACCACGCGCCGCGCCGCACTGTAATTCGTTGTTGTTCGGCGGCCCGGCCGGGCCTCCTTCCCCGCCGGAAGGAGGCTTTTTTATGCCCGGCGCCCCGGCGGCGCGTGTTTACCGAAGAATAGCAGTTGTGCGATATCCGCCGGACGGGCTACCTTTGGGTTGGGCGGCTCTGCCCTCCTTCCTACCCTTGCGTATGCCCCACTTCTCCACCTCTTTGCAGGCTGCTCTCATCGGCCTGAGCCTGCTGCCCGCTACCGCCCTGGCCCAAGCCCCCGACAAGCTCGTGGACGTGAAAACCGCCGCCGGCGTGTCGCGCTTCAGCGTCGACGTGAACGGCGGCCTGCTGGGCGGCGGCGAGTTCAGCGGCTTTTCCGCTCTGGCCATTCCCGCCGAAGGCAGCGGCACCCGCCTCATGTGGTACCCGGACAAAGCCGCCTTCCGCGCCGGCTCGATTAACGGCACCCAGTGGGACGACGCGAACATCGGCCTGTACTCCATGGCGTTAGGCGGCAACGTGCGGGCCAGCGGGGACTACGCCTTTGCCAGCGGCAACTCCACCGCGGCGGTCAACGTCGGCTCCACCGCCATGGGGCAGTACTGCACGGCCTCGGGCGCGGCCTCGGTGGCGTTGGGCAACTACGCCCACACCAACACCCGCCAGGGCAGCTTTGTGTTTGCCGACCGCTCGGTGGTAGACGACGGGAATAGCCTTTCCGACGAGTCGTTCCGGGCTCCCAACAACCACTCCGCTTTCTGGCGCGTGACGGGCGGCTTTCGCGTGGTGACGGGTGGCACCGGCAACACCTTCGGATACGACGCTACCCGAGGCGTGAGCATACTGCCCGCCTCCACCATTCTCGGCAGCAGCACCACCAACTGGGGGCAGTCCACCGCCCTGATTGCCACCTCCAGCGGCGCCTACCTCTCCGACGGCGGCGTATGGACCAACGCCTCCGACCGTAACAGAAAAAACCGCATCGAGCCCGTTTCGGGCGAAGACGTGCTGCGCCGCCTGCGCCAGGTGCCCATTACGCGCTGGAGCTACAAGACCGACCCCGCCACCGTGCGCCACCTCGGCCCCATGGCCCAGGACTTCCGCCGCGCCTTTGGCCTGGGCCAGGACAGCGTGAGCATCGGCACCGTGGACGCCGACGGCGTGGCCCTGGCCGGCGTGCAAGCCCTGGATGCCCGCACCCAAACCCAGGGTGCCCAGCTGGCCGCGCTTCAAGCCGAAAACCAAGCCCTGCGCGCCCGCCTCGCGGCCCTGGAGCAACGCTCGGTGGCGGCGGCCACCAGCCCGTGGAGCGGCGCCAGCCTGCCGGTGGCGGCGCTGCTGCTGGCCAGCGTGGGCGTGGGTGCATTCTTCGTGCGCCGCTCGTAACCCTGGCGCAGTCGGCGGCCGTTTCCCGTTTCTGCTTTTCCTGCCGCCGTCCGGACTTTTCCGGGCGGCGGTTTTTTTGTACCCAGCCGGGATGTTAAGGGGGTGCCGGCCGGGAGGTTTCGGAGAAAAACGCGGTGCGTAAGCCCGGCCGCTGCCGCAGCTTGAGCGGCTGTGTTTTCGCGGCGGCTGTGCGGGTAAAGGCATTTTTGCCGCGCCTAACCGGGCAGGAAAAACGGCAGGTAACAGGCAGCGCTTGCGCCTTCACTCATTAATGTTAATTTAATCACCGATAATCCAATCCAAAGCCCGGTTGCAACCGTACCTGCTTTCGTTGCTGCCTTGCGGCTTTGGCCGCTGGCGCTCTGCCTGTTTGTTCACTTACCTTTTACCTAACAGTCGAGTATGAACACAGTAGTACCTATTACCACCACTTCCGGGTTCTGGCGGCGCACCTTTGGGGTGCTGGCCGTGGCGTGCCTGGGCTTGGGCGCGGCCACCTCGGCCCAGGCCCAAACCGTGTACGGCCTGTCCGGCTCCGATCTGACCTCGGTTAATTTAGCGGCCCCGTTCACGTCGCAGACCCGGCAACCCATTGTGGGCCTGCCGGCCGGCCGAATTTTGGTAGGGCTGGATTTCCGCCCCGCCACCGGCCAGCTGTACGCCCTGGGCTACACCCCGAACGCGGCCGGCCTGAACGCCCGCCTCTACATTCTTAGCCAGAACACCACCGACGCCACGGCCACGGCCACTCCCGTGGGCACCACCGACATTCTGCTGAACTTCGGCGCCGGCAACGAGCGAATTGGGTTCGATTTCAACCCCACCGTGGACCGCATTCGGGTGGTGGGTACCAACGACGTTAACTACCGCCTGAACCCCAACGACGGCAGCATTACGGCTACCGACACCAACCTGGCCTTTGTGGCCGGCGACGCCAACGCGGGCCAGGACCCCTTCGTGGGCGCGGCCGGCTACACCAACTCGTTTATCGGGTCCACCAGCACCACCCTCTATTACATCGATGAGCAACGCTCCCTGCTGCTGCGCTCCGACAACCCCAACGGCGGCAGCCTGGCCACGGTAGCCACCATTACCCCCGTAGCCGGGGGCAACCCCACGCCCATTAACGCACCGGGCGCCAGCACCGATCTGGACATCTACACGGTGTCGGCGGGGGCTGAAAACGCCTACCTGAACGTAAACCAGGTGAGCGGCGGCAGCTTCGTTTCGCTGCTCTACCGCATGGACCTCACCACGGGTGCTACCACCCTGGCCGGCGCCGTGAACGGTACGGGCGTGGGCATTACCGACATTGCCGTGCGCATCGACCGCACGGCGCCGGCGCCCAGCGGCCAGCTGCTGTACGCGGTGAATACCAACAACACCCTGGTGTCGTTTTACTCGGGTACGCCGGGCTTTATTAACTCGGCCGTAACGCTGAGCGGCGTAACCGCCGGGCAAACCATCGTGGGCACCGATTTCCGCCCCAATACCGGCGAGTTGTTCGGCCTGGGCTACAACCCCACCAACGGCCAGTCGCGCCTCTACACCATTAACCTCACCACGGGCGTGGCTACGCCCGTGGGCGCCGGCCCCGTTACCCTGAACCTGGGCAACACCGCCGACGCGTCCAACGCCATCGGCTTTGACTTTAACCCCACCGTGGACCGCATTCGGGTAACGGGCATCAACCAGAGCAACTACCGCCTGAACCCCAACGATGGCTCCTTCATCACCGACGGCAGCCTGAACTTTGCCGTTGGGGCCACGGGCTCCCCCACCATCGGGGCGGTGGCTTACACGAACTCGTACGCAGGCAGCACCAGCACCACGCTCTACGACATCGACGACAGCCGCAACCAGCTCTTCATCCAGACCAACCCCAACGCGGGCGAGCTGACTCCTGCCGGCGCGCCGGGCCTGATACCCAATTACAACAACGTAAATGTGGTAACCGACCTGGATTTCTACTTCGACGCCGCGGCGCAAACCAACCGGGGCTTCGTCGTGACCAACGCCGACAACTTTGCGCCGGGAGCTTCGCAGGCGGCCAGCCGGTTGTATACCCTGAACCCCATGACGGGCGTAACGCTGGTGGGCAGTGTGGGCCAGGGCGTACTGGTGCGCGACGTGGCAGCTTTTGTGGCACCGCTTTCCCAGCCCACTTTGGTGGGCCGCCTGCTCTACGGTGTGGCGGGCAACACCCTGATTTCGTTTGACTCGGGCAACCCGACCAACGTGCGCTCGGCCGTGAACATCTCGGGCTTGGGCACCGGGCTGACGCTGGTGGGCACCGATTTCCGCCCCGCCAACGGCCTGCTGTATGCCCTGGGCTACAACGCAGCCACGCAGCAAGGGCAGCTCTACACGCTGAACGTTGCTACCGGCGCGCTGAGCACTGTGGGCGGCTTGCAGGGTATGCCGCTGGGCACCACGGCCGCTAACATCGGCTTCGATTTCAACCCCGTTCCCGACCGCATCCGCATTACGTCGGCCTCTACCCAGGCCAACTTGCGCATGAACCCCGTTGACGCAACGTTCATCACCGACGGCACGCTGAGCAACCCAAGCGGGACGCCGGCTCTGTCGGGCGTGGCGTACATCAACAACGATAACAACGCCAATACCGGCACCGCCCTGTTCGGCTACGACCAGACCCGCAACGTACTGCTGCGCTCCACCGATGCCAACGCCGGCACCTACGTGGACCAGGGCACCACGGGCATCAGCGTGAACCCCGGCGTGGAGTTCGACGTGTACTCGGATATCACGAACCCGGCCGTGCCGGTTAACACGGGCTTCCTGGTGGCCAGCCCGGCCGGCGGCAGCACCGATAACCTTTACACCGTAGACCTGACCTCGGGTGCCGCTAACCTGGTGGGCCGCGTGGGCAGTGGCTCCACCCTCACCGGTCTGGCCGCCTTCCTGACGCCCGGCCCCGTTATTACCGCCGGCCTTACCTGGACCGGTGCCGTTAGCACCGATTGGGGCACGGCCGGCAACTGGCTGCCTACCCAGGTACCGTCAGCTACCGACAACGTAACCATTCCCAACGTAGCCAACGACCCGGTGGTGAGCAACGCCCAGCAGGCCAACAACGTGACGCTGGCCAGCAGTGCTACCCTCACCACGGCCAACGGCGGCACGCTTACGGTAAACGGCAACTTCACCAACAACGGCGGCACTACGCTGGGCGCTGGAACGGGTACCGTAGCGTTTAACGGCACTTCGGCCCATACCATCAGCGGCACTACCACCTTCTTCAACAACCTGACTGCCGGTCCGGCCGGTGTGCGCGCCGCGGCTCCGGTTCAGGTGCAGCGGGTGCTGCTGCTCAACGGCAGCCTGGCCTCGAACGGCAACCTGACGCTGCTCTCCAACGCCGCCGGCACGGCCCACGTGGTGAACGTGGACACGGCCCGCGTACGCGGCAGCGTCACGGTGCAGCGCTACATTGACCCCAGCCAGAACTCTGGCCCGGGCTACCGCCACTACAGCTCGCCCGTGAGCGGCTCCACCGTGGGCGACCTGGCCACCGCCGGCTTCGCTCCTGTGGTGAACCCTGCCTACAACTCGGCCCCGGTCCCCAATAACGTGACGCCCTTCCCCACCGTGTTCGGCTACGACGAGCAGCGCGTGACCACCAGCGGCAACCCCGCGCCGCTCGACTTCGACCAGGGCTTCTTCTCCCCCAACACGCTCAACGACCCGCTGGTGGTGGGCCGCGGCTACACCGTCAACATCCCGGCTTCCGAGACGGTGGACTTCGTGGGCACGCTCAACAACGGCCCCATCATTGCGGGCGGCCTGACGCGCGGCTCGCAAACCGAATCGGGCTGGCACCTGCTGGGCAACCCCTACCCCTCGCCCATCGACTGGGACTTGGTGGGCCGCTCGAACGTGGACGCGGCCGTGTACGTGTACCGTTCCACCGGCCAGTACGCCGGCACCTACTCCAGCTACGTGGCCGGCGGCACCGGCACCAACGGGGGCACCGCCCAGATTGCGGTGGCCCAGGGCTTCTTCGTACGGGTGAGCCTCACGC
Organism: Hymenobacter koreensis; assembly: GCF_039541855.1. Taxonomy (NCBI): domain Bacteria; kingdom Pseudomonadati; phylum Bacteroidota; class Cytophagia; order Cytophagales; family Hymenobacteraceae; genus Hymenobacter; species Hymenobacter koreensis. The sequence continues at coordinate 93,000 of NZ_BAABHA010000007.1, forward strand.
CCGCCACGGTGATTCCGCAGGTGTCGTTTAGCAACGCCGCGCGCCTGACCACCTACGCCAACCCCACGTTCCAGCGCGGTGCCAGCACGGCCCCGCTGGTGCGCCTGGATGTGCGCGGCGCCACCGGTCCGGCCGACGAAGCCGTGGTTTACTTCGACGCTACTGCCACAGCCGGCTTCGATTCGTTGCTGGACGCCTACAAGCTCGTGGCCGGCAACGGCCCGCTGCTGTCCACGGAACTGGCCTCGGGCCAGCCGCTCTCGATTAACGCGCTGCCCGCCCTGGCCGCGGCCGACGTGGCGGTGAACCTGCGCGTGCAGGCCGCCCAGCCGGGCACCTACACGCTGCGCGCCGCCGAGCTGCTGCGCCTGCCGGCCGGCACCGTCGCCTACCTGCGCGACGCCCAGACCGGCGCCGTGGTTAACCTGACTACCCAGCCCAGCTACAGCTTCGCGCTGGCCGCGGGCGCCCCGGCCACGGGCCGCTTCTCGCTGCTGCTGAGCCAGCGCCAGGTGCTAGCCACGGCCCCCGCTTCGCTGGGGCAGCAGGTGGCCGTGTACCCCAACCCGGCCCGGGCCCAGGTGGCCATCGGCCTGCCGACCCAGCTAAGCAAGCAGCCGGTGGAGCTGACGCTGGTCAACACGCTCGGCCAGGTCACGCTGCGCCGCACGCTGCCCGCCGCCCGCACCGCCGATGCCCACACGGTGTCGCTGGCGGGCGTGGCCCCCGGCGTCTACACCCTGCGCCTGCAAACGGCCCACGGCGTGGTCAACAAGCGTTTGGTCGTTGAATAAATACTAAGCAATATTGGGGGCGGACAATTAGCTTTGCCCGCCCCCAGTAGCTTGGCTGAATTTTCTACTTCATCCCGAATATGACAAACCTCTCCATTTCGCTGCGCCTCTTCGTAGGCTGTGTTGTTTTTCTGCTGGCCCTTTGCGCGGTGCCGGCGTTGGCTCAGGGCCCGGGCTCGGGTGGCCCCCAGCCGGGTGGCTCGCCCACGGTAATTCCCATCGACGGCGGTGCTTCGCTGCTGCTGGCCGGTGGCGCGGCTTACGCCCTGAACCGCCTGCGCAAGCGCAAAACAGCTTAACAAGGGCTCCTGTACTTACCAAACGGCCCGGTCTGCACAAGCAGGCCGGGCCGTTTGATTTCTGGAATAGCAGGTGGTTTGCCCGCATCAGCCTTGGTGCTGCTGTGGCTTCTCGTCTGGGTACCGCCCAGGGCACCGATTACTCGCCGCCGTACTTGCTCTTTCCCCCGCCTCCACCTGCGTCCATACGCACAATTTTGGGGGTAAACGAGCCGAGCACGTCCACTAAGTCGCGCTGGTGGGCCATAACCTGGTGAATGTCTTTATAGGCCATGGGGGCTTCGTCGAGGCCGCCGCCGATGAGTTCCACGCCTTGGTCGCGCAGCAGCCGGCGCAGCTCCCCTTCGCTCACTTGCAACTTGGCCTGCGTGCGCGACAGCCGCCGCCCCGCCCCGTGCGAAGCCGACTGAATGGAGTCCCGCTCACCGCGGCCGCGCACGATAAAGCCAGGCGCCGTCATGGAGCCGGGGATTACGCCCAGCACGCCTTGGCCGGCCGGGGTAGCGCCCTTGCGGTGTACAATGGCTTCGCGGCCATCGGCCAGGGTTTCCTTCCAGGCGAAGTTGTGGTGATTTTCAACCTTAGCCAGGGGTTTTTCGCCCAACGCATGGCTCAGGCGGCGGTGAATGTCGCGGTGGCAGGCTGAGGCGTAGTCGCCGGCCAGGTTCATGGCCGCCCAATACTCCTGGCCTTCCTGCGTATCGAGGTCGAGCCAGGCGAGGTAGCGGGCTTCGGGTGGCAGCGGGCGTTTGTTCATGGCCACTTTGGTGTAGTGCTGCGCAATAGCGGCACCCAAACCGCGCGAGCCGCTGTGCGAGAGCAGCCCCAGGTATTGGCCCACGGGCAGGTTTAGTTCGGAGTCTTCTTCGGTGATGTCCACCACACCCCATTCCACAAAGTGGTTGCCCGAGCCGGACGAGCCCATTTGCTTAATAGCGGCTTCGTGTTTGCCGCGCACTACGCCTATTTCCTTGAACTCGGGGCGCTCCAGCACCGGGTCGTCGGCGGGACTCTTGAACACCTCTTTGTTGCCGAAGCGGGTGTGGTTGTGCAGCAGTTTCTTGAGCTCCTGCATGCGCTGCTCCAGGTAGCGCGGCGGCACGTCGAAAATAGAAAGGGCCATGCGGCACCCGATATCCATGCCCACGCCGTAGGGAATTACGGCGTTGTCGACGGCCAGCACGCCGCCGATGGGCAGGCCGTAGCCCTGGTGGGCATCGGGCATGAGGGCGCCGTCGATGGTAACGGGCAGCTGCATGGCGGTGTCCATTTGCTTGCGGGCCCCGTCTTCGATGAAGGCCTCGCCGTAGCGGCGGTAGTCTTTGATGTTGGGGTTCAGGGCTACGTCGCGGTTGGGCTGGGGCACCAGTTCCTGCGCCAGCGGCCGCCAGGTTTGGTCGCGCACGTACTGGAACGGGTCGTCTTTGATTTGCTTGAGCACGGCCAGCGCGCTGCCTTTGTCGAGCCGGCGCAGCTCGCGCGAATTGAGAATATCCAGCGCGATGCTGATGGCCTTGTCGCTCTCGTAACCGAGCTGGCGCAAGTCCTTGCTGTGCAGTTTAGTGGTTGATTTGGTTGCCATACGGGGGAAGCAGAAGGATGGAACAGGGTTTACCGGCAGGCACGGGCCGCGGGTTACACACTGCTTCCGGGCAGCTCGGCAATTAGGACGGGGAATTACTGCCCAGAGCGTGATAATATGGACCGATATCCTGTAGGCAGACCTAGCAGGGTCCCACTGAAAATTCGGCCTCTTTTAAAAGAAACCTGAGCAAGGATTGCGGCTTACGTCGCTCCTGGTTCATGCTTGCAGCCGAACGAAAAAAGCGGGGCCGCCGAACTCTTGTTCGGCGGCCCCGCTGTCGTTGAACGAAATCGTTGCTGACGTTTCGCTCTTCCGAAAAATGCTTGGTCCGCATTTCTCTTTGGAGCGGGTGTTGGGAGTGATTACGCCCCACCTTCCATGCGCACGATTTTCGGCGTGAACGTGCCCAGCACGTCCACCAGCTCCTGCTGGCTTTCCATCACGGCGAAAATGTCCTTGTAGGCCATCGGCGCTTCGTCAATACCGCCGCCAATAAGCTCCACGCCGTGCGCCTGCAAGTGCCGGCGCACTTCGGCTTCGCCCAATTCGGCCTTGGCCCGCGTCCGAGACATCAGCCGGCCCGCCCCGTGCGAGGCCGAAGCCAACGACTCCGGCACACCGCGGCCACGCACGATAAAGCCAGGCGCCGTCATGGAGCCAGGAATAACGCCCAGCACGCCTTGGCCGGCCGGTGTGGCGCCCTTGCGGTGCACAATTACCTCCCGGCCGTCGGCCAGGCGTTCCTTCCAGGCGAAGTTGTGGTGGTTTTCCACTTTGGCCAGGGGCCGCTCGCCCAGGGCTTTGGCCACGCGCTGGTGAATCTGGTGGTGACACGCCGAGGCATAGTCGCCGGCCAAATTCATGGCCGCCCAATACTCCTGGCCGCCTTCCGAGTCCAGCGTCAGCCAGGCGAGGTGCTTGGCTTCGGCGGGGAGTTGGCAGGTGTCCATGGCCAGCTTGGTGTAGTGGTTAGCCACCCCGGCGCCCAAGCCGCGGGAGCCGGAGTGCGAAAGTAGCCCCATGTACTGGCCTACGGGCACGCCCATTTCGTTGGTCGGGTCGAGGATTTCTACGATGCCGAACTCCACAAAGTGGTTACCCGAGCCGGAGGTACCGATTTGTGCCGCCGCCGTTTCCTGCTTGTTGCGCAGGAAAGGAATGCTGCGAAACTCGTCGCGCTCCAGCACCTCGTGGCCCAACTTCTGCCCGTGCCGGAACACGTCGCGGTTGCCGAACTTGGTGGTGGCCATGAGCACGTTTTTCAGCTCCTGCACGCGCTGCGCAAGGAACTGCGGCGGCATGGGGAAGATGGACAAGGCCATCCGGCACCCGATGTCGACGCCCACGGCGTAAGGAATTACCGCGTTATCAGTGGCTAAAACGCCGCCGATGGGCAGGCCGTAGCCGTGGTGGGCGTCGGGCATGAGGGCACCGCCCACGGTAACGGGCAGTTTCATGGCCGTTTCCATCTGGTGCACCGCGCCCGGCTCAATGTACTCGGCCCCGAAGGTGACGTAGTCTTTGCGCGGCACTAGCTCGATGTGGCGGTTGGGCGGCGGCAACAAAGCCGCCGCGGTGTGGCTCCAATCGAGGTCGGTGAGGAAGTTATGTGGGTTGTTGATGAGAACCTTGAGCAACGCCAGCTGATCGGTGTGGGATAACCGCTTTAAGTGCTTGCGCTGCAGTTGGGCTAATGCCAGCCCAATGGCGCGGCCTTCCGGGAAACCTAGTTCCCGCAAGTCGTTGCCGCGTAGTTGTTGTGCCATGTTGTTGAGAAATCAGGAGTCAGAAGCTGGGAGCAAGAAGTTGAGGACGAACTGCTCCCGGCAAGTGGGAACGAACTCCCCTCCTCAGCTGAGGAGGGGTGCCCGCAGGGCGGGGTGGTTGACCAATTGTTGCGCCGTTGCACAACGCTGATCCTTCAGTAAGCCTACAGCGTCACCTGAACACGTGCATGCGCGTCAGCGACTGAAACATCCACCTCCGAAAAAAAATGGATCGGGCAATAAGGCGCGCAGCCCTTTCTCTTCTTGCTTTACCACATCAGCCACGGTTGGTTTACAACACAACCGGCGGGAGTCGAACCCACATCCAGAAGTTAACACGAAGTAAGGCTGCGCTACGGCACCGATCAGAAAACCAAAACTGCTTACCGGAGCAACACGCGGCTGGCGTTGCTGACGCTCCTGGCAGACCAGGGCATCACTTGCGGCCGGGGCCGCAAGCTGCGGGATTTGAACCCGCTCATTCCGAAGAATTCACCGAAGTAACGCCGTCCTACGGCATCCGGTAAGCAGTACTAACAAACCGTTGGGGCAACTGAGCGCCCAGCCAACTGTCCTGCTCTAACCAACTGAGCTACCGCCGGCCCGAAGACCGACGAGCGGGACTCGAACCCGCGACCTGGGCGTTAACGGCGCGAAGTAAGGCTGGACTACGGCACCCAACGGTGCACTTTCATTCGGGGCAACAAGTCGGAGCGCCCTATACACGGCCGCGTCTACATTTCGCCACCCGCAACCTATGGGTTACGGGGCAGGAGTTGAACCTGCACGCCTTGCGGCAACCGTTCTGAGCGAAGGAATGCGCCCCTACGGCACCCGAATGAGAAGCACAAAAATATCCACCGGGGCAACCAGGCGAGAAGCGTACAGCCCGAGGGCTTTCTGCTCTACCAACTGAGCTACATTCTCCGTGCGGTAAACGATGGGAGAACGGCAAGACTCGAACTCGCGACCCGAAGTAGCGCTGCTCTACGACACCCGGCGGGGTGCATTTTGTTTTCATTTAGCCGAACCACTTGCCAGGGCTACAGGCAACAAGCGAAACGTTTTCGTTCACCGACACTGGGCCGGCAGCAGGATTCGAACCCGCGCGATGCAGCAACCGTTGCGCTGCACCCGAAAACCAAGCCACGAAGTAGCGCCCGTTTACGGCACCCGGCAAAGTGGTTGGCTGAAGAAGAAAAGTGAATTATGTACGTTTCATGACAAGAAAAGCTAGTCGACGAGGGAGCGGCAACCCGCTATAATTGTTGCCGCCCCCGGCCGCGTTTTACAGTTCTATTTTTTCGATTTCCGTGAGGGCCGAGCCGCCGTTTTCCAGCGCCTGCAGCACGTCGAACACTTTGTCCGACCAGCCGGCAATCAGGGCCACGCCGTCCTGCTCGCGCACTTCCACCGGAGCCGCGCCGTGGCCGGCCAGGTCGAAGAGGTACAAGCGGGCCTGGGGCGCTACGGTGCGGCGGTATTCGCGCCATTCCTGGGCCAGCGTGCTGTGCCGGCCGGTGCTGTCCCAGAGCTGGCAGTCGGTGAACAGCATCACCTTGTCTACCTGCTCCTGCTGCTCGCGCAGTTCTCGTACCACCAGGTGGCCGTTCGTGCTGTAGCCTACCTCGCCTTCGCGGCGGTAAAACTCCTGCACGTTGCGCAGCACCTGGCCTTTGGGCAGAGCCACCCGCTTCCAGGTGTCGCCGAACATGCCGGTTACCACATGGCTGCAGCGGCTTTGCAGGAGCATGCCCAGCACCAGACCAATGTCGTAGAGCAACACTTTGCTGCGCTGCGACACCGGCTGCTGCATGGAGCCCGACACGTCGCAGGCCACTACCACCCGGGTTCCGGGGCCGAAACAGCGCAGGTTTTCGATGGAGTGGCCAATGGCCGTTTCCAGCGCCGCCAGCACGGTGGGCACGAAGCCTGAACGCACTTGCAGCAACTCGCGGTACGCCGCCAGGTAGCGGAAGGGCAGCTGCTTGCTGCGCGCCACTGCCACGCGGTCGGTCAGCGCCGCGCACACTTGTTCCACCGCTCCGGCCGATACCTCGGCTTCCAGGATGTTGCGCAGGTTGCGCAGCAAGGCCATGTAGCCCAGCTTGCGGCTGCCAATCAGCTCCACCCACTTCTGGCGAAAGGCCGTCTGCCGTTCCGTTGCGTCGGTGAAAGTTTGCTGACCCAGGGCCGACAATTCGGTTTCCCAGGTGTAAGGCGTGGGTAACTCGCCGCGCACCAATTGGTCGAACAGGGCTTGCTGCTCGGCGTTTTTGGCGTTGGGGTGCACTAGAAACAAGGCGTCGCGGAGGCGCACCTGGCCGGCCCGGTCGTACTTCGCCAGCTGGTAGCCATCGAAGCGGTTGAAGCTCAGGGCCAGACCCTTCTGCAGCTGCTTAGAGAGGCGGTTGAGCGTTTTCACGCCCTGCCGCTGGTTGGCCACGGCGTAGAACGCCAGCAACTCGGTTATTTCATCGGCACGTTGCACCACGCGGGCCACCAAGCAGCTCACGAGGTTGTCGCCGCGGTGCACCTGGGCCAGCTCCACGGCCAGCACCAGGGGCACCGAACGCAGGTAGAGCTGTTCGCGGGCGTACACCGCCAGCTGCGCCACAAACCGAGGGTCGTTTTGCGCCACCAACGCACGCAGCCGCTTGAGGCGCGTATCGGCCATTTCGTAAAACTGGTCGCTGAGCGCAGCGGTGGCCACGGCGGCGTACAGTTCCAGGGCGGGCGTGAGTTGGTAGGCGGGTGCGCCCTCGTGGTTCACCACTTGAGCAGGCTTGTTTTTGCGGAAGCTGAAGTTGAAGCGCATAGCAGTAAGCAATAGGCAGTGAGGAAAGGATGAGCTGAAAAGCTGATTAAAAGCGGTGTTCGGAGTTTGGAGTGTACCTGAACAATGGGACTTGCTCAATTCGCCACGGGGTTTGGGACAAGCGTTTGCAGCGGCTTTTCCTCGGTTTGGAATTGCTGCTTGGCAGAATTACCGATGGCCGCACAGAGCGCAGAGGGAGGTACGGGCTCGGTATATTGGATCAAGAGTCTGAAGCTTTCGTACATGCAGAGGGTTGTAAAAAGGGCGCAATTATCCGTTCGACAATTCCAGTCGAATTAATTATTTCATTACAGAAAGCATCCAATTAAAAATACAGGCAATATTATCCCATGTCACTAATTACTAGTGACCAATCAAGAATTATAATCTGTATTTTACGTTGGTATTATGCGCTACCGAACGTTATTAACTCGGAGGCTGCCGCTGCGTTTTCGGTCGCGCCGTTGCTCTTGAATTATCGACCCGATGCCAAACCAACTGAACGGCGCGGGCATGCAGCAGCAGGCAGCGGGGCGAAGCAGAAGAGGGTTATGAAGCATCATGGCAGTAGATGAATTAGAAAGCAGTAGAAAAACAAAACGCCCGAATCGGGTGGGATTCGGGCGTTTCGCACTGGAAGCTTCTATGGTAGAAACATCACGTCGTGGGCTGCGCGCCGAATCCCGGCTGGGATTTATCCTCCCGGCTTGGCATTCCTAGATATTGGTTAAAGTGGCGGCGCATGGCGAGTGAAGTCAGTAGACTTATATTGGTTTTGGGCTTTGAACGGGTCAAAGGTAGAAAGGTTATTTGATGCAGCGCAATATTCATTCAAATATTTTTTAATTTATTTTCAGGAAACTCAATTAAATAACTCCCTTCGCTCAGTTGACGCATTTACAACCTCTATTTAGATCAATTCAACTCATTAATTGGTTGCATTAAAGTTCGAACATCGGCCATCATTGCCCTTTAACGTACTATGCCTTATTGCTTCCCCGCTGTCCAGTATGCCCTGCCTTGCTACTTCTGAACGCTACACGCTTGACCTGCCGACGGGCCACCGCTTTCCCATTGCCAAGTACGAGCTGATTCGGGAGCAGCTGTTGTGGCAGGGCATTGCGCCGCCCGAGGATTTCTACGACCCCGGTTTATGTCGGGAGGAAGACGTGCTGCGCGTGCACACCGCCGAGTACTGGCACAAGGTGCGCGACCTGCGCCTCTCCCCTGCCGAGGTACGCCGCCTGGGCCTGCCACAAAGCCCACGGCTGGTGCAACGGTCCTTGTGTTCCTCAGCCGGCACCTTGGAAGCCGCCCGCCACGCCCTGCGCGACGGCGTGGCCCTGAACCTGGCCGGCGGAACCCACCACGCTTTTGCCGACCGCGGCGAAGGTTTTTGCGTGCTCAACGACATAGCCATAGCGGCCGCTTACCTGCTGCATCACGGCCTGGCACGGCAGGTATTGGTAGTGGATTTAGACGTGCACCAAGGCGACGGCACGGCCAGCATTTTCCGCCACGAGCCGCGTGTGTTCACCTTTAGCATGCACGCGGGTGCTAATTACCCGCTGCGCAAGGAGCAATCGGATTTGGACGTGGAGCTACCGTTGGGCATGACCGACGACGCCTACCTCACGCAGCTAGGCAACACCTTACCCGCGCTTGTGGAGCAGGTCCAGCCCGATTTTATCTTCTACCAAGCCGGTGTGGATGTGCTGGCCACCGACAAGCTGGGCAAGCTGGCCCTCACGCCTGCTGGTTGCCGGCAGCGCGACGAGTTGGTGCTGGGCCTGTGCCACCAACGCGGTCTGCCGGTAGCCGTGAGCATGGGCGGCGGCTACTCCGAGCGCATTGCCGACATCGTAAATGCGCATTGCAGCACCTTTGCCGTGGCCTACGGCTTGTGGGGTCACGCACCCTGCCGACCTTTGCCCGCTCCTGTTGAAACCCGCCCCCATGCCGTTACCCGCGTTTGAAGAATTCGACTCGCGCCACACCCCAACTACCCAGCGCGGTGTAAGCCGTGCCGGTGAGCCAGAGGCGGCCGGAACGCCCGCGCAACAGGCGTTCCGTCAAGCCGTGCAAGACGTGGAGAACCTGCGCGAGCAAGTGCAGGAGCTGGAAAAAGCCCAGCGGGAAGCCAAAAACAAATATTGGAGCCAAGTAGGGCCGCTGGCCAGCGCGGTGGTGGCCGCCCGTCGCGCGTTGTTCGAGCCACTGGAACAGGCCCTCACCACCGGTTACTTTAGCCGCGGCGAAGAACAGCGCATTGAGGAATTGCTGTGGCGCAATGTGCTTTCGCTGCAAGACCGTTTTGGCGAAGACGTAGCCGATCTACTCCACCGTTACGGCCCCAAGAAACGAGCCGCGGAACGCGAGTCGTCGGACCCCAAACGGGCTGATACAGCCTCAACCCATCAGCCCCACGAACACCATCACGCGCACCAGCACGGCAAGCGCAAAACCAAAGCCGAACGCGAACAGGAAGCCGCTGCCCGCGCCCTGGCCGCCGATCAGCAGCGCTTGCAGGCCGGTGCCAAGGCGGTATACCGTCAACTGGCCCGCGCCAACCACCCTGACTTGGAGCGCGACCCGGAGCTGGCACGGCAGAAAACCGAGCGCATGCAGCGAATCACCCGCGCCTACGAAGCCGACGACCTCTACGCCCTGCTTCAACTGCTAACCGAGCACACCGCCATCGACGTGGATACCGAATCGGATGAGATGCTGGCGCGCTACACCCGGGCTTTACAGCAGCAGCAAACCGAACTGAAGCTGCGCCTGCAAGAGTTAAAGTACGGCGACAAAAACGCGTTTATGGGTACCGGCAAAAAGCAGGAAGCCGAGCTGCGCCAAATCAAGCGCGGCCTGCGTGGCGAAGCCGAATACCTGGAGCTGGTGCAAAAAGCCATTCAAGAGCCCGAAAACCTACGGCAGCTACTGCGGGAACTGGACGCCGCTGGTCAGGATGCTATATAAAGGCTTCTGCCATGCTGGAGGCGGTTAGACTAACAGTTCCTGCTCTTACGCCTATCCTTCTGGCTGCAGGAAACCCACTACGGTACGAATCACATCTTGGTCGCGCATGATGCGGTTGTGCCCCAGGCCGCTGGTGGGGTGAAACCGCAGGCCCGGCCAGTTGCGGGCTACCTGTTGCGCCTCCGAGAAAGGCACCGATTCATCCTGGCAGTCGTGCAGCAATAGTACTTGCTCTGCACGTACATGAGGCGCGGCTTGGGTCAGGCTGAAACTCTCGGCGTCGCGGCCGTGCTGCTCGCGCACGTGGCGAGCCATGCGCGCCATGACCGTGGGCGGTAAGTGCAGTAAATCGGCGAAGCGCTGGGCCACGGCGGGCGTACTGCCGGGCGCGCTCATCAGCACCAGGCGGGCCAGCCCCTGGCCCTGGTTGAACTGCACTGGCAACCCGGCTGTGGTAGCCGCGCCGAAGGAATGCCCCACCACTGCCCACACCTGCCCCAGGTAATCGGCTACGGCTTGGGTAGCGCGGCCAAATTGCGGCAGCGTGGTGCTGCGGCCAGGCGAATCCCCGTGCGCGGGTCCGTCGAAGGCCACCACGCGGTAGCCGCCACGCACCAGGCCATCGGCGAAAACGCCCCAAAACGAGGCGCGGTGTTCCCAGCCGTGTACCAACAGCACCGTGCGCTGGCCGGCGGGGTTCCACTCATAAGCCGCTAGCCCACCACCTTCAAACGGCACCCGAAAGGCCCGTGCAGTAGCCAGGGTAGCATCTTCCCACTTCTTGCGCGGCAGCCGGCGCGGCGTACAAAACAGGCGCCACGCCTCCCGAAACGCCCATTCCGTGGAAACGGCTGCCAATACACGAAACTTCAGGCGCACAAACTCAATGCCGGGTGGCTCGGCGTAGCGAAACTCGGCGGGCGTAGCCGGCAACGGCTCACGGCGGGACATGCACTCGTACGCAGGGGAAAACGTGTTCATCATAACCTTGCAAACGCTAGGGTAAAACATCGGGCCGGCCAGGCCGCCCTCAATAACGTAGCGGCAACGTGGCTTACACCGGCTCCCGCAGCTCGGTGCGCACCTGCTCGATAATGCGTTGGCACTGCTGCTCATCGTGCACGCGTGCTACCTGCAGCGCACCGGCCAGGGTGGTAAGTACCTGCGCGGCTTTGCTCACCGGATGGCCCTTGTAGTGTAAAGTATTGGCAGCGCGGCCGGCGGCCAGCACGCTCGCCAGCCACTCGGTTAGCTCCACGTTTAGGGTGCGAAGTTCCTGCTGCATGGCCTCGGGCAGCGTCTGAAACTCGGCGGCCAAGGCTCCAAAAAAGCATACTTGACGCTGGGTAACGGCGCGGCCACGGTACACATCTACGAAGGCTTCGAACTGTTCGGGGGGCGTAAGTTCGGTTACGCGGGGCAGGTCGCGCCACTTGCGCAGGCGCATCAGCTGCCGGCGGATAATAGCTACGCCCAGGTCTTCTTTGCCGGGGTAGTGGTAATGAATGGCCGCTGGCTTCATGGCCAACTCTTTGGCAATATGCTGGTAGCTGAAGGCATTAAACCCACGGGAAAGCAGCAGGTCTTCCGCCAGATTCAGAATGCGGGTACGGGTATCGAAAGCCGTGGCAGGAGCAGGTGCTTGCATGGCAGCAAAGCTACTTACTTACTAGTAAGTAAGCAAAGAAAAAGCCTGCAAAGTGAGCAAATGTGCTTTTGCTGCCTTACAATAGTGGATTGTCTTTACGATACGCCCGTATGAGTTTAACCTTTCACGCCGAAGCTGTCATATTCCTGCTTATGGGCGTGTTCTTCACCATGGCCGCCGTGTATAGCAAGCGCAGCCAGCAGGCACGCCAGCAACGCGGCCTGAAAGCATTGGCTACTATTATTGCTCTGAAACCGTCCCGGCAGCTGTTCTCGCCGCAGGTTCGGTTCACGACTGCCGATGGGCGCACCATAGAGGCTGAAACCGAATCGGCCGCCGAGGCGGGGCAGTATGAAGTGGGCCAACAGGTAGAAGTAATCTACGACCTTAAAAACCCCGAAAACGTTGACCTGGCCGGCGTCAAGCCTTCGGGTTCGGGCTTTATGTTGTTGGTTGGTCTGCTGTTTACTGCCATAGGCGTGTTGCAGATCCTTGATATAGTGCCCGTCTTCGAGGAATACTGGCATTAGGCATAAAGCGGTACAGGCATCAGGATCTACTCCGTGAAGTGGTAGAGAAACGTTACGATGCCGGTAAAAGCGGGCTTTTTATTGCCCTTTATTTCTAGTATCACTTCAATTCGGGCTTTGGCAGTACCGCGTAGGTTGCGTACCGACAGCAGCTTAGCCAACAGGCGCACCTCACTATCCACCACCACGGCCTGATTGAAGCGCAGGGCCTCAATCTCGTAGTTCACCTGCATCTTCAGGTTTTCCAAAGTGGCAATTTGCGACCATAAATGCGGCAGCAACGCCAGCGTGAGGTAGCCGTGGGCAATGGTGGCCTGAAACGGCGACTCGGTTTTGGCCCTTTCCGCGTCGGTATGAATCCACTGAAAATCAAGCGTGGCGGCCGCAAAACTGTTGATTTGCTCCTGCGTAATGCGGTGGTACTCGGAGGCGCCTAGCTCCTGGCCTTCGTGCTGTTCCAGTTCGGCCAGGCTGCGGATGGTTAGTTGGCTCATGGGATATGGCGGTGCGTTGGGGGCTTACGTTACTTTAGTGAGCGGAAATATAGGTGCGCTGCACGAGGCTATTGCCGTGCTAATAACTCTTCTACCTGTCGCTCCAGCCGGGCTACGCGCTCTTCCATGGCTACCGGCGGCCGCAAGTGCGTGCTAAACACGGCTTTAACTTCCCATATTTCCAATGCCTGCGTTAGGTCAAAATCCTGGACGGTATAATCGATGTTGTCGGCTCGTAGTTTGAGCACCGGGCTGTCGAGGCGACGCTCGGCAAGGCGACGCACGAGCAGCCGGCTCTGGGTTACAAAAGCGTAAACCTCGCCCGTACGTAAGGCCGGCGCCGCTTTATCGATGCGGCAGCACAGGATTACGTCCTGGTGGCGCAGCGTGGGCTGCATGTCGGCGCCGGTTAATTCAAAGGCCCGCGTGGTGGCGCCCAGGTTATGCGGAAACGTGAGCGGGGGCAGGCCATCTACAAAAGCCGGGCTGTGATGCTGCACGATGTATTCGAGCATACGCGCGGCCGGTACCAAGGGTGTTACGTGGGGTTGCCTATCGGCCTCGGCTTGGGTTTCGGCAGCGGTTTTTTGCTGAATCTGCTGCTGAAAGATATCAAACCGGTGGAGGTCATTTACGGTAAGTTCTTTCGTTAGTAGCAGATCTACCGATAAGCCAAAATGTTGAGCAATCTGAATCAGCGTCTCCATTTTTGGCTCAGACCGTCCCTCCTCGTAAGCTCCTACGCTGGGCCGCGCCAAGCCAAATAACTCGGCAAAAGCGGCCTGGCTCAGCTTCTTGACGGTTCTTAGCTTTCGAATGTTGTTTCCGATGTGCGACATGACGCCGAAATATTTTTCGCTCAAAATTTGAGCTGCTCTAAAACTTTCAGTATTCTTGTGTCGTAAATCTACCACGAATAGCGGCAAAGACTACAGACGCCGCTATTTTTTTGAGCAACCAGGCCCGCCGGTCAGATTTCCTACCTTACCACAGCCAACCTCCTACCCCGCTTATATGGCCAACCGCTACTTCGCTACTATTCAAAACCACCTGCAAACCCTGGGATTCGACATCCGGCACGCCGATGCGCACGACGGCGTACTGGTAGTCGACAACCCCGCGCTGGGCATCCGCAACCTTGTGCTGGGCTGCGGCGACCCGCTCCTGATTCTGGAGCAATACCTGCTGGATCTGCCCGCGCCCTCGTGCGAGGTGTACGGCCGACTGCTGCAGAAAAACCGCGACATCATTCACGGCGCCTTTGCCCTGGATGAATCGGGCCGCAAGGTCATTTTCCGCGACACGCTCCAAATAGACACCCTGGACCTCTCGGAGCTGGAAGCGGTGCTGAACTCCCTGAGCTTGCTGCTCACTGAGTTTTCCGATGAGCTGATTGCCTTCTCGAAATCCTAGACCGGCGCGCCTGCCGCTCCGGTGCTACTCAACCCACCAAAGCCATGAACCTATTCGCCCGCCTCTTTAAAATCGGCCAGGCCGAGTCGCATTCCGCTGTCGACCAACTGGAAGACCCCATTAAAATGACCGAACAGGGCCTGCGCGACCTGCGTCAGGACCTCGACAAAAGCCTGCAGGCCCTGGCCGAAGTAAAGGCCATGGGCATTCGGGCCCGCAACGACGCCGAAAGCGCCCGCAGCAAAGCCCTTGATTACGAAAACAAAGCCGTGCTCCTGCTGCAACGCGCCCACAAAGGCGACCTGAACAGCACCGAAGCCGACCGCCTGGCTGGCGAAGCCCTGGTGAAGAAGGCCGAAAACGAGGCCCACGCCACCAGCGCCGCCGCCGACCAGCAGAAGTTTGAAGCCTCGGCCCAGCAGCTCGACCAGAACGTGCAAACGCTCAAGCAAACTATTGGCAAATGGGAAAGCGAGCTGAAAACGTTGAAGGCGCGCGTAACGGTGAGTACCGCCACCAAAACCATCAACAAGCAACTGGCCCAACTGGACTCCTCGGGCACGGTGGCCCTGCTGGAACGCATGAAGGAAAAAGTGGCCGTGGAGGAAGCCCTGGCCGAATCGTACGGCGAAATAGCGCAGGAAAGCAAAAGCATCGACCAGGAAATAGACAAGGCTTTGGGCCAGAATGCCGGCGGCAAAGCCTCGGCCGATTTGCAGGCGCTCAAGCAAAAGCTGGGGTTAGCTGGGCAACCGGAGGCGTAGCCCACCAACCGCCCACTAACCTCAACTTGCCCTGACCCAAACGCTACCAGCCATGAACACCTTCGAAAAAACATTCTACTACGCATCCATGGCAATGCTCTATGCGGCTGTAGTTCTGCATATTCTGCATATCATCGAGCCCAGCTTAGTTATCCTGCTGCTGACCGCGGGCATGGGACTCTTCGGCGTTGCCAACCTGCGACGTTTGCGGCGGCTGCAATGCCGGAACGCGGCCTTGGAAACCGAGCTGCGGAACCTGCAAGCGGCCTTTCGTCCCGGTGGGGTAACCGAAATTTAATAGAGCCCGGCAACGCGGTTCCGGTACCCAGCACGCGGCCTTTCGCTTATCTTTAAGCTGCCCTAGTCATGCTTATGACCGAACTCTTACACGCCGCGGTTTCTCCGCCCAATTTACTTGCCACGGGCCTGCTGGTTTTTGTGGTCCTGTACTGGCTGACGGTCATTGTGGGCGTGCTCGATTTTAAGACCCTGGACCTCCACCTCGATGCCGACCACGACGTGCACCACGCTCACGCCGGCGTGGAATGGCTGAACAGCGCCTTAGCCTTTTTTAACCTGGGCCGCGTGCCGCTGATGGTGTTTCTGGGCTTCGTGGCCCTGCCGCTCTGGGTGGGGAGTATTCTGCTGAATTACTACACGCACAACGCCTCGTTTGTCCTGGGGCTGTTGTTCTTCGCGCCGCTGCTGCTGGGTAGCCTGTTCGTTTCGAAAGTGCTGACCACGCCTTTCGTGAAGCTGTTTGCTACGCTGGAAAAAGACCAGGCAGGCAGCGTAAACCCCGTGGGCAAGGTGGGCACCCTCACGTTACCGGCCACCCGCGAGCAGCTCGGTCAAGCCGCGGTAAATGCCGATGGCGCTTCGCTGCTCCTGAACGTGCGCTCGGCCTCTTCCGACCTGCGCAAGGGCGACACGGCCCTGGTTATCGACTACGACGAACCGCGTCGCTGCTACTTGATTGAGCCGTACGACGCGCGCTAACCTTAACCTCATTCACTACCACTATGGCAACACAAGTTTTTCCAGCAAAAGTCAGCTGGTGGTTATTCGGTCCTATTCTAGCCATTATAACTGTTAGCGCCGGCTTTAACCTGTATTACGGCGCACCCGTTGGCGCGCTGGTGTCGTTGGGGGCCGCCGCTTTCATGGCTTACATAGTACTGGGCACGCGCTACACCCTAACCGATGGCGTGCTGAACATTGCCTCGGGGCCGTTTAGCTGGCGGGTCCCCGTTGACAGCATTAGCCGGGTGCAACCCACCAACAACCCGCTCAGCTCCCCCGCGCCTTCCCTCGACCGGCTGGCCATCAACTACAATAAGTACGACACAATTATGGTGTCGCCCCGCGACAAAGCTGCTTTTGTAGCGGCCCTGCAACAACTCAACCCCACCATTCAACTTTCTTAATATGCTAACGCCTCTGCACACTCTCTGGATATGGCTGGTGGAATTAAGCGCCCAACCGCTGCCCCACGGCTACTTCGATTCGCTGCTGCAAGCGGTGGAAAGCTTCATCAGCGCCATGCTCGCGGGTATGTTCGCCTGATTCGCCTAATACCTGAACTCTCTTTCCTTCCTGCTTACTGATTGCACTCTTACTTTTTACTTCCATGATTGAACAATTATCCCTGGCAGTGCTAGCCATACTGGGCGTGTTCCTGCTCGGCATCATTGCCATTATTGCCCGCATGTACCAAAAGGCCGCGCAAGGCGAGGCCATGCTCCGCACCGGCATGGGCGACACCAAGGTGTCGTTTACGGGCATCTTCGTAGTGCCCATTCTCCACCGCATGGAGGTTATGGACATCAAGCTAAAAACCATCATCATTGCCCGCAGCGGCAAGGAAGGTTTGGTGTGCAAAGACAACCTACGGGCCGACGTGAAGGTGAACTTCTTTGTGCGCGTGAACAAAACGCAGGAAGATGTGATGAACGTGGCCCAGAGCATTGGCGCCCACCGCGCCTCCGACCCCGCCGCCTTGGAAAACCTCTTCGACGCCAAGTTCTCCGAAGCCCTCAAAACCGTGGGCAAGCACTTCGATTTCATTGAGCTCTACAACTCCCGCGAGCAGTTCAAGCAGGAAATTCTGCGCATCATCGGCACCGACCTCAACGGCTACGTGCTCGACGACTGCGCCATTGATTACCTGGAGCAAACCCCGCTGAACGCGCTCAACCACGACAACATTCTGGACGCCGAGGGCATCAAGAAAATCATTGCCCTGACCTCAGAGCAAAAGATTCAGGCCAACAACATTGAGCGCGAAACCCAGAAAACCATCAAGAAGCAGGACGTAGAGGCGCAGGAAACCATTCTGCAGCTGGAAAAGCAGCTGACCGAAAACCAGGAAAAGCAGCGCCGCGAAATTGCCAGCATCCGCGCCCGCGAGTCGGCCGAAATTGCCAAGGTGCAGCAGGAAGAAACGTTGAAATCGGAGCGCGCACGCCTCACCACCGAAGAAGAAGTGCGCGTGGCCGAGCAAAACCGCGACCGGCAGGTGCTGGTGGCCGAGCGCAACAAGCAGCGCACCGACGCCATTGAAACCGAGCGCGTAGCTCAGGCTCAGGCGCTGGAAGCCAACGAGCGGGAACGTATTGTGGCCCTGGCCCAGATTGAGAAAGAAAAAGCCCTTGAAGAGGAGCGTAAGAACATTCAGGCCATCATCCGGGAGCGAATCACGGTGGAAAAAGCCACGGTGCAGGAAGAAGAAAAGATCAAGGACACCCGCGCCCAGGCCGAAGCGGAACGCTCCAAGTTGGTGGCCGTGACCAAGGCCAAGCAGGAAACCGACGCCTTAGCCATCAGCTACGTAGGCACCGCCGATATGGAGAAGCAAGGCGCCGAGCTGCGCGCCAAGCAGGCCTTAATCGACGCCGAAGCCGAAAAAGCGTCCGCCGAGTTCAAGGCCCAAGCCATTCGTACCCTGGCCGAAGCCGAAGCCTCGAAGGCGTCTGCCGTAGGCTTAGCCGAAGCGCAGGTGATGCAGGCCAAGGCCGTAGCGCGGCAGAAAGAAGGTGAAAGCGAAGCCAACGTGCTCCAGCTTACCGCCGCCGCTGAAGCCCAGGCCATTCAAACCAAAGGCGCCGCGCAAGCCGAAGCCGATGAGAAGCTGGGCATTGTAGCCGCTAAGGTGAGCCGCGAAAAGTCCATGGTGGAAGTGGAAGTAATCGACGCCATGGCTGATGCCCAGCAGAAGAAAGGCTTGGCCGAGGTGCGCGTAAACGAGGAGATGTTCGCGGCCGAAGCCAAAGGCATCGAAGCCAAAGCCGACGCGATGAAGAAGCTCGACGGCGTGGGCAAGGACCACGAAGAATTCAAGCTGCGCCTGGCCAAGGACCAAGCTGTGGAGCTGGCCGAAATCAGCATCCAAAAGGACATTGCCGCGGCCCAGTCGGGCGTCATTGCCGAAGCCCTGAAAGCCGCCAAAATCGACATCGTGGGCGGCGAGACCATGTTCTTCGACCAGATTATCGGCTCCATCACCAAGGGCAAGAGCATCGACCGCGCCGTGGGCAACTCGCAGGTGCTCACGACGGTGAAGGACACGTTTTTCCCGCTCGATGGCAACGGCGGCGACTTCAAGACCAATCTCACGCAGTTTGTGAACCAGTTCGGAATGAAGTCGGAGGACGTGCGCAACCTGAGCATTTCGGCCCTGTTGCTGCAGATGATGAACAAGGCCGGCGACGATGCCACGCGGAACACGATTACCCAGCTGGCCGGCACCGCCAAGATGCTGGGCATTTCGGACAAGGTAGTTAGTACGCTGAATTGACCCCACCCCCCGGCCCCCTCCCCTCCGGGAGAGGGGGAGCCAGACGCCAGCAACGATTCCCTTTACTGCTTCACAACTTTTCAACGTAACCACGCGGAACCGGCTCCCCCTCTCCCGGAGGGGAGGGGGCCGGGGGGTGGGGTCCCATGAGCGACGAACCAGAAAACCCCTCGCCTTTTCCGTACGGCATGTACACGACGGATGCCCAGCGCTGGAACAAGGCGCTGAAAGCATACGCCCGCACCAACCGGAAGAATCCCACACCGGCTGAAAGCCATCTGTGGCAAGAACTGCGCGCCCACAAGCTGGGCGTACAGTTCCGCCGGCAGCACGCCATCAAGCAGTTCATCGTGGATTTCGTGTGCCTCGCCGCTTGGTTGATAATCGAAGTCGACGGCAGCGTGCACGGCGACGCCAGCCAGGCCGAGTACGACGGCGGCCGCAGCCACGAATTGCAGGAGTGCGGCTTTCTGGTACTGCGTTTCACCAACGAGGAGGTGCTTTACCAAATGCCTAAAGTGCTACACAGCATCCACGAGCACCTACTACTGCTCCACCCTGCTTACCGGAAGTAGCACTAACCAATTACCACAAATTTAAATCCGCGCCCCCCGGCCCCCTCTCCCAGAGGAGAGGGGGCCGGGGGGCGGGGTCCCGCTATGCAACTCGAAACCGGCACCTACGAAATCCTGCGCAACCGCCTCAGCAAAGGCGGCTCCGAGCTGCGCGTGCGCCTCGACAAGCTCAACACCGCCCGCAAGCAGGTCTTCGGCGCCCTCGACTGGCAGCTGCTCGGCACCGGCCGCCTCACCACCGAGCACAACTGCGTGCCCATGGACATGGTGGCGCTGGGCGACAAATTCCTCTTCGGCTACAACGTGCTGCTGGGCCTCAAAACCGAGGTGGACTTGCAGGACGTGTTCGGAGTGTACCAGTACCAGCGGCCGGAGTTTCGGCCCGTGGGGCTGGCGCTGATTCAGGACAAGACCTTCCTGGAGGAGCTGCGCAACCTGTACAAGTTCTACAAGCAGACGCGCTTCGTCAAGTTTGCCCAGCGCGGCCCGCACCTGTTCATGGTCTTCCGGGTGGGCAAGACGGCCAGCGACGTCAAGACCTTTAAGTGGCTGGTGCAGGGCGAGACCTTGACTTACCTCGACAACCGCTCTGACCACGAGTACACCTTCCCGCCCCAGCACGAGTTTCAGTGGAAGCGCGCCACCCGCGACATGCACCGCGCCGGCAAGCACCCGCACGTGAGCATCGAGGATAAGGTGTTCGTGGAGACGGTGGGCGGCGATTTGACCATCAAAGTCGAGGACAACACCAAGACCGGGCAGGGCATCTACGCCGAACCCGTCGACAACAAGGACCAGACCCTGGACGACGCCGAGATTCACTACGCGGTGGTCGGCCAGCTGGTGCTGCTCAAAATCAAGCCCTACCAGGAAACCAGCTTCCGCTACTTCCTCTACAACACCAAGCTGCGCCAGGCCCAGCGCCTCGACGCGCTGGCCGACGCCTGCGTGCTGCTGCCCGACGGCCACGGCCTCATCTTCCCGCACGGCTATTACCTGCAGACCGGCGACGGCAAGCAGTTCGAAAACGTGCCCGCGGAACTGGTCTTCGAGAAGCGCGTGGCCTCGCCCAACGGCGAGGATTTCCTGTACGTGTTCTTCCAGAAGGACAACGGCCTGTACCTGCTGCTGAGCTACAACCTCATCAGCCAGAAAGTGGCCGCGCCCATCGTCTGCCACGGTTACGCCTTGTTCGAAAACGGCGAGCTGTGCTACTTCCGCGCCGACGACGAGCCCAAAAAGCACCACGCGGTGCAAATCTGGCAGACGCCCTACACCGCCCCCGACTTCCAGCTGCCCACCGTGCAAGACGGCTACCTCGGCAAGCTCGGCAACAAGGAAATCGTGCGGGCCATGGCCGAAGCCCAGGAAGTGCTGACGCTCATCGGCAAGGACGACTCCTACACCGGCCTCTACCTCGACCTGATTCGGCGCACGACCACCCTCTCCGATTCCTACCATTGGCTGGCCGAGCCCGGCGCCGAAAAGCTGGCCGAACCCCTGCACGACATCCGCCAGGCCGCCACTTCGGCCGTGGAGGAGTTCGACAAGGTGCAGCGCATCCGCCGCAACACCCAGGAGCAAACCCAGCAGGTGCTCACCCGCGCCGCCGACCTGCGCGACCTCATCAAGCGCACCGCCGACGCCACCGAAGTTCAGCAGTACGTGCAGCAGCTGGCCGACCTGCGCCAGGTGCGCGGCGAAGTCATTTCGCTCAAAGAGCTGCGCTACGTCGATGCGGCCGCCGTCGAGAAAGCCGCCGCGGAGCTGCAGGGCCTGAGCCAGGAAGTGGCCCAGCGCACCGTCGATTTCCTGCTGCGCGACGACGCCCTGGCGCCCTACGCCCAGCGCGTGGCGGCCCTCGGCGCGGGCATCGAGCAGCTGCCGACCGTGACCGAGGCCAACCGCCTCGAACAGGACCTCAACGCCGTGGCCGCCGAGCTGGAACTGCTCATCGAAGTGGTCGGCAACCTGCCCATCGCCGACCCGACGCAGACCACGCGCATCATCGACAATATCTCGGGCATCTACGCCGGCTTCAACCAGCTGCGCGCCGCCCTCAAGCGCCGCCGCCAGGCCCTGGCCGGCACCGAGGCCCAGGCCGAATTCGCCGCCCAGCTCAAGCTGCTCGAACAGGCCCTGGTCAACTACCTCGACCTCTCCGACACGCCCGCCAAGTGCGACGAGTACCTCTCCCGCCTCATGGTGCAGCTGGAGGAGCTGGAAGGCAAATTCCCCGAGTTCGACCAGTTCCTGAGCCAGCTCGCCACCCGCCGCGAAGAAGCTTACGAAGCCTTCGAAGCCCGCAAGCAAAGCCTGGTAGCCGCCCGCAACCAGCGCGCCGCCGCCCTGCTCTCCTCGGCGGAGCGCATGCTGAAGGCGGTGCACAACCGCGTGACCAAACTCACGTCGGTGGCCGACATCAACGGCTACTTCGCCGCCGACGTGATGGTGGAGAAAGTGCGCCGCACCGTCGACGAGCTGCTGGCCCTGGGCGACGCCGTGAAGGCCGACGACCTCCAGTCGCGCCTGAAAACCGTGCGCGAAGACGCCGTGCGCCAGCTCAAGGACCGCGCCGACCTCTTCGTGGACGGCGGCCAGGGCGTGCGTTTCGGCCCGCACACGTTCACCGTGAACACCCAGCCCCTGGAGCTGACCCTGGTGCTGCGCGAAGGTCAGCTGCACTACCACCTCACCGGCACTAATTTCTACCGCGCCGTGGATAGCGACGCCGTGCAGCAGGCCCGCCCGGTGTGGGAGCAAACCCTGCCCTCGGAAAACCACGACGTGTACCGCGCCGAGTACCTGGCCTACCAGTTGCTCAGCGCCGCCCAACACCCCCAGCCCGCCGCCGAAGGCGCCCCCGCCACCCTCGCCGTAGCCGAGCTCGAACGCCTCAGCCCCGCCGAGCTGCTCCACTACGTGCAGCAGCACATGGCCCCGCGCTACGCCGAGGGCTACCTCAAAGGCGTGCACGACCACGACGCCGCCCAAATCCTGGCCGCCCTGGTGCGCCTCACCCGCACCGCCGGCCTGCTGCGCTACCCCGCCGAAACCCGCAGCGCCGCCAGCCTCTACTGGCACCGATTTGCCCCGGCGGACCAAAAAGCCCACTGGCAACACCAGATCCAAGGCCTGGCCCTGCTCCTGCAAGTCTTTCCCGACGCCCAGGAAACCGGCAAGCTCGCCGCCGAGCTACAAACGGCTATTGACGCTTTCGCGGCTGAAACTGGCTTGTTCACACCGGAAGACATAGCCGAGTCGGGTGAATACCTGCTGCATGAATTAATTGAGCAAGCATCGCACGAACACCAACACCCAAAAACCACCAACCACAAACCAGCCTTCACCATTTCCGCCGAAGCCGCCGAGCTCTACGAAGCCTTCCTGAAGCACCTGAAGGAACGCCGCGCCACGGAAGCGTTCGAGGCTTCGGTGAAGCACCTTGAGCAGCAGCCCGCCGCGCAGTTTCGGCTGGTGCGGCAGTGGCTGACAGCCTTCACCGTGCACCCCACCCCCGTCCCCTCCCCCGTAGGGAGGGGTGCCGAGGTAAACAACGGCTCCCTAAAAAACAAAAATGAAATAAAGAACAACCCGCCAGAACGCACCCCTCCCTACGGGGGAGGGGCCGGGGGTGGGGTCCCAGAGGCCGCCACCCTGCTCCTCACCCGCACCTACGCCCCTGAGAAAGTCATCCGCACCCCAATAACCGAGCTACTAAAAGACCTCCGCGGCACCCACGCCCGCATCGCCGACGACCACAGCTACGCCCTAAACTTTCCCGCCTTCCGCCGCCGCCTGCACCACTACGCCCAGCACACGCTGCTGCAGTTCGAGAAGTTCGCCGAGCTGAAAAAGCAGCTCCTGCAAGAAGCCGCCGACGACATGCGCCTGGCCGACTTCCGCCCCCGCGTGCTCAGCTCCTTCGTGCGCAACCAGCTCATCGACAAAGTCTACCTCCCCCTCATCGGCGCCAACCTGGCCAAGCAGATCGGCACGGCCGGCGAGGGCAAGCGCACCGACCTCATGGGCCTGCTGCTGCTCATCTCCCCGCCCGGCTACGGCAAAACCACCCTGCTGGAGTACGTGGCCAACCGCCTCGGCCTCATCTTCATAAAAATCAACGGCCCGGCCATCGGCCACGCCGTGACCAGCGTGGACCCGGGGCAGGCACCGAATGCCGGGGCGCGGCAGGAGCTGGAGAAGCTGAACTTGGCCTTCGAGATGGGCGACAACGTGATGATTTACGTCGACGACATCCAGCACTGCCACCCGGAGTTTCTGCAGAAGTTTATCTCGCTCTGCGACGCCCAGCGCAAGATCGAGGGTGTATACCAGGGCCGCGCCCGCACCTACGACTTCCGCGGCCGCAAGGTGTGCGTGGTGATGGCCGGCAACCCCTACACCGAAACGGGCGACGTGTTCAAGCTGCCCGACATGCTCGCCAACCGCGCCGACATCTACAACCTCGGCGACGTGCTAACAGCAGGCTCCGAAGACGCCTTCCGCCTCTCCTACCTCGAAAACGCCCTCACCAGCAACGCCGCCCTGGCCCGCCTGGCCGGGCAGGCCCCGCAGGATTTGCCGGTTCTCATTCGCCTCGCCGAAACCGGCCAGGCCGAGGGCCTCTCCTTCGAAGGCAACCACGCCCCCGAGGAGCTCAACGAGTACGTGGCCCTGCTCCAGAAGCTGCTGCGCCTGCGCGACGTGGTGGCCCGCGTCAACGCCGCCTACATCGCCTCCGCCGCCCAGGCCGACGCCTACCGCACCGAGCCGCCCTTCAAGCTCCAGGGCTCCTACCGCAACATGAACAAGCTGGCCGAAAAAGTGCGCCCGGTGATGAACGAGCAGGAAATCGAGCAGCTGCTGGCCGCCCACTACGAAAGCGAAGCCCAAACCCTGACCAGCGCCACCGAAGCCAACCTGCTCAAGCTCCGCGAGCTGCTCGGCTGGCTCACCCCTGAGCAAGCCCAGCGCTGGCAGCAAATCCGCCAGACCTACCAGGACAACCTGCGCAACTCCCAAGCCGGCCAGGTGCTCCAGGTGCTCACGAAGCTGGAAGCTATTGCGGGAGGGTTGAGTGGGATTCGGGAAGCTTTAAAACCTGGAGCCTAACTGGTCATCATGGATTCTGGACCACCGTTTCTTCTTTTTATCTGCGTAGGCATCTTGATAGCGGTGCTGGCGGCGTACAATTGGCGCTACAACACAAGAATCAAAAAGGAAAGAATCCGCGTCCAGGGTGAAATTGTAGAGCTAGAAATGGCTCTTAAGTTGGCCTACTGCTATCCTATAGTTCGGTTTCAAACCCGCAAGGGCCAAATGCTCACACTTACCTACTCGGAACGAGTCCACAGGTTGGCTGTCGAGAAAGGCCAAAAGGTCGAGATTAGCTATTTGGCAGATGCCCCTGAACAGTTTATGATCATTTCTGAATCAATCTTTTTCATAACATCCCCTACCCCCTCCCGCCCTTACAGGTTTGCCAAAGGCCAGGAGCCCCGCCGTATTCAGCGTAACAAATCCTAAAATACTCCTCAACTGGCGCGAGCTTGTAGCTTGTGACCAGCAATAATGGGAGGCTGCGCCTCCCAGAACCAGAACGACTCCCTACATTCATGAACAAACGGTCGGTACCGGCTTGCCGCTGGCCCCCCATCTGGCGCGAGCTGGCAGCTCGTGACCAGCCATGGCGGTAGGCGGTGCCTTCCTTCGTTTGAACGGCCCACGCTACCGGAACTTACCCAAGCGTCGCGGCTCCCGTTTCCATCCGGCCCATGCCGCTTGCTGCGCGGGGCTGCTTTTCAATAGAATTCCTGGTTGTAGCCGTGTTTCCCGGAAAAGCCCAGCCGCAGCTTCTGGCAATTAGTGCCTCCTGCCCAGGCCCTAGTTCACCCGAATCCAGCGCAGCCGGAAAGTGGAGGCGCTGTTGCGGGCATTGCGCACGTAGAAGCGGATGTTGTAGTTGTTGAGGTGCTCGTAGCTGTAGGAGATGTACTCGCCGCCGCCGCCGCCGGTCTGGTCTACCACAATCATCAGCGTGGGCTGGTAGCCCAGTCTATGTTGCCAGTCGAAGGAGCCGGTGGCGCCGGCGGGGATGTTCAGCAGGTCCGAGTTGTGGGTGTCCTGGCGCACCGAGCCGTTGACGTGCAGACGGGTCTGGGGCGCGTCGGTGCCAATGCCCACGTTGCCGTTGTTGTCGATGCGCAGGCCTTCGTTGCCGCCGTCGTTGCTGAGCCAGCTGCCGTTGAGGCGCAGGTTTCGGGTGGCGGTGTGGTTGCCCAGGTTGTCGCTGGGCAGCGTTACCGAGCCGCCGCCGGTCAGGCTCAGGGTGGTGCCCGCCAGGCTGAGCTGCTGGGTGAGGGCGGAAGTGGTTTGCAGGGTGCCGTCGGGGAAGCGCACGCCGCCCTGGCTGCTGTAGATGGTGCCCGCCACCTGCAGTTTTTCCAGGGGCTGAGCGGTGCCTATGCCCACGTTGCCTACGTAGGCGCTGGGCGGCACGGGCACGCAACTGAGCGTGGCCGCGAAGCCCGCGCGCTCGGCGCTGGCGTCGCTGGTAAAGCGCAGTGTTAGGGCGCCGAGCACGTTGGTGGCCGTGTAAGTTTGGCCGAGACCCGCCCCGCCGGTGAGCCGGGCCAGTAGCGGGGTGCTGGAGTCGGTGCCGTCGTAGATTTCGAGGAAGTCGTAATTCTCTTCCGTCTGAAACAGGGTAAAGCTCAGGCTGACGCGGCTGGTCGCGTCCGGGGGGCGCAGCGTGAGCGTGCTGATCTGGTTGGGGGCGTAGCCGTTGTTCGGGCCGCCGTGGTCGTACACGGTGCCGGCGCACCCGGTGTTGGTGCCGCTGCCGGTGCCAACCGGCATCAGGATGTTTTGGGCCCGGAGCGCGGCGGGCTGGCCCAGCAGGAACAGCCATAGCAGGAGATACAAGTTTCTCATAGCTTGGAGGTAAAAATTTAGTCGGCCAAAAATAAGACCTCTCGTTAAAAACGCCGCCGTGGCCGCTTCTATTGATCTGCATCCCGGTATGTGAGGCCCACGCCGGGCGGACAATGGGCCCGCCCGGGCGTTCGGCGGGTCGCGCACCGAAAACCACTGCGCGGGGCAGCGGCCGGGCGCGGGGCTTCTTTGTGACCCAATCATGAAGACGGGGAACCGCGACGTTCTTGTGTACTGCGTTAGAACCGAGTGATAAACCAAGCGGGAGCCCTGCCCGGCGGCTACGGCCTGTACTTCCCCAACGGTGCTGCATGAGGCTCCACGCCGTGGCTACTGGCGGCAGATCGTACGTGCGCAAAAGCGGCACCTTGACAAGTGCGGCAACCGCTGCCGTATTTCAATGCGGGGCAAACGTGTAATTTCGCAGCCTGCCACGTACTCATTTGAATCAATAAAACGCCCCGTACCGCCCATGCTGACCCAAGCCATCCAACACGCCCTCAACAAGCAAATTGCCATGGAAGCCAGCTCCTCCCAAGCCTACCTGGCCATGGCCTCCTGGGCGGAAGTGCAGCCGGGTCTCGACGGCGTGACCAACTTCTTCTACCAGCAGAGCGACGAAGAGCGCGTGCACATGCTCAAGCTCATTCGCTACGTGAACGAGCGCGGCGGCTTTGCCCTGGTGCCGGCCCTGCCGCAGCCCGTGGTTACGTTTCAGTCGCTTAAGCGCGTGTTCGAAGACTTCCTCAAGCACGAGATGGGCGTTTCGGAAAGCATCAACGAGCTGGTGGGCCTTACCCTGCAGGAGCGCGATTTTGCCACCCACAACTTCCTGCAGTGGTACGTCTCGGAGCAGCTGGAGGAAGAGGCCCTGGCCCGTATGCTCAACGACAAACTCGAACTCGTGGGCGACGACAAAGGCGGTATCTACCTCTTCGACAAAGACATCATGCTGTTCCGCAGCCAGTCGGCCCCCGGCTCGAAAAACGCCTAGCACTTGCCCCACTACGCGCCGTCTTCTTATCGGTCCCGCTCGGCTCCCTGGTTTCGGTAGTCACAGCCGCTACCCCACTTCGAAAAAAACGCCCCGCAACGAAAGCTGCGGGGCGTTTTTTATTGCTTAAGAGCCTGTCTGGATTTCATGAAAATCTTCTTTAGAACGTCATGCTGACCTTTAAAATCCTGAACACGCTTTAAACACACCGCGCCTGGTGGCTTAATCAGTTTGTTACTTCTGTCGGGCGGCCCAGGTGTCCATTGTTTTCTCGGCTATGGCCAGCGGCATGGCGGCGTTGGCCAGCAGCTCGTCGTGGAAGGCGCTGAGCTTGAACTTTGGGCCGAGCTGCTTTTGGTACTTGTTGCGCATGCCCAGGATATGCATTTGGCCGATTTTGTAGGAAAGCGCCTGCCCCGGCAAGGCCATGTACCGCTCGATTTCGGCGGTGGCGGCCTGCTCGTCGATGGAGCGGTTTTCGCGCATGTACTGAATGGCCTGCTCGCGCGTCATGCCCTTGTGGTGCATACCCACATCTACCACTAGCCGGATGGCGCGGTGCATTTCGGTGTTCAGGGCACCCATGCGCTGGTAGGGGTCGGTGTACACGCCCAGCTCCTTGCCCAGGCTTTCCACGTAC
This sequence comes from Hymenobacter koreensis, assembly GCF_039541855.1. NCBI lineage: Bacteria > Pseudomonadati > Bacteroidota > Cytophagia > Cytophagales > Hymenobacteraceae > Hymenobacter > Hymenobacter koreensis. The sequence goes on from NZ_BAABHA010000007.1 coordinate 121,031, forward strand.
AGGGCCCACCCTTCGCTAAAGGCGCTGTAGCCGTTGAAGCGGCGGAACTTGGGCAGGGCCGAGTTTTCCTGCTGCAAGGAAATCTGGTAGTGGTGGCCGGGAATGGCTTCGTGCAGGAACAGCGCGTCCATGCCGCGGGTCACGTTGTACTTGGTGGCATCCACGATGGGCACGTAGAAGATGCCGGGACGGGAGCCGTCGGGCAGGCCGCGCACGTACTGCGCCGCCGACGTAGCCGCGCGGAAGGCCTCGGTCTGGCGCACCTCAAAGTTGGTTTTGGGTACGCGGCCAAACATCTTCTTCAGGTTCGGGTCGATTTTAGCCTGGATGCCGCGGTACACACTGAGCACCTCCTCCGGGGTTTTGAAGGGCATGAACCTGGGGTCGGTGTTCAGGTAGGTGAAGAAGGCCTGCAGGTCTCCCTTGAAGCCCACTTCGGTTTTGATTTTCTCCATCTCGCCCCGAATGCGCTTCACCTCGTCGAGGCCGGTCTGGTAAACCTGGTCGGGGGTGCGGTCGGTGGTGGTCCAGAACTTCACGGCGTAGCGGTACATATCTGCGCCGCCGGGCACGGCCGATAGGCCGGTGGTGGTACGCGCTTTGGGCAGGTACTCGTTTTTGAGGAAGTCGTGCAGCTTTTGGTAGGTAGGCACCACTTGCTGACTGATGGCTTGCTGATAGGCCGCAGTGAGGCGCTGCTGATCAGCTGCCGAAACCGCAGCCGGGAATTTGGTTACGGGCCCGTAAAAGATGCTCTTGCTGGCATCGGGCGTTACCAGGGCCTGCAGCTGGGGCAGCATTTTCTCCACCAGCGGGCGGGGCAGCACCACGCCGGCGCGCATGCCGCGGCGCATGTTGCTGATGGCCGAATCGGCCCACACGGGGTAGGCGCGCACCCGCCCCAGCCAGTTGTCGTAGTCCTGGGCGGTTTTGAAGGGCTGGTTACCCGTACCAGCGCCCAGCTGCGCCAGCGCAATGGGCAGGCCGTTGAACTGATTGAAGGGCATCATCCAGTTCGGCTGCTTCAGCACCTCGAGGCGCTGTCGCATTTCGTAGCGGAAAATATCGTAGCTCACCTGGTCGTTAGCGGAGAGCTTGGCGCGGTCGAACTTCTGCAGCGCGTCGAGGTACTGCTGAAAGAACTTGCGCCGTTCTTCGCGGTAGGCCTGGGTGTTGTCGTTGGGCAGCTGGTCGTTGTAGCGGTTGTCGCCCTGCCCGGTAGCTTCAAGCGGATGCAGCTTGGCCCGCTCGTCCCAATACTTCTCGAACATGGCGGCCAGCTGGGGCGAATCGGCAGCGGTGGGCGCGGCGCGGTGGCTCATTAAAGGGCCGGCCAGCAATGTCCCAACCAGGGCAGCGGAGAGCAGGAAATGTTTCACGGTTACGGGAAAGGGTTCAGGGTAAATGTAACAAAGCCCGCTGGCAAGCAAAAGCGCCCCGCGGCAGGACCCGCGGGGCGCTTTTGCTTGCCAAGTCGTGCCTGGTAGTGGCTCGGCATCACGACATGTGCTGCCCGCCGTTAATGGCCAGATTTGACCCCGTGATAAACCCGCTTTGGTCGGAAATCAGGTACGCCACCGCATCGGCAATTTCGGCCGGGCCGCCCAGGCGCCCCACCGGAATCTGAGCAATGATTTTCTCCCGAATGTTCTCGGGCACAGCCATGACCATTTCCGTTTCGATGTAGCCCGGCGAAATGGTGTTAACCGTTACGCCGTACCGGGCCACCTCCAGCGCCAGCGACTTGGTGAAGCCGTGCATGCCGGCCTTGGCCGTGGAGTAGTTCGTTTGCCCGTACTGGCCCTTCTGCGCGTTAATCGACGAGATATTGATGATGCGCCCGAAGCGTCGTTCCACCATGCCCTGAATCACGTGCCGCGTGCAGTTGAACACGCTGTTCAAGTTCGTATTGAGCACCTCGTCCCAGTCGGCCTTGCTCATCTTCACAAACGACGTGTCGCGGGTGATGCCGGCGTTGTTGATCAGCACCTCAATCGGCCCGATGGTGCGCTCCACTTCCTGCACCATTCGCCCCACCGAGTCGAAGTCGCCTACATCGCCTTTGGCCAGCTCAATGTGCAGGCCGGTTTTGTCCAGCTCGGCCTGCAGCTGCGCGGCCTTTTCTTCGTTTCGAAAGTTGCCCACCACGCGGTAACCGGCCTCGCTCAGCTTGCGGCACAAAGCCGTGCCAATGCCGCCGGTGCTGCCAGTAATCAATACAACGCGCTTGTTTTCGGGGGTAGGGTTATCGGAGTTCGTGCTCATGGTTCGATGTTGTTTTCAGGTAGGAGTGGTAGCGCCGATGGCATACGTCAGCCTGGATTTGGGCCACCGCGCCGTCGGCACTTCAACCCCAAAAGAACGAAGCCCGGCGCAATTACCAGCACCTGCCCAAAACCAAACGGCTACACTCTCCATTATGCCAACCCAATGGCGAAGCGGATGAATAGGAACCAGATGCTGATTCCCTCCACAACTGACGACCGAACGTGGGAGCGTGCAGGCGCCAAGTATAGCTGTGAACCAACGTTGGCTGACTTCTCGGTAAACGCTACTCTGGCCCGTTGTGCCAGGCGCAGTTGATGCATGCTACCAGGCGACATTTTTCCTCGCGCCACCCCGCGCACACGAACAGCGGCCACCCAACCTGCCGCCGCTCCAAGCCACCCTTCGGCAAGCCAGCCCCGCACAAAGCAAAACGCTCCTTCGGCCGTTTGCCGAAGGAGCGTTTTAAGGGGAGCCGACCGCCACGCATGGTACCACACCTGAGACCATACGAGTTGCCGCATAATGGCGGCCGGCTACAGACTCTTTAACGCCGGGCTTGCTCCTAAAGTGGCGCCATAACTACGGCTTTTCAGCTGCGTTTTACCCCCTTTTTGCTCTGCGGCTTTTCTCCAATATCACCCAACTAGTCGCGGCCGCCGCGAGAAGTACGGTACCCCTTTTGTCGCGCCCATAAACATCCGGCCCCGCCCTTTCCAATGGAAAGAGCGGGGCCGGTATCGGTAGCACGTAAGCGGTACTAGAAGTTGCGGTTAAACCAGGCTTTCAGGTCGTCCATCGACTCGCCGGTTTTCTGCTGCAGCCGGCCAAACCACTCGTCCTGCTTGCCCTCCTGGTAGTCCAGGTCATCGTCGGTGAGGTGGCCCCACTGCTGCTTGGCTTTGCCTTTGACTTCGTTCCAGCCGCCGCGGGCACGCAGCTCGGTGCGGTCGTTCAGGTTATTGTTATTCAGGTCCATGGTCGTGGGAAAAAGGTGAGAGTATAGTTGAGTGAACGGCATACTGCCCCCCAAGGTTGAGCCACCCGGCCCGCCCTTGATTCACCGCCTGAGCATGCGCTATTTTTACGTTTGCCGGCCGCTGACCCTGTGCCCAAATGCATCCGCATGCAGCTGCCCGACCGCGCGCCCAAACACCTCCCTTCCCCACTGCATGAAGAACTCATACCTGCCCCTGCTCCTCGTCTTGTTAGGAGCCTCGCCCCTTGCCCGTGCCCAATCCCCGCTCGCCTTCACGCCCATGCCTGCCGTACCCGATGGCGGCCGCTACGGCATGGGCTACTGCCAAGACCCTAACGCCCTGTACATGATTGGCGGCGGCAGCACGGTTGCCCCCTACACTTCTGAGGTCTACCGCTTCGACTTAGCCACCGGCAGCTGGGGCAGCGGCCCGTTAAGCACCGGCCAGGTAACGCCGCACCGCTTCGGCACGGCTGTTATTATACCTCCGTACACCAGCAACAACCTTATTTACGTGCTGAACGCGGCTACCAACGCCGGCCCGCTGGCTACGCTGCCGGTTCTGCAGACTTCGAACGGACAGGCCTCTACCGCCCTTGCCAATGCCACGCCCTCTTCCACCGCCGCCCTGGCCGTGTGGAACGGCTTGCTGTATGCCTACGGTGGGCAGCTGGCCAACGGTACCTACACGAACCAGCTTCGCTCCTACAACCCCGCAACCAACGTCTGGACTACCCTGGCCCCCATGCCCGAGGCCAAAAACACCTTTGGCGCCGCCGTAAACGGCAAGCTTTACGCCATTGGGGGCTACAATGGCGTGGTAAACTCCGACAAGGTGCACGTTTATGACATTGCCACCAACCAGTGGCAGCTCCAGGCCACCTTGCCCACAACTCTTTCCAACCAAGCCGTGGCCGTGCAGGGCGAGTGGATCTGGCTCGTCGGCGACTTCAACAACCTTAACTACCTAGCCGCCTACAACACCCGCACCGCTCAGTTGCGCACCTTCACCTCAAACATTCCCGGCCGCCGCAACGCTGCCGCTGCCATTCACAACAACCAGCTCTACGTGTGGGGCGGTAACACTGCCTCCGCCGGCAGCGCCACCCTTTCCGATATGTGGCGTGCAAACGTGAGCAACGTGTTGGCTACCTCCTCTGCCCGCGCCTCGGCACCGCTGCTCTCGGCCCATCCTAACCCCAGCACCACCGGTGACTTCACATTGGTTTTGCCCGCTAACAGCCGCACACTCGAAGTTCACGACGCTATGGGCCGGCAGGTACACACTTCCTTCCTAGCTGCAACGGCCAAAGAGTACCAGCTTCGTCTTAGTCATTTACCTGCCGGTGTGTATTCTGTTCGAGTGCGTACCAGCCAAGGCCTGAGCGCACCCTGCCAGCTGTTGCGTCGCTAGCCTAATTTCGATACCTACGGCGGTACTCAGGTCGGTGTACGGAACGCATTGTCGTTCGACCCCACCCCCGGCCCCTCCCCCGTAGGGAGGGGTGCGTTCTGGCGGAATCGTTGCTGATGGCTGGCACCCCTCCCTACGGGGAGGGGCCGGGGGTGGGGTCCACACGTACACCAACCGGAGAACTGCTCTAGTTCCAACTCTATACCGCCGTGCCCCATGAAGCTTGCCAGAACAATGCAGAGACGCATAACTGCGTCTCGTAGTTGAACAGCAAGTGGCGCGAACGACCAAACGCCAATACGCGGCTCTGCCCGCTAAATCCACCGTATCTACCATCGCAGCCACCACCATATTATCAGAAACGACAAGGCCCCGAACCCATGGTTCGGGGCCTTGTCGTTTGCGTGTACTGGCGCCGGCTGAGCGCCAGGAAGCAGCAGTGCCCGGTCGCCTATTGGTCGGCTACGCGGGGAAAATCGAAGGTACCGTTGCGCACGGTTACGGTAGTGGCAGTGAGGGGCCCCGAGCCCACACGCTTGCGCAGCGTGCCCGAGAACGTGCCTTTGATGCGCCCGCCTACGGCATCGTACTGGGTGATGACGAAGTCCAGCGTGGCGCCGGTATTGGTTTCGTAGTAAATGGCTGAGGTAGGACCGTTTATACCCATACCCAGGCTACTCGTCAGTCCGCCCGGACCCGATTGGAAAGTACCCACGCCGGTACCCGGAATTTGCAGCGCGGCGGTGTTGTAGAACGTCTGCGTGGAGCGGCCCATAACCACCGCGGTGCTGCCGCTGCTGCGGTAGGCTTTAGGACGGTCGTAGTAATGCGGGGCGTCTCGCAACTCAATCAGTTCGTTGGTGCGGCCGTCGCCGTCGAGGGTGAAACTCATCAGCAGGGTTCCACCGGCATTGCCGCTGCACACGCGCATGTCACCTAAATCGGAGGTGGTAGCACTGGTGGGGAGCTGCGCTGCTTGGCGAGTAGTGCCACCGTTGGTCAGGAAAGCTTCTACCTGGGTAGCCACCCCGGCAGGCCCGATCAAGGAGAAGCGCCCATCGCTGCCCACTATGGCTACCGAAAGCATTGCGCCCGCACCGTTTACCAGGCGCACCACGCCTGTTACGGGCTGGGCGTTGCAATCTACCAGGCGGCCTTTTACTGCGGGCAGGCAAGCGGTGATTTGGCCCAGCTCGTGCACGGTACCACGGGTTAGGGCGGGCGCAGCGGCTATCTGCTGGCCGGCGCCGGCATTGGGCGGCCACGAAGTAGATACCGTTGTAGCACTGCCCGAGGGGACAGCCGTGCCAAAATAGCCCTGGTCATCGGTTAGCGCCTCGGTTTGGCCCACGCGCAGGGTAAGACCGACTTGTGGCGTGCCGGCGCAGTCAACGAGGCGGCCGCGGATGAAGGCTTGGTCGGCCGACATGTCGAGGTTCCAGGCCGAAAAGTGGCTTACGTTGCCCACGTATTCGGTGCCGGTGCGGGTGGCACTGCCTTCTTCTTTCCAAAGGCCCGCGCTGGTATCAAAATGCCACAGCGGAATGCGGGCTTCGGTGGCTCCGGCGGCCGGGAAACGTAGTTCGGCAGTGTTGCCAGGGGCAATTTGCAGCGGCTCTCCGTGGGCTTCCAGCTCCACGCGCACGGCACCGTAGGTTATCAGCGTTTGGGGGTTATTGGTGGCATTTAAGGCGGCTAGGTCGCCGCCGGGCATCAGGCGCGGCAGCTGCGGATCGGTGGGACTGATGTAACGCACGTAGGCCTGAGCGGAGCCGGTGTAGCGAATGCCGTTTAGCACGAGGCCGTTGGCCGGGAGCGTAATGCGTACGCCGCCGGGCACGTTCAGCGTGGCCCCCGCGCCCGCTACAAACGTCAAGGGGGTGCCTAATGCCGCGAGCGTTACCTGCATCCGTGGGGCGCCCTGCTGCGGCCGCAACCCCACTACCGAATCAAAGAACCCGGTTTTGGTTACGCGTACCACGCAGCGGCCTTCGGTTATGGGGGCGTCAGAAAAACTGAACGTACCGGTAGCCGAGCTGGTCGTCGTTTGGGTGCCGGCCTGCACCTGAGCACCGGCTACGGGCCGTTGGTTTTCGTCCAGCACCACACCACTTAAAGCGGTGGAGGTGGGAAATTCAGGCTTGGGTTGTACGCTGGGCTTGTCGCCACAGGCAGTCAGTGCCATTAAGGAGCTCAGCAACACAATCAGCAGGTAGTACCTGCGCAGCACGGCAGTAATCATCACGTCAACCAAAAAATAGGATGTGCGCCTTTGCGCCAGGCTGCTTACTACAGACCTCCCAAAGACGCAGCAAAACTATTTCAGGGCCCAGCGGCCTTCAATAGCACAATCATGTGAAGGCACCTGCCGGAACCCCTTGGCAAGCTCACAAGCCTAGCCCATTTGGGTGAGTAGCCGCCGTTCTAGTACGGCACCTCCTGCTTTTGACAGGGTCATAAGCCTGAAAACGACGCGAGATGAATGCAACAAAAAAGGGCACCCCAACGGGTGCCCTTTTGCTGGGTGGCTTTGCAATGAATGGCTGCTTTAGCCCTCCAAAACCGTAGCGGCGTAGTGGTCGTCAATGGCGCGGTCCATAGCTTGCTGAAAAGCCGCGAGCAGCTTGCTGCGCTCGGTGTCGGGCATGTTCTGCAGCACCTTCTCGATGGTTACGCGGTACACGTGCGACATGAAGTCGGCGCCGTAGGTGGACAGGAAGCCGTCGTGAATTTTATCGAACGAGAGTTTCTCGGCAGAGGAAATGGAAAGCGAAAGGGCCAGCCACGCTTTGGCGTTGTTGGCCAGGCTGAGCTGGAGGTCTTGATCCATGAGAGTAGAACGCCGAAAGGCGGGAAATAACAGTGGCGCTTACTGAATTCGGCGGTACGGGCGAAACACAAAAGGCACGAAAGGCGGCACCGATTTACCAATGCCGCCGTGCGCAGTATAGAAGGCCGCAATGGCAGCTTCCAGGCCCGTACGGTCGGTTAGGGGCAGGGCCGCAAACACGTCCTGTTGGTTAAGCGGGGCTTCGGTGGAGCTCAGGCGGCAGACGTCGATGCCCAGCGGGTGTTCGATGAACAGCAGGCTGCCGTCGTTGGCCATGTGGTCGTGCTGGTAGCACCAGGCCTCGCTAAAAGCGGGGCGGCTGCCAATACGCTCCGATTGTGTGGGGGCGAAGCCAAGGCTGCGCAGGTAAGAATCCGTCATGCGAATAGGGAAAAAAGATCAGGAAGAAACAATGACTTCGGCGGGCCAGCTGACTTGCCGCAGCAGCACCCGGAACTCGGCTTCGGAGGCCACGTGGCCCTGGAAGCGGTACAGAATCTGGCCGTCTACGGCTTCGAGCAGGGCCAGCTCGGCATCGTGGTAAACCACGAGGGTTTCCTGCCCACATTCGCTGGGCCGGCTGTAGCGCGTTTGCTTGGGAGGAGCACTGTACTTAACGAAACCAAACGCCTGCAAAAGCTCGGCGGTGGGCTGATAATTAGGCAACGACATGAACGTGGCGCGGGAATGGGGCGCCAAGCCAAGGCACCATGTGTGGTAAGCTCCTATTCGCAGCAAGCTTGCGCTGCAACAGTCACCAGTGTCGCTACCACTACTGCCGGTATGTACTGAAGGGGTACCGGGGCCGTTAAGTTCAATTGCTGCCGGGTAGGTAGGGCTCCGTTCGGGCAGGGTTGTTCACAAGGTACGCAAAGCAGAGCCGAGACGCCGTTAGGACGGAAAATATATCCGAAACGTGGTGCCCTCGCCCACCACGCTATCGACCTCCAAATACCCGCCGGCCTGGTTCACCAAGCGGTTCACCAGGTACAAACCCATGCCCGAGCCCACCACCTCGGGGTGAAACCGCCGAAACAGCTGGAACAACTCCTGACCGTGGCGCTGCAGGTCAATGCCGCGGCCGTTGTCGCGCACGCTGAGCACGGGCGTGCCCTCCACCAAGGTCGTGCGTACCTCCACGCGCGGCCGGCGGCTGGGGTGCGCGTACTTCACCGCATTCGAGAGCAAGTTGTAGAGCACACTGTGCAGGCCCGGGCGGGAAAGCCGCAGGGTGGGCACTGCCGCGAAATCCAGGATAAAATCGGCAGAAGGTTCGTAGAGCGGCTGCTCCAGGCCCCGGATAATTTCCTCGGTAAACGGGAGAAGCTCAATGGCTTCTACGGGCACCTGCTCCAGTTGCCGCTGCAATTGCACCACTTCCGTCAGCTCCTCAATCGTGCTCAACATTTGCCGCAGGGAATTGTCGAACATGTTCACCATGCCGGCGGCTTCGGGGTCGTTAAAGGTAGCCGTGCGTTTCAGCTCTTCAAACAAGCCCAGCATGTTGCTGGCAGGCTGTTTGAGGTCGTGCGAGGCGGTGTACACGAAATTATCGAGCTCGGCATTGATGCGGATCAGCTGCTCGTTCTTGCTGGTGAGCTGCTCGTTGGCGCGGCCCAGTTGCTCGCGCTGGTCTTCGGCTTCGGCCTTGGCGCGCAGCAGCTCCTGCTCGTAAAGGCGCCGCTCGGTTATGTCAAACAAAGTAATGCGCACCACCAGCGGCTGGGCGTGCGCATCGTACAGCATGGTAGCATTCATTAGTACGGGCAGCGTGCCGCCGCTTTGGAGGCGCAGCTGGTAGCTAAGCTCGCGCACTTGGCCCTGCAGCATCAGCAGCGGCACGCAGTGAATTTCGTAATGCAGGCGCCCGCCAATGGTAAGCAAATCCTGAAAGCAGCGGCGCGCCACCAACTCTTCGCGGGCGTAGCCCAGCCAGCCGAGCAGAGTTTGGTTAATTTTAACCAGGGTACCGTCGGGCAGGCAGGAGCAATAGCCGCAGGGTGCGTACTCGTAGAGGTCCTCCGGATTTTCTTCGGTCAGGCGCAGGTCCAGAGGCGGAAACTGCTCCTCGGCGGTGCTCATACGGGGGCGTGGGCCCCGAGCCCGATAAATTCGTCAATAGCCGCAATGGTGGCCTGCGGAGCACTTAGGTGCGGACAATGGCCTGAGGTTTCAATGACCACCAACTCGCTGTTGGGCAGGTGCTGGTGCAAGTACTTTCCCACGGCCATCGGGGCCAGCATATCCTGCGCGCATTGCAAGATAAGCGCCGGGGTATGCAGCCGGGGCAAATCGGCGCGATTATCCGAGAGAAAAGTGACGCGGGCGAAGTGCCGGGCAATGGCGGGGTTGGTGCGGCAAAAGCTGGTATTGAGTTCGGCCGCCAGTTCGGGGCGGTCGGGGTGGCCCATAATAACGGGGGTGATGGCGCCGGCCCAGCCCAGGTAGTTGCTGTCCATGGCCTGCAGCAGCTCGTCAATGTCGGCCCGTTCGAAACCACCGGTGTAGCCCACGTCGTTCAGGTAGCGCGGCGAGGGAGCCACCAGCACCAGTTTCGCAATGCGCTTCGGATCCTGAATGGCGGCCAGCAACCCAATCATGGAGCTTACGGAGTGGCCCACCAGGATGGCATTGTGCAGATCGAGGGCCCGCATTACGGCCAGCACATCGTGGGCATGGGCCGTTAGGGAGTTGTATTGCGTGGGGTCGTAGGCGCGGTGGTCCGACTGCCCGGCGCCTACCAAATCCAGCAGCACCACCCGGTAGTTGGCCTCGAAAGCCGGTGCTACCAGCCGCCACATGTGCTGGTCGCAGCCGAAACCGTGCACGAACACGATGGCCTGATTGCCCACTCCGGTAACGGTAACGTTATTGCGCTTAAGTACATCCATAACGCTTAATCGGCTCCGAACCAGCGAGCCAACAACGAACTTCGTTTAGTGAAACTCCCCAGGTGTGTTTAAGTATACTCCGCACCCGCTGGCGTGGTTGCTGCGGGCATGCCACAAACGGCAGCGTGGAGCAAAATTGCAATGATTTGTTGCCTTATGCCATGCCCATTGAACGAGTTAAACAGGCTATTTAAACCGACTGGCAGAACGCGTATTAGTCCAAGCTCCGCCATAAGCACATAACCCGGCGTGTAGAGCTACGCACGATAAAATCAGGATTTGCTCCTGGTACTTGACTGGTTCTGCAGGTGGAATCAAAGAGCTTCCCTTCCTGCCTGACCTTGTCCAAGCCCGTGGGGCAGTACACTGCGGCCGCTCACTCAAACCGCTTGCTCGGCTACGGGTTGCGTTTTTTTTGCCGCCGACTTTTCATCGGACGCATATACCAGTACGTGGGCCGGCGGCAGGTTCAGCAGCACGTACTGGTGGTTTTGCTGGCGGAAAAACCGCTCAAATAGCCGCTCGTTGCGCAACGAATACTGGAACAGAATCAGCCGACCGGCGGCGCCCAGCAGCTCCCGGGTATGTTCCAGAATGCGCCAGCCCAAGCGCCGCGGCAACGATGAAAACGGTAGCCCACACACCACATAATCGACCGGCCCTAAGCCCAACTTCCGCAGGTAATCAGCGGTTTTATCGGCCGAACCGTGGATGACGTGCACGTTTGGGTGGTTGGCGTAGCGGGCCTTCAGGAGATTAGCAAAGCGGCGGTTTACCTCCACGAGCACCAACTCGGTTTCGGGGCGGCGGCGCTGCATAAGCACATCGGTGAAAACGCCGGTGCCGGGGCCGTACTCCACAATGCACTGGGCCGTGGCAAAATCAATGGGGGCCATTACGGCGTCGGTTAGCTCGCGGGAGCTGGGCACCAGGGAGCCAACGGTGGCCGGATTTCGGAGGAACTCTTCGAGAAAGGATGACATACAGAAACAGCACTTTGCGGAATAGTGGGGTTGGGCATCAAACCACCAGTTGGCCCCTTGTACGGCCAGTTGGCAAGCAGGATGGCGCATTCTTACTTTTCCGCACCTAGCAGTTGCAGCAAGTTGTTACGGCATTCCGCTGGCTCTTACAGCACGATTGAGGCTACCTTTCGGCGTTGCAAACCTTGTGCATGCCGAACCACCCGGACTCCCCGCCTCTTTCTAAAAATCCGCTTCCGCCGCATCGGTACGCGCTGGCCGGGGCGAACGTAATGACGCTTAGCAGCGCCGAGGTAAGCAAGCACGCGCCCACGCTATTCCATGCCGCCGCCCGCGCCCTGGCCGCCATTCATCCCGAAACCCTCACGCTGAATTTCGGCACGTTTACCAGCGTGGAGGCAGCCGAGGGGCAGGCCACTTTCCCAGCGGTAGTGCTGGATCAACATGCCAACGGTCTTTACCTAAGCTGTAGCTGCGCTGCCGAGCTATCTACGCTTTGCGAGCATCAGGCCCAGGTACTGCTGGCCGTGCTGCAACGCGCCGAGCTACGCCTTTTTTTCGATGCCAAGCAACGGCACGCATTGCTGCTGCGTACCGCCCGCGACTACGGCCTGGAACACGCCCCCAACCTCGACGAGCATTTTCAGCTGACCTTCGCCCGCCCCACGGTACTCGTTACGCCCCGGCAGACGGGGCTGTACCCGGTTACGGCCGCCGCAAAGCAGGAACTGGTGGGCCAACTGCTGGCTCCGCGCACCGGCCCGCCCGCGGAGAACGGCAAACGCTTCGTGGTTTTCAGCCGGCACAAATACTACGGTCACCTCACGCTGCAATTGGCCGAAGCCGAGTTTACCGCCGCTGGCAAGGTCAAGAACCCGGTGACGGTGCTCAACCCGCTCGACGCCCTCGGGAGGACCGACGACCCAGCTCTTCTGCGGTTTTACTCGGGCCTGGCGCGTTTTCAGCACAACTACGACGACACCCGCTCGGAGGCCGCCATTGCGGCGCTGCGGGCGGTGCTGCGCAACCCCGCCGGCCTGCCCGTTTTCGCCCACGACCCGGCCGTGTCCGATAAGCTCACCGCCCCGGCTCTGCGGCCGCTGCAGCTGCGCACCTCCCCCACCGATTTGCGGCTGCAGGTTCACCACAAGGGCGAGTTTTACGAAGTAGCCGGCCACTTGCTACTGCACGATCAGCCCGTGGATTTGCGCACCCTGGCCATTCAGTTCGAGTATTTCGTGGCGGTAAACCAGGCGTTGTACTTGGTGGAGGACCTGCACGTGTGGCGCGTTATTGAGTTCTTCAGGAAGCGGAACAACACCTTGCTGATTCACGAGAGCAAGTTCGCCGAGTTCCAGCGCGACGTACTGGCCAACCTCGAAGACCGCCTGCACATCAGCTACTCCTACGCCCGGCCCGCTTCGCCCGAACAGCGCGCCGCCAGCGGCTTCGACCAGGAACCCGAGTTGCTGCTTTACCTCACCGATGCCGGCCGGCACGTGGAGCTGCTGCCCGTGATGCGCTACGGCACGCGGGAGGTATCGGTATTGTCGCGGCGGCAGCTGTTTGGGCTTGATGAGCTGGGCCGACCCTTTGTGCTGGAACGCGACTCGGTGGACGAAATGCGGTTTATCACGGCCCTGCTGCGGCAGTACCCGGAGTTTCAGGAGCAGTTGCATCTGGAGGCGTTATACGTCCCCAAAACATTGTTTCTGAACGAAGAATGGTTTCTGCATGCCTTTGCGGAGTGGCAACAGCAGGGCATCGTCATTCTCGGCTTCAACCAGCTTAAACACAACACCCTGAACCCAAACCGGGCCCGCATTACCGTGCGGGTAACCGGCGAAAACAACTGGTTCGACACTCAAGTTGGCGTGCGGTTTGGTCAGCAGCACGCCACGTTGCGGCAGCTGCAACAAGCTATTCGCAACAAGAGCCATTACGTGCGCCTCGACGACGGCACCCGCGGCATTTTGCCGAAGGCTTGGGTGGAGAAGTTCGTCAGCTGCTTTGCGGCCGGCGACGTGGTAGACGACGTTATCCGCACGGCCGGCGTCAACTTCTCGGCCGTGCTGGAGCTTTACGACGCCGAAGCGCTGGATGCCCGGGCGCAGGCCCAGCTGGCTACCTACCAGGCCGCCGTGGCCAACTTTGCCGGCATCGAGCCGGTAGCGGTGCCCCCGGGCCTGAAAGCAGAGTTGCGCGACTACCAGCGGCAGGGCTTGAACTGGCTGAACTTCCTCGACACCTTCAATTTTGGCGGTTGCCTGGCCGATGACATGGGCCTGGGCAAAACGGTACAGGTACTGGCCTTTATGCTGCTGCAGCGCCAAAAGGGCTACCTCGATGCCAACCTAGTGGTGGTGCCCACGTCGTTGGTATTCAACTGGCAGGCCGAGGTGCAGAGGTTTGCGCCCTCGTTTCGGGTGCTGGTGCTGCACGGCACCGCCCGCCGCCCCGGCGCCCGTGCCTTCGACGAGGCCGACGTGGTGCTGACCACCTACAACACCGTGGTGGCCGACATTCGCTGGCTCAAGGAATACCGCTTCAACTACGTGTTCCTCGACGAAAGCCAGGCCATAAAAAACCCCGACTCGCAGCGCTACAAAGCCGTTCGATTGCTGCAGGCGCGCAACCGCGTGGTACTCACCGGCACGCCCCTGGAGAACAACACCTTCGATTTGTACGGGCAGCTCTCTTTTGCCTGCCCCGGTTTGCTGGGCAGCCGCCAGCATTTTCTGGAGCAGTTTGCCGGCCCCATCGACAAGTTTCAGGACGCCCGCAAGGCCCGGGCGCTGCAGCAGAAAATCAGTCCGTTTGTGCTGCGCCGCACCAAAAGCCAGGTGGCCCGGGAGTTGCCCGTGAAAATCGAGATGGTGCTGTACTGCGAAATGGGCCTCGAGCAGCGTCGCGTGTACGAGGCCTGCAAGCAGGAATACAGGGCCTTGATTTTGGGCCAGCACGAGGAAAACCGCCTGAAAAGAAGTGCCCATGCGCTGCAGGGCCTCACCAGGCTGCGGCAAATTTGCAACTCCCCAGCCCTGCTGCCCGACGAGGAATATTACGGTCCGCCTTCAGCTAAAATCGAGGCTTTGGTGGAGGAAATCCGCAGCAAGGCGCCGCAGCACAAAATCCTCATCTTCTCGCAGTTCGTGGGCATGCTCAACCTGATTCGGCAGGAGCTGCAGACGCAGGCCATTCCCTTCGAGTATCTCACGGGCCAAACGCGCAACCGCGAAGCTGCCGTTACCGCGTTCCAGCAGCGTCCCGACGTACGCGTGTTTCTCATCAGCTTGAAAGCAGGCGGCACCGGCCTCAATCTCACGGAAGCCGACTACGTGTACCTCGTAGACCCGTGGTGGAACCCGGCCGTGGAAAACCAAGCCATTGACCGCGCCCACCGCATTGGGCAAGATAAAAAAGTGGTAGCCGTGCGCCTCATTTGCCCCGACACCGTGGAGGAGAAAATCATGAAGCTGCAGGCGCACAAACGCGAGCTGGCGCAGGAGCTCATTAAAACCGATATCGGCCTGGTGAAGTCCCTCACGCAGCAGGAGCTACTGGACTTGTTCAGTTAGTAGACCCTGATAAAGCGAACGGACAAGCCACAAGTGCCACCCGGACTTCTGCTACGATTTTACGGGCAAGGGTGGCCCCAGCCATTTCATGCCGTGGGCCAGGTAAAACTGCTCTTTTTCCTGCGGCGTGGGCGCGGTTTGGCCGGTGGGCCGGGCCCGGAAGAACTCCTCCATTTTACCCGACGGGTTCATGAAGTACAGCAGCTTGCCGGTGGTGGTAAGCTGCGTCCAGGTGTGGGGAATTTGGCGGGGCAGGAAAATGGTGTCGCCGGGTTTTAGCTTGCGCTGCTCCTCGCCCACCACAAACAAATACTCACCGGCCAGCACGTAAAACGTTTCGTCCTGGTACAGGTGCATGTGCAGCGAAGGGCCGCCTTTGGCCAGCCCGGTGTACTCAAACACGGTTAGCTCGCCGCCGGTGTCCTTGCTGGAAATCTTGATGTCGTTGGGGTTATTGCCCACCAGGGTTTTCTCCTGAAACCGGCTTTGCCCGGCCGCAACCGAAAAACTGCGGGCGGTTCGCTCGTCGGCACTACCGGCCAAGAAGCGGGGAACGGAGTTGGCCAGCGCGGCTGCAGGCGCGGCGGCCAGGGTGGCGAGAAGGAAGTTTCGGCGTTTCATAAGCATGGCGTTTGGGTTGAGCAAACGTCGGGGCTTACGAGTAGGAGTTAGTGGTAAAAAATGGACTTTTTACGGTTAGAGGTTAGCCGTTGATTCTTCATCGGCTTACTGTTCCAGCAGCCCAAATGTTCGCTCGGGGGCTTGGGTATCCTGCAGGTAAAAGCCGTTGGGAGTTTGGCCGGTAAAAGCCAGGTAGTCTTTGGCTAAGTGCTGGTAGTCGTAGTAGCCGCAGGCCAGGGCAATGCTCAGCCAGTCCAGCTCGGGTTGGCTGTTTTTCAGCCGAAAGGCTTTGTCGAAGCGTACCACGCGGGCAAACAGCTTAGGGCCGATACCCATGCGTTCCGTGAATTTACGGTCGAGCTGCCGTGGGCTCAGGCATGCCTGGTCGGCCAGCCAGTTTAGGCTCGCCTGGGGTGGCGGATGCAGCAGCAACTGCCCCACGGCATCGGTTGGGTGCGCAGCCTGCGCTTGTTGTATTCGGCCCAACAAAAACGCCTCGATTATGGCCAGCATTTCGGGGTAAGCGGCGGTGCTGTTCAGCCGCTCGTTCACGCGGCGCAATTCGGCGGACCACACGCCCTCGGCATCCACAAAGGTGTTGGTAAGCTCGTGCTGCGGAATACCTGTTAGCCGGTACAGCGCGCCGGGTTGCAGCACCACTTGCAAGGCCAGAAATTCGCGGCCCACATACCGGTTGCTCACCACGGCATGCTGCCCAATAAGCACCGAACGCGGCCTTTTTTGCTTGGCATTTCCACCAGGGTACGCTACCGATTCAGCGTCGCGGGGATAAAACGCCAGGCAGTGCTCGGGGCGCGGTGGGTAGGCTTTGAAGGGCAGCGGCTGCCCGTTGGCAAACACAAAGTGAATGACCTGAATAACGCGAACGTACTCCCGCAGCGGCGGGCTCGGCTGAAAGTCCTGGAGCAACATAAGCGTAAGCTGGCCAGCTCAACTAGGGCGTTAAACGGTGCGTACTTCCGCAGCACAGATGCCGCAAAAGCGAAGCCGTTGGCCCTTACCAAAATACGTCATTGGCTTACGCGGTGCAAGCTCCACAAATGCCCAGCCATTTGGTAGCCGGGCGGTTCAGGCAACCAGCTCCGCGTGCAGGCGCTCCAGCAAGGCGGTGGCGTTGTCGCACATGCCGGGGTGCACGGCCGAGGTTTGCACGATGGTACTGCGGGTGGCCGTGAGCCAGCGGAACCGTTCGGCTATGCCCAGCTGACCGATGGGGCCGCCCTCTTTACGGCCGGCGCAAATTCGCTCGAAGGATTTCAGGCGTTGCGCAAGGTCGTCCAGGTCTAGCTCGGGGCCGGCGAAGGCGCGCAGGCGGGCTTCGTTCAGGGTAAAGCGGCACTGCAGAAAGCCTTGGTCGCGGCAGTACACGATTACGCCCACGTTGCAGAATTCCTCGCGCTCTACCTTAGGTACCACGCGCAGTACGGCGTACTCAAATAGTTCCTTGGCGGGCATCGTTGGCTTCCTGAACAAAGGTTTCTGATGCGGCAAGGCGGTCTTCGAGGAACTGCACGTAGGCGGCGCGCTGGGCGTCGGCGGGCACGTCGGGCTCGGTGAGCCACGCGTCGGGCACCAAGGCCACGATGTTGCGCAGCAGTTCCGGCGTAATCAGGGTGCGGCTTTCGGCATCTACCACCGTCAGCTCGGTGGCGCGCGGCAGCAGCACGTGGTCCTTAATTTGGGGGAACGGCCGCCGCTTGGGGGCCGACCAGCCGGGGCCGGCGTGGTGGGCGTATAGGGCCGCGCCGTGGTCAATGAGCCACAGCTCCTTGTGCCACATGAGCATGTTGGTGTTGCGGGCGGTGCGGTCCACGTTCAACGTAAGTGCATCAAGCCACACCACTTGCGAGGCCAGACGCGGCTCCACGGTGTTTACCAGCGCGTCGTAGGTACTGGCGCCGGAGAGGTAGTGCAGGGCTAAGTTCAGGCCGGTGCTGGCGCGCAGCAGGTCCTGGATTTCCTCGTCGGGCTCGGTGCGGCCGAAAGCTTCGTCGAGCTGCACGAACACCAGCTCGGGTACGCGCAAACCCAGCGCCCGGGCCAGCTCGCCCACAATCAGCTCGGCAATGAGGGCTTTGGGGCCTTGGCCGGCGCCGCGGAATTTGAGCACGTACAGAAAGTCGTCGTTGGCTTCTACCAGGGCCGGCAACGAACCGCCTTCGCGCAGCGGCGTTACGTAGCGCGTTACGTCGACGGTTCTCAGGGCAAGGTTGCTGGCCGGCATAGGCACACGGAACGGTTTAGGAATGAACGCTGCAAAGGACGCGCAAAAGCGGCACATCGCACCCGTACAGCCACACTTCGGTCTTTAAGCTCTCGGCTACCTCGCGTGTAATCAACCGTAATGGCTTCCTGAGCAGCTGGCTTTTGAGCTGACTTTCAAGCCTCAACCTGAAACCGAAAATGCCTGAAACGTATTATGCAGAAAACCCAAAATCAGGTTTATGCACCGCCCCCAACGTCCGCCTCGCCTGTTGCCGCCCACCAATACCAAGTACGTCGTCATTGCCGTGGTAGTGGCCTTGGCCCTGATGCTACTCGGCGAATGGTTCCTCTGACAACGCCCTTACTGCGCTACCACGAGGCGCTGCACGGTTACCGCCGTGCCCGATTGCACACGCACGAAGTAGGTACCGTTGGCCCATTTACTGGTATCGAGCGTGTGGCGACGACCGGTAACGGGAGCGGTGTGCAGCAAGCGCCCCTGAATGTCATACACCCGCAATTGGCTGGTGAGTGCCGCGGCCGGGCCCAACTCTAACTGCACCCGGTTAGCGGCCGGGTTCGGGTAGAGCTGCAGCGCCATCGACTGAGCAGCGGCTGGCGTTACGGCCGTTACCAGCGACTCCAACCGGAGCATCCAGGTTTCATTAGCCGCCAGCGCGGGCAGCGTGGCCGCGAAGTTGCTGAAGCCACCCTGCGCATCGAGCGTTACGGTACCGGCGGCCTGCCCGGAGTACAAATCTGTAACCCGGTAGCTGCCGGCCGGCAACGAAGACACGGCCAGCGAAACCGCCGGCGCAGTCACGGCGCTGCTGCCAAAGTTCGACACCATCACCACCGCTTCCGAACCGAATACCCGCGCGTAGCTCAGCACCGCGGCGTTCGAGGACGTGGCGGGCAGGAAGTAGCCTTTGCGCAGCACCTCGTGCGTGGTACGCAGCCGAATCAGCTGCTTGTAGTGGTTGAGCAACGAAGCCGGATCGGCCTGCATGGTGGCCACGTTGAACTGCGGGTAATTGCTGTTCACGGCGCGCCACGGCGTGGCGGTGGTAAAACCGGCCTGGCTGCCAGCCGTCCACTGCATGGGCTTGCGCTTGTCTTCATCCACGCCTGCGCCCAGCATGCCCACTTCTTCGCCGTAATACAGGAACGGCACGCCGGGCATGGTGAGGTACAGGGCAGCAGCTTGCTTCATGCGGGCCATGTTACCGCTGAATTCTCCCATCACGCGGTTTTGGTCGTGGTTGGTGAGGAAGGTGGCGTATTGCAGCTTTGGGTAGCTCTGCTCTACTAGGTTTAGCTGGTTGCGCAGGCCCGCGGGGTTACCCAACCTCAAGGCGTTGATGATGGACGTGGCCAGGTCAAACTCAAAGCACACGTCGAGGCGGTTGTTAAGTACGTAAGGCACCACCGAGGCGGTGTTCGACCACGCTTCGCCCACGGTGAAGGCGTTGGGGTTAACACTTTTCACCGTATCGTGAAACTCCTCCAGGAGGCGGAACGTCTCGGGCGTGTTTTCCAGAACACGGCCGTCTTCGTCGAGAAACTTCACGGCATCGAGTCGGTAACCATCCACGCCCTTGTCGAGCCAGAAGCGGGTGGCGTCCCACATGGCAGCTTTCAGGCCGGGGTTGCTCCAGTTCAGGTCGGGCATGCCGCTCCAGAAAATACCGTAGTAGAAGCTCCCGTTGCGCGGATGCCACACCTGCTGCCCCAATGGTCCGAGGAAGCCGGGGTTGGTAGCCGACCACACAAACCAGTCGCGGTACGGGCTGGTAACGCTGCTGGCCGATTGGGTAAACCACGGGTGTTGACTTGATGAGTGGTTCAGCACCAGGTCCACAATCACCTTAATTCCCCGCGAGTGGGCCGCGGCCAGGAACGCCTCGAACTCGGCCATGGTGCCGTAATCGGGCTCGGTGGCTTTGTAGTTGGTTACGTCGTAGCCGTGGTAGCTCGGCGACTCCATCATGGGCATCAGCCAGAGGGCCGTAACGCCCAAATCGGTGCTGGTGCTGGGGTTGCCGTCGTTCAGGTAATCGAGCTTCTGGGTGAGGCCGGCAAAGTCGCCGCGGCCGTCGCCGTTGCTGTCGTAAAAGCTGCGAACGAACACCTCGTAAAACACCGCGTCGTTCCACCAATGCGTGGTGTAATTGGTGGGCGATGCGCCGCAAGGCGTGCAGGTGCCAAAGCATACGGCAGGCGGCGCATTCACGGCCGTCGTAGCGTCGAGCACGCGGTTGAGCACCCCGTTAGCATCGGCGGTACCACAAGCGGTAGGCACAGTTTCCGCGGCCGGCAGGGCGTTGCCGTTCACAAACTTGTACTGAAAACGCCCAAAAGCCGGCAGCGACACTTGCACCTCGTAAATGCCGTCGCCGTTGGCATCGGCCATTGGAATGGCGGTTGGGTTCCAGTTAGCATTGTAGCCGGCCAGGGTCTGGAAGTTACCCATCACATTTACGCCGGCACGCGGTATAGTTTGGCCGCGCATGTTCACCGCAAAGCGCACTTGCGTATTGCAACCGCCAAAGGCCACCACGGGCAGGCTCAGAGCCGAGCCGCCCAGCACAAGCTGCCGATTCACATTCCCGCCGCCATCGTCAAACCCGCAATCGGTGGAAACTATCTCGGCACCGGCCCAGCTGTTGCCGTTCACGAACTTGTAGAGGTAAGTGCCAGCAGGCACGTTTAACGTCAGCTCGTACACGCCGTCATTGTCAATGTCGGTGAGGGCGGTGGTGGCCGGGTTCCAATCGGCCGGATATCCCGCTTCGTTTTGGAATGTGCCCGCCACGTGCACCCCGCTGGGCGACACCGTTTGCTGGCGCATATCTACCCGAAACCTGAGCGGCAAGGCCTGAGCCTGCCAGCCGCTAAGCACGGCCAACAAAAAGAGTACGAGGTGCTTCAAAGAAGTAGGCGTTAAATTATTTACGCAACATTCAAAGGTAGCTCCCCGACCGGCAATTTCTCTAGCTCGTGTATGCTCGTCATCAATAGGGCCTTCTATTTGGCTTGCCGAAACCTCGCCAGGTACGGTGCCGTGCGGCTCTGCTTGTGCTTCGCTACCACAGCCGGTGGCCCTTGCGCCACCACGTGGCCGCCTTCGTCGCCGGCACCGGGACCCATGTCCAGCACCCAGTCGGAGCCGGCTACCACGCGCATATCGTGTTCCACTACGATGACGGTGTTGCCAGCCTCCACCAGGCCCTGCAGCTGGGTCATGAGCTTTTCCACGTCGGCGGGGTGCAGACCGGTGGTGGGCTCATCGAGCACATAAAGGGAGTTGCCACGGCTCATGCGCTGCAGCTCGGTGGCCAGCTTGATGCGCTGCGCTTCCCCGCCCGACAACTCGGTGGCGGGCTGCCCGAGGCGCAGGTAACCTAAGCCGACTTCGCGCAGCACCGTGAGGGCGCGGTGCACGGCGGGCTCTTCGTCGAAGAACTCCCAGGCGGCGTCCACCGTCAGGCCCAATACTTCGGCTATGTTTTTGTCGCGGTAGGTTATTTCCAGGGTTTTGGCGTTGTAGCGGGCGCCGTGGCACACGGGGCAGGGCGCATACACGCTGGGCAGAAACAGCAGCTCCACCATCACGAACCCTTCGCCCTGGCAGTTTTCGCAGCGGCCCTTGGCAACGTTGAAGGAGAAACGACCGGCATCGTAGCGGCGCTTGCGGGCATCGGGTGTGGCGGCGAACAGCTTGCGCACGTGGTCGAACAGACCGGTGTAGGTGGCCATGTTCGAGCGCGGCGTGCGCCCGATGGGCTTCTGGTCGACGCGCACCAGCCGTTTGATGTGTTCCAGGCCACTCACGATTCGTCCCCCGGTTTCGGCGGGTGCGGCGCGCTCCAGTGGGTCGGCTTCGGTTTCTTCCTCGGCCTCCACTTCCTGCCCCAAGTGCTCGGCTACCAACTCTACCAGCACCTGACTGACCAAGCTGGATTTGCCCGAGCCCGATACGCCCGTTACGGTGGTGAGCACGCCCAACGGAAACTCCACATCGAGCCCGTTGAGATTGTTGCGCGTGATGCCGGCCAGCTTCAGCCAACCCGTGGGCGTACGCGACTCCCGTGGGCTGTTTTCGGTGGTATCAGCGGCAAATAAAAAGCGTCGCGTTTGCGAATCGGTTACACTGGCCAGGCCGGCTGGGGCTCCACTGTAAAGTACCTCCCCGCCCCTTTCGCCGGCGGCAGGGCCTACGTCCACCAGCCAATCAGCCTGTCGCACTACATCTAAGTTGTGCTCCACCACGAACAACGAATTTCCGGCGCCTTTCAGGCTGTGCAGAGCCTTGAGCAGCGCTTCGGTGTCGGATGGGTGTAAGCCGGCGGACGGCTCATCGAGCACGTACACCACACCGAACAAATTAGAATACAGCTGGGTGGCCAGTCGCAACCGCTGCAGCTCACCTGGCGAAAGCGTGGGCGTGCTGCGTTCGAGCGACAAATAGCCGAGGCCCAAATCGAGCAGCACGGCGAGGCGCGCCACCAGATCTTGCGCGATGCGCTGGGCCACAATAGCTTGTTCGGGATGCTCCACATCGTGCGCCTGCCGCTTGGCGGTACCTTCGGCGAAGGGGCGCAGCAGCGCGGCCACGCGCTTGAGGGGCAGGCCCGATAGGTCGGCTATATCGAGGCCGGCGAAGGTGACTGACAGAGACTCGGGCCGCAGGCGCTTGCCGTGGCACAGCGGGCAGGCGGTGCTGAGCATGTACTGCAGGGCCCGCTTTTTCATGAGCGGACTTTGGGTGTTGGCAAACGTGTGCAGCACGTGGCGGCGGGCGCTGCTGAAGGTGCCCATGTAGTTGGGCGGCTCGCGGCGTTTGAGGGCGCGTTGCGTTTCCTGGGGCGAGTAGCCGGGGTACACGGGCACCACGGGCTGCTCGTCGGTGAATAGAATCCAGTCGCGGTCTTTCTGCGGTAGGTCCTGCCAGGGCCGGTCTACATCGAAGCCCATGGTTACGAGAATGTCGCGCTGGTTTTGGCCACCCCAGGCTTGTGGCCAAGCGGCAATGGCCCGCTCCCGAATGGTGAGAGTAGGGTCGGGCACCATGCTTTGCTCGGTCACCTCGTAAATGCGTCCCAGGCCGTGGCAGGTGGGGCAGGCTCCTTCGGGCGTGTTCGGCGAAAAGGCTTCGGCGTAAATAATGCCCTGGCCCGCGGGGTAGTCGCCGGCGCGGGAATAAAGCATGCGCACCAAGTTCGATAGCGTGGTGACCGAGCCTACTGAGGAGCGCGTGGTGGGTGTACCGCGCTGCTGCTGTAAGGCCACGGCCGGCGGCAGACCGTCGATGGAATCTACTTCGGGCACGGCCATTTGGTGGAACAGCCGCCGCGCATACGGCGACACTGACTCCAGGTAGCGCCGCTGCGCCTCGGCGTAAAGCGTGCCGAACGCCAGCGAGGATTTGCCCGAGCCCGACACGCCGGTAAACACCACCAGGGCGTCGCGCGGAATGTCGAGGTCGACGTTCTTGAGGTTGTGCTCCCGGGCGCCGCGCACGCGCACAAAGCCGGTAAACGCCGAAGAAGCTGGTTGTTGATCTGGTGTTGCCATGGGTTGTTCAGGAGACCAAAAGCATTTCACGGCCGGCCCGATGCCCTCATACGCAAGCCGGGCGGCCGCATCTAACCTTAGCTGGCAGATGCCTGTTAGGCAGCACGGTACAGCTACTGACCTGCGTTTATACACTGGGTTCACGCAGCCCTGCCCGTCAATGCCGTTACTTTGCACCGGCGGCAAACAAACTGGACCAGAACCTTACAGGTCACGTTGCTGGTTTGCTATGATCCGAAGCTGTTGATTGGCGTATAAGCTGGTTTTGTTTGGCCGCGCCCGTGTCGTGCCCCTTGTTCTTATTACCCTAGCGGCTTACTTCTGACAGCCGCCGCTCCCTGCCCGGCCGGGTTTTTACTTTCGTCATGTCGAAAAAGCAGTATTTCTTTCTCATCCTGATTCTGGGCAGCCTTACCGCCCTGGGTCCGTTTTCCATTGATATGTACCTGCCGGGCTTTCCGGCCATTGCAAAGGACCTGAACACCACGGCGGCCCGGGTGGCGCTTTCCCTGTCGAGCTTCTTTGTGGGCATATCGGCAGGCCAACTGCTTTACGGGCCGCTGCTCGACCGTTTTGGCCGGAAGAAACCGCTATACATAGGTTTGGCCGTTTACATTGCTACGTCCATCGGATGTGCCGCCATTCATACCATCGACGGCTTAATTGCCTTGCGCTTTTTGCAGGCCGTGGGCAGCTGTGCGGCCGGCGTGGCCTCTATGGCCATGGTGCGCGACCTGTTCCCGGTGAAAGACAGCGCCAAGGTGTATGCGCTGCTGCTGTTGGTGGTGGGCCTTTCGCCCATGGTAGCGCCCACCATGGGCGGCTACGTAACCGAGGCCTTCGGCTGGCAGTCTGTTTTCGTTACGCTTGCCGTAATGGGCGCAGCACTGTTGCTGGCCTGCGTACTCTGGCTGCCCGATACTTACGTTCCCGATACTACCCTGTCGCTGAAGCCGCGGCCCATTCTCACCAACTTCTGGCAGGTGCTGCGCGAGCCGCAATTCTACACCTACACCCTCACGGGCGCCATGTCGTTCTGCGGGCTGTTCGCGTACGTAGCCGATTCGCCGCTGGTGTTCATGGACATCTTCCGCGTCGATGCCAAAGTCTACGGTTGGATTTTCGCCGGGCTGTCGGTCGGGCTTATCGGAGCCAGCCAGGTAAACAGCGTGCTGCTGCGCCGATTTCAGAGCGAGGAATTGGTAATGGGGGCCCTGGTTTGCCAGGTAGCCACGAGCGTGGTGTTTCTGTTCCTGACGTATTTCGGCTGGATTGGGCTATATGGCACCGTTGCGCTGCTGTTTCTATTCTTGTGCTGCCTGGGTTTCAGCAGCCCGAACACGGCGGCCTTGTCGTTAGCCCCGTTCGCCAAAAAAGCCGGTAGCGCATCTTCGCTGATGGGTGCCATTCGCATGGGCATGGGCGCCGTAGCATCGGCGGCGGTAAGTGTGTTTAACAACCACACCGCCGTGCCCATGGTGGCGGTTATGACGGTTACCTCGGTACTGGCCCTGCTGATTTTGCTGGTAGGCCGCAAGAACGTTCAGGCTCAACCAGCGGAGTTGGAAGCCATGCAGCTGGCCGAGCCGGTCCATTAACGGGCGCCTCACGAGCAGTCATTGCTGCTCCGCTTCCACCCTGTTCAGGCTTTCTGAGTTGATGCAGTAGCGCAAGCCGCTGAGTTCGGGGCCATCGGGAAACACGTGGCCGAGGTGCGCGTCGCACACGTTGCAGCGCGCCTCTACACGTTGCATGTGGTGGGCTTCGTCGAAGCTGTACCGGATGCCGTTTTTTGCGTGCGGCTGACTGAAACTAGGCCAACCTGATATGGCGTGGTACTTACTGGCTGAATCGAAAAGCAGGCTGCTGCAACCCACGCAAACGTACCGCCCCGGCTCATACGAACGGCAGTAGGCATTGCGGTACGGTGGCTCAGTTTCCTGCTGACGCATGACGCGAAACTGCGCGGGCGTAAGCAACGCCTGCCACTCCGCCTCGGTTTTATTCACCCGCCGCGGCGGTTCCGGGTTCCCGTACTTGGCGTATTTGAGGACGTCGGACCAGCGTAGCATGCGGCGTTTACGGCAAGTCAGGGGTTATACTTTCGGCAAGCTGGCGTTAACCGACATTGTGGCCTTCAGTATGCACTTCATTGCCAATGTTCTGCAACGCAGCCAGTTGTTGCTCGATTTCAGGAAACGACGGCCGTGCCTTCAAATTGGGATGCACGCACCGACGCTGCAGTTTCTGCATCTGCGTCAAGACTTCATCGGACTCTCCCGAAGACCCACAGCGTTCAAGCAACTCTTCCAGCAAGCACCCAAACGCCCGAACTTCCAGCCGCTGCAAGCCTGGGGCTACTTCCGTATCGTTGGTATTGAAAAAGCAGGCGGCGCCGAAGTCACCGAGCAAAGATTCGCCGGTCTCGGTTACGAGGATATTGTGGGCGTACAGGTCGCCGTGCAGAATACCTTGGCGGTGCAAATGAGCCGCCGCCGTCGCAATGCCATGCGCAATGCGCAGCGCAGTAAATGGGTTGAACGTGGTGCCGGGTGCGTACACGTCGCGGGTGCAGGTATCGAAGCTGGGTGGTCCGGCAAGGTTGCGAAACGCGGGGTCTATCAGTTCCAGCATGAGGCCTTCGGCTTGCGTTGGGTGGCCGCTGATTTTGCCCTCAACGGCAATCAGGTTCGGGTGCTGTCCGGCGCTGATGCAGGCCGCCATTTCGCTGTGCGGCAGTCCGTCGCTGGTTACGGCACCCTTAAAGAGCTTCACCGCCACTTCTTGCATTTCTGTTTTACGCTGCCAGCGAGCTTGGTAAATTACGCCGGAAGCGCCTTCGCCTAACTGTTGCTGCAGCGTTAGTTGGTCCCATGAAATGCTACCAATGGGATGCTGAGCCACCACTGCGGCTTCCTGCGCATCGGCGAACGGTTTACCGGCGTAGGCCAGCCACGACAGGCGCGGCAACTGCAGCAACCACGCGGGCAAGGCGGTAAAATGGTTAGCGGCGATGCGCAGCAGCTCCAGGCTCGTGCAAGCTGCCATGGTTTCGGGCAATTGAGTGAGGCGGTTGCCGGCCAGCATCAGCTTTTGCAGATGCGTGCAATTACCGATTTCAGCGGGCAGGGCTTCCAATTCGTTATCGGTCAGAATAAGCCAGCGCAACTTGGCTGGCAGGGCCGCCGCGGGCAGCGTACGGATGCGGTTGGCCTTGAAACCCACCATGCTGAGCTCAGTGCATTGGCCCAGTGCCTCGGGTACGCTGGTGAATTGGTTATCGGAACAGAACAGGATGCGCAGCTGGTGCAGACGGCCCAGGTCATCGGGCAGACTGGAAAGGGAGTTGCCGGATAGATTGAGAATTTCCAGCGAATCGGCTAGGTCGAATATTTCGCGTGGGAATTCGGTTAAGCCACAGGATAAATCGAGGCGCTTTGAACCGAGTAATTCACCAGCCCGCAGCTGTTCAAGGGTATGCATGGGGCAAAGGTCGGTATTGCAAGGCCAAGCCCAAATGAGAAGGCACTGCTGACTCCCCTCTTTAGCCGCAGAGGGAACTAACCCTAGCATCTTAGCTGCTTACCAAGCAACTCACTTGGCGCACCTGAACCGGTGCTTTGCTCTTTTCCCAAAATGGCAAAGTCTGGTGCTATCTTCAAGCCTGCTTACGTTTAAACGCTCAGCCCTCTGCGCATGTCCCAAACTCCTTTTTCCCCTGGCAAGCTTTTGCTGGCCAACGCATTTCTTACCTGTAGCCTGGCTGCTTTTATGAGCTCAACGCCCAGCCTCGCCCAAACGGCCCCGGCTGGTGCCGTGGCGGCCAACAGTTCTACTGGCAATCCGCTATTGGCCGCTTGGGCCGGGCCCTACGGTGGCGTGCCGGCTTTCGACAAAGTAAAAGTCGAGCACTTTAAGCCGGCGCTGGAAGCAGCTATGGCCGAAAACCTGCGCGAAATCGAAGCCATTGCCAACAACAAGCAAGCGGCTACGTTCGACAACACCATTGGCGCTTTGGAGCGCGCCGGGCAGCGACTCGAAGAAGTGCAGACGGTGTATGGCATTTGGTCGGGCACGCTGAGCACGCCCGAGGTGCAGGGCATCGAACGTGAGATGTCGCCCCGCATGGCGGCTTTTCGCGACAAAATCAACCAGAACGCGGCGCTGTTCAAGCGCGTGGAGGCGGTGTACAACTCGCCCGAGAAAAAGAAGCTCACGCCCGAGCAACAGCGCCTTTCCTGGCTGTACTACAACAACCTGGTGCGCGCTGGGGCCAAGCTCGATGCCAAAGCCAAGACGCGTCTTTCGGAAATCAACCAGCAGTTGGCCGGGCTGTTTACCAAGTTCAGCCAGAACGTGCTGGCCGACGAAACCGACTCGGTGCTGGTGCTGAAAACGCCCGCTGAGCTGGCCGGCCTGCCCACTTCCCTGCAAGCCGATGCGGCCGCTGCCGCCACTAACCGCAAGCTGCAGGCTGCTGGAGTAATTACCAACACCCGCTCCAGCATCGAGCCGTTCCTGACGTACTCCGACCAGCGCAAACTGCGCGAGAAGGCGTGGCGCATGTTCTACAACCGCGGCGACAACGGCGGCGCGCACGACAACAACGCCATCATCAGCGACATTCTGCAGCTGCGCGCCGAACGCGCCAAGCTGCTCGGATACGCCACCCACGCCCACTGGCGCCTGGATAATACCATGGCCAAAACGCCCGAAGCAGCCATGGCCCTGATGGAGCAGGTGTGGACGCCCGCCGTGGCCCGCGCCAAGGAGGAAGTGGCCGATATGCAGGCCCTGGCCAAGAAAGAAGGCGCCACCTTCAAGATTGAGCCCTGGGACTACCGCTACTACGCCGAGAAAGTGCGCAAAGCCCGCTACGACCTCGACCAAAACGAGGTGAAGCAATACCTGCAGCTCGACAAGATGCGCGACGGCATGTTTTGGGTGGCCGGCGAGCTGTTCAACTTCACCTTCAGCCCCATTACCAACGTGCCCGTGTACCACCCCGACGTGAAAGTGTGGGAGGTGAAGGACAAGACCTCCGGCAAGCACGTGGGCCTGTGGTATTTCGACCCGTACGCCCGCCCCGGCAAACGCTCGGGCGCCTGGATGAACGCCTACCGCCGACAGGAGCGCATGGATGGCAAGCCCGTAACCACCATAGTGTCGAACAACTCGAACTTCGTGAAGGGCAAAGACGGCGAACCTACGCTGATTTCCTGGACCGATGCCACCACGCTCTTCCACGAGTTTGGCCACGCCCTGCATGGCTTGTCGTCGAACGTAACGTACCCGTCGCTTTCGGGAACGAGCGTGGTGCGCGACTACGTGGAATTCCCCTCGCAGGTGCTGGAAAACTGGCTGCCCACGCCGCAGGTGCTGCAAAAGTTTGCCGTGCATTACCAAACCGACAAACCCATTCCGCAGGCTTTGGTCGACCGCATCGAGAAGGCCTCCACGTTTAACCAAGGCTTCGAAACCACCGAGTTTCTGGGCAGCGCCCTCATCGACATGAAGCTGCACCTGGCCGGCTCGCAGAAGATTGACGCCGATAAGTTTGAGCGCGAAACCCTGGCTCAGCTGGGCATGCCTTCGGAAATTGTGATGCGTCACCGCACTCCGCAGTTCTCGCACGTCTTCTCTTCCGATGGTTACTCGGCGGGCTACTACAGCTACCTGTGGTCGGTGGTGCTGGCGGCCGATGCCTACAGCGCCTTTACCGAAGCCGGCGGTGCCTACGACAAAGCCATGGGCCAGCGCCTGACCAAGAACATCTTTTCCGTCGGCAACACCGTGGACCCGGCCGAAGCCTACCGTAAATTTCGTGGCCGCGACCCAAAAATTGATGCGCTGATGAAGGAACGCGGCTTCCCGATGGCAGCTAAAAAAGCCAGCGCAGCGCCGGTTAAAAAAGCACCGGCCAAGAAGAGCTAGGTTGCTGCATTAATTCCATGCAAGCAAAAACGCCCCGGCAAATGCCGGGGCGTTTTTTATTGGATCCATCGCGCATTTAGGCTTTGCTTCCAATGCTGCACGTTGATCATCATAGTTCTGAAATGCTCAGCTTAGCGCGAATGAGACACGCTACTGCGCGCACCTTCTCCCCTCCATTCAATGCCACTTCGACACTTGTAGCAGACATTCACCATTAACAAATTATATATTTGAATTTCAATTACATAATTCGATCCTTGCTAAACCTCTAGGAGCTGCAAGACAACGTAGCGCAGCCTGGTTTTTCACGGGCCCAGTCGGGGCGTTTCGCAGCAAGCTCGTCGTGCTCCGGTTGCTCGGCGTACGGTGTTTTCAGTACTTCCATCAAGCGGTTCAACACCGACAAGTCCCCCGCTTCGGCGGCCTCGATGGCTTGCGCCGCGAGGTAGTTGCGCAACACGTATTTCGGATTAGCCGCAAGCATGGTTTCGTGAACTGCCGCGGGAGCAGCCGGCTCTTGGCGCAGCCGCAGGGCGTAGCGCTGCAGCCAATCGAGCAACGACGATTCTTCGGCGGGCGCCATGGAATACGCGGCGTCGGTGAGCAGCGTGCGGAAGGTTTCGTCGGCAGTTGCGGGCGATGTAAGAACCACGGGCGCGGCGTGCGAGAGGCCCCGGAAAAACCGCGTCATGTCCACTTCCGATTCGGCCAGCACCTCTAACAGTTCTTCGAGCAAAGCGCGGTCGGTGGGCTCTTGCTGATCGGTTAACCCAAGCTTACGCAGCAGCATGGCATGGCGCGTTTGCTCCAGCGTAGCCGAGTACTCATCGAGGCCTTTGCGCAACGATTCGGGGTCGGCCACCAGCGGCACGAGGGCGCGGGCCAGCTGCCAGAGGTTCCAAAGCCCTACCTGCGGCTGTTGCCCGTACGCGTAGCGTCGGCTGCCGAAGTCGGTGGTGTTGGGCGTCCAGTCGGGGTCGTAGGGCTCCAGCCAGCCGTAAGGGCCGTAGTCGATGGTGAGGCCCAGAATGGACATGTTATCGGTGTTCATCACGCCGTGCACGAAGCCCACCGACATCCAGTGCGCAATCATAACGGCGGTGCGGCGACACACTTCCTCAAACCACCGCAGGTACACGTCAGACGACGGTTCGCCCAGCTCGGGGTAATAGCGCCGAATCACGTAGTCGGTCAGGCTGCGCAGGTTGTCGATTTCGCCCATCACGGCCAGCAGCTGGAAGTTGCCGAAGCGCACGAACGTGGGCGCCACGCGTGCCACAATGGCGCCGGGCTCAGCCTGCGGATTGCCGTTGTAAAACATGTCACGCACGACGGTGTCGCCGGTGGCTACCAGGCTAAGGGCGCGGGTGGTAGGCACGCCCAGGTAGTGCATGGCTTCCGAGCACAGGAATTCGCGCAAGGAGGAACGCAGCACGGCCCGGCCGTCGGCGCGGCGCGAATAGGGCGTCGGGCCAGCCCCTTTCAGCTGAATTTCCCAGGGCGAACCATCGGTAGCGCTAATCTCACCCAACGAAATGGCGCGACCGTCGCCGAGCTGCCCGGCCCAGTTGCCAAACTGGTGGCCACCGTACCGAGCCGCGAAAGGCTTCATGGTATCCACCACACGGTTGCCGGCCAGCACGTCTACGGCGGGGCCGCGCTCGGCCGGACGCTCCAGGCCGAGGTGCCGAGCCAGGTCATCAGACCAAGCCAACAAGCGCGGATCGGCTACGGGGGTGGGTTCTACGCGAGAGTAGTGGTAGCCCGGCACTTGGCGCGGGCGTTTGTCAAAGGAATTTTCGCCGCGCAAATCCTCCACAAAGGAGTTCTGAAACGGCGCCTGATCTATGGAAAACGCGAAATGCGACATACAACAATGTTGGTGAAGGTGGGGCGGTTACACGGCCCCTATCGTGCATTAACGCGCAAAGACAGCACATGATTCGGCCGAGCTTGCTAAACACGGGAGTATGAGTATTTGCAATACTCCGTTACCCACCTGCCAAAGCCCACTTAATGCGCGTGTACGCAATGCGGAAGCCTTGCTTCTCGGCGTTGCGCTGCGACTGGCTACCGGGCAGCGCGCCCATCATGGCCAGGGTACAGCCTTGTTCGAAGGCGTAGCGCAGGCGAGCTTCCAGCAGCGCCAGCTGTGCACCTTGACGGCGGCCCGCCGGAACCGTGCTGGCACCAGCCAGCAGCGCCACGTCTTTGTTAATAAACAAGCCACCGGTGCCTATGGCCTCGCCGTTGAGCTCTGCCAGGAAGGGCACGGCACCGTTGCTGCTGGCACTAATCCGACCAAACTCCAGCATGAACTCGCCCAGGGACGGGTGCTCGGTGTGCCAGCCGGCAGCTGAAGTTTCAGCCCACAGCGGCACTTCGTCCGCAGCAATGCGGCGCGTATGCAGCTGCGGGTTTGGAGATGCGCTCAGGACCAGGTTAGGGTCAAGCCGGCGGTACAATACGTTGGTGTATTCCACGGGTCGGTAGCCGCGCGCGGGCAATAGGGCCAGCAGTTCGGTATCGGCCAGCGGACTTACTTCGTGCTGTACCGAGGCGCCGCGCGTGGTAAAGAACTGCTCGATTTGCGTGAGCTCCGCCTCGCTTACGGGACCGAATATGCCCAATCCGAAGCTCTGGGTTAACTCCGAGGCCGGGCCGTCGAACAGGGCGTAGGCACCGGCTATTTCGGTCCAGGTAGCGCCGCTGCCGGAGTACAGCCGGGCGCGGGCTTCCACGAAACTGGCGTTGCTGCGGGCTTCCGTACGCTCCAGCCGTTGGGCTAGCTTGAGGTCAGAAAATATCATGCGGTTGATTACGTTAGCGCTGGTGCTGCTGCCACGCGAAGCTACACGCTTGCGTGGTGGCAAATAAAGTAACGTTGTCCCAATTACCTTACCGCTGATTTACAGACACTAGCGTCTGGTCTATTGACTGTTTTTATACGTCACAACAAGCGTAATATCCCCGTAACCCCTACCGGCGCCTCTTTTCCGTTCTTTACTCCTCCCCTTATCCTCCTACTCATGTACAAATTCACTGTGCCGGCAGCTGCACTGCTGACGTGCGTGGCCTTGGTTGCGGCCTGCGACGACAAAGACCCCGTAACTCCCGAAACCGGTCCGCCCACCAAGGTATCGTCGCTGCGGTTTATTGGGCAGCAAACCATCCCCTTCTCGCAAGGCTACGGCAACACCACGCTGGGGGGCTTTTCGGGCATCGACTACCGCGCCGATAACAACACCTATTACCTGATGAGCGACGACCCGGCCAACCTGCAGCCGGTGCGGTATTACACGGCCACCATGGCCTTCGACCAATCCAACTTTACGGGCGTCACCATCACCGGCGTAACTACCCTGAAGCGCCCCGACGGCACGAACTTTCCCAATGCTGCCGCCGACCGCTACAACGTAATCGACCCCGAAGGCATCCGCTACGACCCGGCCACGTCGCGCCTTATTTGGTCGAGTGAAGGCGCCCGTAACGTGGCAGTTACCCCTAACGTGCTCATAAACCCCTTTCTGCGCGAGGCCAACCTCGACGGCACGCACGTGAACGAATACCTGCTGCCGCCGCTGTTCCGGGTGCAGGCGACCGATAACGGCACGCGGTCGAACGGCTCTTTCGAAGGCTTGTCCATCACTCCTAACGGCCGCTTCTTGTTTACGGCCCAGGAAGAGCCGATTTACGAAGACGGCCCGCGTGCCGACGTAGGCGTGGCTAACTCGCCCATTCGCCTTGTGAAGTACGACAAAGCCACCCGCCAGCCGGTGGCCCAGTACGCGTACAAGCTCGATGCCGTGCACTTGGCGCCCAACCCCAGCAATCAGTTTCGCCTGAACGGCGTGGTAGAAGTGCTGGCTTTGTCTGACACCAAGCTGCTGGCCATGGAGCGGTCTTTCGCCGTGGGCGCCACGCCCGACTACGCCGTGAAGATCTACGAAATCGACCTAGCCGGCGCTACCGACGTAGCTAACCTGAACGCGCTGCAGGGCGCTACCTATACCGCGGTTACCAAGCGCCTCGTGCTCGACGTGGCCACCACCGGTGTACCGCGCATCGACAATCTTGAGGGCATGACCTTCGGGCCGAAACTAGCCAATGGCCGCTACTCCCTGGTGCTGGTTTCCGACGACAATTTCAGCAACGCCCAAACCACCCAGTTCCTGGTGTTCGAGGTAATTCCCTAGCGTTTTCTACTGTCTGAATTCGTGCAAACAACGCGGCCCCGGCAACTGCCGGGGCCGCGTTGTTTGCAGCCCCGTTAAGCGTAGCTCGGCTCCCTTTGTGCTACCTCAATTGGCGCTGGTAACGGCTTGGCCCACTGGTTAAAAATCAATTGAAGTTACCACTCGTTTTTTGCCCCATTCGAGCTTATTTCTCAACAAGCTCGACAATAACATTTCCGCCGAAAGCGGGGTAAAACTTGGCCTACATCAACCAAAACCATTTCCCGCCATGGCCAATTACGATCAGCACCGCGACGACGACCGCGACTACCGCGGCCGCAACCAGTACTCCAACTCCCAGGACCGCGACCGTAACCGCGACAACGACGACTACCGCCGCCGCCCGAACCAGTACGGCAGCAACCCCTACAACCAGCACGACGACAGCACCCGCGGCGTGAGCGGTAACGACGGCTACAGCCGTTCGTCTTCTTCCGACTCCGACCGCAGCAGCTACGGCATGGGACAGTCGGGCATGGGCGGTGGCTACGGCATGGGCCGCAGCTACGGCTCCGACGAAAACCGCTACGGCAGCCAGGGCAGCAGCATGAGCCGCGGCAGCTACGAAGGCTCACGCGGTGGCTACGACCAGGACCGCAACCGCTCCGGCCAGTACGGCAACGACCGGTCGCGTTCGGGCTCGTCGTACGGCAGTTCTTCCTACGGTAGCTCGGGCTACGGTTCGGGCAACGAAAGTTCGGGTTACGGCTCCCGTAACCAAGGCTACGGCTCGGGCAATTACGGCTCGTCCTCATCGAACTACTCCGACCAGCGCGGCGGCTACGGCAGCCAAAGCAACTACGGCTCGCAGCAGGGCATGAACCGTGGCAGCCGCTACGAAACGAACGACGACAACATGCGCAGCAGCTGGGGTTCTAACAGCGGCTCGGGCAATTACGGCGGCCGCTCCAGCTACGGCAGCCCCGATTACGACGAGAACAGCCGCTACCGCTCCAGCCGCAGCCACGACGACCAGGACGATGACCGCCACCGGGAAAACCGCGGTTTTATTGACCGCGTGACCGACCGCATTTCCGACTGGTTCGATAGCGACGACGACCACAACCGGCGCCGCTAGTCAAGTGCAAGCTGGCTCCCTGTGGGCCGTGGCTTAATCTTGACACTACAAGTACCGCGAAACGGCGCGGCTCTGGGCTGCCATTTACCGGCACCCAGAGCCGCGCTTTTTCAATGCCAGACGAATGCCGCCGCCTAAAAATCACTATTCATTGTTATATAAAATATAAATATTATTTATAAATTACTGTAGCCGCTGCTTGTGCCAACTCACTTCACCTAACAGCGTCCGCAGCCATGCAAAACATCCTCGTTCCTACCGATTTCTCCGCCCAGGCCCACAATGCTTTTGAAGTAGCGTTGCAGCTCGCGCAGCGCACCGGCGGCCATATTACTCTGCTTCACGTGGTGGACCTGCCCGGGGGCGCGGGCGTTTCGTCGAGCGGCGGGCCAGTGGGCGGCAGCGGCATGAACGACGTGTTTGTGCTGAAGCTGCTGCAAGTGACCAAGCACCACATGCACGAGCTCAAAGCCGAAGCCCACCGCCTGGCCCCCGAGGTGCCCGTGCACGACGAGATTCGCACCGAAGACCTTGATACGGCCATTTTGGCGGAAATCAAAGAGAAAGGCATCGACCTTGTGGTAATGGGCGCGCACGTACATACCACCGACCACTTTTTCAGCGACTCTCACACCGAGCGCGTGGTGCGGCTGTCGCCTTGCCCGGTGCTTACCGTGAAGCACGCCGCGCCGCACTTCGATGTGCAGCACTTGGTTTTTGCCTCCGATTTTTCGCCCGAAGCCGACACCGCCGTGCCGGGGCTGCGCCAGATTCAGGCGGCATTCCCTAACGCTACCTTACACCTTCTCGACGTGGTACCGAACGCCGCCGGGGACTCAGAAGCCCTGCAACGCATCCAGAACTTTGCCAGCCGCCACCAGCTGGCGCACTACCAGCCCGATGTGTACCACGCCCCAAAAGTCAGCACCGCCATTCCGCGCTTTGCTGACCAAACCCACGCCGACCTGGTTGTCATGCTCACGCACGGCCGCACCGGCCTTAGCCATTACCTGCAAGGCAGCATTGCCGAAAGCGTAGCCGTGCACGCCAACT
The DNA here is from genome assembly GCF_039541855.1 of Hymenobacter koreensis. Lineage (NCBI taxonomy): Bacteria > Pseudomonadati > Bacteroidota > Cytophagia > Cytophagales > Hymenobacteraceae > Hymenobacter > Hymenobacter koreensis. The sequence continues at coordinate 156,695 of NZ_BAABHA010000007.1, forward strand.
CGCCGGTACTTACGCTCCACACGTAGCAGGTTGTGGAAACCTGAACGCAGAACCGCCCGCCCCTGCTTGGCAGCAAGGAGCGGGCGGTTTCTTTATGGGATGTACATTCTTTACTCCGCGCTGCGGGGCGAGTGAAGTTCGGGCAGCCGAAGGCGCTGCACAGTTTCAGCCTCGAAGTCGAATTCGATTAGCACCGCGGGCTCGGCGCCCACTACCCAACCGTCGTGGCCGGGTTCAATGGCTACGGCCTGCGGCGCCCGAAACTCTTCCACGTCGCCGTTGGCGTAGCGAATGTGGAATTCTCCGTGGGCCAGAAAACCTACGTGCGCGTGAGTGCACAGCTCGGTTCCCACCACAGGCTTCATGTGCACCGACCACCGAAAGCCCACCGGATACACCACACGCTTTACGCGAGCTTCGCCGGTACGCACCACGTCCACGTGCACGCCGCCCACCTCGCGGTGTTCGGCGCCTTTCATTGGTGCAAGTAATGCCCCGTTGTATTCCATAATGCGCTGCTAATAGGAGTAAACAAACTGCTTTAATGCACTGGGACGCTTACCCCCGGCAGGCTTAGGCGGCCTGCTCGTCGGCTACGGGCAGAGCCTGCAGCAGCGAACCACACGGCGCACCTGTGCTGTGGGCCAGCCGCGAGGCTACCGTGGAGGCTTTAATTTGCTTGAGGGCTTTATGCACGGTGAGGGTGCAAATGCGGTCGGCGTAGCCCAGCTCCACAATGCGCTCGGCCAGGCGCGGCAAGGTCCAGCGTTTGCCTTTGGTGGCCTGGTCCTGCGTGAGTTTGCGCAGCAGGGTTTCCAGCTTGGGCGTGAGCTTGGTGGGGGCACCACAGCGCGGTACCGCGTGCAGGTAGTCGCGGAACCCCTGCTGCGAGTACGAGCGGCGCATGCTGTACACCCGGTCGATGCTCAGCTCCAAGGCTTTGCCCGACTCTTCGGCCGACCAATCGGCCAGCCAGTGCTGCAGCACCTGCGCGCGGTTGCGCTGCTGCCGCGAAATCGTGTCGGAGTTGATGAAATCGGTAAGGTATACCTGTTGCTTCCGGGACAGGCGCAAGGAGTGACGTTGACGACCCATTGAGATGGAGTGGACTAAATACGCGAATTGGGGGATTCGCGGAGGCCGGCTGGAGGCCAAACCCCGCTGGTGAAAACGCGTGCGGCGTGCTTTTGCTGCGAAGCTCAAGTTCCGAACAACATTTTACGCGTCGAATGTAAGAAGCCTTTCGGGTTTGTGCAAACGTTTGCACAAACCCACTCAAATTCTCACATTTGTCCGCTTCGCGGTTTTGGCGTTTTCTGCGCTACCCGGGATGAATTAGCCGGCTCGTTGTTTTACCTCAGGACCTTTTTCTTCCTTTCCCTGGGTTAAGCAGTAACAGACGAGCTTCACAGCCGCTAATTGGCTTTTTGCCGCCTACCTTCCGTCAATTCGAATTGTCCGAACTTGCGTCTGCATTGTTCATTTGATTTCCTCCTGTGCCCAATCACCGCGCCTCAATTTCCGACCTAGCAAAACAGTTGAACCTATCTGTTTCAACCATTTCGCGGGTCATGAGCAACCACCCCGGCATCAGCGACGCCACCAAGCAACGGGTGTGGGAACTGGCCAAGCAGTTGAACTACCAGCCCAACCACTTGGCGGCGGCCTTGCGCAAGGGCCGCAGCAACACGCTGGGGGTGGTGGTGCCGCACATCGATGGCCACTTCTTTGCCTTGGTGGTGAAAGGCATCGAGACCATTGCCAACCGGGCGGGCTTTAACGTGATGATCTGCCAGTCGAACGAAGACGCGGCACAGGAAAAAAAGAACATCGAAACCTTGCTCAACGCGCAGGTCGATGGCATTCTGGTGTCGGTGTCGCTTTACACGCAGGATTTTCAGCACATCGAGGAAGTGCGCCGGCGGGGTATTCCGTTGGTCTTTTTCGACCGCATTATGGAAAGTGCCGACGTCAGCGCCGTGGTGCTCGACGATTACCAGGGCGGCTATAGCGCCGTGCAGCACCTCATTGAACAAGGCTGCCGCCGTATTGCGCACCTGGGCGGCCCGCAACACCTGAACATTTGCAAAAACCGCTTTCAAGGATACGCCGCCGCCTTGCGCGAGCATGACTTGCCGGTGGAAATGTGCCGCGTGCACTTCAGCGACTTATCGATATTAGACGGCAGCCGCGGCATGGAGCAACTGCTACTCCAGGACCCTTCGCTCGACGCCGTTTTCTCCTGTAACGACCTCGCATCGGTGGGCGCCATGCAGGTGCTCAAGCGCCAGGGCCGGCGCGTGCCCCACGACGTAGCCTTAGTAGGCTTCAGCAACGAGCTGTTTGCGTCCCTCACCGAGCCCATGCTGAGCTCGGTAGACCAGCGAGGCGAGGAAATGGGCCGCACCGCCGTGCATTTGCTGCTGGAAATGGTAGCCCAAGGACCCGACAACGTAGCGCCGCGCCAGGTACTGCTGCAACCCGAGTTGCTGGTTCGCGAGTCTTCGCAGCTCATTCCATCGGAGCAAACGCTCTAGCGCCTTCCTTGCCTCCTTCTACTCTTATGGCTGACCCCGACGTCCTCGTTATTGGGGCCGGCGCCGCGGGCCTTATGGCTGCCCGGCAGTTGGCCCGTGCCGGCCGCCGGGTTCTTATTTTAGAAGCCCGGCCGCGCATTGGCGGCCGCATTCACACGTTTACTCCCGAAGGCTTTTCGCGGCCCGTGGAAGCCGGCGCCGAGTTCCTGCACGGCGACGCCCCACTCAGCAAGGTCTTATTACAGGAAGCCGGCCTGGCCTGGCACGATACCGCCGGCCGTACCTACGAAGCCTACGCGGGCCAAGTGAAAGAGGCCGCGGAGTTTTTGGCCGACATGCCCCTGCTGCTGGAGCGCCTGAACGCCCTGCCCCACGATGTTCCGCTGGCCGAATTTTTAGAGGAGTACTTTCCCGGAACGGCGTACCAGCAGCTCCGCGAGCGGGTCAGGCAGTTTGCGGAAGGTTACGACGCGGCCGACGCCCACCGCGCCAGTGCCTTTGCCCTGCGCGATGAGTGGGCGGGCGGTGGAGCCGAAGACTCGCCGCGTCCGGCTGGCGGTTACGGCCGGGTAATGGAACTGCTTGCCCAGCAAGCCCAGGCCTCGGGAGCTATTTTGCAGGTGGCCACCGTGGTGCGAGAAATTTACTGGCGCCAAGGGCACGTAGAAGTTACTTGCCACCAGGAGCGGCGGTACCGGGCTTCTCAGATCCTGCTTACGGTGCCGCTGGGGGTTTGGCAAGCCGCCCCAGGCAGCACCGGGGCGGTGGTTTTTGTACCAGAGCTGCCCACCCAGCGTGCGGCTGCGGCGGCCATGGGGTTCGGGCCCGTGATTAAGTTTTTGCTGGAATTCCACGAGCCGTTCTGGCTGCACTCTTCGCCAGAGGTAGCGCACCCGCTTCCTGAGTTAGGTTTCCTGTTTTCCGATGCCCCGGTACCCACGTGGTGGAGCCAGGCGCCCGATGATTATCCGCTGCTTACAGGCTGGTTAGCCGGACCTGCCGCCACTGACCGCCACAACGCTTCGAACGAAGAATTACTTGCCCACGCGCTAGCGTCGCTGGCTACTTTATGCGGTTGCACCGTTGCGTTTCTGCATCGGCAGCTACGGGCGCACCACGTGGCAAACTGGCAAACCGATCCGTTTGCGGGTGGCGCCTACGCTTACGCCACGGTGGAAACGGCCGCCGCCCGGCAGGCTTTCGCGCAGCCCGTGGCGGGCACCCTGTACTTTGCCGGTGAAGCATTCTACGACGGCCCGAACATGGGCACCGTGGAGGCGGCGCTGGCAGCCGGCCTGCAAGCAGCCGAGCAGTTGCTTGCAGATTGCCCCACCGTGCCGCATGACTAATTCGCTAGCGAGCAGGTGACGCCTGTTGGCTACAGCAAAAGCCAGAAGCGCCGAAAATTTGACCAGGAAGGCTTAGGTGTTTTGTTAGCACGGGCAAAGGCCTGACCTTTGCCGTCTTGTTTCCTCTTCATTTCCACCCTTCATGCTGAATTTTAGCCGCCGCGCCCGTCGTGGGTTGTTGGCTACCGTGCTGCTGCTTGCGGCACCATCGTTGTTGTTTGCCTGGGGCAACTGGGGCCATCCGCGCATTAACCGCGCGGCCGTGCTGGCCTTGCCAGCTTCCCTGCGCACGTTCTTCTATAACCACGTCGACTTTATGGTGACGGAGTCGGTTATTCCCGATTCGCGCAAGTACGTCATCAACGACAAGGCCGAATTCCCGCGCCACTTCATCGATCTGGAACATTTCGGCACCGGCGCCATCAGCGAAATGGCCCAAAAACCGGCCGACGCTTACGCCAAGTACGATGCCGCACTGCTCGACAAGAGCGGGCGCCTGCCGTGGTACATTCAGGAAATGCTGGCCAAGCTAACCACGTCCATGAAAAACCAGCGCAAGGACGAAATCCTGTTCCTCGCCGCCGACCTTGGCCACTACCTCGGCGACGCGCACCAGCCCCTGCATACGTCCTCGAACCACGACGGTCAGCTCACCGGCCAGAAGGGCGTGCACGCGTTCTACGAGTCGCAGCTGCCCGAGCTGTTCGGCAGCAGCTACAACTTCAAGCTCTCCGAGCCGCGCCTAATTGAAGACCCGGCCGCCGAAACCTGGGCTATTATTGCCCGCAGCCACGCCGCCGCCGATACGCTGCTCGCCATTGAGAAAAAGCTCGCTACTGAAACCGGCGCCGACAAGCTCTACGAAATGACGGCCGAAGGCAAGCCGCGTAAAAACGTGTTTAACAGTTCGTACCACACGCAAGCGTACTCCTCGGCTTACCATACAGCTCTAAACCGCATGATTGAGCGGCAGATGCGCGGCGCAGCACAGGCCACGGCCAACTTCTGGTACACCGCCTGGGTAAACGCCGGCAAGCCCGATTTGAGCAAGCTCGACTCGGAATACACCACCAAGAGCAACGCCAAGAACCTGAAGAACGAGTTGAAGCTTATTCAGAAGGGCAAGCTGGTGGACTTCGCCACGTTCACGGAGTTTCCAGCCGTTACCGCTGCTGCGAAGTAAGACACTGGGCAGCCTTGACACGGACCGCCTACCCGCTGCCGCTTATTAGGCGCTGCGGGTAGGCGGTTTTTCTGTGCATACATATAACGTGCACTAGCTTCAATCGTCGGCTTCCAGCAGGAATATTTCTTCGACTTGCTTTCCGAACACACGCGCAATTTTCAGCGCCAAGACCGTGGAAGGCACGTACTTATTGGCTTCCATGGCATTAATAGTTTGTCGGCTTACGCCGATGAGCTGCGCTAAATCCTGTTGGGTAAAATTGCGGATGGCCCGCTCTACTTTTAAGTTATTCCGCATGAGTGCTGGCTTGGCCGGACAAGTAAAGCACCATGTTGAAGCGCACTAGGAAAAGGAGCAACGTGGTGAACATGCCGTAAATCATCACATTTAAAAACGGCATATCATACACAAACAGAATAGCCAGCGCCAACAAAACATAATGTGTGTATGTGGCCCAGAGCAGCGACTCCAGCCGGAGCTTGGCAATGAACTCGTCCTCATGTTTTTCCTTGGAACAAGCTGCCAGCAAGGCTCCCACTATCATCAGTGCCCCAAAAATCGAGGGTAGGAAAGCATTCGTTTTGGTTGTAGCATCGAAGTCAGAAGAGCTGTTTTCCATTCCCAACAAGGCAATGAAGCTCAGTTTCTGGTCTCGTAGCTCCAGTACCTGATGGTAGGTTAGTAGCCCCATCACCACCGAAACAACAAACAGAACCCACCCTACTTTCTTAAAGCGGTGCGGAAACAGGTATCGAGTTTTCATGTAGGATCATGCAATTAAAGCACACTCAAATGTAAAACAAACTTTACTTATTAGACAAGTACACATGTCTTTATGTAAAGGTTGTTTTACAAAAGTCATTCTTCTCTGCCTCAAAAGCGTAAACAATAGAACGCGGACACACCTTGGTGTATGCCCACGTTCTGCTACTATAATGTTGCTTACAGCAGCCCCACTCCTGCTTCGCTTAACTCCTGCCGCACTGCATCGGGCCAGATGCTCACCTGCACTTCCCCGATGTGCGCTTTGCGCAGCATAAACATGCACACCCTGGACTGACCAATACCGCCGCCAATGCTTTGGGTAAGGTGGCCATCGAGCAGCAGTTTGTGGAAAGGCAGCGCCGCACGCTCGGGGCAACCGCATACGGCCAGCTGGTTCACTAGCGCCTCCCGGTCCACCCGAATGCCCATGGATGACACTTCGAAAGCCGATTGCAGCACCGGGTTCCAAAGCACGATGTCGCCGTTCAGGCCGAAGGAACCGGCTTCGTTTGGGGTGCTCCAGTCGTCGTAGTCGGGGGCGCGGCCGTCGTGGATTTCACCGTGGCTCAGCTTGCCGCCGATGCCGATGATGAATACGGCACCGTACTCGCGGGCAGCTTCTGTTTCGCGCTCCTTCACCGTGAGCTTGGGGTAGCGCAGCAACAGCTCCTCGGCGTACAAGAAGGTAATATGCTCGGGCAGCACCGGCTCAATTTCGGGGTACTCTTCGGCCACGCGCAGCTCGGTGGTGCGCAGCGCGTCGTATATTTTTTCTACCGTGTCTTTCAGGAACGGAATGGTGCGCTGCTGGGGCGTGATGTGCTTTTCCCAGTCCCACTGGTCCACATAAATGGAATGAATGGGCGAGTAATCTTCATCGGGACGCAGGGCGCGCATGTCGGTAAGAATGCCGCGGCCGGCCGGTACGCCAAGCTCCATCAGGCGCAGGCGCTTCCACTTGGCCAGTGAATGCACCACCACGGCTTTGCGCTCGGCCAAAGCTTTTATGGCGAAGGTTACGGGCCGCTCGATGCCGTTCAGGTCGTCGTTGATGCCAGTGCCGTCGAGCACGGCAATGGGCGACGATACCTTGGTGAGGTGCAGCTGACGCAGCAGTTCGCGGGTGAAGGTGTCCTTTACAAAGCCAATGGCTTCTTCGGTTTGCAGCAAATTAACTGCGGGCGAGGCGAAGTGTGTTTTCATGGTTAAAGGGTGATTTAATGGTGAAATGAATGTTGTCAGCAATTTGAATTACCACCGAAAAGACAAGGATTTTCCAGGCTGCTAAATGCGCGTGCATTTCCAGCTTTATGAATTTCAGTACGGCCGGCAGCGGGCAAAAAAAAAGCCTTCCGAAATACGAAAGGCTTTCAAATCAATGAATGATTTTGATTCAGTCTATCAGACCAATAGCCTTCCACCGCCGGAACATATTATTGTTCCGGTTCTGGTTATTAAGGCTGTTGGCGAAGAGGTTCATGGCTGCGCTATTATGCGTTTGCGTTGCAACATAACAAGGAATTATAAAAAGCCAAATCAATTGCCCTTAATTATTTTGAATAAGCCATCCTCAACGCTGTTGGGCTACATTTTAGCAGCGCGCAATTTGTTTAGCTAGTGGCTTCGGCATCGGTATCGTCTTCCACTTCGGGCGGGGTGTGCCCCAGTTCCAGCACAGCTTCGCGCAGTAAGGGGCTCATGTAGTCGGGTATTTTGCTGGGGTCGAGCAAGCGGAGCAGCCGCATGTACTTGGCGCGGCCTTCTTCCAGCATGTGCTGGGGTACTTCAAACTTGAACACGTGGAACGGCTCCACCTTCTGCACGCCTACCAGCAGGAACCGTTCGGCGCGCAGGGCATCGGTGTAAAAGGCGGCCTGCCGGTCGTAGTCGTACACCGAGCACTGGGTTACAAAGTGGTGGTAGTCGCGGGCTACGGTGGTTTTAAAGTCAATGATGGTGTACGGTTCGCCGGGCACGTCCACCACCAAGTCGGCGCGCAGCTTGCACATGGTGCCGGTGGTGGGCTCGGTAAACACGCAGCTGGGCTCGGCTACTCCCTGCTCAATCATGGCGCGCAAATCGTCGCGAATGCGCACACCTTCCACCAGCCACCACACCAGCGTATCGTTTACGGCCGGGTAGCTGGGCACGTACTGCTCGGGCTCGAGCAAAGCGGTGTGAAACGCGGTGCCGAAGCTAAGGGCCGACGAGCCGCCGGTTTCCCGCCGGGGCCGGCCGTTTAACGCGTCGCGCAGCTTGGAAAGGTCGGAGTTGGCAATAGCGGGCAGGGCGCGGTAGTCGTCGTAGGACAGGCGCAGCAGGTCGGGGCGGCGGAACGAATCGGAGGGCATAGGCAACTGCAATGTACTCTGGCTTTGGGCAGCGGGTTGTGCCATCGGAACCCGATTTTGGCCCCCGGCAGCAACTCTACCAGTACAAAGCAGCAACTTTGCCGCTTGTTTACGAAAACCTCGCCCGGTAACCGTCGTTTTTCACTGGTTTCCGCTCACCGGTTTTCGGCTTCTTTTCTTCCGCACATGATTCACCTGATTGGGCTGGCCGGCAAGCGCGGCAGCGGCAAAAACACCGTAGCCGAGTTAATTCAGCAGCTACAGCCCGCACGTCACTGGCAAGTACGCGCCTACGGCGACGCCATTAAGGCCGTGGCGGCGGCGCTGGCCGCCGAACCCACCGTGCCCTATTATTCGCAAACCGGCAAAACGGAGCTGCTGCCGGTGTTCGGTCTCACGCGCGGTGAAATGCTGCAGCAAGTGGGCGGAGCCCTGCGCGCCTGGAAACCCGAAATCTGGATTCAGGCCCTGCTGGCCAGCTTGCCCACCGACGCACCCGTGGTGGTGGCCGACCTGCGCTTCCCCGATGAAGCCGAGGCGCTGCTGGCCCGCGGCGGCGTGATTTGGCGCGTGGAAGGCGACCCGCTGCAACAGCGCGGCGACGGCACCCGCGACGATAACCACCCCAGCGAGACGTCGATGGACGATTACGCCAACTACGCAGCCGTGCTGCGCAACACCGGCCCACTGGCCGATTTACGGGCGCAGGTGCAGCAGTTACTGGCGGCGGGCTGAGTAGGCCCGGATTAATGGTGCTGTGGTACTAACCTGGGGTTAACGCTACGGGTACGGCAGAAACGATGGTTTTACAGCCCCGTTGGTTGTACACGCTAAAGAGCAGTATAGCCTGCATAGACCTTGCCCGCTACTGCGCAAAGTCGAACCGAAGGTTCGCTTAACCAGGGTTTCTACTGCTTCGTCAAACCCATCCACTCAACTAAATGCATTTGAGAGCATTTGGTAGAAACACCTGGCTTTCGCTTTCCTTTCGGTTCGACTAAGTCAGTATGCTGGTCTTTCTACGGAGAATTGGGGGTGTTGTTATTTCCCGCATAGCCGCAGGTTGTAGTTGAAGCTCAGCAAGAAGCACTGCGTAAGCACCCGGCTGCGCACGTCTTTCAGGTAGGTACCGGTCACGTTGCGCACCTTGCTGCGGCATGAACGGCAGCACAGTACTGGGTAAAGCCTGACTGGTTGCTGAAGCCAACGCAGTAGCGCTTTGAGTTGGGCAACCCGCTACCTTTGCGGCCCGCTCACCGTAGTGCTATTGCCATGTCAGAACAAGTCACCCCGCTCAATCAAGTCGGCGAAATCGGCCTGATTCGCCTGATTCAAGAGAACATTACCCTGCACCAGCCCAGCTCGGTGCTCGGCATCGGCGACGACGCCGCCATCCTGGCTCCGCCCGCCGAACACGAAGTCGTTGTCAGCACCGATTTGCTGGTGGAAGGCGTGCATTTCGACCTCTCTTTCTGCCCGCTCAAGCACCTTGGCTACAAAGCCGTGGCCGTGAACGTATCCGACATTGCGGCCATGAACGCCCTGCCCACGCAAATCACCGTGAGCCTGGCCCTGCCCGGCCGCTTTTCGGTGGAAGCCGTGCAAGAGTTTTACGAAGGCGTACGCCTGGCCTGCGAAGCCTACCGCGTAGACGTGGTGGGCGGCGACACCACCAACTCGCGCGGAGGGCTGGTTATTTCGGTTACGGCCATGGGCACCGTGGCCCGCGGCAAAGCCGTGCGGCGCTCCGGCGCCAATGTAAACGACCTGATTTGCGTGACCGGCGACTTAGGCGCGGCTTACCTCGGCCTGCAAATTCTGGAGCGCGAAAAGCAGGCTTTCCTCGCCGACCCGGAAACCCAGCCCAAGCTCGACGCCTACGACTACGTGGTGCAACGCCAGCTGCGCCCCGAGGCCCGCATGGACGTGGTGCACATGCTGCGCGACCTTGGCGTGACGCCCACCAGCATGATTGACATTTCCGACGGGCTGGCTTCCGAAATCATGCACATCTGCGCAGCGTCGGGCGTGGGTGCTACCATTTTCTCCGACCGCCTGCCCGCCGACCAGCAGGTTTTCACCGTGGCCGACGAGTTTCGCCTCGACCCGGTGATGTGCATCCTGAACGGCGGCGAAGACTACGAGCTGCTGTTCACCGTGCCGCTCACCGACTTCGACAAGCTCAAGAACCACCCCGACGTGACCATCATCGGTAAAATAACCGAGGCTTCGGAAGGCGCTATTCTGGCCGCAAAAGGCGGCAACGCCGTGCCGCTGAAAGCACAAGGCTGGTCGCACTTCGGTAGATAAGCTTCTTCGGCAGTAACAGCAGAAAGCCCGCGGCAATAAGTTGCCGCGGGCTTTTTGCTGTTTGGTACGCTCGGTTTATTTCAGGCCCAGGGAGTCGCGCAGAGCCGCGTGCTCGTTGTTGTGCGTGCGCCAGTAATCGAGCATCATGGTCTTTTTGCGGGTAGCGCGGGTGGTTAGCATCTGGGGCTTGGCACTGCCGGCCTGGTCGGGGTAGGTTTCTTCCCAGCCCACGATTCCGTGCGGAAACGCCTTTTCGAAATAGATAACGAGGCGGCGCGACGAGGGCGTGCTGTAAGCTACTGTGTACGCCAGCACACCGGCTTGCCCCGCTTTACCGGCCGGTGCATCGGCCAGGCTGAGCGTGGCTTGCTCCGGCTGCAGCGGGTGGTGCCGCAACCGCGCCGATACCGTACCCGGCACCACTTTCACCGAACCCGTGGGCAACGTAGCCGGATTCAGCCGGATGCGGGTCCACAGCTCGTCTTCCAGCAGGGCCGGCTCCAGGTTGCTTTCCACGTCGCCTTCCGATTCGAAGTACGATTTCTGCGACACCGCATAACCACCTTTCGGACGCAGGTTCAGCTGCGTGAAGGCATTGCCGCACCACTCCTGCACCGAGGTAGTCACCTTCAGGGTATGCGGAAAGCGGCCCTGGTCAGTTGGCGTGAACGTGGACGTCATGATGGAGTAGTCGTACACGCCGGTGGCAAACTTCTTCACCAGGTTCAGCTTGAGCACCGGCACGGCGTCGTCGGGCGTGGCGCTGGGGTTGTCCAGCTTCACCTGTTTCTTCCGCGACAGGTCTTCGGTTACGTATACCAGCACGGCCTCGCCGCGGTGCAGCTCGCCGTAGCGGGCCTGGTCCAGGGTGTAGCTGGTTACCTCGGCTTTGCCTTGGTGCCAGTAAGCCGAAAAGCCGGGCGGCAGCGGAGTTGAAGTCGCTTGGGCTTGTTCCGGCACTGGTGCCGACGAGCAATTGGCGCCCCCCATCAGCCCTAAAGCAGCCAGCCAGGTAAGGCAGCGGTGGGCGTTAATCATGGCAGCGCGTTTGGCGGTGGGTGTTCATTGCTGAATTTAGGTAAGAGGAAAGGACCCCGTCAACACCCCCCAAGTCGCGGCTACGACGCTGGATGCTGCTAGAGTCCTTTGTGAAAGGCTTACGAAAGCGGCGGTTAGTCTTCGGGGTAAGGCACGAACACGAACTTCGTGAATTCGCCGTCGGCAACGAACAGGCAGCAGAACTCGTCGGCGTCTTTGTAAGCGGCCTGAAAGTCTGCAATGCGCTCGGGCGCGATGCCGCCTTGCTGCACGAAAATATCGAGGTACGAGGCCAGCACGTACCACTCGGTGTCCATTTCATCGGGCGAAATGAGCAAGGAGCCGAAGGGCACGGGCATGCGGGCAAAAACGAAAATGGGGTACTTCGAAATGTCGCGCTTGCGGATTTGGTAAGAAGCTTCCTTAAGCGTATCCGAGACGATGGCGAAGTCCTTGGTGATGGTGCCGAGGTATTTGCCGCTCAGCTCGGGGTCGTTGGCGTAGTCCATGTTAGAGAAGAAGTGTTAGGCCTTGGCCAGATGCTGGTTGATGCGGGCAATTAGCCGTTTTAACATTCGTTCGTTCTGGCCGAAAGAGAAAGGTAGCCTGCCACGGCGGTGACCAATGTGCAAGACATTCAGCAGAATCCGATTGGGTTGAATAAAGGCAATGCCTACCTGGCTGATGTAGCCGTCGGTAAAGGCTCTGACCACCCGGGGGTTGTTTTGCTGAATGTTCCAGTTTAATTCTGTGAAAACCGCCTGAATTAGCTGCCAGTTAGCCTCGGCGCTCAAGCCGGTTTCCAGAGTTGTCAACCGGTTTTCCCGCAGTTGGCAATACACGGCATAGAAAAACAGCCAGCCCAAAAACGGGAATAGCAGAACAGCAATTGCCCGGTAAAAAGCCGTGGTGCCGTTAACTATAAAATACCCGCAAAAGCCCCAATACACCAGAAAAAGCGACGAGGAAAACACCTTGTTGGACCAGTTTGGGGGAATGGCAAGCCGGTTTTCGCGAATCGAGGCATCTATCTGCTCTTCGCTCAGGTTGGGGTACCAGAAGCTCATATCTGCCGGAAGTCAGGAGTGGTTTTAGGGCTTAGCACCGGAGTAGCAGCAGTAGCTTGTTTTTACCAAGCAATGGTGGTTGTCACCGACTCAAGGTCGTTTGCGAAGCACATACAGGTCAATCAAGAGGACACAAATTCGTCGTCAACTTCAAGGCGTTTCATGGTGCTTTGAATCTCGTCAATCAAGCGTATTCTATCAGCCATCGAATCGTCAGCCTCCACGGTCACCTGAACAATATCCTTATCGGCAGCATCGTAGGCTAGCGTTATGCTAAGAGTACCCTTGCGGCTCATATCATATGAAAACCACACGCCTTGCTCATCATCGGAACCGCGCAAGCCTTCGAGAACGAGCAATTCATCGTCGCCGGAATAGCTGAAGCCACTGAGTAACGAAAGCATTTTCAGCACCCCATTCAGCTTGAGTTTCCAGCACCAAAAACGGTAACTGAAATGCGGTACGATTTTATTGCTGAAACCCATAGCGGTATTAGTAGTGTGTTTTACGGTGCGCGGTGTAAAAATCCAGTCCTGCTATACCCCCTATAATGACAGAAAAAGCAATCAGCGTTAAGTAAGTATAAGGTTGGTCAAAGAACGCCCAGCCTATCATTACTGTAAATGCGCAAACGGCGTAAGCGGCAGAGACAACAGCAAACTTTATCCGGCTATTGCGAGTGCAAATGCTCAGTACAGTTGCTTTGGGCCCTTGAACAAACAATACGTTTGCCACCATAACAAAGCCCAACGCTATCAGCCAAGGTAAAACACCGCCACGCCTATCGCCACCTGAAAAATAGAAGTAAAGCAAAAAGGCTGGTAGCGAAGCCAGCCAGCCTTTTAGTAAACTCTTGGTAACCGTTACGCGGAAACCTTCCATTACAGCACCACTTTTAAAAGCTACTTCAGCTCCAGCAGCACCACATTCTCTACGTGGTGGGTGTGCGGGAACATGTCCACGGGCTGCACGCGGGTAACGCGGTAGGTATCGGCCAGCAGCTCCAGGTCGCGGGCCTGGGTGGCGGGGTTGCAGCTCACGTACACCACGCGCGGGGCGCGCAGTTCCACGAGGCGCTGCACCACGTCGGGGTGCATGCCGGCGCGGGGCGGGTCGGTGATGATGACGTCGGGGCGGCCGTGCTGGTCGGTGAAGTCGGAGGTCAGCACGTCCTTCATGTCGCCGGCGTAGAATTTGGTGTTCGGCACGCCGTTGATTTCCGAGTTCAGTTTGGCGTCTTCAATGGCCTGCTCCACGTACTCGATGCCGATGACCTGGCGGGCCTGCCTGGCCACGAAGTTGGCAATGGTGCCGGCGCCGGTGTAGAGGTCGTACACCAGCTCCTGACCGGTGAGGCCGGCAAAGTCGCGGGCAATCTTGTAGAGTTCGTAGGCCTGCTCGGAGTTGGTTTGGTAGAACGATTTCGGCCCCACGCGGAAGCGCAATCCTTCCATTTCCTCGTGGATGTACGGCAGGCCTTTGTAGCACACCACTTCCAGGCCTTCCAGCGAGTCGTTGCCCTTGTCGTTGAGCACGTAGTTCATCGACGTGACTTCGGGGAACAGCTCCAGCAGGTGGTCCAGAATCACGGGAATCATGTGGTGCTGGCGGTAGAACATGGCCACCACCATCAGCTCGCCGGTGCTCTTGGCGGTGCGAATGGTAAGCGTGCGCAGCAGGCCGGTATGCTTGTGCAGGTTACCGAAGCGCAGGTTGTGCTGGCGGGCGTAGTCGCGGAAGGCCAGGCGAATCTGGTTGCTGGGGTCGGGCTGCAGCCAGCAGTGCTGAATGTCGATGATTTTGTCGAATCGGCTGGGCAGGTGGTAGCCCAGCACGCGGCGGTCGTACTGCTGCTCGGTGTCCTGCACCTGCTCGGTGGTGAGCCAGCCGTTGTAGCTGAAGGTGTACTCCAGCTTGTTGCGGTAGTAGGTGGTTTCCTTCGAGCCGAGGATGGGCATGATTTCGGGCAGCTCCACCTTGCCAATGCGTTGCAGGGTGTCGCTCACCTGCTGCTGCTTGTACAGGAGCTGGGTTTCGTAGCCCAGGTGCTGCCACTTGCAGCCGCCGCAGGTACCAAAGTGCATGCAAAAGGGCTGCACGCGCAGCTCGGAGTACTGGTGGAAGTGCGTGGGCACGGCTTCCAGAAAGCTCTTTTTGCTCTTGGTAATGCGCAGGTCCACCACGTCGCCGGGCGCTACGCCCGAGACGAAGATGACGAGGTTGTTGTGGCGCACCAGGCACTTGCCTTCGGCTACCATGTCTTGAATGACCACTTCGCGGAGGTCCTCCGCGGGGATTTTCTTCGGGTTGGGCATGACGGGATTCACACCGCAAAGATAGACCACGGACGTAGACGGATTTTGCGGATCAAACGGATTTCGGGGACGATTTGGGGGCCTGCGCCTGCAGCGCGGCGTTGGACGCGACGCGTTACGCCAGCGACGAAAGGTGTTGCGGAGTGCTCGAGGGGTGTTATGCTTTGCTCGAAGGGGGTTTTGTTCTGCTTGAAAGGTGTTCTTAGTTACTCGAACAGTGTTTCGTCTTACTCGAAGGGTGTTTTGTTTTGGTCGAATGGTGTTTCGTTCTCCCCAAAGGGTGTTTCTCAGTAGTACAAAGGTGTTTTGCGTTGTGCAAGAGGCATTATTGATGTCTCGAATGGTGTTTAGGGTTGAATGGGTGGCCGGGCTTTTCTGTTCAACGCCTGGCGCCCGCTGCATACTAAAAACGGCCGCCCGGATTGCTCCGGGCGGCCATTTTTGGTACGTGCTAAGTGGTGCTTACTTCACCACTTCAAACGCGCCTTTGGTCACCTTGCCATTGGCATCTTTGAACATGAAGTAGTAGGCGCCAGCCGGCTGGTCGGGCGCGTTCCAGGTGTTGCGGTAGTTGGTGGTTTTGTACACCTCGCGGCCCCACCGGTTCAGAATGGTAAGCGTGTTGCCGGGGTACAGCTCCACGTTCAGAATGGTGAAGGTTTCGTTGAGGTTGTCGCCGTTGGGCGTAATGATGTTGAAGAACTCCAGCTTGTTCTCGAACGCGGCACTGGCTTCGTTCGACCACGCGGTGCGGTTACCCGAAGCCTCCACGGCCTTGATGCGGAAGCTTTGCGCGAAACCGGCGGTGCTGCTGGCAAACTCCGTGGTGTAGGTAGCGGCAGCCGTTGCCGCTACGGTAGTTACCAGGTTCTGGCCGCCGCCATCGGCTTCGCGGTAAACCTCGTAGCGCGCCACGTTCATGCCTTGGTAAGCATTCCAGCGCAGCGTTACCTTGCCTTCCTCGCGGCGCTGGCCCGGGGTAACGTTAATCATTTCGAGGCGCATGGTGGTGTGCTGGGTACTGCCGAGCACGCGGCCGCAGGCGTTGGTCAGCTCCACGCGGTACTCGTAGGCCCGGGCGTCGGCGTCTACCCCGCTGTTGTCGGCAAAAGTGGTGGCCGTGTTAGCGGCCGTACCCACCTGCACGAAGCTGTCGATGGTGCCGGCGTTGCGACGCTTGATGACCACCTGGTTGGTGTTACCGGCGTTGTTAGGCACTGCCAAAGCCACGTTGATTTTGCGGTCATCAACCAAATCCACCGAAGCCGTGTTCAGCGCCACCGACGAAGCATCGAGTCCGACGTTGATTGTGGCCGCGGCGCCCGGGCAGGTGAACTGCGAGGTTTCGGTAACCGATATCGTGCGCGTAGTGGCACCCGGCGTGAAACTCACCGTTACGTTGTTCGTGTTCTGGCCGCTGCTAAGCGCGCCCCCCACCACCGTCCATTGGAAGGTGCTTCCGGGCTGGCCCACTACGGAGTAAGCCACGTTAAGGCCCGTATTCACGTCGGTACACACGCTGCGCGGACCGGTAATGGCCAAGGGAGCCGGCGTGGGGTCTACGGTTACCTGAATGGTATTCAGCGGCCCCGCGCAGGTTTGCGCATTGGTTTCGCGTACCGTAAGGGTGTACACGCCCGGCGTGGTGCTGCTGAAGAGCAGGGTTCCGGTGGGCGAGGCTTGCGGCACGTTGTTCACCGTCCACTGATACGTGGAACCGGTAGCGCCGGGCACCGAGTAGCTGCCGGCTACGCCCACGCACAAGCGGGCCGGGCCCGCAATCTGCCGGGCTATCGGTGTAGGCCGCACGGTTACAAACAGGGTGTCGGAAGTACCCAGGCAGCGTACCGAGCCACCAGCGGGCTGGCTGGTTTCGGTTACCACAATCTTACCGATACCGGGCGTGGTCCATTGAACCACCACGCTGCCCTGACTGGTGCTTACCTGCGTGCCACCGATGATTTGCCAGGCGTAAACCGAGCCGTTGGTGAACTGGGTTGAGTAGCTGGACGTGCCGCTGTTCTGACACACCGTAAGCGGGCCAGCCGGCTTCTGGGTGGCCAGAATCTGGTTGATGCGCACCGGGAATACCACCGTATCCGAGGAGCAGCCGAACTGGTTCAGCTGGAAGGCTTCCAACTTAGCCATGGTGCTGGCTGCGCCCCAGTTAACCACAATGGCGGGGGTGCCCTGGCCGCTTACAATATTGCCACCCGTAATGCGCCACTGGTAAGCGGTGTTACGCGGGTTGCGGATGCTGTAAGCTACTCCAGTCACCTGTGGGCATACCGAGGCACTGCCCTGAATGCTATCCGTAACAGGCTGCGGATTTACCGTTACCATCACTTGGTCGGTGGCCGAGCAGCCCTGGGCCGTGGTGGCGGTTACCGTGTATGTGAACGTCTGAGGAGCCGAGCCGGGCGCCAGTGTCTGACTGAAATTTGGCTGTGCGGCGGTGGCGCTGCTCAGGCCCGTAGCCGGTGCCCACTGATACGTGTAGCCCGCAAGAGCCGGTGAGCCAAGGCGCGTGGTTCTTTCCGAGCACAGAGCCGCATCAGCCCCAGCATTGGCCACCGCTGCCGGGTTGAGCACCACTACCACTTGGTCGGTAGCCGTACAGCCTTCCGCCGTGGTAGCAGTTACGGTGTAGGTAAAGGTTTGCGGCACCGAACCGGGGGCCAGCGTCTGGCTAAACGTGGGCTGGGCGGCGGTGGCGCTGCTCAGGCCCGTGGCCGGTGCCCACTGGTAGGTGTAGCCCGGCAAAGCGGCCGTACCTAATTGTATCGAGCCACCCGAGCACAAGGTGCGGTCGGTTCCGGCCAGCGCAATAGCGGCCGGGTTCACCGTTACCGTTACCTGGCTGGTGGCGGTGCAGCCCTGGGCCGTGGTGGCCGTTACGGTGTACGTTACGGTTTGCGGCGCGGTGCCGGCGTTGGTCAGGGTTACGGTAGGCTGCGCATCAGAGGCGCTGCTCAGGCCCGTGGCCGGGCTCCACTGGTAGGTGTAGCCGGCAAGGCCCGCCGTACCTAATTGTGCCGAGGCGCCCGAACAAAACGCGCGGGTTGCACCGGCGTTGGCTACAGCGGCCGGGTTCAGGGTCACCGTTACCTGGTCGGTAGCGGTACAGCCTTCAGCGGTAGTAGCCATTACGGTGTAGGTAAAGGTTTGTACCGTCGTGCCGGTGTTGGTCAGGCTAAACGTGGGCTGGGCGGCGGTGGCGCTGCTCAGCCCGGTAGCCGGGCTCCACTGGTAGGTGTAGCCCGTAAGCGAAGCCGTGCCCAGTTGCACGGAGGCACCCGAACACAGCGTTCGGTCGAGGCCGGCATTAGCTACCGAGGCAGGATTTACGGTTACCACCACCTGGTCGGTGGCGGTGCAGCCGTTGGCCGTGGTGGCGGTGAGCGTGTAGGTCTGTACCACGGGAGCCGTGCCGGTGTTGGTGAGGGTTACGGCCGTGGTAAGGCTGGAGGGGTTGGTCAGACCGGTGCTGGGGCTCCACTGGTACGTGGTTCCCACCACGGCCGAAGCGCCGTTGCCCAGCTGCGCGGTTTCACCCGAGCAGAACGTGCGGTCGAGGCCGGCTTGCGCTACGGCAGCCGGGTTTACCGTCACCACTACCGCACTGGTTGCAGTACAGCCTTCGGGGGAAGTAGCCGTTACCGTGTAGGTCTGAACCGTGGGCGTGGTGCCGGTAGTGAGCGTTACGGTGGGCTGAGCGGCGGTGGCGCTGCTCAGGCCCGTAGCGGGGCTCCACTGGTACGTATAGCCCGGCAGCCCGGCAGTACCCAGCTGGGTGGTTGTGCCGGAGCAAAAGCCCCGTGCCGGTCCGGCGTTGGCAATGGCGGCTGGGTTCAGCGTCACCGTTACCTGATCGGTAGCAGTACAGCCGGCGGCAGTAGTGACGGTTACGGTGTAGGTAAAGGTTTGGGCCGTGCCGGTGGTATTGGTCAGGCTAAATGTGGGCTGGGCCGTGGTAGCGCTGCTCAGGCCCGTGGCCGGGCTCCATTGATAGGTTTGGCCTTGAACCGTAGCGGCTCCCAGCTGTACCGAGGTGCCCGAGCACAGCGTGGCATCGGTGCCGGCGTTGGCAATGGCAGCTGGGTTCAGGGTAACGGTTACCTGGTCGGTGGCAATGCAGCCGGCGGCCGTGGTGGCCGTTACGGTGTAGGTGAAGGTTTGCGGCGCCGAGCCGGGCGCCAGCGTCTGGCTAAACGTGGGCTGGGCGGCGGTGGCGCTGCTCAGGCCCGTGGCCGGCGCCCACTGGTAGGTGTAGCCCGGCAGCGCGGCCGAGCCGAGTTGGATCGATGCATTCGAGCACAGGGCCGCGTCGGAGCCCGCGTTGGCAATAGCCGTTTGGTTTACCGTAACCGTTACCTGGCGCGTGGCCGGGCAAGGACCCGCACCGCTCGATACGGTGTAGGTAGTGGTTTGCGTAGGCGTAACCGTAATGCTGGCCCCCGTCAGGGTTTGCGAACCAGCCGTCCAGGTGTAGGTACCGCTGCCGCCCGTGGCCGTAAGGGTAGCCGACTGGCCCAGGCAGATGCTCACGTTGGGGCTAACGCCCAAGGTGCTGGCAGGCTGAATCTGAATGTTACGGGTAACCGAGTCGCTCTGGCAGCCGAAGGCCGAAACGTTGCGCAGCGTTACGCGACCCTGGCCGCTGGTGCCCCAAAGGACCTGAATGGCGTTGCCGGTAGCGCTGCCCTGAATGGTACCACCGGTTACGCGCCAGTTATAGCTACCCGAGGGCGGCGGCCCCACGGCGGTATAGGTTTTGGCCGTGGTCCGGTCGCAAATGGACGTGTCGCCCAGAATATTGGTAGGCGCGGCGGCCTTGGTCACGAAAACCTGGAATACCTCGGCGGCGCTACGGCCACCGCAGCCCAAATCCGTTACCTGCACGCTTACGTCGTAGGGCGTCGGCCGTCCGTCGCCGCAGCGGGCCGTGAATCGAAACTGCCCGCTTACGTTGCCGCCCGTGCCGTTCACGGTAACGTTGCCTACGCCGCCGCCGGTGGGTACGGTACCCGCTTGGCCGGCAAACGTGGCGTTATAGCCGCCGCTTCCGTCGAGAAGTATGCTGCTGGCGCGCAACGACAAATCGTTGCCATCGGCATCGGTAGCCGCCAGCGGAAAGCTGATGGTTTCGCCTTCTTCCAGTGTAAACGAACGTTGGGCCAGGGTGGCGGCGGTAAAGCGCGGCGCGTTGTTGGGTGGGCATGTTCGCGACACCAGCTGCACGTCGCGGCGGGTAACGCCCACTAGTACTTCAATGCCGTTTATGCGCCGGTACTCCCGCACGTCCACGGCCACCACAAACTTACCCAGGCGCGGGGCGGCATAGCGCGAAAGGCCCGTGCTGGCATTCAGAGAGGCAAAACTACCGGTTCCGGGGCCGAAAGGCTGGGTTACGCTGTAGTTGGGGTTGTACGTAGCCGAAGCGGGCGGCGGGGTAAAGCTCACGGGCGGAATAATGCCCGCCGATGGGGTTCCGAACGAGTAAATCAACCGGTCACCGTCGGCATCCACGGCATTGTTCAGCACCAGGCTGGTGTCGCCCTGGCAAATGATGGCTACAGCGGTATCGGCAAACGTGGGGGAGCTGTTCGGAATCAGCGGCGGAGCAATTTCCGTGTACAGCGTCATGCGCGTAGCCCCGGCCTGGGCCAGGTTGTCTACGTCGTTGTTGCGGGCGTTATCGGAGTACACGGCGTAGTAACCGGCCAACGAAAGCGGCAGGTTAACAATGGTCACGTACTTAGTCACGCGCACCGGAATGTTGCCTCCGGGAATTACGCAGCCGCCCGGCGTGGGCGGCAGCACCACCACCGACGTACCCCGCGGAATACAGATATCGTTGATGTTATCGACCCCAATACCCGTGGCGTTGCTGCACGTCGGGCCGTTCACGCTCGTCATTTGAATGCGGGAGTTGCCCTGCGAGCGGTTGTAAATACCCACTTCCACGGCCGGTCGGGAGCTGTTGAGGCCACCGCCCAAACCGTTCACGTTATCGGTGTAAATGGTAACGGTTATTTCGTAGCGGAAGGGCGCGGTAGCCGGTCCGTTGGCATCTACGTAACGGTAAGTCATTTCCCCACCCATCAGGTGAGTAGCCGAAGCCTGGCCCGTGGCGAGGCCCAGCCAAGCCAGCAGTACCAGCAAGCTGCGGAGTACAGTTGTTTGCATATAAATAGAATTGGGAAAGGCAAAAAGCAAACAAGGGCTGCCCGGCCGAAACCAGACAGCCCCAAAAACAGCAGGTTTAGTTGCGCACGAAGCGGCGCACCAGCAACTGGCCAGCGGCATCCTGCAAGTGCAGCAGGTACATGCCGCGCGGCAAGGCCGACAGGTTCACGGCCTGCGCAGCACCCGGCGCCAGCCGAACCTGCGAGCGGTATACCACGGCCCCCAGCGTATTTTCAACCGTTAGGACATACAGGCCGCCGGTCTGGTCGTTGGCCAACTGCACTTGCAGCTGCCCGTCGGCCGTGGGGTTCGGGAACACCGCAAACTGCGTTTGGCTACGCGCTTCCCGCGAAGAAAGCGGCGCCTGAATGTCCACCGAATAATCTTCGGTTTCGGCGTTCAGCTGGTTTTGCTGACAGGGAAACGGCGCAGTGGGGTTCAACCGCGTGACGATGCGCATGCGCGTAAACCCAATTACGCTTTGCAGGTTGGGCACCGTCAGCGCTGTGGCATAAGTCGCCGCCGAATTCCCATTGGCCAGCAGCTCGGTGGTTTCAAACTGCCCGTTGCGGTTGTAATCAATCCACACGCTGGTGGTGCGGTTGAAGTTGGTACCGGCGTTTACGCCCAGCGTGTAGCTGGCGCCTCGCCGCAGCGTAATTACTTTGTTGGTGTAGTTGCCATAGCCGTTCGCGTCGGCCCCCGAGGCGTTAGCAAACGGGGTAGGCAGCACGGCGCCGCTAACGGTAACGTTGGAAATCCACACGTTTTGGTTGGTACCGGTGGAGGTGCAATACGTTACGCAGGGCACGGTTACCGCTATGTAGCCCGTTTTAGTGATGCTGGCAGGCCCGAACGCATTGCGGACCGTCAGGCGAACGTTGTACACCCCGGAAGCCACATACGTGTGCGTCGGGTTCTGCTGGGTGCTGATGCTGCCGTTGCCAAAATCCCACTCCCAGCTGGTGGGCGCGTTCTGGCTTTGATCAGTAAACTGCACGGTACTGGAGCAAGTGTTGGTGTAGTTCGAGGTAAACTCGGCTACGGGAGGCAGCGTGTTAGCCAGCACTTTCACGGAGTAATCCTCGGCCTGCCCAAACTGCACGTTCGAACACGCCCCCACGGTAGAACCGGCAAAATCGGAAATGATGCGCAGGCGTAGAGCGGTGTTCTTCACCGCGCTGGCCGGTATAACCAGCGTGCCGGTAACATTGGTAGTGCGGTTGAGGGCTATTAACAATAGCTCGTTGGCGGTAAATGCGCCGTCGTTGTTAAGGTCCAGCCACACGCGGGTGTCCTGGGCGTTGGTGTTGCCGGTTTGCACCGTAATGGGGTAGGTATTTCCCTCGATCAGGTTTACCCGCCGGGTGCAGGTGAAGTCCTGGTAGCCCGCCGCACCGTCGGCTGAGGTACTGGTGAGCGTGCCGAGCGTAACCTGCGTGATGCCGTAGCCGCAGCAGTAGTTAACGGTGGGCGCGGCGCAGGTAGTGGCCACGGGCACTTGGTTGTCGTAGGTAATGTAGTTGGTGCGTGTGCTGGTGGTATTGCCGCCCGCGTTGGTCGCCACCAGGCTCACGGTGTAGGTCCCGGGCGTGGTGTAGCAGTGGCGCGGGTTCTGCTGGGTGCTGGTGGTGTTGTCGCCGAAATTCCAGAGCCAGCTGGTGGGCGCGTTCAGGCTTTGATCGGTGAACTGCACGCAGCCCGAGCAGGTCAGGGTTTGGTCGGCCACAAAGGCGGCTACCGGCGCGGCCGTGTTGGCTTGCAGTGTCACGGCGTAGTCCTCGGTTTGCGAGTACTGCGACGTGGTACAGGGCCCCGGAATGGGCGCCAGGTTGAAGTCGGCGGCCACGCGCAGGCGCAGCGGCACGCCCAGCGTGGCGCTGGCCGGCACCACCACCGTCCCGGTTTGCACGTTCAGGCCCGACGACGAAAACACCTGCTCGGTGGACGCGTTGAACTGCCCGTCGTTGTTCATATCCAGCCAGGCCCGCACGTTTTCGGTGGCGCCCGAGTTTGTGGTAACCCGTATGGTGTAGCTTACCCCCACGGTGAGGATAGTACCGATGGCCGGGGTGGTACCCACGGCGCAGGAGTAATCTTTGTAACCGTCGCGTACGCCCAGGGTGGTATTGTTGATCGTGTTCAGGCTCACGTTCAAAATCCCCATGTTAAACACTTGGTTGGCCGCCGGCGCCGAGCCCGGCACGCACGCCGCTACCGGGCACTGCGCCTGCACTTGGCCAGCGGCTACGGTTGCGAGTGAGCACAAAAACATCGACGCCAAGCGCCGGAGAAGTAGAAAGTTTGGCATAGCGGCTCCTTAGGTGGTCAGGAGAAAATTAATCGGTTAAAGGTAGCGAGGAAATCCAATTGATCATCACGACAATGCAACCTATAAAGAGATTATTCGTAGGGCGGCCAGCAGGACTCAGCGGCCTCTCAAAAGCCCGTAGATTTGCGGGGCTGCGGGCCCTTTAAAAAGCCCCGCCCCACCATTCATGCAAGGAAAAGTAGTCCTGATTACCGGCGGCACGTCCGGTATCGGCCGGGCTTGCGCCGTAGCATTCGGCCAAGCCGGCGCCCAAGTCGCCTTCACCGGTCGTGATGAGTCCCGCCTCCACGAAACAGCAGCTTCCCTCCGCTCCCTGGGCATCCGCACCTGCCCTATTCAGGCCGATGTAGCCCGCGAAGCCGACTGCCAACGAGCCGTTGCCGAAACCATGCAGGCGTTTGGGCGCATCGATGTTCTGGTTAACAACGCCGGCATTTCCATGCGGGCTCTTTTTCAGGACGCCGACCTGGACGTGATTCAGCAGCTGATGCAAACTAACTTTTTCGGGACCGTTTACACCACCAAGTTTGCCTTGCCACATGTGCTGGCCAGCCGGGGCAGCATAGTGGGCATCTCCAGCATAGCTGGCTACCGGGGCCTGCCGGGACGTACAGGCTATTCAGCGTCAAAGTTTGCCATGCAAGGCTTTCTGGAGGCGCTTCGCACCGAGTTGCAGCCCCAGGGTGTGCACGTGCTAACCGCTTGCCCCGGCTTTACGGCTTCAAACATCCGTAATACTGCTCTGGCAGCCGACGGCTCTCAGCAGGGCGAGTCGCCGCGCGACGAGGGACAGATGATGACCAGTGAAGAGGTTGCTCAGTACATTCTGCGCGCAGTTGCATCTCGCAAACCCACGCTTGTACTCACCGGAAAGGGCAAGCTAACGGTCTTTCTAAACAAGTGGTTGCCAGCCGGTATCATGGATCGATTGGTGCTTAACGAATTCCGGAAAGAGAAGAATTCGCCCGTGAAATCACCGTCCGATTCGCGGCAATAAAGCAGCCCCTGCGGCGTCTAACAAGCAAGGCGTAAGCTTTAAGGGAGGCGACAAACTTGGTGTTTACGCCTGAGCTGGAAGTGCACCACAAAGGTGCTCTGCGGTATGCTTTTTACGCAGCCAGATTCAGGTCCTTGTAGAAAGCCTCTTCGGCTGCTTTCGGCATCGAAGACAGCTTCTAGTTAACCAGCAACAGGTCGTGTTGGCGAATGTAGGCCACGCGGCCGCGCCACAATACCTGATACCAGATATCCTGCTTACCGCGCACGAGCAGTCGGTCGCCCGTTGCCACGGTTGTCAGCCAGTCACTGGCCGCGCTGGGAGCTGCCATCAGCGCTGCTCGCGGCCGGCACACCAAGCCGGCCGGGGGTACGGTGGTGAAGTAAATAAACCCGGTCACACCTATCAGATAGAATCCGTAGATAAGCCACCATACCCTGCCCGCCCGCCTTTGGCTTACCAACAGCAGCATCCCAATTACCACTGCCAGGCTCAGCAGAACCTGCAGCACCAGCGGGTAGTAGCGTTGCACCGTAATTCCCAATTGCTGCTGCCAGGTATTGGGGTAACCAGTTAGGTGTTGGCCTTGCGCTATTTCCACCATTTTGCGCCATACAACCCGGCTTGGGTAGTGCGCCTGGTATAAGCTGAGATAATAGAGCGCCGATGCGTAATGGCTTTGGCTTTCTTTGGTGGCGGCGAGGCGCAACAACAGCCGTGGACTCACCTGTTCGCGCCGGAGCACCTGTCTGTATACCTCGAAGGCGCGCTCTGCTTGTCCTGCTTCGGACAAAGAATCTGCCTGTGCGAGCAAATTCCTAGCAGATTGAGCTTGAGCAATTTGCAAGAAAAACATCAAAAACAGCGAAAAAAACACTGTTTTTTTTGACCGAATGTTTGGCATCAATGGATCAGCCTGCTACTTTTGTACCCGCAAATCAACAACAACTACTTGTTGAAAACGCAAAGAAAACGATTCTGTAGCTCAGCTGGTAGAGCAGTACACTTTTAATGTACGGGTCCTGGGTTCGAATCCCAGCGGAATCACTAGAAGCCCCGTTTGCAATCTGCAAACGGGGTTTTTTCTTTAGTGGGTATGTAAACCGCTCTTAATTCTATCCCGTCCTTTGCCCGGTTCGGAAAAGGTTTGTACGCTTTCCCCTTTTTGGTAAGCATTAACTAGATCGAAGAGCATCGTCGACGCGCGTTGCCTGCACCGCCCGCCTTCAGCGCATCGGCGCCGTCATGTAAATCCTATTGAATTGCCGGGCTTGCTGCCATTCAGTGACGTCACGCTGAAACACCTGAAGGCCGTTTGCAAGCTGACTCATTAGCTCCAGCAATTCATCAGGCTAGGTCAAAAACTCAGCACACGCTCGTACAGCCGCTGATCGGTTACCGTGATGCGAGCGGAGCCGGTATTTTCCTTGTAAACGGGCAAATGCAGGCCGTAGGTGGTACGGTACCCTTGATCAAGCACAACCTCCAGCACAACCTGGCCCGAACCCCGAACAACGGGGGTAGCGGAAGCTACTTGGCCCGTTAAAGCCCCGAACTTTTCGCTTTGAAAAGCATGGAGGTCGATGACGACCCGCTGCCCTGCATGGATACGCTTGGCTTCGGCTGCTGCCACTACGACCCGAACTTTGGCCGCTGAGCCGCCGGTCACCACCACCTTGCCGCTGATGGTGCTAGGGTACGACACTAGACCGCTGAGCAGCAGTCCTGTCAGCAGTACACCCAGCAGCAGCACGTTGCCCCAGCGAATAATCCAGACTGGCGGGGTGTCGAGGATGAGCTTTACTTCGGCGCTGAGCGTATGGACTCGGGGCGAAATAACAGGGGCGGTAGATGCAGAATTAGCCATGGCGAATCCAAGGTTTAGAAGAGAAGGTGGGTTACTTATTCGCCCAGTTCCAACTGGTTTTTTACCAAGTTGAAATAGGAGCCCCGGCGCTGAATCAGTTGGGCATGGTCGCCGATTTCCACGATCTGCCCTTTTTCCAGCACCACGATCTGGTCCGCGTTTTTCACCGTGCTCAGGCGGTGAGCGATGATGACGACCGTGCGGTGCTGGAAATAGGCGCTCAGGTTTTCGCTGATGATGCGTTCGTTTTTCGCGTCCAGGGCGCTGGTGGCCTCGTCGAAGAACAGGAACTCGGGGTCTTTATACACCGCCCGGGCAATGAGGATGCGCTGTTTCTGGCCGGTGCTCAGGCCCATCCCGTTCTGCCCGATGCGGGTATTGTAGCTAAGCGGCAGGGCTTCGATGTGCTCACGGATGTTGGCTACTTCCACCGCATACATCACCCGCTGCAAGTCGGCTTCCTCTTCTCCGACGGCGATGTTACTGATGATTGTGTCGTTGAAAATGTAGCCTTCCTGCATCACGGCCCCGCATTTGTCGCGCCAGCTGCTATGGCCCAGCGAGGAAAGGGAGCGGTCCGCCACCAGAATTTCGCCCTCATTGGGCTCGTAAAAGCGCAGCAACAGCTTGAGCAGGGTGGTTTTGCCGCTGCCACTGGCCCCCACGATGGCCGTAACCTTACGGTGGGGAATGAGCAGGTTCAGGTTTTCCAGCGAGGGCGCCGAACTACTGTCGTAGCGGAAGGTCAAGTTGCAGATGCTCAGGTCGCCGGCTTCTGCCTCTGGCGCGGCGGTTGGGTCGGCTTCCTCGTCGTCTTTGCAGTGAATCTCGTTGATGCGCCCGATGCTCAGCCGGGCGTCCTGCCAGGACTTGATGAACTCCACAATTTGCAGGATGGGCCCGTTCAGCTGCCCTACGATGTAGGAGATGGAGAGCATCACCCCAAGCGTGAGCTGGCCGGTGAGTACCAGCTTGGCCGCCAGGAAAGTGATAAGGATGTTCTTCAGCTCGTTGATAAGCGAGGCGCCACCCGTTTGCACCTGGGTGAGGCGCAAGCTGTCTAGGCTGGTTTGAAACAACTGTGCTTGCAGCGTTTCCCATTGCCAGCGCTTGCGCTGCTCGGCGTTGTGGAGCTTGATTTCCTGCATGCCGTAGATGAGCTCCAGGTTTTTCTCTTGCTGCTGCGCGTGGTGGGCGAAGCGCTTGAAGTCCAGCGTAGCCCGGCGCCCCATGAAAACGAGTACCCACATGAAGTACGCAGCGCTGAAGACCAAAAACACCAGGAAAATGAGCGGGCTGTAGATGAGCAGCACCACCCCAAAAACGAGCAGGCTAATGGCCGAAAACACCGCGTTGAGCGTACCCGAGGTTAGAAACAGCTCAACGCGCTGGTGGTCCCCGATGCGCTGCAGAATATCGCCGGTCATCTTCACGTCGAAGTAGCCCAGCGGAAGCTTCATCAGCTTAATGAAGAAGTCGGAGACCATGTGGATGCTTATCCTGCTACTGAGGTGGATCAGAATGTTGCCCCGGAGCAGCTCGGCCGCCGTGCGCCCCAGAAAGAGCAGCAGCTGGGCCAGCAGGATTAGGTGGATGAATCCCGGGTTGTACTGCTGAATACCGGTGTCGACCAGGGTCTGCGTGAGAAAGGGAAAGATGAGCTGCAGCAGGCTGCCCACCATCAGCCCAACAAAGAGCTGCAGCAGTAAAGCCTTGTACTTCATCACATACTTGGAGATGAAGCGCAGGCTCTCTTTGTTTTCGTCTACGTCGGACTCGGCCTCCTCGAAGGCCGGCGTGGTGTCCAGCGTAAGCACCACGCCCTCGTTGCCGTTAACGGCCCAGTGCTTGAGGAACTCCTCGCGGCTGTATGTGAGCAGGCCGTGCGCCGGGTCCGACACATACACCTTGTCCTTTTTGACTTTATAGACAATAACGAAGTGCCGCTGCCGCCAGTAGGCAATGCATGGAAACGGGGCCTTCTCGGCTAGCGCTTCGAACTCCAGCTTAATGCCCTGCGTCTGGAAGCCCACTTGCCGGGCCGCCTCGCTCAGGCCGCGCAGGCTGGAGCCGGCGCGGGTGGTATTGGAGAGTTTGCGGAAGTATTCAAGCGAAAACAGCTTCCCGTAGTACTTGCTGATGATGCGCAAGCAGGTAGGGCCACAATCCATCTCGTCGTACTGCGGATAGTGCGGAAAAGTAGCGAACATAAGACAGGGATTTAATGATCAAGGACGCGGGTAAGCGGAAAGCAGAGCCGGCGCCCGGCTCGGGCGCCGGCGAACCTGCCTAAGCCGGGACCACCTGCTGGGCCAGTAAGGACGTGTAGTACTTGCGCAGGAAGCCGTAAAGCACGAGCTCGTACACGCGCTGTTGGGTACGAAACAGCCGGTTCACGTGCATGTGCACCAAGCTGTCGATGTACGATAGAATGCCCGGCCCATCGACGGTATGCAGCCGGGCTGCGTCGGCGCTCAGGCTGTCGTTGCGCTCCTGTACAAGACCAGCCACGTCGGCGGCTAGGGCGGAGTGGTGCGTGCCAGCCAAGAAACCTACGATGGCGGCCCGCTGGTCGCGGTACTTCTTATCCAGGGTGCGCGCCGATGTTCCGGTGGCGTTAAATTCCTGGGTGAAACGCTCGTGCATGGTTTCGGCGAAGGCCTTGCGCGCGGCTAGGTCGAGGCCGAACAGATCGAAGTACCCGTCGATGGATGCCAGGCAGGCCAGCCACCGGGTTTCTTCGCTGGTTTCACGCGAGAGGCGCTGTAGTAGGCGCACACACAGGCGGCTGTCGTGGAAGAAGATGTTCTCCACCGGCTCGATCTTGTCGAAGCCGTAGCGTTCCAACTCGCGCTGGTAGGTATCCACGGCCACCTTCCACACAATTTGCTGCTCCTTTAGCTGCTCCAGCAGCGGGTAGAGGGCGCTGAAGACTTCGTCGTAGCGGCGCGCGTCCACTAGGTGCAGGCGCAGGCGAACGTGAAACTTGGGGTCGTAGTAGCGGATAAAGAACCACTTGTCGATGATACCCGCGGCGTACAGCTGTTCCAGCTGCCAGCCCACGCGTTTCAACAGGTGGTCAGCGTTCTTAAAGCCGGTGTATAGGTTGAAGTACAGCCACTCGCTGCCTGGGAGGTATTCGCGCTTTACGGGCACCGCCGGTAACGGCTGGCGGAAGCGCGGCACCTTCACGGCGTCCCGGTGGAAGAAGAACAGGGTCTCGTTGTTGAAGGCGGCCGCTTGCCCGTTGGTCACCAAGGGACGCAGCTCCGCGAAAAGCACCTCGTTTAGCATCACTTGCTGCATTTCCTTTACTTCGTCAACAAATGCCTGCAGCAGCAGGAGGTTGTCTGCCTTGATGATCAATTCATTATCTCCCTTCGCAATGGAGAACGTGGCCGGCAGGCCGTGTTGTTGGGCGAAGGCGGCGAAGGCGGCCGGCAGCTGGGCATCGGTGGCCCGCAGCACGGGGGCCAGCTCCTGCTGCGTAAACACCCACGAGGCGCGCTTCAGGATGACGTTGCCGTAGGTGACGCGCGGCAGGTGCTTGAACAACCGGCGCAGTGGCTCCAGCTCCAGCACCATGCCCACCATCCCGTTCAGCTCCTGCATGTCGCAGAGGAAGTGGTAGAGCGGCAAGCTCTTGCCGTTGCCGTAGAAGTGGGCATTGGTTAGGTAGGGCAGCACCTCACGCTGATGGCGCTGCGAAAACAGCACCAGGCGGTTGTCGCGGATGCACAGCATCAGGTCCTGGATCGGCAGCTGGTGTTCGGCGTCCACGGCGCTGCTGGCCAGGTAGGGAATTTCGTAGCGGCGCAAGGCCGGGCGCTGGAGTACATTGCCCAGCCGCGCCTCCGGCAGGTGGGTAATTTCGGCTACTAGCTTGTCGGCGTGGGCGGCTTCCTCTACCGCGGCCACCTCCTGCATCAGGGCGCTCATGCCGGCGTCCTGGTTGCCGAAGCGGCCCAGCCAGGTGGCGGCGGTGGGGCCGGTTACGCCCTGCAGGTGCACCACGGGCTGCCCGGCGGCGTCCTGGTAGAGCGAGGTCATGGCCGAGTAGGTAGTCGTCAGGCACTTTCCGGTGAAGGCGTACGGGGCCAGGTCGGCGTCGGTCAGGTTTACCACCGCGGCTTGCCGGCGCTGGGCGTCGAGCAGCTTGGGCAGCCAGAAATCGGTGTGCAGGCTGCTGAGGGTGGTTTTTTCGTCGGCCGCTTTGGTGGAGCCAAGGCGCAGCCCGCCGATGAGCTCCGAAATATCGGAGCGCGAGTCGTCCAGGAAATTGCCGTAGCCAATGCCCGATTCGATGTCCAGGGCTTCCACCAGCGGCACCACGCGGGCGTCGTAGCGCTCCTCGAAGGCTTTCTTGAACTTGTCCAGCTTGGTGTTGGGTCGGTTGGCAGCTAAGCGCGACAGCGCCTCCGCGGCTTTCTGCACCTGCTCCGCCACGGCCGCGTCAATCTGCCCCTGCGCGAAGGTGGTGGTCAGGTCCGTTTGCAGCAAAGAGCTTTCCTCGAAGGGGTGCTTGAACTCCGTCGCCAAGCCTTTCAGTTGCTGGTAGCCGTGCATCTTACCCGGAATGGGCTGCGCGTCCACGGCCTGGGCATCGCGGCGCAGCTGGCCCAGGTAAGCCAGCAGGTTCCCGATAGCGGCATGGTGCGAAGGTTCGGCCGCAGCAGCGTGCTGCAGTTTGGAGAGTACAGCCAGGGCCTGCTCTTCCAGCACCCCGCCGGTGGTGCCCAACTCCAGGTTGCTCACCAGAATTTGGGCGTCGATTAGCCGTTCCACGAACTGGGCCGTATCGTTGGCCGTCACGTCCTCATCGGCTAAGCCGGCAGCCATTTCCTGAATGTTTAGGCCCTGCGGAGCGTCGCGCAGCAAGGCCAGCAGCCGGTCGATGTAGGTGTGCCGGCTTACGGAAACCAACTGGTACTTGCGCTTGGTGCCGCGGTAGGTATACTCCACGTAGCGGTACGCGTCGCCGAGCTGGTAGAGCGAGGTATTGACGGTGTAACGCAGGTAGGGCCGCACCCACGCTTCGGCGCTGAGCTTGCTGGTGAGCGAAAACAGGTACTGGCTATCCAGGCGGGTGTGCTGCTGGTACTGCTCGGGCGCGGCCAGCTCCAGGGCCGAGTCCCCGGCCTGCACATCCACCACGGCGCAGCCCGCGAACAGCCCGAAAGGCGTACAGCGCGTGGAAAGCCGGTTGACGTACTTGGCCAGGGTAAGGCGCAGCTTCCGCGCCTTCTTGTTGTCTTCGAGCAGTTCGCCGGGCTTCAGGCTGCGTACGGCGTAATACAGCTGCGGCGAGGCCAGGTACAGCCCACTCAGAAACGTTTCGTCGCGCACCAGCGTGGCCAGCGCGGCCTGATCATCGGCAAAAAAATGCTGGTAATAATCGAGCGAGTACAGCGGCACTCGCACCACGGCTTTATTGAAATAGGTGTTTTTCATGGCAGCGTCTGATTATCTATGGAAGCGTCTGAGTAAAGAACTGTGGCCGCCGCTGGGGCTAGCTGAGCAGGAAAAACCGGTCCCAGTCGCTGGACGCTTCGGGTCGTAAGTAGTCCAGCAGCACCAAGGCCACGCCGATGGCCCCGTCGAGCAGGCCGTGCTTTACCTCGTAGGTTTCGCCGGCAAATTTTTGGTAGCCGCCGGGTCCATCGGCGTGGTGCCCAAGGGCCAGCGTTTGGGATATCCAGGCTTGGTAATGATGGCGGAAGTTTTCGTTTCCGCTGTACAGCAGCCACTTGCGGTAGGTGTGCGCCACACTGCTGCTGCCGTGGCAGAAGCCTGCATCGTAGGTGAGGGCCGTGGCGGGCGTGGCGCGGCGCGTGGCGCGCTCGGCCAGCACCTGCGCTTCGGCCATCAGGGCGTCGTCGCCGAGGGCGCGGCCCGCGTGGTACAGGCCCAAGGACACGGTGGTGTCGCCGTAGCACCAACCCAGCGGGATGCCGTAATACGTTTCGATGCCGTGCTCCTTGATCATCACGATGGACGGGTAGGCCGAAAGCGTGGTATTGTCGGCGGAGCGGTAGCGGCGCAACAGCTGCTGGGTAGCCTGCAGCGCGGCGCGGACGCGCTCGGGCTGGGACGCCAGCGGCAGGTACTTCACCAGAAACATCAGGTTGGCCACCACGCCGTGGGCCATGCCGCAGTTCACGTAGCGGGCCTGCTCGTCGGTGTAGCCCGGCACAAACTCGTTATAGGCCAAACCGGCCTCCACCTGCTGCTCAATGCCACTTACCAGGGCTTCGCAGGCGTCAATCAGCTCGGCCCGCTCAGGAGCCACCGCGAGCCGCGCCAACAGGTAGTGGCCTATGCCCAGGGCGCCGTGCAGCATGTCCAAGTTGGCCCGCTTCACCAGCCGCTGCATCACGGCCATGAGCACGTGGTCTGTGTCCAGGAGCAGCTCGTCGATGGAGCTGCCCAGAAAGCCTTTTTCGCGTAGGTAGTTGAACAGGTACGCCGGGCCGGCCAGCCCGTTGCAGTACGCAAACGAGCCTACACGCTCCTGCAGTTGCTGCAATACCTGGTTGATTACTTCAACGGCTCTTTGCCGGTAAATTTCATCTTTTGAATAATCGTACAACTCATAATAAAGCAAGGCCAATCCCGACACCCCGTTCATCAACGACACCTGGGCCTTACCGGCTGCCACTTCGGCTTGATAATTAGCAAATAATGCCTGTTCGATTTGCTGAACCTTATCAAAAGCGGAATCTACTGTCTTAACCGAAATCATGGCAGAAATGGAATTGCATTAAATGGTGGTAGCACTTCAAAACAACGGGCTCCAAAGCCCCTCCCCGCGGGGAAAGTATACAGGGCCGGCGAAGGCACCTGTATACTTTGCACTACTAAGCGGGAGTAGTGACTACCCCTGGGTAGCTAGCGTCAGTTAGGAAGCCTGCTCGACTTCCACCGGCGTGGGGCGGGTGGAGGTGCACCAGCAGCAGGTGATGTTCGAGGCCGTGCTGTTGGCCGTGTCGTAGCCGCCGCCGGCGAGCTGGTCCATTTCCTGCTCCGAGAGGTTGGCTACGGCTTCTTTGTCGAAGGAGAGCTTGGCGTTTTGTACGTCGATGTTGTTAGACATGGGATTGAGTGAAAAAGGGTTGAGAAAAAGGGTTGGAAAAGGTTAGAATGAACTGTGCGGCTTAGGAGGCCTGCTCGACTTCCACCGGCGTGGGGCGGGTGGAGGTGCACCAGCAGCAGGTGATGTTCGAGGCCGTGCTGTTGGCCGTGTCGTAGCCGCCGCCGGCGAGCTGGTCCATTTCCTGCTCCGAGAGGTTGGCTACGGCTTCTTTGTCGAAGGAGAGCTTGGCGTTGGACACTTCGTTGTGTTTGGACATAGAATTGAATGGAAAAGGGTTGAAAAAGGGTTGAGAAAAAAATGGTAAGCGAAAACATTATTGGAACCAGGCAGTCCACCTACATGAATTATTCTTCTGATGGTGGGCGTGGGTGCTGGTGCACCAGCAGCAAGTGGGGTTAGCCGCTGCACTTGCTCTGGTGAAGACAAGGGATTATTGACTGCCAGCGAGTTGATATACATCCTCTTCGGCGAGCCTGACCACGGCCACTTTGGTAAAATCCAGTTTGGGGGCAGGAATTTCGACCTGATCAGTAATGACTGAAAAACCGAATTATTGAGTCAACAAAACCGTGTAGCTGATAATTATAAACTCTGGCTATTATCAGTATTTAATTATTTTTATCTGATTTCGAAATACAACTATTCGCTACTGTTCTTGCCATAAACTAGCCGTAATAGCGTCCTCTTAATTATACTTAAAACACTCATTCCATAAACTCTGCAGTAGTTAATCCAGTAGTGGGTCAGTCCACATGTCCGCTAGCTCCCACGGGTAGGGATTGTTCGGCATAATGTTGTGTTCCGGCTCTTGGAACCCGCCCAGGATCTTATCCATGTCGGTGTCCGATAGCAGCATGATCCGGGCGTCGTCCAGCAGGGGCTGGGAAGCAGTGAGTTTAGACTTTTTGAACATGATGGTAACCAGGACTAAATGGTTATTGGTTAGCAGCGCTTTCCATGCGCATTTTCTCGCTCTCGATGCTCGTTCGGCGCGTTCTGACGGGTTTAACTTTCTGATTGCCGAAACGGTAGTATAAATTCAAGCGTACGAAGCGGCTCTCCATCTTATTGAAGTCATAGCTTCGCAACTCTTCGGCCCGCGTATCGTAGCCGACCTGCAGCAGGTTGAAGGGGTCAAAGACACTCAGAGTGAGGGTTGCTTTGTCTTTCAACACCGGTTTTGATACCGCAATGCTACCGTTGTACTGGGCCCTAAAAGAGTAGGAACCATAGGTAAGCGGCGTCCGGTAGAAGAGTGTGATTTCTGCCCTGATGTCGTGCGGAAAATTCAGTGTGTTATTGCTACTGGCCATTACCCCTACACTCGATTGGCTTAGCAGGGGCCTGCTCGGAGAGTAGAACCGCACGTAGGTCGCGCCTACGTTATTCACCGTGGTCAACAGGCCGCCGAGCAACTGCTTGGTCACGCTCACGTTGGCGTCCGCCGTAGTAGCACGGCTCAGGTTTTCCTCCGACATTATGACGACGTTGGTAGCCGGGTCGCGGCGGAATACCTCCGCCAGGGCATTTGTGTGGCGGCCGTAAGTCAGCGACGTAGCCACCGCGTTGTTGTAGCTATGCGAAACGGAGAAATTGTGCGAGAACGAGGGCCTGATGTTGGGGTTGCCTTGGTAGAACAGGTACGGGCTAACGTAAGTCAGGAAGGGATTGACGATGTCGAAGCGGAACCGGTCAATCTTGCGCTGGTAGCTGAAATTCCACTGCTGCTTCTCCGAGTGCGTGTAGTCCAGCGACGCGCTCGGGAACAGATTGAAGTAGTCGCGTTTATCAAGCTGATTGAGCGTCAACGATTCGCCTTCGCTGTACGTGTGCTCGGCCCGTAGCCCCAGCTGTACGCCTACTTGCTTGCTCACCGTCTGGCGCACCGAAGCGTAGCCCGCGTTAATGTACTCCCGGTACACGAAGTGGTTGGTGCGCCCTGGGGCGTTGAGCCAGGCGCCGCTCTCGTCCTGGTTTTCCCAGCGAATGTCGTTGTCGGTGACGGTGCGCAGGGACTTCAGGCCCGCTTCCAGCGAGGTAGTCTTGCCGAAAGAGCGCGTGTAGTCGGCTGTGAAGGAAGCCACCGAGTTACGGGCCGGCGTGTTGTTACGCAGGGTACTGGCCGATGCTCGCCCGGTCAGCAGGTCGAAGCCCTCGTTGCGGTACTGCTCGTCGAAGCGCTTGTTGAAGGTAAGGTAGTCGGCGTTGAGCTTTAGCTCGCCGCCGGCTGAATCCAGCAAGGTGCGGTAGTACAGGCTGACCGTCGGATTGAGTCCCCGTGCCGCACCGTCGGTTTGCAGGAGGTTGGTCGAGCTAGGTGGTCCGGTTAAGCCGGCCACAAACGAGTTGGTATTGCCGTCCCGGTCCCGGGCGCTGGCTATGCCCCGAACCTGCAAGCCCACCGAGCTGCGTTTGGTCAGGTCGTATTCCACGTTGAGGCGGGCCGTCAGGCTGTTGCGCTCGGTCACGTCGTAGCTTTCCTCGTCAATGCGGGTTTCCTGGTTTAGCACGCGGTTGCTGGTCTGGCGGCGGTACTGCTTGGTGCGCAGGTAATCGAAGCCCCCAAACATGTTCAGCTTATCGCGGCGGTGGCTCAGATGAAGGCCGCCGTTGTAGCGAGCAAAGCGACCGGCTCCTACCCCGGCACTCACGGAGCCGTTTGTCCCGAAAGCGCTGTTTTTCTTGGTCAGGATGTTAATGACGGCTCCCCCGTTGGCATCGTACTTGGCCGAGGGGTTGGCCACTACCTCCACTTTGTCAAGGGTGTTGCTGGGAAGCGAGGCGAGCAGTTCCGTTAAATCGTTGCCACTTAGGTTGGTTACTTTTCCGTCGATGAGCACCAGAGCCGTCTTACCCCGCACCACGTAGCGGCCGCCTTGTCCCACCACCCCCGGGGCTCGGGACAACACTTCGGAAGCGTCGCTGCCTTGAGCAATAGGGCTTTCGGCAACGTTTAGCACCACCTTGTCGGCGTACATTTCAATAAAGGGTTTGTTGCCGATTATTTTTACTTCATTTAGCAACTTTTTATCCGGCACCATAACCACTGGTAACGGCTTGTTATTGACCGAAATATTATCGACAAGTATTTCCGTTTCAGAGTAATTTTTATAACCCAAGTACATACTGGTCAGCATGTAATTCCCAGCGGCTACATTCTCGAACCGAAAAGCACCTTTTTCGTCGGTAATGGTACTAAGCACGAAGGCCGGATCGGCGCTTTTCTTAAGCACAATCGTAGCGTAGGCGAGTGGTTGCATCGAAACACTGTCGCTGACAGTCCCGGTTACCGCGGCCCCGGTTTGGGCTTGAGCGGCATGAGCGCCAGTGCAAGCCGCAGCCACCAGCAGGGTTCTAGCGAAATGATTTAACATGGCGTCAGGGATTTTTTATTATTGATACAAACATATTCTGTGACCTAGATGAAAAATAATTTTTTACACCAATTGGTCGTTTCAAAGGACGAAACCAAAATCGATTTTATTGGCTCATCAATCGGCGTTTCTTTTATTTCTACCGCTTTGATGACACAAACATATTTGCGCCTTTTAGCGGCCGCAAAAACGTTACACTACCGGGGCTTATCTAGGGACCAACCCGGCTTTGCGACTACCCCAATACCTACTCTGGCCGGGCCGGCGCCCGAGCGTTGGGAGTCAGGAGCACCGTGCTGGTAGGGTAGTTTTTAGATATACTTGCTGTTGCGCTGGCGAGCCGTTGGCGTTGTTACCCAATACAAGTTCCGCCCGTCGGTCCGGGCCTGATTCTTTTGCTTAGCCAATCGTTTTCCTTTCTGCTTGCCGTGGGCCCGGGCCCGCTTTTCCCTTGCTTGTGTCTAACTCCTATCAATTCACTCCCGAGCTGATTTTGCGTGCCCCGCTCAGGCCCTTCGATCCTGCCATTACCGAAGAGACAATTACCGCAAGCCTGGCTGATGAAAATTTTCTCGAAGCCCTATACCTGGCCTCACCAGCCCTGCATGAGGAATGCGGCAAGTGGCGGCGCGGTGAACTGACCGACTCCCGCCGCGTGGCCCGCCTGCGCGGGGCCGTGGCTCGCTACCTCACCCGCATGCGCAGCCGTTGCACGCCCTTCGGCCTGTTTGCGGGCTGCAACGTGCTATGCTGGGGAGCCGACAGCCGGGTAGTGCTGGCCGCCGACGGGCACCAGCGCCACACCCGGCTCGACATGCACTACCTCTGCGCCCTGGCCCAGCACCTGACCGAACTCGAGTTTATCCGCCCCCGGCTGCGCTACTGGCCAAACAGCAGTTGGTACCGCATCGGCGCGGAAATTCGCTACATCGAGCATCAGTCTCTGCCCACCGGGCGCATTCACCAGATCAGTTCCATCGAAGCCAACCCATACGTGGAGCAGGCACTGGCCGCCAGTGCTGGTGGCAGCAGCTACGCCGCACTGCTGGCCATCTTAGCCCCCACCGACGACGCGGATGAACAAGCCGAAGCCGCCGACTTCCTGAATGCGCTCATCGGGGCACAGGTGCTGGTGAGCGAGTTGGAGCCCACCGTCACGGGCCCCGAATTTTTCGAGCACCTGCACGGCGTGCTTGCCCGCTTGGCGGCCGAAGCCCCCGACGAGCAGCGCCTACAGGCCATTGACCAGACGCTGGTGGCGGTGGCCGACCTGCTCGCTCAACTTGACCAGCCGCCCGCCGACGCGGGCGGCTGTTACGCGCGCATTGCGGCGCTGCTGAAGCAGCTGGGCGTGCCGCTAGAGCTCGACAAACTGTTTCAGACCGACGCCATACTTGGGCTGTCCAATGCTGGCAGCGTTAATACCACTTTGCAAGCCAACCTGCGCCAAGCCGTGGAGGTACTCACCCGCCTTACCCCGGCCCAGCCTCAGACCCAGTTGGAAAACTTCAAACGCGAATTCCAAGCTCGCTATGAAGAGCAGGAGGTGCCGTTGCTGGAAGTGCTCGACTCGGAAAGCGGCATTGCCTACTCCGAAAGAGGCAGCAGCTACTCGCCCCTGATCCACGATCTAGAGTTGACCGCCCCGGTCCGCACCGTTCGCCTGGCCCCACAGTCCGGCGAGTTGCAGCAGTTTATGCAGCACAAGCTGCGCGAGGCAGAGCGGCAGAAGCACTACGAGGTAACGCTGAGCCCAGCCGAAGTACAACGCTTCGCCGCGGCCGCGGCTCCGCTGCCAGCCTCACTGGCCGTCATGTTTCGTCCCCTGGCCGGCGGCCGCGTGCTGCTCGACAGCGTCGGCGGCTCCAGTGCCGTCAACCTGCTGGGGCGCTTCGCCCACGCCGTGCCGCAGATTGAAAGCATCGTGCGCGAAGTGAGCCGGCAGGAGCAAGCTCACAATCCAGGTGTGGCCTTTGCCGAGCTGTGCCACCTGCCGGGCCGCCGCCTGGGCAACATCCTGCAGCGTCCGAGTTTTCGGGCCCTCGAAATTCCCTACCTGGCGCAGTCGGTGCTACCGGCCAGCGCGCAGGTGCCGGTGCAGGACCTTACGCTAGCTTTGCGCCGTGGGGAGTTGGTGCTCCGCTCGCGCCGTACCGGTGAGCGGATAATCCCACGCCTGGGCACGGCGCACAACTATACCAATGAGGCGCTGCCGGTCTATGAATTTCTTTGCACGCTGCAACACCAAGGTTTGCAAACCCAGCTGAAATTTGGGTGGGAGTCGGTGGCGCTGACGGCGCCGTTTCTGCCCCGGCTCACCTTTGAGAAGGTGGTGCTGGAGGCCGCCAGTTGGCACTTGCCGGCGGCCGAGTTTCAGCCGCTGTGCGCGGCCGCCCCTGCCGAGATGCCGGAGCAGTGGAGGGCATTTAAGGAGCGTTGGCAGCTGCCGCGATTTTTCACCCTGGCCGACGGCGACAACGAACTCCTGGTCGACGCCGACAACCCATTGCTGGTGTCCGCCTGGCTTGATACCATTCGCAGCCGCTCGACCGTCAAGCTCAAAGAGTTTTTATTTGACCCGGCCAGCAGTTGGGTGCGCGATGCGCAGGGGCAGCCCTACGCAGCCCAGTTGATTGCCTTGATGGTGCGCCAATCACCCTGCTACGCGGACGCCCCCCTCCTAGCCCGGCCAGGGCACGCCATACCTACCGTACCGCGCCACTTTTCCTTGGGTTCGGAGTGGCTGTACCATAAGCTGTACTGCGGACAGAAAATGGCCAACCGCATACTGCGCGAAGCTGTGGCACCCTTGGTGGACGAACTGCTCACCCGGGGCCTCATCGATCAGTGGTTTTTCATTCGCTACGCCGATCCGGCCAACCACTTGCGCCTCCGCCTGCACCTACCCGATGTGCAACGTATCGGGGAAGTGGTGCACTTGGTGCGGGTCCACGTACAGCCTTGCCTCGACCGCGGCTATATCTGGAAAAACCAGGTCGATACTTACAACCGGGAACTGGAGCGCTACGGGCGCAGCACCATGCTTTTGAGCGAGCGGCTGTTTTGCTACCAAAGCACGGCCTGCCTGCAGCAGCTCCTGCACACCACGCCCGATGATGAAGCCCAACTCTGGCTTTGGAGCATGCGGGCCATCGACGAGTTGCTGGAAGCTTTCGGCCAAGAGCTGCCCCAGAAGCTGCGGCTGCTGCGTGGATTGAAAGAAGCCTTTGCCGCCGAGTTCGGCATTGACAAAGCCCTCAAACGCCAACTCGACGCGAAATACCGCCACTTCCGCGCCGACATTGGGCTGGCCCTGACGGAGCAGGCCTGGCCCATAGACGCGGCCCTGCGCGAGCTTGCCGCCGCTATCCGGCACCAATTAGACGAGCACCCAGACGAGGTGAGCTTAGCGCCTCTGCTGAGTAGCTACATTCACATGTTGCTGAACCGCATCATCCCGGCCGACGCCCGCCTGCACGAAATGGTGCTCTACGACTTCCTCTTTCGGCACTACGAGTCTAGCCAGGCGCGGCAGAAGGTCTAAAAAAGTAATGGGTGGCCGTTACTTACGGCCGCCCATTACTTTTTCCTGCAAGGCATCAAAGAAAGCATTGCGGTAAGTTTCGCCCAGCGGCACATAGGCCTTCATGTCCTTGAAAAGAATCTGGTTTCCGTCTAGGGCGCGTATTTTGTCCATCGACACGATGTAGGACTTGTGCACCCGCATGAACTTCTTAGTTGGCAGGCGGTCTTCCAGATCCTTGATGTTGAGCAAGGTCACGATGCGGTCCTCGTGGGTGTTAATGGAAACGTAATTCTTCATGCCCTCCACGAACACAATCTCGTCGAAGTTGACCTTAGTCATTTTGCCCTTGCTCTCGGTCTTGACGAAGATATAGTCGTCTGCTTTCTCGGCTGGCTTCCAACGCCCCGAGGGCTCCAGCGAAGCGTTAAGCGCCTTCTGCGCCGCTTTCAGGAACCGCTCGAACGCTATGGGCTTCAGCAGGTAATCAATGGCTTCAAGTTCGAAGCCCTCCACCGCAAATTCGCTGTAAGCCGTGGTGATAATCACCTTGGTTTTGCCCTGAATCAGGCGCATAAAAGCCATGCCCGAAAGCTGAGGCATGTGGATGTCCAGGAAAATCAAATCGACGGGCTGGCGTTGCACCAGGGCCATAGCTTCGATGGGGTTGGTAAAGCTGCCTATCAAATTCAGGAAGGGCGTTTTGCCGACGAAGGCTTGCAGGATGTCGATGGCACCTTGTTCGTCGTCCACGATCAGACAGGAAATCATAGCTCGGG
The DNA here is from genome assembly GCF_039541855.1 of Hymenobacter koreensis. Lineage (NCBI taxonomy): Bacteria > Pseudomonadati > Bacteroidota > Cytophagia > Cytophagales > Hymenobacteraceae > Hymenobacter > Hymenobacter koreensis. The sequence continues at coordinate 197,767 of NZ_BAABHA010000007.1, forward strand.
GGTCAGTGGGTCGGGATAGAAGGCGGCCAGTCGGCGGCTCAGAGCTCGATGCTCAGGGTGCAAGTATAACAGTCGGCTTCCTGACTTGTGGCGAGGCG
>NZ_BAABHA010000008.1:0-323146 GCF_039541855.1 Hymenobacter koreensis
CTCCGTGGCCCGCAGCTGCGCCTCCTGCGCCCCGCGGCGGCGCTCGGCCCCCACCGCGTAGCGCGCCATCCAGTAACCGAGGCTGGCAAACAGAAAAAAGAAGCCGCGGTGAACCGACAGCACCCAAAGCTGCCCGTAGCTCATGCCGGGCGGCGGGGCCCAGCCCGTGAACCGGGCCAGGCCCAGGTTCAGCTCGCAGCGCAACGCGGCGTAGCCGGCCAGCGCCGCCAGGGCCGCCAGGGCGTAGAGCAGGTAGCGGCCCCGCCCCGCCAGGCGCGGCAGCAGCAGCTCGCTGTTGGCGTAAAACAGCGCCGCGTGCGGCAGGTAGTACAGGCCGAAGCTAAGCCGTTCGGGATTCGCGACGTTTATAAATAAAAAGGTGAGCTGTTCGTACAAAGCGAAGCCGAGCCAGACCAGCACGTGGAGCACGGCGGGCCGCCGCAAGGCCCGCCGCCAGTCATTAGAGCCTAATTGCATGCGGCAAAAATAAGCGGAGCGAGTGGTGGGCACTGGGGGCCGGCCCATGAAAAGAGGCCGAATTGGCCAGGTTGGTACCGCCGAACGGGGGATTGGTGTAATATTTTCCGCAGTGTACCGGGGCTAGAGTACGTTTGTTTCAAGCAACGCATCACCGCAAAATACTCTTCTACTCCTATCAATCCCATGAAAAACCTCAACGCCTCCCTCAAATTCAAAATCACCAAGACCGTTGTAACACGCTTTGCGCCGGCCCAAACCGGCAAGCGTTTTGGTGACACCACTCTTACGGATACTATCACCAGCATAAGCGGCTTTTAAGCAGACACGAGCTCCAAGCTCCACTGCTTACCCTTCCGGCTCGCCCGCGCTTTTAGCTGCGGATCCGCCGAACCGGCTGCTCCTGCTTCCCGGCCGCTTTCCGGCCGTTTCGCCTACCGGTCAGCCGCTACCATTATTCTAATGTCCTCTTCTTATCCGCCCATCGCTTCTCCCAACGGAAGGCTTCAGCCCAACAAGCCGCCGGCGCCTCCCTCACGCCTTAGCCTCATGCAAAGCTGGCGGGCCCTTCACGCCTGGCTGCTGCGCGCACACGAAGCAGGATTTACCCCGGTATCCAATGCCGACTTTACCATTTATCGCTACTGTGTCGATAAAGCGTCCGGCCACGCGCCGGACGCTGCTTTAGCCCAACGCTTCGATCAACAGTTGCCCGAACAGTTAAGCCCGCTACCACCTCCGGAGCTGGCCCGCCAACTCGAAACGCTCTGCGCAGCCGCTTGGCTTCATACTGCCTGGAGTGCCGACGGCATGGCCAGCGCAGGCGCAAGTGCCCGTATGGTGCAGCTCGACCAAGCCGTGCAACAACAAGCCCGGCAACTCGGCCACGCGCCCGAGGGCGAAAGCCGCCGCAATTTCTTTCGTAGCGTGCGCTACCTGCGCCTGCGTCTGCCCACCTCGGCGCCGCTGCTGCGGCAGCTGCTCGAAGCCAGCCTGCCGGCCCTGCTGCCGCCAGACCTCCCGACAACGCCTCCGCAGCCAGTGGAACTGGGTCTGGATGGTGGCCTGACCGCGGAGCTATTGCAATTGCTACAACTGCACCGAAGCGGCGTGCCCGTACCGGGCCTGGAGCATCACGTGCGTACGAGCCTATTGCAACTGCTGGGGGTAATGCAGCGCGTGGACTTCCAGGAAGGCCACTACTCGGTGTTTCCCTACCAGCTGCATGGGCTGGCGGGCGCCCCCACTTTTAGCGCTGAACTGAGCTGGCACCGCGGCGACCTGGGCCAAGCCCTGCTGTTTTATGAGGCACACGCTTTGCTGGGCGACAATGAATTGATTAAAACAGCGGAATTGGTGGGGCTCAACACCCTGCTGCGCACTTCGCTGGCCGCTACGCAGGTAAACACCCCCCGATGGGACCGGGGAGCCTCCGGTCTGGCGCACCTCTACGCTAAGATTCATCGCTTAAGTGGTCACCCCGCCTACTTAGCTGGTTGCCATTATTGGCTGAACCAAACGCAGCAGTGGTTACCCCAGGAGCTAGGGGCAGATCGGCAACCAACCGCTGACGCCTTATCAGATATAATCCGGGTTGGTTTAGTGCTGCTGACGGCCCTTTCCGAAGACGAATTAGCTTGGGACGCGATATTGCTGTAAGGCTTAGCTATTTAATAGTTAATTATTGAAGACGGCTTGGCGTTTTGGATACGCAGTTGCGGCCCCAGCAGCTGGGCCCTTGCATGCCGTCGTGTTAACGTCCCTGTTGGGCACCTACCAGACGACCACGGAGCCCTCGCTAGTGCTGAGCATATTTCCCTACCCCATACTAGCCCGGAGCCAGCAAACCAGCTTTGGCATTTCGGTGGCGAAAGCCGGACCAGTACCGGTCACCGTACATGCCCAAGCCGGCACCCTAGTCCGTACTCTTTCCCCGAGCCAAATGCCGGTCGGACCATATTGTACTGGGATGGTAAGTCCGACATCGGGCAGGCTGTTCATCTCGTTACCTATTTAGTTCGGTTCCATATGAACAAAGCCCCGCCACTTCCCTGTCAATTACTAGTGGATTAAATAGGTCCCGTCAAGCCTCTGGAAGCACCGGATTTCTCCGTCTGATAAACAGCACATTTGTCTAAGTAAGAACTGCGCACTAAATGGCTTGCCGTTGGCAAAAGAAAAAACACCAACGGTTTTGGGCAAAAAAGCCAACGATTGAGAGTGGAGCAGTAAAGCTAAAGCATAAATAGATGCCAGTAATAGGCTTGACAATAATCAGAAGCTAAACCCAGCGGCTTCACTAGAAGCCCCGTTTGGAAGCTACAAACGGGGCTTTTTCTTTAGCGGGCATGCAAACCCCGAATTACTTACCTATGATGACCCAAGCTGACACTAGCTCCAACCTGCTTGGTAGGTAAATATGTTCAATCAGAACTTCCGAGCGGTCAAACAGTGTGATGAAAAACGCATTTTTATCAACCCGCTATTTGACCGCTCGAAAACGGCCGTTTGGTTTCGTGATGGGCTTTGCTTTTGCGTACTTTCAACAGGCCTCTCCCCTAGTTTTTTGTAACCCACAAAAAATGGGTATTGCTGACCACCGCAGATGTTTGCAGTGGAATGGAAGGTCATCCGCCAAACCCTATTCCGTTGGGAAACAAGGCGGCCAAAATAGCGACCGATACGCCGAGCGAAACCGCGGAGCCCACGCCCCAGCCCAATAGTGCCCGCCCTCTTTTTTTTCGGTTGGATTGGTGTTCGTATCCGCTGCGGTAGTCAGGGTCCTGCAGCAGTTCAGGCCGCGGAACTTGGGCGAGCAACTGCGGCGCGCGTGGCGGAACCACCCCCAGCACCACCGCGCAACCGGTTGCCCCGGCCGCAAGCCCGGCTTGGCCGCTGATAAAGAGCGGCGGAGTTACAAAACCCAGGGCCGCGCCCGTCCAAAAAACACCCTTGGCCGGGCGGTAGTGTTGTTTGGCATCGGCGCGCCCTTGTTGCTGCCGTTGTGCAACCGAAAGGCCCCGCAACGAAACTGCGGGGCTATCCGGGGAAGATGAGGTTACAACCGGCGGTAGCGGCTCAATAGCTTCAGCTACTGCCACCGGGGAGGTGATGGCAGCATTAACTTGAGTGGCGGGTTTCGCAGTTGCGGTATCCGATTGGGCGTGGGCGCGCTGGACGCAGAGCACCACCATCCACCATAGCAAAAGCAAAAAGGACCGATACATATTAGGGGCAGAAAAATCAGGTTAGGAGAACTGCCTGAAGGATGCACTACCGCTGCCTATGGTTGGTCGCCTCGCATACATATGTGAGGACCAAAACAAAAGCAGCGCGGCCAGCATCCTGCAACACGCCTCGTGAGAAGTGCGTTGCGGATGCTGGCCGCGCTGCTTTTGGCGCACCTTCGCCGCCTGCCCGGCCGGGCAGACGGCGAAGCGCCGTTAGTTGTTCTGGTAAGGCAACACGTTCATGTTCTGGAACATGAAGGCCCACTTGTCGGTCTGCTCGCTGATTACCTGAGCCGTGGAGCGGCCTGCGCCGTGGCCGGCCTTGGTTTCTACCCGAATCAGCACCGGGGCCGGTCCCTGCTGCGTTTCCTGCAGTTTGGAAGCGAACTTAAACGAGTGCGCAGGTACCACACGGTCGTCGTGGTCGGCAGTGGTGACCATGGTGGCGGGGTAGTTAGCGGGCTTTAGGGCGTGGTAGGGCGAATACTTGTAGAGGTACTCGAACATTTCCTTGCTGTCCTGAGCCGTGCCGTAATCATAGGCCCAGCCGGCGCCGGCCGTGAACTGGTTGTAACGGAGCATGTCCATCACGCCCACCGCCGGGAAGGCCACTTTGAACAAATCGGGGCGCTGTGCCATTACGGCGCCCACCAGCAAGCCACCGTTCGAGCCGCCGGCCATGGCCAGGTAGTCTTTCGAGGTGTAGTTGTTCTTCACCAAATACTCGCCGGCGGCAATGAAATCGTCGAACACGTTCTGCTTCTGCATTTTGGTGCCGGCGTTGTGCCACTTCTCGCCGTATTCGCCACCACCGCGCAGGTTAGCTACTGCGTAGATGCCGCCGTTTTCGAGCAGCACAATGTTGGAGGTGCTGAAACTTGGCGTTACGCTGCTATTAAAGCCGCCGTAGGCGTAGAGCAGCGTGGGGTTTTTGCCGTTCAGAGCCAAACCCTTTTTGTGGGTGATGATCATGGGCACCTTCGTGCCGTCTTTGGAGGTGTAGAACACCTGCTTCGACTCAAACTTGCTGGGGTCGAACTGCACGCCGGCCTTCTTCCACACCGTGGATTTGCCGGTGGCAATGTCGTACTTAAAAATGGTGGGCGGGTAGGTGTAAGAGGTGAAGGTGTAGTAGGTTTCCTTCTCCTCTTTCTTGGTGCCGAAGCCGCCGGCCGAGCCCACCGAAGGCAGGGCGATGCTGCGCTCCTTCTTGCCGTTCATGTCGTACTGCTCAATCAGGGCGGTGGCGTCCTTCAGGTAGTTAGCGAAGATTTTACCGCCGCCGGTAGTGGCGTTGAGCACGTTTTTGCCTTCGGGAATCAGGTCTTTCCAATTGGCGGGCTGCGGGTTAGCAGCATCCACAGTTACTACGCGGTTGTTGGGCGCGTTCAGGTTGGTTTGAATGTAGAGCTTGCTGCCCACGTTATCGAGCACACCCACGGTGCTTTTCTCGTTGTCCACCACCTGCACGATGGGGCTACCGGGCTTGCTCAAATCCTGGAGGTAAAGCTCGTTACCAGTGGTGGTGTTGCGAGCCGAAATAACCAAGAACCGCTCGTCTTCGGTGAGGTAGGCGCCCACGTAGCGACGGGGTGTTTTCTCGCCGCCGAAAATCAGCTGGTCGGCACTTTGCGGGGTGCCCAGCTTGTGGTACATCAGCCGGTGAATCTGGGTTTTGCCGGCTAGCTGGCTGCCCGTAGTGGGCTTGTCGTAGGAGCTGTAGTAAAAGCCGTCGTTTCCGCGCCAGGCCGTGCCCGAGAACTTCACGTTCTTGAGCGTGTCGCCCACGAGGGACTTGTCCGCGGTCTTCATCACAATCACCTTGCGCCAGTCGGAGCCGCCTTCCGAGATGGAGTAGGCGGCCAGGCTGCCGTCTTTGGTGAAGCTCAGGCCCGCCAGCGAGGTAGTGCCGTCTTTCGAGAACTTGTTGGGGTCGAGGAATACTTCGGGGGTGCCCTTGCCCACCTGCCGGTACAGCACCGACTGGCTTTGCAGGCCGGTGTTCTTCGAGAAATAGGTGTACTTGCCTTCCTTGTAGGGCGCGCCGTACTTCTCGTAGTTCCACAGCGTTTCGAGGCGCTTGCGGATGGCGTCGCGGTAGGGAATCTGGGCCAGGTAATGCTGGGTTACCTTATTTTGCTCCTGCACCCAGCCTTTGGTGTCGGGGGCCTGGTCGTTTTCCAGCCAGCGGTACGGGTCGGCTACCTTGGTGCCGAAGTACGTGGTCACGGTGTCCACCTTTTTGGTCTGCGGGTAGGGCAGCCGCTTAACGGGCGCCTGGGCATGGGCTGGCGCACTGAGCAACGCGGCGCCCAACAGGGCAAAGAAGCTTCTCATAGGAGTTGCGTTTGGCACGGGTTAAAATTGAGTCGAACGTGAAGATCGACAAATTACAGTTCTCCCGGCTTCCTGAAGTTGCCGATAGAAAATTACGGCACCGATGCCCCTCCCAGGCACGAACCAAGCCGGGCGCAGTCCAGGGCCAGTGCGGTAGAAATCGGCTGGGGCACAGCCTTTGGCACATCCTGAATAGAATGCATAGCGCCTGGCAAGGCCCCTTTTACCCACTTGCTCGTTAGCGGCGGGCGTAATAAGAACTGAATTCAGAGCGAAGTGGAACCAACCAATGCACAACACTTGTATAAATGAACAACTGTTCATAAGTTTGCATCAACAATGACTTCCTCCACCTCGACTAGCTCCGCTGACATGAACCTCTCCGTCGAGAAAATGGAGAAGGTGGCCTTTATTCTCAAGACGACGGCCCACCCCACGCGCATTGCCATTGTGCAGCTGCTGGCCAGCCAGGAGCGCCTGTCGGTGACCGATATCAGCGAAAAGCTGAACGTAGAGCAAAGTCTGCTCTCCCACCACCTCTCGGGCATGAAGCTTAAGGGCATTCTGAGCTCCCACCGCGAGGGCAAAAACATTTACTACGCCCTGAAGATGCGCGAGGTAGTAGACGTTATTCAGTGCCTGGCCACCTGCACGTTCCTGTAGCAGTCGTGGTTTTTTTTGACCGAACACATGAACAATCTATCATAAATTCATACGTCTACCTTCCCTTCCATGTCCCAGCTCATCGGCTACTTCGCAGCCATCTTCATCGGCCTTTCTCTGGGCATTATGGGGGGCGGGGGCTCCATTCTCACCGTGCCTGTGCTGGTGTATCTGATGGGCGTAAATCCGGTGCTGAGTACGGCTTACTCGCTGTTTGTGGTGGGCTCGACCTCGGTGGTGGGGGCTTCGGGCTACTTCCGCAAGGGACTGGTGTCGATGAAAACCGCCGTGGTGTTCCTGCTTCCTTCGCTGCTGGCCGTGTTTGCGGTGCGCAAGCTGCTCATGCCGGCCATTCCGCAGGAGCTCTTCACGGTGGCCGGCATTGCCTTCACCAAAGACCTGCTGGTGCTGGTCGCCTTCGCGGCGCTGATGGTGGTGGCCGCGGCGTCGATGATTCGCAGCAAGCAGGCCGAAGAAGTATTGGACGAGGAGCTGCACCATCGGCACGCCTTTAACTACCCGCTGGTTTTGGGCATTGGTTTGGCGGTGGGTTTGCTCACGGGTTTTGTGGGGGCCGGCGGCGGTTTTCTAATCATCCCGGCCCTGGTACTGGGGGCACGCTTGCCCATGAAGCTGGCCGTAGGCACCTCGCTGGCCATCATTGCCCTGAATTCGCTTATCGGCTTCACCGGCGACCTGAGCGTCGGCACGCCCATCGCCTGGGGTTTCCTGCTCGGCTTCCTGGCTTTTGCGCTGGTGGGTATCGTGCTGGGCACCTACCTGTCCCGCTTCATTCCGGGTGCCAGGCTCAAGCCGGCCTTCGGCTGGTTTACCCTGGCCATGGGCACGTTCATTCTGCTGCGCGAGCTGGTGTTTACGCCGTAAGGCCCCGCTTGCTGCCTGATTCCCCAAGCCATTTTCTACCTGCGTTTCTTCACCTTTCCGTTGAGTTTTCTTATGAAAATCGAACAGTTTGAAGACAAGGGCCTGGCCCACTTCTCCTACGCCATCCTGAGCGAGTCGGCCCGCGAAATCGTGCTCATCGACCCGGCCCGCGACCCGCAACCGTACTACGACTTTGCCCAGGCCCACAACGCCCGCGTTGTAAGCGTAATCGAAACCCACCCGCACGCCGACTTTGTATCGTCGCATCTGGAAATTGCGCGGGCTACCGGCGCCACCATTCGCGTGAGCCAACTGCTGGGGGCCGACTACCCGCACGAAACGTTTGACGAGGGACAATCCTTCACCGTCGGGCAGCTCGCTTTTCGTGCTTTGAACACGCCCGGCCACTCGCCCGACTCCATTAGCATTGTGCTCAGCCGCGAAGGCAAAGATGTGGCCGTGTTTACCGGCGACACGCTGTTCATCGGCGACGTAGGCCGCCCCGACCTGCGCGAAAAAGCCGGCAACCTCACGGCCAAGCGCGAGGAACTGGCCCGGCAGATGTATTACTCGCTGCGCGAGAAGCTGATGGTGCTCGACGGCGCCGTGCTGGTGTACCCGGCCCACGGCGCGGGCAGCCTTTGCGGCAAAGCCCTGAGTGGAGCCAACAGCAGCACCATTGCCGACGAAAAAGCCAGCAACTACGCCCTGCGCCCGATGAGCGAAGAAGGCTTCGTGCAGGAGCTGATGGCCGATCAGCCTTTCATTCCCAAGTACTTCGGCTACGACGTGGCCTTAAACAAAGCCGGGGCCCCGGCCTACGCCCCCAGTGTGCAGCAGGTGCCTCGCCTAGCAGCTGACACCCCCATTGAGCCCGGTGTATTGGTGGTAGACACTCGTCCCGAAGCCGCGTTCAAAAAGGGGCACGTACCCGGCGCCCTCAACATTCAACAGGGCGGCAAGTTCGAAACCTGGCTGGGCTCCATAGTGGGGCCGGAAGAACCCTTCTACCTGGTGGCGGCCGACGAGGCAGCCCGGGAAGAACTGATTCAGAAGGCTGCCAAAATTGGCTATGAGTCCCTGATTAAAGGTGCCCTGGTGGGCACACCCGCAACGCAGGCAACGCTACCGAAGCTGGACGTGGAGCAGTTCCGCCAGCACCCGGAGGCCTACACCATCGTGGACATCCGCAACGCTTCGGAAGCTAAGGCCGAGCCGCTGTTTGCCGGTGCGCTAAACATTCCGCTGCCCGAGCTGCGCGAACGAGTACAGGAAATTCCCCACGGCAAGCCCGTGGTGGTACACTGCGCCGGGGGCTACCGCTCGGCTGCCGGGGCCAGCATTCTGGCGCCGGCCCTGCCTGGCACGCCCGTGCTCGATTTAAGCGAAGCTGTGAAGACCTTTCTCCCGGCCATTTCCGGCCACTAATTATCCCGGTTTCGGACGAGCCGCAGCCTGCGCAACCCAGCGGCTCTTCCAGCCTGCTCGCCGTGGCTTCTCTGCATCAGCTAACGTTCCCGCTTTTCCTTTCCGCCATGTTTGGTCTTTTTCAAGGTTCCGCATCTACTTATAAAAACCTCACTCCCGCCCAGTTCTCTGCCGCGTTGCGCCAACCCGGCGCGGTGCTGCTGGACGTGCGCCGCCCCGACGAGTTTGCCGCCGGCCACCTGCCCGGCGCGGTTAACCTGGACGTGACCAGCCCGGACTTTACCCGCCGCGTGGCGGCGCTGGACAAAACCCAACTCACCTACGTGTACTGCCGCAGCGGGGCCCGCTCCGCCACCGCGGCTGGCCAGCTCACCAAGGCCGGCTTTGGGCAGGTACACAACCTGCTTGGCGGGGTGCTCGACTGGCCCGAAAAGCTGATCCGCTAGTAGGCTCTTCGTACTCCCTCAACCCCACTAATTCATGCTTGACTTTCTTCGCCAGCCCTGGCCCTGGTATGTAGCCGGCCCGCTCATTGGGCTGACCGTGCCGGCGCTGCTGCTGCTGGGCAACAAGGCCCTGGGCATCAGCTCTTCGCTGCGACACGTGTGTGCCGCCTGCCTGCCGGCGGGTATTCCCTTCCTGAACTACAACTGGCGGGCCGAAATCTGGAACCTGTTTTTCGTGCTCGGCATTGGCATCGGCGGTTTCCTCGGCTACCAGGTGCTGGGCCACCCCGACACCATTGCTATTTCCGACGACACGGTGCGCGACCTGAAAGCGCAGATGGGCTTGACCGATTTCTCCGGCCTCTTGCCCAGGGAATTGTTTTCCCTCGAAAACCTGACCAACTGGAAAGGCTGGGTGTTTCTGGTGCTGGGTGGCTTCCTCGTCGGCTTTGGCACGCGCTACGCCGGGGGCTGCACCTCCGGCCACGCCATTTCGGGCCTCTCAAACCTGCAATGGGTGTCGTTGGTGGCCGTTATTGGCTTCTTCGTGGGCGGCCTGTTAATGACCTGGGTGTTTTACCCGCTGCTTTTTTAATCAGTCAAATGAAGAACCTGAAGTACCTGGTGCTGGGCGTGTTGTTCGGCATCATTCTTACGAAAAGCGAAGTTGTGAGCTGGTGGCGCATCCAGGAGATGTTCCGCTTTCAGAGCTTCCACATGTACGGCGTCATTGGCTCGGCCATTCTGGTGGGGCTGGTGTCCATTCAGCTTATCAAACGCTACCGCCTCCGGACCATTGACGGCGAAACCATCGCCCTCGCCGACAAACAATACAACCACGGCGTGTGGATTGGCGGCATCCTGTTTGGGTTGGGCTGGGCCCTGACCGGCGCTTGCCCCGGACCCATGTTTGCCCAGTTGGGCAGCGGCGTAGCGGGGGCGGCAGTGCTCATTCTGGCCGCGCTGGCCGGCACCTGGACCTATAGCGCCCTGCGCGAAAAGCTCCCGCACTAGGCCGCTGCCTAACGGTTTACGGCTCCGCCTGCTCTTCACCTGGATTACGGACGCCATCCGGTTTACCTTTCGGCGTACCCCGTCTTTGTTATGACGCATCAACTCGGATTGCGCGAAAACTGGCCCCAATTCAGCCTCTTGGTGCTGGTAAATGCCTTCGTAGGCGGCATGGTGGGACTGGAGCGTACCATTCTGCCCCGGCTGGCCGAGCAGGAGTTTCAGCTGGTGGCGCATTCGGCCATCCTCTCCTTTATCGTGGTATTCGGCCTGACCAAGGCCGCTGCCAACTACTACGCCGGCGCCTGGGCCAGCCGTGTGGGGCGCAAAAACCTGTTGCTGCTGGGCTGGCTCTTTGGCTTGCCGGTGCCGCTGCTCCTGCTTTGGGCGCCGTCCTGGGGCTGGGTGATTTTCGCTAACGTCCTGCTGGGCCTTAACCAAGGGTTGGCGTGGTCGAGCACGGTGGTGATGAAGATAGACCTGGTAGGTGCCAGGCAGCGCGGCTTGGCTATGGGCCTGAACGAGTCGGCTGGGTACCTGGCCGTGGCGGCCACGGCCTTTGCGTCGGGCTGGCTGGCCACCGAATACGGCCTGCGTCCCTACCCGTTTTACCTGGGCCTCGGGCTGGCCGTAATGGGGCTGCTAAGCTCCTTGCTGGTGCGCGACACCCGCCACCACGTAGCCCTGGAAGCCGCCCAGGCCCCGGCCGGCGCGGCGGGCCCTCCCCTCTCGTTCTGGGACGTTAGCTGGCGCCACCCCAACTTGGGCTCGGTTACGCAAGCCGGCTTGGTCAACAACCTCAACGACGGCATGGTGTGGGGCCTGTTGCCGTTGTTGCTAACGGGCAAGGGTTTTACGCTAACCCAAATTGGCACCGTGGCAGCCGTGTATCCGGCCGTTTGGGGACTGGGCCAGCTCCTGACCGGGCCGCTGGCCGACCGCCTTTGCAAAAAAGACCTGCTGTTTTGGGGCATGCTGCTGCAAGGCGTAGTGCTGCTGGCCATGCTTTTTACTTCGTCGTACCCCACGTTTGTGCTGCTGGCGGCCTTGCTGGGAGCGGGCACAGCGCTGGTGTACCCCACGTTTTTAGCCGCCATTGCCGAATACGCTCCCACGGCCCAGCGGGCCCACAGCGTAGGCATTTTCCGCCTGTGGCGCGACGCAGGGTACGCGGTGGGTGCCCTGCTAACCGGTGTGCTGGCCGATGCATTCGGCCTATCCGCCGCGCTGGTGGCCGTGGGCGGCCTCACGCTGCTCTCGTCGCTGATTATTCGCCGCCGCATGTACTGCTTACCGGCAACCGCGCCCGCGAAGGCGCCCCCGCAAAGCTGCGCCCGGCCCAGCGGCCTCGCCCTGTTTGCCCGATTCCGTTACGCAAGCTCCCTCTACCTCTCGGCTGAGTTTTGCCGCCGCCCGTTACCAACGACGCGGTTTTCGGGACCAACGGCATAACCAGAGGCGTACAATAACGCTTAGCGCTATTCTGCTCTTCCGCCACTACCCACGCTGCCCCCGCCGACGGTGTAGCGCGGGCCTATCAGCATGCGGGCGCCGGCCAAGCGCCAACCCGACCCACAAGCTTAGCCGGAACCCAGATGGTGCTGGCACACGCCGCAGGCCCTACCACCAACTCGCGAAAGTTTTATTACTTTTATTAAATTTTTACTATGCACCCATTGGAAGCCCCCGTTCTGTCTCGGGAAGTCCAGAACATCTTCGGCCGGGTGTTCTACCGTATTGAGTACCATGAGCGGACCAACATCGTGGAAGCCACGTGGTACGGCGCAGCTACCCAACAAGACTTAAAAAACGCCGTAGTGGCCGGTCTGGCCGTGCATGAGCACAGCCGCTGCGCTTACCGGCTCAACGACAACACCGGGTTTTCGGGGCCCTGGTCCGACGCCGTAGCGTGGCTTGAGGAAGAATGGTTGCCGCGGGCATACGCCGCCGGCATTCGGTACCTGGCCCACGTGGCGCGTCCGGGCTCGTTTGGGGAACAGGGCGGTGAGGCGATGCTGCGGGGAAAAATTGGCTCGCAGGTGGAAGTGGCCCTGTTTACCGACAAGGCTGCAGCCGCCGCCTGGCTGACCGCCAAACAAAAAGCGTAACCCCCGGCCGCCCGGCCCTGCCGTAGCCGATCTGCGCCCATGTCCGCAAGGAGTCTGATGTTCACCCAAAGCTGGGACGGCCAGTTAACAACCTGAAGCCGGTTGAAGTAACAGGCCAACAAGTGTTGCAAATATTTACGGGAGGCCTTTTGGCTAGTACAACACGTTAGCTCCCGTAACGATGTAGCGCGGATCTTCCAGGATGTTGACGTCGACCAAGGCGCCGGCATTGCCCAGCAGCCGGCGGCAGTCGGGGCTGAGGTGGCGCAGGTGCACGGTTTTGCCGGCCCGGTGGTAACGCTCGGTGAGTTTGTGCAGCGCCTCCAGGGCCGACATGTCGGCCGCGCGGCTTTAGCGGAAATCGATGATTACTTCTGCGGGGTCGCCGGCCACGTCGAATTTTTCGCCAAAGCCCTGCACCGAGCCGAAGAACAGCGGCCCATAGATTTCATAATGCTTCACGCCGGCTTCGTCCGTGTACTTGCGGGCCCGGATGCGCTTGGCGTTTTCCCAGGCAAAGACCAGCGCCGATACCACCACTCCGAACAGCACGGCCAGGGCAAGGTTCTGCGAAACCGCGGTAACCAACGTCACTGTACCATCACCAGCACATCGGTTAGCGGTATGCGGCACAGAATGCGCAGGCTGGCCCACTCGAAGGTACCGATGACCACCATAAACATTACGCCCACCAAAGCGGCCAGCGGCAGGCGCATAAACAAGCCCGAGCCCACCACCACGAACAGGCCCAGGGCCACGGCGGCCACCACGCCCGAAAGCCGCCCGCGCCCCCGTGACTCCAAGTTAACCATCGTCTGCCCGATCATGGCGCAGCCGCCCATGCCGCCCGTCAGGCCCGAGGCCACGTTGGCCAGGCCCTGGGCCAGACAATCCTGGTTGCCGCGGCCGCGGGTATCGGTCATTTCATCGACCACGGTGAGCGTGAGCAGGCTTTCGGTGAGGCCCACCAGCGCCATAATTACGGCGTAAGGCAGCACTATAACCAGCGTAGACCATGCCAGGGGCACCCGCGGCAGGTGCGGCGTGGGCAGCCCGCCGGCAATGGAGGCAATGTCGCCCACCGACTTGGTATCGAGCCCGCCCACAATAACCAGCGCCGACGCCACCACAATGGCCGCGAGCGAGGCCGGCACGGCCTTGGTCAGCTTGGGCAGAAAATAGACAATTGCCATGGTCAGCCCCAGCATCAGCGCCAGCAGTACGCCCGTAAGCCAGTGTTCGTGCCCGGCTGCATCGGGCACCTTGAACTGCTCCAGCTGGGCCATGAAAATAATCAGGGCCAGACCGTTAACGAAGCCGTACACCACCGGCTGCGGCACCAGCCGAATAAACTTGCCGAAGCGCAACAGCCCCACGGCTACCTGAATCAGGCCCATGAGCACCACGGCGGCAAAGAGGTACTCCACCCCGTGCTGCACCACCAGACTCACGATGACCACCGCCACCGAACCCGCTGCACCCGATATCATGCCCGGCCGGCCACCAAATACACTGGTAACCATACAAATAACAGAGGCAAAACCAATGCCCACCAGCGGGCTGATGTGAGCCAGCAGGGCAAAGGCTACCACTTCGGGCACCAAGGCCAGTGCAGTGGTCAGGCCGGCCAGGATTTCATTTTTAACGTTGACTTTGTACGGCAACAGATACTAAGCTACGGAGGACATATTCACGCTAAAACGGGGCAAAAGAAAAGCCGCGCGCTTTTGAGCAGAAGCGGCGGCCAGGGCAATTTACGCCGGTTGTCAGCGTGGGCTGAGCCTGAAAACGGGCAAATAAAAACTAAGCATGTAGCAGGCAAAAACAAGAAAGGGCCACCCCCCGCACGTTTCCGGCGCCTGGCGGCTGGGCACGTGCCCACCATTCGGACCTGAACCGGGAACCGGTTAATGCACTTTGTTCAGCCCCAGCCCGCCGGCAACAGCCAGGAGGAACCCGGCATTTCTTGGCACAAGCAGTTGCGTTTTAAAGTTTGTAGCTTGCTGGTGCTACCCTGTGCTATGTCCGTGTCTTCTGCTGCCCTGCCGCCCAACAACGAACCCGACCGCCTGCGCAGCCTGCGCGCCCACGAGGTGTTGCCCACCCTTATCGAGCCCATCTTCGATGAGTTTGTGGCCCTCACGGCGCAAGTATTCAGCCTGCCCATTTCCCTGATTTCCGTAGTGGAGGAAGACGAGGTGTTCTACCCCGCGAACCACGGCATGCCCGGCAACGAGCGGCAGCCCCGCGTAGAAGCCATTTGCTCTACCGCCGTGCAGCAGTCCCGGGCGGTGGTATACCACGATGTGCTGCTGGAGCAAGTGGCCACCTTGCCGCCGGAAGCCGTTCAGGCCGCCCAGGCCAACGACCTGCGCTTTTACGCCGGGGCCGTGCTGCGCCTGCCCGATCAGCACCCCATCGGCACCCTGTGCATCATCGACCGCCAGCCCCGTTCCTTTAGCGCCACCGAGCAGCAGGTGCTGGACCAGCTGGCCGCGCTTATCAGCCAGACCATTGCCGTACGCCACACCTGCCTAAGCCAGGCCCGTACCGTACCCGACCGGTGGGAGCAGCTACGCACGCTACTGCAGGAGGAGCTGCGCGAACTCACTGCCTTGGTGCGCTACCTCTACACCCGCCACGGCGTGCAAATTCCCGTATCGGCTGAGCTGCTGGCGCAGGTAGAACGCCGCCTGAACGACTTGCACGCCCTGTTAGGCGAATACAGTTGTTCGTAAGCCAGACCGGGTAGTAGTTGGGCCTGTTACCGGAAGAGGCTCTTTGCCGATGCGCATCCGGCCAACGGCCAAATGTGCCGCTGTGGCGTGAAAAAACGGTTTGAAATGCTTCGGGCGTTTGAGCAACGCGGTACGCTTTCGGCTTCTGCGGCCACCGCTGAGCCAGGCCATTACCGGCCGGAGGCCTGATGTTCGTCATTGCCCGAATGCGCTTCAGCCCCTTACTTGCCGCGCTGTAAGCCCACGCAACAACCCTTTGCGGTTTTGCGGCCTCTCTCCCATCCAAGCTCGAAAACCGATGCGCATTTACCTGCTCCTGGCGCACCCCGACAAGGACAGCTTTAACGGCCGGCTCGCCGATGCCTACGAAGCCGCTGCTACGCGCAACGGCCACGAGGTGCGCCGCCAAAACCTGGGCGACCTGGATTTCGACCCCATCCTCTGGAAGGGCTACAAGCAGGTTCAGGCGCTGGAGCCCGACTTGCAGCTGGCGCAGCAGCACCTGAGCTGGTGCGAGCAGTGGGTGATTATCTACCCGATCTGGTGGGGCTCGGTGCCGGCGCTGCTCAAGGGCTTTTTCGACCGGGTGCTGCTTTCGGGCTATGCTTACCGCTACCGGCAGCAGGGCCCGTTCTGGGATAAGCTGCTGCGGGGACGCTCGGCGCACGTAATCACCACCTGCGACGCCCCAACGTGGTGGATCTGGTGGCAGTACCGCAACAGCGACCTGAACACCGTTAAGCGGGCCGTACTGGAGTTTTGCGGCATTTCGCCCGTGCGCGTTACCCGCATTGGGCGCATGCGGTACTTAACCGCCCAGCAGCGCGAGGACCAGCTCGCAAAGGTTATACGTGCCATTCCGCTGGCTAAAAAGCCGGTTGACCAAGTAGGGCAGCCCGTGTTGGCAGCCCCACAAGCGTAAGCTACCGGAGCGGCACGTTCCTGCTTCTGCCAGTTAGTTAAAGCGGTGTAGCTGCGCGCTGCGCTTCCTGACAAAGATGGTTCGGAGTAGGATTCTGAAGCTGTTGCCAACGCTGTTGTAACCTGCTTAATCTGATCGTACGTACCACACGGGCGCACTTCGGCCCTAGCTTGGCTTCGGAAACCCTTATCTATTGCTTGTGACAGTCGATTCTGCTTTTCTTACCTCGTTTGCCGGCCAGCACGCCCCCGAACTCGACGAGCTGATTGCTGAACTGACGGCCGTGCGCCAGGATATGCTCCGGTTAGCCGCGCAGGCGGCCGACCGCCTGCAGGCAGTGCACCCCGACTTTCAACTCAGCGCCCGCAACCTGCTGCACTATTTGGCCTTGCGCCGGCAGGACCTGCGCCCCTTGCAGCAGCGCCTGGCCGCGCTGGGCCTCTCGTCGCTGGGCCGGGCCGAGGCGCACGCGCTGGCCACCGTAGATGCCGTGTTGGGCGTGCTGCACGCCCTGCGCCACCCCCAGGCGCCCGTGCCGGAGCCACCCGCCGAAAAAGCCCCGGATTTCAGCAGCGGCCCGCGCCTGCTCACCGAGCACAGCAAGGCGGCGCTGGGTCCCGCCCCTGCGGCGCGCGGCGTACGAATTATGGTTACCATGCCGGGCGAAGCGGCAACCGACTACGACTTGGTGCACGAGCTATTGCGCCACGGCATGGACTGCATGCGCATTAACTGCGCCCACGACGATGCCGCCGCCTGGCAGCAGATGATAGCGCACCTGCGCCGGGCCGAACAGGCCTTGGGCAAGTCCTGCCACGTAAGCATGGACCTGGCCGGCCCCAAATTGCGCACGGCCGGCCTGCCACCTGCTCCGGCCGTGCTGCCCGTCGGCCCCCGGCGCGACGCTTTCGGGCGCATTCTGGCACCGGCTCGGCTGTGGCTAACGGCGCAGGAGCAGCCCCAGCCCGCGCCCGAACCGGGCACGGCCACGCTGCACTTCCCGGCTACCTGGCTGAACCAGTTGCAGCAAGGGGAAACCATTCGGCTGGTAGATGCGCGCGGCAAGAAGCGCAAACTGCGCCTGCATAGTATGGGCCCGGCGGGCAGCTGGGCCGAGCTGCGCAAAACCGCTTACCTCACGCCCGAAACCCGCTTTCAAAGTGCTTCCGCCGCCGCAACTCCGCTGGGCCTGCCGCAGCTGGAAAGCCTGCTGCTGCTCCATACCGGCGACCGGCTCCGGCTCACTCGTTTGCCCCTCGCGGAGCTGGCTTCTCTGGAAACGCCGGCCATTGGTTGCACCTTGCCGGAAGTACTCGACTACGTGCAAGTGGGGGAAGCCATTTGGTTCGACGACGGCAAAATTGGCGGCGTGGTAGAGCTGGCGGAGCCCGGCACCCTGCTGGTGCGCATTACGCGGGCCCGCGCCAAAGGCGAAAAGCTGCGCAACGACAAAGGCATTAACCTGCCCGACAGCCAGCTACCGGTTTCGGCCCTGACCGACAAAGACCGGCAGGACCTGGTCTTCGCCGCACAGCACGCCGACATGGTGGCCCTTTCGTTTGCGCGCACGGTGCAGGACGTGGAGCAGCTGCGGCTGCACTTGGCCCAGCTAACCGACCGGCCGCTGCCCATCATCCTCAAAATTGAAACCCGCCAGGGCTTCGATAACCTGCCGGCGCTGCTGCTGAGTGCCATGGCGGCGGGCTCCTGCGGGGTGATGATTGCCCGCGGCGACTTAGCCGTTGAATGCGGTTTCGAGCGCATGGCCGAGGTGCAGGAAGAAATGCTGTGGCTGTGCGAAGCGGCCCACGTGCCGGTTATCTGGGCCACGCAGGTGCTGGAGAGCCTGGCGCGCGGCGGCTTGCCTTCGCGCGCCGAAATTACCGACGCGGCCATGGGCGACCGGGCCGAGTGCGTGATGCTCAACAAGGGCACCCGCGTGGTGGAAGCCGTGCAAACCCTGTCCAATATTCTGCAGCGGATGCAGGCGCACCAGAGCAAGAAAAGCCCTATGCTGCGCCGCCTGCACGTAGCCCACGCGCTTACCTGAAGCATGCCGGCACCTGGCCATCAACTACCGCCAGCTCAGGCCAAAGAGAGCGGTGCAACAGCCCCGTCACTCCCCTTTCCTGCACGCTATTCGGGGAATTCTGCGGCCATTTACCTGATAATACGCCCGTCTTCCATCTCAATGACGCGCTGGGTTTTGGCGGCAAAATCGGGGTCGTGGGTCACGATGAGCAGGGCCTGCTGGTGGGTGTGAGCCAGCTCCTGGAAGATGTCGAACACCACCTCGCTGTTCTTCTTGTCGAGGTTGCCGGTGGGCTCATCACCCATGATGATGAGCGGGTCGTTAATGAGCGCCCGGGCAATGGCCACGCGCTGCTTCTGGCCGCCGGAGAGTTGGTTGGGCAGCTTCAGGGCCTCGTCGGCTATGCCCAGGATGCGCAGCTTCTCATAGGCCCGGTGCTCCAGCTCCGGCGCGGCCAGGCGCCCCAGTTTTTCGCCGGGCAGCATCACGTTGCGCAGCACCGAAAACTCGTTGATGAGGTAGTGAAACTGAAAGACGAAGCCGATTTTCTCGTTGCGCACGCGCGCCAGCTCGGTTTCCGTCCTGGTGCCCATCACCTCCCCGTCGATTAGCAGCGTGCCCTCGTAGTCGGTGTCCATGGTGGAGAGGATGTAGAGCAGCGTGGATTTGCCGCAGCCCGACTTGCCCACCACGGAGGCAAACTCGCCGCGGGCCAGCGCGAAGCTGATGTCGCGCAGCACCTGCACCCGCACCGGGTCGGCGAAATACTTGCTGATGCCGCGGGCTTCCAGTACTGGCGTGCTCATGGTTACTTGCCGCGAATGATAACGACCGGGTCGATGCGGCTGGCCTTGCGGGCCGGAAAATACCCCGCCAGAAAGCTCGTCAGCACCGAAAACACCGCCCCGATGACGTAAAAAACCGGGTTGAAATCGATGGGGTACGTGCGCACGGCGGGCAGGGCGGCCGTGTGAAACGGCAGCTGCCCGATGAGCGCCGACAGCCCCAGCCCCAGCACCAAGCCCAGCGCCCCGCCAAATACCCCGATGGACAGGGCAATGAGCACGAAGACCCGGCGCACGTCGCGGCCCGCAAACCCGACGGCCTTGAGGATGGCAATGGAGTCCATCTTCTCGTAAATCATCATGTTCAGGATGTTATAAATACCGAACCCGGCCACGGTGAGCAGCGTCACGCCCACGGCGTAGGAAATCAGCGTGCGGATGGAGGTGCCGGTTTCAAAATCGGCGTTGGCCTGCTGAATGTCCATGGCCTGCACCTGGTAGAGCCGGCGGTACTCGCGGGCCACGGCCGGGGCTTGGGTCAGGTCGTGGAGCTTCACCTGAATATCGGTCACGTAGGCATTGGACTCGCCCAGCAGCTTGCGGGCCGTGGCCAGCGACGTGTAGCTCTGCACCTTATCGATTTCGAGCAGGCCCGACTGAAACAGCCCCACCACCTTCAGCTGCACCCGCTCGCCCTGGGGCGTGGTCACCTGCACCACGTCGCCGAGGTCGGCCAGCATCAGGTCGGCGGCGCCTTTGCCCAGCATGATGCTGTTGGGCACCGTTTGCAGGCTCTGGTAGTTGCCGGCCACCACATAGTCGCTGAAAGCAAACAGGGCGTTTTCCTCTTCCACCGCCACGCCGCTGATGGTGCCGTTGAGCGTGAGCGTGCCCACGTTGTAAAACACCTGCGTCTGGATCTTGGGCGCCACGCCCAGCACCCGCGGGTCGCGGCGGATGGCGGCCATCACGGCGGCGCTGTTGCGGATGCGCGGCAGCTCCTGGCGGGGCTTGATGGAGCGGATGAAATTGTGCTGCCGCCGGCCCTCGGTGTACAGGTCCACGGGCTGCCGGGCGGCGGGCTTCAGCTCGTTGTACAGCCGCACGTGGGGCGTACGGTTGAGCACCAGCCCGTCCAGCATCTGGTTCAGGCCCGACATGAAGCTGAGCAGCGCGATGAACGCGGTGATGCTGAACGTGACGCCGATGGCGGCCACCAACGACTGCCCCCCTCGCGCCCGCAGCAGCGAATACGCCACGTCGTAGAGCAGCGGCAGCTTCATGGCGCGGGGGGCGTAAGCGCGTCGTCGGGGCCCAGGCCGGCCAGTATTTCCACCATCTGATAATCGCGCAGGCCGGTTTTTACCCGCACGGGCTGGCCCTCGGCGTTCAGCACCGTGGAGTCGTTCACCAGCAGGCGGCGCGGAACCAGCAGGGCCCGGGCCTTGGTGCGCAGCACGATGCTGGCCTCGAAACTGAGCTGCGGGTAAAGCACCGGCGGCTGGCGCACAAACGCGGCCTCCACCACGAAGGTCTTGCTGTTGGCGTTCATCAGGGGCACCACGCTGGTTACGCGGGCCGTAAACACCTCGCCGGGGTAGCTGTCCAGGGTTACCAGCACCTGCTGGCCGGGGCGGATGCGCACGATGTCGGCCTCGTCGACCTGCATTTCCAGCACGAAGTGGCGCGCGTTGCCCAGCAACGCTACCGGCGTTTGGGGGCCGATGGCCTCGCCCTGCTTGGGGTACAGCTTATAGACCACGCCCCGCACCTGGCTGCGCAGCACAAAGTCGCGGGCTTGCTGGCGGGCAATCTGCAGGTTGGTGCGGGCCTGCGCCGCCCCAAAATCCAGCCGCTGCTGCAGGGTGTGGTAGCGCGCCGCCGCCGACTGGTACGCCGTGCGGGCGGCCGCGTACGCCAGCTCCCGCTGCTCCAAGGCCAGCTTCGTGCCGATGCCCTGGGCCCAGAGCCGGCGCTGCCGCGCAAGCTGCAGCTCGTCGTTTTGCATGGTGCGGCGCTGCAGGTCCAGTTGCTCCCGGGCTTCGCGGAGCTGATCCTGATTGGCGGCCACGGCCGCGTTGCGGGCCGCCAGCGCGGCGTTTTCCACGTTCAGCTGCGCCACGTCGGCGGCTATGGCCAGCAGCGGCGTGCCTACCTGCACGGAGTCGCCCTCCTGCACGTAGATTTCCTTTACCAGGCCGCCTACGCTGGCAAACGCCTGGTACTGCCCGGCGCTTTTCACCGTGCCGGTGGCGTATACGCTTTCGGAAATAGCCGAATACACTGGCCGCACGCGCTCGGCTTTTGGCTGGCAGCCGCTTAGCCACAGGCCCAGCAGCAGGCACCCCAGCCAACGCAAGGCGGGCAGCGCCTGCCGCACGCTCGGCAACTGGCGTACAGCCCCGGAGCTGGTTTGCGTGCTGGCCGCTCGCAAAGGGAGCAGATACCGATTACCGATCATTCCTGAAATGAATACCGCCTTAAGCATATCGGCACGGCCCTTCCGTGGCGCACACCGGAGAAAAAACGCAAGGAGCGCGGTTCCAGCAGCGCTGCCATATCGGACCCGAAGGACTGGAATATATTTCTTGTAATGAATGATTTTAGTCACCCGCAGCCCCCTTCGTTGCCTGCGGTGTTGAGTACGGCGCGTACGAACTTACGTGCCGGTATAACGACCCTTTGTAGGCCCCACAGTCATTATTCTGCTGTACGGATTGGGTGCAGGCTGGCATTCGGGCGCGGGCCGTGCGGAGCTGCCGCTTCAGCCCGGGATGCCCTAACGCTTGCTAGTAGCAGCAGCGCGCCGGCGGGCAGTGGCAGCGAGGCCAGCAGCAGCAGCAGATAATAGTGCGGCAGGAAGCTCCAGTTTAGCCAGAACATGCTACCCTGAACAAACAGCAGCGCCTCGGTGAGCAGAAAGCCCGCCAGCAGCAACCCGGCGCCCACCCGGGCTGCCGGCCGCTGCAGGTGCAGTGCCCCCACCTGGTGCAGCAGCCCCAGCAGCGTGAGCGTGGTAGCGCCCAGCGTAACCAGGTGCACGAAGCCGATAACGTAGTTGCGAACCGTAAAGGCCATAACGGCCACGTAGGGCACCGCTACCGCAGCGTGAATAAGTCCCTTAAACGCAAAGGAGCCCAGGCCCACGGCCCATAGTGCCCGCAGCAGCGGCGAGAGGCGCGGCAGCAGGGCCAGCCAGGCGGGCCACACGGCGCGTAACCAAGTGGCCAGCCCCAGCAGCTGCAGCACCACCCCCACACCCGTAACGGCATACACCAGCGGGTGACGCTCGGCCCAGGCCACGGCCAGTCCGTAGGTTAGGAACGTACTGGGCACCAGCAGCCAGAAAGCCCGCCGCAGCAGCCCGCGGTGTAGTGGCAACTGCTGCGCTTCGAAATAGCTGAGCACCAGCCCCAGCACCCCGAATGCAAACCAGCTGTTCAGCTGAAAGTGGAGAAAAAACTGAATGGCCAGGTAGTAGAGCTCAGTATTGGGATGAGGCCGGCTCATGATACCAGCCAGCGCCCAAAGCCCCAGCGTGGATACCACCACGCTGCCCAGCCCCGCCAGCAGATAGGGCAGCGCGGCCCGGCCGGCCAGCTGCCGGCGCAAATCGGGCCAGAGCAGCACCACGGCCCCGTAGGAAAGCAGCATGTGCGCGGTACTCAGGGTAATGGAAACCGCGCCGTAGCCCTGCCAGCTAAACGCCACGAACATGCCTAGCACGGTCGCCTCGGCGGCCCAGAACACGCGCCGGTACCAGCGCAGGCGCCCGGCCGCGGGCTGGGCCAGCTGCATGTAAGCGGCAAACAGCGCCAGAAACACCCAGCCCAGCATGGCCCCGTGGCTGTGCGCGTGCATTACGTTGCGGTACTCCACCCCGGGAACTTCGTGCAGAAACACAAAGCGCAGCAGCGCGCCCAGCGCCGCGGCTATGGCCAGGTTAAGCAGGGCTACGGTAAGCCATCGGGCGGGTATGAGCATAGCGGAAGCAAACTAAGAACGGTGAGCCCAGTCGCGGACGGCCGCCCAAAGCTACCTCCACACCATATGGCTCGGTATGATCTACGTCATAACCAGGCCGGGGAGGCGGCCTCTAGTTTTGAGCAAACCTTCAACCGCTATGAATCCCAACGTTCTTGCCACCCTTACCACGGCCCCGCTGCGCGAGCTGCTGCGCGCCGACATCCGCCTCACCGACGTGTTTTACCGCCACAAGCTGGACTTCTGCTGCGGTGGGCACCAAACCCTGGCCCAGGCCGCCGAGCGGGCCCACGCCCCGCTCGAGCGCGTGCTCGAAGACCTCGAAAACCAGCTGCGCTTTGGCTCGGGCAAGCCCCTGGGCGCCGAAAAGTGGCCCCTGCACTTTCTGGTGGAATACATCGAGCTGATTCACCACGCCTACACCCGCGATGCGCTGACCACCCTGGCGCCGGCCGTGGCCAAGGTGCTGCAGAAACACGGCCGCCTGCACCCCGAGCTCGATACCGTGGCCGAACTGTTCGTGGCCCTGAACGAGGAGCTGCAGGCCCACCTCCAAAAAGAAGAGCGGATTCTGTTTCCCTACATCGTGCGGCTGGAGCAGGCGGCCGCGGGGCAGCCGTTCGCGCCGGCTCCTTTTGGCACGGTGCAAAACCCCATTCGCATGATGGAGGCCGAACACGACGACGCGGGCCGGTTGCTGGAGCAGCTGGCCGAGGTAACCGGCCAGTTCACCCCTCCGGCCGATGCCTGCAACACCTACTGCTTCGTGTATCGCCGCCTGCAGGAGCTCGATACCGACCTGCGCCTGCACATTCACCTCGAAAACAACATCCTCTTTCCGCGGGCCCTGGCCCTGGAGCTGCAGCTCAGCGCTTGATACCTCACCAACACAATTGATTTTAAACAAGATCGACCTGATAGAAATCATTTTTCAGGACCTCAAACAAGTAAACCTTGTCAGCTCACTCACCGCATCTAGTCGCCGATGCTTTCAGCTGCCCACCTCACCGCCGCGCGTGCCCGTTTGCGCCGCTACCCTGCCAAGCACACCATTTACTGGGAGGGCGAGCCAAGCAGCTTTTTTTACCAGCTCCAGGATGGCGCGGTACGGCTCTATAGCTGCGGGCAGCGCCAGGACTTCGTTCACAGCCTGGTGTTTCCGGGCGAGACGTTCGGCGAAACCGTTATCGGCACCAACCCGGTAGCGCCCAGCTCGGCCGAAGCCCTTACCGATACGGCCGTGTGGGTGGTGGAGCGGGCCGAGCTGCTGGAGGTATTGCGCCAGCACCCGGACCTGCACGCGCAGTTCACCCGCCGGCTGGTGGACCTGCTTTGCTTCCATACGCACATGCGCAGCAACACCACACTGCTGCCGGCCGCCGAGCAGATTCTGCAGCTGGTTAGCTACTACGCGCATAAAATGCTGACCCGGCGAAACGCAGGCAACTGCGGCACTACCTCGGCGCAGCACTGCTGCTTCTGCGAGCGGCTGTTAGAGCAGGCCGATGGCTACATCTCGGTGCCTTTCACGCGCCAGCAAATAGCCGATATGCTGGGCCTGCGCGTGGAAACCGTGATGCGCACGGTAAAAGAGCTGGACGCCGCCGGCCGCCTGCGCCTGCACGAGCACAAGCTCTACTACCGCACGGCCCAGCCAGCTTTGGCCGGCTCCGCTATTCCCATCCTTTCCTAATCCTTCCCTAACCCCCTTTTTCATGAAAGTACTACCCACAAAGCTGCGAGGCCTGGCGGCCGCGCTGGCCACCGGCACGCTCCTGCTTGCCGCGGCCTGCGGCGGCAACGACAACACCGCTGCCGAGAATACCACGCCGGAATCGGGCGGTTCGATTTACGAGTCGGAGGCCTACAAGAAAGCCATGGAAAATGCCGATGCGGGCGGCGCCAAAGCGGCCACCGCGGGCCTCATTACCAAAGACGACGTGAAGCTCAGCCCCACCATCGACCAGGCCATGGTTAGCAAAGGCAAGAGCATTTCCGAGCTCAAGTGCCTATCGTGCCACAGCATGGGCGACAACAAAGTGGTGGGCCCCGGCTGGAAGGGCATTACCTCCCGCCGCGAGCCGGAGTGGATCATGAACATGGTGGTACACACCGACGCCATGCTGGAAACGGACCCCGCCGCGCAGAAAATGCTGGAGGAATGTCTCGTGCGCATGCCCAACCAAAACCTCACCCAGGACGAAGCCCGGCAGGTACTGGAGTACATGCGCACCCTCAAGTAAAAAGAAGTAGCGGCTACTGCTGGCAAGGGCCAGCGGCGTGACTCATTATTCCCCAACGCCAACTACCATGAACTCCTCCAAATTGCTGCTTACCCTGGCTGGAGCCGGGGCCGCAGTGGCTACCCTGCTGTATGTGCCGCAGGGGTGTACCCCTCATAAGTCGCCGGCGGCCGGTGCCGATGCCCAGGCAGCCGAAAAAGTATATGTAGCACCGGGCAAGCACGACGAGTTCTACAACTTCGTATCGGGCGGCTTTTCGGGCCAGATGTCGGTGTACGGCATTCCGTCCGGGCGCCTGCTGAAAGTAATTCCCGTGTTTTCGGTGAACCCCGAAAACGGCTGGGGCTACAGCGAAGAATCCAAGCCCATGCTGAACACCACCCACGGTTTTGTGCCCTGGGACGACAGCCACCACGTGCAGCTCAGCCAGACGAACGGCGCGCAGGACGGCAAATGGGCTTTCATTAACGGTAACAACACGCCGCGCATCGCCCGCATCGACCTGAAAACCTTCCGCACCACGGAAATTCTGGAAATTCCCAACAGCGCCGGCAACCACTCCTCGCCCTACCTCACCGAAAACACCGAGTACCTGGTGGCCGGCACCCGCTTCAGCGTGCCGCTGGGCGAAAACCAGGACGTGCCCGTGGCTTCCTACAAGAAGAACTTCAAGGGCACGCTTTCCTTCATTAAGGTGCGCCCCGAAGACGGCCGCATGAACGTGGCCTTCCAGATTCTGACGCCGGGCGTGAACTTCGACCTGAGCCGGGCCGGCAAGCAGGGCTCCCACGGCTGGTTTTTCTTCTCGTGCTACAACACCGAGCAGGCCTTTAACCTGCTGGAAGTAAACGCCTCGCAGAAAGACAAGGACTACATTCTGGCTGTGAACTGGAAAAAGGCCGAGGAATACCTGAAAG
Source organism: Hymenobacter koreensis (assembly GCF_039541855.1). NCBI lineage: Bacteria > Pseudomonadati > Bacteroidota > Cytophagia > Cytophagales > Hymenobacteraceae > Hymenobacter > Hymenobacter koreensis. The sequence goes on from NZ_BAABHA010000008.1 coordinate 26,207, forward strand.
CCGGCAAGGGCAAGCGCCTGAAGTCGCCGCACGCCCACAACGTGTGGGACGAGAAAACCCACTCGGGCACGTCCACCATCGAGCAGGACATCGTGCAGCTCGACCCCCGGGAGCTGCCCGGCCTGTGCTACTTCATTCCCTGCCCCAAGAGCCCGCACGGCACCGACGTGGACCCCACCGGCGAGTACATCGTGGGCTCGGGCAAGCTGGCCGCGGTGGTGCCGGTGTTCAGCTTCCGCAAGATGCTGGCCGCCATCGAGAAAAAGGACTACGAAGGCCAGTACGACAGCATTCCGGTGCTCCAGTACGAGAACGTGCTGCACGGCGAAGTGAAGAAGCCCGGCCTGGGCCCGCTGCACACCGAGTTCGACGCCGAGGGCAACGCCTACACCAGCATGTTCGTGTCGAGCGAGATAGTGAAGTGGAATGTGAAGTCGCTGAAAGTGCTCGACCGCTTGCCCACGTTCTACTCCATCGGCCACCTGAGCATCCCCGGCGGCGACACGCGCAAACCCCACGGCAAGTACATGATTGCCTACAACAAGATTACCAAGGACCGCTACCTGCCCACCGGCCCCGAGCTGGCGCAGTCGGCCCAGCTCTACGACATTTCGGGCCCGAAGATGAAGCTGCTGCTGGACTTCCCCACCATTGGCGAGCCGCACTACGCCCAAAGCATTCCGGCCGCGCAGGTAGCGCCCAACTCGCTGAAAGCCTTTAAGCTCGAAGAAAACCAACATCCCTACGCCGCCAAGGGCGAAAAATTTGCCCGCGTGGAGCGCAAAGGCAACCAGGTACACGTGTACATGACGGCCATTCGCTCTCACCTCAACCCCGACATTATTGAGGGCGTGCGCGTGGGCGACGAGGTGTACTTCCACCTCACCAACCTGGAGCAGGACTGGGATGTGCCCCACGGCTTTGCTATTAAAGGCGCCGCCGAAAACGCCGAGTTGCTCATCATGCCCGGCGAAACGCAGACGCTGAAGTGGCAGCCCAAGCGCGTGGGCATCTTCCCCTTCTACTGCACCGACTTCTGCTCGGCGCTGCACCAGGAAATGCAAGGCTATATCCGCATTTCCCCGGCCAGCAGCAACGTGCCCCTGATGTTTACCGGGGGCCAGCAGCAGCCCGCCGCGCTGCAGTAAACCAAAGCTGTTATCTGTCAGCTGCTGGCTGTTAGCCCATGGCTGACGACAGCAAGCAACAGCTAATTGTAGCGGGTCGGGCGGTAATGACCGTCCGACCTGGGGTACGCCGACCCTAAATCGGATATAAAAGCTAACAGCTCATAGCTGACAGCTAACAGCTTTATTCCATCGCCATGTCTTCTGCTCCGCTTACGCTGGCCATGCGCCTGCTGCTGGGGCTGGGGGCGCTGCTGCTGCTGGTCACCTACTGGGTGCCCGTGTGGCGCATCGACCTCTTCGCCCCGCAATATCCCGAAGGCCTGCAGATGACCATCTGGCTGGACCATTTGAGCGGCAACGTCGACTCCATCAACGGGCTGAACCACTACATCGGGATGCGCTCCATCGATGAGAACATGTTTCCCGAGTTCAAGGTGCTGCCCTACGTGGTGGGGGCGCTGGCCGGCTGGGGCCTGCTGGCCGCGGCGCTGGGCCGGCGCTGGGCGGTGGGCGTGTGGCTCACGGCGCTGCTGGTGTTCCTGGCCGCCGCCATGGTCGATTTTTACCGCTGGGGCTACGACTATGGCCACAACCTGGACGAGCACGCCGCCATCCGGATTGAGGGCATGACCTACCAGCCTCCGCTGATCGGCTACAAGCAGCTGCTCAACTTCGAGGCCTACTCCCTGCCCTCCTATGGGGCCTACCTGATAGCCGGGGCAACCCTGCTGGCGGCGCTGGTGCTGTGGCTCAGTCGCCGGCGCAAAACCGTGGGTTCGGCCCCGGCGGTACCGTTGCCCAGCCATGCCGGCGTGGTCCGTAATCAAGCGTAAGGCACCCGGCCTTTCTCCTCACCCAACAACCCACTTCCGTGTTTCGCCCGCTGCTCCTTTTCTTACTGCTGACCGCGGTGCTCGGCCTGGGCAGCTGCCAGTCGGGGCCGCGGGCGGTGCGCCTGGGCCAGGACGAGTGCGCCCACTGCCGCATGACGGTGGTTAAGGCCGAATTTGCCGCCCAGCTGGTGACCGGCAAGGGCCGGCAGTACGTGTTCGATGACCTGCTGTGCCTGGCCAGCTTCCTGCGGGAAAACCCCGAGGTAGCCGGCCCGGCGCCCCAGCTGCTGGTGGCCGATTTCAGCGAGCCTGCTACCTGGCTGCCGGTGGAGCAGGCCCAGCTGCTGCGCAGCACGGCATTTCGCTCGCCCATGAACGGCCAGCTGGCCGCCTTTGCCACGGCCGCCGCCGCGCAGGCTGCCGAAGGGAAGCTCAGCCAGCCGGCCAAAATAATTTCCTGGAATGATGTGGGCCAACTACAAGTACACTAGCCGCTACCGGGCGCTCTGGCTGGCCCTGCCCCTGCTGCTAATGGCAGTGGGCACGCAGGCGCGCACGCTGCACGTAGGCGCCGGGCAAACCTATTCCCGCCTGCGCCCGGCCCTGGCCCGCGCGGCCGCCGGCGACACCGTGCTGGTGCACCCCGGCGTGTACCGCGAAGGCAACCTGGTACTGAACCGGCGCGTGGTGCTGCGCGGCGTGGGCTGGCCCGTGCTCGACGGCCGCCACCGCGACGAGCTGCTGACCGTGAAAGCCCACGGCTTCGAGCTCAGCGGCTTTGTGCTGCGCCGCTCCGGCCAGGGCAGCATGATCGACTACGCCGGCGTGAAGGTGTACGACAGCCGCGACGTGTACATTCACCACAACCGCCTGCAGGACTGCTTTTTCGGCATTTACCTCTCGGGTTGCGCCGGGGGGCGCGTGGAGTACAACACGCTGCAGGGCAACCCCGACCACCAAACCCAGAACGAGTCGGGCAACGGCATTCACCTGTGGCGCTGCGCCGGCATGCAGGTCCGCAACAACCGCGTCAGCGGCCACCGCGACGGCATCTACTTCGAGTTTGTCACCGATTCGCGCATCGAGCGCAACCTGAGCGAAAACAACCTGCGCTACGGGCTGCACTTTATGTTTTCGCACCAGAACACCTACCAGCGTAACACTTTCCGGCGCAACGGCGCGGGCGTGGCCGTGATGTACTCGCGCGGCGTACGCATGCAGCGCAACACCTTTCTGGAAAACCGCGGCGCCGCCAGCTACGGCCTGCTGCTGAAGGACATCAGCGACAGTCACATTTCCGACAACGTATTCGAGGGCAATACCGTGGGCGTGCAGCTCGAAAGCGTGAGCCGCTGCACCCTGCGCCGCAACCGCGTGGCGCGCAACGGCTGGGGCATGCGCCTTACCGCCAGCTGCGACGCCAACTGGCTGACCGGCAACGCTTTTATCGGCAACACCTTCGACCTGGCCACCAACGGCACGGTGATGCTGAACGTGCTGCGCGGCAACTACTGGGATAAATACCGGGGCTACGACCTGAACCGCGACCAGGTGGGCGACGTGCCCTACCACCCGCTTTCGGCCTTCAGCTACGCCGTGGAGCAGCTGCCGGCCGCCATCATCTTTTTCCGCAGCCCCATGGTGGAAATGCTCGACCGTACCGAGCAGCTGGTGCCCAGCCTCACGCCGGCCGCCCTTACCGACCCTCGCCCCCGCATCCGCTTATGATACGCATCGAAGGCCTGACCAAGAAGTTCGGCAAAACCGAAGCCCTGCGCGGCGTAAGCGTGCAGCTCGAAGCTGGCCGCGTGGTGGTCATCATGGGACCGAACGCCTCCGGCAAATCTACCCTGCTCAAATGCATTCTGGGGGTGGTGCAGCCCAGCGGCGGCGACATCCGCGTGCTGGGCCAGCCCATTGCGGGCCAGTGGCAGTACCGCGCCGACATCGGCTACATGCCTCAGCTCAACCACCTGCCCGAAAACCTGACCACGGCCCAGCTTTTCGACATGATTCGGGCGGTGCGCCAGCCCCGGCCCGGGCAGGCGCTCGACTACGAGCTGTATGAGCAGTACGCGCTGCGGGACTGGCAGAACAAGCGCCTGGGCACGCTCTCGGGCGGCACCCGGCAGAAGATAAACGCCGCGCTGGCTTTCCTGTTCGCGCCCCGCATCATCGTGCTCGACGAGCCGTCGGTGGGCCTCGACCCCGTGGCCGTGGAAATTCTAAAAGCCAAAATCCGCAAGTGCCGGGCCCAAGGGCGGCTGGTGCTGCTCACCTCCCACCTATTTGCCGAGGCCGAGGAGCTGGGCGACGACCTGCTGTACCTGCGCGACGGGCAGGTGCAGCTCGACACGCCCATTGCCGATTTCCTGGAGCTGACGCAGCAGGCCACGCTTGGCGCGGCCGTGCTGGCCTACTACCACCGCCCTTCTGCCACCTCTGTAACCCGCTGACCGTATGCTGAACCTGCTGGCTTTTATGCTGCGCGACCTGCTACGCAACCGCACCGTGCTGGCTTACGCGGGCCTGCTGCTGCTGCTCAGTACCGGCCTGTGGTGGCTGGACCCCGCGCCCGAGCGCCTGGCCCTGAACCTGGTAAACGTGACGCTGCTGTTCGTGCCGCTCTACACGGTGATTTTCACCATCACCTACTTCCACAACTCGCGCGACTTCACCGAGCTGCTGGTGGTGCTGCCGCTGCCGCGCCGGGCCGTGCTGCTGGGCCAGCTGGGCGCCGTGCTGCTGGCGTTGTCCGCCGCGCTGCTCGTCGGGCTGGGGCTGCCGCTGCTGCTGCTGGCCGGCAGCTGGCGCACGCTCACGCTGGTACTCACCGGGGTGGGGCTGACGTGGGTGTTCGTGGCGTTGTCGTACGCGCTGGTGTTGTTCGTGCCCGAAAAAATCAAGAGCATCGGCCTGGGGCTGGTTATGTGGTTTGCCCTGGCCGTGCTCTACGACGGGCTGGTGCTGGCGCTGCTCTACTGGTTCAGCGACTACCCCATCGAAGCTTTCGTGGTGCCCGTGGCCAGCCTGAACCCGCTGGATTTGGCCCGCATTGTGGTGCTGCTGCAGTTCGATACGGCCGCGCTCATGGGCTACACCGGCGCCGTGTACCAGGATTTTTTCGGTAGCCACCTGGGCATACTCGTAGCCAGCACGGTGCTGCTGATCTGGGTGGCCGTGCCGCTGCTGGTGGCCGTGCGCCGGTTTAAAAAAATGGATCTGTAGGCCCGCCGTAGGTGCTGGAAAACACTTCAGAACCTGCAGGCTTCGCGCCTTGAAACGCGGTGTTAACCCAAGGTACCGGGCCGGGAGCATGGCATCTCTCTGAACAACCTTGCGCGGCATAATGAAAGGAAGAAAGGTAAATCGTAAGCCGTATAGGCCTTTCCCAGTCTTACCGTGCTGTACCGGGCCGGGCACCCGGCGGCAGACAAGTTCACCCGCTTTATACCGGATAAATTTGTCCCTTATAAAATCAGGCAGTACCTTTGCCCCACCATGGCAATGTTCTCCAAAGCATGTGAATACGGAATTCGGGCCGCGATTTACATCGGCCAGCAGTCGGCCGACTTTGGCCGCCGCGTGGGCCTGAAGGACATTGCCTCGGAAATCGGCTCGCCGGAAGCGTTTACCGCCAAAGTGCTGCAGCAGCTGGTGCGCGAGCGGCTGGTAACGTCGGTGAAGGGCCCTGCCGGCGGCTTTGAACTGACGCCCGAGCAGCTGCGCACCGTTACGCTACGCCAGATTGTGGTGGCCATCGACGGCGGCGCCATGCTGCAGGGCTGCGCCCTGGGCTTGCCGCAGTGTTCGGCCCGGCAGCCCTGCCCCCTGCATTACCAGTTTTTGCCCATCCGCGACCAGCTTAACGAGGTGCTTGGCAGCCATACCGTTGGCGAGCTGGCCGGCAAGGTGCACGACGGACTGGGCTTTTTGAAACAGTTGAGCTAACCCTTTTTTTGCCCCTATGCCGGACAAATTTATCCGGTAATCATTCCCCTTTCTATGACTCCAGATCAGAAAGAACTCGTTACCGCAACCGTAAGTACCCTGAAAGAGCACGGCGTGCTGCTGACCACCCACTTCTACCGCCGCATGTTCGAGCACAACCCCGAGCTGAAGAACGTCTTCAACATGGGCAACCAGCAGAACGGCAAGCAGCAGATGGCCCTGGCCCTGGCCGTACTGGCCTACGCCGAGCACATCGAAGACCCGTCGGTGCTGGTGCCCGCCGTTACCAAAATCGGCCACAAGCACGTCAGCCTCGACATCCGGCCCGAGCACTACGCCATTGTGGGCCGCCACCTGATAGCCTCCATTGCGGAGGTGCTGGGCGAGGCCGCTACCCCTGCCCTGCTCGACGCCTGGGCCACGGCCTACGGCGAGCTGGCCAGCCTGATGAGCGGGCTGGAAAGCGGCTTGTACCAGAAAGCCGTAAACCAGGAAGGCGGCTGGACGGGCTGGCGCCCGTTCACGGTGAAGCGAAAAGTGGAGGAATCGGCGGAAATAACCTCGTTTTACCTCTACCCCACCGACGGCGGCAAAGTAGCCGACTATTTGCCCGGCCAGTACGTGAGCCTGCGCCTGTTTTTACCCGAGCTGAACCTGTTCCAGCCGCGGCAGTACAGCCTCTCCAGCGCCCCTAATGGCGAATACTACCGCATTTCGGTGAAGAAGGAAGCCGGTAGCCAGCACCCCGACGGGCTGATCAGCAACCGCCTGCACGACTTCGTACCCGAGGGAGGTATTGTGGAGCTGGGCGCGCCGGCCGGCGACTTCACCCTGGACGTTACCAAACCCACACCGGTGGTGCTGGTGAGCGGCGGCGTGGGCCAGACGCCGCTGCTGAGCATGCTCGACTACCTGGTAACGTCGGGCAGCAAGCGCGAAGTGGTGTGGGTGCACGGCAGCCGCAACCCGCGGGTGCACGCCTTCCGCGAGCCAGTGGCCGCGCTGGCCGCCCGCCACGAGCAGGTGCAGCACCATGTGTTTTACGATACGCCGGCTACCGGCTCCGACGAGGCAGAGGCAGGCCATTACGCCGGCTTTGTAGACCTGCGCAAGCTCAACGGAGGCACCCTGATGCCCGAGGCCGACTACTATGTGTGCGGTCCGGCTCCCTTTATCCGCAAGCAGGTGCAGGATTTGGCCGCGTTGGGCGTACCGCGCGAGTCCATTCACTTCGAGGAGTTTGGCCCGGCTACGCTGAGTGTGTAGCTTTTGGCAGCCCGCGCCAGCCGGTAGCGTAACACGCGGCTTCCGGCCCATTCGGTATAGGCTGCTCTTGTAACCTTCCCGCGCTTTGGGTTGAGCAAGGAGCATTGCTTCGCCGGACCCCTGATGAAAGAAGCAACGCGGAAGCAGCGCCCCAACCCGTCGTTTTCCTGGCCCCGGTTGGCTTATCCGGCATGTCGGACAAGCCAACCGGGGCCAGTACGCTTGCAGTCAGGTGTCGTTTCACATGCCAGAGCAACCCGGTACCCGCCGGGGCAAGTCCGCACATTAGCTTACCCAGTCGCCGGCGGCTTCGGGCTGGTGTAGCACTTTCTCCACCAGGTACGTTGCATTTCCATTGGGCACGGGCCACTCCACTACGTCGCCCACGCGGCAACCTAGTACGGCCGTTGCTACGGGGGCCAAAATGGAAATTTTCCGGTTGTTGATGTCCGCGAATTTGGGGTAGGCCAGGGTAATTTCCAGCTCCTTGTTGCTGCTCATGTCGCGGAGCTTCACCCGGGAGTTCATCGTCACTACATCCGGAAGAATGTCGTGAGAATCCACCAGCTGGGCGCGCTTGAGCTCGTAGCTCAGGCCCGCCACTCGGCCATTGCCGTGGACCTGGCGCTCCAGTTGTACCAGTTGCGTAAGCCGGTCGTAGTCTACCCGGGTGATGTAGATGGGGTTTCGGTGATACGATGCGTCCATGTGAGAAAAGGTGAAGGTTGGAAGTCAGGCACTGAATTTTCTCATCGGCGGCACTCCGGAAGCCGGACTCGGGTACCGGGCACCCCGCCGAAACACGTTATAAAGCTGATGCACTGCGGAATGCGGGCGCCGCGCACCCCTTTGTTCTACGGTGGCCTTAACGGTTTCCCACAACCCCGGCCCTCGGCCGAAAGCCCTGGCCGCAGCGGCAAAGCCGGCCAACACCTCGGCTGAATGCATTGGAATTGGCAGGCCGTCATACACGAGCGCAGCAGAATATTTCGGAGAAAAAAATCCGCGTAACGCGCCTGCAGGAGCGCTACGCAGCAATTCTTTCGGCAGGCAGAAGCAAAAAACCCGTTTCGCAGCGCGCCATGCCGTCGGCGTGTGTTTCAGCCCCGCCTATTGCCAGCCGCCGCCCAACGCCCGGTACAGATGCACGCTTTGCAGCAGCTGCGCCTGGCGCGACTCGGCAAGGCTCAGCTCAGCTTCGAGCACGCTGCGTTGCGCGGTAATTACTTCCAGGTAAGTGGCGTAGCCGGCCACGAACAGCTCATTCGAGGTGGTTACGGCGCCGGTCAGCAGGTTTACTTCGCGCTGGCGTGCGGCGGCGGCGGCGCGGTAGTTTTCCAGCCCTTGCAAGCCGTTCACCACCTCCCGAAAACCCGTTTGCAGGGCCTGCTGATAGCGGTAATAGTTTTCGAGGTTGCCGGCCACGGCCTGGCGGTAATCGGCCTTGAACTGGGCCCGGTTGAGCAAGGGACCCGCCAAGCCGGCCAGGGCACCATAGGCAAGGGAAGCCGGATCGAACAGCACGCCGGCGCGGTAAGCGTTAAAGCCGACGTAAGGCGTGAGGGTGAGCGTGGGCAAAAAAGCAGCGCGGGCAGCGTCTACATTGGCGCGGGCGGCCTGCAGCTCCAGCTCGGCCTGCCGCACATCCGGGCGACGCAGCAAGGCCGCGGCGGGCACCCCGGCACCGAGGCGAGCGGGCAGCTCCTGATTCAGCAACGGCCGCCCGCGGGTAATGGGCCGACCAAAGCGCCCGAGCAGCTGGTTTAACGCGGTTTCGGCCTCGGTAACGCGCTGCCGTGCCTCGTGCGAAAGGCTTTCGGTGCGCTCTACCTGGGCCCCAAACTGCTGCACGGCCAGCTCGGTGGCGCGGCCGGCCTGCTTTTGCACGCGCATCAAGCCCAGCGCCTCGCGTTGCAGGGCCGTGTTGCGGGCCAGCACGGCCAGCTGGTTGTCGGCCGTCAGCAACTCGTAATACAGGCGCGCCACTTCGGCCACCACGGTAGTGGTAACCAGGTTACGGCCTTGCTCCGAGGACAGCACGCGCAGGTACGCGGCCTTGCGCTGGCTGCGCAGCCGGCCCCACAGGTCTATTTCCCAGGAGCTGCGCAGGCCCACGAAGAACTCGGGCGTGACCGGGCCCGGAATGCGCTGCTGCCCGTCGATGTTGGGCGAGAGGTTGGTATCGAAGTTGCCCACGCCGTTCAGGGTGTAGCGCCCGAAACGGTCGGCGCCGGCCGATGCTACGCCGGATACGGTGGGCAGCAAGGCGCCACGGCGGGCCAGGTAGCCGGCGCGGGCGCTTTCCACGCGCTGCAGGGCCACCTGCAAATCCAGGTTTTGCCGCAAAGCCGTGTCGATGAGCGCGACCAGCGCCGGATCCTGGAAGTACTGCCGCCAGGGTCGGTTGCCAGCATTCAGGGTGTCGGCCGCGGCGGTGGGTTTGGTGAACGTAGCAGGCACAGCCGGGCCCGCGGTGGGCTCGACGGGGGCGGCCACGCGGCAGCCGGTGGCCAGCAAAAGGGAACCAGCAATAAAAACGGAAAACAGGCGCATGTATCAGGGTGATTTTCGTGAAGGCGAGGGCTCACGCTGGCACGAGTTTAGCGCAGCGTAACTCGTGACGAATAATGAGGTGGAGGCTGCGCCTCCACTGCCGCAAAAGCGGCAATGCGGGACCAGCTCGGCAGATTCGTGCTAGCTGGCATCGTTCCGGCGGGCCGTTCTGATGCGAGGCGCAGCCTCGCCCGAATAGTCGGCACGAGTTACGGCTTCGCCTAAACTCGCGCCAGTGAAGCCTGGCTAATGCGCCACCAGCTGCCGTTCCTCCCGCACTTCCTTTACTTCTTCCAACTCGTCCTCGTCCAGGTTTTTCACCTTCTCGAAGGAGGCAAACAGCACGTACAGGCCCGGAATGAGCACCATGCCGAACAGCGTGCCGATGAGCATGCCGCCCGCCGCCGCCGTGCCGATGGAGCGGTTGCCCAGGGCGCCGGCGCCGCTGGCAATAACCAGCGGAATCAGACCCGCAATGAAGGCAAACGACGTCATGAGGATAGGCCGCAGGCGCGACACGGCGCCTTCCACGGCGGCATCGAGCACCGAAGCTCCCTGGCGCCGCCGCTGCTCGGCAAACTCGATGATGAGAATGGCATTCTTACCCAGCAGGCCCACGAGCATTACCAGCGCCACCTGGGCGTAGATGTTGTTTTCCAGGCCCAGCAGCTTCAGGCTGACAAAGGCGCCGAAGATGCCCGTGGGCAGGCTCAGCAGCACGGGCAGCGGCAGCAGCAGGCTTTCGTACTGCGCGGCCAGCAGCAGGTACACGAAAATGAGCACCACCCCGAACACGTACAGGGCCTGGTCGCCGCTCAGGATTTGCTCCCGCGTCATGCCGCTCCACTCGTAGGCGTAGCCGCGCGGCAGCTCCTTGGCCGCCACTTTTTCGATGGCCGTAATGGCGTCGCCGGAGGAGTAGCCGGGGGCGGCGTCGCCGTTGAGCATGGCCGAGGTGTACATGTTGTAGCGCGTGAGCTGGTCGGGGCCGAAGACGCGCTCCAGCTTCACGAAGGTGGAAAAGGGCACCATCTCGCCGCGGTCGTTTTTCACGTGCAGGGCCAGCAAATCTTCGGGGCGGCTGCGGTACTGGGGGCCGGCCTGCACCATCACCTTGTACATCTGCCCGAAGCGAATGAAGTTGGAGGCGTAGTAAGAGCCCATCAGCGTTTGCAGCGTGCTCATGGCCGCGTCGATGGTCACGCCCTTCTTGGCGGCCATGTCCTGGTCGACGTGAATGAGGTACTGCGGGAAGTTGGGGTCGAAGCTGGTGAAGGCGCCGCCGATGGCCGGGTCCTTGCGCAGCGCCGTGAGGAAAGTCTGCGACACTTCGGCGGTTTTCTGTAGGTTGCCGCTGCCCGATTTGTCGAGCAGGCGTAGCTCGAAGCCGCTGCTATTGCCGAAGCCCGGCACCGTGGGCGGCGGCAGAAACTGAATATCGGCGTCGCTGATGCCTTTGGTTTTCTCCTCCAGCTCGGCAATGAACTGGGCCACCGACTGCTCGCGCTTATCCCAGGGCTTGAGGTTAATCATGCCCATGCCGTAGCTGGAACCAGCCACTTCGTTTACCAGGCTGTAGCCGGCCAGCGTCGATACCGACTCCACCGGGCCCAGCTTGCTGGCAATGCGCTGCACCTCGTCGAGCACGGCCTCGGTGCGCTCCACGGTGGCGCCGGCGGGCGTGGTCACGTTCACGTACACCATGCCCTGGTCCTCAGTCGGGATAAAGCCCGAGGGCAGAATCTTATTCACGCCCCAGGTGGCTACACAGAAGCCAATGAGCACGGCCAGCGTAACCATGCGGCGCCCGGCAATGGCCCGCAGCAAGCCCTGGTAGCGGCCCGAAAGCGCATCGTACCGCTTATTAAAGCCCGCGAAGAAGCGCGCCATGACGCCCTTGGGCTCGGCGCCGGCCTCCGCCGGCGTGTGCTTGAGCAGCAGCGCGCACAAAGCCGGCGTCAGCGTTACGGCGTTAATACCCGATATGACGATGGAAATGGCCAGCGTGAGCGAAAACTGGCGGTAGAACACGCCCACCGGCCCGTCCATAAAGGAAACCGGGATGAATACGGCCGACATGACGAGGGTAATGGCAATGAGCGAGGAGCTGATTTCGCCCATGGCCTCGAAGGTGGCGGCCCGCGCCGGCAGGTGCTTTTCCTGCATCTTGGCGTGCACGGCCTCCACCACCACAATGGCGTTATCGACTACAATACCAATAGCCAGCACCAGCGCAAACAGCGTGAGCAGGTTGATGCTGAAGCCCAGCACCTGCATGAAAAACAGCGTGCCGATAAGGGCCACTGGCACGGCCAGCGCCGGAATAAGCGTGGAGCGCCAGTCCTGCAAAAACACGTACACGATAACGAACACCAGCAGGAAAGCCTCGATCAGCGTGCGCAGCACCTCATTGATGCTGGCGTCGAGGAAGCGCGACACGTCGTAGGCAATGCTGTACTTCATGCCGGGCGGGAAGGAGCTGGTTTGCAGCTCGGCCATGCGCTTTTTCACGTTGGCAATAACGTCGGAGGCATTCGAGCCGGGGCGCTGCTTGAGCATGATGGCCGCCGAGGCCTTGCCGTCGGTTTTGGAGGCCATGCTGTAGGTGAGCGAGCCGAACTCCACGTCGGCCACCTCGCGCAGGCGCAGCACCGAGCCGTCGGCGTTGGCCCGCACCACGATGTTGCGGTACTGGTCGGGCTCGAAAAATTTGCCGGTGTAGCGCAGCACGTACTGCATGGATTGGGCCTTGTCGGCGCCCGAGCTTTCGCCCGACTTACCCGGGGCGGCCTCTACGTTCTGGGCCCGGATGGCGGCCACTATTTCGTCGGTGCCCACGTCGTAAGCCGCCATGCGGTCGGGCTTGAGCCACACCCGCATGGAGTACTCGCGGGAGCCCATGATTTCGGCAAAGCCCACGCCATCAATGCGCTTGAGCTCCTGCAGCACGTTGATGTCGGCGAAGTTGTAGATGAACTTCTCGCCGGCGGCCTTGTCGTCGCTCGTGATGTTGAGGTAGAGCAGCATGGAGTTGACCTCCTTTTCCGTGGTCACGCCGGCCTTGATAACCTCCTCCGGCAGCTCGTCGAGAATGGTCGTCACGCGGTTCTGCACGCCCACGGCGGCAAGGTCGGGGTCGGTGCCCACCTTGAAGAAAATGGTGATGAGCGTCACGCCGTTGTTGGAGCTTACCGAGTTCATGTAGGTCATGCCCGGCACGCCGTTGATGGCGCGCTCCAGCGGCGTGGCCACGGCTTTGGCACACACCTCGGCGTTGGCGCCGGTGTACTTGGCCGTTACCGTTACGGAGGGCGGCACGATGTCGGGGAACTGGGTGATGGGCAGCGACACCAGGGCCAGGCTGCCCAGCAGCACCAGGAACACCGAAATTACCAGCGAGAGAATCGGCCGTCGGATGAAAATATTGAACATAAGCAAGTAGCGCGGACTTTGCAGCCCGCGTCTAAGTGGATGTTTGGGAGGGAAAAAGCCCTATGCGGGCGTGGCTTTGGGCGTTACAACTGCGGACTTGCGGCCGGTTTACTGCGCGGCCAGGAGCGAGTCCAGCGCCACGGGGCGGGGCATTATGCGCTGCCCGTTTTTCAGGCTGGCTGCCCCCTCGTACACCACCTGCTCGCCGGGTTGCAGACCGGCTTTTACCACGTAAAAATCCCCCGTGCGGGTTTGCGGCGTAATGTTTCGCATGTGTACCGTATTGGCCTTGTCTACCACGTACACGTAGTTTTTGTCCTGAATTTCGAACACCGCTTTCTGCGGCAGCAGCAGGGCCGCCGGCAGGGTATTGGTCAGGCGGATGCGGCCTGAGGCGCCGTGCTTAAGCATGCGCTTCGGGTTTTCGAACCGTGCCCGGAAGGCCAGGGAGCCGGTGTTGGGGTCGAACTCGCTTTCGGTGGTTTCGATGCGGCCTGCCTGCGGGTAGAGCGTGCCGTTGGCCAGGGTGAGGCGCACCGAGTCGGAGTGACGCTCGGGGTGCAGCTGCCGCGATTTTACGTACTCCAGGTACTCGCTCTCGCCCACTTTAAAGTAGGCGTACACCTGGTGCAGGTCGGATACCGTGGTTAGCAGAGTGCCTTCCTCTACCAGACTGCCCATTTTAAGCGGAATCCGGTCGATGATGCCGTCGAAGGGCGCGCGAATGAGGGTGTAGTTCAGGTGAAGCCGGGCGGCGGCTTCGCTGGCCCGGGCTTCGGCCACGCGGGCTTCGGCATCCTGTACTTTGCTGGTGGCCAGGGCCAGCTCGGTTTTGGTAATTACGTTTTTATCGACCAGCAGCTTCACCCGGTCGCGCTCTACCCGGGCGGCGGCGGCCTGGGCCTGGGCACCGGTTAAAGCCGCCTGCGCCTGGTTTAACTTGTTTTGGTAAGCGCTGGCATTGAGGCGAAACAGCGGCTGGCCTTTTTTAACGGGCCGTCCTTCATCCACATAAATATGCTCCAGAAACCCTGCTACCTGGGCCCGCACCTCTACGTTACGCACGGCCTGCACATCGGCCACGTAGTCGTGAAACAACTCCTGCTCGGTGGTTTTCAGGGTTACCACGGGCAGCACGTCGGGGGTGGCGGCCGTTTGCGGACTCTTGCCTTCAACCGAACAGCCGCTTATTCCGGCCGCTACTACAGCCGCCAATACGCCCGCCCAATGCCGCGGGCGGAGCGGGTTTTCCATGGGTTTCAAAACGGAATACGTGCGTGGTTTCAAGGGCGTGAAGCTCATTAGAGGGCTGAAAAAACAGGTTATTGCTCGGCCAAAGCAGGTCCCGGCATTTGGGACCGGAGCAGCACCAGAAGGCTATCCTGCTGCTGGTGCTGCTTTTGGCACTGGGCCAGCAGGCGTTGGGTTAAGTGGAGGTCGGCGGTGGTGGCGGTTAGCTCGTGGTTGGGGTCTTCGGGCCAGGGCTCGGGGTTCACGGTGAGCAGCAGCACATTTACCCCAAACGACACCACCAAGGCCCCGCCAAACAGCAGGGTCAGAAAATGAGTAGCCCGGGGGGAGTTGCGCAGCATAGCAAGTGAGGCGGGTAGTGCCAATGGAACGTGGCACAAAGGAGTAGCTGGCACATGAAAATGAGATGAGAACTATATTAGAAAACATGAAAGCCCGAGCGGCCGCGCACAACTTGGCGCGGCCGCTCGGGCTTGCGGGGAACTCGCGGCAGGGTGGCTTACAGCGGCGTGGCCGGCAGCCAGATGGAGGCGGTGGTGCCCTGCCCGAGGGCGGAGGTAATTTCCAGCCGGCCGCCGTGGCGCTGCACAATGCGCTGCGTAAGCGAGAGGCCCAGGCCGTAGCCGGGCCGGGTGAGGGCGCCGGTGGCCCGGTACAGGGGCTCGTAAATGCGGTTAAGCTCGTTGGGTGCAATGCCCGGCCCGGCGTCGGTAATGCGCACCAGCAGGGTACGGGCGTCGGCGTAGTCTACTTCCACCCGCACCGGGTTAGCGGAGTACTTGCCGGCGTTATCGAGCAGGTTTAGCAGGGCCGTGGTGAGCAGCTCGGCGTTGCCGGGCAGCATAAATAAATCGGCCTCGGTTTCGGTGGGGAGCGTGCCAAACACGAGGCGCCACTCGCGGCCGGGGTAAGTGGCGCGCACTTGTACCAGGGCCTGGTTCAGGCACTCGTCGAGGCGCACGGGGGCAAAGGCGGGCAGTGCCCCCTCGGCCTTGGCCAGGTTCAGCAGGCCGTTGGTGAGCGAGCTGAGGCGGCGAGCGGCATCGAGGCTCTGGGCCATGCTCTCTTTGGCTTCGGGTAAACTGGTATCGTACTCCAGGGCGGTTTCCAGGGTGCCGGTGAGGGTGGTGAGCGGGGTGCGCAGCTCGTGCGAGGCGTGGGCCAGAAAGCTTTTCTGGCCTTCAAAGGCCTGTTGCAGGCCGCGGAGCATGGAATTGAACACCCGCGCGAGCTGGGCCAGCTCGTCGCGGCCGTTGCCTTCGGACAGGCGCCGGCCCAGGTTGGTGGCCGAAATGCGGCCGGCCTGCTGGGTAATGCGGGCCACCGGCCGCAGGGCCGATTCGGCAAAAAACCAGCCTGCCAGAATGGTGAGAATGAGCGCACCCAGGTTGCCCAGGCCCAGCAGCAGCGCCAGTTGCCGCAGGTGCGCCCACCCAACCTGATCAACGGCCGATACGATAATGCGGTACTGCTCGCCGTTGCCCGTGTCGGAAAACAGCAACCCCACCGTTTCGCGGCGGCCTTCCCGCGGAAAAGCCACCACGGGCTCCTTCACCATAAGCTGCAACCGCGCCCGGTTCATGGCTTGGCTGCCGGCATCGGCGTTGCTGTAGCGCAGGGTATTGTCGGGTCCGTAAATGCTGATTTGCTCCTGCGGCAAGGTGAGCAGGTCGGCCCAGCGCAGGCTGTTGAGCATGCGCGCTTCCAGCTTATAGGTACGCACCAGAATGCGGCCGGCCAGGGTGCCGCTGTTGGCCAGCCGGTGCTCAAAGCGCTGCGCCCGCGTGCTGGCGTTGAAGTAGTAAATAAAGGCTGAAAAGCTGAGCTGAATACCCAGTACAAGCAGGGTAAACCGGAGCATCAGCTTGTTGCGAATCAGCATAAGCAGTGAGCGTTATTCGTTGTCAGTTGTTCGTTGTCCGTTGTCAGGTTCGCTTAAGAGTCTGTCTGACAACCACCAACGCACAACCCGTTTACTGTTAAACGACTTCCTAAACGAGGGGGCCGTGCCCAAACCAGGCCGGCTGGCACGAACAGGATGGCACGCGACAAAGGGCCTCCGCTCCTACTGCTCGCGCATGACGTAGCCCATGCCCACCACGGTGTGAATGAGCTTGGGCGAAAAATTCCGGTCGATTTTCTTCCGCAGGTAGCCCACGTACACGTCGATGATGTTGGTGGTGGTGTCGAAATCCACTTCCCACACCCGCTCGGCAATATCCACCCGCGACACGATGCGGCCCTGGTTCAGCAGCAGGTGCTCGAGCAGGGAATACTCGCGGGTGGTGAGGTCGATGCGCTGCCCGGCCCGGCTCACGATTTTCGAGTCCAGGTTCAGCTCCAGATCGGCCAGGCGCAGCACTTGCGGCGTGCTCGTTTCGGCGTACCGGTTGGTTAGCGCCCGCACGCGCAGCAGCAGCTCGCGGTAGGCAAAGGGCTTGCTCAGGTAATCGTCGGCGCCGGCTTCAAACCCGGCTTCTTTATCGGCCAGACTATCGAGGGCGGTGAGCAGCAGCACGGGCACCCGCGGGCGCCGCCCCCGGATGCGCTGGCACAGCTCCACCCCGTTCAGGTAGGGCAGGTTCACGTCCAGAATCACCACGTCGTAGGGCTGCTGCTGGTAGAGCGACCAGCCCGAGCGGCCGTCGTAGGCAATGGTGAGTTCGTAGCCCTCGTTCTCAAACCCCTTCTTGACAAACGAGGCTACTTGCGGGTCATCTTCAACCAGTAGAATCTTCATGCGAACGTTTCAAAGCCAAGGCCGCTCGCCAATAAGGCAAGCTGGTTTCTGCTGATGCCCCGCAAAGGTCGTGCATCGGAGGAAAGTCAACAGCTGAAGACCCCAATTTGTGCTTTCCCGCTGCCCGGATTACCGCGCAGCTTACCGCCAGATGCATTCGGCACACCCTTTCGCCGCTGGCTCCTTTGCCGTGCCTTGCGGTGAAGCCGCCGCTCTGATTTGTTTTTACATTCAGGCAACCGAATATAAAGCCGCCCCATCTACCCCCCAGTTGCACACCGCCGGCAGAAGGCCTGGTAGCGGCTCTGCTCCTTCTCCCCTTCCCCATTCCCTATGAAGACCTCTACCTTCCGCGGCCTGAGCTACCGGTTAACCACTCTGCTTTGCGTGCTGCTGTGGAGTTTCGGGCCGATAGCCGCGGCCCAGGCCCCAGCCGACGCCCTGGATACGTTCCTGAAAGCCAAAATGCAGGAACGCCGCATTCCAGGTTTGCAGCTGGCCGTGGTGCGGCAGGGCAAAGTGGTAAAGCTGGGGCAGTACGGGCTGGCCAATTTGCAGGATTCGGTGCCGGTAACGCGACAGTCGCGCTTTTTCCTGAATTCCATTACCAAGGCCTTTGTGGGCGTAGCCGTTATGCAGCTGGTGGAAGCCGGTAAGCTGGACCTCGCGGCTCCCGCCTCCCGGTACCTCACCGGCCTGCCGGCCGCCTGGCACCCCGTTACCGTGCGGCAGCTACTTACCCATACCTCCGGCCTGCCCGACATTATGCCCGAGGACGAGATGGTGACGGAGGGCAACTTCGGCGCGGCGTGGGCAAAAGTGCAAACCCAGCCGCTGGCCTTTGCGCCCGGCGCGCAGTTTGCCTACAACCAAACCAACTACCTGCTGCTAGGCCAACTCATCGATCAACTCAGCGGCCAGCCCTTTGCCCGCTTTATTCAGGAGCGGCAGCTGAACGTGGTGGGGATGCCGCGCACCACCTCCGGCGACGCCCACGACGTGCTGCCCAACGCTGCCCGGGGCTATACCTACGCGCACTACGTGGACGGGCAGCGGCGCCGCAGCAGCCAACCCCGCAACCTGTTCGAGGTGTTTCCGCCCATGCTGCGCACGGCTGCGGGCATGAGCTCATCGGCCGAAGACGTGGCCCACTGGCTGGTGGCGCTGCAGCAGGGCAAGCTGCTGCAACCCAACAGCCTCGTTGAGCTCCGGACGCCCGGTGTGCTAACCAACGGCACGCAGCGCGGGTTCAGCAAGCTGCTGAACGGCTACGCGCTGGGCTGGCCTACCATCAACCGCTCCGAGCACCCCGCCATGGCCGCCGTGGGTGGCGGCCGCTCCGCCGTGTTCCTGTATCCCCAGGACGATATGGCCATTGTGGTACTGACCAATTTGCAGGGCGCGAACCCCGAGAGTTTCGTGGATGAAATTGCCGGCTTTTACCTGCCCGACATGCGGGCTGCCGCCGGCTTTGGCCTGCCACCCGCCATCCGTACGCTTCAGGCCGATTTGCGCCAGCGCGGTTTCGACAAAGCCGTGGAGGCCGCGAAACAGGCGAAAAAGAACGACCCAAGCTTCCACCTGGCCGAAGATGAGGTTAACGCCTGGGGCTACACCTTGCTGCAACAGAAGCAGATGAAAGATGCGCTGCAGGTATTTAAGCTGAACGTGAGCCTGTACCCCGGCAGCGCCAACACCTACGACAGCCTGGCCGAGCTTTACGCCGAGTTGGGCGACACCGCTTTGGCCCGCAAGAACTACCAACGCGCCCTCGCCCTGAACCCGAAGAACACCACCGCCGCCCAGTACCTGCAAATAACGGGCTCCAAAGCCAAGAACTAGGATTATGGCCGCCGCCTCCAGGCAGATGCTTTGCGGGCACGCGTAATGAGAGAGGTCGGTGCGAGGCAACCCTATGCATTAACCAGCATTCGGGTGCCCCGTGGCCGATATTTCACCCGCCCGCGCTACTTTTCTTGCCTTCTATTCGCCCGCCGAAGCGTCTTCAAATCTGGGACTTGAAGCCCCTTGCCAGGAATGTTCTTCGAAGTTCCAGGAGGGTGGCGTACGGTTAGCCGGTAATTCTCTATTAATATTAGCGCCCGCATTGGCCCCTGCAACGGCACGGCGCTGTGGCGGGAACACCGTGTGCCTCTAACACCGGCCCACCCAAATCCGGACACCTTACCCTTTACAATTGCCCCGAGGAAATGACCAAAATCAAAGTAGCAAACCCCGTTGTGGAGCTGGATGGCGACGAAATGACGCGCATCATCTGGAAATTCATCAAAGACAAACTCATTACCCCGTACCTCGACCTCGACATCAAGTACTACGACCTGGGCATTGAGTACCGCGACGAAACCAACGACCAGGTAACCATTGACGCGGCTAACGCCATTCGGCAGTACGGCGTGGGCATTAAGTGCGCCACCATCACCCCCGACGAGGAACGCGTAAAGGAGTTCAACCTCAAGCAGATGTGGAAGTCGCCGAACGGCACCATCCGCAATATCCTCGACGGCACCGTGTTTCGCGAGCCGATTGTGATGAGCAACGTGCCGCGCCTGGTGCCCAACTGGACCGCGCCCATCTGCATCGGCCGCCACGCGTTCGGCGACCAGTACCGCGCCACCGATTTCGTGACCAAAGGCAAGGGCAAGCTCACCATCACGTTTACGCCCGAAGATGGCGGCGCCGAGCAGTCGTTTGAGGTGTACAACTTCAAGAGCGACGGCGTGGCCCTGGCCATGTACAACACCGACGAGAGCATCCGGGGCTTTGCCCACGCCTGCTTTAACCAGGCCCTGATGAAAGGCTGGCCGCTGTACCTCTCCACCAAAAACACCATTCTGAAGAAGTACGACGGCCGCTTCAAGGACATTTTCCAGGAGATTTACGAGCAGGATTACCTCGCCAAGTTCAAGGAAGCCGGCATCACCTACGAGCACCGCCTGATCGACGACATGGTGGCCTCGGCGCTGAAGTGGAACGGCAACTTTGTGTGGGCCTGCAAAAACTACGACGGCGACGTACAAAGCGACACCGTGGCCCAGGGCTTCGGCTCGTTGGGTTTGATGACCTCCACGCTGGTTACGCCCGACGGCAAAACCATGGAAGCCGAAGCCGCCCACGGCACCGTAACCCGCCACTTCCGCGACCATCAGAAAGGCAAGCCTACCTCCACGAACCCCATTGCCTCCATTTTCGCCTGGACGCGCGGCCTGGAATTCCGCGGCATCCTCGACGGCAACCAGGAGCTCATCGACTTCTGTAAAGCCCTGGAAGCGGTGTGCATCGAAACCGTGGAAAGCGGCAAAATGACCAAGGACTTGGCCGTTTGCATCCACGGCAACAAAGTGGAGCACGGGCGCGACTACCTTTACACCGAGGAGTTCCTAGAGGCCCTGGACACCAACCTGAAAGCCAAGTTGAGCAAATAAGCCGCTTTTGTTTCGTTGAAAAGCCCGTTCGGTTACCGAACGGGCTTTTTTTGTGGCCTCTCCGCTGCCCCTACTTCGCCAGCAGTTGCGCTACGTCGGCAGCGGTGAAGGTGGGGGTAGCGCCGGCGCGGGTAGCCACCAGTGCGCCGGAGGCGCAGGCAAAGCGCAAGTTCGCTTCGGGCTGCTGGCCGGCTAGCCATCCTTGCAGCAGCGCCGCCAGAAACGCGTCGCCGCTGCCAATGGTGTCCTGTACGTTCACCGGCACGCCGGGCGCGCGGTGCAGACTGCCGTTGGTCCAGAGTAAGGCGCCGTCGGCGCCGCAGGTTACGCACACGGCCTGCAGCCCGAACCGCTCGGCCAGCCACGGCAGGACCACGGAGTACTCGGTGGGCTGCCCAAACCAGTCCATGATTTCGGTCAGCTCGTGGTGGTTTAGCTTTACCAAATCGGCTTTACCCAGCAGGTATTCCACGCCGGCGCGGGTGTAATGTGGTGGCCGCAGGTTTACATCGAACACCCGAAAGCGGGCCTGCCCGAGCAAGCGGTGGAGGGTTTCGCGGGAAACCGGACTGCGGGCGGCCAGGCTACCGAACACGAACAGCTCGGCTTGGCTTACCAGTAAATCCAGCGCTGGGTCGGGCTGAATGTAGTCCCAAGCCACGGGCTGCACGATGTGGTAAGTCACCTCGTGGGCATTGTTCACGTTGGCTTGCACCACGCCGGTTGCGTGGGTGGAGCTACGCTGCACGAACCCGGTGCGCAGCCCTTTGGCAGCGGCAAAGCCGAGCAGCTCAGCCCCGAGTTCATCGTGGCCCACGCAGCTGATGAGCTGAACCGGTACGCCAAGCTGGTGCAGGTGAACCGCCACGTTAAACGGCGCGCCGCCGGGCTACTTGCCGGTGGGCAGCACGTCCCACAGGGTTTCTCCGAAACAAACTACTGGGGCGTCTGGCATGCGGATACCCATTTTCTGGCGGTGGTCATTTTCTGGGCCGAATACTCGATGCCCCAAAACACGAACTCGGTGCCACAGCCCACGCCTTTTTCGCAGAAGCGGGTGCGCTCTATCTCGTCCAGAACCGTGGTCAAGTAGGCGCCGTCTACTGCGTCGGGTTGCGGGAAGCAAGCCGCCAATACCGCCGGTATTTCCGGGGCCTTGCTGCTGGCAAAACGGTACGCTAGTTCCTCGGCAAACCCTGCTTCGTAAGGCTGCGCTTCGGTACCAGGTGGTGCGGTTTGCTGCGCGGCAAGCTGCTGTCGGTCGGCTATTGTTGCGGGTCGCTCCATGTTTCGTGTGAACCGTGCCGCTGGAACCCGGCGGTGGGTTTTGGGGAATTTTTCCTGCGCGGCTCAACTGATTTTACTGCCGCTGCTAGGTTTCCTTTAACGAGTAATTCTGCTACCCGCGTTGAGCACCGAACCCAATCCCCATAAAGGGAAGCAGGTATGCTTCTAAGCGGCCTAGCGCGGCTTGGTACCCATAAGCTGAAGCTGAGCCACGTACGATGCCCCCACCGGCACGCTAGCGCTGCCGATGCCTAGCTGGTGGCGCTCCACTTTGTCAATTTTGTCGTTAGCCACTACAAAGGAGCGGTGCACGCGCGTAAACTGCTCACGGGGCAGCAGTTCCAGCACTTCCTGCATGGTTAGGCGGGTAAGCAGGCGCTTGCCGGTGAGTACAAAGGTGACGTAGTTGCCGGCGGCTTCCAGGTACAAAATCTCCTCAAACCGCACCTTTACCTGCTCGGTCCCAATCTTCAGAAACAAGAAATCCTTGACCGGCGGCGCCGCAGTTTGGGTGCGTAGCTGCAGCTGCTCCTGCGCCTTGTTGCAAGCCTTAACGAAGCGCGCCAACGAAAACGGCTTGAGCAGGTAATCCACGGCATCGAGCTCAAAACCGGTAACGGCGTGCTCGGCGTAAGCAGTGGTGAAAATTACGAGGGGCTTTTTAGACAGACTGCTCACGAACTCCAGCCCCGAAATATCGGGCATGTTGATGTCCACAAACAGCACGTCCACGGTTTCGCGCTGCAGGTATTCCAGGGCCTGAAAGGCATCGTTAAAACAGGCCTGCAGCTCCACAAACGGCACTTTGGCAGCCAAGGAACGCAGCACGTCCAGCGCAATGGGTTCGTCGTCGATGGCAATGGCTTTCACGGGCGCGGGTGTTACAGGTCCAGGGTCAGGTGCACGAAATACTCACTGGCCGTTTCGCGAATTACGAGCTCGTGCCGGCCGGGGTACACCAGGGCCAGGCGCTGCTGCACGTTAGCCAGGCCTACGCCGGAGTGCTCGTCCAGCCGGTCCTGCTCGGGCCGGGGGTGGGTGCTGTTGTACACGTCGAAAAACAGCTTGTTTTGGGTGTGGTACAAGGTCACTTTAATCCATGACTTGCGCTTGAGGCTGATGCCGTGCTTAAAGGCATTTTCCACAAACGGAATCAGCAGCATGGGTGCAATCCAGCTGGCCGCGGGAGCTTCTTCGAAGTGAGTTTCGATGCTGATGCTGGGCGAGGACACAATGCGCAGGCTTTGGAGCTCCATGTAATTGCGCAGGTACTCAATTTCGCGGGCCAGCAGGATGCGGGGCTGGTGGTTTTCGTGTAGCATAAAGCGCATCATGTCGCCCAGCATCTGAATGCCCTGCGCAGTTCGTTCGCTGTTTTCCTGCAGGGCCGTACCGTAGAGCGTGTTCAGGGCATTGAAGAGAAAGTGCGGGTTGATTTGCGAGCGAAGCGAGTCCAGCGTGGCATTCGACTGCCCCAGCTCTTGCTTAAGCCCCGCCAGGGCCTGCTCCCCGCGCGTGCGTCGCCGAAACAGCACCCAGCTCAGCGGCGCCGTGAGCAGCAGGTGCACCACCACGTGAAACAAGCTGTAAATCCCTAGCATGTCTTCGTCGTTGGTGGCTAGCATCAGCAGGTAGCCCAGGAGCAGCGCGGAAGCCGCCAGCAGCAGCAGCACCTTTAGCAGGTAGCGCAGAAAAGCGCGTTTGTGCCCCAGCACCGACGGAATTAAGGAATAAGCGGCGTAGCAGTGCAGCAGAATTCCCGAGCCAGCCAGCATGGTCCAGAACAACAGCAGCTTGCCCATGGCCTCGGCGGCCAGCAGCAGCAGCATGCTCAGGCCCCACAAGCCCACGCCCACCACGGCATCGCGCCAGATGATTTGTGAGGACGACGGCGGGTTTTCGCCTTGCGGCCGTAAGAACGCCCCAATCCGGTGGGCAAAGGGTGGTAAAGGAAGCATTGGGCAGAGGGAGTCAGAAAGTTAAGTAAACGACTGCCGCTCGCAGCGGCTGTGCCGGATTGGGCCGAAATGGAATTGTCGGCCGGTGGCCAAACGCTTCCGGCAGCCCTTTCATCGGCAAGGTTAGGCAGCCTGCCGCGCACCCTCAACCCAATGTGATGAATGACCCAAACAAAGTGACGAATTCCGCTTTAGGGCTGCGCTCAACGGGCCGCGCATGGCGGAAAGCTCTGTATTGCTTCGTTCTGGAAGCAGATGGCAAGGGCTCGGGAGTAAGCCGTTGGCTTTGCAGTGCCGGCGGCAGCGTCTGCCCCGGCTTTGTGGGGCTTCGTCACATTTAGTTTAGGCCGGTTGCGGTGTGGCCTATTCTTGCTCCCGGTTGGCGGCACTTCTGACAGAAGCCCCAAACGGCCCTATCCTTCACCCCAGAGCAAATGGACCTGACTATCCGCAACGTTTCCAAGACCTACGCCAACGGCACCCAGGCCCTGCGTAATGTCTCCCTAACCATTCCGCCAGGCATGTACGGACTCCTGGGCCCCAACGGCGCCGGTAAATCCACGCTCATGCGCATCCTGGCCACGCTGCAGGAACCCGACACGGGCGAGATTCACCTGGGCGGTATCGACGTGGTGCGCCAGAAACATGAGCTGCGCGGCACCTTGGGCTACCTGCCCCAGGAGTTTGGCGTGTACCCCAACATGCGCGCCGAAGAATTGCTCGACTACTTCGCCCTGCTCGAAGGCATCAGGGGCCGTCTGGCACGGCGCGAAGTGGTGGAGCGGCTGCTCCGGCAAACCAACCTCTGGGACATGCGCCGGCAAAAGCTGGGCGGCTTCTCAGGCGGCATGCGGCAGCGGTTTGGCGTGGCCGTGGCCCTGCTGGGTAACCCCCGCCTGATGATTGTGGACGAGCCCACGGCCGGCCTGGACCCGGCCGAGCGGGTGCGCTTCCTGAACCTGCTCAGTGAGTTGGGCGAAAACAGCGTGGTGCTGCTCTCTACCCACATCGTGGAGGATGTGGAGGAATTATGCACGCACATGGCCGTGGTAAATCGGGGCGAAATTCTGTTGGAAGGCGAGCCGCTACGAGAGGTGCAGGCGTTGAGCGGGCACATCTGGCGCCGGCTCATTACGCGAAACGAGCTGCCCGTGCTGGAGCAAAACCACGCGGTTATTTCTACCAAAATGCTGGGTGGCCGCACGCTTGTGCACGTCTACAGCCCTGAGCAGCCCAGTCACGCTTTTGAGCCCGTGGAGCCGGATTTGGAAGACGTGTATTTCACGGTCATGGCGGGGCTCCGCGGTCAGTCTGTTAACCAGCCGCAGCCGGCCCTCGCGCTATGAAACTCTGGGGAATTTTCTGCTTTGAGCTGGCTTATCACCGGCGGCGCCCGGCAACTTGGGTGTACCTAGCCGCTTTTCTGGGCTTGGCCACCTGGGTTACTTCCGGCTTTGTGGGCGACGCCCGCGAAGGCGGCTTTCACTTTAACGCGCCCCTGCTGGTGGCGGCCGTTACCGTTATTACCAGCTTAATCGGGCTGCTGGTTACCGCTGCACTGGCCAGCGAAGCTGCTACCCGCGACCTGCAAACCCGCCTAGCGCCGCTGCACTACACCGTGCCCGTGAGCAAAGCCACCTACCTGGGCGGCCGCCTACTGGGCGCCGTTGCCGTGAATGCGCTGTTGCTGGCGGCCGTGCCGCTGGCTATGCTGGTGGTTGCCCGCTTGCTGAAACTGGAGCCCGAGCTGATCGGCCCCTTTCGGCCGGGTGCCTACCTAAGCGCCTACTTGCTGCTGGCCTTACCGAACGCCGTGGTGAGTACCACGCTGCTGTTTGGCGTGGCGGTGCTCAGCCGGCGCGTAATGCCCGCCTACGCCGGGGCGGTGGTGTTGTTTGTGCTCAGCTTGGTCAGCAAAGAATTCATTGCCGATCATTTGGGCCAGTGGACCTTGGGCAAACACCTCGACCCCATGGGTTTCACGGTGCTAAGTGCACTCTGGCACAGCTGGTCTCCGGCGCAAAAGAACACGCATTTAGTGGGACTGGGCGACGGTTTGCTTACCAATCGGCTGCTGTGGCTGGGCCTGGCTTTGGGCACCCTGGCCCTGGCGTACCTGCGTTTCCGCTTTGCGCACCACGCTCCCGGCAAAAGCTGGCTTGCCCGCATCCGCCAACGTTTCACACCTCACTCGGCCGAAGCAATGCCCACTCGGGAGCCAGTCCGATTTTATCCGTTGGTGCCGCGCGCTTCCGCGCCTGCCGTGCCCGCTGCTACCGGTGTTACGCGCGCGCTCCAGGTGCTGGGTGTGGCGCGGCATTCCTTGCAGGCTATCCTAACCGGTTGGGGCGCCTTGGTAGTGCCGGTGCTGGCGGTGGGGCTGGTTTTGTTGGGCCCCGAGCTGCTGGAGGAAGAATTGGGCACGCCCAGCTTGCTTACCACCGGCCGCATAAGCACCCTCACCGGACACCTGATCATTCGATTAATGGTTGCGGCCCTCACCACCATGTACGCGGGCAAACTGGTGTGGCAGGAACGCGAAGCCGGCCTGAGCGAACTAGCCGATACCGCACCGGTGCCCAGCTGGGTGCTGTACACGGGCAAGTTCTTAGGGCTAGCGCTGCTGCTGGCTGGTCTACAGGTCTTGTTTATGGCCGGCGGCATGCTCATGCAAGCCCTGGACGGGTACTTCCGCTTCGAAGTGGGCTTGTACCTGCGCCTGCTGTTTGGGCTGCGGCTGGCCGATAACCTGTTGTTTGCGGTGCCGGCCTTTGCCGGGCACGTGCTGGTGCGCGACAAGTATGTGGGTCATCTGCTGGTGTTCCTGCTCTACCTGTTCACGGCCTTTGCCGAGCAGCTGGGCGTCGGGCATCACCTGCTGGCCTACGGCTCCGACCCTGGCTGGCGGTATTCTGCCATGAACGGCTTTGGTACCAGCCTCGGCCCCTGGCTGTGGTTTAAGCTGTACTGGTTTGGCTGGGCTTTGCTGCTCGGTATGGTGCTGATGCTGTTCTGGACGCGCGGACGGGAACCGAGCCTCGGCTGGCGGCTCCGGCTGGCGCGCCGCCGCTTCACGCCTGGCATTGCTGCGGCAACGCTGGGCGCGGGAGTACTGGTAGTGCTCAGCGGCGGGTTCATTTTCTATAACACCAACGTGCTGAACCATTACCGGCCCGAAGCCGCGCAACACCAACACAAAGCCGAATTCGAACGCCGTTACGGTGGGTACCGCAACGTGCCGCAGCCGGTGCTCACCGGTACCCGGCTCCATGTAGAGCTGTATCCGCAACAGGCCCGGGCGCAAGTGCGCGGCACCTACCGGCTCGTTAACCAAAGCCACGTTGCCATCGACTCCATTCACGTGGTTTCACACCCCGAGGTGCGTACCCAAGCCCTCAGCTGCGACCGGCCCACGCGCCTGGCGTTGGCCGACGAAACGCAGGGCTACCATATTCTGGCCCTTTACCAGCCCCTGCAGCCCGGCGACACGCTGCGTTTGCACTTCGAGCAGCACATTGGCACCGTGGGTTTTGCCAATTCACCCGGTAGTATAGGCGTGGTGCCCAACGGCACCTGGCTCGAGAAGGACTGGCTGCCCGCCGTTGGCTACCAGCCGAGCCGCGAGCTGCACAACGCCGGTCTGCGCCGGCAGCAGGGCTTGCCGGTGCGCCCGGCCATACGCTCGGTACACGATGCAGCGGGGAGGCAAAGCGCCAGGGGCCGGGAGCGAATCGACTTCGAGGCCACCATTGGTACCGACGCCGACCAAACGGCCGTGGCGCCCGGGGCGCTGCGCCGCAGCTGGCAGGAACGAGGGCGACGCTATTTCCATTACGCCACCCAAGCACCCATTCGCAACATTTACGCCCTGTTTTCGGGCCGTTACGCCACGCACGAGGCGCAGTGGCAAAACGTCCCGATTCAGGTTCTCTACCACCCCGGTCACGCCCACCTTGTGCCGCGCCTCGTGCGCAGCGCGCAAGCCTCGCTGGCGCACTACAGCCAGCACTTCGGACCTTACCCGCTCGGCCAGCTGCGGCTGGTGGAAACCCCGGGGGCCAGCGGCGGCATGCGCCTCACGGCCTATTCGGGCACTATTATGTACACCGAAGGCTTTGCCCTCACCAATCCCGGCAACGACCCGCGGCACCTGGACCTGCCCTTTGCCGTAATGGCGCACGAGGTTGCGCACTTGTGGTGGGGCCACCAGGTAGTGCCCGCCTACGTGGAGGGTGGCGCTCTGCTCACCGAAAGCCTGGCCTGGTACAGCGCCCTGAACGTGGTGGAAGCTTCCGACGGCCCCGAGCGCCTCGCCCACCTCATGCACATGATGCGGCGCGAATACCTCACGCCGCGCGAAAGTGCCGCCGTACCTCTGCTACGCGCCACCGACCATTTCGACGTGTACCGCCGGGGCCCTTTCGCCATGTACGCCCTGCGCGAGTACCTCGGCCACGACCAGGTGAACGGCGCCCTGCGGCAGCTGCTTCGTAAGCACGGTTCAGGCCGCCCGCCCTATCCTGTTTCCCTCGACTTGTACAACGAACTGCAAGCCGCTACCCCCGATTCGCTTCGGTACTTAGTGAAAGACCTGCTGGCCGCCAACACATTCTGGGAGTTGAAAGCCATCAAGGCCCACGTTGAGCCTGCGGGTGCTACTAGCTGGCGACTCAGTTTGACCATCAACGCCCGGAAGGTAACCGTAGACAGCGCAGGCCAGGAAACCCAGGTTCCGCTGAATGACTTCGTGGAAGTGGGCGTGTATGCCGCCGGTGAAAACGGTGACCAAGGCCGGGAATTATACCGGCGTCAGCACCAAATCCAAGCCGGAACCCAAACCCTGACGGTAACCCTCCCGCACAAACCCGCAAGTGCCGGCATCGACCCGCGCCGTTTGCTCATCGACCGGAACATAGATGATAATTTCCAGCAGATAAAGTCAGAGCAAGCGCGTAGCCTTTAAGGATAGCCCCTGTGGCCTAGTCTTGGTCAGGGGGCCTCCAAGAGTTACTGCTTCAAGCGCATGTATTCTTTGCGGATATTTTTTCGAAAAAAATCCAAACAAAATTGTGGCTTCATAAGTATTGATGCTGGATTCCCAAAACGGGAATTCCGCACCGATACCAACGGGCACCAGCAGGACTGGGCAGTTGATGCCCAGCCACGGCAAGGCCCCGTTGACATACGCTACCGCTTCCATTAGCGAAAACCTATACCTCCGCGTAGCAGGTTAGCGTGCTTGCGCCGGCTTAGCAACACCGTATCCGCATTGATACGTGGCCGCTAACCGGCAAGGCAAGTCCTTCCGAAGATCCACAATTCTCGTTTTCGAGGCTTTTTCTTTCTCCAATGAAACATTTCTGCTCCCTATTGGCTCTGGCTCTCTTTTTCGGCTCGAACTCAGCCATGGCTCAAACGGAAACGGCTCAGCTGACCGGTTCACTGGAAACAGATACGGAAACCATGTCCGTTGCCGGCTCGGCTAAACGCTTGGCCTGCTCACAGCTGGAAGGCCGGGTGCTCAACGCCGAAGGTAAGCCCCTGATTGGCGCAACCTTACTGGTAAAAGGCACGCAGTACATAACCATTACCGATCAGGATGGCCGATTTAAGCTGGAAGCGCCTGTTCAGGAAAAGCAAATACTCACGGTGGAAGCAGCCGGTTACACGCCCCTGCTGCTGCCCTTAGCGTCGTGCTCTTTACCCGATTTAACGCTGGAGCGCGACGCTTCCACGCGCATTAAGCGCAGCGGCAAGCGCGCCGGGCAAGTTACCCGTGTTGGCGACGCCTTCCTGCAATAAATTGTATTTCCCTGCTTTGCCCTCGGCGTAACCTGCTACCTAGCAGATTTCGCCGAGGGCAAAGCAGCTTACACCAAGTTCGTTTAACCTGATTTTAATGCGCTAAACGGCCTTCTACCATACCTAGTAGCCCATTTAGCGTGTGGGCCGTGGGCATTGAATTATCTAAAGATTCTAATACTTAAAAATCGTGGTAGGCCTGCGCTTATTTTAAAGAAGGAAAGCCAACCTTCAACGAGTTTATTCCCGCTTTGAGCGAAACTTTCCCGTTATGGGAATGTTTTATTTCAGCTTTACAGGACTTTTCTAATTCAGGACTGCCATACGGCTCCCTTTGGTCGAGCCCCAAACCACGTTTTTTTCAGAATAATGCAAAAAGCTCTACTCAGTACTGTGACCAAAGTCATCAGTGGCGCGTCTCTGGGCCTGCTTGTTTTGGTGTCGGCTTGTAGCTATTCCAACGGCGGCGACCCGGCTCCTTGCAATGACCCGACGCCGGTGACTTATGCGGGCGTTATATCCCCCATTTTCGACACCAACTGCCGCTCCTGCCACGGCGCCGGAGTTTACCAGACCTTAGGCGGCGGCAACGATTACAGTAGTTACCAAGCCATTAAAAACCAGTCGGCGCGGCTCATTCTGGGCTGCATCTCGCACGAAGCTGGCTACAACCCCATGCCCAAAGGCGGCGCCAAGATTTCGGCCTGCGACATTGCCCGCATCAAGTCCTGGATAGATGCCGGCCAGCCCAATAATTAAGCGGGCTGAGCCAAGCACACGTGCTATGAAACCGGGACCGGTCTGCTACTTATTGGGCTTGCTGTTGGTGCTGCTGGTTGTTTCGCAACCGGGCTGGGCGCAGGCTAAGTACATGACCAAAACGGGCCGGGTTAGCTTCTTCTCCACCAGCATCATCGAGGACATCGAAGCCCACAACACAGCGGTGGCAGCGGTGCTGGACCTGGGAACGGGCCAAATGGCGTTTTCCGCCCCCATTAAAGAGTTTACGTTCAAGCGCAGCCTAATGCAGGAGCACTTTAACGAGAACTACATGGAGTCGGGGAAATTCCCGCGGGCTACGTTCACGGGACGTTTTACGGGCGCCGACGCGGCCATGCTGGCCAAATCGGGCAGCCACCCGGTGCAGGTAGAGGGTACGCTCACGCTGCACGGCGTGGCCAAGCACGTAAAGGTGGCCGGCACCATGGAACAGAAAAACGGGCAGGTTCTCGCCTTCGCTTTTTTCAGCGTGGCCCCGGCCGATTACGGCATTGATATTCCCATGCTGGTGCGCGAGAACATTGCCAAGATTGTAAGCATCAAAGTAAGCCTGACCTGCGACCCCGCGGCAGGAAACGCGGCGCCGTTACCCAGCGCCACCAATTCCAACTGACTTTCCGAGCGTTTATGAAACCACGTCGACTCCGTTTTTCCTTTTTGCTGAGCCTGTGCGGTGCATTACTGGCCCTGGCTCCGGCGGCCCAGGCGCAGGACGACCTGCTGGGCCAGCTAGAAAAAGAAACCACCGACCCGCTTAAGCGGGAAGTGGTTACGGCTACGTTCAAGGGCAACCGCATCATCAATTCCCAATCGGTGGAAATGCCGTATGCGGGTGCCATGAGCTTCCTGATTCAGCACCGCTTTGGCACGCTGAACAGCGGTGCGTACAACTTTTTTGGCCTCGATCAGGCCGTACTGCGCCTCGGGTTAGAATACGGCCTCTCCGACCGGTTCACGGTGGGCATTGGACGAAGCTCACAGGAGAAAACCTTCGACGGTTTCCTGAAGTACCGCGCCCTGCGCCAGACCACCGGCCCTCGCCCGGTACCGGTAACGGTGGCGCTGGTAGCCTCATCGGCCATTACCACCCTCAAGTTCAACACTCCCGCGGAGCGCGACTTGTCCTCGCGCGTGACGTACGCCTACCAGGTGCTGATTGCCCGCAAGTTTAATGAAGGCTTGTCGGTGCAGGTGATGCCCACGCTCATCCACCGCAACTACGTAACCAGCTCCGTTGAAGACAATGACGTGTACGCCCTGGGGGCAGCCCTACGCCAGAAAATCACCAAGCGCACGGCTTTAACGGCCGACTATTACTACCTGCTCTCGGACCATACTGCCCAAAACTTTCGCAACGCCCTCGGGCTGGGCGTAGACCTGGAAACCGGCGGCCACGTGTTTCAGTTGCACGTGACCAATTCGCTGGGCATGACGGAGAAGTTCTTTGTGCCCGAAACCACCGGCCGCTTTTTCTCCGGCGACATCTACTTCGGTTTTACCGTGGCGCGCAACTTCACCATCAAGCCAGAACGGCGCTAAGTTTTTCTTCGTGCTTACCAAGCCTTTTTACCGCCGGCGCCGCTGGTTGGCCGGCGCAGCCATGGCCGCAGCCCTGTTTACGTGGAGTAGTTGGGAAGAGCCCAGCCTGCACGAATACGCCCCACCCACTGAATTTATTACCCTGAGCGCTCCGGCGCTGCAGGAAGGTCCGGCGGCAGTGCAGCTTCAGGCGCGGGCCCAAGCCCTGCCCGGCGTTACCGCTTGCGCGCTGCGCCCGCAGAAGCAGCTGCTCACGGTGGCCTACAACCCCGAGCGCCTAAGCGCAGCGGAGCTGTGCCGGGAGTTGGGCAACCTGCGTCCCTTGCCCGTAGCCGCACCCGACCCGGCCGGGCGGCAGTGCCCGGTGCCGCCCGGTTACGTGCAGGCCATGGAGCGCGTGCGCTTCGCGCTGAACCTGCGCCGACTGTACGTATCCATCTGATTTCCTCTTACTCCACTTTACTCCTTCCCTATGAAGCGTTCCTTACTCTTCGTTAGCCTGCTAACCGGCACCCTGCTGCTTAACTCCTGCGGCAAGCAAGAAGAAACCCCCAAGCTGTACGACCGCCTGGGCAAAACCGAGGGCATTGCCAAGATTGTTGACGGCCTGATTGCGAACGTGGGCGCCGAGTGCGGCACCCCTAACTCGCTGCTTTTCCGCACGCACGAAGCCCTGCTCGAATCGACCAAGCCCGGCTCTACCGACCCCAACCGCCTGCAGCGCCTGCGCAACCACTTCATCGACCAAGTGGGTGAGGCCACCGGCGGCCCGCTCACTTACAAGGGCCAAAGCATGCTGTCGGCACACACGGGCATGGCCATTACCCATGCTGAGTTTGCCGTGTGGCGCACCCAGCTGGAGGCTTCGTTGAACAGCAACGGCGTATCGGAAGCCGACAAAGCCGAGCTTTACCTCATCATCGACAAAATGCATAACGACGTGGTAGGCCACTAATTGGCTGACCCGGCACCGCCTACAAATTCTGTCGGCGGTGCCGGGCTGCCGAGTGCCCTTACCCTCGATTTCAACTTCTTTTGCCCCATGCACCAGCCATTTAAGGCCGTCAGTTTAACCCATAAGCACGCCCCTTTGGCCGTGCGGGAGCTGCTGTCGCTCGACGAAGCTGCGTGCCGCCGCTTATTGGGCGTGCTGCACAACGAGCTGGGTTTGCAGGACGTGCTTGTGCTGAGCACCTGCAACCGCACGGAAGTATATTACAGTGCCCCGCACGACTGCCGCGACGCCATTGTGGCGGCTTTGTGCCGGGTGCAGGGCTTGGAAGCGAATCCGCAATTCCCCGGCTTTTTTCAATCCCTGCCTACAGCAGCGGCCGCCGCGGAACACCTGTTTGAAGTGGCCATGGGCCTGGACGCGCAAATCGTTGGCGACCAGCAAATCAGCAACCAGGTGAAGCGCGCCTATCAGTGGGCCGTGGATGAACAAGCGGCCGGCCCGTTTCTGCACCGGCTGCTGCACACCGTGTTTTTCGCTCACAAGCGCGTGGAGCAGGAAACCAGTTTCCGCGACGGAGCTGCCTCCACCTCATACGCCACGCTGGAGCTGGTAACCCGACTTACGGCACACCTGCCAGCCCCCAGGGTGTTGGTGGTGGGCACGGGGGAAATAGGCGCCGATACCTGCCGGCATTTCGGCGCCAGCCGCCATTTCCCGCACGTAACCGTGTGCAACCGCACGCGGGAGGCCGCCGAAGTCATTGCTGCCGAGTGCGGTTTGCAGGTGCTGGACTTTGCCGATTTAGCCCAGGGCCTGCAGGATGCCGATGTAATTATATCGACGGTAGCCACCAGCAAGCCACTCATTACCGAGTCCCTGGTAGCTGACCTCGATATTCTAAGCTACAAGTTCTTGGTTGATCTTTCCATGCCGCGCAGCATTGAGCCGGCCGTGGAAAACGTGCCGGGCCTGTTGCTTTATACCCTCGACGAGGTGCAAACAACCACCTCGGCCACGCTGGAACGCCGGCTGGCGGCCGTGCCCCAGGTACGCGCCATCATTGCCGATTGCCTGGCCGAATTACGCACCTGGAGCGACGAAATGCTGGTTTCACCCACCATTCAAAAGCTAAAAAACGCTCTGGAGCAGCTGCGGCAGGAAGAGGTAAGCCGCCATTGCAAAAACCTGTCGGCTGAAGAGCTGGGCCGGGTAGAGGAACTCACCCGCTCCATGGTGCAAAAGATGCTCAAGAAGCCGGTGCTGCAACTTAAAGCCGCCTGCCAGCGGGGCGAACCAGGCCCGTTGGTAGAGGTATTAGCCGCCCTTTTCGACCTGGAGAGCCAGCCCGTCACGGCGTCGGGTTGGTAGCCTGGCTTGGGCTCATTCCTGCGCATCTTGACGTAACGCGACCCTGGTACAGTCGTGTTTTTGCGGCAGAACCTCGGTTATTTCGAATGTTTCTTCTAGCGTCAACGGCTGCGCTCCTTCAACGGTAAACCGCATTCGTGGCAAATACCCGCACGATGTTTGGCGCACGAAACTGAGCCAAAGTGTACCGGCCGCGGGTTTAGGCAGGCGGGCTTGCTTATCTTGCAGGCCGGCCTTTCAGGGCCGTATTCCCTGTTTTTGCTGCCATGGCCAAGTCAAACAAGCGGACTTCTATTGCCGACCTTGCACAGGAGCTGGGCCTCTCCGTTTCCACCATTTCGCGGGCGCTGAACAACGCTTTCGACGTTAGCGAAGCCACCAAAGCCCAGGTGTGGGCCCTGGCTGAAAAGCTGAACTACCAACCAAACAGCCTAGCGGCGGCCCTGCGGCGGGGCCGCAGCAACATGCTGGGCGTTATTGTGCCGCACATTAACGGCGCGTTTTTTCCGGCGGTGGTACACGGCATTGAGGAAGTGGCCAGCCAGGCGGGGTTCAGCGTGCTGATCTGCCAGTCGACGGAAGATGTAGCGCGCGAGAAAAAGCACGTGGAAGCGCTGCTGAAGGCGCAGGTCGACGGAATTCTGGTGTCCATGTCGAACACTACCCAGGACTTTGCGCATTTCGAGCGGGTACGCAGCCAGGGCACGCCCCTCGTGTTTTTCGACCGCATGCCCGATTTTCCCCAGGCCTGCGGGGTGGTGGCAAACGACTACCGCGGCGCCTACCAGGTAATGGAACACCTCATTGCGCAAGGCTGCCGCCGCATTGCCCACCTGGCCGGCCCGCAAACCGTTAACACCACCCTCGACCGTTTCCGCGCCTACCAGGATGCCCTATTGGCCCACGGCCTGCCTTACGACCCTTCCTTGGTAGTACCGCTTGCCAACTCCGGCGTAGAGGCTGGCGGCGCTGCCATGCAGCAGCTGCTGCAGCTCCCCTCCCGCCCCGACGCCGTGTTTTCGGCCTACGACTTTCCGGCCGGCGGCGCCATGCAAGTACTGGAGGAACGGGGCTTCCGGGTGCCGGAGGACATTGCCCTGGCCGGTTTCAGCAACGAGCCGTTCACGACCATGGTAAAGCCCAGGCTGACGTCGGTAGACCAGCGGGGCAAGCAAATGGGCGAAGCCGCGGTGCAGCTGTTTCTGCAGCTGGTCAAGCGCAGCGAGGTCTTCACCGGCCAGCGCATCGTGCTCAAGCCCCAGCTGGTGGTGCGCGAGTCGTCGTTGCACAAGCAGAAGGAACCGGTGCTACCCAGGTAAGGGCTTTTGGTCCGGCGTACTATTAGGGGGCACTCAGAAAACAGAAACTGTAACGCGTCAAGGGCTAAAAACGACGCTGCCCGGGTTGGGCGTCGACGCAAAGCCTGCGAGTTAGAGGTTTTTTCAATAGTTTAAGCCTATTTGTTTAACCTACAAGCTGTAACGGGTTGCCGGTAATTATTCCTCAATTTGAAATCATTTGCACCATGCAAAATTCTATGCTCCGCTTTGTGTTACTTGTTCTTTTAGCTGCCTGCTTTGTAACAGGCTACGGGCAAATCCCTCCAAGGGCCCAGCGGCTCGAAAATTTACCGGGGCCCCTTATTTTGTTGAACTCCTCTATTATTGCTAATGGCCTCTATGATCAACTCAATCCGCAGGATTTTAGGGCGATGAAAGTTTACAGAGGACAGGACATGCCTAGTTCCTTACAGAACATCAGTTTCACCGGCCTTGTCGACGTAACTTACGATAAGCCGATAAGCAGTCAACCGCTTATGGAACTCCGCAACCAGCGCGGCTTGGCTGGCCCTGTGGTGTTTGTGCTCAATGGGAACAGGCTGACCGCCGCACAAGTAGCCTTCTTGCGCTTCGTGCCCGAAGCTATTGGACAAGTGCAGGTCAGTCCTGCAAACGCCACGAATATGGAAACGGTAATCAGTATCCAAACCAACACCACTAAACCGCCTAGACAAGCTATGCCTAATGATCCTTTGACGGGCAAACCACAAGTAATTCTGCGCTAATAGCTGGCAAGGGGCGGTCAAATTATTTTACATGTTTGGGTGTGTTAATAGGCCCAAACCTTAGACTCGCATGTTTTGCATCGAATTACCGCATCGGCCCCGGCCGGCCCCTAACCCCTATTGCAGGTTAGAGGCTAGCCGGGGCCGATGCGGTTGGGCCAGTTCCTTTCGGGCTCTACCAGTAAACCGTGTAGAGCACCGTTATCAGCACGAAAACCACGGCCGAACCAATGACGAAGCTGCGCTGGGGTTTAAACATGCTTGGGTCGACTTCGAGGCCGTTGGTTTTTACGCCGCGGCTGGTTTCCAGCAGGCTGATGAGCACCATCACCAGCACGCACACTACGAACACGATGCCCATGCGGTCGAGGAAGGGAATTTCGTAGACCCCGGCCGGATTGGGCACCGCAAATCCGAACGGTGCCAGCCCTGCAAGGTTCACCATCGTGGGCAGGAACTTCAGCAGCACTGACAACAAAAAGCCGCCGATGGTGGCAAACAGGGCCGCGTTCGAGGTCGTTTTCTTCCAGAAGAAGCCCAGGATGAACATGGCAAAAATGCCCGGCGACACAAAGCCCGTGTACTCCTGAATGTACTGGAAGCCGCCTTTCTTGTCGATGCCCAGGTGCGGCGCTATGAGCACGCCCAGAATCATGGCCACCACCACGGCAACCTTGCCCATGTTCACCAGCGTCTTTTCCGACGCGTTCGGGTTGAACACCTTCTTGTACACGTCGAGGGTGAAAATGGTAGCAATGCTGTTGGCTTTGCCGGCCAACGACGCTACTACCGCCGCCGTTAAGGCCGCAAACGACAACCCTTTCAGGCCCACCGGCAGAATGCTCAGGAGCACGGGGTAGGCGCGGTCGGGATTTACCTCGCCGTCCTGCATCATTTCGGTGCTGAATACGTCGGCTTTGAAAAGCACGAAGGCCGCAATGCCGGGCAGCACCACGATTACCGGCATCAGGAGCTTCAGAAATGCCGCGAACAACAGGCCGGCGCGGGCCGTGGGCAGGCTGGCGCCCAACGCGCGCTGGGTAATGTACTGGTTGCATCCCCAGTAGTTGAGGTTCACAATCCACATGCCGCCGATGAGCACCGTAAGGCCGGGCAAATCGAGGTAGTTGGGGTTGTCGCGGTTGAAAATCATGTGAAAATGGTCGCCGGCTTGCTCGGTTAGCAGGTTAAATCCGCTTAGCACGCCGCTGCTGCCGTACTGCTCGGCAACCAGGTTCAGGGCCAGGTACGTGGTGGCCAAACCGCCCAGAATGAGCACAAACACCTGAATTACGTCGGTGTAGCCGATAACTTTCATGCCACCGAGGGTAATGACGATGGCGAAGACGGCCAGGGCATACATGCAGAACTCCAGGTTCAGGCCCGACACGCTGCTGATGGCAATAGCGCCGAGGTAGAGAATGGACGTCAGGTTCACCACCACGTAAAGCATCAGCCAGAAAATGGCCATAATCATGGCTACCGTGCCGTTGTAGCGCTGCTGCAGAAACTGCGGCATGGTGAAGATGTGGTTCTTCAAATACACCGGAATGAAGAACACCGCCACGATGATGAGCGTGGCGGCGGCCATCCATTCGTAGGTGGCAATGGCTAGTCCCATCTTAAAGCCCGAGCCCGACATGCCCACGAACTGCTCGGCCGAAATGTTCGACGCGATGAGCGACGCCCCGATGGCCCACCACGTCAGGGAGCCTTCGGCCAGGAAATAGTCCTTGGAGTCGCCTTCCCGCGTGCCGTCGTGCCCCGTTTTGCGGCGGTAGATCCAGATGCCGTAGCCAGCCACGATCAGGAAGTAGACGAAAAACACGATGTAATCGAGCGTGGAGAGCTGGTGCTGCATAGAAGCGGGCGAAAAGCAGATGAACCGGGGCAGGACGTGGCCCTGCCCCGTGGGCAAAGTAAGGCCTTAAATAAAGCGGTTGATGAGGTTTTCCAGGTATTCCTGACGGCCACTCACCACGGCTGGCTCGCCGTTTTGGGCCGCAAAGTCGCGCAGATCTTCCAGGCTCAGTTGCCCTTGCTCAAACGCCTGGCCGGGGCCGCCATCGAAGGAAGCGTAGCGCTGCCGGCGAATCTGGCGGTAATCCGACTTCTCTAGAATGGCGTCGGCGGCAACCAGGGCGCGGGCAAACAGGTCCATGCCGCCGATGTGGGCGTGAAACAAATCCTGCGCGTCGGTGGAGTTGCGGCGGATTTTCGCGTCGAAATTAATGCCGCCGCCCTGCAGGCCGCCGGCCTCCAGAATCACCAGCATGGACTCGGTCAGCTCGTAGAGGTTGTTGGGAAACTGGTCGGTGTCCCAGCCGTTCTGGTAGTCGCCGCGGTTGGCGTCGATGCTGCCGAGCAGGCCCGCGTCGGCGGCTACCTGCAGCTCGTGCTGGAAGGTGTGGCCGGCCAGCGTGGCGTGGTTTACTTCCAGGTTCAGCTTAAAGTCGTCGAGCAAATCGTACTGACGCAGGAAGCCGATGACGGTGGCCGCGTCGTAGTCGTACTGGTGCTTGGTGGGCTCCATGGGCTTGGGCTCGATGAAGAACGTGCCCGTGAAGCCGTTGCGGCGGGCGTAGTCTTTGGCCGTGTGCAGAAACCGGGCAAAATGCTCCTGCTCGCGCTTCATGTCGGTGTTCAGCAGGGTCATGTAGCCTTCGCGGCCACCCCAGAACACGTAGTTTTCGCCGCCGAGGGCAATGGTGGCGTCGATGGCAGCCTTAACCTGCGCGCCGCCGTGGGCCAGCACGTGAAAGTCGGGGTTGGTGGCCGCGCCGTTCATGTAGCGGCGGTGCGAAAACAGGTTGGCCGTGCCCCAAAGCAGCTTAATGCCGGTTTCCTGCTGTTTCTCCTTGGCGTAGGCCACCATGGTTTGCAGGCGCCGCTCGTTGTCGGCCACATCGTTGG
The DNA here is from genome assembly GCF_039541855.1 of Hymenobacter koreensis. Classification (NCBI taxonomy): domain Bacteria; kingdom Pseudomonadati; phylum Bacteroidota; class Cytophagia; order Cytophagales; family Hymenobacteraceae; genus Hymenobacter; species Hymenobacter koreensis. Next base: position 65,473 of record NZ_BAABHA010000008.1, read on the forward strand.
TGTAGTCCACCACGTCCACGTCGTGGAAGCAGTAGTAGGGCAGGCCCAGCTTGGTCAGGAACTCGAAGGCGGCGTCCATTTTGGCGCGGGCCCGCGCAATGGGGTCGGCTTCGGTATCCCACGGAAACAGGTGGGTCGGCTCACCGAAGGGGTCGGCGCCCGAGCCGTTAAACGAGTGCCAGTAAGCGCCAGCAAAACGCAGCCACTCCTTCATGGGCTTACCGGCCACCACGCGCTGGGCATCGTACCAGCGGAACGCCAGCGGGTTGTCGGATTGAGGACCTTCGTATTGAATTTGAGGAATGGCGCTGAACAGGGTTTGGGCGCCGATGGCTACACTCATGGTTTCGTTGGTTTGTCGGTTTGCGGAAAACCGGCCGTTAAGCCGGGTTAAATTCAATTTGAACGGTTGATTTGAGGCTGGGCAAATGCGCCAGGAGCTGCTCTTTCCACTGCTGGTACACGGCATCGTACACCGCGGCTTCCTCGTTGGGGTGGATGCTTTGCAGGCACTGCATGTGGCGGAAGGCGTCGTCGGGGCTGGCGTACACGCCCGCGCCAATGCCCGCGCCCAGGGCCGCGCCCACGCTGCCGTCGGTTTGGTAGAGCTCCACCGTAAGGCCGGTGGCATTCACGAAGGCCTGCGTGAATACCTCGCTCAGGAACATGTTGGTTCGGCCGGCTTTCACAACGGTGGGGTGCAGGCCGTTTTCCCGCATCAAGTCCAGGCCGTAGCGGAAGGCAAAGGCCACGCCCTCCTGCGCTGCCCGTAGCAAATGATTGGCCGTGTGAACGTTCAGATCGAGGTTAAGGAAATGTGCACCTACCTGCTCGTTGGCCAGCATGCGCTCCACGCCGTTGCCGAAGGGCAGGCACAGCAAGCCCTCAGAGCCGGCCGGTACGGAAGCGGCGCGCTGGTTGATTTCGGGGTAGCTCAGCTCGTGGCCCACGGCCTGCTTTACCCAGCGGTTCATGCTGCCCGCACCGTTAATGCACAGCAGCACGCCCAGCCGGGGCTGCTGCGCGGTGTGGTTTACGTGGGCAAAGGGGTTTACCCGCGACTGACGGTCGACAAACAGCTGATCGGTAACGGCGTAAATAACGCCCGAGGTGCCGGCCGTGGCCGCCACTTCGCCCGGCCGCAGCACGTTCAACGACAGGGCATTGTTGGGCTGGTCGCCGGCTTTGTAAGTCACCGGAATGCCAGAGGTCAGGCCCAGCTCCTCGGCCACGGACGTCTTTAGCTGACCGTGCGGCACAAATACGTCGCGCACCGGCGGAATGTGCCCGCGCTCGAAGCCAAAGAAGCGGAAAACGTCGTCGGAGAGTTCGTGGCGGGCAAAATCCCAGAAAATGCCTTCCGAGAGGGCCGAAATGCTGGTGGTGGCTTCGCCGGTGAGTTGCAGGGCAATGAAGTCGCCGGGCAGCAGCACCTGGTGGATGCGGGCGTACACCTCGGGCTCGTGCTGTTTTACCCAGGCCAGTTTGGCAGCCGTGAAGTTCCCGGGCGAGTTAAGCAGGTGCGTCAGGCACCGCTCCGCCCCAATGGCTTCAAAAGCCTGCTCGCCGAAGGGTACAGCGCGGCTGTCGCACCAGATGATGGCGTCGCGCAGCACGTGCCGGTGCTTGTCTACCAGCACCAGCCCGTGCATTTGGTAGGCAATGCCAATTGCGCCAATGTCCTGCGGATTGTAGCGCTGCGTGGCGTGGGCCTGCAACACCGCTTGTTTGGCATCCTGCCACCATTGCAGCGGCTGCTGTTCGGCCCAGCCCGGTTGCCGCGTCAGGATTTCCCGCTCGGTTTCGGGGTAGCTCACCGAGGCCAGGCACTGCTGGGTTTGGGCATCCACCACCGATACTTTAACCGATGAGGTGCCGATATCAATTCCAAGGAGCAGCATGGGTAACCGGGGAAAGTTGGGTGGATTGGTAGCGGGGCAAAACAAGGAAGCTGGCGGTAAGCCCGCTTCCGAACCGAGACGATTTGCTAGCTGGCGAACAAGGCGCCTGCCTGCGGCAGCCGACCCATAAGGCAAGCCAGCAAATGGTATTTGTGGCGGAAATATAAGGCAAATCTATAAAATTGTTCTAATCGGAAACGTTTCCGCAAATACATATAAAACTTAGTTAGCTCCTTCAAAAAGGAGATATACAAGCCTAAGCCCAGCCGATAAGCCACGAGGAAAAGGCATTTATATCAGCAAGCCTGCAGCAGCGAAACGTGTAACCACGGGACTAACAAAAGGAAGAAATGAAGCCAATTTTCAACATCAACACACTTAAAATTAATAAATTAGTCACGAGCACTTCCGCACAAACAATGTGCAGAGCTCTGCTCGAATCAATAATAAACCCAACAACATAATCCAGAACCTGCAAACTTCCGGCAACGTTTCCGATAGTTTTTTATTTCAAAATAATTGACCTGCTATAGTTCTATTCTACTTACTTGACTTTATTTGTCCGAAATCGGTTTACTGGCTCTGGCTTTCGGCTTGCGCGGGGCTAACCGGTTGCTGCGCTACAAGTCTTTTTCGCAATACCCAAAACGAAACGAACGCGCCGCCTTTTGCCTGTTCCTTTCCATCGCACTACGCTTTAACCCACGTGAACCACTCCTCTCCTTTCCTGCTCGCGCGCGTTGCCACGCTTGGCTGGCTGGCCCCGTTATTATTAGCCGCCGGCTGCCAGGGTACTTCTGCCCCGGAAGGTGCTGCCGATGCGCAAGCCAACGCCGCCGACTCCACCGCACAGGCAGCCGCGGACAGGCCGACCTTTCTCTCGAAACCGCTCATCAGCGACATTTATACAGCCGACCCCTCGGCGCACGTGTTTAACGGCCGCATTTACATTTACCCCTCGCACGACATTGAAGCGGGCGTGGCGGAAAACGACAACGGCGACCATTTCGCCATGCGCGACTACCATATCCTGTCCATGGATAGCGTGGGCGGCAAGGTGACCGACCACGGCGTGGCCCTCGACGTCAAGAACATTCCCTGGGCCGGCCGGCAGCTGTGGGCCCCCGACGCCGCCTTTAAGAACGGCACCTATTACCTCTACTTCCCGCTGAAGGACAAGCAGGATGTATTTCGCATTGGGGTAGCCACGAGCACCTCGCCCACAGGGCCGTTTAACGCCGACTCCAAACCCATTCCCGGGTCTTTCAGTATCGACCCGGCCGTATTTACCGATACCGATGGGCAGAGCTACCTGTACTTCGGCGGCATTTGGGGCGGGCAGCTCCAGCGTTGGCGCACGGCGGCCTACGACTCCACGGTGGCGCCCAATCAGCCAGCGGCCGAGGTAGCCGTTGGCCCGAAGGTGGCGCGCCTGAGCAAAGACATGCGCACGTTTGCCGAGCCGGTGAAAGAGGTGCGGATTCTGGACGAAAACGGCAAGCCCCTGCTGGCCGGCGACACCAACCGCCGCTTTTTCGAAGGTGGCTGGCTGCACAAGTACAACGGCAAGTACTACTTCTCGTACTCCACCGGCGAAACCCATTACCTGGTGTACGCCGTCGGCGACACGCCCTACGGCCCCTTTACCTACCAGGGCGTTCTGATGAACCCCGTGCAGGGCTGGACCACGCACCACTCCATTGTGGAACACCGGGGCAAGTGGTATGTCTTTTACCACGACACCGAGCTGTCGGGCAAAACCCACTTACGCAACGTAAAAGTGACCGAGCTCAAGCGCACGGCCGACGGCCGTATGGAACTCATCGAGCCGATGACGAAGGGATAAAACAGGCGTGAATCGTGTAAGCAAAGGGCCCCGGCTTTCTAATAGCCGGGGCCCTTCGTGCGTTCATGGCCGCCCGCCGGCCTGCGGTTATACTGCTGGCAGCTCCCACTGAAAATGCTGTTTGAGCAGGTCGTTCAGCTTGTTAGGGGTGAGGGGCTTATCGAGAAACCCATCGACGGGGAACTGATGCACCTGGGCTACGTCGCGCGGGTGCAGCGAGGTGGTGAGTACTACCACCACGCATCGGCGTTTTTGCACCGGCACTAACTGCTGATAAGCCGCCAGAAATTCGATGCCGTTCATGCCGGGCATGCTGATATCGAGCAGCACCAGGGCGGGACAGGCGGTGGAGTCAGCCGAAGCGCAATATTCCTGAAGCAACGCCAGGGCCTGCGCGCCTTCCTGCGCCACCAATACCTGCTCGGCCACTTCCAGCCGGCGAAGCAACGAGGCGTTTAGAAAGTTGGCCGTCTGGTCGTCGTCAACCAGCAACACGCAAGGAAGCTTTTTCATCGATAAACCGTAGCAGGTGGGGCTTTTTAGCGTCCCGAAACCAGCATACGGCATTTACCGCGGGAAGTAGACCGAAAAAACGGAGCCTGCCCCCAGTTCGCTTTCCACGCTCACCTTGCCGCCGGCGTTTTCCACGCTTCGCTTTACCATGTACAGCCCCACGCCCGAGCCCTCCACGTGGCTGTGCAAGCGGCGAAACATAGTAAACAGTTGCGCGTGCTGGTGCGGCTCCAGCCCCAGGCCGTTATCCTGCACCGAAAGCACCGTGTACTGGCCCTCCTCGCGGCAGTAAATGCGCACCAGCGGAGCCCGGTTGGGGTGGCGGTATTTGAGCGCGTTGCTGAGCAGGTTGTATACTACGGAGCGCAGGTTACGGAGCGAAAACGACACGCTGGGGCACCGGCTTACATCTACTTCTACCTGCGCCCCGGTTTCAGCAATGAGCGGCTGTAGGTCCTGGCATACATCGTCAATCACGTCGGCCAGCCGAATGTCGATGGGAAGCTGCTCATGCTCTTTTTGCAGCTTGGTCACGTCGCTCAGGTAATCTATGGTGCGTTTGAAACGGTCCACGGAGTCCTGCATCATGGTTAGCACGGGCGCTACCTCGGGGTCGTTCAGTACCGAATCGGGCAGCTGCCGCTCCAGCACATCCAGCAGCCCCTCGATGTTGGTGATGGGCGCTTTCAGGTCGTGCGAGGCGCTGTAAATAAAGTTATCGAGGTCGATGTTGGTGTGACTGAGCTGCTGGTTTAGGGCATCGAGCTCGGCGTTGCTGCGGCGGAGCTGCTCGTTGGTCTCGGCCACGTATTGCCGGGCTTCCACCTGTTCCGTTATATCGGTTACCAGCGTGTAAAAGCCGGCTACTTCACCGTTTCTGATTTCGGGAATGTAGCTGGTGTGAATGTATTTGGTGAAGCCTTCCCGGTAGGGCATACGGGCTTCAAAATCCTGCCGCTGGCCGGCCAGCGCCCCTTCAATGTACTTGAGCACGGCACTGTACGCCTCCTCGCCCACTACCTCACGTACGGGCCGCCCCAGCAGCGCGCTGGGTTTTTGGTTAAACCAGGCTTCGTAGGCGTGGTTAGCAAATTGGTACTTCTGCTCTTTGTCGAGGTAACCGATGAGCACTGGCAGCGCGTCAGTTAACAACCGCAGCTGCTGGGCACTGGCGTCGCTGGCCTGCCGCGCCTGTACTTGCTCCGTTACTTCGAAGGCAAACACCAGTACCCCGTCGATGTGGCCTTCCTCATCGAAGCGCGGTTGTTGAACGTAGTTGAAGTACCGGTCTTCCAGTACGCCGTCCTCGGTTCGCACAACGGGAACGTGCATTCCCAGTTCCTCGTGCGTGATGCCCGTGCGGAAGATGCGGCGAAATACCTCCACCGACGAATGCTGGGCCAATTCCGGCACGGCTTCCAGGAAGGGCCGGCCCAAGAGCCGGCGCCCGGGCAGCAGGCGCTGGTAAGCCGGGTTTACCAAGTCAAACACCAAGTCGGGCCCCGAAAGGATGCAAATGGCGGCCGGCGCCTGCATGAACAGGCGTTCGAGGTTGGCACGTTGCAACTCGGCTTCGGCGCGGGCCTGCTGCGCTTCGTGGGTACGTTGCGTTACCCTGATTTCCAACTCCTGATTCAGGATTTGCAGCTCCTGTTGGGCACTCTGCAATTCGGCGTTGTTGGAAAGGAATTCTTCGTTGGCGGCGTACAACTCTTCGTTGGCGGCCGCTAATTCCTCGTTCAGGTTTTGCACATGCTGGCGGGCTTCCACCTGCTCGCTCACGTCGTAGGCAAAGATGAGGACACCGGTAACATTGGCCGCTCCGTCCTGAATGGGCTGGTAAACAAAGTTGAAATAGCGCGGCTCCAGGCGGCCCGTGCCTTCAATATCCAGGTAAGCCACCTGCTCACTACCATAAATAGCCTCACCAGTCCGCAGCACTTCCTCCAGCATATCGAAAAAGGGCTGGCCTTCTATTTCGGGCAGTGCATCCCGTATCGGCAGACCTATTACATCTCGTTTTCCGATTAACCGCTGGAGCAAGGGGTTAATCATGGTGTAGCGAAGCTCGGGGCCTTCCAGCTTGGCAATGTAGGCCGGGACGTTCCTAAACAATTCCTGGAGCTGCTGCCGCTGCGTTTCGGCTTCGGCCAAAGCTGCTCGCTCACGGGCCTGGCTTTCGCGCAAGGCTTCTTCCACCGGCGTGCGGTTCTGGTCGGCGGTGTCGGTAAAGCTGACCACCAGCAGCTCGCCGTGGCGCTGGGCCGATATACGGAAGTAATTATCGAGCCCGTCGTACTGGTAGTTAACGGCGTGGCAGCCCGCTTGCCCGGTTTTGTACATGTGCCGGTAGAAATCCATCACGCCGGTCTCCTCGGTACTGGGAAAGTATGTGCGGAAAGACTGCGGAGGGCGCTCTGGCAGCCCCAACATGCGCTGACCGGCTGGGTTCAGGTATTCCACCGTAAAATCGGCCGGCCCCTGGCTCCCGGACTCTGTATTTGGACGCAACAGCATAAAGGCTGTCAGCGAAACGTCGAGCAGGGTTTGGGAAAAGCCATCGGGGGCAAAATTCCGTGGCGCCATCGGGTCATTGTTTTCAGCCATATACCAATCCAGTACCCGAAGATAAGCGGAGGAACACGGCTCATACGGCCAGAAGCCGTTTTAAGGGTGAAGTGCCCAACACAAGGACTCGGAAACAGTACCGAACAAAAGATTACCGCTTTTTTCGACTGGCTTGAGCTTCAGTTCACCCAGAGGTTGTTCAGGTTAACCGAAAAACAAGCTCGTCATTACTAATATTCAATATTATCAATTAAAAACAACAATACAAGGCGGGGCGTACAGGAGGATGTGGTGTTTAACAAATAGCCACAAAATGTTTAACACAACCATACTGTTATGCTGCCATCCGAAGCCCAAGCTATATCAGAGGAATACTTAGCGTTCATCAACAACAAGGAATTCCCCTGCGTAGCCGCCAAAACCGCCCTTACCTGGAATCAAATCCACTGCCTTGTCGTCGACCACCTGGCTTGCCCCAAAGACGACGCGGATATTCTGCAGTTCGTGTACCAGTTCGTGGATGCCTACCGCAAGTCGGATAAGCTTTACCACAGCGCTGCGGTCATTTTTAAAGGACCCGAAATGCCCACGGAGCCCATGTTTGCCGACTTGTTCTGGCAACGCCTGCAGGCCCTCTCCAACCTCGATGCCCGGCAGTACGGGTACGACCCGCGCGTGGTATCCGACCCGATGTCGCCCGACTTCAGCTTCAGCCTGAAGGAGGAGGCTTTTTTCATAATTGGGCTGCACCCCGGCAGCAGCCGGCCCGCCCGGCAATTCCGGTACCCCACCATGGTGTTTAACGCGCACGCCCAGTTTGAGCAACTGCGCGATACGGGCCGTTACGAAACGCTGCAGAATACCATTCGTAAGCGCGACGAAGCGTACTCCGGTTCCGTAAACCCCATGCTGCGCAACTTCGGCCAAGCCTCCGAAGCCTACCAGTACACCGGTCAACTCCTCGAAGACGCCTGGAAATGCCCTTTTTTAAGCCAACATGGACGAACTGACCATCATACCGCCGCGTAGCGGCACGGCCTTCGAGTTGCGCAAAGGCCAGCGCCTGCGCGTGGTGGACGTGCAGGGCGAGCAGGTGTCGGATTTCGTGTGCTTTAACCGCCACGATGTTGCCGAGTACCTCTCCTCGGGCCGCACCATCGACTACGCCGAAACGATTTTCCTGACCACCGGCCACCCGTTCTACTCCAACCGCTCGAACGTGATGTTTGAGTTGGTAGAGGACACCGTGGGCCGGCACGATTTCCTGCTCACGCCCTGTTCAGCCGACACGTTTCGTATTATTTACGGCCACGAGCACCCGCACCGCGGCTGTTTTGGCAACCTAAGCGAAGCCTTGGCGCCCTATGGCATCAGCCCCGATGCTATTCCCATTTGCTTCAACATTTTCATGCACGTGACCGTGGATGGAGAAACGGGTAAAGTGGGCGTGCTGCCGCCCAAAAGCCGCGCCGGCGACTACGTAGTGCTGGAAGCCACAATGGACTTGATTGTGGGCATGACGGCCTGTTCGGCGGAAATGTCGAACAACTACGCCTTCAAGCCGATTGGCTACCAACTAGAGTCCGAAGCCCACGCCTCTGCTGGGCAAGCGTAAGCCTACTCGAAGCTCCTCCGAGCTACGTAAAACCGAAGCCCCTCTCCTGCTCCGTTGGTGTTAACCGCCGGGGCGAGTGAGGGGCTTCGGTTGCTCAGGCCAGAAAGACCGGCGTGTGCAACTCAGTCGGTCCGCAGATTCTTGATGGGATTAGCTGTGGCGGCTTTCACGGCCTGGAAACCTACCGTAAGGAAAGCCACAGCCGCCGCCAGCAACCCGGCCGCTAAGAACGCCCACAGCGGAATATCAATGCGGTAGGCGAAGTCCTGCAGCCAGCGGTTCATGGCCAGCCACGCGGCCGGGAAGGCAATAATGGCCGCCACCAGCACCAGCACCAAAAATTCCTTCGACAGTAGACCTACGATGTTGCCCACGCTGGCACCCAATACTTTCCGGATGCCAATTTCCTTTTTGCGGCGCTCGGCCGCGTAGGTAGCCAGCCCGAAAAGCCCCAGGCACCCCACAAAAATGGCTACGCCCGTGAACGTCCACAGCAAGGCTTTAAGCTTGTCCTCGGCTTTGTACATCTGGTCGAAGTTCTCGTCCAGGAACTTGTATTCGATGGGGTTGTCGGGGCTGAACTTACTCCACACCTGCTTCACGCCGTCCACCGAGCTGGCTATGTTGTCGCCCTTGATTTTCACGGCCACTTTCCAATATGCGCCGGGGAATATTTGCAGCACGGCGGGCTCCAGTTTGTCGTAGAGGCTCTTGTAGTGGAAGTCCTTCACCACCCCGATAACCTTGCCTGTTTTCAAGGAATCGGGGTTCGTGTCGCTCCATACCTGCCACTGCACGGTTTTACCCAGGGCTTTTTCCGGCGTACCGAAGCCGAATTCCTTGACGGCCGTTTCGTTGATGATAAACGCTTGGTCTTTGTCGGTTTTCAGCTCGCGCGAAAAGTCACGGCCGGTAATGAGCTGTAGGCCCAGCGTTTTGATGTAATCGTAATCGACCATCAGCTGCGTAACGCCGTAGCGCTTTTGCTCACCGTTGGTGGGCACAATCAGGCCGTCGCCGGCCACCTGGTCGCCCGGAAAGCCGTAGCCAATACTGGCCGACGCAACGCCGGGCACTTGCTGCAGCTCGTTTTTAAAAGTCTCGTACTGCTGGGTCATGTTGTCGCCGCGCATGGGGAAAAACATGATTTGGTCGCGGTTAAAGCCCAGGTCTTTGTTGTGGAGGTACGACACCTGCTTGTACACCACAAAAGCGCAGATAATCAGGAACACCGACAGCGAGAACTGCACCACAATCAGCCCGTGGCGCAGCCATTGCACCCGGCCAAAAATGCCATCCGTTACCACCGCGCTTTTCAGCACTTTCACCGGCTGAAAGCTGGACAGCACCAGCGCCGGGTAAAAGCCCGCCAACAACCCAATTACCAACGTTAACAGCGCCAGCAAACCCAGCAGAGCGGGGTTCTGAAGCAGGTTGAACGTCATGATTTTGCCGGTAAACTCGTTGAGCGACGGCAGCAGCAGCGCCGTAAGCACCGCCGACAGCGCCACGCTCACCAGCGTAAGCAGCACCGTTTCACTGAGGAACTGCAGCATGAGTTGCTGGCGGCTGGCCCCAATGGTTTTGCGAATGCCCACTTCCTTGGCCCGCTGCATGGACTTGGCCGTAGCCAGGTTCACGAAGTTAAAGCCAGCAATGAGCAGGATAAAGGCAGCAATAAAGCTCAGCGCCTTCACGTAGGTGATGTTTCCCTTAACAGATTGGTCGTACTTGAAAGTCGACGAGTACAGGTGCATGTCGTGCAGCGGCTGCAACAGCGGTACGTACTTCAGCGGCTCGGCGCCCATGGTGGGCTGAATTTTCTCCGTGATGTAAGCTTGCAGCTTCTTCTCGGTCTGCTTGGCATCGGCGCCGGGCTTGAGTTTTACATAGGTAAAAAACTGCTGCCAGCTCCACCGCTTCATGCGCTCGGGTGGTAGGCCCGCCGCTGCCATGGGCACCACGTAATTGATTTTCAGGTGGAATTTCGACAGGCTGTTTTCCAAAACGCCGGTCACCTGGAAGGTCTCTTTGCTGATCTTGATTTCTTTACCCACCGGGTTTTGGTCGCCAAAAAAGCTTTTGGCTATGTCTTCGGCCAGCACTACCGATTTAGGGTTATCGAGGGCCTTGGCTGCCGAACCGTATTTGAACGGCAGATCAAACACGCCGAAAAAGGTAGAATCGGCAACGCGGCCGTCTTCCACGTAGATCTTCTTTTCGCCCACCTCCAGCAAGTTGAGTGCGCCGGTCATCAGGACGCGCGTGGTTTGCTCAACCTCGGGAAACTCTTGCTTGAGCGTGGGCGCAAACATGGGCGACACCGGGCTGATGTACTCCGTGGCGTCTTCGTCTTTTTGCTCGGTATACACCCGGTAAATTCGGTCGCCGGCGGGCACAAACTTGTCGTATTGCAGCTCGTCGGCCACAAACAGGCCGATGAGCAGGCAGGCCGTTATGCCCAGGGCAAGGCCCGCAATATTAATGAAGGAGAAGCCTTTGTGCCGGACGATGTTCCGGTAGGCTACGAGAAAGTAGTTCTTAAACATGGCTTGGGGCTGAGCATGGTGCAGAAAGGATCAGGCGCGGGCTCAGACCGTGAAAGGCTGCTGCATGTTTTCCAGCACCACCTGCCCGTCGAGCAGCCGAATAACGCGGTGGGCGTAGCGGGCGTCGTGATCGGAGTGGGTCACCATCACAATGGTGGTGCCGGCTTCGTTAAGCTCGGTGAGTAGCTCCATTACCTCGTTGCCGTTGCTGGAATCGAGGTTGCCGGTGGGTTCGTCGGCCAGAATCAGGCGGGGGCTGTTCACCACGGCGCGGGCCACGGCCACGCGCTGCTGCTGCCCGCCCGAGAGCTGCTGCGGAAAATGGTTGCGGCGGTGCATGATCTGCATTTTCTCCAGCACCTTCTCCACTTTTTCCTTGCGCTGGGCCGCGCCTACGCCCAGGTAAATCAAGGGCAACTCCACGTTTTCGGCCACCGTCAGTTCCTCAATCAGGTTGAAGCTTTGGAACACGAACCCGATGTGTTTTTTCCGCAGCTCGGCGCGGCGACGCTCGTTCACGTTGGTTACGTCTTGGCCGGCAAAGGAAAAGTGGCCGCCGTCGGGTTCGTCGAGCAGACCGATGATGTTGAGCAGCGTGGACTTCCCGCAGCCCGAAGGCCCCATGATGGCCACGAATTCGCCTTCGTTGACTTCCAACGACACGTTGTTGAGCGCCTTGGTCTGCACTTCTTCGGTGCGGTAAATTTTCTCGAGATGTTCGATCTTAAGCATGGTCGTAAGGTTTCGGCGGGCTGAGAGTTATGGGAAGGGAGTGGTTTATTAATGGCACTCCAAAAGAGTTTTTTTGAGAAAATCCGTCCTGCTCATCTGGCGTCCGCTTGACGAAGCACCTCTGCTGCTTCGCCAGCACCCATTCACTCAACTAAATGCATCTGACTACTATCGGCAGAGATGCTTCGTCAAGCGGACGCCAGATGAGCAGGACGGTCAGTTATCAGTTCCTGTGCTTTAGTCCACTTTGGGTTTGAGCGTTAACTCGCCCATAGTTTCAAAGCCTTCGTAGCTGGACGTCACCACTTTGTCGCCGGGCTTCAGGCCTTCTAGCACTTCGAAGTACTCGGGGTTCTGGCGACCCAGCCGGATGTCGGTGCGGTAGGCTTTGGTGCCATCTTCGTTCACCTTGAAAATCCAGTTGCCGCCCGTTTTTTGGTTGAAGCCGCCCCGCGGCACGCGCACGGCCTGGGTTGGGTCGCTCAGGGCCAGGCGCACCGGCAGGGTTTGGCCGCGGCGCACATCGGTCGGCGCGGTGCCGCTGAACTCCAGGTCTACTTGCAGGCCGCTGGTTACCTGCGGAAAAATCTTGGTTACGCGCAGGTCGTAGGTCTTGCCGTTGAAGACCACCTGGGCTTTCTGGCCGGGGAAAATGCGCGAAATGTAGTATTGGTCGAGGGTGGCGCGCACTTTCAGGCCCGAGAGCATATCGAGCTGCCCGATGCGCTGGCCGCGGGTTTTCAGCTCGCCTATTTCGGCGTTTAGTGACGTTAGCCGCCCCGCCGCCGGGGCCTTGATGGTGAGGTCTTCCAGCTTGCGGCGCATCAGGGCCAGGTTGCTTTGCATGCGCCCCACCGACTGCTGCATTTGCCCGATTTGCTGGCCCATGGTGAGCGAATCCTGGCGCAGGGAACGGCGCGTGAGCTGCTGCCGGCGCTGCTGGTAGCGGTAGTTGTTCTGGGTTTGCAGAAACTCCTGCCGCGAAATCACCTTCTGCTCGTATAGCGACGAGTTCAGGTCGTGCAGGCGTTTGGCTTCGCGCAGCTGAAAGTCGATATCGGCCATTTGGTTGAGCTGCTGAATGCGGTTTTGCTGTAGCAGGTTGCGCGTGTTGTGCAGGTTGTTCATCAGGTCGAACACGGCCGTTTCGCGGTTCACCATTTCCAGCTGCAAATCGGTATTCGCCAGCTGAATAATGGGCTGTCCGGGTGCTAGCGTGGCGCCGTCTTCCACTAGAATGCGTTGCACGGTGCCGCCTTCCGGCGCATCTAGGTAAATGGTTTTGATGGGCATTACCACGCCATCAACCGGCACAAATTCCTGGAAATCCCCCCGGCTCACCGGGCTAATGGTCAGCCGCTCGGGGTCCACGTTCAGCTTGGCCGGCCCAGCCGACGACATTAATGTCGCCACTACCCACACCACTGCCAGCACCGCTATACCCAAGAGCAGTAGTTTAATTGGTGTCCAGGTCTTTTTTTGAATGGGTACGTCCATGATCTTCTTAACCGTCCGGATCGACTTCAGAAAGACGGTTGCCAAGAGCCTAGTAAGAACGATGCCATTATATCAAACAACTGTATTTCAGCTGCTTAATTTAAATCAACCTATTCTTTCCTACCAAAGTGTACGCTTTCGATACACCTAACCGTCCGGTTGTGATACACCTGTGCGCGTCCTGACTGGTGTAAAGTTGCTTTTCCCTCGCTTCAGGCAGCTTTTTCGCGGCTAGTACAGTTTATGATGGGTAACTTGGAGCTTGTCTTTCCGACAAGCAGCCGGCCCCTCGTTGAATCCCCTCGTTCCCATGGTTCTGAAGAAAGCACGCGTATTAGTTATCGACGACGACACCGACGTGCTCTTCGCCATGCGCATGCTGCTCAAAACCGAAGTGCAGGAAGTAGTAACCGAGAAGAACCCGGAGCTGCTCCTGTCCCTGCTCAGCAAGCAGACCTTCGATGTCGTTTTCCTCGACATGAACTACAAAAGCACGTTGGGCAGCGGCAACGAGGGCCTGTATTGGCTGGGGCGCATTCGCGAAAAGGACCCCACGGCCACCGTTATCATGATAACAGCCCACGGCGAGGTAAGCACCGCCGTGCGCTCCTTGAAAGCCGGCGCCACCGATTTTATTGTGAAGCCCTGGCATAATAAGCAGCTGCTGGAAACCCTGGAAGCAGCCCTGCAGCAGCGCGCCACTACCGGCAAAAATTCCGCAGCCGGTTCTGCCCCCCGTCGTCCGGCTTCTTTCGCCGAGTTCGACTTGCTAGGCCAATCCGAGGCCATGCAGGAAGTGTTTCACAAGATTGAGAAGGTGGCGCCTACTGAAGCCAACGTGTTGCTGTTGGGCGAGAACGGCACCGGCAAAGAGTTGGTAGCCAAGGCCCTGCACCAACGGTCTTTCCGCGCCGCCAAGCCCTTTATCACGGCCGATTTGGCCGCCATGAGCGAAGGCATTTTCGAAAGCGAACTATTCGGGCACAAAAAAGGCTCGTTTACCGACGCCCGCGAAGACCGCGTGGGCCGCTTCGAGGCCGCCACCGGGGGCACTTTGTTTCTGGATGAAATCGGCAACATTTCGCTACCGCAGCAGGCCAAGCTGCTTACCGCCCTGCAAAACCGCCAGGTCATTCCCTTGGGCAGCAACGTGCCGGTGCCCGTGGATATCCGATTGATTTCGGCTACAAACGCGCCGCTCTATGAGTTGGCCGCCCGCAACGAGTTTCGTAAGGACCTGATTTACCGCCTGAACACGGTGGAAATAACGCTGCCGCCGCTGCGCGAGCGGGGCGACGACGTGCTGCTGCTGGCCAAGCACTTTGCCGGACTGTACGCCGCCCGCAACCGCAAGCCCACGCCCACCTTCGAGCCCGAGGCGCTGCAAAAACTCAAGCAGCACGGCTGGCCTGGCAACGTGCGGGAGCTACAGCACGCGGTGGAGCGGGCCATTATTCTGGCGGAAGGCGACGTGCTACGCGCCCAGGATTTCCGCTTCTCTGCCATGGAAACGCCGGCACCACCTTCCGCCGCTCCGCTTCTTCCCGATGGACCTTTGCAGCTCAGTGAAGTGGAAAAAAGCACCATTTTGCGGGTGATTGAGCGCCACAACGGCAACATTACCAAAGCGGCTAAGGAGCTCGGCCTTACCCGCACCGCCCTCTACCGCCGCCTCGAAAAGCATGACCTCTAAGCGGCTGGAACTAGGCATTGCGTTGCGCCTGATCGGGCTGCTGGCGTTGCTGTGCGCCGGCCTGTATGCCCAGCAGCGAGCGGCCTACACCCTTATGGCCGGCGCCGTTGTGCTGCTGGCCGGGGCCGTTTGGGAACTGGCCCGTTACGTTACGCGCAACAACCGCGCTCTGGCCGATTACCTTCTGGCCGTGAAGTACCGCGACTTCTCCCAGTTCTACAACGAGGAGCACTCCGACCTTTCGGTACGGCCTCTGTATGCGGCCTTCAACCAAATTAACGGTACTTTCCGGCAGCTTAGCGCCGAGCGGGAAACCCAGTTCACGTACCTGCAAACGGTGCTGCAGCTCATCGATACCGGCATTATTTCCTACGATGCCGTGGGTGAAGTAGAATGGGTAAACGAGGCGTTCAAACAGACGCTGGAACTACCGTATCTAAAGAACATCAAGGCCCTGCAAAAGCGCCTGCCCGCGCTCTACGAAGCCATCGACCAACTGCAACCGGGCACGCCCGTCGTTGTAAAAATCACCGTGGGCGATAAAACCATGCAGCTGTTGTTGTCGGCCACTTCGTTTAAGTTGCAAAGCCGCGTGTTTACGCTGGTAGCCTTCAAGAATGTCAGTCACGCCCTCGACGAAACCGAAACGGCGGCTTGGCAAAAGCTGCTGCGCGTGATGACCCATGAAATCATGAACTCGGTGGCGCCCATTGCCTCCCTGGCCGATTCATTGCGCCGCAACCTCCGCCACGAACTAGAACAGGTATCAGCACCAGCTCAAGCCGAACGCGTCCTGCTCGACGACATTGCCGAAGGCATCGGTATCATTCAAACCCGCAGCGAAGGGCTGTTGCGCTTTGCCCAGGTGTACCGCGACATCAGCACCATTAGCGCGCCGCTACTTACTACGGTGTACGTGCAGGAGTTATTCGGCAGCATTAAAGGTCTGATGACTCCGCAGCTGCGCGAATCCAGCATTGATCTGTCGACCATGGTGGAGCCCGCCGAATTGCAGTTCCAAGTCGATTCCCGCCTGATGGAGCAGGTACTTATTAACCTCGTGCTAAACGCCGCTTATGCCGTGCGCGAAACTGCCCAGCCGCGCATTCAGCTTCGCGCCCGCCAAACTGAGTCTGGTCAGGTCATTATAGAAGTAACCGACAACGGCTGCGGTATTCCGGCCGAGGTGATGGACAGCATCTTCATTCCGTTTTTCACCACGCGCCGCAACGGCACGGGCATCGGGCTGAGCCTCGCCAAGCAAATTATGCACTTGCACAAAGGCAGTATCAAAGTGCAGTCGGTTGTAGGTCAGGGAACCGTATTTAGGCTGGAGTTTTAGTAGTTCATGTGCGTAATACAGATCGATTTACGCTGTTTTTGACCACGGGCACTTCAGCTCGGTAATCATTGATGCTACCCGATCTGATTTCCCAGGCGGTAACGTATTACCGGCTTCCTATAAATACCCGAAACCTCTCTTGCTAACGAACGTTAGGAACCATACATTTGTTAGCCTCAATACCCTATGGAAACCTCTGCTCCCACCCTTTCGCGCAAAGCCCAAATCGACCAGACGGCCACTCGGCTGTTTCGGCGGCGGGGCTATGCTGCCACGAGCATGAGGGAGCTGGCCACCGAATTGGGCATTGAAGCGGGCAGCATCTACTCGCACATCCGCTCCAAAGAGGAAATCCTGCACCGCATTTGCTTTCGGCTCGCCGACGAGTTTATGCAGGGCTGGCGCAACGCCACCGCCGATGCCCACGCCTCGGCTGCCACGCAGCTGCGCCGCGCCATCGAAAGCCACGTGCACGTGCTCATTCACAACGTCGATGCCTCGGCGGTGTTTATGCATGAGTGGCGGCATTTGTCGGAGCCCGCCCACGGCGAGTTTCTGCAGCTGCGCCACCGCTACGAAGCTAATTTTCGGGAGCTGATTGCCCGCGGCGTAGCAGCCGGCGAGTTGCACACGCCCGATCCTGCCTTCGCCGCTCTCACCCTGCTGGCCAGCTTGGCGTGGTTGCCCTCGTGGTACCGCCCCGACGGCAAGCTGGGCCCTGAACAGATTGCCGAACGCCTTGCCGACCAGCTTTTGGGCGGCTTGGCTCCTGCCGGGTAGCCGGTTTCATTTCCGTTACCCATTTCCCCATCAACACCACACCACCAAAGCCATGTACGGATCCGCAAGCACCCACGACATTCCGGCCAACGCCTCCACGGGCCTCGAAAACGAGGACCCGATTCTGCTGGCCGAGTTTGAAGCCCGCATTGCCCGGGGCGAGAAAATCGAGCCCGACGACTACATGCCGGCCCTGTACCGCAAGCAGCTCATTCGCATGATTGAGCAGCACGCGCACTCCGAAATCATCGGCTCGCTGCCGGAGGGCACCTGGATTACCCGTGCGCCGGGCTTCCGCCGCAAAATGGCTCAAATGGCCAAGGTGCAGGACGAGGTGGGCCACGCACAGCTGCTGTACTCGGCAGCCGAAACGCTGGGCAAAACGCGCGAGGACATGATTACCGACCTCATCAACGGGAAGTCGAAGTACTCGAACGTGTTCAACTACCCCACGCCTACGTGGGCCGACTCGAACGTTATTTCCTGGCTGATTGACGCCGGCGCCATTGTAAACCAGCTGGCCAACGCCAAAGGCTCGTACGGCCCTTACTGCCGCGCCCTGGAGCGGATTTGCGCCGAGGAATCCTTCCACCTGAAATACGGCCACGATGCCGTGGTACACATGGCCACGGGCACGCCCATTCAGCGCCGTATGATGCAGGAAGCCCTAAACCGTTGGTGGCCGCCCATTATGACGTTCTTTGGCCCGGCCGACAAAGCCAGCCAGCACACCGAAATTCTGATGCGCTGGAAGGTAAAAATGGCTTCCAACGACGACTGCCGCCAGCAGTTCCTGGACATGTACGTGCCCAAGATTCACGAAATCGGCCTGACCATTCCCGACCCGAACCTGCGCAAAAACGAGGAAACCGGCCGCTGGGAATACACCGAGCCCGACTGGGAAGAGCTGAAGCGCGTGATTAACGGCGACGGCCCCTGCAACAAGGAACGCCTGGCCGTACGCCGCGCCGCCGAGGTAAACGGTGCCTGGGTGCGCCGGGCCCTGAAAGCCAAGCAGCCCGCGGTGAAGCACGTTCGTCCGCTGGCGTAATTCACTTCAATGAGCGAATGGCTGAACCAGCTTTAAGCCTGCGGCCGGAGGTTTTCCCCACTTCGGCCGCGGCTTGGCTCGTTCAGTCATTCACTCATGATTTCCCCGCTTATGCTTACTTCCCTCGACCCGCGCATTGCCCGGCTCGGGCTGCCCGAAACGCAGCCTTCCATTGAGCCCAAAGAGGCGCTGGACCAATTTGAAACCTACGAGGTCTTTCACCAGAAGAAAGAGGGCACCGCTTACGCCTACGTAGGCCCGGTGCACGCGCCTTCGCCCGACGTAGCGTTTCTGTTTGCCAAAGAGCAGTTCAGCCGCCGCTTTGCCTGCACAGGCATGTGGGTTACGCCCACGCGCAACATCAGCCTAACGCGTTACGTGGGCGACACCGAATCGGTATACGACACGATAACCGAGGCACTTCCCGCTGATGCTACGCCCGCTCCCGACGAAAGCGTGCAGCAGGCCGAAGCCTACGCCCGCGGCGAGGAAGACTACGCCATTTTCCACCTTAAGCGTCGTGGCAAGGCTCATACCCACGTGGGCATGGTGCGCGCCGCCTCGCCCGCCGAAGCCCTGCTGCAAGCCAAAGCCGTGTTTGGCGAGCAGCGCCCCGTGGTAAACGTGTGGGTGGTGCGCTGGGCCGATGTGCTGACCTCCGACGACGAGGACCGCGACATTTGGAGCACTACGCCCGAAAAGAAGTACCGCGACGCCATTGCCTACAAAGTGCAGGACCGCATCGACCGTTTCAAGCAGGAACAGCTCTAATACCGCCCCATGAACCCCGACGCGCTCAAAGACCTGCTCTACCGCCTTGCCGACGACCAGCTCATCCTCGGCCACCGCAATTCCGAGTGGAATGGCCTCGGCCCCATTCTGGAAGAAGACATAGCGTTTTCGTCGATGGCTCAGGACAAGCTCGGCCACAGCCTGCAGCTCTACGGGCTGCTGCACCAGCTGGGCGAAGCCGAACCCGACACCGTGGCCTTCACGCGCAACGCGCCGCAGTTTCATTGCACGCAGCTGGTGGAGCTACCCATCGGCGACTACGCCTTCAGCCTGATCCGCCATTTCCTGTTCGACCACGCCGAACTGCTACGCTTCGAGATGCTGGCCACCAGCAGCTACGAGCCGCTGGCGCAGGTTGCCCGCAAACTGAAAGGCGAGCTGAAATACCACGTGCTGCACGCCAATACCTGGGTGAAGCAACTGGGCACCAGCACCGAGGAAGCCATTGACATGCTGCAAGGTGCCTTGAACTACACGCTGCCCTTCGCGTTAGGCTTGTTTGAAAAGACCGAGTTTGAAGCCGACATCGTAAGCGGGGGTATTTTTCCCGGCGAAGACGAGCTGAAAGCCCGTTGGCTGGAAAACATCAGCAAAGTGCTCAGCCAAACCAACCTGGAACTGCCCGATTTGACTACCGTAACGCCCGTGTTTGGTGGCCGCGGCGGGGAGCACACCGAGCACCTGCAGCCGCTGCTGGATGAAATGGCCGAAGTATTCCGCCTCGACCCCACTGCCGACTGGTAGCATCGGTTGTCAGTTGCGAGTTGTTCGTTTTCAGCTCGCTTAGCAATTGCCTGACAACTCTAAACTGACAACTAACCATGGACAAGGCAACCGTTCTTACGTGGCTCGACGCGGTGAAAGACCCGGAAATTCCGACGATTTCACTGGTGGACCTGGGCGTTATCCGCGATGTGCGCATTGCGGACGACGGCCACGTAACCGTGCGCATGACGCCCACGTTTTCGGGTTGCCCGGCCATGGACTACATGCGCCGCGACGTGGAGCGCGTGCTTACCGAGCACGGCGTGGAGCGGTTTACGGTGGAAATGACCATGGAAGAAGCCTGGACCAGCAACTGGGTAACCGAACGCGGCCGCGAGGCGCTACGGGCGCACCGCTTGTCGCCGCCACCGCAGCACCAAGGCATTGTGGATATCGACATCCTGGAGTATGCCGAGTGCCCCAATTGCGGCTCTACCAACACTACGCTTCGCTCACCTTTTGGCCCTACATTATGCCGCGCCCTGCATTACTGCAACGACTGCCGCCAGGGCTTCGAACAATTTAAGCCGGTATAGGTAAAGTAGCTGGTCTACATTTTCTTTCCCGAAGGCATCGGCAACGGAATATTCTTGCCTTGCGCTGCGTTGTGCTCCTTGCTATGCGTAAACTACTTCTTTACCTGCCCCTGCTGCTGCTGCTGGCGGCAGCTTCCTGCCGCAAAACGGGAGACACTCCGGTTTCTTTCGACCCTACTTCGCCTGCTGCCGCTCGCTTGCAGATTGACGTATTGCGCGACACCGTGGACCTGCGCTGGAAGCAGATGATCGACAGCGACAACCAGAAAGTGGTGGCTACCAAAGCCGTTCTTTCGGAGCTGCAGCGCCTGCCCGGGGCAAACGTAGCCCGGGCCAAGCAGTTGGATGCCGTGAACGACAACTTGCTCAGCTTGCGCTACGACCAGCAAACAATGTCGGTTTCCGAGCGCATTGATGCCTACGACATGGCCCAGGACTCTGTCCTCCGGGCTTTATACACCATCACGCAGCCGCACCTGTCAAAAAGCAAGGACGTGGAGTCTCTGACCGAGACCATAAAAGTGGCCGATAACGAAGTAGCCGGTTTCCGGGTTCGATACGACCAAGCGGCCCGCATGTACAATAATTACCTGCAAATGCACGCTGAAACCCTGAAAAAAGCCGGCCGCAAATATGCTCGACTGCAGCCCCTGCCCTTGTTCGAATTGAAGGACTGATTAGCGTTTCACCTACATAAGAAAAGCCCGGTCCTTGAAGGACCGGGCTTTTATTTTGCTCAGCGTTTGGTGCAATCTGAACCGTTTTCGTTAGCTCAAGCCAGGTTTTACAGCTGAGCCATTTCAGTACGCACGAAATCGGCGAGGCTGCGCAAGTACTCGGTGCTAAAATCGAAGCGGATGCCGGCCGCCTCGTAAATCTCGCCGATGGTAGCCGTGTAGCCCAAGGCCAGGGCCCGCTTATAGGCTTCCAGGCCGGCGGCCGGGTTATGGCGGTAGTTCCGCCACACCGCAATAGCGCCTAGCTGGGCCATGGCATACTCGATATAATAGAACGGCACTTCGTAGAGGTGCAGCTGCTTTTGCCACAGCCAGGGCTTGTATTCCGCCAGCCCCTGCCAGCTTACGGTGCGCTGGTTGAACTCGTCGAACACCTCTACCCAACGGGCCTGGCGCTGCTCCGAGGTATGGCTGGGATTTTCGTATATCCAGTGCTGAAACTTATCGATGGTAGCCACCCAGGGAAACGTTTCGAGCACCGACTCGAGGTGGGTTTGCTTGGCGCGGCGCAGTTCGTCGGCATCATGAAAAAACACGTCCCAGTGGTCCAGCGAAATCAGCTCCATCGACATGGAGGCCAACTCCGCTACCTCGCTTGGCGGGTGCTTGTCGGCGCCCATGGGCAGGCGGCGCGTGAGAAAGGAATGCACGGCATGGCCGCCTTCGTGCAGCATGGTCACCACGTCGCGCAGGGAGGAGGTGGCGTTCATAAAAATGAACGGCACGCCGGTTTCGTCGAGCGGGTAGTTGTAGCCGCCGGGTGCCTTGCCCTTACGCGACTCCAGGTCCAGGTGGCCCATTTCGCGCATGGTGCTCAGACAGTCGCCCAGGAACGGGTCGAGGCGCTGGAATACGGTAATGGTTTTTTCGAGCAGTTCCTGGCCGGTACCGAAGGGACGCAACGGCGCCTTGCCCGAAACATCCACGTCCAGGTCCCAGGGGCGCAATTCGTTCAGGCCCAAGTCGCGGCGACGGTGCTGGTCGATTTCGTCGATCAGCGGCACCACCGTGTCGTGAATGGCCTGGTGAAAGGCGAAGCAGTCCTCGGGCGTGTAATCGAAGCGGCCGAGAGCAGCGAACATGTAGTCGCGGAAATTCGGGAAGCTGGCATTCAGCGCCATTTGGTGCCGCAATTCCACAAGCTCGGTAAACAGCGCATCGAGCGGCTGACGGTCCTGCACGCGTCGCGTCTGAATGGCCATCCAAGCCTCTTCGCGCCGGGCGCGGTCGGTATCTTTTAGGCGGTCAGCGGCGCGCTGCAAGGTCATTTCCTCGCCGTCGAGGGTCACCGTCATGGCGCCCACAATGGCGGCGTACTGCTGCTGTTTGGTGCTGATGTCGGTTTTGAGCGGAATGTTCTCGGCGCGGTAGATTTCCAGCGCCCGGCGCACCGAGCGCAGAAAGATGCGGTAGCGCTGCGGGTCGAGGCCGGCGGCGAAAGGCGAAGCCACCAGCTTTTCGTTGAGGGCGTGGTCGTAGGGCGCGGTGTTCGGCTCTATCTCGCTCACAAAGTACTGGAAAGCGTCGCTGCGGGGCTGGTCCTGGGTGTCGCAGGTCATGCGGATGTAGCGCCAGGCCAAGTCTTCGCTCAGCACCGATTCCAGCTCGGAGCGGTCGAGCAGCCAGTTTTCCAGTTCCTCGGCCGAGTTAATGGCTCGGTCGCGCAACTCAATGAAATAGGGCTCAATGGTAGCCCAGTCGGTTACGGTGAAGGACTCAGGCAAGTAGCGGCGCGGCGGGCGGGCTTGAGTTGTTACGTCGGCGGCGAGTTCCGGTGTGGTGTAACTCATAGGAATAAGAAAGCAGCTCTACGGAAGGGAATCCATTTTCTACGCAAAAACCGATGGCATGGCAACGGGCCCGGCGCGAAATATACCGCAGTTGGTGAAGGTAAGAAGTCTGGCGGGTAACGCGGTGCATCCCAAGCCACGCTACTGCGGTGATGGCACGAAACACCAAACCCGAACGGGCCTGTCGACCTGCCCGGGTTTGGCAATGCTAATACGCAGGTTAGCCGATTTCGATAACCACGTCGGATGTAAGCGGATGCCCCACGCACACCAGCACGTAGCCCTGCTTCAGCTCCGAGTCGGACAGGCCTTCCCGCTCGTCGAGATGCACCTTGCCCGAGAGGCACTTGCCGCGGCAAGCGGTACACAGGCCGGCCTGGCAGCTGTAAGGCAGGTCAATATCGAGGTCGAGGGCAGCTTCCAGAATGGTCTGGTTGGGCTGCACTTCCACTTCGTAATCGGTGCCTTCGTACTGAATGGTAACGGTGCGGGCCGTAATGGCGTCGTTGTCGTCGGAGGTAACAGTACCGTGCCCGTCGGGCTGATTGGCAGCGGTTTCGGCCGAGTCGGCAGAGGCCACGAAACTCTCGCGGCGGATGCGGTTAGCGGGTACGCCCAGCAGTTCCAGCGCGGCACGGGCCTCGGCCATCATGCCCTCGGGGCCGCACATGTAGTACTCGGCTTGCTCGGCCGGGAATTGGTGGCGCTGCTCCAGAATACGCAGCAGCATGGTGCGGTTCAGGCGGCCTTTGAACTGATGCGCACCGCCCGGGTTTTTCGGCTGGCTGTACACGTGCTCCACCTGGAAGCGACCGGCGTACTGCTGCTCTAATGCTTCGAGCTGGCTTTTGAAAATCACTGAATCTTCGCTGCGGTTGCCGTACACGAGCAGAACGTGGCTTTGGGGCTCGGTTTGCAGCACCGTTTTCAGAATGGCCATGAGCGGCGTAACTCCTGAGCCGGCCCCAATGAGCACCAACGAGCGGGCCGTGCCGGGATTGGGCTGCACCGTGAAGTTGCCCATGGGCGCCATTACTTCCATTTGCTGGCCCACCTGCACGTTATCGAGCAGGTAGTTGCTCACCAAGCCGCCGGGCACGCGCTTCACGGTTACGGAAAGGCGTGGCGCTTCGTGCGGGGTGCTGCTAAGCGAATAGGAGCGGCGCTCCGGACGGCTGCCGGAGCCGCAGGGCACGATTAGCGTCAGGAACTGGCCGGGCTGGCTGGCAATGGGCTGACGGTCGGGGCGTTCGAGGTGAATGGTAACGCAGTCGTCGGTTTCGTGCGTCAGGTCGACGACGTTCAGGGTGAGGTACGGGCTGGTGCTCATGCGGTTCTCGGCCGGCGCGTAGCGCCGTGAAAACGGGGTTCGGTGGAACAGAGGGAAAAGACCGCGGACCGGGTTTTGCGCCGCGGTCCGATGTGTGTGCAAGGTACGGCAAAAGGCAGCAAAAAGGCTGAATCCGGTGCATCTTCGCATTCAGTATTCGGCCCTACACAACCTGCCGGTCGTCCGTTCCGGCAATTCCTTGCCTGCAGGGCCGCCGACTGCCGACCGCAGACAACCCAATTCCGCCATTTATGTTCGCAGCCCTTCCCGCTTTACTCCGCCGTCACCAAACCCACTTTGGCCCGGTGCTGCCCGTCGATTTAAACGGACCCGACGTCACCCGGCTCGATTTTACCGCCGCCAACCCCACCGTGCGCGACGCCGACCTACGCGACACCGCCGCCTTTAACGATTTGGTAGATGGTTTGCTGGCCGCACAAAACGCCCGTATTGGCGTGGGGGGCTACCTCGAAAACCGCGTTATCTACCGCCGCAGCCCCGGACTGTTCGGCGACCCCACCATTCCTGCCCGCTCCATGCATTTAGGGGTAGACGTGTGGCTGCCCGCTGGTACGCCCGTTACCGCCTTCATGCCCTCGGTTATTCACAGCGTGGCCGACAACAACCACTTCGGCGACTACGGCCCCACCGTAATCCTGGAACACGAGCTGGAAGGCACCCCGTTTTATTCGCTCTACGGCCACCTCAGCCGCCTGGAATGCGCCGACTTGCGCGCTGGGCAGCAGCTGGCTCAAGGTCAGGCATTTGCCACCGTTGGCCCCTGGCCCGAAAACGGTGACTGGCCGCCGCACCTGCACTTTCAGCTCATGGCCGATTTACAGGGCCGCGTGGGGGATTTTCCGGGGGTAGCGTTGCCCCAAGAACGGGAGCTGTGGGCTGAGCTGTGCCCCAACCCAAACCTAGTGCTGCAGAGCCACTGGTTGGATTAGCCACAAGCTGCCCGTGCTTAAAAGCCCGCTTATTCAAGCCCCTTATCGCAAAGAAAAGCCCGCCGAAACCTGTTCGTTTCGGCGGGCTTTTCTTTGCATCAAGGGGCTTTAGTCGAACTTAATAGCCACCACCGGCTTAATGCGCGCAATGAGGTAGGTGGGCACTAGCACGGCCAGCTGCGAGGTCAGGAACACGGCCAGGTTAATAAGCAGGATTACCGAGGGGTCCCAGAAAATGGGCACACGGTCCATGTAGTAGTTCTCGGGGTCGAGGGGAATGGGGTGGAAAAAGTACTGGATGGTGCAGAAACCCAGCCCCACCAGGTTGCCCCACAGCATGCCTTTGATGGTCAAGTCCAAGCCGCGGAAAAAGAACATGCGGCGAATCTGGTTGTCAGTTGCGCCGATGGCTTTCAGAATGCCGATCATGTTCGTGCGCTCCAGAATCATGATGAAAATGGTGGCCACCATATTAAACGTAGCCACGAAAATGATCAGCAGCAGGAAGATGATAACGTTGCGGTTCAGCAGCTGCAGCCAATCGAACAGCTGGGCGTACTGGTCGGTAATCTTATCGAGCTTCAGGTCGTAGCGGAGCGTGTTAAGCATAGTTTCGGCCACGGGCTCCAGTTGGCGGAAGTCGCGCAGCACCACCTCGTAGCCGCCCACCAGAGAGTCGTTCCAGCCGCTGAGCTCCTGCACCTGCCGAATATCGCCCATCACGTATACCTCGTCGAATTCGTCGAGGCCGGTTTGGTAGATGCCGGCAATAACGAATTTGCGGACCCGCGGCGGGTTCTGGATGAAGTAGAACAGCGCGTCGTCGCCAACTTTCAGGCGCAGCTTGTCGGCCACCTTGCGCGACACCATTACCTGCTCGGAAGCGGCGGAATCGGGGAAGGTGAGGAACTTGCCGGCCACCAGGTTGGCGCGCATCGGCGAGGGCCCCATACTTTCGTTGATGCCCTTCAGCACCACGCCCAGCACTTCGTCGCGGGTTTTAATGATGGCCGTTTTGCGGGCAAACGGCTGCGCGCCGCTGATTTGCGGAAAGCGTTTCAGTTCCTTGGTCAGCTCCGCCCCGTTAATGGGCTCGACTTCCAACGAATTGTTGTTGTCGTACTTGCTGATGGTCAGGTGTGCCCCAAAAGAAAAGATCTTGGATTGGATTTCGTTTCGAAACCCTTCCAGGATGGCAAAGGACACGATCATGACGGCCACCCCCAGCGCGATGCTGATGATGGCTATCTTTGTCACCGACGAGGTAAATGAACCTGAGTCGGCTCCGTCAATCTTGTTGGAAATGTACCGCGAGACGTTCACTGGCCGTAAAGCTACACGAACGGGCTCAGTTTCACCTTCCCCCCTTCGCATGATGGCCTCATACGTGATTTTTAGCGCTTGTTCGCTGTTTTTATCTTTTTCTGAATGCGCCCGCCCCGCAGCTACGGCTCCGGCGGCCGCACCGGCCCAAGCTTCGGCACCGGTTACGGCGTCAGCCTCAGCCGCTAACCCAGCGGCTGCACCCCTGCAAATGGGGGCCGAGCAGTTCGAAAAATACCTGCCCCTGCTACGCGGCAAGCGGGTGGGGCTGGTGGTTAACCAAACCTCGCGGGCCGGCGGCAGCCACCTCGTGGACACGCTGCTGGCACAGGGCGTAAGCGTAAAAACAATTTTCTCGCCCGAGCACGGCTTCCGCGGCGAAGCGGCCGACGGAGCTACCATCAAAGACGGCAAGGACGCTCGCAGCGGCCTTCCCGTTCGTTCGCTCTACGGCACCACTAAAAAGCCCACCGCCGAAATGCTGCAGGACCTGGACGTGCTGGTGTTCGACATTCAGGACGTGGGGGCGCGGTTTTACACCTTCATCAGCACGCTGCATTACGTGATGGAGGCCGCCGCCGAGCAGGGCAAAACCGTGCTCGTGCTCGACCGCCCCAACCCCAACGGCCACTATGTTGACGGGCCGGTGCTCGAAGCTCAGCACAAATCGTTCGTGGGCATGCACCCCATTCCCATCGTGCACGGCCTGACGGTAGGCGAGCTGGCCCAGATGATCAACGGCGAGAAATGGCTGGCCGGCGGAAAACAGGCGGCCCTTACCGTGGTGCCCGTGCGCGGCTACACCCACGCCACGCCCTACGCGCTGCCCGTGCGTCCCTCCCCCAACCTTCCCAACGCCCATTCAGTGGCGCTGTACCCCACCATCTGCCTTTTCGAAGGCACCGATGTAAGTGTGGGCCGCGGTACCGAGGCGCCGTTCGAATTCATTGGCGCGCCCACGCAGCCTACCTCGCGGCCGTTTAAATTCACGCCGCGCCCCATGCCCGGTTCTCCCACGCCGCCCCAGAACGGCAAAGAGTGTTACGGGCTGGATTTGCGGAAGCTCTCCATGCAGGAGTCGGCGGGTTTCTCACTGCGCTACCTGATCGATTTCTACCAGCAGAGCACGGCCAAAGACAAGTTTTTCGGCAAGTATTTCGAGCAGCTCACGGGCACCTCGTCCCTGCGTCAGCAGATCATTGCGGGCAAGCCGGAAAAGGAAATCCGGCAGTCGTGGGAGCCGGCGTTGGGCCAGTACAAGGCGCTGCGCAAGAAGTATCTGCTGTACCCGGAGGGGTAGAGCCTCGCCCGCATTAAGAATGCCACAAAACGAAGTGCCACATTTTAAAATGTGGCACTTCGTTTTGTGGCATATCCCGTTACTTCGCTTTTAACACGGGCTCGCACAGGCTACGCTTTTTGTTTATGGCTGACTACACACGCGACTACTTCGGGTTGACCCAGGAACGGCTGGCCTCTTGGTTGGGGGTTGAGCGGAGTGTATTGGCCCATGCCGAAATTGGCCGGCGCCCATTACCTCCGGGCTATTGGCAACAGGAGGCCCGCCTCTTGCAGGCGCGCTTTGGGTTGGTGCTGCAGGTGCAAGGTACCACCTCACCTGCCCCACCGCCGCTGCCCTTGCCGGTACCGGCCAGCGACCCGCTGGAGGTACGCCTGGACTATTGCCGGCACCATGCCCGTAGGTTGGCCCATCAGCTGAAACGTATGCGGACCAAAGCAACCGTGTACGAGGCGCGCCTGCGGGCCGTGCCTGCCCTGCGCGCCTGGACCGGCCCGGTGCCTGACCCCGCTCGCGAAGAAAACTGGCTGGCTTTGTTTGAGCAGGAAGCCGAAAACGCCCTGCTCCACGATTGCGGAGCCGGTCCCCAAAGGCTGCTGGAAGCGCGCCTAGCCGGCTTGGAGCGTGAAGCCGAACTGCTAACGGATTTCCTAAACACGCTACCCGGCGCGTAGAAAGGTCGGTATGCGGCGCTACTTTTACGCGCTCATCCTCGTCGCTAATGTCTGAAACTGCTCCCCTCCGAATCGTTTTTATGGGCACGCCCGAGTTTGCGGTGCCCACCCTGGAAGCTTTGCTGAGCTGGCCCGGCTGCCAAGTGGTGGCGGTACTTACAGCACCCGATAAGCCCGCCGGCCGGGGCCAGCAGCTGGCCGAATCGGCGGTGAAGAAAACGGCGGTGCAGCACGGCGTGCCGGTGCTGCAGCCCACCAACTTAAAAGCGCCCGAATTTCAGGAGGAGCTGCGCGGCTACGCGGCCGATTTGCAGGTGGTGGTGGCGTTCCGCATGCTGCCCGAAGCCGTGTGGAACATGCCGCCCATGGGCTCGATCAACATCCACGCCTCGCTGCTCCCGCAGTACCGCGGCGCGGCGCCCATTAACTGGGCGCTGATTCACGGCGAAAAGGAAACGGGCGTTACGTCGTTTTTCCTGCGCCACGAAATAGACACCGGCAATCTGATTTTTCAGGATGCGGTGCCCATTGCCGACGACGACGATTTCGGTACGCTCTACGAAAAGCTGAAAACGACCGGCGCGGCCCTGGCCCTGCGCACCGTGCAGGCCATTGCGGCGGGCACGGCGCCCAGCGTGCCGCAAGTTGCTTCGGCCGAGTTGCGCTCGGCTCCCAAGATTCAGAAGGAAACCGGCCGGCTCGACTTCCAGCGGCCAGCCACCGAGCTGGCCAACCTCGTGCGGGGCCTCTCCCCCATTCCCACGGCCTTCGCCACCCTGCCCGACGGCCGCACGCTGAAGGTGTTCCGCGCGCGGGCACTGGCCGAAGACGCCGCCGAAGCCACGCCCGGCCGCTGGGTTTCCGATGGCCGCACCTACCTGCGGGTGCAAACCTCGGCCGGCCAGCTGGAGCTGCTGGACGTACAGCTGGAAGGGAAAAAGCGCATGGCCGTGGCCGATTTCCTGCGCGGCTTCAATCTTTCGACCCTGCTTGGCTAACGCCAGGATCAGTCTGACGTCGCGCTTGCGGCGCGCTAGGGAGGGACGAATCAGTATTTACGCTAATTGAATAAAGGAACATGGTGGCATTGGTGGTAGCAATGGCTGAAAACGGGGTAATCGGGCGCGACAACCAGCTGCCCTGGCATTTACCGGCCGACCTCAAGCACTTCAAGCAGCTTACGCTGGGCCACCCCATTGTGATGGGGCGCCGCACGTTCGAAAGCATTGGCAAGCCCTTGCCCGGCCGCCGCAACATTGTGGTGACGCGCCAGCAGGACTGGCAGGCCGCGGGCTGCGAAACGGTGCATTCGGTGCTGGGCGCCATCGAGCTGGCCCGGGAAACAGATGATCAGGTTATGATTATTGGTGGGGCCGAAATTTACCGCCAGGCCCTGCCCGCCGCCGATACCGTGTACCTCACCGAGGTACACCACAACGTGGAAGGCGACGCCGTGCTGCCGCCCTTCACCACCGACGAGTGGCGCGAGGAAAGCCGCGAACGGCACGAACCCGACGAGAAGCACGCGTTTCCGTACAGCTTTGTAACGCTGCGCCGCCACAGCTAGCGGGCCTTGTTACGGCGCTGGCTGCCGTGCCGGTTCTATGACTTTGGGCTGAAACCACCGCTCGTACAAGTACCGCGACAATCGGTTGCTGGGCCGGATAACCCAGCGGTTCATGGCCATTGATGCCAGCACCAGTACCGGCCAGGACACCAGCACCATCAGCCCAAAGCTTAAGTGGTAGCTGAAATGCTTTTGCAGAGCGAGGAAAACCGCCGCCGATACCGAACCCAACACCAAAAAGTGCAGCAGGTAAAGGGCGAAGGAAATACGCCCCAGAAACAGCAGCCACCGGGCCTGAAAAGCACGGCGCAACCCACCCGAGGAGAGCAGTGCCGCCAGGAGCAGTGCGGCGGCCGCAATGTGAAACAGCTCCTCGGTGCGGTCGAGGCTCAGGAAAGGCAGCTTCAGCCAGCGGTAAGGAGAATCGGCCCAGGCCACGAAATACGACGTGGGAAAGGAGCCCAATACCACAAAACCCAGCACCAAAGCCGCGGTAACAAATCCTCGATTGCGTGCTGCATTCCAGCGTGGGCCGTGGCGCCGGTAATCATTCAGAGCCAGCCCCACCACGAAAGCCACCAGGTAAAAGCTCCAGGTAGACAGGCTGATCAGCAGCACGGTTACGGCGTAAATAAGCCCCCGGCGGCGGGCCGAAGCAAAAAAGGCCAACAGCGCAAACACCAGGAACGAGCCCATCAACTCCAGGTGCAGCGTCCAGAGGACAGGATTGTAAGCCGGTTCGCCGCTTAGCGGAATGTCCACCACTACGTCTTTCGCAAACTGCAGTACCGAGGGCTGCGTCTGCCAAAAACGACTGAACCAGGCCGCACCGCTGGTGGCGACTACCTCGTCGTTCAGAAACCACCCGAGCCGCAGCCCCACAAACCCCAGCAGTGCCGATACGGCCACCGGCAGCATCAGACGCACGTAACGGCGCGCGGCCTGGGCCTGCAGGCCCAGCGCACCGGGACGAGCGAAGTAGGCTTCACTCAGCACAAAGCCGCTCAGCACAAAAAACACGCACACTCCCACCCCGTTGCTGCGCAGCAAATTCAGCGGACTGGCGGCCATTGCTACCTCCGCGCCTGGCCATTGCACCACATGGGCCTTGGCTGCTTCGCCCGTGAGCATGGTGGGGTAAAACGCCGTGAGGTAGTGGTTCACCAGAATGGTGAGGGCCGCTAAACCACGCAAGCCATCGAGGTAGGGTAACGGGCGGCTTGAGTGGGCAGAAACAGCGGGAGCAGTCAAGTTGAGGCGGGGTTCGGAAGGAAGCAAAGGTAACAAGCCGACTTTCCTGGTGCGCTGTCGGGCATTTGGGTTACTCTTTGTCGGCAGTAAACGGCAAACGCCCACCGGAGGCCGGCGGGCGTTTGGGAATGGGTAAGGTAATCCGATGAGTTTTAGCGCAGCAGTACCAATTTGCCCCAGTTCTTTTTGAACGCCCAGTCGGCGGTCGTGCGCCGGTGCTCGAACTGCTTGCCGGGGTCGTCCATGAGCACGCGGTAGAGGTAAGTGCCGTTGGCCAGCCGGTCGCCGTATTCGTCGGTGCCGTCCCAGGCGTATTCGGTGATGTTGTTACCGATGCGCAGCGGGCCTAACTCGTGCTGCATGATTTCGCGCACCACTTTGCCCGTGAGGCTCATGATCTGGATTTTCATGTTGCGCGGCAGCTCGGCCCCGGTCAGCGTAAACACAAAGCGCGCTTTGCTGATGATGGGGTTCGGGTACGGATAAATATTGGAGATGGACGAGGCATTAATCACCTTGAAATCGACGGCGTAGCGCTGCTGGCTGGCGGTATTGCCGGCCATATCGGTGGCCTGAGCCTCCAGCTTGTAGTCGCCGTCGGGCAGGGTGCCTGGCTTGAAATTCACCCGGGCTCTACCAGCAGCGCGGTCCACGCTGAAGGTAACGGCAGAGTTACCCGTCATCGAAATTCGCTCGGGGGTTTGGCCAGGGCGCGTCAGGTAAAGCTCGATCTTGTTGGGGTCGTCGAGGGGAATCCGTACGTCTTCGTACTTCACGTCCACCACAATTTCCGGGTTCGGCGACACGATGTCACCGTTCAGAATGCGCGTTCCATCGAAGGCCACGTCCACCACCGGCGGCAGGTTAATGCTGGGCGCGGTAAAGGTGAGGTTTACCTCGTTGTTGAAGTAGTGCAGCTCGGGCAGCAGGCCGGGGTTTACTTCTATCCGAATGCGGCCCTCGCCCTTCACCCGGGCCAGGTTAATGCTGAAGTTGTAGGTAACCGTGGAGTCGGCCTTTAGTGCGCGGGTAGATACCAAGTTCACGGGAGCTACTGTGCTGTTGTCGGCCATTTGCACCGTGGCGCGGGCCGTTACCCGGTCGGGGAAATCTTCAGCCGACACGTTCTCGAATACCACGGGGAAGGTGATAACGCCGGTGGTGTTCAATTGCGCGTTCAGCACAGCGGGCGTGTAGGCGTTGGCCGGCGTTACCCGGTCGCGGCGCACTACGCCTTCGGGCAGGCCTTTATAGGTAACCAACCACTGCTTGAGCTGCGGAGCCGTGCGGTTCACGGAGTCCCAAACCATGACTTCCAGCGCCAAGTACGGGTATTGCTGTGCCGATACATTCGCCAGCGAGTAGCTGCGGCTGGTCACGTTCGGGTTCAGCACGGTGCGCTGGTTGGTGGCGTTGTAGCCAACCAACCGCAGCCGGTAGCCGTCGGAGGCTTCGGGTAAGCGCATGGTATGGTAAAGCGTTTGCCACTCCTGCACCGGCCCAATACGCGTGCTGGTGATGGTGCCCGCCACGCCGCGTACCCGCAGGTTCTCGGTTACCGAAACCACTTGCTGGTTGCGCGGCGTACTGGCGTTGGGGTCGGCGGTAGCCTCCTTAACAGTTGCCGGATTGCCCTTCTGGGCCAGCAACACGAACGGGTCGCCGTCCTGCAGCTGGTTAACTACCCGGGAGCCCAGCGCCGTTAGTTGAGCCTTCAGGGCCGCCGAAGCGGTGCTGAAGTTCACGCGGTTTGCGCTTACCACTGCTACGTAATGGCCTGCCGGCACATTTTGTAGCAGCTGGGCTAACTGCGCCTGCCGCGCCGCTGCGTTGATGTTGTCGTTACCAGAATTTCCAGCACTGAAGAAAAAGTATGCATCGTTTCCGGAACCACACACCTGGTAAGGTCCACCCGTAATGTTGGTAGTAACCTGCAACGTAGTGGGGTTGAACACAGCCACGTAGATGTTGGGCAGCAGTTGTCCGCAGAACGTGCTTATGGGTGTATTGTTCGATACAATACCCTGGTTACCGGGCACAAAGGTGGCAGCGGTACCCGCACCACCTCCCGTGGTACGTAACACCAGGTTGCGCACTTCTTCCGGAAACTCCCATTTGCCCGATGGCACCAGCTGGCGCACATCGGTGAGGGTGTTGCTGGCAAACTGCCCGTGGTGGCTTTGCGACCAGCCGCCCCGACTGTTGTTAATATGGCGGAAGGAGCTGGTTACCCAAGAGCCGTTTTCGTCGGGCTGCACGCTGCCGGGCTCGTAGCGCACGCGCCAGTAGTACACCACCGAGTCGCGGCCGGCTACCGGCGTGGGCAAGCCGGGGCGCCATTCGGCCACATCGATGGCGGAAATGGTACGACGGCGGGCAGCGGTGAGGAAGGGCGAGTTGAACGTGGCTACGGTGTCAATTTCAAACTCGTAGTTGCGGGCTTGTGCCTGAGGCAGGTTGCTTTGGGCCACCAGGCGCACATCGGTACGGCCTACTATGCCGAACTCCGTGGGGTTGAGAATAGTAACACCACCCTGCAGGAAGGTGTAGACCAGTTCGGCGGTATTGTTGTTTTCGTCCAACTCGGCAATACGGTTGCCGGGGTCTACTTCTACCCGGAAGGTATTGCGCCCAAAAACGGCTGCCGCGCTGGGGTTGGTAATTTCCAAAGTCAGCACGGTGTCGCGCACGGGCGAAAGGAAGCCGTAACGAACCGTCTGTGGTGCCTGGCCTTGCACGGTACGGGTAAGGCGCACGTACACCGAGTCGTTATAGCACGAGCTACCCGTTTGCTGCACGGGTACGCGCAGCGCGAAGCGAGGCGTAGAGGCCAGCACCGGGCCCGTAGCGCCGGAGCTGGCAGTATGTGCGACGCTGAGGTTGCTGCTGCTAACGGCCAGATCGGGTAGCGTTGGCGACTCCAGCTTCACGGCCGGGTCGCCCTGCCAGGTGGTGCAGAGAGACGTGATAATGGCATTCCGGTTATTGGAGCCAAAATGGGCTAGTATTCGCCGCGAAACCTCAGCTTGCACCACTGCAATGGGTTTACCGTACCATTGTGGCTCGTTAAAGAGAGTTCGGTATAATTCGGTGCTGTATTTGTCTAGTTCCGCCTCGTAGCCAAAGTCGGAGTTGGCTAAAAAGCCGATAGCTCCACGATTAGGAGCCAATACCCATTGTTCGGCGGTGGTTATAGCAGAGACAAAGGATCGGCCACCGGCACAGCCGTTATACACCATTACCGGGTATTTGCCGCGGTTGTTGTAGTTATTGCCAGGGTCATTGGGGTCGCCCAGGTTCAGATCAAAGGTGGTATTTGACCCGTGCCCGAAAAAGGTAATCATGGCCAACCCAGCATTTAGCTCGTTGGCAATGTTAATGTTTACCGGCAGGGCATCGTACTGCCCGACCGTGGTACGAGAATATGTTTTGACGACATTCCCGGAAAAGCAAGGGCGTTCTGCTATTCGCTTGTAGCCGTTCACGTTAGCCAGGAAGGCTTGTTGCTCAGCAGCATCACCGCCCCCTGATAGGTGAAGCAAATTCTTACGCCAGGGCTGAAAGCCTGGGGCTTCGTGTTCCTGGAGCTTGTTAAGGTAGTCCATCACCTGCTGCGGCGTTTGGGCCATTATCCGGCCGGTAGCCATTTGCGGGATGTACTGCCCTTGGTCCCAGCGCGCCGAGAAAAAGATGTCAGACGTAGCACGGCTGCTACTGGGTACCAAGTCCTTAACCGCTAACAGGTGCCCGCCCTTTCGATGAAAGACGGGCACAGGTTGTGTTGCTCCGGGCGGCAAATAAGTACCACCAGTCATCGGCTCCAAACCCTTACCTAACAGCAACAAGTACTTTTGACGCGTATTGTTAGCCACCATCCACAGGGCAAAGTGCCGGATGGCTATGGGCGATTTTTCGCCGTAGTGAAACTGGTCATACAGTTGCGGAGTGGTGACAACCAAAGTATCGTGTCGGCCACCGGCCGCCGACGCACGGTAATTGGCATAGGCCCGCACAGGATTAGTTACTGCCCCGGCTGGCCGCATTAGCACGCCATGGGTTACAATCAGGAAATTGTGTGCAGAAGCAGTTATGTTACGGAAGCGCACTTGACGTGGAGGCAACGGCGCGAGTAATTGCGCAACATCAGCCGCCACGTATCGGCGAGTAGTAGGCAAAGCGGTAGTATTGAAGACTAGCAATTGCTGTCCGCCTGTTAATGCTTGGGCAGGATGCCGCGTTACGGTATATGGATCGGTAATATCGTAGCCAACTGTTTGGGCTGGCGCATTACTCAATGCAAAAGCCGAAGGCACATTCGTAACGGTGGAATCGTTTTGAAAGAAATTATGACCTCCATTTATCCACTGGTTGGTTTGGGGGTAGGTAACTTTAAAATAAGAAACCCGCAACAAGCTGGCAAGTGTGCCTGGAGTAGTTGGAGCTTCAACAACAAATTTAACGTTTAGGGTGCCGTCGGCATTAATATCACTGTGTTGCAATTGGTACCTAACCCTCAGCGGGTTAAATCCAAAGAGCGTCGCTCGGCCCAAAAGCCGATCAGTGCCACCAGCCTGTACCGCATAAGTGTTAACGATATGCTGGTCGCGATACCAGGCACCGTTTAACATTATTTCAAGCTGAGGAAGAGGCCCGTTGCGGTCGTAATTGCGTAGGGAGTCAATTCTAAATGTTCCTAGCGTGACACCACTTGTGCGCCAGCCAAAGCTGGTGCTAAGAAAACCTTCTCCACCTTCAAACCATGGAAAAAACGTTTCAAATGGAGGTGGAGAACCACCATCACCCGTGTCTACGCCGGCGTTAACAGTCAGCTGGGTTCGCGTAGCCATATGGTAAGTGGGCGTAGCTACATTACCTAGGTTCAAGTTTGGTTGCGCCATGCGCTTGTTCCCGGTAGTGGCCGTGCGCCACGTTAGGAAATATGCGGCCGTATCGGTGTAGAGACTGTAGAGCTTGTTATGCCGTTTGCTCTGGTCTTTGTACATCTCCCCATCGAGCTGACCATCATTACGCTGGCCGTAAAACTCCACGAACGTGGTGGCATCTACGCTGCTGGTGTTGCCACCCACGTGAATGGCTACTTCGCGGCCCCGCCGGAACAGCTGCAGGCGCCCGGGGTTTAAGCCGGCGGGCACGCCGGCCTGCTGCAGGTATTGGTTATCGAGGCGGTAAATACCGTCTTTCAGCACCGGTATTTTGACGTACTGCTGGCTGTAGTTAATCCACTCGTTGCCGTACAGGCCGGATTGCGCCGCGGCCGAACCGGCCAGCAAGGAGCACAGCGCGCCCATCACTATCACCAGTCCCCGCCATAATCGGGAGTATTGTTGTTTCATACAGATCTATCAGTGAATGAGGCGGGCAGCTCATCAGCCCAAAAGCTGCTGCCCGCACCCACATGTGGTCTTACTTAAAGCCGTAACCCAGAGAAACGATGATGGAATTAGCCTGGCCGCTCTGCCCCAGCGACTCCACGGCAAGCCGCGTAAGCGCCAGGTCAAGGCGCAGGCCGTTGGTGGCCACGCCCACGCCCATGGTGGGTTGTACGCGCCACTTTTCCTGCCCGTCGAATGCTTTTACCTGCTGGGCGTTGCTTACGCCGCCGCGCAGGAACACCAGTTGCTTATAGCCGAGTTCCAGCCCACCGTGCGGCGCAATGCTGATGAGGCCGGTGGAAACGGGCGCGTTACGGCGGCCGTCGGTGGTCATTTCCAGATCGAGAGCGGCCAGGGCCGAGAACTGCCCCGGCAGCTGCACCGTGCGGCCCACGCCCAGGATAAAGCGGGGCAGGGTTACTTCGGTGCTGTTTTTAGGAATGTCTTCGCCCGCTGCGGCCAGGGGCGCAAACTCTTCGGGGTTGTACGACCACGCCGTGAAGGTGGTGGTGATGTCGCGGGCCATGAGGCCGAGCTGCCAGTTGTTGCGCTGGTACTGCACCCCGGCGTCGATGCCAAAGCCCCAAGCGTTGCCAAAGTTGCCGTAGTTGCGGTACACCACTTTGGCGTTTGCCCCGGCCTGCAATCCTTCAATAAAATCGAGCTTGCGGGCGTAGGATAGCAGCAGACCGTAATCGGCCACCGAGAAGCGGGTAATCTTGCTATAATCGATAAACCCGGTGAACGTGTCCACCAGGTTGAGCGTGTTGGCAATATCATCGACGCCCACGCGAATAACCGTGGCCCCAATGGCGCTGCGCTCATCGAGGGGCATGGAGAAGGCCGCGTAATCGTTTTTCACGATGCCCGAAAACAGCTCGGAGTGCATGACCACACCGTCGTACTTGGTTTTCTGACGCAACAGGCCCGCCGGGTTCCAGTAGCCGGCGGTGGCATCCTGGGCCAGAGCTACCTGGGTATTGCCCATGGCCAGGGCGCGGCCCCCCACCCCAATGTGCAGAAACTCATTGCTGTACTTGGGCGTGGCATCGGACGACGATGATTGGGCCTGAGCGGCACTGGTGGCACCAACCATAGCGCTCAGCAGCACAGCAAAACGACGCGGGAAAACGTGTGGCATAGAGGGATGAAAAGGAAGACCAGGATAAAGCTGGCTCCACAACGCAAGTTATTTATTTATAGTGCGGCAGGCGGGCCCGACTTCAAGCAGAAACCGCACCATGCTTGCCGCGGCTGCGGAGTGGCCCAACCTGGCAACAGCGTCGGCTAGAGTACTTACGGCCCCAACCCTGCCGCTGTTGAGCCCAGTTATAACAAAAATACGGTCGCATTTCCGGTCGAGCACACGCAAGTATTGAAATATTTTGCTTAGCAGCTATTAATTAAAATACTGAAAGTCAGCATTATGAAATAAAAAACATTCATCCTAAACAAATATTTTGAAACAGTACCTTGCGTTACAAAGTACCTGCCTTTATATTTGTACCATACTTCACCGACTACCGCCGAAGCCAATGAAAGTCGAAAACACCCAAGTGCAGATGCGGAAGGGCATTCTGGAATTCTGCATACTGGAAATCATCGCGCGGGGAGAGGTTTACGCCTCCGACATGCTGGAAGAACTTACCGCCGCCCGCATGCTCGTGGTCGACGGCACGCTTTACCCGCTGCTGACCCGCCTCAAGAATGCCGGCCTGCTCGATTATACCTGGAAGGAATCGACCAGCGGACCACCCCGCAAGTACTACACCCTCACGGCAGTGGGTCAGGATTTCCTGCACGAGCTGCGCCTGACGTGGGAGGAGATTGAGGACTCGATCCGCATCATCCGCACCAATCCAGGCCCTGCGGCACGGGCTGTTCAGTAGCACCGCCCCGCGCATTCCTAAATTGACTCACCGCCACTTCTAGTTGCAGCATTGCGATGAAAAAGAATATCAGCATCAACTTGCAGGGCCTCATCTTCCACATCGAAGAGGACGGCTACGAGGTACTCCAACGATACCTGCAGGACGTAAAAGCGCACTTCAATACCTACCGCGGACACGAAGAAATTGTGGCCGACATTGAAAGCCGCATTGCCGAGCTGTTTGCCGCTCGCCTCTCCACCACCAAGCAGGTTATTACCCTGGAAGACGTGGACGCCATGGTGGCCAAAATGGGCCGCGTGCAGGATTTCCAGCAGGCCGGTTCCCTCGATGACGACGACGATGCCGCCGACGTAGCCAGCTACGGAGCCCCCGTGGGTGCCGGCGCCGCTAGCGGTTACGCCGCCAGCAGTAACGCTGCCAGCACCGGCACCGCCGCCGATACCGAGCCCCGCCGCCTGTACCGCGACATGGCCAACCGCAAAATAGCCGGCGTGTGCGCTGGTTTGGCCCGCTACTTCGGCATTGAAGCTTTGTGGGTACGCCTGGGTTTCCTGATTTTCCTGATTGCCCTGCCCATTCTGTTCGACAACATCGGGGCCGACCACCTCGACGAGCAGTTTCCGCTCTGGACCGTCTTGGCTTACGTTATCCTCTGGATTGCTCTGCCCAAGCGTTACGACGGTACGCCTGAGTCGCACGAAGACCCCACGTTCAAAAAACTATTCCGCGACACCGACAACGGCAAAGTAGGTGGGGTATCGGCCGGTTTGGCTGCGTACTTTAAGATTGACGTGGTGCTGGTGCGCATCTTGTTCATCCTCTTCGTGTTTGCCGGTGGCTTCGCCATCCCGCTCTACATCGTGCTTTGGATACTGGTACCCGAAGCCAAAACCGTAGGCGACAAAATGCGCATGCGCGGCGACGCGGTAACGCTGTCCTCGCTCGACGAAACGGCCCGCAACAATGCCTTTGAAGCTGGCTATGTAGACCGCACCAACCGCCCGGTGGGAACGTTTCTGGAGGAGTTGGCCCGTAACCTTCGTCCCCTGGTGAATTTCCTGGGCACGGCCATCCGCTGGTTTGCCGCCGCCATGCTCATCATCTTTGGTTTCTCGCTGCTGGTTGGCCTCATCACCATGATGGGGGTATTCCTAGGCTGGATTCCCGAGTCGCAAAACATTCAATTCGGCGACGCCCCTGCTTTTGCTATGCTGGCCGGCGTACCCGGCTGGATGGTGGTGAGCAGCTTCCTCGCCGCGGGTATTCCCATTCTGCTGATGCTGTTGCTCGGCGTGGGCCTTATTGCCCGCCGCTCCATCGTGAGCCGCACAGTAGGCTTGTCGTTGCTGGGTTTGTGGCTACTGGGGGTGCTGGGCGCCATTATGGGCGGCATGCACCTCAGCCGTGAGTTTCAGGAGCGTGGCTCTTATACCGTAGAGCGCAACCTGGGCAACCTTGCCTCGCCCACCCTACTGCTGACCACCCGTTCGCTCGATTACGACCACGACCGCACACCCGATCTGCGCATTGTAGCGGCCGATAGCGGCAACCTGGTGCGCCTGACCGAGGAATACCAGGCCGAAGGTCCCGACGAGGCTACCGCCTCTTCCACGGCCCGCGCCAGCATTGGCTACCGTGCCACGGTACGCGACTCCAGCGTGATACTCGACGACCGTTTCACCTTCAAAAAGGGCGCGGTATACCGCAACCAGGAGCTGGCTCTTACGCTCCGTTTGCCCCGTAACAAGCGCTACCGCCTCAGCCAGGACTTTGTGTACCTGCTGCCTTCCGAAGCCTTTGTAGACGGAATTCAGCCCGAAGACGCCTGGAAACACGTGTACCAGCTGCGCGGCAACGAGCTGGAGTGCCTCGACTGCACGGCTGAAGACCTGAGCAATGGCCGCGACTCCGAAGACGATGAAGATGACGAAGACCGCGACGAGCTTGACATTAACGTGAACGGTGAGCGGGTGCGCATTTCCATGGACGGCGACATCGAAGACGAGGATGTTTCGTTCAGCACTTCGGCCGAAGAATATGGTTCGGCCCGCCGCAACTTCTCCGAGCAAGGCTTTCAGCGGCTCGACGTGTCGGGGGCTTACCGGGTGGTAGTGCGCGAAGGCAGCACGTTCCAAGTGAAAGCCGCAGGCTCGGAGCGCCAGCTGAACGACATGGAAGTAAGCCGCAGCGGCAGCGAGCTGGTGATACAGCCCCGCCGCAAAGGCATGTTTGGCAACTGGAAAAACAAGGACGACCAGCGGGTACTCGTGGAAATTGAGATGCCCACCCTGCAAGGCCTTGAAGTGTCGGGCGCGGTGCGCACCAAGGTCATGGGCTTCGAGAACCTGAACGACCTGCGCGTGAGCCAGTCCGGCGCCAGCCACCTCTGGTTCGAGGGTGACTGCCGCACCCTGGGCCTGGATTTGTCGGGAGCCTGCTACACCAACCTGAAGGGCCGCGCCAGCAAGTTGCGCCTCAATGCCTCGGGAGCTAGCCGCGTTCTGGCCGCCAGCTTCCCGGTGGAAACCGCTAGCGTAGACTTGAGCGGCGTGAGCAAGGCCCGCCTGGAGGTGTCGCAAAGCCTCGAAGCCGAGGTATCCGGCGCCAGCGAAGTACGCTACAGCGGCAACCCCAACAGCGTACGCACTGATGATTCGGGGGCAGGCAACGTGCGCCGGGTAAACTAAGCGCCACTCGAATTGTTACTAACAATCAGCTGCTTGCCTGGAGTCATTTCTCCCTTTTCGGCAGGCAACCTTTGGGCGCAGCGTCCCATCTATGCTGCAAATGCCAAGAGTTTTGGGTCGCTCCACTGTGGTGAGTGAATGGTTGACCCAGGGAGGCGCTAAGTAAAGCCGAGCTGCAACAGGCCTGCTTAGCCCTCCCCTAACTCCGGTGAAAAAAGGTTGATTGCAACAAAGAAGGCGCGCCCATTGGGCGCGCCTTCTTTGTTGCAATCAAGTTGTGAAATGTCTGTTTACTATTCGCCTCAGGACTCCGTTGAAGGCGCGGGGGTAGCGTGGTGGGTGAGGCCTTTGCGGCTGCCCAGCTCCAGCAGAAAGGGAAAGGCTTCGGCGAATTCGTTGCGCACCTTGCCGTCGAGGATAGCCTCCAGTACGGCATCCTTTAGCTCCCCTACCGTGCGCGAAGGCGCTAGGCCAAAGGTTTCCATGATGACCTCGCCCGTAATAACCGGCTTGAAGTTGCGCAGGTGGTCTTTTTCTTCCACCTCTTTCAGTTTCTCTTCTACCCGCCCGAAATTGGTGAGGTAGC
Source organism: Hymenobacter koreensis (assembly GCF_039541855.1). NCBI lineage: Bacteria > Pseudomonadati > Bacteroidota > Cytophagia > Cytophagales > Hymenobacteraceae > Hymenobacter > Hymenobacter koreensis. Next base: position 107,133 of record NZ_BAABHA010000008.1, read on the forward strand.
GCGCCACGCGCTGGTGGTCCTTGCTGGTAATATCGGCACGGCACAGCAGCATCAGGCGGTCGATATCGTCGCCGGCTTCGAAGAGCAGACGGCGTACCGCCGAGTCGGTAACGGTTTCCTTGACCAGGGCAATGGGCCGCAGGTGCAGCTTCACCAGCTTTTGCACCATGCGCATTTCTTCGCCTAAGGGCAGCTTTAGCTCGGTGAAGATTTGCGGCGTCCAGCGGGCCCCGCGGTCTTCGTGGCCGTGAAAGGTCCAGCCCACTTTGGGGTCGAAGCGCTTGGTGGCGGGCTTGGCAATGTCGTGCAGAATGGCGGCCCAGCGCAGCCACAAGTCGCCGCCAGCCGACACCACGTTGTCGAGCACTTGCAGGGTGTGGTAGAAGTTGTCTTTGTGCGCTTGCTGCCCGCGTTTTTCCACGCCCTGAAGCAACGCCATTTTGGGGAAGATGAGCGTAAGCAGGCCCGAGCTGAACAACAGCTTAAAGCCGTAGCTCGGCTTGGGCGTCATGATAATCTTATTCAGCTCGTCGGTGATGCGCTCCTGCGACACAATCTTGATCCGCTCCTTGTTGCGGATAATAGCATCAAACGTATCGGGGTCGATGTCGAAATTGAGCTGCGTGGCGAATCGCACGGCCCGCATCATGCGCAGCGGGTCGTCGGAGAAGGTTATGTCGGGGTCGAGGGGCGTGCGAATGGTTTTGCGCTGCAAGTCGCCCATGCCGTCGTACCGGTCAACGAGGGCGCCAAAATCAGCAGCGTTCAGGCTCAGGCCCAACGCATTGATGGTGAAGTCGCGCCGGGCCAGGTCTTCTTCCAACGTGCCGGCTTCCACCTCGGGCTTGCGGCTCTCGGCGCGGTAGCTTTCCTTGCGGGCGCCCACAAATTCCACCTCAATATCGGGCGTGGGCAGCATGGCCGTGCCAAAGTTCTTGAACACGGTTACACGCGGCCGTCCCGGCAACTTGCGCCCCACAGCCTGCGCCAGCTGAATGCCGTCGCCCACGCACACTACGTCCACATCTTTGCTCGGGCGGGCCAGCACCAAATCCCGCACGTAGCCCCCAATAACGTAGGCAGGGAAGCCTAGCTCGCCGGCGGCATCGGCAATGGTTTGAAACAGCGGGAGGTCGGGCAACTGCGGGTTCTTCATGGCGCAAAGTTCGGGAACCGCGCGCTAGCAACCATACGGCGCGGGGTAAACTGGTGCTCGGTCATCCGGCTCAATTGCCGGTTCATCCGCCTGATCCGACGCTTCGGGACCGGACAGTTGGCGGCCGCGCTAGAATAGCCCAGGTTTACAACGTTTCCGTTAAACCTGCTACGGCTATGCCACTCGTTCTGCTTGACGCCCCGTTTTTTGCCTTGCCCGCCACTGCTCTACCCGTTCGCCTGGTGCTGGGACTGCACATAGCGGCTGGTACCACGGCCTTGCTGACTGGCCTTGTCCCCATGCTAGGCCGTAAAGGCGGCCTTACCCACGTGCGGGCGGGCCGCTTGTACGTGTATTGCATGTTCACGGTGGCCGTCACGGCCGTGCTGCTGTGCCTGCTGCAGCCACTCAACCTCGGCAGGCTGTTCCTGATGGGTGTGGCCCTGCTGAGCTTTTACCTGAGCTTCAGCGGCTGGCGGGCCGCCCGCCGCCGAAGTCCGGTGCCGGCCGTATTCGACATGCTGTTGGGTGCCTTTACGGCCCTGGCAGGGCTGGTAATGGTGGGCACAGGCATTTGGCTGAAGGCGGTGCTCTTCGCCTTCATCGGTGGACTGCTCTGCGTATTTGCTGGCCTGGACACCTGGCGCGCGCTGCGGCCGGTAACGGCTACCGCGGCCCAGCCTTGGGTATACCGGCATTTCATCCGGATGGGTGGCTCCTACATTTCGACCGCCACGGCTTTCGTGGTGGTGAACCTTGGGCGCTGGCTGCCCGAGGACGCCCCGCAATGGAGCGGACTGGTTGGCTGGATTGCACCCACGGTACTGGGCAGTGTGCTCATAGCGCGCACCGTGCGTCACTATAAGCGCCGCCTTCATCCCACAGGGATACCGACGATTCGCCCCGCTAGTCCTGTTTAACCGGCACGGGAATGCTCACAGTTAAAAAGGCTTCCAGCGAGAAGACCCCGCGTAAAGCGGCAGGTGCAGAATCAACTCGGTCAGGTGCTTAATCGCGCAGTACCTCCACTGAGCCATCGGGCAGCACCCGCACCACGCGCGACGGCACGTTGCGCGTTTCGTCGTCTTGTCCAATTCCCACCACGTAATCGGCCCCGCGCACAATTGAGGGGTCGATTTCTTTGTAAGTGGCCGGAGTGGGTTGGCCGCTAATGTTGGCTGATGTGGACACCAAGCCGTGCCCGAGACGGCGCAGCACTTTAAAGCAGAACTCGTGGTCGCGCACAATGCGCAGGCCTATGGTGCCGTCTTCGGCCAGCAGGTTAGGCGCCAGGAAACGGCTGCCGGGCACCACGTAAGTTGTGGGCCGTTGTTGCGCGGCCAGCAGCTCGGGTAAATTGGCGGGCACGGTTTGGGCGTAGCGGGCAAACATGGCCTCGTCGGCCACCAGTACAATGCTCGCCTTTCCGGCGGGCCGTTGCTTGAGTTTATAAATGCGCTCTACCGCCGGCGGAACTTCGGCGTCGCAGCCCAGCCCCCACACGGTATCGGTGGGGTACAGAATAACCTCCTGCAACAACAGGGCCTCTACGGCGGCTTCAACTTCTTGGTGGAACAGCTTCATGGGAAAGACAGGACGGGAAACGCAAAAATAGAGCGACTGAGTTTAGTAACGGGTGGCGTTTAAGCTCCTGCGTATTTGGCGTGTAAACCTAAACGCTGTACATTATGGACTTGAAATAGGCCCGTTTTGTAACGGGATGCATCCACCCCGTTTTCGCACCTGCTTCAGCCTTTTTCCATTGCCATCGGCCCAAAGTTGCAGGCCGGAGGGCGAGTTGCGCTCAACTACGGGAACGGTACCGTGCCTTTTTCCTTTTTGTTGCTTTTTCTTTTTCCACCCAACCTTCTCTTCTATGCCCCAAACATTACCCTGTACAGGTAGCACCCCCGTTGTGCACCCACCTGCGCATTCCCGCAACCGGCCCTGGTGGCTAATGGCCCTGCTGTGGCTGCTGGGTAGCACCGGCGCCTATGCCCAGGTCAGTGTGTATTCGTTCACCCAAACGACTGGCACCTATACCGCCGTTACGGGCGGTAACGTGGTGGGCACTACCACGAGCGACGATCAGCAGTTTAACGACCCGACCGTTCCGGCGGGGGTAACCACGGCTACGGCCGGCCCGGGTTTGCCCATCGGGTTTACGTTCCGCTACAACGGAGCTAACCACAACGTTTTTGCCATCAACAACAACGGCTGGATTGCGTTGGGCAACAGCAGCGCGGGAGCTACGGCCGTGGCCGCCCGTTTTGCCGCCGGTAGCAATTACACTCCCCTGAGCAACACCAGCACGTCAACGACCAACATTATTGCACCTCTGTCGCGCGACTTGCAGGCACAGGCCGGCGGTGAACTCAGCTACCAGACTATTGGCACGGCCCCCAATCGTACGCTGGTGGTACAATGGACCAATTACCGGCGTTTCGCGGGAACGGGTCAGTCTTACAACTTCCAGATTCGGCTGAGCGAAACCACCAACGTGGTAAGCTTCGTGTACGGCACGTTTACCGAAAGCTCCACGGTTAACGGGGCTCCTCAGGTGGGCTTGCGCGGCGCCACGGCTTCGGATTTTCTGAACCGTACGGCCGTTGCCACTGGCAGTTGGGCGGCCAGCACACCGGGCACGCTCAACACCGACGCAATGCCCCTGACCACCACGGTCTTCCCGGCCAGCGGCCTGACGTACACGTTCACGCCGCCCTCGCCTACGGCTTGCCTTCAGCCTACGAACTTAGCGGTAACCGCCATTACGTCTTCTTCGGCGCAGCTAACCTTTACCGCCGGGCAGTCGGCTACTTCTTACACGGTTACCTACACGCCGCAGGGCGGCAGCGCCCAAACCGCAACGGGCACCGGTTCGCCCATTACGCTTACGGGTCTCACGCCCAGCACTTCGTACTCGGTTTCCGTTATCAGCAACTGCGGCGGCAGCCAAAGCACGGCTGCGGCCTCGGCTACCTTCCGGACGGCCTGCTTGGCGGCGCCCTATGCTACGCTGCCCGTTAGTGAGACCTTTGAAAACACGTGGATCAGCGTTTGCGGCACGAACGACGTGCCCACCAACAACTGGCGGAGCACGCCCTCGCCAACCGACCCCGATGCCTCCTGGCGCCGCGACGACGACGGCGCGGCCGGCGGCTGGACCAGCCCCACGCTGGGCATGTACACGCCCGCCGGGGCTAACGGCAGCGCCCGTTCGGCCCGATTCCACTCGTACGGTGCCACCACGGGTACCATTGGTACGCTCGATCTGCACGTGAACCTGAGCCCGACCGGTGCCAAGTTCGTGACGTTCGACCACATCAACACGTCTGGCTCGGACACCCTGACGGTACACTTATCCACCGACGGTGGTGCCACGTTTGGCCCGGCTCTGGCGCGCTACACCACAGCCGCCACCTGGACGGGCCGTACGGTAGCGCTGCCCACTACGGCTTCTGCTACGGCGGTTATCCGCCTGCGGGCCCGCAGCGACTTCAGCACCACCGACATTGGCATCGATAACGTACAGGTGCAAGTGGTTACCACGGTTCCTGGCTGCGCTACCAACCTGCAGCCGGCTAACAACGCCACCGGTTTACCACGCCCGGTAACCATTTCCTGGGCTGCTGGCACGGGGGTTCCCAACGGATACGATGTATACTTTGGTACCACGTCTACGCCGCCCCTGGTTTCGGCTAACCAAAGCGGCACCACGTACACGCCAGCCACGCCCTTGGCCGCCAACACCACCTACTATTACCAGGTAATACCGCGCAATGCCAACGGAGCTGCTACTGGCTGTGCCGTAAACCAATTCACTACCAGCGGCACGTTCGCGTACTGCAACACCAACCTAGGTGACTACTGCGGCACTGCCGACATTACGACGGTGGCCATTCAGAACACCTCGCTGAACAACGCGGGCACAACCTGCAGCTCGGTTAACGGCAGCAGCTACACATCGTACCCGGCTTCGGGCAGCACCACGGCTACGGTTTCGCCGGGCTCTACGTACCAGTTTGCGGTAACTACCGCTGCTGCTGCTATTCTCTCGGTATGGATTGACTACAACCAAAACGGCACCTTTGAAGCCACCGAGTGGACCCAGGTGACTACTACCTCCACCGCCAACCAGGCCGCTACGGTAAGCATTACTATTCCTACTTCGGCTGCTATGGGCCAAACGGGCATGCGTGTGCGCAGCCGTAGCACCGGCAGCCCGAACGGCGCTTCCGATGCCTGCGTGCAGTTCTTCTCGGGTGAAACCGAAGACTACATCATTACCATTGCACCGGCAGCTCCTTGCACTGCACCTCCTACCCCCGGTGCGGCCACGGCCAGCAACACCAGCTTCTGCTCACCCCGCTCGGTAACTCTGGGCCTGCAGGGCGCTTCGTTTGGTACGGGCCTAACGTACCAATGGCAGCAGTCGAGTAACGGCACCACCTTCACTAACATTGCCGGCGCCACCAGCAGCAACTTCACCACGCCGATTCTCACGGCTACCACGTATTTCCGAGCCGTACTTACCTGCTCAGGCCAGTCGGCAACTTCCACGGCCGTTACGGTTTCGCTGAATGCTCCTACCTACGCCACTCTGCCCGTTATCGAGAGCTTCGAAAACAACTGGGTTGACGGTTGCGGCACCCGCGATATTCCCACGGCCAGCTGGCGGAGCACGCCCTCGCCAACCGACGCCGACGCCTCCTGGCGCCGCGACGACGACGGCGCGGCCGGCGGCTGGAGCGGCCCTACCCTAGGCATGTACACGCCTGCTGCCAGCCAAGGCTCGCGTTCGGCGCGTTTCCACTCCTACAATGCCTCCTCGGGCACGGTGGGCTTCCTGGATCTGTACGCAAACCTAAGTGCTGCCGGCACCAAGCGCCTGACGTTTGATTTTATCAACACCTCGGGCAATGACTCGCTTACAGTACACCTTTCCACCGACGGCGGCGTAACCTTCGGGCCGGCGTTGCTGCGCCTAGGCCAGAGCGGAACGGTTGCGGCGGGCTTCCAGAACCAAACGGTTAACCTGCTTACTACTTCTGCCACGGCCGTTATCCGATTCCGTGGCCGCGGCGACTTTGGCGTCACCGACATCGGTCTGGACAACGTGCGGGTAGAATCAGCTACGGGCTGCTTGTCGCCCACCAACCTCGTGGTTAGCTCCTCTACCTCTACGTCGGCGGTTATCACCTGGGCTTCGGCAGGCAGTGGTACCTATGTGGTGGAATACGGACCATCCGGCTTCACGCTGGGCTCGGGTACCACCATCCCCGTAACCGGTACTACCACCACGCTCACCAACCTCACGGCCGGCGTAACATACCAAGTGTACGTGCGCCAGAATTGCGGCGGCACGTTCTCGGGCAACGCTGGCCCGGTAACGGTGTCCACCGGTGCTTGCCCGGTGCCCACTGCCCCCATTGCCCGCAGCGTAACCAGCAGCACGGCCGTGCTGGAATGGGCTGGCGCTGCCAGCAGCACCGCTACGTTCACGGTTGAATACGGCCTCTCGGGCTTTACCGTAGGTACGGGCACGGTGGTTACCAACATCACCGGTTTAACTACTACCCTCACCAACCTGGCAGCCAACACCAACTACTGCTACTACGTGAAGCAGGTTTGCGCACCCGGCAGCACCAGCACCAGCCAGAACGCAGGTCCCATCTGCTTCCGCACGGCTCCTACTGCTGCGCTCAACAACGAGCCTTGCGGCGCTCCGGCCCTAACGGTAAACGCCAGTGGAGCTATTACTCCGGTCAGCGGCTCGAATGTGGGCGCTACGTTTACTTCCCTGCCCGGCATTGTTACGCCAGCTTGTTCACCAGCCAACGCCCCGCGTGATATATGGTACACGCTCACCATGCCGGCCAACACCACTTCGCTCGCCTTCGGCATGACAGGTGCGGCTACGGGCATGGTACGTTTGTACACGGCTGCCACTTGCTCCACCGCCTTCACCCAGGTGGCCTGCCGGGCCTCTTCCGGGGCTAACCAGTCGGTGGGCAACGTAACCTTCACTGGCCTCACCGCTGGCACCACGTACTACCTGGCAATTTCCGGCTATGGCAACGGCGATACGCAGGGCAACTTCACCCTTGGCACAGTTCTCAGCAACCGCCGTAGCCTGTCTACTGGCGTTGTTGATGTATTCCCGAACCCTACTAGCAGTGGCGAGTTGTCGGTACGCATCAGCGGTGCCGGCGCAGCTCGCAACGGTCAAGCCACGCTAATCAACGCGCTGGGTCAGGTTATGCGCACGCAGCCGCTTACGCTCACCAACGGCGGTGTGGAGCAAAAGCTTTCGACGGTTGGCTTGAGCACCGGGGTTTACACCCTGCGCCTGCAGGTAGGCCAGGAATTGGTTACCCGTCAGGTGGTAGTAGAATAAGCTACTGCACTTCACAAAAAAGGCCCGAACAGCTGTTCGGGCCTTTTTTCTTGTTCTCTTGCGTGGGCTACTCCACGTCTAAGTCGGGCGAAGTCATTTCCTGGCAGAGCTCCACCAGCACGCCGTGGGCGCTTTTGGGATGCACGAAACAGACCAGCTTGTTATCGGCGCCGCGTTTTGGCTCTTCGTTGAGCAGGGTAAAGCCTTGTTCGCGCAGCCGCTGCATGGTCGCCCGGATATCGGCTACTTCAAAAGCCACGTGATGAATGCCCTCCCCTTTTTTCGCCACGAATTTGGTAATGGCACTGTCTGGAGTAGTGCCGCCCAGCAACTCAATTTTCGAACCGCCTACTTTAAAAAACACGGTATCCACACCTTCGCTCTCCACGCTTTCGCGCTTGTAGGGCTCCATTCCGAGCAACGTAGTGTACAGAGCCGTAGCGGCTTCCAGGTCGTTTACGGCCAAGCCGAGGTGTTCCAGATTCGTGAACATAAGCGCGGGGGAAAAGTCGTTGACACGGGTAGTACCAACGTTGTTTGGATTGTGTCTACTTTTGTGCGGTAAAAGTAAACCTCCGGCCGATTTCTGCTGTTCTAGAAGCGAATCATTCTCCGCTAGCTACCTTTACGCTACCGTTCACCAGCACCACGAAGCACCATGCTGAAGCTGCCCATTTACCTCGACAACAACGCCACCACACCCATGGATCCGCGTGTGCTCGAGGCCATGCTGCCCTATTTTACCGATCATTTCGGCAACGCGGCTTCGCGCAACCACCCTTTTGGCTGGCAGGCCGAAGAGGCCGTGGATTACGCCCGCGAGCAAATTGCGCAGCTCATTAACTGCGACCCGAAGGAAATTATCTTCACCTCGGGCGCTACCGAGTCGGATAACCTCGCTATTAAGGGGGTATATGAGATGTACGCCCAGAAGGGCAACCACATCATTACCGCCACCACCGAGCACAAAGCCGTGCTCGATACCTGCAAGCACCTCGAGAAGGTGGGCGCCCGCGTTACCTACCTGCAGGTAAACGACGAAGGCCTCATCAACCTCGACGAGTTGGAGGCTGCCATGACGCCCCAGACCATTCTGGTGACCATCATGTACGGCAACAACGAAATCGGCGTGTTGCAGAACATCCGCGCCATTTCGGCCATTGCCAAAAAGCACGGCGCGCTGTTCTTCACCGACGGCACCCAGGCCGTAGGCAAGATTCCGGTGGACGTAATTGCCGACGGCATCGACCTGATGGCCTTTACCGGCCACAAAATGTACGGCCCCAAAGGCATCGGTGCTTTGTATGTGCGCCGCAAGAACCCGCGGGTTAAGGTAACCGCCCAAATGGACGGCGGCGGCCATGAGCGCGGCATGCGTTCGGGCACTCTGAACGTTCCCGGCATTGTGGGTTTGGGCAAAGCCTGCGAGCTGGCTCGCCTCGAAATGGAAGCCGACACCCAGCGCATCAGCGCCATGCGCGACCGGTTGGAGCGTGAGCTGCTGACTTTGGAAGAAAGCTACGTGAATGGTTCGCGGGAAAACCGCCTGCCGCACGTAACCAATATCTCCTTTAAATATGTGGAAGGCGAAGGCCTGATGATGGGCGTGAAGGATCTGGCTGTGTCTTCGGGCTCGGCTTGTACGTCCGCTTCGCTGGAACCTTCGTACGTACTTAAGGCCCTGGGCCTGAGCGACGACCTTGCTCACTCCTCGCTGCGTTTCGGCTTGTCGCGCTTCACCACCGACGAGCAGATTGACTATGCTATCGGCCACGTTAAGGAAGCCGTAACGAAGCTGCGCGAAATGTCGCCGCTGTGGGAGATGTTCAAAGAAGGCATCGACCTCAACTCCATTGAGTGGGCCGAACATTAATATTTAGCGTTGTCAGTTGCGAGTTATCAGTTGCCAGTCAATTTCTGACAAGGACCTGAAGCTCGATCTGGCTGACAACTCGCAACTGACAACTGACAACTGAAAAAAGCCATGGCTTACTCCGATAAAGTAATCGACCACTACAGCAACCCCCGCAACGTGGGCACGCTGGACAAAAGCAAGAAAAACGTAGGTACCGGTTTGGTGGGTGCTCCTGAGTGCGGCGACGTAATGCGCCTGCAAATTGAGGTAGACGAAACCACCAACGTGATTACCGACGCCAAATTCAAAACCTTCGGCTGCGGCTCGGCCATTGCGTCGTCGTCGCTGGCTACGGAGTGGCTGAAGGGCAAATCGGTTGACGAGGCCCTGAGCATCGACAACATGGAGATTGTGGAAGAGTTGGCGTTGCCGCCGGTTAAAATTCACTGCTCGGTGCTGGCCGAAGACGCCATTAAGGCTGCCATTAACGACTACCGCGTGAAAAACGGCCTGCCGGAACTGGAAGCCGCTAAGTCGCACCATTAACATTGTTGAATGAGTGAATGGCAGAATGAGTGAATGGACGTTTGGTTCACTCATTCTGCCATTCACTCATTCTGCCATTGAACCCGATGGAAGTTTCCAACGACGTACACGTCGAAAGCGCCCGCATTCAGCGGCTGATTGAAGACGCGCTGGGCTTGCAGCCCGGCAACCTGGTGTTCGACTTCCGCCAGCTCGACGGGCAAGTGCGCCTGGACCTGATTACCGTCAACCCGCGCCACCACCAGAGCTTTCTGTTTCGGTACGAAGTGGGCTACGACAAGCTTGATGCGTTGCGGAAGATGCTCAGCTACGTGCAAACGTCCCGCGACACCGAAAGCTCATACACCCTGCAGTGGCGCGCCCGCGGCGACAAGGAGTTGCAAACCTCGTACTTCCGGGCCCACAACGTGTACGAGGCACTCGACAAACTTTACTACGGCCGCGACCTGAACACCATTACCGTGTTCAGTGTGGTTCTGAATCCTTCTTCCTAGGAAGTTGTTAGCTAAATAGCTGTTGGCTATTGGCCTCGTTCAAAGCTGACAGCTATTTGCCTTCAGCCAAAAGCAACCAAGATCATGATTACCGTTTCCGACAAAGCGAAAGAGAAAGTAGAGAAGCTCATGCACGACGCTTCCCTCACCGACGCGTTCCGCCTGCGTGCCTCCGTGGCTGGCGGTGGCTGCTCGGGCCTCTCCTACCAGCTGGACTTCGACGACGAGGTGCGCCCCATGGACCAGGAGTTCGAAGACAAAGGCGTGCGCGTAGTTGTCGACATGAAAAGCTTCCTTTACTTGGCTGGCACCGAACTCGACTTCTCTGACGGCCTGAACGGCAAAGGGTTTTACTTCAACAATCCAAATGCCTCCCGCACCTGCGGCTGCGGCGAAAGTTTTTCGGTGTAGCGGTTCACCAGTAAACCTACCCCATGATGCCCTTTTCACCTATCGGTGGAAAGGGCATTTTGCTTTAACCACCACGCGCAAATCCCATTGCTACACTTCGCCATTGGTGAGGCGGCCGGTTATGGTTACCTTGCCGGCTTTATTTCTCCTGCTACTGCTAGCACCGTATGAAAAATGAATTGGTTGAAGCCCGACTTCGCCGCGACGCCGACTTGGTTTCTTTTTTAAATACTGAAGTCGAACAGTATGCCGACATCGAGGACGATGTGGCACCTCTGCGTCAACTGCTCAGTAGTTCTCTGAGCCAAGCCAGCAGCCTGGCTACCCAAGCCTTGACGCAACCGGAGGAGGCGGAGCGCGGAAAAGGACTTCGCAACCAACTTACGCAACTACTGCGCCGCCTAACGGCCGGACTGCACGCTGTAGCCGCAAGTACCAAAGACAACCGCTTGCTGGCCTTGGCGGGTAATGTTAACCAGTTACCCAAGCTAACCGAAACCCGGTTTGCTGAAGAAGCTCGTCGTTTGCTCAGCCTTGCGCCGGAACGCAGTGGCCCCCTCAGCAAGCGGCGCTTCCTGCCCACCCATTACCAGCAAGCCCAAGCCCTACTGGGAGAGTTGCGTAGAGCCAGCAGCAACGAAAACCCCACCGACCGTCAGTCGTTGGAGCGGTTGCTCAAGCAAAACGAACGCACCATTGAGCAGTTGCGCACTTACTTTCGCATTTTTGAGCAAGATGAACCCAGCGTGTGGCTTGGCTTTCAGGCTGCTGCAAAAGTAAAGAAGCCTACCGGTAGCGTAGCTGCTGTTACGGAAGCCCATGTTTAAAATTACGCGGGCGCTTACCAAGGCACAGACTGCTTGTAATTAAAGCTCCTGTTAAACCACAGAGCACTAAAAAAGCCTCTTCCCGACTAGGAAGAGGCTTTTTTTAGTGCCTGATATTAATATTCAGCTTAGTTCAGGTGTACAACTTTCTGCACACTGCGCTGACCGGCGCGGTTGATTTCGAGCAGGTATGTGCCAGCAGGCAGGTTCTGCAGTTCAATGCGGGTGTCGCCGGCTGCGGTGCCGCTGCTCAGGCTACGGCCTTGCAGGGTTAGCAGGCGCCACTGTACCGGCTCGGCACCAGCTTGCAGACGCGTGTACTTGCGGGCGGGGTTCGGGTAAACCGAAGCCACCAACGTTTCGGCCTTCTTAACAGCCACCACACCCGAAAGCGTAGCGGTGCCATCGGTGTCAACCTGGCGCAAGCGGTAGTAAAGCGTGCCGGTAGCCGAGGTAAGGTCGAGGTAGTTGTAGCGCAGGAGCGAAGCGCTGTTGCCGGCACCTTTTACCGAACCAACGGTCTGGAATTCGCCGCCGTTGATGCTGCATTGAATCTCAAAACGGTCGTTGTTCTTCTCCGAAGCCGTAGACCACGAAACCATTACGCCGTCCTTCTTCGAATCAGCGTTTAGGCTGGCCAGGGATACGGGCAGCGGGTTGTCGCCGTGCGTGCGGGGTACAATCGTGCTGGCTAATACAAAGGTTCCTAAAGCCGCGAAGGGGTTCGAAGACGTGATGCTGCCCGTGAGGTATACAGTACCGTCGGCAGCTACAGGAGCCGAGAAGCCTAAGTTCTCCCAGGCACTAGCGTTGCCGAGGGCAATGCGGAGTTTCGAAGGAGCGTCTACTTCATCGTCTGGGCCGTAGTAGAGTTTGATGCGACCTGCAGTGAAGGCCGAAGCGCCCGACGAAGTCAGATTGTAGTAGCGTACGCGCGAGACGCGCTGAATGTCGCCGCCCAAAGTGCGGGCAGCGGGTTCACCACGTACTGCCTCTGCGGTGTAGCCCGTAGACAATGCCGAGGTCTGGTTAATCGTAAGCGTAACAGGACGGTAGAAAGTACGCTCCCCGATGGGGAAGAACAAACCGGTACCGTTCGATTCGTCGGTGGCAACCAAACCAGAAGCCGTTTGCACCCGCGTCATGGGACCGTTCACAAACGAAGTGTTGTTCAGGTTGGTAGAGCCATTCACTACTATTACTGCAGAGGTAGCAGGTATACTTAGGATGTTAGTAGCAGAAGTGTTCAACAACCCTTTATCTAAATACAGACTTCCTTGTGATATAACTGGTCTTTGCAAGGTTACTCCACTTGCATTTACAATCCCCAAAACCACGTTAGTACTAAACGAAAGAGGAGCATTGCCGCTGATAAACTGTTCAGCATTACCTAAAAAGAACACTGCAGAATTCACCGACGGAGCAAAGGATAAGGAGCCCCCATTCACGGCAAGGTTTCCGTAAATCAAAGTACCATTGAGTGAGCCTTGACCATTTACATTCAGGGCAACCACTCCAGAAGTGACTGTCAGATTATTTAGAATAATTAAGTTTGGAGTGTTATATGGAGCACTGACTGTGGCCGATGCCTGGAACTCAAGGTTACCATACTGCTGACCGATAGACGAGAAAGTGCCTCCGATATAAACGTAGGTGCTGCCCGCTAGAAACGATGTAACATTAGAAGCGCCATTACCAAAGGGGTGCAAACCACCACGATGCTCAAAGCGCGAACCCGACTCGAAGGTAACTGAGTTAGCGGCCGCGGCTACGTCACCACTGGTGTTAGCGTTTCCTGCTGGTATGGAGCCGGTAGTGCCAAACGGGAAACCAACTACACTCTGTCCGTTGTACACCGAGCCGCTGATGAACCGAATTGCACCCGCATCTTCAGCAAAAAAGCGGTGAGGCACGATGGTGCTGCCACCCGACGCAGCGTTCATAGCAAATGTACCGCCAATGCTGGCCGTAGCTCCCGATGCGATGTTAATGTATGCCGGGCGGTTATCGGTATTGGCTCCGGAAGTAAGGTTGAGCGAGCTACCACCTTCCGTCACGAAATCATCACCCTCGGTCGAGTTGTTACCGATTACCAAAGACCCCTCACGGTTGGCGTTGCCCGGACCGTATATGGTTACGTTGGCATTATTCACCACGTAGAGCTGACCAAACACCTGTCCTTGTGCCGGTACCCCGGCGTTAGAGGAGCGGTCAATCTCGGTCAGCGACGTTCTGTTAAATACCAGCGCGTCATTCGCCGAAGGAGCAGCCCGGTTGGGCGTCCAGTTGCTGGCCGTGGTAAAATCACCAATCGTGGTGGTGGCAGCGTTCCAGGTATAGGTGGGCAACGCCGCAAAAGCACGCGTAGCGGGCGAGGTTTGACGGTAGTTGGTAACAGGCGCCACACCGTCTTGGTTGTAAGCGTACACGTCGATAACATGGCCGGAAGTGGCCAGCGAAGCGTACGTTAATCCTGTTACGGTAATTTCGGTGGGCGAAGCAGCGGGACCGGAAAACACTACAAAGTTGCCGGTTCCGGTAGTAGTTCCTGTTCCGTATACAGGGGTGCCCAAGTAAACAGCACCATCGGTGGGAGCAACAGCAGCTACGTTGCTACGACGCACTACTACTAAGTAATGCGTGGCATCACTGCCTGAAAGCTTTATCACTGCACGAGGAGCATTGGCAGTTGCTCCACTCGCAGGTTGGTAAACCAAAGAAGGCTGTGAGGTAGGCTCGGTAGCAGCCCAACCAGCTGTGGGCACTGCGGCCAGGGCCAGTACACACAATTGCCTCCTTAAGGCGTCAAAAATGCTTAAGGACGGAGTAGTTAGTTTGTTCATGCGAAAGTGGTAACAGAGGTTTCGGGTTTCTCAGGCCGGGTGTTATGAATGCGCAAAGGTAAGTCTCGATCAAGCTGCTTGACGATCCAGAAGGAATAGACAGGCTAATAATAACTTGCTAAGATGCTTTTTTTCATTCAAATGGACTCGTTTAAAGGTTGCAGCAGCATCATGAAAGCTGCTACTTACAAATAAACTACGCAATATTACAAAACAATGATGACCCGTAATACGTATTGCACTTTTTTTCAACTGAATAACTGTATTATCATATGCATAATAACGCTACTAAAGCCTCTAATAAGACATTCTCAAGCGCAGCTATCAGGTTCTTTCTCTCGGAGGAGCCCATATATTAGCACAAAGCAATTTGATTGTACACAATGGCTTGCAAATGAAATCGAAATTCCACAAAAAAGCCCCCGCGTTTGCGGGGGCTTTTTGCTAAGCCGCAGGATACAAGCCGACTGCTTGCTCCTACTGCTTTACCAGTTTCTGCACGTGGCGGCAGGCACCGGTGCGTGTTTCCACGTAGTACACGCCTGCGGCCAAGTTGGCTACATTTAGAGTGATGGTGCTAACTGCGGTGCCTTGCAGCAGCACCTGGCCCAATGTGTTGCGTACCCACCACTGCGCAGTGCTTCCGGTTTCCAGCGTCAGCAATTCGCTTGTTGGATTAGGGTATAATAACGGCACCAAACCAGTTTTACCACCGACCACTGCAATAGGAGAATGCGCCACGGTTCCGTCCAGGTCTATTTGGCGCAGGCGGTAATAGAGTATGCCGGAGGGTGCATCTGCATCAAACCAAGCATAGCGCCGAGGGATACTGCTGCTGCCTCCAGCTTCAAGGGTTGCGAAGGTGGTAAAAAGGCCACCGTCGAGGCTGCGCTGTACTTCAAAACTGGCGCTGTTTTTTTCCGAAGCCGTTTCCCAGGTTAGTGCCGATCCTTTCTCCTGCCGAGTGGCGGTGAAGTATTTCAGCTCCACGGGAAGCGGGTTGTTTCCTGGGTCGCGGGAAACCTCTGTGCTGGCTAATACAAACGTAGCCGTAAACGTAGTCATGGGTACGGTGGAGGTTATGGTTCCACTAGGAGCCGCGGTGCCCACGCCGCCCAGACTCACCCAAGCAGCACCCGAGCTTTGGGCAATGCGAAGCTTGGCAGGAGCGTCCACCTCGTCGTCGGGGCCATATTCAATGGTAACGGTACCGCTTTCTAGGTTGGGCTGCGAGCTTTCCACGGTAAAATGACGCACCCTCGATACCCGTTTAATGTCGCCGGTGTAAGTGCGGGCAGTCGGAGCCCCCGGTAGCATTTGGGCCGTGTAAATGGTATTAGCGGTGTTGCTGTGTTTCACCACCAATGTAAGGGGACGGTAATGAGAGTCGGTACCAAAAGGAAACGTAAGGGTTGTGGTGTTCACGGTGTTGATGGTTCTAGCCATGGGCCCGTCTACAAAACCGGCGCTGCTGGCGGTAATCACGCCTGAAAACGGAATGGACAAAATATTGGTAGCTGTAGTGAATAGCCGACCGTTAAGCAAGTTTAACGCGTTCGGGACCATTAAAGGCCGTTCCAGCATTACCCCTGCGGCGTTATTTATTACTACCGTTACATCGTTGCCAATCGTAAGCACCCCTACTCCCCGAACAGCCTGTAGAATAGCGCCATTAAACGTGAGATTAGCTGGAGTAGGCGGCGTAAAGGTTAACCCGCCACCCACTACTTCTATGTCTCTGCCTATGGCCACGCCACCGGTCAGGTTCATGGCTAACGTGGCAAGATTGGTTGTCGGTAGTCGCAAACTATTCAGTACCGTGAGCTGCCCCGCGCCGTTTATGCTCAGCACAACGGTCTGCGGAATATCAATTACCAGGTTTCCGTACGTACGCCCCGATGCATCCAGGTTGCCGTTGATGCTTGCGTAGCGGTATATACTTCCGCTTTGGAAGATGGCAGCCGGAGTGGCACCCGTACCAAATGGGCTGGCGCCGTCTTCCTGCACCAAGGTCGCGCCTGCCTGAAACGTGGCAATAGCACCTGCGCCCGGGTTACCGAATGGGTTTCCCTCGGCCCCCTCTGCGAGGCGAAGGGTGCTGCCGTTTGCAAAAACCACAGACCCAGTTCCTCCAACCAAACGGTGGTCGGAAATGCGGTTGCCGCTACCTGGTGCTGTGTTTTCGAAAATCAGAGTGCCGGCAATAGCTGCCGTGGCTGGGCCGTTCTCCCCACTAGTGACTAAGTTCACCGTCAGCTCATCGTTGCGGGTAGTTGAACCAAACCGCACCGTGGCGCCTGCTGCCACTACAAAATCATCGGAAGCGCCGCCATTCACGATAATGGTACAGTCGACGGAGGGTACGCTCAAGCGGGCATCTATTCCGTTTATAAAGCGTAGCTGTCCTGCATTAATGTTAACGGCAGGGTCCAGTATAATGTTGGCGGCTGATATTACAGAACCGTTAAATACCAAGACGTCTTCGGGGTCAGCCAAGGTACGCGTGGGGCTCCAGCTGCTGGCTTGGCTGAAGTTACCGCTGGCAACGTTCCAGGTATATGTGCCCTGAGCGTGGCTTTGTAGTGGGAAAGTAAGTAGGGTCAGCAGTACAACTAAGGGGCCAACGGTAAATGACAAGTGGGCGAGGCAGCGGTCGGTGTGTGTCATAGTTGAGCAGGTTTAAAGAATTGATGTATTCTATTGAAATATAGGCTTTAACCTTGGCGTAATGTTAAATTTTATTCAATTTTATATTAGAATTATATAAAATAATATGAGTGCAAACACAAAAAAGCCCCCGCGCTTGCGGGGGCTTTTTTGTGAAACATAAGGTAAGGTTCTAGTTTAATGCCGGCCTACTGCTTTACCAGTTTCAGCACGTGGCGGCGGGCGCCGGTGCGGGTTTCCACGTAGTACACGCCTGCGGGCAAGTCGGCCACGTTCAATGTGGTGGAGCCCGCCGCGGTGCCTTGCAGCAAGACCTGGCCCAGAGCGTTGCGCACCCACCACTGCACCGCACCCACACCTGCTAGGGTTACACGCTCGGTAGCAGGGTTCGGGTAGAGCGCGGGAGGCAGCGAGGCTTCGGTGCTCACGGACACAACCTGCGAAAGCGAAGCCTTACCATCGAAGTCTACCTGGCGCAGACGGTAATAAACGGTGCTAGCCGCGGCCGGTAATGCATCCAGGTAGCTGTAGTGGCTAGGGCTGCTGGTATTGCCCTGCCCTTTTACATCGGCCAAGCGGCTGAACTCGCGGCCATCGAGGCTGCGCAGAACCTCAAACCGGTCGTTGTTTTTCTCCTGGGCCGTGGCCCAGCGCAACAGCGTGCCCGGCTTGGTTAGCTCGGCGGTAAAGGCCGTGAGCGACACGGGCAGCGGGTTCTGGCTGTTGTCGGCATCGGTAGAGGCCAGGGCAAACTCACCGAATGCGTTGATCAGGCCCGAGGTGAGCGTGCCCGACACAAAGGCGTTGGTATTGGCCGTGCCGGTGCTGCTGGCGCGGCCTGCGTTTTCCCAGCCGCTGCCCCCGTTACGGGCTATTACCAGTGAAGCAGCACCCGGGTCGTTCACTTGGTCACTGGCCTCGAAGGACAGGGTAACAGAACCGCTGAAACCGGTGGGCTGGGCATCGGGGGTGATGGTGAAGTAGCGCATACGGGATACGCGCCGCAGGTCGCCGGTAAGTGTTTGGGTAGCCGAACGGCCTTCGGTTTGCTCCACGGTGTAGGTGGTGGTGGAGGTTTGCGCGGCAATGGTAAGCGTAACGGGACGGTAGCTGGTGGTTTTGCCTACCGGGAAAAGGGCAGTTGCCGCGCCGGGCAACGTTACACGCGCCACAGGGCCGCTCACGAAGCTGGTGCCGCTGCCGCCCGTTACCGTAGCGGCCGGGTACAGCGTGAGCAAGTTGGTGGAATTAGTAGTCAGGCGGCCGTTGGTGAGCGTGAGTGCGCCTTCCAAGTTTACCGGGCCGGCCAGCGTGGTTTCGCCGGCGTTGTTCAGGTTCAGGCTAAAGTAGTTGCCGGCGCTGATTATACCTGGCGTGGTGTATATCGGACGGCTAACAGCGGCACCCCAACCGGTGGCTATGCGTAATCCATCCAAGGTGAGCGTAACGGCGCTGCTGCCTCCTTGGCGGAGCGCAATGGCATTCAGCGCCAGACCGGCTTCGGTTTGAGTTGCTGTGAGTAGCGGAACACCTGGCTCAGCTTCAGTAGCTGCTCCGTCCACCATGTATAGGCTGTAGGTATTGCTGGAACCTTGCTGCTCATACTTAAGCACAACCTGGTAGTTCTTGAACAAGTCAAACACCTGGGTGCTGTATGTCGCCGTGCCCGATGTAGCCAGGCCTACCTGGAAGCCACCGGTGGTGGTACGGATAAACACGCGGCCGCGGAAAACCGTAGTTCCGGCCTCGCTGAAGTGCAGGAAGTAGTCGCCGTTTCGTGCTTCTGTTACGCGCACAATGGCCGAGGCGTAAAGCGTGGTAGCACCCGTGGGCAGCGTGAAGGGTTTAAACACGTCCTGACCTCCAGTAGTCATTTGCACCCGGCGGGAGGTAGTAGAATCCACTGCTCCAATAGTATAGTTGGTGAAAGCATTGTTGTGCGCAACCACTACCACGTTGGGACTAGCGGCCCCCTGCTCCAGCCAGCCGTTGGCGGTTAAATCGGTGCCAGCCGGGTAGTTAAAATCGTCTTCCAGCACCAGTGTGCCGGGCGCCGGGTTCTGAATGGGCGGCAGGTTTCCAAAGCCCGTAACGGTGAAGCTGTAGGAGCCCTCGTTGCTGTCGTTGTTGAAAATGATGATGGTAGCTGTGCGGGTGCCTGCTGCCGAGGGCGTGAACGTAATGCTGAACGGCTGGCTTCCGTTGGGGGCAATCGACGAATTCACGGGCTGGGTTGCGGTGAAATCGGCGCTGTTTGCGCCCGTTACCTGCACCCGCGGATTGGCGGTCAGGATCAGGAACGCGTTGCCCCTGTTCAGAATGGAAAACGAAGCCGCGCTGCTGCTGGCACCCACCAGCGTGGCGGGGAAGCTGTAGCTGCCGGTGCCACTGGGCAGCGACGCGCCGCCCTGCGTTACGTCGATTTCGGGAGCGGGAGCAGCCGTTTGCACCGTACCAAAGAGGTTGACGTTGTCGACGCTGTATGTGGACGTTGTGGACGAAACCGCATAATAAAAGCGGAACTCGATGGGCGTGGCCTCGGTAATGTTTGTGAAACCAGTTAACGCAATCGACTTGCTGCCCCCGTTGGTTGTTCCCGTCTGCAAAGCCGTAGCGAAGTTATCTAGACTAGAACGCACTTCATAGTCTTGGTTGCCGCTCGCAGAACGCTGGTCAACAAATGCGAGAGAAGTCAACGTAGCCTGATAGCCACTTTGGGGCGAAAAGGTGAACGACACGTATTTCCCTGCATTAATTGTAACAGCCCAATCACGGGAATTAAAGCGGCCTGTTCCCGCATTAGCAGTTACGCCAGTACGGCTAAATGCACTACCACTTACGTTAGCAGCGACTGTGGAAGGATTATCCGGATTGGTCGCCGATTCAAAATCGTAACCCAGCAGCGGCGAAACAGTCGTTGCGAAGGTTTCGTCGGCGCCATAAACCGTACCTAGGTTGCTAACTACATAGGCGGCCACGTAGTACGTGGTGCTGGGCGTGAGGCCGGTGAGGTTGGCCGTAAAAGGACTGGCTGTACCCGCAACCGCCAGTTGCTGCACCCCTGCCCCACCAATGCGCGGATTAGGCGCGGTTCCGTACACCACCCCCCGGCTGCTAATGGTAGCGCCGTTGGCGTTGGTGAAAGCGCCGCCGGTGGTAGCCGAGTTGAACGTAATGGCAGTGGCCGCCGTGGTGGAAACCGTGGGCGGTGCCGTTACCGTGAAGCTGCCGGTGGCCGTGTAGGTAGTGGCACCATCGGAGAGAACAACCGCGCCGGCCCCCGCTGGCGTGCCCGCCGCCACGGTAGCCGTTACGGTGGTAGCCGTGGCCGAAACGTTGGTGGCAGCCGTGCCGCCAAACGCTACATCGGTAACGGTGCTCAGGTTAGTGCCCGATATGGTTACCACCGTGCCCACCGGACCCGATGCAGGCGAGAAACCGGTAATAACCGGCCCCGGAGCCGTTACCGTAAAGCTGGCAGCCGAGGTACCCGTGCCACTTGGCGTGGTTACGGCAATGCTGCCGGTGGTAGCCCCGGCGGGTACCGTGGCCGATATCGTGGTGGCGTTGGTAACCGAGAAGGTAGTAGCGGCAGTGCCGTTAAAGGCAACGGCTGTGGCGCCGTTAAAATCGGTGCCGGTAATGGTAACCACGGTGCCCTCCGGGCCGCTGGTGGGCGTGAAGCTGGTAACGGTGGGCGCGGGTACTGGTACGGTTACCGTACCCAATAACGCCACTGTTGCGCCATCGGTGTCGCCACCACCGGCAATGGTGATGTTTACCGGCGTGCCCGCAGTGCCTTGGGCTCCGCTGCCACTGCCGCTCAACCGAACGTAAACGGTTTGGCTGGTGCCATTGAACGCCGTGAGAACCAATGGCGTGGTGGTAAAGCCGCTGCCACTCGTTAATGACAGTTCGTAGTTAGCTGGTGGCGTAAGCGTAACGTCCGTGCCATTCAGCGTGGTGCCGCTCAGGGCAAAGCTTTGCTCAGCTGAAGGTGTGCCCTGCGTGGTGGAGAAGCCAGAAAGGGTAGCCGGAGTTGCGGTGAGTGATGGAGCCGGGGCAGCTGTAAAGGGGGTTAGTGAAAAGTCATCTACTGCCAATCCATCATCAGAGTTGACGACATCAACATCAATCCATCGAATCCAAAAGGTCGCACCATTTGCAATGTTTAGGCTCGTAATAGTTGAACTGATAGAAGTGCGATTAGCTACAGCATTTCCATTGAAAGCTCCTACCGTACCAGTTGTATTTGGAGCCGTGAAAGTAAGTGCTGTTACAGCGGTCCAAGTACCATTGATAAGGCTAGTAGCATTAGTACTGTACTCGAAGTCTAATCTGTCTGCCCTACCAGTTGCACCCAGTCGCCACTGCTCGCCGATATAGGCAACATCAAGAGAGGTAATTGTTGAGCCGGTATTATTCGTGAAGGCAGCACCAATAGTTGGTACCGCTGTACCACTGCGTAAGCCTCCAAGAGCTCGATCGGAATTGCCTGCAGCTCCGTAGCTGTATGTATCTCCAGTATTAGAGCCACCTGCATCAACGGCGTATTGTTCATTGTCTCGGATTCCTCCTCCCGTTTCAGTTAGAAACCACCCCGTTATTATCAAGTCATTTGTGGTGGTACCGGCAGTGGAAGAAAGGGTATTGAAATTCTGACTAGCGGCTGCTCCTGCTGTCGTCAGGCTGACAGCCTGCCCCCACCCCACTAGCGGCAGCAGCAAAGCAAACAAAGCAAGAATCCACTGGCGGGCCGCTGGGCGAGGAGTACAAAGTCGGTTCATGCAACGCGTAAAATGGATGGATTGAATAGGACGTGACGAAGCTTCAAATATATAAAATCGGGGATACATCCTCTCCTCCAGCCCTGGTTATCTATTTATTACGCTTCGGCTTGTACTACTCAGCAAAGCCCCTCACCATACCGGCAAGGGGCTTTTTGCTTTCCAAGAGACGCGTTTACCCGCAGTACTTTTTTCGGTTGGCCAAGGGTAAGAGGATAGGTTAGACAATACCGGTGGGTACCAACGCAAACCGCCCCCTTGCCAGGTGGCAAGGGGGCGGTTTTACGAGAGTAGGTTAGCTTATTGCTTCACCACTTTGCGGCTCAGGCGCTGCTTGCCGTTCACCACGTTCACCAGGTAGGTGCCGGGCTTCAGGGTGCGCAGGTCTACTTGGCCGTTGGCGGGCAGCGGCTGGCTCAGCACCGTGCGGCCCAGCAGGTCGCTCACCGTTACACGGGCATCGGCAGCAGCGTCGCCCAACGTGATGTTCAGCACATCTACCACCGGGTTCGGGAACAGGGCCATTTCGGCGGCGTCGCCCACCACCACGGCTTGCACCGGCGAGAGGGAGAAGTTACCGTCGGTGTCCAGCTGCTTCAGGCGGTAGAACGAGGTACCGTTCAGCGGAGCGTTGTCTACGTAGTTGTAGGCGGTGCGGGCCGAAGTGGTACCGCGGCCTTCCACGAAGCCAATCTTGCTGAAGTTGCGGCCGTCGCGGCTGCGCAGTACTTCAAAGCCCTGGTTGTTCTTCTCCTGAGCAGTTACCCAGTCGAGTACCACGCGGCCGTTGCGGGCCTTAGCCGTGAACGATACCAGCTCCACCGGCAGCGGAACCTGCGGCTGGTTGTTCGGCACTTTGTAGTTCTCGGCGTTCAGCAGGCCGTCGTCGTTGAATTCGAAGGCGTAGAAGTAGTAACGTACGTTCGGGTCGAGGTTGCCCACGGTGAAGCTGTTGGCTGCACCGCTAAACACCACGTAGGTGTTCGAGGAGGTTTCGATAGCCGAGCCGCTACCAAACTGGTAGTTGCCGCCCACCGTGATACCCGGCGTAAAGTTCTGCTTGATTTGCGGGAACAAACGTACCGGCAGCTGCGAGTAGGTAGTAGTGGCAATTACCAAGCGGTTCTGACCGTAGCTCTGGCCCGCGGGCGGGTTGTCCAGGTCAAACGTAATGGTAGCTACCGTAGAGCCAGGAGCCCGCACGATGATAGCCGTCGATTGCGCACCGGGTACTTCAGCAATGGCAAAGCCACTGGCCGTACCGTTGCCGCTGGGTAGCGTGAAAGGAGCATTGCTGTACAGCGCAGCGTTCTGGAACGTTAGCGACTGGGTAGAAGCACCTACACGGGTAGGAGCGTAACGCACCAGCAGGTTGATAACGCGGTTGCCTTCTACGTTGTTGAGCAGCGTGTCGCTCTTCACATAAGTAGCACCACCATCGGTCGAAAACTCAAACTGCGGCGTGCGGTCGGGGTTACGCTGGGGGTCTTCGTTATCGTCGGGGAAGCTCAGGTTCAGCGGGCCGGTTAGCAGGAATGCCTCCAGACGTACGCTCTTCGCTGCCGACTTCGTGTTTTTCACCACGGCGTCGCCAAAGAAACCCAAAGGCTGCACCAAGCGCACGGTTGGTTCGCTGATACCCGTTACGGATACGTCGCGGTCGGGAGCAGGCGAGCTGGTGGCGCGAATCAGGGCGTTAACCGTAACCGCGTCGTTGCCGGGCACAAAGCGTACGTAAACCGGCGCCTGCAACACGTTGCCTTGGTTGTCACGACCGAAGGTAATGGACTTCGAGTAGGTGATACCGTCTTTCGACACCTCGAAGTAGAAACCGCTCGGGCCCGTTGGGAACACCGTAATGTCTTGCAGCAGGTTGGTGCCCGAAATCAGGAACGTCTGCGCTGCCGAAACCGTGGTGGGACGCGTAGCGAAGGTAAAGGTGTTGTTGTTCGGGTTCGTGATGGAAATATCCGATACGTTACCGTTCGAAGTAGCCGTAATCAACACCGTAACCGCATCGGCACCGGGGCTCGTTACCAGAATGTTCTGGTTAAAGGCGCCACCGGCAATCGGGGCCACCAGGCGCACTTCAATGGTGGTAGGGCTTACCGTACCAACCGACGAGGGCAGCAGCAAGGCCGAACTCGAGAAAGCACCACCAGCCGAAGCGTTGCGGATCTGGATATTGGGGTTCGAGGGGGTAAGGGTAATGGGGTTCGTACCAAGGCGCGTACCGCTTACCGTAAGGGTCAGGATGTTGGCCGAGCCGCTCTGGGTTACGTCACCGAAGTCCAGAGTAGTGGGCGTTACGTTCAGGGTAGCACCCTGGGGTGCCTGCGTGCCCTGGCCCGTTACGTTTACCACTTGTGTGGGGGCGTTAGCCGCCGCTACCGTAATGGTTTGGCTGCGGTTGCCGGTGGTAGTTGGCGTAAAGCGTACGTCAACGGTTACGTTGTTAACGGCGCCGCTTACGGGTGCAATGGTAGCCGTGGAGCTAAAAGCACCCGTACCAACGCGCACCTGGTAGTCGGAAGGAGCAGTAATAACAACCGGGTTAGAACCCAAACCAGCTGCGTTTACCGTGAATGACAGCGGCTGTGAAGCAGTGCCTTCCTGCGTGGCAGGAAATGCCAGCGGGTTCGGCGAGTAAGTTACCGTAAGCGAAGCCGGCACCGATTGGCCCTGACCAGATACCGCAATCGACTTGGACTGGGCGTTGGCGCTGTTCAGGATGATGTTCGAAACGAAGTTACCTACCTGCGAAGGCTGGAAAACCACGTTCAGAATACCGCCCGAAGAAGGCAAGGAAACAGTAGAAGCGTAAGGGCTGCCGTTGTAGCTTACCAGGAAGCCGGCCGGCGCCACCACATCAATGGGACCGGTGAGCGAGTTGCTGGTAACCGTAACGCTCTGCGGAGCCGACTGCGTGTTTACCACTTGCGGCTGGAAAGCCACGGCGGTGGGATTCACGAAAATCTCGGGCGGAGCCTGCAAGCCAGTACCAACCACCCGAATAGCGTTAGAGTTAACGGGGGGCGGGTTGTAACCAGCAGTCAGGAAGTCATCGTAACCTGTTGCTGCGCTGGGCGCAAAACGCAGGTAAATGGTAGTGTTGGCCAGGGTTTGTCCCGAAGTACGCGGCACCGTAATAATAGCGCCGGTGTTATCGGTGTAGCCCGTGGTGGCGTTCAAGCTACCTTGGAAGCCTTCGGGAATAAACACGTTCACCGAACGGTTTAGGTTACTACCCGACAGCGTGTAGGTTTTAGGAGCCGAAACCTGGCCAACCGTGATGGAACCGAAGTCCTGCGGGTCGCCGGCTTGGTTAGGCGTGAGAGTGATGACAGCCTGTTGTGCTATGCCCGCGAACGGGAGCATCAAGAAGATGGCCAACATCGCGCAAAGGCGAGACCAACTGGTCTGGCTCAGGGCGATTATGTAAGCGTTTTTCATATGTAAAGGTGAGTAATGGTTACAAAAAAAAGACGCGCGGCATTGTGCTTTGCTCGTCGGGTGTCCTTACGCAAGGGCAGAGAAAAGGATTGTTGAAATCAGCAATTATCATTGCAATTTTTTTAGACTCAACTACACTGCCGCGCCGGGAGGCAATCCGCGCAAACACCATAATTCGTGCCAACTCCGTGGAAGTAAGCCAAGTCAGAGTTATTTAGTCTTGAATTATTGCTATATACACCGCTTCTTCCCAACAGACTCCGACGCAAAAACGAAATATTCATATTTATTTATGATCGATTTGCCGGCGCAAAGTTGCAGTGAAAAACTGAAATCATCCGCTGTGTGCGTGTGTCCAAGTTTAGCGGCGCTGCACATACGGTCGGTTTAACACCATGGATGTTGATTGGTTCCGCATTGCCACCAGCAAAAGCAAAAAAATTACGTTGCCCCTAACGCCCCACAAAGCAAATTCGTGTCGCTGGGTTGGTAAAATTAAGAAGTCTTCACTGTTTACCTGCAGTTAATTTACACAATATCAATATCTTATATTTCAAATTCTTTACAGGCAGCCTTCCAATCGGCTGTGACAAGGAGGTTATCACGTAGTTGAACTCTGCCCCTGGCTTCTTAAAAAAACTGCACAGTATAATAAGCTGCCTCGGTCAACAAGTACGCGACAACAACCGCACTCTGACTACCACACCACTTCGGTATGTATGCCCTGGAAGGAAACTGATTGGCAAAACATAAGACACATAACGTCTAATGCTGATTAAAACACAGTTGCTTGCGGCCCTAAACCACAGTAGTCGTCATCTTACTAACTAATGGCCACCCGACTTTAAACTCCAGCAATGGATATACTGTGATACCAGATGCATAAATATTTCAATTACTCATTTACCTTTATCTATACCTGGCATCCTGTTCCAGACTCATGAAAACGCCAAATGAAAACACGGCGTTAACGTTCATGAGTTTAAACCAATGCCAGCGCACTCCCGAGCAAGCTGTTTATAAATCTGAGGTAGATAACGGAGGGGGTTGATGACTTTGCAGATTCGCTACCCGCGTCAGCCGAGCAAAGCGAATCTGCAAAGCCTAGCTAGCTGCATTTGTGCTGCGTGGTTGCTTTATTCCCACAATGGGTAATGCTCCAAATCTACTTCCTGCCCGAAAAACAAACGGGTGCTTTCTTCAAAGGAGGGGGTGAAATCCGATACATAGAAATGGTGCTTCGGCGGCCGGGAGGCTGGCGGAGCTTCCAGGCCGTGTGCCTGCAGCAAAGCTTTGAGCGCGGCAGCCACCGTATCGGATGGATCCAGCACATCGGTACGCCCCTGGTAGTACTCCACAATCTGCTCCCGAATGAGAGGATAGTGTGTGCAGGCCAGCACCAAGGCTTCGATATCGTCTAAAGCAGGATCGGAGAGGTAATTGTTAACCACACTTTGACTAACGGCATTGTGCACAAAGCCTTCCTCTACCATGGGCGCCAGCAACGGCGTAGCCAAGGCCTGGAGGGTAATGCCGAGGCCGAGGGCATCAAGCTTCTTGCGGTACACATTCGAGCCTACCGTTTGCTTGGTACCGATAAGACCTACCGTACGACCTGCGTAATGCTTGCCCACGTACTGCACAATGGGGTCAACCACATTAAGCACACGGGCTTTGGACCCTACGTATTCGCGCACAAGCTCGTAAGCCGCCGCCGAGGCCGAGTTACAAGCAATGAGAATGACTTTGCACTGCTGGCGCAACAGCAGGTCGCATATCTTAATGGAGTAGGCCTGAATGGCGGCCGTGCTTTTGTCGCCGTACGGTAGGTGGGCCGTATCGCCGAAATACAACAGCCGCTCGTGGGGCAGCATATTGCGCACGGCCCGGGCCACGGTAAGGCCGCCAATGCCGCTATCAAATACCCCGATGGGACGTGAATCGGAGGCCACGGAAAGGGACGCGGAAGCAGGGTCAGACATGGCCCGAAGATAAATGGTTTTGCCTCTGTACGGGGCCAATAGCGTATAAGCCCCATTCTTGTGGCGGCGGCCTGCACTTTTCTGCCTGTTGTTTTTAGCTGCCCTCATCCGCAAATAACCAGCTGATTTGCCTGCTACTACGCGACTGAACTAGGAGCGCGAGCCGCTATTAAATTGACTGAAAATTGTATTATGCAACCCCGCGCACCGTGTCGGTGTCGTGAAATGCGTATGTTGGCTTCTTCTTTTTACGTAAAACCCAGTATGACCCGCAGCGTCATTCTCGACGAAATCGACCAGGCACTGACCTCTTTTGATGCCGGCCGTGGCCGCCCGGTAGCTATTGAGCTTGGCGAGCGTAAGTACACGCAGTTGGTGTTAGACGTGGCTGCTTTGCACAGCGACGGCGGTAACCTCACGATGAATACCGGCCGACCATTGGCGTACCGCGGCCTGGAAATACTACGCGACGACGTGCACGTGGACCGGGTGCGGGTGATATAAAACCCGCATTACGCAGGTGCTGCCCGGCGCTACTCTCCGGGCTCAAGCGCAAACAGGGTCTCGACGGGCATGGCCAGGAAGGCCGCCAGCTTGAGCGCCAGCACGGCGGATGGCACGTACTTACGGCTCTCAATGGCCAGGATAGTTTGCCGGGAAACCCCTACCGCCTGCGCCACATCCTGCTGCGTAAGGTTGCGGCGGGCACGCTCAACTTTCAGGCAGTTGGTCACGATTGCACCCGGGGTTTGATGCGTAATTCGTAGTAAAAGCGCGCCAGGTAAGCGAGCAGCACCAAGGGCAGCACGCACAGCGTGGACGGAATTGCCTGGGCGGTGTCAGCCCACAGTACCACCATCCAGACGCTTACCCACAGGGCGTAAACGGCAGCGGCGGTAAACAACGCCTTGGAGCGACACCAGACGGTTCGCTCGTCTTCGTTGGACTCGGCACTCAACAGCCACAGCAGAGCACCGCCGGTCAACGCCAACGCGTTGAGGTTACCGAGCGTGCCGGGCAACAATAAATCGAGAAGGGGCACGAGCAGCAAGGCCAAGCCCAAGCGTTTGCCCCAAGATGGCAGCAGTAATTTTTTCATGAGAGAAGATTGTACGGACGCTCAAATGTAAATCACACTTTACATTTAGTCAACATTCCTTTACAATTATATGCCATACCAATGATTTTGGGAGTTGGTAAGACTCTTTTAACGTCCTCACATCGTGCCTACCGTACCTTTGCGGCATGAATCTGCTTTCGGGAGAAAATCTTTCTAAAAATTACGCGGACCGCTGGTTGTTCCGCGAACTGGGTTTCGGCCTGCAACAAGGCCAACGCGTGGCGCTGGTAGGCATTAACGGCTCGGGCAAAACCACGCTGCTGCGCATTCTGGCCGGCCTGGAGCCGCCCGATACCGGCTTGGTGAGCGTGCGCAAGGGCATTAGGGTAGCTTTCCTGGGCCAGCAGCCCGTTTTCGACGAAGACCTGACGGTGGAGCAAACCATTTTTGCTTCGCAGAACGATACCCTGGCCGCCATTCGCGACTACGAACACGTGGTGAACGACCCCAACCACAAGTCCGATGACTTGCAGCGGGTGATGGAGCAGATGGACGCGCTGAACGCCTGGGACTACGAGGCGCAGGTGAAACAGATCTTGGGCCGCTTGGGTATTTTGGGTCCGCTGCTGGAGCGGCAGGTACGCAACCTCTCGGGTGGGCAGCGCAAGCGCGTGGCTTTGGCGCGCGTGCTTATCGAAGAGCCCGAAGTGCTGATTCTCGATGAGCCTACCAACCACCTCGACCTCGATACCATTGAGTGGCTAGAAAACCGCTTGGCCTCCCCCACCCTCACCCTGCTAATGGTGACCCACGACCGTTACTTCCTAGATAAGGTAGCCAACGAGATTGTGGAGCTGGACCAGGGCCGCGTGCACCGCTACCAGGGCAACTACTCCTACTTTGTGGAGAAGAAAGCCGAACGGGAGCAAATAGAGGTGGCCGAAGTGGAGAAGGCCCGCAACCTGCTGCGCAAGGAGTTGGAGTGGATGCGCCGCCAGCCCCAAGCCCGCGGCACCAAGCAAAAAGCCCGCATCGACGCGTTTTACGAAACCCAGGAGAAGGCCAAGACCAAGATTGGCGGCCCGCAGCTAGAGTTGAGCGTGAAAACGACGCGTCAGGGCGGCAAAATCATTGAAGTCGAACACCTGCACAAGCAGTTCGGCGACAAAGTGGTGTTGCAGGACTTCAGTTACGTGTTCAAGAAAAAAGACCGTATCGGCCTCATTGGGCCAAACGGCGCGGGCAAGTCTACGCTGCTGAACATGCTCACGGGCAAGCTGCAGCCCGATTCGGGTACCGTGGATGCGGGCCAAACCACCGTGTTCGGCTACTACACCCAAACCGAGCTGGTGTTCGACGAGACGCAGCGCGTTATCGACATTGTGAAGGAAGTGGCCGAAGTGGTGGAAATGGCCAACGGCGACGTGGTTACGGCTTCGCAGTTTCTGCAGCACTTCCAGTTTCCACCGGCTCAGCAGTATACGCTTGTCAGCAAGCTGAGTGGAGGCGAAAAGCGCCGTTTGCAGTTGCTGCGCGTGCTCATCAAGAACCCCAACTTCCTGATTCTCGACGAGCCGACCAATGACCTCGACATCATTACCCTTAATATCCTCGAGGACTTCCTACTCAACTTCACCGGCTGTCTGCTCATCGTTTCGCACGACCGGTACTTCATGGATGCTTTGGTAGAACACGTGTTTGTGCTGGAGCCCGGCGGCGAAATCCGTCAGTTCCCCGGCAACTACACCGACTACCGCGAGTGGCAGAAGGAGCACCAGAGCGAGGAGTACGCCCGTGAGCAGGCCCGTACAGCTAAGGCCGCAGCCGGCGTAGCCCCTTCGGCAGAAACCAAGGCGGCTCCTGCCCCAGCGGCATCAACCGCAGCGCCCAAGCGCAAGGCCACGTTTGCGGAGAAGAAGGAATACGAAACGCTCGAAAAGGAGCTGGAAAAGCTGGAAACGCAGAAGCAGCAGCTTATAGAAAAGCTAAACGCCGGCAGCGGCACCCACAAAGAATTAGCCGACTGGGCCGCCGACCTCAAGCGTACCGACGCCGAGTTAGACGCCAAAGGCGAACGGTGGCTGGAGTTGGCCGAGTACATGGATTAACTCCCGCTTTGTTTGAAAAGCCCTGCCGTAGTAATTCGGCAGGGCTTTTTCAGCATTAATAACGTCTGGGTTCTGTATGGTGCTGGCTCCTGCAGAACTTCCGGCGACATGCTGCCGCAATAAAAAGCTTGAATGTGCAGCCTCGGTTGCTTGGCGTTGTCGGTTAAAACATTCCGGACCCGGGTTGCTTTTTGGGTAGCCGACGTTGGTACTGTTTCAACTCCTTCAACATTTAACCGCCATGAAAAACCCGCATTTGCTTTCCCGTTTGTTTGTGATGCTGCTTAGCTGCCTGTTGTGGTCGGCAGCCGGCCAGGCCCAGGACAAGCCGGCTCCAGCAAGCCCACCTGCCACGGCCACCGGTAAGGCGGGCAAGGCCAACGTAACGGTGAAGTACAGCAGCCCTGCCGTAAAAGGCCGCAAGATTTGGGGCGGCCTAGAGCCCTACGGCAAGGTATGGCGCGCCGGGGCCAACGAGGCCACCACCGTTACCTTCGACCAGCCCGTTACCGTGGAAGGCAAGGCCCTGCCGGCCGGCACCTACTCCTTCTTCGTTATTCCCACGGAACAGGACTGGACGGTTATCTTCAACAAGACGGCTAATCAGTGGGGCGCTTACAAATACGATGAGAAGCAGGATGCCCTACGCGCTACGGTAAAGCCACGCAAAGCCGCCACCATGAACGAGCGGCTGACCTACACCGTAGCCAGCCCCGGTTTGATTTTGCGTTGGGAAAACGTGGAGTTGCCCGTGGCCATTAAATAAGCCCGCTGCACCGACGCGTAACACCCAACTCCGTACAAAAGCGCGCCCCGCCGGATTACTCCGGCGGGGCGCGCTTTTGTGCTTTAGCCGTAAAAACCACCATTGGGCCCCGATCTACCCGCTTTCGGATTACGGACGGGCGCCATAACTCCGCAGAGTTGCGCGTACTTCACAACAATGGGTTGAGCTATTCGCCGCTAAACAAGCTCAGCAGGTAAAGTAAACCCGCCATTTGCCTGGGGAACAAGCGGGAAGATTCGCCCGATGGCCGTTAACGGAATGGGGCCGAAAACGTGCGCAAATTCCTGCTGACGGCTGGCTACAAACTCACGTTTTACCGATATGCCCGCGGCCTGCACTGCTTTTTCATCCAGTTCCAGCAACAGCATATCCGCCCGGCCCGCGTAGTAGCGGTTGGCGGTTTCCACTACCTGGTACAACTCCGAGGTATGAATAAAACCTTCGGCCTTCAGATCGGGACTGGCAAAAAAGCCGGTTTGTTGGGCTTGCTGCCAGTCGGCCGGCTCGGCAATGCGGTAGAGCATGGCGTGGGTATGGTTCATCAATTCCAGGTTGGGTGGCTGTAGGTGTAAAAAGCAGAAGCCAGCTGTCGGTCTTGCGACGGACAACTGGCAGCCACAAACTAGCAACTGAAAATTACGCCTTCCAGAGTTCGTGCTGCTGGCCTTTGCCGGTGTTCAGCACGAGGCGTACGGGGTTGGGCAGCAGCACCAAACGCACCTGCTTGCCTTGGTACTTCTCCGAGTCTACCCACACGCCGTCTTCGGCCGTGGGCTCGGGGTTGTTGGGCAGGTAGGCGGTGGGCAGCAGCACGTCGGTGTCGGAGCTTAGGTCGCCGTGCACTTTTTCCAGCGCCTTTTCCAGGTAGTCGCCGTACTCCTCGTTGAAATCGTCTTCGAGGTCGTGCAGCTCTTCCTCAATATCGTCGTAGCGCGAGTCGCTGTAAGCGAGCTGGTGCAAGTCGTGTTTCTTGGTCAAAAGGGCCACGAGGGCCGCGTTTAGGGCGTTGGTATCCATAAAAAAAGAGTATGCGTAGGGGTGGCAACTGCTACAACAAAGGTGAGAAAAAACCTTAAAACGTACTCATTGTATACGGCGGGGCACTAATTACGCTGAAACCGTATTTTTACCGCTGTATTTCCCTGAGTCGCGAATTTCCCACCCCTACTTCCCCAGCATTATGGAAACGATGACGCCGGCCGCTGCCGCCACCCCCGCCACCGCCGATTTTCTGCCCCTCAATGGCACCGACCACCTCGAGTTTTACGTCGGCAACGCCAAACAATCGGCTTACTACTACCAAGCCGCGTTCGGTTTTGAGCTGGTGGCGTATTCGGGCCCCGAAACCGGCGTGCGCGACCGGGCTTCGTACGTGCTGCAGCAAAACAAAATACGGCTGGTACTCACCACGTCGCTCCTGCCCGACTCCGACATTACCCGCCACGTGGCCAAGCACGGCGACGGCGTGAAGGTTATGGCCCTGTGGGTAGACGACGCCCGCAAATCGTTTGAAGAAACTACCAAGCGCGGCGCCAAGCCCGCTTTCGAGCCCTACACCATTTCCGACGAGCACGGCGAGGTGACCATGGCCGGTATTTACACCTATGGCGAAACCATTCACACTTTCGTGGAGCGTTCTAAGTACAACGGGCCGTTTCTGCCGGGCTTCGTGGCCAAGAGCAGCAACGTGCCGCAGGGCAACCCGGTGGGTTTGCAGTACGTGGACCACTGCGTGGGCAACGTGGGCTGGGGTCAAATGAACCAGTGGGTGAAGTTTTACGAAGATGTAATGGGCTTTAAACTGCTCATTACCTTCGACGACGACGACATCAGCACCGAGTACTCGGCCCTCATGTCGAAGGTGGTGTCGAACGGCAACGGCTTCGTGAAATTCCCCATCAACGAGCCCGCCGAAGGCAAGAAAAAGTCACAGATCGAGGAATACCTCGACTTCTACCACGATGCCGGCGTGCAGCACATTGCCATCATCACCCACGACATTCGCACGACGGTAGCCGAGCTGCGTCGCCGCGGCGTGGAATTCCTAACGGTACCCGCCACGTATTACGACGACCTGCTGGACCGCGTGGGCGCCATTGACGAGGAACTGGAAAGCATTAAGGCCCTGAACCTGTTAGTGGACCGCGACGAGGAAGGCTATCTGCTTCAGATTTTCACCAAGCCGGTGGAAGACCGCCCCACGGTGTTCTTCGAAATCATTCAGCGCAAAGGAGCCAAGTCGTTCGGCAAGGGCAACTTCAAAGCCCTGTTCGAAGCTATTGAACGCGAGCAAGCCCTGCGCGGTAACCTCTAAGCATAACTTACTTCAACCTGAAAAGGCCACAACCCCAACGGTTGTGGCCTTTTTGTTTGGCGGCAGTTTCTGTGAATCACCCGAATATGTGATTGAAGTGCTTGGTGCTAATGGCTTGATTTGAATCAGGGAATAAACGCGAATAACCAAAAGGCAACATCCTGTTATTCAGCATTTAATTCCGCAAAAACCCTCACTCGCACTTTGGCTTGCCTATTCTTCACTTCTTCCCCTTATCACATGAAATCAGTACTTCGCAGAGCCGGCCTGTTAACGCTTCTGGCGTCGGGCCTCGCCGTGAGCAGCCATGCCCAACGCGGCGGCAACTTCCTCGGCTTCACCAGTACCGAAGCCGACCAGGTAACGGTAAATAACTTCTCGTTGCCTGCTACCGGCCCGTTTAGCTTAGAAGCTTGGGTGTATTTCAATGGCAACTCGTTTTCCGCCCGCGGCACCTACAACACCGTAATGGAGTTCGGCAACGATTCCCCGTGGTTTGGTGTGAATTCCAGCGGCGAGGTCGAGTTTTACCCTTCGCTGGAAGGTGGCACCGTGCCCATTCGTACTTGGTCGCACATTGCCTATACCTGGGACGGCGCCACCGGCACCATTTACCTGAACGGAACGGCCGTAGGAACTTCTACCGCCGCGCCCGGCCGCACCGGCACGGAACTGGGCATCGGTTTCAACTCCGGCGACACGGGCTGGCAGGGCTACATCGACGAGGTAATGGTGTGGAGCACGGCCCGCACGGCCGCCCAAATTCAGAGTGACCGGAACACGGCCCCTCCTTCCAACAGCCCCGGCTTGATGGCCTACTTCAAGTTCGACGAAGGTTCGGGCCAAACCGTGGCCAACCAGGTTGCCAGCGGCCCTATCGGTTTGCTGGGTACCACCAACGCCGTGGAAACCAACGACCCCTTGCGTACCAACGCCGTGGTGAATTCGGCCCGTAACCACGCTGTGGCGACAGGGCAGCTTCAGCCCAATTACCCCAACCCCTTCTCGGGCAGCACTACTATTCCCTTTGTGCTTCGCCAAAACGGCCACGTGCGCCTCACGCTAACGGACCTAACCGGCCGGGCCGTGGCCACCCTGCTCGATGAGAAACGCGCTGCGGGTTCGTACACACTTCCTTTCACGGCTCCGAACCTGCGCAGCGGCATTTACCTCTGCCAGCTAACCATCAACGGCGAGACGGTGACCCAGCGCCTTGCCGTTCGCTAAACGGCAGCAACGCAACAAACAAAGAAGCCCTGGCTATCCAGCCAGGGCTTCTTTGTTTGTTGCGTTGCTCAGCAAGGGCGAGTAAGGTTTGGCATTATTTGGAGCCAACGAGTACCCCGCTCATAAAGTAGTTGCCGGTTCCGGTGCGGAGGTTGTACACCGCGTTGGTCTTGCCTGCTGGCTGACGGTCGGCTAGGCGTGTCAGCTCCACAGCGTCGGAACGCAGCATTAGCAGGTCGTCGGAAGGTTGGATTTGATCGGCTCGCAGAGCCTGTTTCTGCGCTGTCAGCACGGGATGGTTGGGCGTCAGTACCAATTCCACAGCTTCTTTGCCCGCATGTAGTGGCGCGGCTTCGAGGCCAGCATACACAGCTGGGGTACCAATGGTAAGCTGTACCAGTTCGTAGGCCTTTTCATCATCGTGAATATCGAGACGCTGCACGCGGGTAGCCACGGTGCGGCCCGTAGCGGCATCATAGCCCAGCACTTCCATACCGGGACGCACCTTACTGATGGGCACTTGGCGGCCATCGGCCAGCGTAACGCGAGCAAAGGCCGGAAAGCAGGTGGCTAACTCACACTGGAAGGGTTGGTCGTACGACTTTTTCAGCTCGCAGTATTCTTTGTTCAGGTCGTAAAGCAAGCTGGAGTAACCGGCTAGCTGCCCTACTTCCTGCAGCACAAGCTCCTGCCCTCCCGCCAGTTGCCCGATAAGCTTTTTCTCCTCCGGCCGCTTGATGTCGTCGCCGTAATGAATTCGGGCCAGCTCGGCATGAAAAGGGGTTACGCGCGTTTTCAGCAAGGTTTTGTGTGATGCCCAAGCGGTGTTTAGTTGGCCTATGTATTTGGCTATAATATCCAGCCGCTTCTTCTGAAAGCTGCGGTAGTGCTGAAACACCTTTTCCTGTCCTGCGCAGTCGCCTTCGCGGGCTTCATCCATGGGACGTGCTTCCAGGTCACGCTTCACAGCTTCCAGGTCGCGCTGCATCTGGTCGTGCATGCGTTGGAAAGTGCTGCTATTACGTGCCTCGGTGGCAATGTCGTCGCCGAGCTTTACGTAGGCTTCCATGGCCCGCGTAGCCACCAGTGGCGCCATAGGAGCAGCCGGCGCCTGGTTACCGGCAATGGCCTTCATCTTCCTCTCGTCTAAGCCGTGTTTCCGCATCAGGGAGGCCATGTGCGCTTCCTGCTCTGCTTCCGATTTCTTGTCCCAAGCCTGCTTAAAGCCAGGGTTCTTCATTTGCTGCATAAACTCCGCCTGCGCCGACTGAAAAGCGGGGTCGTTAACCATGCGCTGGCCGGGTGTGTTGGGCGAGGCCATCATTTTCTGCACGTACACGGCCTTTTCTTGCTCGCTCATTTTGGCAAAGCGTGCCTGAAAAGCGGGGTCCTGCATTTGCTGGGCCAGCTGCATGCTTTGCGCGTTGTAACCGGGCATGCTGCTGCCTTGCTGTTGCATGTAGGCGAGCTTTTGCTGATCGGTCATCTTATCCATGCCTGCCGCGGCAGCTTGTTTGCCCATAACCTGCATATCGGCCTGCTCCTTGGCTTGCTCGGCGGTAAGCCCCATCCCGATGGCCTGCACCAGTTGAGTCATTTGCTTATCTAGTTCAGCAAAGCCGGCAGGCCGTTTTAGGGCGCAGCTGGGCGCTGCGGGCGGAGCGGGCACTTTATCGAACAGCGGCAGTAGTTCGGTTTTGATGGGCTTTTGGGCCAATGCCACAGCCACCGGCACCAGCAAAATGAGCAGCAGAGCTACCAAGAAAAGCAGGGCACTTACAAGACGGTGAGGAGTTTGCATGGGGTAAGGCGAAACGGGTAACCAGGGTAAAAGCGCAGTCGATATTTCCCGTTGGGCCGGCTTGGTGTGCACTGACTTGCCAACGTGCTGATTTGCCGATGCAAGTGCGGCAAAATCCCGACGCAGTTCAATAGCATGATAATGTGAGGTTTACCCTAGCCTCGGTTTCGCGTAACCGAACTATCCTTTTCTTTGGCGTATAAACCCGCCCAATCGACCCATCTGGCTATGGCTTTTCCCGAGAACGTTCAACAGAAAATCAACACCTGGCTTACCGGCAACTACGACGACGAGAGCAAAGCCGAAATCCGCCGCCTGCAGGAAACCGGCGACGAAGAGGGCCTGAACGACGCCTTTTACCGCGACCTGGAGTTTGGTACCGGCGGCCTGCGCGGCGTGATGGGCGTGGGCTCGAACCGCATGAACCGCTACACCCTGGGCATGGCCACGCAGGGTTTGTGCAACTACTTGCTAAAGTCGTTTCCCGGCCAGGAAATCAAGGTGGCGGTGGCCCACGATTCGCGCCTGAACTCGCGGCTCTTTGCCGAAACCGCCGCCGGCATTTTCTCGGCTAACGGCATTACCGTGTACCTGTTCGAGGCCTTGCGCCCCACGCCGGAGCTGTCGTACACCATTCGCCATTTGGGCTGTCAGAGCGGAGTGGTGGTTACGGCCTCGCACAACCCCAAAGAGTACAACGGCTACAAAGTGTACTGGAACGACGGCGCCCAAGTAGTGGCGCCGCACGACAAGAACATTATTCAGGAGGTTAACGCCATCCAGAACGTGGACGACGTGAAGTTCACGGCTGATCAGTCGAAAATCCACCTCATTGGGGCTGAAATCGATGAAGCGTACTTGGGTGAAGTAAAGAAGCTCAGCATCAACCCCGAAGCTATACAGCGCCAGCACGACCTGAAAATCGTGTACACGCCGCTGCACGGCACCGGCATTACCATGGTGCCCAAAGCCCTGGAGCGCTTCGGCTTCGATAACATCCACATTGTGCTGGAGCAGGCCACTCCTGACGGGAATTTCCCCACGGTAAAGTCGCCGAACCCCGAGGAAAAAGTGGCCATGCAAATGGCGCTGGACCAGGCCAAGCAACTGGATGCCGACCTCGTTATTGCCACCGACCCCGACGCCGACCGCGTGGGCATTGGCGTGAAAAACACCGCCGGCGAATGGGTGCTGGTAAACGGCAACCAAACCGCGGCCTTGCTCACGCATTATCTCGTGTCGGCCCGCGAAAAAGCCGGCCAGCTGAACAAGGAAAAGGATTACATCGTGTACACCATTGTGACGAGCGACGTGCTCGGCGACGTGGCCAAACACTACGGCATTCGGTCTTACCAAACGCTTACCGGCTTCAAGTACATTGCCGGCATCATCCGCGACCTGGAAGCTCGCAACGAAGGCCACCACTACATTGGAGGCGGCGAGGAAAGCTACGGCTACATGATCGGCTCCTTTATCCGCGACAAAGACGCGGTATCGGCTTGCTGCCTGATTGCCGAAATGGCCGCCGTGGCCAAAGACCAGGGCCGCACGCTGTACGAAGAGATGGTGCAGATGTACCGCACCTACGGCCTCTACAAGGAAGATCTGATTTCCTTGACCAAGAAAGGCCAGCGCGGCGCCGAAGAAATTCAGGAAATGATGGCCCAGCTGCGCCAGAACCCGCCCGCTACGCTCGGCGGCTCGCCCGTGGTGCAGCTGCTCGACTACCAGCAGCAAGTAGCCCGCGACCTGCGCACCGGCCAGCAGACGCCACTGGAGCACGAGCGCAGCAACGTGCTCCAGTTTCTGACCGCAGACGGCTCCAAAGTTTCAGCCCGCCCTTCGGGTACCGAACCCAAGATCAAGTTCTACTTCAGCCTCAAGCAGGAGTTCAGCAACGGTCAGTCGTTCGAGGAAGCCCAGCAGCAACTAGACGGCCGCATCAAGCAGATCATTCAGGAAATGCAGTTGGGTTAGTCCGCCATTGCATCCACACAAAAAGCCCGTTGCCTTTCTCAAGCAGCGGGCTTTTTTGTATGTAGTCAGAAGTTTAAAGCGTCCACTTATCTAGCATGTCGCCCAGGTCGCTCACGCCTAGGGTGAACTGAATGATGACGATGCCGAGGAGAATCTTTACCAGCCCGGGAATGCCAAAGCCGACTTTCTCCTTAAGAAAAGTATTGGTGGGAGGAAAATACAGCAGCGACACCAGCAAGTAAGCAGCACCGGGCACGGCATGCACCAATAGCAGGTTGAGCACACCTATTATAACTACCACCACGCCAAAAATCCAGCTGAGCACGTTTGCGGGTGAGGTTTTACTTTTCAAGATCTTTTCCGCCATGGTTTTCGAGTAACAAATTGACTATCAATTAATTTCCCCCGGTTTGTGGCAGGCTGCCGCGTGGGCGACTGAGGCGGAGCTTCTTAGTTAAAGCTGGCCATCATCAAGTCTATCTTATCAAACAATTCTCCTACGCCCAACGACGACCAGAGGATAAACAGCGCCAACAACACCTTTACCAGCCCCGGAATGGCAAAGCCGGTCACCTTCTTGGTCAGCGCACTTATCGGCGGAAAAAACACCGTGGCTACCAGAATGATGAACATCCCAAATCCAGGGTCGTTGCCCCAGAACGTGTTGACTACGCCAATTGCCAACGCAAGCAAGCCAAACAGCCAGCTGATTACGTCGAAAACCGTGTTGGAGGAAGTTGAGGTGGTGTTCATGGAATCTGGTTTCGC
This sequence comes from Hymenobacter koreensis, assembly GCF_039541855.1. Classification (NCBI taxonomy): domain Bacteria; kingdom Pseudomonadati; phylum Bacteroidota; class Cytophagia; order Cytophagales; family Hymenobacteraceae; genus Hymenobacter; species Hymenobacter koreensis. The sequence continues at coordinate 146,593 of NZ_BAABHA010000008.1, forward strand.
TATTTTAAAGTACTTTGTTATTCAAAGTTAGTAAACCGATATTTCAGCACAAGCATTTGTGGAAAAAATTATTGTGCCCTGCTGACTTATGTTTCGTTGCTTTTTCCGACGAAGCCAGAGGTCGAGTAGATTCGGGGAATGGAAATACTTACCAATCCCGCCCCCACAGCCTTCACTTGGCTACGGGCGCTATTCCTTATCGGATTAGGCATCTTCTTTCGCCAGCCCGTGATGAGTGGCATTTGCTTCACGCTTGCCGCTTTACCCTTTTTCACGGCCAAAGGAGTGGCCTTCGATATTCCCAACCGGCGGTATCGGCACTTCAGCAAGATTGGCGGCTTACGAATCGGTAGGTGGGAACAACTGCCCAGCGTCAGCCGGGTCGTGGCCAAGTACTTTTCGCAACTGGGCACTTCCGGTAAGCCCGGCCGCATGCGTACCGACCGCGAAGAATACCTGGTGGTGATGCTGTCGGTGGAAGGGTCTGCCACGGGAATCATCGTGGAGCGCCTGGCGCTGGAAGCCAAATCGGAAGCCCTCGAACTAGCCGAGGACTTAGCCAGACCGCTCGGCATACCGGAGGTATATGTGCCCCTGCAGGAAGCGGCACACGGAGTATCAGTGTAATCAGGTTCCACTTCCACCGAAAACCCTTTCACCCGAAGCCACCCACCACGATGGGCAAAAATGCATACGACGGAATACTCAGGCGGCATTTCCTTTCTGAGCACTGGCACAAGGGAATTGCCTCAGCAATGGCAGCTTGGCTTCCTGCTTATTTACTTGCTCTCAGCCTTTTCACTGAATCCAGCACTGTAGCCATGGTATTTGCCAGCGCCATCGGCGTACTGATAATACTGGCCGTGTTTACACACTACGAAGGTTTCACACTTGAACTGGCGCCGCGTCGTTACCGGCGCTATACTTGGGTGCTGGGGCTGCGTTTCGGCCGGTGGTACCCCCTGCCCGTAATTGTACGCATCCAGGTTAGGTCTTTGCAACGAAGGCATCTCCTGCCGGTGGAGCACGTTCCGGGTCAACTAGGCTTAACAGCTACCGAGCGTGGCTGGCAGGTACTGTTGAGCGTTTCCGGTTCCTCGATTGGTATTGTAGCTGCCTATACCAAGCTGGCAAAGGCCCAGACAATTGCCCATGAACTGGCCCATTTACTGATGCTTCCAGTGGTACTATCCACTGATGAGATTTTGCAGTGAGCTATTAACAGAGAAAAGGAGTCAGCCGGCTAAAAGGCACCGGTTGCTGCACCCATCAGCAAGTATTGGTATAGGCCTCTCGCTTGTGAAGTGGAGATATTGGCAGGTGCTGTTGATACCAATCAATACTATTACAGCCTGACCCCAATGCCTGGCCCCAGCATGTAAAACCACTTTTTGGCCGACAGGAAATAGCCGCCGCCCAAATACAGCGGAAACGTAAGCTTGGCCTCCCGGCGTGTGGGGTACACCGAACCAAGGATTACAATGCCCAAGTCGCGTTTCACGCTGTTGTCGGAAGTCAGGTTAAAGGCGTTCAGGGCCACGAAGCCCGCGCCGATTTTGTAAGGTCGCAGGCGGTTGATTTTCTCGGGGTGGTAAAAGCTGAACTGCGCCAGGGTGGCCAACGAAATACCGCTGAACGACCCGTAGCCCGTTTCGCCCTGCCGCTTGGTGAGCAAGCCCGCCGGGAAGCTCACGTCGATATCGAACTTAAACTTGCGCTTGAGCACCAGCTCCACGGTTTGGGTATAGCCGGTTTCGCCGCTGTACTGGGCCGCTTGGTGCTTCACGGTTACTAAAATGCGGCTCCATTCATCTAAATCGTAGGTTTTGCGCGATAGTAGGCTATTCAGGCTCAGCGGATCGGTGCGGCAGGCTTTGTCTTGGTAGAAGGCAGCGCGGGGCGAACTTTCCCCCGGGCAAACCACCAGGTTGTCGAGGGTTCGGATTTCGATTAGCTCCCCTTTCGCGTTCAGGGTGCGTATCTCAAAGCTGAGGAACTGCTTACCAAACAGCTGCGCGTCTTTGTCGATGCCGTTGGGGTTGAACTGAAATACCACGTCGCGAATGGTGTGCTCGTAGAGCACCGGCCCACCCAGGCGCGTTATGGGCCGGGCCGATTCGCCATAGCCTACCGTAACAAAATCCAGCGGGTGGGGCCGCTGAAACTCCCGTACGTTCAGGGCAAACCCGGTGGGCTGCCCCGTGTTCAGCAGGGTGCTTTTGCGCTTGTCGTAGGTAACGGGCACTTGTACGCGCAGCACCACCCGCGCATCCGTCCGCACCGCCGAATCGGAAGGCACGACCTGCAAATCCTCGAGGTGAAAACGAGCTTTCTGCAACCCCTCCCCTTCTATGCGCACGTCCACGGTTTCGCCCGGGCTTACGTTGAGCGAAGACGTCCAGTCGCCGCCGCGGTGCAGCAGTTGCACGCCGCTGATGGTGGTTTTGGGCGTGATGTCGAGGTTGGTGACGTAACGCGCCTGATCCTGGTCTTTTATGTATAGGTAGCCCTCGGTTTGGCGGTGGGTGTTGTAAGGCCGCAGGTAGCACAGCACCCGGTCGTTGGTGAGGTATTGGCGCGTGAACAGCTCAGCCACTAGTGCTCCACCCGGTTCTTCCTGGTCCTCTATGCGGTAGGTGCGGCGCAGCTCAAAGGCGCGGCCGTTGTCTAAAATCAGCTCGATACCGCGGCGTCGGCTTTGCTCATCGAGCGTTACGCTGCGCTTATCAGGCGACAGAAAGCGCAGCCGACTGGCTTTCACGGTAAACTCCTGGCGCAGTACCGGCAACTGGTAGTTCAGCTTGCCGCCGGCCTGCAACGTAGGCCGCTCCGACTGCAGCTTTACCACCAACGCACGTCGGCCTAACTGATTGGGCAATACGTGCAGGCGCAGCACACCGCTTTTATCGTTGGTGAGCCGGTAATCAAAATCGGTACCGCGCACCCATTCGCCAGTGGCGCGGATGTTTCGCGGGTTTGAGCTGGTCAGTTCCAGCACCTTTTCTTCGCCTACGTACAGCTCCTCATCGGCTACCCGCAGACCCACGGTGGTACGGGCAAGCGGCAACAGCGGCACCACATCGCGGCGCGGCTCTTGGCCCGGGGCTTCGGCGGGCTGCTCAATTACCAAGCGCACGAATTGGGCGCTGGTCAGGTCCTGAAACTTCAGGCGGGTGCGGTAGGAGCCGTCGGCTTCGCGGGTGAGCGAATCGAGCTGCCGGAAATCAACCGAGCGGCGCAGGCGCAGCAGCTGTGGGTTGGTCGTCCGTTCGGGCATTAGCCGTAGCTCTACCGTCTCGTCGTCGCGCCGAAACCAGAAATACAGCGCCGGTTCGCCTTGTACAATGGTGGTATGCCTGCTAAGCTGGTAGCTGGCGGTGTCGGTGTTCAGAATTACTTCCCGCAGCAGCGGCACCTGTGCCTGAGCAACATTCGAAAACAACAGCCAGGCACACAGCGCCCCTAACCAGCGAAAAGCAAAAGATAAACGCACAGCGCAGAACCCAAGCGCCAGCCCGTTCGCAGGGTTGGCCGATGAGGCAGCAAAGTTCACTTCTGAATAGCGGAGCTGCAACCCGCTTCACGCGAAAAATCAACGGGCTGCCTCGCCTGGGTCAGCTTAGGTTTCGGCATGCAGTTGTCTGTGCTCCGTTTTCGGAGTTGCTCGAACCTGACTAGATAAAGCCCGTCTTTCCTGTTAGGGCTTTTCCCGTCGAATGGTCAGAATAAACAGCACCATGAGCCAGAAGCCGGTAGCCCCCAGTCCCCACCACGTTATGGCGGGCAAGCCGCGGTAATACGGCATTTGGGCCGCAGGGTAATTGCCCAGCAACGACAAGCCCGAGAACAGCAGAAAGGCCACCGCCAGCAGCGTAATAATGGTGCGCGACACCAACCTTTCGGCCGTGCGTAACAGCGGCGCGTAGCCGCCCAATTGGGCCTGCACCCGCAAGTCACCCTTCGAGAGCTTGCGCACAATTTGGCGCAAATCGGTGGGCAGGGTGTAGAACAAGGCCAGGAGCTGCTGCCCCGTATACTGCAGCTCGGTGGTTACGTTGCTCACCGAATACTGCTCCAGTACCAGCCGGCGCCCGTAAGGCCGCACAAACTCGAACGTGTTAAACGCCGGGTGCAGCACTTTGCCAATTCCTTCGAGAATTACCAAGGCCCGCAAAATCAGAAACACCGAGCCCGGCACTTGCAGCTTGTACTTGTAAATGACGTTTTGCAGGCGCTCGGCTAGGGCGCTCATACTCATTTCCTTTACATCGAGCCCCGAAAAGTCATCAATGAGCTGCTGCAAATCCCCTTCGAAGGCGCGCATGTCGCGGATATCGGAGGTTAGGGCCAAGCGGCGGAAGTTCAGGGCCATGCCGCGGGCGTCTTGCTGGCCCATGCAAATAAACACGCCCGCAAAGGCGTACTTCTGCTGCTTGGTGAGGCGCCCCACCATGCCAAAATCGATGAGCACCACGGTGCCGTCGGGGCGCACGAGCACGTTGCCGGGGTGCGGATCGGCGTGGAAAATACCGAACTCGAAAATCTGGGTCAGGTAAATGTCCATGCCCGTTTCGGCCACCGTGGCGGGGTCCAGGTTCCAGCGCAGCAGCTGTTCCTTGTCGGTAATCTTGCAACCGCTCACGAACTCAATCACCAGCACCTTGCTAGTGCTCATTTCGCGAAACGGCTTGGGCACGTAAAACGTGGTGTAATCGGCGTAGAGCTTGCGGAACTGCTCCATGGCGCGGGCCTCGGAGGAGTAATCCAGCTCCAGCATCATGCTCCGCTCGAAAGCCTCTACTATGTCCTGCGGGTTGCTCAGGCCGTGTTTGCGCAGGTAACCGGCCGTCAGCCGCACCAGCTCGCGCAGCAAGCCCAGGTCGGTAGTTATTTTCTCGCGGGCCGTGGGCCGCTGCACCTTCACCACCACATCGGTACCGTCCAGCAAGCGGGCCTTGTGTACTTGCCCAATGGAAGCTGAACCCAGCGGCACGTCTTCGAACTCGCTGAAGACCGCGTTTAGGGGCTTGCCTATCTCGGCTTCGATGATGCGCTTGGCATCGGCTACCGGGAAAGGCGGCACGTTGCTTTGCAGCTTTTCGAACTCGGCTACCAACTCGGCCGGCAACAAATCGGCGCGGTTACTGAGTACCTGGGCTAGTTTGATAAACGTGGGGCCCAGCTCCTCGATTACCATGCGCACCCGCTCCCAGCGCGACATTTCAAACACGGGCTGGTTGCCGTGCTGCCAGGTTTGGCGGTTGCGGTTGGGCACCAGCCGGCGCAACGCCGTGGTGGTTACCGCATCTTCAAAGCCGTAGCGCAGCAGCACCTCCGCCACTTCGCGGATGCGCCCCAGGTTGGTAATCGTGTTTTTGAACATCAGGCGTGAAAATGGGAAATCTTCAGGGGTTTGCGAGGTTGTGGGTTTTCAGCAGGGCTGCCACAACGAGCACGGGTGATTAATCGGGGCTGCGTTTCTGTTCTAAGAGCCCATCCGAAAAGTCAAGCAGCGGCAACTACAGAACCTCATGTCGCGCTTGTCGAGACATCTCGCGTGCTGATACCGGATACTAAACCGCGTCGCTCATCGAGAAAACTACTATCCAGCGAGATGTCTCGACAAGCGCGACATGACCTTCTGGCTTTTTCGGATAGACTCTAAACTACTTACAAACCTTCGTCTCCCACAGCCCAAACACAACAAACCCTGCCCGCGAATTGCGCGGGCAGGGTCGTTTAGCTGAAAGCAATAACCTTACGCGTTGCTGCTCGAGGAGCCGCCTTCCGACGAAGCGCCCGAAGCCGTTGACTTCTTGGCCGTAGCCGCACCGCCTTTGCTGCCAGCTGCCGATTTCTTAGCGGCAGTAGAAGCCGCACCAGCGGCTTTCGTAGTTGCTTTGGCCGCAGTGGTGGCTTTGCCAGCCGCCGCAGAACTGCCCGAAGCCTTCTTGGCGCCGCCGGTGCTACCCGTAGCAGCTTTCGACGAAGCAGCCGATGACTTGCTGCTGCTCGAACCACCTCGCACAGCTTTCTTTAGCTCGGCCACGTCTGCGTCCGATGCTACGCCCATACCCTTCATCACGCGCTTGGCAATGCTGCCGAGCTGGGTTTCAAACTCCTTGCGCTTGGTGTCGGTGTTCTTCATGAGCTCGGCCATGATCTTTTCGCCTTCCGACTGCGAGAGTTTGTTCTCTTTCACCAACTGGTTGATGGTGTCTTGCACGCGGTCGTTGGTGCGCGAAACGAAGCCCACGCCGGCGTAGATGAACTTTTTAAAGAGGTCTTCCATGAGCTTAAAGAAAATTGAGGGGGTGACAGGTAAGCAAAAAAGCCAGCCAGGCGGGCTAGCATCGGCAAATATAGTATGCATGCCGAACAACTAGCACAAACCTACGAAAAGGTATATATACGTGGGCACCTGAGCCCCAATTTTTTGCAGAAAAAATTCACGCCTTGTTCACCATTTCTGAGCAGTTCACGAAACAGCCTGTACCACGGCCCGCATCTGCATTTGCTTGGCCTGTTTCTGGCGGTGAACAGTTGCGGTAGCTAGCGCCTGCGCGTCGGCTTGCGCACGCCAGATGCCCTGCGTAAAGTCGGCAGCCTGGGTTAGGGCTACCTTGGCCTCGGGTACCGTGCGCCAGAATAAATGCCACCAGTGCACCAAGCCTTCAAAGGTTTGCACCGTAACCGGTACGCCCGCGGCGCGGGCTTTAGCAGCTAGTTGCAGTGTGTCGTGGTAAAGCAATTCCGCATCGGAAACCTGCAGCAGCAGCGGCGGCAGGTCGTGCAGCTCGGCTAGCAGCGGGGAAAGGAGCGGGTTGTGCAGCGGCGTTTCGGCGGCGTACAGACGGCCCCAAGCGCGTATTTCCAGGGCTTCTACCAGTTTGGCTTCGTCGGGCAAGCCATCTAAGGCATAGTCTTCAATGGCAGGTATCGTGAGGTCAGTCCAGGGCGAGAGGCAAAGTGCTGCGGCCGGCAGCGGCTGCCGGATATCGCGCAGGTGCAGCAACAAGGCCAGCACCAAGCCCCCGCCGGCCGAGTCGCCGGCCAGTACGATATCCTGTGGGCGGTAGCCCTGGTCGAGCAGCCAGTTCCAAGCGGCAGCGGCATCGTGCAGGGCCGCGGGAAATGGGTTTTCGGGGGCTTTACGGTAATCGGCGGAGAGGGCGCGCAGGCCGCAGCGCTGCGCCAGCGCCCCAATGAAGCCCCGATGGGTATTTAACGAACCCATGACGTACGCACCGCCGTGCAGGTACAGCAGCACCCGGTTTTGATCGGCACCTTTGGGCTCAATCCATTCAGCTACAATGCCTTCTTCAGTGGGTACGCGCTCGAAGTGCACGTTCCAAGGCATGAACTGCAACAGGGTACTGACTTCCAGCCCTAACCGCAAGGAATTAATGGTAGGCCGACGCCGGGCTATGGGGCCGGCAGCGGCAGTAAGCAGGGTTTTAACCAGCTGATGCTGAAACGATGGCATGAGAAGGGGAAACGGGAATCACTTGGCGTGAGCGGTGTAGCACTCTTGTAGCCAAGCAGAACGAGTATGGCAATCAGCGGCTTAACCCGTAAACGCAGGATGCGTGCACGAGGTTAATAAGGTAGTAATATTTGGCGGCCTTTGGTTTTTTAGCCGAATAGTATTTTACCTTACAGTAAGCTAACCCAAGTATCCCACCTAATCTTCAGGTAGAACTATGCAAGGTTTAGGCGTTGTGCAATGGCCGCAAGGAATGATGTTCAGAAGCCGTACAAAGCCTTCGGCCTTTATTGCCCCGGTAGCTTTTGACCAATGCGGTTTTTGTAATACCCGCGGATGGCAATGGGAATCCAGCCCAGCAAGGGAATAAAGAAGCTTATCACGAACGGATTTCGCCAGATGAGCCGCATTGTGGTTCCGAAGCCAGAAAGGCTCATTTTGAAGTCACGGCGGCCCTTTTTGGTATACAGCCGCTCGAACTCGTGGAAGATAAGCGGCCAGAACGAGGGCAGGAAAAAGGGGAAGTACCGCATGTTTTCCTTGATGCGTTGCCACAATTCACCAGCCTTGTAGGGCTGCTGCCCGTATTGCGCCACGGCCGCATCAAGATCTTCCTGCATCATGCCGCGCACCTGCTCCGATAATGCCTCGTACTCCTCGCGGGAAATTTGGTCGTGCGGTTTATCGGTTAGTTCGTAGGGCTTTATGCGGCGGCCCAGCACAAAGGTGAGCTTAGCCGGAAAGGCCATATAAAACATCCAGGGCTGCAGCAGAATAGGAATCAGCAGCCAGGTAATGGGAATGAACGGGATGCCGATTTTCTTGCTTTTGCGGTTAACCCAGTCCCAACTGTACGCGTGCGGGTTCAGGTATTCCCCGTTCACAGTGGAGAAAAACACCAGATCGGTACGGTGCTGAATACCCAGCCGGATGATGCTGGTAGCCAGCCGCTGCAGCTTGTACTTGTTGTTAAACCCCTTCCCAATGCCGGGTACGCCCTCGGGGTACAACATCAGGTTGTGGTCGTTGTAGTACATCATCGTCTCGAAATTGAGCGTGGTGGCGTCTACACAGCCGCAGCGCTTCCAGAAGTTGCGCAGCACAAAGGGGTTCATAAGAGCCGAAGCTGACAGCAACGGAGCGGACAATGGCCGGGGTAGGTCGTGGGGCTGCGGTATGCGGCGGTACAGGTGCGAAAGGGCCACCATGGCATCCCAGGGGAAAGCCATGCCCGAGTGGTTCGAGCAGAAAATAAGGGGGCGCTCAGGGTTATTGCGCTGCGGAAAATTCTCCAGGAACCCCACCAGTTCGGAGCGAAACCACACCCTGTCCAGCAATTGCAGCACATTCTCATCGAGGGTACGCACGAATTCCTCGTCGAAGAAATCGTCGTAGATGTGCTGGTTGGCCTGGATGGCGGCCGAAGGCGGCGGCAGAGCGGCGGAAGGGGAAACCAGAGACATGAGAGCAAGTACGGCAAGCAACCAATGGCCTCGGTTGCGCTACGGGGGCGTTTCTAAGGTAGGTGTTTGGCCACACATTGCCCAATAAGCTTAGCCATTGCATGCTGCTCCATCTTCTCAACCCCGCAACACTAGGGCTCCATTACGTGCGTCCGCCCCCCTTGAAACACCACAGCACACGCCATGCTTTTACCTGAGAAAACGGCTAGCGGAACGCTTGGAACAGTTGATGGCCTTATCTTTATATCTGCCGCTTGAGTTTGATGCGCGCCACCACCATCTCGCCATCGGTGCGGCGCACGAGCAGGAACAGTTGCCGGCCGTCGGCGGAGTGAAGCAGCCGCCCTATTTGCGTGAGCGACATGGTGTTGGCCGGCACGAGGTTAATGGAGATAATTTCGTCATCGAGCTGGAGGTTGGCGGCAGCGGCTGGCGAGCCGGCTTCCACGCGCTTAATGATGTAACGCCGATAGTTGCCGCCGGTTGCCAGCAAATCGATGCCGCACATGTCGTGCTCGAACGGGTCGCGGTAAAGCGAGTTGGGCCGGAGCAGCAGCTGGTTATGGGGGTAGTCTATAACAACGTGAAAGCGCTTGAGCAGCTCGAAACCCAGGTTACCGTTGCGCGGCACTCCCACCCGGGCCCGCACGGACTGCTCATCGGGAAAGGACGTGATTGGGAATTTAACCCGATACTGGCCCAGGTACAGCCCACTCACGCGGCCGAGGTACCCGTGAATTTCGCCGCTGAGGCCGCGGCCTAAGAGGGTACGCAGGCGTTGGGGGGGTAACTTAATGCGGGCATCGGAGCCGGTTTCGAGCGACAGGGCGTGCCCGGCACCGGTATCGAGCACCAGCCGCAGCGGCACTTCCACCGAATCAAGCAGAGTGACCTTGGTCTCCACGTAGGCTTTGCTGCCTTCAATGGTGATGGGCAGCCGCGCCCAGCGCCGGCCCCACGGCCGCCTAAATTTTTCCGGCCGGGTGAACGTGATGGTGCGGTTTTCCGGCTGAATCTCGACCACGAAGTTGCGGAATACATCGGACCCCAGAATGCCGTGTACAGGCAACCCCACATACGACGAGAGGTTGAAAACATCAGCCGAGAGCAGCAGCATCGACATGTTGGGGGCCACTACTTTTCCATCGCCCAGTTCCACCTTTACACCATCGGTTTGGAAAGCAGTAAGGGGTGCCTCTTCTCCTACTCCGGCTACCATGTACTGCTGCCCGATGCGCAACCCGAGGGTTTCGCGCAGGGTGGGGTCGGTAATGATGGATGCGTCGGCCCCTGTATCGAGCATGAAGTAGTAAGGACCCCGGCCGTTAAGCTGCACCGGCACCACCACCAGATTGCGCTCCAGCTGAAAAGGCATGCGCACGCTGTTGCGGCGCTGCGGGTGAAACTGAAAAACGCTTTGCCCCTCGGCCAGCAACGGCAGTAACATAAGCGCCAGCAACATACTCCGCAGAATTAACCACCGTTCTCGGCCGGTACGGAAGCGGGTAAGCAACTCAGGCGGAGCCATAGCTGGCGGGAAAAGCAAATCAAGGATAGGCGGTATAATATACTAAACATCGGTCGCTTCCCTGTGTTTTTGCCTCTTTCATACTTCCCACTGACCGTGGGAATCGTAGTGCAGCAGCCCGCCGCTCACCCGCAGCGGCGAGGCCACGTTGTTATGGTAGAGCTGGCCCGTTCCCAGGCCCTGGGCCATGTTGCCCAGCGCGTATTGCGCCGTGAACTGACTGATGGCATTCAGGCCCACATTCGACTCCAGCGCCGACGTCAGCCACCACCCAATACCGCGGGCTTCTGCCAGCTCAATCCAGTGCGCGGTGGCCGCTAAGCCGCCCAGCAAAGTGGGTTTTAGGACTATGTAAGCCGGCCGGGCCGCCTCGAGAAGAGCTACTTGTTGGGCTGGGTTAGTTATACCGATCAGTTCCTCATCGAGGGCAATAGGCACGGGCGAACTGCGGCAAAGGGCGGCAAGAGCTGCGGGCTGGCCAGCCGCAATGGGCTGCTCGATGCTGTGCAAGGAGTATTCGGCCAAACGAGCCAGCTTGCCGGGGGCTTCGGCGGGGCTGAAGGCACCATTGGCATCCACGCGCAATACCAGCTCTGCGGGGCTGGCCGCCTGCCGAATACGAGCCAACAGCTCCAGTTCGGTGACAAAATCGAGGCTGCCGATTTTGAGCTTTAGGCAGCGGTAGCCTTGGGCCAGTTTCTGCTGAATCTGGTCGCCCATAAACGCCGCGTCGCCCATCCACACCAGACCGTTAATGGCAATGCCCGCCTCGCTGCGACTGAACGCGTTGTCGAACAGCCGGTGTTGCCCGCCGCCCTGCCAATCCAACAAGGCCGTTTCCAGTCCGAAGCGCAAGGCAGGCCATTGCGGCTCCACCCAGGCCTGAGCATCTACTTGCCCAGCTTCGGTTAGCTGTGCGCGGTTGAAATCGGTGCACAGGGTATGCAGCCGCGCTTCGAATTCGGGAGTGAAATCGGGGCTGAGCCCGGCCAGCGGCGCCGCTTCGCCCACGGCCCGCTGGTCCGGCTGGTTGGTATCGGTTAGGTGCAGGTACCAAGCCACGTGCTCGGTGAGGGCGCCGCGCGAAGTACGGGCGGGGAAATTAAAGCGCAAGGCGCGGCGCGAGTAGTGCAAACGTAGCGGCATGGGACAGCAGATGAGTTCGGGCAAAAGTAAACGCCGCGCCGCTGCTCTTCGCGGTAAGCGAAAGAGCGGCGACGCGGCGTGCAGCCGAAGCTGGTGGGGAGCTTAATCGATAACGGGGCCGGTGGTGGCTTCCGGGTTGCGGTTGATGGGCGTATGCGCAGCGTCAGGCGAGGCTTCGCCAGTGGCGTCGGGCGCATTGAGGGCTTGGCCGGTACGCTTCTGCTCGCGTTGCATGGCCTCGAGCAGGGCGTCGTCGGTACGGGTCGACATGCCGCTGCTGCTCTGGCTGCCCGGGCGGGTCATGGCCTCGGCGTCTTCTTGTTGATCGGCACGATTTGCTGGTTGCTCAGCCATAAACAGGGAATTATCAGGGGAAAACATGACGGCGCCGCCGCCGCTCCGGGTGCGGAGCGTTACGGCATACGCCAAAAGCTCGTCGGACGTTGAGCGGAGGGCTTAGCCCTTGTCGTTGTTTTGGCCGGCCGTATTGCTTTGCCGGCCGCCCTTGTTACTGGGGGCCGTCATGCCGGTCCCCCGGCTCAACGACGGGTTTTGCGGGTCGTACTGGTCGTCGGCATGGTGTCTGTCGCCCACGCGGTGGGGGCGGCTAGCCTGACCCGAGAGGCCACTGCGCACCGACCGGTCGCCATCGGTAGAACCGCCGGACTGCGCTTGCGGCGTGGACTGGTTGCTCTGGCTCTGGCCGCCGGCCGAGTTCTGGTTTTGGGCGGCATTCTGGTCGTTTTGACTGCGTTGGCCTTGCTGTTTATTTGCCATGGTGGGTACAGATTAAAAGTTGGAACCAACCACCCGTAGGCTTCGGCAGCCGCTGCTTTCATGGAGTCAAACTGCCGGTGCCGCCGGGTGTCATGCGTGCCTTGGTTTACGCCCAAGCAGCGGTTGGGTTGAGGCACAACGGCTAACGCCTCACTTGTATTCAATAGTCACTATACATTAACAATCAGTTATTTACCATTCTCTCCACAGGGAAAGTGGTCCGTTAACAAGGCTATCCTCCGGCTGGTTACGTAGTTTACTCGCACCTGCTAAGCTCAAAATCATGTTGGACTCACCCGCCGCTGTACTCACCGCCCCCGCCCAAAACCGGGCTGCCCGTTACGCCGCCGTACGCAGCCAAACAGCCGAAATATGCCGCCCGCTGCTGCCCGAAGACACGGTGGTTCAGCCCGTAATTGATGTAAGTCCGCCGAAGTGGCATTTGGCCCACACCACGTGGTTTTTCGAAACGTTCCTGCTAGCCAAGCACCTCCCCGGCTACCAGGTATTTCACGAGCAGTACGCGTTCCTGTTCAACTCTTACTACAACTCGTTGGGCAGCCGCGTAAACCGCGCCGACCGCGGCACTTTGTCGCGGCCGCCGCTGGCCGACGTGTACGCTTACCGTGCCTACGTTGACGAGCACATGGCCCGGCTGCTCGCGCCCTACGCCGACGCCTCCGATGTGCCGTTTGCGGAGTTGTTTGAGTTGGGCCTGCAACACGAGCAGCAGCATCAGGAGCTATTAGTCACCGACATCAAGTACATTCTGAGCACCAATCCGCTGGCGCCGGCTTACCGAACCGATGCCCCCGCGCCCGGCAACGCAACGGCTCCGCCGCCCGCCTGGCTACGGGTTTCCGGCGGCATCGGCACCATCGGCTACCAACCCACGAACGGCGACGCTCCCGGTTTTTGCTTCGATAACGAGTTGCCGGTGCACCGCACGTATGTTGATGATTTCGAGCTGCAAAACCGGCTTGTGACCAACGCCGAATACCTGCAGTTTATGGCAGCCGGCGGTTACCAGGATTTCCGCCACTGGCTGGGCGAAGGCTGGGACCTGGTGCAAGCTGAAGGCTGGCAGGCGCCGCTGTATTGGGTGGAGCGCGATGGGCAGTGGCTGCGTTACACGCACCACGGCCTGCAACTACTCGATTTAGCCGCGCCGGTAACGCACATCAGCTTTTACGAGGCCGACGCATACGCCCACTGGGCGGGTGCCCGCTTGCCTACTGAGGCCGAGTGGGAACTAGCAGCCCGGCATTTCTCACCGAATATTGAAAACGGCAACTTCCTCGAAAGCAGCCGCTTTGACCCGGCCCCGTTAGCTGCCGATGCCGCCGATGATGAGTGCCACCAGCTCTTTGGCGACTGTTGGGAATGGACGTACTCGGCCTACCATCCTTACCCCGGCTACCAGAAAGCAGCGGGGGCTTTAGGCGAGTACAACGGCAAGTTCATGATCAACCAAATGGTGCTGCGGGGCGGTTCGTGCGCAACGCCCGTTAGCCACATTCGGACCAGCTACCGCAACTTCTTCCACGCCGATAAGCGCTGGCAATTCAGCGGGATTCGCTTGGCGCGGGGCCTGTAAGCCGTGTTTCTACGCACGTCGGTTTTCATGCAAAAACCGATAGTGCTGCCCGAACGGCCCTGTGCCCATTTCGGTCAAGTCAAACTTACTTCCTCTTCGGTCGCTTGTTTAGCAAGCCACCATGCCCTCCCCCACTATGCCCGACCTCGTTTCTAGCTCCGCTCCTGTTGTTCTCGATACGCCGCTGGCCCGGCACGTGCTTAGTGGCCTCAGCCGCCAGCCCCGCACCCTCTCGTCGATGTATTTCTACGACGAGGTGGGCAGCCGGCTGTTTCAGCAAATCATGGAGCTGCCGGAATATTACCCCACCCGCACCGAGTTCGGCCTACTGAGCCGCCACCGCGCAGCTATTGCGGCCGCCCTTACACCGGTCGACGGCGCGCCCTTGCACTTGCTGGAACTAGGTGCCGGCGACGGCCTGAAAACCAAGATTTTATTACGCGAGTTACTGAGCAACGGCGCCGACTTCACGTACGCGCCGGTGGATATTTCGCCTTCGGCCCTGCAGGAGCTAAGCCAGAGCCTAAGCCTGGAGCTGCCCACCTTGCGCGTGCAGCCGCTCACGGCCGAGTACACCGCCGCCCTGCCCGCGCTCAGCCAGGTACCGGGCCGCAAAGCCGTGCTATTTCTGGGCTCGAACATCGGTAATTTCCTGCCGCCCGACCGCCTGACCTTTTTGCAGCAGTTGGCTAGGCACCTGGCCCCCGACGACCGGCTGTTGTTCGGCTTTGACTTACGCAAAGACCCCCGGCATATTCACGCCGCCTACGACGATTCGCAAGGGGTTACCGCTGCCTTCAACCTGAACCTGCTTACCCGCCTCAACCACGAGCTACAAGCCGACTTCGAGCTGGAGCAGTGGCAGCACTTTCCCCAATACGACCCATTGGAAGGCGTTATGCGCTCCTTTTTGGTGAGCCGCCGCGCCCAGCAGGTACACGTTGGTGCGCTCGGCAAAACGTTTTCCTTCGCGGCCTGGGAAGCTATTCACACCGAAAACTCCTACAAGTTCACTCTGCCGCAAATAGAAGCTCTTGCGCAGGCGGCCGGCCTGCGGGTTCAAGAAGTATTTACCGACGAGCAGCACTGGTTTGCCGACGTGCTGCTGGCCCCGGCAGAGTAAGCCCCGAACATTCACGAAGTCCGGCACGTGGGCGAGGGTCGCGGCCAAGCTACCTTTGCGGGGAATTTTCTGTTTCTGATATGGCCCTGGCCGACCTTCGCCCGCACCTTCGCCCCACAGTGCTGCTTGCTTATCCGGTGGTGCTCAGCCAGCTGGGCCACGTTCTCGTGAACGTGGTCGACAGCGTGGTGGTGGGCCACACGGGCAAAGTGCCGCTGGCCGCCGTGTCGCTGTCGGTGGACATCGTCAGCGTGTTCATGATGATGGGCCTGGGCCTCTCGATGGGCATTACACCGCTGGTAGCTACCGCCGACGGCCAGCGCGACGTGCACCGCATCGGGCAGTTGCTCACGAGTGGCGTGCTGGTTTGCACTTTCGCCGGCTTTTTGTTGGCGGCTGCGGGTTGGCTGGCTTTGCCGTTTCTAAAGTACCTGAACCAGGCGCCGGAAGTAGTCGAGCTGGCTATTCCCTGGGCCCGCGTAATGTTTCTGTCGCTGATTCCGCTCATGGTGTTTCAGGGTTTCCGGCAGTTTGCCGAAGGCCTCGGACTTACGCGGCAGGCCATGCAGCTTTCCATTCTGGCTAACGTGCTAAACGGTGTGCTGTGCTACGCCTTCGTATTTGGCAAGCTGGGCTCCCCCGCCTTTGGCATGATGGGTGCCGCGTGGGCTACACTCCTGGCCCGCGGCCTTATGGCGGCACTGATGGCTGCGTACGTTTTGCGGGCCTCGCGGCTGCAGCCCTACCGAGCCGCCGCCAGCTGGCGCGCCGACTGGGCTACCCAACGTCATTTATTTGGAATTGGGCTGCCCATCGCGGCGCACCTGGTATTTGAAGTAGGCGCTTTCAGCGTGGCCGGTATTATGGCCGGTTGGCTGGGTCCCAGCACGCAAGCCGCGCACCGCATTGCCCTGAACGTGGCCTCGGTAACGTTCATGGCCGTGAGCGGTATTGCCACGGCGGCCACCATTCGTGTGGGTAATTTGCGCGGCATCGGCGACTGGCTGGGAGCCCGCCGGGCCGGATTTGCCGCGTACGCTTTCACTTTCGCGTTTATGGGTGGCTGCGGCCTTTTGCTGATTCTGTTCCGCCACTACATTCCCACGCTGTATAACTCCGACCCAGCCGTACTGGCCCAGGCCGCCACACTGCTGCTGGTAGCGGCCCTGTTTCAGGTTTCCGATGGGCTGCAAGTGGTGGGCCTGGGCGCATTGCGCGGCCTGCACGACGTCAAAATTCCGTCGTTGGTTGCCCTGCTGGCGTACTGGGTGGCGGCCCTGCCTTTGGGATATTTTCTGGGATTTGTCTTAAACTGGGGGGCGCCGGGCGTGTGGCTGGGCTTGCTGCTGGGCCTGTCGTTGGTAGCGGCGCTGCTGCTGTTCCGCTTTTCGGTACTCAGTACGCGCTCCGTAGCCCGTAGCCTGGCGGTGAACGAACCCACCGAAGTTTTGCGTTAAGCCGGCACACCAGCCCCGTAGGCTGCTTTACTTTTCGCTGTTATGCATTCGTTGCTACTGATGGTACTGCCGCTGCTGTTCATGCCGCAGCAGGGTCCGAAAACCGCTCCGCCACCCGCTAAAGCGCAGCCCGAGCTCCTGGTGTGGTCGGCGCGCCGCCCGCTTACCTGGGCCGACTTCAAGGCCAAGCCTACATCGGCCGACCCGTTGCACGCCCTCACTACGGCTAACATTGGGGCGCAGGTGGGCTGCCAGGACTATGTGTTTTCCTCCACTGTGCAGGCCACGTTTACGCCTTCCGAATCGTGGGTGAAAACGCCGAAAACGGCTTCGGCGGCCTTGCTGCGTCACGAGCAAACCCACTTCGACCTCACGGAAGTTTACGCCCGCCGTATGCGGCAGCGCCTTAAGGAAACGAAGTTTGATTGCGAGCATTTGCAGCCTGCTTTCAACAACCTCATGAAGCAAACCATTTGGGAGTGGAAGCGCGAGCAGCAACGCTACGACGTGGAAAGCAACCACGGTCTGAACCTAGTGCAGCAGCAAACCTGGGAGAAGAAGGTGCAAACCCGCCTCACCGAATTACAGGCTTTTGCGCTGGCCGAGCCCGCCGAGTAAACGCCCAGCCGCGTACCTTGCCCACATGACCGACACTCCCTTAAGCTGGGCCGAGTTTGAGCGCGTGGAGTTGCGCGTGGGCACCATTCTGGAAGCCAACCCGTTTCCCGCAGCCCGCAAACCAGCGTATCAGCTGCTCATCGATTTTGGTCCGGAACTAGGCCGCCGCAAATCCAGCGCCCAGATAACGGCCCTGTACACCCCCGAAACCTTGGTGGGCCGGCAAGTGCTGTGCGTGGTCAATTTTCCGCCGAAGCAAATCGGGCCGTTTCGCTCCGAGGTGCTGGTGACCGGTGCCCCCGACGCAGAAGGTCGCATTGTGCTGGCTACCCTGGCCGCGCCTGTACCCAACGGCAGCCGCTTGGCTTAGCCGTTTTTCAGCTTAACATACCCGGGGTTATTTGCTGCCGGTAGCTTCGTTGAGCTTTATTTCCCGCTGCCCCAGACTGTCGATAACCGTGGCGTAGAGTTGCTCCAGGTCTTTGTCGTGCACGGCGTAGTATTGGTAGCTCTGGCGGAATACGTCCTCCTCTACCTCATGGCGCCAGTAGATATCCTTCAGCTGCTGGTTGAACAGGGCCCGGGCCGAATCGGCCTGCATGGAGGCTGCTTCTACGCGCGCCTCCAGCAAATGAATGTCGATAAGCAGCGCCACCATCTTGTCTTGCGGCACTAATTTGGCCGGCGGCGTGGGTTCTTCGGGGCGGCCGCATTGGGTAAACAGCCCGAGCAGCAGGAGCAGGAACGCGAACAGCGAAATTTTCACAGCCCAAAGATAACACCTTGGCGGCCTTGCCGTAGGTGCAGGGCGTTAGGCAAGCGCAACGGCCTGCACCTACGGCTTGGGTTTGGCTGCGTATTTTAGCCCTCTCGATGAGTAGCCCCGCCCCCGAAACGTCGCTCCAACAGTTGCTTCGCCGCTTGCGGCAGCTGGAAATCCGCATCCGCAAGGTGGTGGATGCTCAATTGCAGGGCGATTTTCACTCCGTATTCAAGGGCACCGGTTTGGAGTTCGACGACGTGCGCCTTTACCAATACGGCGACGAGGTTCGGGCCATCGACTGGGCCGTTTCGGCCAAGGGTCACGGCACGTTCGTGAAAACCTACAAAGAAGAGCGCGAGCAATCGGTGCTGTTGCTGCTTGACGTAAGCCGTTCGCAGCTGGTGGGCGCCGAGGGCCAGCGCAAGCTTGACGTGGCCCGCGACATCTGTGGCATTCTGGCCCTGTCGGCCACGCGGCAGGACGCGCAGCTGGGCGTGTTGGCTTTTTCTGATCAGAAGGAATTGTATTTGCCGCCCGGTAAAGGCATCCGGCACGCGTACGCGCTCATCAAATCGTTGTTCAGCTTGCAACCCAGCAGTCCGGGCACCAATGTAGCGGCCGGAATTCGGCAGGCCCTGGGCTTGCTCAAGCGCCGCACACTGGTGCTGCTGCTCTCCGACTTCATTGACGTGGACTTTGAGCGGGAGCTAACGATGCTGGCCCGCAAGCACGATTTGGTGGTGGTGCAGCTGCTCGACCGCCGCGAGCAGGAATTCCCCCCCTTGGGCATTGTACCGCTGCGCGACCAGGAAACCGGCCGCACGGTGTGGGTAAACACCTCCTCCAAAGCGTGGCGGGCGCGCTACCGCCTCACCTACGAGCAAAACCGTGACCGGATTGGCCAGATTTGCCGGCGCCAGAAAACCGCGTTCATTTCCATTTCCACCGACAGCGACTACGTACCCCAGCTGGTAAACTTGTTTCGCCTGCGCAACCGCCGCGGCCCCGCCCGGCCCAGCTCTTCCTGATGACGCTGGCCCTGGTTTCCTCGTTTCGCTGGTTGACCTGGCTGGGGGCTTTGCTGCTGCTTGCCGGGTCTGCCTCGGCGGCCGTTAGCGCGTCCGACACCCTGCCGCAGGGTCGTTTTCTACGGCCCGAAGTGCGCATAGGCGAGCTGATTGAGTTTGAGCTGACGTTTCGCCACGACCCGGCCCTGAACGTGGTTTTTCCCGACTCCACGGCCGACTTTAAACCATTTGAGTACGTGTCGCGGCGCTTCTGGCCTACCCGCACGCGGCAGGGCGTGAGCGTAGACCGCTGCCGTTACACACTGCGCACTTTCTCCATCGACTCCGTATTGCAGCTGGCCCCATCCGTTACCGTACTCCGCGGCCGCGATACGCTGCAGCTGCGCCCCAACCCGGCCATCGTGCGTTTACACTTTACCGCGCCGGCCCTGGCACCCGATGCAGACCTGCCACCGCTACGTCAAACCACCGCGCCCTTGCCCATCGAGCCGCGGTTTAACTATCCATACTGGATAGCGGCGGCCGTTGGCTTGCTGGCGTTGGCCGGTATTGTCTGGTGGAGCTTCGGGCGGCGCTTGCGGCGGCGCTTCCAACTCTACAAGCTGCGTCGTAACCACTTGTACTTCCTGGCTCAGTACGCCCGTCATCTTGAACGTTTTGAGCTCAGCCGTTCCCTGACCAACATGGAACGCGCCATAACGCTCTGGAAAAACTACCTGGCCCGTCTCGAAGGCAACGCCCTGAACACGCTTACTACGCGCGAAATCGTGACGCATTACAACAACGACCCCGCTGTGCGCAAAGCCCTGCAATTTGCCGACCGCGTTATCTACGGCAACCAACTGCCCGACGACGCGGTGGCCGAAACCGATGAAGCGCTAACGGCCCTGCGCCAATTTGCCGACCGCCGCTACGACGCGGTAGCCGACGCATTCATGGGCCGGCAGTAAGGTCTGGTTGGTAAGTTGGCAACTGAACTCCGGCAGCAACAGGACAAAGCCCCGCGCCTAACTCCTTACCTTTAACCGCCTTTTTTCGGTACGCCGCCGCATGCAGCAGTTTTGGCAACAGGTATTGGTTCCCCTTTTCGACGGTCTGCGCTACTCCACGCTGGCGGGTTACTCGTGGGCGCACCCGCGGTTGCTGCTGCTGCTGCCGGTTATTCCGCTGTTGTTTCTGCTACGCGAACTACTGGCCCAGCGGTGGCGCAGCAAACTGGCGGTGGCCTTTGTGCGCGGCCAAGCCCGCGGACATTGGAGTGCTCTGCTGCGCTTTCTGCCCGATCTGGTACTGGCCTTTAGCCTGGCATTTGGCGTGCTGGCGCTGGCCCGACCCCAGCGCACCGATGAACGCATTGAGCAAAGCGGCCGGGGCATCGACATTGTGCTGGCCGTGGACGTGTCGGCTTCTATGGAGCTGGGCGACCTGCTGCCCAACCGCCTGGAAGCCGCCAAACGCGTTGCCCGCAACTTCGTGCGCGGCCGCCGCGGCGACCGTATCGGGCTGGTGGTGTTTGCCGGGGAGGCCTACTCGGTGCTGCCGCCGACCACCGATTACGAACTGCTTGACGAAGAGCTGCAGAACCTGCGCCTGGGCATGATAGCCGCCGACGGCACCGCCATTGGAACGGCGCTGGGCGTGGCTACCAACCGCTTGCGCGACGCTCCCGGCCGCTCCCGCGTGTGCATTCTGCTCTCCGACGGCGAAAACACGGCCGGCAACCTCGCCCCGCTTACCGCCGCGCAGCTGGCGCATGCTTTCGGCCTGAAGCTTTACACCATTGGCCTGGGCAAGGACGGCATCGTGCCCTACGGCGTGGACGAACAAGGCCAGCCGCGCTTCGTGGAAACCCAACTCGACGAAACCACCATGCGCCAACTAGCCGCGGCTGCCGAAGGCCAGTTCTTTCGGGCCACCGACGAACAAGCCCTGAAAAGCGTCTTCGGTCAGATTGACCGCCTTGAGAAGTCGGAGATACGGCAAACCCGCTACCGCAACACGCACGACTACTACCGTTTTTACCTCTACTGGGCGGTGGGCATGTGGCTGCTGTGGCTGGGCCTGAAAAACACTTTCCTGACCAACGCGCTGGAAGACTGATTGCGTTTTTACCTGTTACCCATTCGGCCCAGCAGTTTCCTGATGCCTTTGGGCAGACTTTCTCGCTTTAATTCCGCTGTTTCATGATCAAAGACGCCTTAGCGCAGTTTCAGCAGGCCCTTTCGGGTAGCAACTGCCGGCTGGTAGCCGTTTCGAAAACTCACCCCGTGGAGCTGATTCAGGAGGCCTACGAGGCCGGTCAGCGGCTGTTTGGTGAGAACCGGGTACAGGAGCTCGTAGCCAAGCAACCCGAGCTGCCGGCCGACATTGAGTGGCATCTTATCGGGCACTTGCAAACCAACAAGGTGAAATACATTGCCCCGTTCGTGCACACCATTCAGAGCGTAGACAGCTTGAAGCTACTGCTGGAAATTGAGCGGCAGGCAGCCCGGCATAACCGCGTGGTGCGGGTGCTGCTGCAGTTTCACATTGCCGAGGAGGAAACCAAGTTCGGCCTGTCGTTGCCCGAAGCCGAAGCGTTGCTGCGCGACGAGGCGGCCCGTACCCTGTCCCACGTGCAGATTGCCGGCGTAATGGGCGTGGCCACCAATACCTCCGACGAGCAGCAGCTACGCCACGAGTTCGGCACCCTACGGGGATATTTTGAACAGTTGCGCCGTGAGTTTTTCGCCGACGACGAGGCGTTCCGGGAAATTTCGATGGGCATGAGCGGCGACTTCCGCCTCGCCATTGCCGAGGGCAGTACGCTTATACGGGTGGGCAGCGCCATTTTCGGCAACCGGGCGTATCCGGCGGCTTAGCCCACGGTAATTTCTTTTCTTCAAGGGTCAACCCACGCTAAAACCCCGTTTTTGCGCGGTACCTTTACGGCCATGTCTACCCGAATCATCCTTCTTATTGCCGCTATTTCAGGTGCTGTGGGCGTTTCACTTGGTGCTTTTGGAGCGCACGCTCTGCGGGCGCACCTGGAAGCTACGGGCCGCCTCGACACGTTCGAAACCGCCGTCCGCTACCAGTTTTACCACACGCTGGCCTTGCTAGCCCTGGGTATTCTGTACCTGGTACGTCCCGACGCGAGCAGTCTGGGCACCATCGGCTGGCTCTGGACCGGCGGTATTCTCATTTTCAGCGGCTCACTGTACCTGCTTTGCTTCACCGGCATGCGCTGGCTGGGGGCAGTTACGCCCATTGGTGGCGTGCTGCTGATTGCCGGCTGGGTGCTACTGGCCGTGGCCGTGGTGCGTCTCACATAACCACGGCCCGGTACCACCCACAAGAAAACGGCCCGGCTGGAAGCTTCCAGCCGGGCCGTTTTCTTGTGGGTGGTACCTCGAAGCTTACGACTTTTTGGCTTTAGCCTTCAGCTTGGTTTCGCCGTCTTTGGCCTTCACTTTGGTTTCGGGTGCCGCAGCAGAGGCATCAGCCGAGGTAGCGTCCAGCACTTCGCCTACCATGGCCACGGCAGCGTTGCCGCTAGCCGAGTTCGATTCGATGGTCAGCACCTTGTTCTGCATGCCCAGCTTACCGGCCGAGTTGAACTTAGCCGTAATGGTGCCCGATTTACCCGGCATAATCGGGTCCTTCGTCCAGTCGGGGGTGGTGCAGCCGCAGCTCGTGCCGATGTTGGAAATGATCAGCGGCGCGGTGCCCGTGTTCTTGAACTTAAACACGTGCTCGGCCACGTCGCCCTGCTTGATCTTGCCGAAATCATACTTCATTTCGGTGAACGTAATCTGCGGGCCGTTTACCTTTTCCTTGGCGTTGGCCGGTTGTACGGCCGTCGATTGAGCGTGGGCGGCAACGCCAGACAGCGCGAGCGACAGCGCCAGTACAAGTGCTTTTTTCATGACGTGAGTGGAATTAAGGACGTTGAGGGTCAACAAATTTAAGATTTTTGAACCGCTAGCCAAGAATCGGACCAGCTAGCAAAAGGTTGCATGAAGGCGTGGCAAAACCGGCTCATGGAATGCGCACCATCTTGTGTTTCCGGTGTTTGCGCGCGTAACGGCGCGGGTCGGGGCACTGTTCGTACGCCAGGCGGTCCTGCCGCGAAAGCGGCGGCGCAGTTGGCGCCACCTGCGGCACGTTACGCCAGGTACTGGGCGCCGCGGGCCGCGGTACTGCGGGCGGGGGTTTCATGCGCTGCCGGTTGCTTAGCTGCGCGGTAGCCGAAACCACAACCCCCATCAATAACAAGCTAACACATAGAGCAAACCGAAGGAGCATCAGGCGAAGGGTATTCTTTCTGGAATGGCAACGTCAGCTACCCGCTAATCATTCCGCTGACCTTGCCGAAATGAAACTGTATTTCGACGCTTGTCGCTCTCCTGAAGCAAAAGAGCCGCCACGCATCAAGCCGCTCCACGACTGTGGCCACTTCTTTCAGCAACAAGCCTTTATTCAGGTTCTTCTTCTACCAATTTGGGGTTGAAATTCAGCAGGAAAAGCTTCTCCGAGGCGCGCGTAACGGCCGTGTACAGCCAGCGGGCAAACTCGGCGTTAATCATGTCTTCCTTCAGAAAGCCGTGGTCGACGAACACGGCGGGCCACTGGCCACCCTGCGCTTTGTGGCAGGTTAGGGCGTAGGCGAACTTCACCTGCAAGGCGTTCAGGTACGGGTCTTGGCGCAGGGCCTGGGCCTTTTCCTTTTTGGTAGGCAGGTGGGCGTAATCGGCTTGCACGGCCTCGTAAAGGGCCTTGTTGCTGGCGGCGGGGAAGGCCGGGCTTTCTGATTGCAGCGTATCGAGCAGCAGGCGGGCTTCCAGCTCGGGCTCGTCGGGGTAGTCCACAAGGCGCAGGCGGGCGTCGGCGAAGCGGCAGCCGAACTCCTCGATGCGGCGCACGATTTTGGTCACTTCCACGAAGTCGCCATTGGCTAGAAAGCCAGCCTCCGACTCGGGCGGCAGCCACGTGTAGTTGTTGCGCACCACCATGAGGTAGTCGCCGGCCTCAATCTCGTCTTCGGCCTCGAAAAGCACGCGCCGGATGAGCTGGTTGTACTGGTTGGCGTTCTTGTTCGAGCGGCAGATGATGGTGGTATTCTCGTGACCGAAGTGCTTGTAGGCCCAGCGCAGGCCGTCTTCAAGCTTGTCGCCGCCCATTTTATAGATGTCGGGGTAGCCGCGGGTCACGAACTTGATGTCGGGCATGGCCTGGGGCGTGCCTTCGGGCGACTCCTGGGCCGCGCTCAGTTCCTCGCGCAGCACGGTGGCGTTCATCAGAATACCCGACGACTCGGCCTGGCGCATTACCTGGCGCAACTCCACCATGCTCACGTGGCAGCGGTACGAGCTGGCCATAACCCCGGGGTCCAGGGCCGGACTGATGCTCTGGCCCACCGGCGGCAGCTGGGCCGTATCACCGACGAGCAGCAGGCGGTTGGTGGTTTTTTCGAACACATAACCCAGCAAGTCGTCGAGCAGGGCGCTTTCGCCGAAACTCTTCTCGTTGGTTATCATCGAGGCCTCGTCGACGATGAAGATGGTTTCGCCGGAGCGGTTGGGCTGGCGGGTGAAGGCCATATTGCTCTCGGAGCCGCCGGCTTTGCGGTAAATGCGCTTGTGAATGGTGCTGGCCGGCACGCCCGCGTACTGGGCCATAACCTTGGCGGCGCGGCCGGTAGGCGCCATCAGCACGTATTTGCGGCCCATTTTATCGAGCCACTTCACCAAGGCGCTGACGACGGTGGTTTTGCCGGTACCGGCGTAGCCGCGCAGCATAAACACCTTACGGCCGGGCAGTTGGTCTTTCAGAAACCCATCGAGCTGCCCGAAAAGCGTGGACTGGTCCTCGGTGGGGTCGAAGGGAAAGTAGTTGCGAACGGAGGGTATGCGGGTTGTTAACATTCGGGGCGCTGCATTCAGCTCTTAGAACAGCAAATTAGGCAGGGTCATTCGATACAGCGCGGAAATACCTTGTCAAGCGCACCAAAGAATTTCCTTTTGTTTCGCCGCCTATAACAGCTGTTTTTTTTCAGTTTTGACCTTATTACTGACCCACACGTGCAGGCCAAGCAACATAGTCGCAAGCATCAAAAGAATACCAGTTTCAACTTTACAGGTCAGCAGAGTCGCGCACAAATCCCGGCCTGTTACATCGGAAATGCACTGTCCAGGATTTTGAGTTTCGTATTTCAGGCTAACCATCGTGTTGAGGATGCCAAAACCAGTAATCATGGCGGCTGTATATAGCAGTACTATCACCCATCGAGCCCATCCAGAATCTAACCACTTAATCATCAGTAACACTGAAACGACCTACTTAAAATCTACAGGCGCAGGCTCTATAACCGCCATCGTCGCCGTGGCCTTCGCAATCAGCAAGCCTTCTTCGGGATTCTCGCCGCCAAATGCTCGGACTTCGGCTTCGCAGAAGTGTAGGCGGCGACCGGCTTTCAATACCCAGCCGGTGGCAATGAGCTTGTCGCCGAGGCCGGGGTGCAGGTAGCTGACTTTCAGCTCTACGGTTACCAGGCCGTGGTCTTCGGGAATGAGAGTTACACCGGCGAAACCGGCCACCAGATCGGCCATGGTGGCTACTAGGCCACCGTGGGCGAAGCCGCGCTGCTGCTGGTGCTGCTGCAGCAAGGGCAACTCGGCCTGCACGCGGCCCGACTCGATGGTGGTTAGATCGGCCCCAATCAGGTGCATGAAATGCTGGCGTTGGAGCTTACGGCGGATTCGGGCGGTGAGGTCGGCGGCGGTTTCGGAGGCGGGTGCAAGTGACATTAAGGCAAAGGTACCCTTTGGGATGCGGCCGGGGCAAGCAAGGCCCAAAATGCTATTTGGTGAATAAATTGTACTACGAACGAGGCCTTTTTTACTTTGCGCTAAGGTCGGTTCGCGCCAGTTACGAGCTGTATTGGCTCTGTTAGGATGGGTTTACAGTTGGAGAGTAACTGTTGAGCGTGCTTCGTGCGTATGGGTTGTCGGGAACACGCTTTCTACTTGCCATGAGCTCAGCCGACTACCTTCTTTCCGGCGCCCTGGGGCTGGCGCTGGCCGCGTGCAGCGGTTTTCGGGTGTTTGTGCCGCTGCTGGCGGCCAGCATTGCCTACCGCACGGGGTTTCTGACGCCCTCGGAGGGCTTCGCGTGGCTGGCGTCGTGGACGGCGCTGGGCGTGCTGGCCACGGCCACACTGGCCGAAATGCTGGCCTACTACTTCCCCGTCGTCGATAACTTCCTGGATTCGCTTACCACACCAGCCTCCTTTATTGCCGGTACCCTGCTGATGACGGCCGCCCTGCCCGGCCTCGACCCGGTGTTGCGCTGGGGCCTTGGTGCGCTGGTGGGTGGCAGCACGGCCGGCATCATTCAAACCGGCACGGCGGTGCTCCGGGCAGGCTCCACGGTAGCTACCGGCGGACTAGGTAACCCGGTACTGGCCACTGCCGAAAACGTGCTGGCCGTAGTGGGTACGGTGCTGGGCTTGCTGCTGCCGCTGCTGGTAGCGGGGCTAGCCGTGGTGCTGGTAGTATACGTACTTAGCCGCTTGCGGCGCTGGCGCGAACGGCGCCGTGCCCGCACTTCGGTTTCGGCACCCAGCGGCCAAACATGAACAAATGTTACGCGGTTGCTACGTTGGCCGTGCGTTTGCTGGGTGCTGCAGTGGCAATATTGCACGCTGAAACCCCGCTCCTGCCTCTCCACACACCTTTTTCCTTTCGCTTTGCCTACTTCTTTACTGGCCGCTTACGCCGAACGCGCCCGGGTACGTGTGTGCGGCTTGCTGGTGCACCGCGGCGCGTTATTACTTACCTCTCACCGGGGTTTATTGCCTAACCAGCAACCGTTCTGGTCGCCGCCGGGTGGGGGCTGGCACTTTGGCGAAACCCTGCGCGAAGGCGTGGCCCGCGAGTTTCGAGAGGAAACCGGTCTTGAAGT
Source organism: Hymenobacter koreensis (assembly GCF_039541855.1). Classification (NCBI taxonomy): domain Bacteria; kingdom Pseudomonadati; phylum Bacteroidota; class Cytophagia; order Cytophagales; family Hymenobacteraceae; genus Hymenobacter; species Hymenobacter koreensis. Next base: position 173,523 of record NZ_BAABHA010000008.1, read on the forward strand.
AACCGCTGGCCGCTTCCTGCACCTGCACGAGTACCACGGCGACCAGCTTCAGGCGCTGGAGGTGTTTTTCGAGGTCCTGCCCGTGGATGCCACCCTGCTCGATGCCGACCTACAGCTTGGCCACGACCCCGAGCATGCCCCCGATCGACAACTGCTCACGGCCTTGGCCTGGCGCACCCCGCGCGAGTTGGTAACGCTTCCGCCCCAGCAGGTACACCCCATTTTACGCGACTTAATCAGTACCGACGACGCCTACATTCCGCAGCTGCGCCTAAAATAACGCGGCCTCAGTTCCGCCCCTCGTTGTACCTTTAGCGGCTCACAACCCAGTTGCTTGCCCGTGACTCCTGCCGCTTCTGTTGCTGCCTCCACCACGCCCACCCCGGCCCTGCTGCGCCTGCGCGACGAAACCCTCGACGCCGACCAGCTAGCGGGCTATAACCTGTACCTGACGGCCGGCTCGGCGGGGGTACGGGTAGGCGTGGCCGATGCGCGCCGCAACAAATTCGTGTTGCTCGAAGATTACGCCCCGCAGCCTGCCACTTCGCTGGCCGGGCAAGTGCAGCAGCTGGCCGTCCACCACGATTTACTGGGGTTAAGCGGCTGGAACCGCGTGCGCCTGGCTGTGCAAAACCGCCACTTTACGCTCCTGCCCGCTCCGCTGTTCCGCGACGGCGACGAAGCCCGCTGCTTACAACTGCACCATCACCTCGATGTGCAGCACGAAGTAGTTCGGCGGTTCCGCCACCCCGGCCAGGAAATGGTGAGCGTGTTTGCGGCCGAAAAATCGTTAGCCGAGTGGTTTGAGCGTACATATCCTGGCCAGAAGCTTTTGCACCAAACCAGCGCCTTGGTGGAAGGGGCGCTGCACCAAAGCGAGCGGCAAGGAGCCCGCCGCATGTTCCTGAGCGTAGGCCCGCAGGAGCTAAGCGTGGTGGTGGTGCGCGACAAGCAGCTGGAATTCTGCAACGTATTTGCCTTCAGCACGCCCGAGGACTTCATTTACTACACCATCCTGGTCATGCAGGAGCTCGGCCTAAACCCCGACGAAGACCACGTGACCGTATGGGGGGACTTGCTGCACGATTCCGTGCTGTTCAACGTGCTGCGCAAGTACATCCGCCACGTACGCTTCGGCAACCGGCCCTACGACCTCACCTACAGCTACCGCCTAAACGACGTGTTCGAGTACCGGTACTTCGAGCTCTACAGCCTACACCTGTGCGAATAAAGCTTTCTGCCGATTGGCGTAGCTTCACCCGACTGTTTACATAGCTTCTCGATGCGCACTGCCCTTTTCCCCGGCTCGTTCGACCCTTTCACTAACGGCCACCTCGACGTGGTTCGGCGCGGCACAGAACTCTTCGACCACATCATCGTGGCCATTGGAAACAACAGCAGCAAAACGCGCTACCTGCCGGTCGAGCAAATGATTGGCATTATCGAGGAGGTATTTCGCGACGAGCCAAGGGTTTCGGTGCAGTCGTACAAAGGCCTAACGGCCGATTTCGCGCGAGAAACGGGCGCTACATTCTTGTTGCGCGGCTTGCGCAACACCACCGACTTCGAGTACGAAAACACGATTGCGCAGGCCAACCGGCACATTTACCCGCAGTTGGAAACCGTTTTTCTGATTACCTCACCGGCTTTGGCAGCCATCAGCAGCACCATCATCCGCGAAATTCACCGCTTCGGCGGCAGCGTCGACGACTTTGTGCCGTTCCCAATGCCCCCTGCGGTTTCGCATCGGGAAGCCTAGCCTTACTTGCGGGCTACCACGCGCACCCCGGTAATTTTGGTGGGTGCGGTAGGATTGTTTACGGGCAGCACCACGTAATCGGTGCTGACGAGGCTCAGCTGGCCACGTCGCATGAGTTCCTCTTCGTCGGTGCCCACCAATACTAGGTCGCGCACTTTACGGGTGCGGGCGTTAAACGTAACTACAATCGTGGAGCCCCGGTAATCGAAGGTATTAATCCAGTCTTCGCCTTTAGTGGCGCGCATCTGGTCTTTGGTCGGCTCGGCCCCAATGGTTTGCCCCTCCTCCTGTGGCCGACCCAGGGTACGCCGCACTTGGTCGATATTCCGCCCTACCAAGGCCGAAATATCAATGTTATTGCCCGAGCGTACGTCGGCCGGCGACGGACCAGCTTGTTCGTTCGAGGGCGTGGAGCGGGTACAGGATGCGGCGGCACAAAACAAGACCACCAGGCACCACAACAAGGGTTGAAAGGAGCGCATATGCAGAGGGAATAACTATGGGGCAGTACGCTCTTGGGGCTTGCGTGGTTACTTGGCTTCGGCCGGTGTGCCCGCCATTTCACTGAGGTAGTGGCGTACCACCAAGGCAATGGAGGCGTATGACTCCTCTAGCGACTTGAGGGCCTCCTGGGGTTGCATCCAGCGTACTTCTTCAATGTACTCCTCGGCTTGCGGCTTCATCATGGAGTCGTCGAGGCAGCGCATCACGTACCAGTTGGTTTTCTTCAACATCTTGTTCCCGTTGTAGGCGTACGAGTGCCAGGTGCTGGGCAACTCTTCGGCCAGACTCACCTTAATGCTGCATTCTTCCTCTACTTCGCGCAGGGCGCCCTGGGCAGGGTCTTCGTCGCGCTTGAGTTTGCCTTTGGGCAAATCCCACTTTCCGAGGCGGTAAATCATCAGCACCAAGCCGTCTTTCACCACCAGGCCGCCAGCGGCTTTGGCAATGCGAAATTGGTCTTTCAGGTGCAGAATCAACGCTTTTTTCTTGCGCGCCATCAGCGTGAGCGACTTCAGCTTTTTCAGCTTTTTGACCTCCATCAGCCGCAGCAGGCGGTCGAGGAATCCTGGAGTTACATCGCGCACCAGCACGTCGCCCGTCAGGTCTTTGGACGTAAACTCGTCCTCGGCAGCCAAAATCAGGTCGTAGCGGTGCTTGTAAACCTTCTCAGAGGTCTTTTTGATGATGATCGGAATATCGTTGATGAAGACGTTCATCGCGGCAAATCGGGAAGAAGAAGGAGCTGATTGGGCAACGCCAGGGCTGCAAAACACAGCATTAATTTCGGGATACAAAAGCATGGGCCCAGCGGCGGACCTTTCTGGTGTGGTAGCCCGTCAGGCCGCATACGGCTGCGGGCGGGAAAGGTAACACGCCCCCGGCGAAATCGAAGGTTTTCGCCGCGCTCTGGCCGCTGTACCTTGCAGCCGCACCGTTTCCACGCTGCACTTTTCTTCCCGCTACGTACTTCCCCTATGCGCATTGGCTTGCTTTCCGACACCCACGGCTACCTCGACGACCGTATTCTGCACCATTTGCGCGACTGCGACCAAATTTGGCACGCCGGCGACATTGGCGACGAAAGCGTGCTGGATCAGCTGGCGGCCGTGGCGCCGCTGCGGGCCGTGTGGGGCAACATCGATAGCCGCCCGGTGCGACAGCGCTGCCACGAAACCCAGCTGTTTACCCTCAATGGCCTGCGGGTACTCATGATTCACATTGGCGGCTACCCCGGCCGCTACTCGCAGGGCGTGCGCAGCCTGCTGCAGCGCGAGCGGCCGGGCCTGTTCATATGCGGGCACTCCCACATTCTGCGCGTAATGCCCGACCGCCAGCTTGGCCTGCTGCACCTGAACCCCGGGGCGGCGGGGCGGCACGGGTTTCACACGGTGCGCACCCTGCTCAAATTTGAGGTGGAGGCCGGGAAAGTAACAAACATGCAGGCCGTGGAGCTTGGCCCCCGCTCTTCCAAGGAAGAGCCCGCATTATAACCCGGCTGCGCTTTAACGCCGACCCAAACCCATAAGCAACAAAAAGCGCCTTTTCCGCCTGTATGGGCAGAAAAGGCGCTTTGTGCTATGCTATGGCAGCAGCCGACCGGCCGCGGCTTAGTGCTTAGAGAGCAATTTCCGGCTTCGGATGCTCGCCAGCCTGGCCCTCTTCGGTAACCGGCTTGGTAACGGCTTCGGCGTCGTCGAACGCGGCGGCGTTGTCGGCGGCAGTGGCGGTTTTGGAAGCTTTAGCGGCTTTAGCAGCGGGTGCAGCAGCGGTGTTGCCACCTTTGTTGAAACCAGCCTTCAGCTCTTCGATGTCGACGTTCTTGAGAACGGGCGTACGGAGCAGGTCTTTGATTTCTTGCACTTTGTTGTTAGCACGGGCAATGTTCTTGCGGTGCTTGCGCTTGAGACGGGTAACGGTCATGACGCGGTCGGTTTGAGTCTATTCAGCAGAATTGAGCGGGCAAAGGTAAGGAAAATTCTGGCAGATTTTGCCCCTCACCGTATGATTGTTACCGCGATGTACCCAGAAGTTGTGGCATGCTGCCGGTTGCGGCCGTAGTTTGGTACCCGAAAGCGTGAGGGATGGGTAGGGCCACGACGCAAGGAGCGGGTGCGCAGGCGTTAGCCGAAGCACCGCAGCGCAGCGAAGCCCGGTACAGCCCGGCCCGCAGGGACACGCCCCCATGAACATTAACTGCACTGGCCCGAGAGCCACTTTCTGCTTTATCCATGATTGATCTGCGTTCTGACACCTTGACCCGGCCTACAGCGGCCATGCTCGATGCCATGTTTCGTGCCTCCGTGGGCGACGACGTGTACGAGGAAGACCCAACCGTGCGCGACCTGGAGCAGGAATGCGCCAGTCGCTTTGGCCTGGAAGCTGGTTTATTTTGCCCTTCGGGCACCATGACCAACCAAATTGCCATTAAGGGCCACACGGAGCCTTTATCGGAGGTTATTTGCGAGCAGACCTCGCACATTTACCTCTGGGAAGTGGGTGGTATTGCGTTTCACTCGGGCGCTTCGGTGGCGCTGCTGCCCGGCGACCGGGGCCGGGTGACGGCCGCACAGGTGGCCGCGGCCATTCGCAGCGAAAACGTGCACTACCCCACCACGCGCCTCATCAGCCTCGAAAACACCCACAACCGCGGGGGCGGCAGCTGCTACGACTGGAACACGCTCACCGAAATTGCGGAGCTGGCCAAGCGGCAGCGCATTCCGCTGCACCTCGACGGGGCGCGCATTTTCAACGCCCTGGTGGCCACCGGCCAGGACAGCCGCGAGTACGGCCGCTTATTCGATACCGTATCCATTTGCCTGAGCAAAGGACTGGGCACGCCGGTGGGCTCGGTGCTGGTGGGCAGCCAGGATTTTATTCGGAAGTGCAAGCGCATTCGCAAGGTTATGGGCGGCGGCTGGCGCCAGGCGGGCTACCTGGCCGCGGCCGGTTTGTACGCCCTGGAAAATCATGTGGAGCGCCTGGCCGACGACCACCGCCGGGCCCGGCGGCTGGCCGAGGCCCTAGAAACGGCACCTTACGTGAACTTTGTGCTGCCCGCCGAAACCAACCTGGTCATTTTCCGGCTTCGCGACGGGCTGACGGAGGACCGATTCTTGGCGCACATGAACGAGCACGGCATTAAAGCATCGGCTTTCGGACCGCAAATGGTGCGTTTCGTTACCCACCTCGACGTAGACGACGCCGGCATCGAACGCGTGCTGGCAGCGCTGCAAACGGTTCAGCAGTAATGGCCCGGCGTGGCGCTACGACTTTGAGGCCGTAGTACCACGCCGGTGCTTATGATGCATGCGGGCTCCGCAACTCAGATGGTGCCGTAAGCTGGTGGGCTTAATCGTCGATGCCGCCTTCTTCGGTGAGCTTGCCGGGGGCCAGAATAAGGGTGCCCACGAGGGCCGAAATAGCGGAGCCAATCAGTACGGCCAGCTTGGCCAGGTCGACTGCCTCCGGGGTTTGGTACGAGAGCGTGGCAATAAAAATGGCCATGGTGAAACCGATGCCGGCCGTGAAGCCCAGACCAATGAACCGGCGCCAGTTTACACCCGTGGGCAGCTGCCCCCAGCCCAGCCGCACCACCACCCAGGTAACGCCTACAATACCTAGCGGCTTGCCCAAGAACAACCCCAGCCCCACCCCCAAGGCCAGCCCAGAGGCCAACTGCGGGAGAATATCGGCCGACAGAGCAATGGCCGTATTGCAAAGCGCAAACAGCGGCAGCACCACGTAGTTAACCGGCCGCTGCAAAGCCAATTCCAGGTCTTCGAGCCGCTCGGTGGGAATAGCCAGGGCCAGCAATACGCCGGCAATGGTAGCGTGCACCCCCGACTCCAGTACGCAGAACCACAGGGCCACACCCAGCAGCAGGTAAATGGGCAACGGCTGAACCCGCAGGCGGTTGAGCACCACAAGGCCGGCAAAAATACCCGCCGCCGCCAGCAGGTAGCCCATGTGCAGGCCCCCGGTGTAAAAGGCCGCGATGATGATGACGGCCAGCAAGTCGTCGATGATTGCCAGAGCCGTGAGGAAAACGCGCAACGCAAAGGGCACTCGGTCGCCGAGCAGGGACAGAATGCCCAGGGAAAAGGCAATATCGGTGGCCGAAGGAATGGCCCAGCCCGAGGAGGCGGGCGTGCCATAGGTAAAGGCCAAATGAATGCCCGCGGGCACCACTACACCGCCCAGGGCTGCCAGGGCCGGCATAAGGGCCACGCGTGGCTCCGACAGCTCGCCATGCAGCACCTCACGCTTGATTTCGAGGCCCACCATGAAAAAGAACACGGCCATCAGCCCGTCGTTTATCCAGTGGGAAATGGACTTATTCAGCGCCCCGAAGCCCACGTGTTCTTCCCAAAAAGCCAGGTATTGAGGCCCCACCCCGCTATTGCTGAGAAACAACGAAACGGCGGTAGCCATAATCAACAATACACCAGCCAGCTGACCGCGGTCGGATAGTTCGCGAATGGGGCTGATGATACGGCGAATGGGCATGGGCAAAAGCAAAAAGGGTGCGCGCAGCACCGACTGCGACGGGCAAATACGACGTAAAAGTGACAATTTTCGTCCGTGAACCGGAAAAGAGTATGCCCCTATACGATGTTTTTGCCCTACTGCTGGTAGCTGCGGCGGTATTTGGATACCTCAACCACCGGATTCTGCGCCTGCCCTCCACCATCGGCCTGATGGTATTGGCCTTGCTTTCCTCGCTTATTTTGGTGGGCCTGGGCCGCCTGGAGGTGGGCGGGGTGCTGCAAATTGTAACGGCCGTAAAGCAGATCGATTTTCACGACGTGCTCATGCAGGTGATGCTGAGCTTTCTGCTTTTTGCGGGGGCCATTCACGTCGATGCCGGGCAGCTGGGGCAGCTCCGGCGCCAAGTGGGCTCGTTGGCCGTATTCGGCACGCTCATTTCTACGGCGGTAGTGGGCCTGACCATGTTTTTTGTGCTGCCGTTGCTGGGCCTGCCCCTGCCTTTGCTGTACTGCTTGCTGTTTGGGGCGCTCATCTCCCCCACCGACCCCATTGCCGTGCTCGGAATTCTCACTCAGGCAGGAATTCCCAAAGACCTTGAAACGAAAATCGTGGGCGAGTCGCTGTTCAACGACGGCGTGGGCGTGGTCGTGTTCGTGGCTATTCTGCAACTCATTACCGCCGGCGACACCTCGCCCGATGCCGGCCAGTTGGCTATCCTGTTCGCCCACGAGGCCCTTGGCGGCGTGGCTTTGGGCATAGCGCTGGGCTATGGCACCTCGTGGCTGTTGCGCACCATCGACCACTACAAGGTGGAGGTGCTCATTACCCTGGCTCTGGTAACGGGCGGTACGGCCCTGGCAACTAATCTGCACACCTCGGCGCCGCTGGCCATGGTGGTGGCGGGCCTTATTGTGGGCAACAACGGCCGCACCCTGGGCATGTCGGACACGACCCGGGAATACGTGGACAAGTTCTGGGAACTGCTCGATGAAATTCTGAACGCCGTGTTGTTCGTGCTCATCGGCCTGGAAATGTTGGTGGTACAGTTTGAAAAACAATATTTCGTGGCCGGCATCATTGCCATTGTGGTGGTGCTGCTGGCCCGGCTGGTTGCGGTAACCGTGCCCACGCTGGTGCTGCGGCAGTGGGCTGACTTCACCAACCGCAGCCTGCCTGTGCTAACCTGGGGCGGCCTGCGCGGCGGCATTTCGGTGGCTTTGGCGTTGTCGCTGCCGCCCAGCCCGGCGCGCGACATACTTGTGGCCGTCACCTACATTGTGGTGGTGTTCAGTATTTTGGTGCAGGGCCTGACTATTGGTCCGCTGGTACAGCGCTTGGGCCTCGGTAACCCGAACGCCGCACCTGCTCCCCACTAACCTTTTGGCAAGTATGGCTTCCCTCCCGCTTCTTTTCCGGCCTTTTGAGGCCGACCGCGACACCGAAGCCGTGGTACAGCTTTTTCGCAGCAACCTCGACCCGTATTTTATTCCTGAGGAAGAACAAGAGCTACGTGATTTTATAGCGCAGCCGCTCCGCTACTTCGTGGCCGAAATTGCCGCAGGTCACTCCGAAACCGGGCGCCTGGTAGCCGCCGGTGGCTATGCCCTTAATAACCCGTACGCCGTGCTAACCTGGGGCATGGTAGACCGAAAGCTGCATGGGCAGGGCCTGGGCCGCGATTTTACCGTGTTTCGGCTGAACGAGTGCCGACGCGCATACCCCGGCAAAGCAATAGAAATTCACACGGCGCAACTCACGGCCGGCTTTTACGAAAAGCTCGGTTTTCGTACCCTATTGGTAGAAAAGGACAAATGGGCGCCCGGCCTCGACCATTGCCACATGCTGCTCGACGCCGACGTAAACCTGTAAGCCGCAGCGGCGCTAAACAGTGGCTTTTGGTTGCGCCGCCGCTTACCTTCGTCGGTATGCATATTCTCGTCGGGCAACGGCTGTGTTTTAGCCTTTGCATCATCAGCTGCCTGTTCTTTTCGCCCGCTTCCGGGCAGAAAAAGTCGCCTAAAAACCAGTATTTCCCGCCGCCCGGTACCTGGGAACAGCGCCGCCCCGAGCAAGTAGGCATGAACGCCGCGCTGCTGCAGGAAGCCGTGCAATTTGCCGTAGCCAACGAAACCAAGGCCCCACGCGACCTGCGCGATGCGCACTACGAAAGTGCCTTCGGCCGGGAACCGTTTGGCTACCCCATTGGGCCAATGAAGGAACGCGGGACTCCCTCCGGCCTAGTCATCCGGAACGGCTACGTGGTGGCTCAGTGGGGCACGCCGGAACGTGTGGACCTTACGTTTAGCGTGGCCAAAAGCTTTCTGTCGACGATGGTTGGGCTGGCCCAGCAGGACGGCCTCATTAAGAGCATCGACGATAAAGTGGCGCCGTACATGGCGCCCATTATTCCCTTTGCCCCTTGGAACCAGTCGGTCGACAAAGCCGATGAACTGGGTCAGACCGATGTAATTGACCTCTTCGCCACCGAGCACAACCGCCAGATTAGCTGGGACCATTTGCTGCGCCAAACCTCCGACTGGGAAGGCACGCTGTGGGGCAAACCCGACTGGGCCGACCGCCCCCAAGGCAAGCCCGAAGAATGGCGCACGCGGCCGCGCAACGCACCCGGCTCGGTGTACAAGTACAACGATACCCGCGTGAACGTGCTGGCCCTGGCTACCATGAACCTGTGGCGCCTCCCCTTGCCACAGGTGCTTAAAGAACGCATCATGGACCCCATCGGTGCTTCCAGCAGCTGGCGCTGGACGGGTTACGAAAACTCCTGGGTAATTATGGACGGCGTGCCCATGCAGGCCGTGAGCGGCGGCTCGCACTGGGGCGGTGGGCTCTTTATTTCGGCCTGGGACCAAGCCCGGTTTGGACTGCTGACGCTGCGCAACGGCTCCTGGAACGGCCGTAGCCTGCTCGCGCCCGACTGGCTACGGCTAGCGCGCACGCCCACTCCCGCACAGCCCACCTACGGCTTCATGAATTACTTCTTGAACACCGACCGTAAACTGTACCCTAGCGCCCCGGCCACGGCTTTTGCCCACATCGGAGCCGGCACGAACATGGTGTACGTAGACCCCGAAAACGACCTGATTATTGTGGCCCGGTGGATTGAAAACAACGCCTTGGATGGCTTAATAGGGCGGGTATTGAAAAGCCTTCAGGCGAAATAACTCTGACTTTCGGCTTTACAGATCAAGACCGAAACAGCATCGTATACAGTAACTATTCATGGCCGAACCATCTGATTCTTCTGTTTCGTCTGCCGCTCTGGACCATCTGCGCCAGGCCGATCCGGTGCTGGCCCGCATCATAGCGCAGGGCAAGCCCATTAGCCCCTCAGCCCACGAAGACTTGTATCTGGCCTTGCTCAAGGCTGTGGTTAGCCAGCAGATTTCCACGAAAGCCGCTGCTGCCATTTGGCGCAAAGTGGAAGCCCTGTTCAAGCCCGACGGTTACCCCGAGCCCAACGTGCTGGTGCAGCTAACCGACGATGAGCTGCGGGCCGCCGGCATTTCCCGGCAGAAAGCCGGCTACCTGCGTGCCATTGCCGAGTTTAACCTGGCCGGCCAGCTCGACCACGCCCACTTAAGCCAGCTGCACGAGGATGCGTTTACTCTTCACCTTACCCAAATCAAAGGCGTGGGCCGCTGGACCGCCCAAATGCTGCAGATGTTTGCCCTCGACCAGCCCGATGTATTTGCTGAAGGCGACCTGGGCATTCAAAACGCCATGCGCAAGCATTACGACCTGGCCGAAACCGGACGCGCCCTGCTCAAGCGCATGATTGAAATTGCCGAGCCCTGGCGGCCGTACCGCACCGTGGCGTGTAAGTATTTATGGCAGTCGTTGGACAACGCGCCCGGTTCTTAGCTTTCCTATTCCAGCGTTTCGCCCCGGCTTTCTGCTGCTTTATGCTCGCGGTACACCACAATCATGGCCACGAAAATGGAGACGTACGGCAGCAGCATACCGATGATGAACCAGCGCCAGAATGGTTTGCCCTGGGCAATGTAAGTGGTGAGCAGCGCGCTTAATACCGTCAGGAAAAAGCAGATGATCAGGAGGGTGATAAGCGACATAGGGGTGGCAAAAGCGGCTCGTTACTTTACTTTTCCGCGCTTCACCAAATAGGCGTATAGCACCTTATCGAATGGTTCGCGGATGTCAACGGGCACGAAATCAATTTTGTACTGGCCGCAGCGCAGGGACAGTTCGTGGGTGTAATCCTGCATGGCTTTGCGGTATTGCTCCTGTACCTGCGAAGGACTGAGCTTTACCTGCTCGCCGGTTTCCACGTCTTCGAACACGTAGGGGCGCTCGGCAAACTCAAACTCCTGCTCGGTGGCGCGGTCCATTACGTGAAACAGCAGCACCTCGTGGTGCTGGTGGCGCAGGTGCTGGAGGGCCGCCAGCATCTCGGTTTGGTCTGCCTGAGTACGCCCAAGCATGTCGGAGAAAATGACCACCAACGAGCGTTTGGGTATTTGTTGCGCTATTTGGTGAATCACACCGGCCGTATCGGTGCCGCCGCGTTCGGTGGGCGCGGGGCGTTCCATGAGCTGCTGAAGTTGCAGCAGAAGCGTGTGCCGGTGGGTGCCGGTGGAGCGCACGGGCGTTTGCAGCTCTACTTTGTCGGCGAAAGTCACGAGCCCCACGGCGTCGCGCTGGCGCTGCAGCAGCGTGGCCAGGGCGGCGGCGCACAGCACGGAGAAGTGCAGCTTGTCGTGGCTGGGGCGCGGGTAAAACATCGACGGCGACACGTCGAGCAGCATATGGCAGCGCAGATTAGTTTCCTCCTCGTAGCGCTTCACAAACAGCTTATCGGTGCGGGCAAACACCTTCCAGTCGAGGTGGCGCGTGCTTTCGCCGGGGTTGTAGAGGCGGTGCTCCGAGAATTCCACCGAAAAGCCGTGGTACGGCGACTGGTGCAAGCCGGTGATAAACCCATCGACAAGCTGCCGGGCCAGGAATTCCAGGTTTTCGAAGGAGCGGACGGCAGCGAGGTCGAGTGGTTGGGCCATAGCAGCGAAGGCAGGTATGCGGGGAATGACTGCGAAGGTAACGCGGCCGTTGCGGCGGCCGTGCCATAAACCGCCCAAAAGGCGGAATTGTACCATGTTTGCTGGCTTTCCAGCCGGTTTAACCTTGGGTTTACTCAATTTGTTGGCAGCAAATTTTTATCTCCCAAGGCAAAAAGGTAGTTTTAGCCGGAGATTTTCAATCGTCTCAGAATAACCCAATCACCCCCATTCAAACACTTTTACCCGTTGGCCCCGTGGAAGACCGCTACGAACAGGAAGAAATTTATTCACAGCGCATCAAAGCCGGTAAGCGCACCTATTTTTTCGACGTGAAAGCCACCCGTGGCCAGGACTACTACCTGACCATCACGGAGAGCAAGCGCCGCCTGCGCGACGACGATACCTTCTCCTACGAGAAGCACAAAATCTTCCTCTACAAAGAGGATTTCCTGAAGTTTGCTGAGGCCCTGCAGGATGCCATTGGATACGTGCGTGAAGAGCTGCTCTCCCCCGATGAAGTAGCCGAGCTGGACCGCCCCCGCCCCGAGTTTAACGACCCCAACCGCTACGACGGCCCCGAGTTCAACGGCAACGTAGCCGACAGCGGCGCCGGCACTTACTAAGCCGGCCCAATCTTTCTCACGCAACGCGCTGCTTTGCTGGTTTCGGCCCGCAAGCAGCGCGTTGTTGTATTTAGCAGCCTTGAGAACGGCAGCTTCTCTACTCCTAAAAGCGAAGGAGCCATGGCTTCATACGCACCGGAAGCGGGGAGCTTTGTTCCGGCGGGGCGTTCAACCACCGGTCGGGCTTCGTACCTTTGCCCCCGAATTGGGCCTAGCCTGCATTCTTCCCTTCGCATTCAACATTCAGAATTCCAATACCTATGGGTCTTCGCTGCGGTATCGTCGGCTTGCCTAACGTGGGCAAATCCACCCTGTTCAACGCGCTGTCAAACGCCAAGGCCGAATCGGCCAACTACCCTTTCTGCACCATCGAGCCGAATGTGGGCGTGATTACCGTGCCCGACGAGCGGCTTCAGATTCTGGAGAAGCTGGTAAACCCCAAGCGCGTACTGCCTACTATCATCGAGTTCGTGGACATTGCGGGCCTGGTGAAAGGTGCTTCCAAGGGCGAAGGTTTGGGCAATAAATTCCTGGCCAACATCCGCGAGGTAGACGCCATCATTCACGTGGTACGCTGCTTCGACGACCCCAATATTGTGCACGTAGCCGGCGGCGTCGACCCCGTGTTCGACAAGGACGTAATCGACACCGAGTTGCAGATCAAGGACCTCGAAAGCGTTGATAAGAAGCTGCAGAAATCGGAACGCTCGGCCAAAGGCGGCGACGCCAAAGCCAAGAAAGAAGTAGCGGCCTTGCAACGCTTCAAGGAACACCTGGAAGGCGGCCAGAACGCCCGCTCCTTGCAGGCCAACGAGGAAGAACTGGAAGCAGTGGAAGACCTGCAGCTGCTCACCATTAAGCCGGTGATTTACGTGGCCAACGTAGACGAGGCCAGCATTACAAACGGCAACGCCCACGTGGCCGCGCTGCAGGCCCACGTGGCCCAGGAAGGTGCCGAAGTGGTAATGGTGTCGGCTGCCATTGAGTCGCAGATTGCCGAAATGGAAGACCCCGAGGAAAAGGAGCTATTCCTGGGCGAATACGGCCTTACGGAGTCGGGCCTGAACCGCCTCATTCGCGCTTCGTACTCGCTGCTGAACCTGATTACCTACTTCACGGCTGGCGTGCAGGAAGTGCGTGCCTGGACCATTCACAAAGGCGACAAAGCTCCCGCGGCCGCCGGCGTTATCCACTCCGATTTCGAGAAAGGCTTCATCCGTGCCGAGGTCATTAAGCTGGCCGATTACCAGGAGTACAAGACCGAAGTAAAGATCAAAGAAGCCGGTAAAATGGCCGTGGAAGGCAAGGATTATGTGGTGCAGGACGGCGACATTATGCACTTCCGCTTCAACGTTTAATTCCGCATCTTCATAGCGTTATTGACGCTAGAGCCTAATTTCAACGCCCCGGCCGGTATTCGGTCGGGGCGTTTCGGTTTAGTGACAAGCCATGAAAGAACTTCTGCAACAACACATTATTCAGCCGCTAAACAATGTCGTGGGCCGCATGCTGGAAGCCGTATTTTACCACGATGTTTTTCCGGGGGCTGACCTCACTACCAACGGCCACATCGATATCATTTTACAGCAATTAGAACTCGTATTTGAAGGAGAAGCTGTGGTGTACATCAGTTGGGCGACCATTCCTGGGTGGATGCAGTATAGCCTAAGCGTATCACATGAGTCCTTCTGCATTCGCTCTGAGCGTTATGCACCGGCTTCCGCCTACTGGCAACAATGCAAAGGCAAGCCATTGGCCGATTTCGAGGTGTACGGCTATGATAAAGAGACGGTTATAGAAGCAGGAGCTGATAGCAGAAAGGAAGAAACCTATTATAATGAGCCCCATTTGGTGATACTCCACTTTGCTGATCATCGAATAGGTGTGGCTAATTGGTATGCTGAAGAAAACTTCATACCGCGTCTGCCAATTGGCGACGATGTATGGATTTTGTTCGATGAGCAAGAGGTTTCGCACTTTATCGAGATTCTGAAGCTCGACAGACTTCATCCTTAATCAGCAACTCCGCGCCCCGGTCGGATTCGGGCGGCGCGTTTTTGATAATGTTGGCGGAGGACTGATTCGCTCGATAATACACCGCACTTAGTGCAACCAACTGACCTTGCGGTAGCCTCCTATTCTAAACCCACCCTATGAAAAGGCTTCTGCTGCTTAGCGTTTTCCTGCTTCCGGTAACGGCCAGCGCCCAGCACAAGCTACGCCCCTACGCAGGCCTGCACGCCAGCGGCGACGCCCAAATGTATTACCTGGGACCATCCGGGCAGATAGGGGCCGATTACCGCATCAACCATTCCTTCGGCCTTACTACCTACATCCACTATTTCCGCCGACGCATTGATCGGACCGAAGCCAACAACGGGTTTGAAAAAGGACGCTTCGACTGCCTGACGGGTGCCGTTTTAGCGCAGGTCCATTTGGGCCAGAAACCAGAGCGCGGCCTCTTTGTGGGTGCGGGAATAGCCGCTCAGCGTTGGGAAGACAAATTTGAAAGTGACTGGACCAGTGGCTGGCATACCATCCGCCGGAACGTGCTGCCCGCCATTCGGTTTGGGTATGCTTTTCCAGTTGGTCAGCACCACCTCACGGCCGAGTTAAACGCCACGGGACCTTACCAAGAGCGCACGGCGCAAGGTTCCTATACCGAGCTGATTACGCAGCTAAGCATCGGTACGCGCTTCGTCTGGTAGTACTTGTTTGTCTGTTCTCAACCTATTTCGGTCGTTGCTTAAAGCGACGAATGGTTCGGGAGACCAAACAACTTTCTGCCCTGCCACACCCCACTGCTTTCTTACAAATCCCCGGAACCAATACCGGTCCCTCGTGTTAACTTGCCTGTATGAGCCAAGAAGTAACCAACCTGACCTGCGCCGAAGCCACCGCCTCGCTTCCGGTGTTGCATTACGCCCGCTGCGTAGACGCCGGCCAACGCCCGGCCAACCACGTGGGCGACTGGCCCGAGGAAGGCCAGGTTTACCCGGTTCGTTTCGTTGACAGCCGTTTGGAAGGCTTGCCGCTGGTTCACGTATTGGGGTTTGAAGCCAACGCGCCCTATTTCAATGCCTTTGCGCCGCACCGTTTCGAGGTGGTAGAAGAGGTTTGGCTGAACTAGCTCAGGCCGCGCTTTTTTGCTGGCGGGGCCTGCCCTTGGGTGCCGGTATCGGCTATTGAGACGCGCTTTGGCGGGGTCAATAGCTAAATAAACCAGCACAGCAGCTCGGACGGGTTGCTACGGTAACACTTGGTTCGTGAGGGCCTGTCCGTGCTCAAAGTCGCTGATGTTTTGCAGGGTGATGTGGGCAATGTTCTGCAGGGCATCGGAGGTTAGGAAGGCCTGGTGGCCTGTGATGAGCACGTTGTTGAACGAGAGCAGGCGCATAAACACGTCGTCCTGAATGACTTTAGCCGACATGTCCTCAAAAAACAGGTCGCCTTCTTCCTCGTACACGTCGAGCCCCAAATACTTGATCTTCTCGCACTTCAGGCCCTTAATCACGGCCTTGGTGTCGATGATGGCCCCGCGGCTGGTGTTGATGAGCATCACGCCGTCCTTCATCTTGGCAATGGCCTCGTCGTTGATCAGGTGGAA
Source organism: Hymenobacter koreensis (assembly GCF_039541855.1). Taxonomy (NCBI): domain Bacteria; kingdom Pseudomonadati; phylum Bacteroidota; class Cytophagia; order Cytophagales; family Hymenobacteraceae; genus Hymenobacter; species Hymenobacter koreensis. The sequence goes on from NZ_BAABHA010000008.1 coordinate 189,537, forward strand.
GGTGTGTGGCGTGAGCGGGCAGTGCAGGGAAATAATGTCGGACTGGGCGAACAGCGTATCGAGGTCGGTGAATTCCACGCCGATTTCGTCGGCTTCCGCCTCGTGCTGAATGTCGAAGCCCAGCACCCGGCAGCCAAAGCCCTTGAGGATGCGCGCCGTTACCAGCCCAATTTTACCCAGCCCAATTAGCCCCACGGTGCGGCCGTGCAAATCGAAGCCCATGAGGCCGGTGAGGGCGAAGTTGCCCTCGCGCACGCGGTTGTAGGCGCGGTGGGTTTTGCGGTTGAGGGTGAGAATGAGGGCCAGGGCGTGCTCGGCCACGGCGTGGGGCGAGTAGGCCGGAACGCGCACCACTTTCAGGCCCAACTCGGCAGCGGCTTTCAGGTCTACGTTGTTGTAGCCGGCGCAGCGCATGGCAATGAGGCGGGTGCCGCCTTCGGCCAGCAGGCGCAGCACGGCGGCATCGGCGTGGTCGTTCACAAAGGCGCATACGGCCTCGGCATCCTTGGCCAGCACAGCGGTGTGCTCGTTGAGCGGCACTTCCAGAAACTTAAGCTGGTGCCCGAACTCCGGATTGGCGGCTTCGAAGAACTGTTTATCGTAGGGCTTGGCGTTGAAGAAGGTGACGTTCATGGAGAAGGGCGAAGCCGGTAAGGCGTGAAATTTTTTCGCAATAGTTGCTTAAGCGGGCTGGGCGTTTTGTGGGTTACGCATGCGCAGGTGCTTTTCCACGGTTATAATGAGCACCAGCACCACGGCGGCGCCGAAAATGCGCAGCAGCTGCCCACCATCGAGCGGACTGGTACCAAACAAACGGTTTAGCAGCGGCGTGTAAATGAAAGCGGCCTGGCAGAGAAACATGGCCCCGATACCGTAAAACACCCACGGATTGGTGAAAAAGCCGATGTCGCGCATGGGTCGTACCAAGGAGCGGCAGTTAAGCAAGTAGCCTGCTTCCAGCACCACCAGCGCCGTGGCGGCCACGGTTTGGGCCTGCGCGGTGGTAGCGCCGTGCTGCATTTCGTAGAGATACAACCCGAAAGCGGCCAGCAGCATGAGGGCGCCCACCAGCAAGGTGCGCATAATTAGCTCGCGGTTGAGAATGGGCTCCGACGCCGGCCGCGGCGGCCGCTCCATAATGTTCGGCTCCTTGGGCTCGAAGGCCAGGGTGAGACCCAGCAGCACGGCCGTGGTCATGTTAATCCACAGGATTTGTACCGGCTGCACGGGCAGCTGACTCCCGAACACGATGGCCGCCAGAATGGTCAGGCCTTCGCCGAGGTTGGTGGGCAGCGTCCAGACGATAAACTTGGTAAGGTTGTCGAACACGCCGCGGCCTTCCTCCACGGCGCCCTCGATAGACGAAAAGTTGTCGTCGGTCAGAATCATATCGGCGGCGTCCTTGGCCACGTCGGTGCCGGTAATGCCCATGGCAATGCCAATGTTGGCCTGTTTCAGGGCCGGGCCGTCGTTTACGCCGTCGCCGGTCATGGCCACCACTTTGCCGCGGGCCTGCAGGGCTTTCACCAGCCGCAGCTTCTGCTCGGGCGACACGCGCGCAAACACCGACACCCGTTCCGCCACGTCCTGCAGCTCCGGCTCCGGCATTTGCTGCAGCTGCTTACCCGTTACGGCCACCAGCTTGCCGTGCTGGTGCCGGCCCTTCAGCCCGATTTGGGTGGCAATGGCCGCGGCGGTAATGGCATGGTCGCCGGTTATCATTTTCACCTCGATGCCGGCCTGCTGACACAGTTTCACGGCCTCCACCGCCTCCCGCCGCGGCGGGTCAATCATGCCCTGCAGCCCCAGAAAAACGAAATTCGTGGCGGTGTGGCTGTGGTCGATGTGGGTTTGGTGTTCGGCGGCCGGGGCCGTGGCGAAGGCCAGCACGCGCAGCCCGTCGCCGGCCATGCGCGCCACGTGCTCGTTAATGGCTTCGCGGTTCAGCTCGCCCGCGCTGCCATCGGCCAGCATGGCGCCGGTGCAGCGTTCCAGCACAGCTTCCACCGAGCCTTTCAGGTACATAACGCGGCGGGAGCCGCCGTGCAGCGTGGCCATGTATTGGTATTCCGATTCGAAGGGAATTGCGTCGAGGCGGGGTTGCTCCTGCTCCAGCTGGGTGCGCTGGAAACCCACTTTTTGCGCCACCACTTCCAGCGCGCCCTCGGTAGGGTCGCCCTCAATGGTCCACTTGCCTTCTTTCTCCACCAGGGCGCTGTCGTTACACAGCAAGCCGGCCTGCAGGCACAGCTTTAAGGCTTGGTTTGAGGCCAAGGCTACGGGCTGATTGCCGGCTTGAATTTCGCCCTCGGGTCGGTAGCCAAGGCCGGTAACCTGGTAGAGTTGATTGCCGGTTACCAGTCGCTGCACCGTCATTTGGTTTTCGGTGAGCGTGCCGGTTTTATCGGAGCAAATGACGTTGGTGCTGCCCAGGGTTTCCACAGCCACCAGCCTGCGAATAATGGCCTGCCGCGCGGCCATTTTCGACACGCCCAGGGCCAGCATAATGGTTACGGCCACCGGCAGGCCTTCGGGAATAGCGCCCACAGCCAGCGCCACGGCCACCATAAAGGTTTCACCGGCATCCTCACCGCGCAGCAAGCCCACCCCAAACACCGCCGCCGACAACGCCAGAATCACCCACAGCAGCAGGTGACTGAACTCCCGAATTTTGCGGGTGAGCGGCGTTTCCAGGCTCTGCGCTCCGGCAATAGACTGCTGAATCTGGCCCACTTCGGTATGGTCGCCGGTGGCTACTACCACGCCTTTGGCCTGCCCGTAGGTGACCACCGTAGACGCAAAGCCCATGCACAGCCGGTCGCCCAGCATGCTGTCGGGTGCCACGGGTGCCAGGCTTTTTTCCACCGCCACCGATTCCCCCGTCAGCGCCGATTCGTCGGCCTTCAGGTCGCGTTCCTGCACCAGGCGCACGTCGGCGGGAAACTTGTCGCCCGACTGTACCAGCACAATGTCGCCGGGCACCAGCTCCTGGGCGTGAATGTTCTGACGCCGCCCGTCGCGAATCACCAGCGCTTTGGCCGTCATGCTCCGCGCCAGCGCATCAATGGCTTCCAGCGCCTTCGACTCCTGCACGTACCCGATGACGGCGTTTACGAACACCACCGCGAAAATGACCACCGCGTCGGTGAACTCGCGCAGGAACAAGGTAACCACCGTGGCAGCAAGCAGGATGTAGATGAGCGGCTGGTGAAACTGCAGCAGAAAACGCAGCAGGGCACTCTGCTGCTTGCTCACGGTCATGGTATTGAGGCCATGCTCGGCGCGGCGTTGCGCTACCTCGGCACTGCTCAAGCCGTTTTCCATCGACACCCGCAGCTGGGCCAGCACTTGCTCGGCTTCCAGGTTATGCCAAGGGCGCCGTTTGCCCGCTCGCGTGGGTGCGTGGCGCGGCGTTTTCTCTGCTGTCATGCTCATGGCTACGTCGGGTTTGGCCAAAACGGCACTCGGGCTTTCGGACTACTTGCGGTTGAAGTGGCCCATCTGAAATCGGACCCAATGCAAAAGTGGTTATGTGGCTCAGCCCCTTAAATGACGTTGGTCAGGTTCTGGGAGTTTTATTTCCTCCTGTGGCTTTCCAGTAGTGAGGAAGCCCCTTTGCATGCAAAATGCCCGGCCCCCTCTTACCGAGGGAACCGGGCATGGCTCGAGGCGAAACTTGCCTGTAGTTATTTACCCACCACCTTAAACAGCATGCCACCCGTCATTTTATCGGTGGTTTTCATGCCGTTCAAAATAGCCATTTCGTTGTGGCGGCTGGAGGGTACCCCGTTGGCGGCCAGGGCCTGCGCCAGCGTTTGGCCGGCCTTAGCTGTTCTGATGCGGATGCGCTCGGGCTGACGGTTGATCTTGCTGGCATCAGTGAGGCGGGCAAAGCCCTGGGCCGTGCGCTGGAACTGCGGCGCATAGGTATCGAAGGTGGAAGGCGCGGTGAGGCCCACCAGGGCGTAAATGGTTTGGCCGTCCTGAATCAGGTAAGTGAGCGTGCGGGCGGTTACGCCTTGCTGGCCCATCTGGTCGCCCTGAATGGCAATGGCCGGGAAGCTATTGATGGTGGTGCGGCTGGCCTGCGGCGACTGGAGGTTCAGCTGCTTGGCCAACGCCTCGGCGGCCGCGTCGAGGGTGCCGTTGCCGGCCGGAATAAGCACGATAACGGCCTTGCCGCTGGGCTCGGCCATCTGGAACTGCGAAGGCGAATTTTGGGACTTCCAGCCCGAAGGCACCGGGAAGCGGAATTTCAGGTCGGGATGGTAGAACACGCCGCCTTCCACGTAGCCTTCGCGCGGGTTGTCGCCGTAGGCCAGGCCCTCGATGAGCTTCAGGTATTGGTCGCGGTTAACGGCCAACTGGCGGCCGGCTTGCTGCTCGGCCGCGGCAGCCATCTTCTTCACGTTCTGGTAGCGGTCGGCGGAGTTGGGGTGCGACGACAGGAAGGTGGGAATGGTGGCGGCGCCGCTGCTTTGCTCGGTGCGCTGCAGCGTCAGGAAGAAGTCGGCCATAGAAGCCGGGTCGTAGCCAATCTTCGAGGAGTATTTCACGCCCAGCTTGTCCGACTCGTTTTCATCGTCGCGGCCGTATTTAAGCAAGCCCAGGCCCACCACCTGCGAAGCCGGTTGGGCAATGGAGGCCACCCGCTTCGAGAGAATGGAGCCGAGAATCAGCGCCCCGTTGGCCACGGTAGAGCGCGTCTGCTGTTTCTGGCCGTGGCGGGCCGTAATGTGCCCAATTTCGTGGCCGAGCACGCCCGCAAACTGCGCTTCGTTGTTAAAGTGCGCCATAATGCCGCGCGTGAAGTACACGTGGCCCTGGGGTGTGGCAAAGGCGTTGATAATGGGCGAATCGACGATGGTAAAGCCCTTTACATCGGCGGGGCGGTCGGACACGCGCCCCATCTGCATGCCTTTTTCGTCGATGTAGCGCTGCAGGGCCTGGTTATCGAGCAAGCCAAATTGGGCAATAACCTGCGGATCGGGCTGGGCGCCCTGCACGGGCGCGGCGGCTTTCGTGGGGCGTTCCAGGGCTGGGCTGGTAGAGCTGACCAGCGGCATCAAAAACAGCAGCAAGGCACCGGTGTGCAGGCTGCGGCGGAAGGTAGGAGTCATGGCGAAAAACGATTTGTGCCGCGCCGGGCGCGGCCGTTGAGCTTGCAACGCAGGCGGGGGGGCTTAGGGTTACGCAACCCCGCTCCCCTGCCGTACACTGCCTGGAGCCGCCCACAAACGTAGCGGCTACCATAAATAACCAAAAGCTGTGCCGCATGGCTTCGGCCACCTAAAAACGGAAGCCCGCACGCGGCAGCCCGGAGGCGGCTTACTTCTCTACTACTTTAATTAACGAGCCGGCGTTTACCTGCTCGTTGAGCTGCATGCCATTGAGAATAGCCATTTCCTCCAGGCGCTTCTCGGGCACGTTGTAGGTGCGCAGGGCTTTTTCCAGCGTGCTGCGCAGCTTCAGGGTTTTGATGCGCACGTGCTCGGGCTGGCGGTTGAGCTTTTCGGCATCGGTGAGGCGCTGGAAAGCTTCGGCAATGCTGGTGAACTGCGGGGCGTAGCCGGCAAAATCGGTGGGCGTGGACACGCCCATGAGCGCGAAAATCGTTTTGCCGTCCTGAATCAGGTAGCTCAGCACGCGCACACCGGCCACTTGCTGACCGGTTTGCGGGTCCTGCTGCACCTGGTCGGCTACGAAAGCCAGGGCCGGGAAGCCGTTTATCGTGGTACGGCGCGACTCAGTGGGCTGCAGGTTCAGCTGCTTGGTCAGGGCCTGGGCGGCTTCGTCGAGCGTGGCGCCGGGGGCCAGCATGAGCATCATGAGGGCTTTGCCGGCGGGGTCGGCCATCTGAAACTGCTGTGGCGTGTTCTGGTGCTTCCAGCCAGCGGGCACGGGAAACTGAAACTTCAGCTCGGGGTGGTAGAACGTGTTGTTTTCCACGAAGCCCTGCTTGGGGTCCTCGCCGTACACAATGCCGTCGATGAGCTTCAGGTACTGGTCGCGGTTTACTTTCAGGTTCTGGGGGTTGCCGTTTTTCTGCTTCCACTGCTCGGCCAGCTGATGCACGCGGTTGTAACGGTCGCCGGGATTGGGGTGGGTAGATAGGAAATCGGGAATGGCTTCGGTTCCGCTTTTGGCTTGCTCGCGCTGCAGCGTTTGGAAGAAGTCGGCCATTTCCTTGGCGTCGTAGCCGATTTTGGAGGAATACTCCACGCCCAGCTCATCGGACTGGCTTTCGTCGTCGCGGCCGAATTTCAGGAACAAGAGCTGCATGCCCTGCATGGCCTGCTCGCCGAACTGGGCAATACGCGGCGAGGCAATCATGGCCCCCATCAGCCCCACTTGCCCGATAATGGCGTTGGTTTGCTGCTTGGCCGAGTGGCGGGCCGTTACGTGGCCGATTTCGTGGCCGAGCACGCCCGCGAACTGGGCCTCGTTATTGAAGTGCGCCATGATGCCGCGCGTGAAGTACACGTAGCCGCCGGGAATGGCGAAGGCGTTAATCACCGGCGAATCGACGACGCGGAAAGTATAAGTGAGGTTGGGCTGGTGCGAAATGGCGCCCATTTGCTTGCCCTTCTCGTTGATGAAGTTCTGCAGCTTTTGGTCGGGGTAGAGGCCGAACTGGGCCGTTACGGCCGGGTCCGACTGCTGCCCCATGGCCAGCTCCTGCCCTTTCGAGACAAGCATGACTTCGCGCTTGCCCGTTACGGGGTTGGTAGCGCACGAAGCCGCCACGAGCAGCACGGCAGCGGAGCATATGGTTCGGAAGTAGGTGTGCATGGACAATCGGGGGTTTGGTAAAGGCTGGCCGAAGCCTGCCTGCGAAGGATCAATAGACAAGCTACGTGCCACGCCTGCGCAACGGCTATATAATGCCCGCGGTTGCGCCACATAGTTCGCGTTCCTGCCGTACTTGCAGGCTGCAATACTACTCATGGACATCCAGCACATCATCGCGCACTTCGAAACGCTTAGCGAGGAAGAGCAAACCAAGGAAATCTACGCCCACTACGGCCTGGCGCTGTATTTCGGGCAGGCCGCCGAGCAGCAGGTGGCCCACATGCTCATCTTCGACAAGCTGTTTCAGGTAAAGCCCGAAACCGGCGAGCAGTACACGGCTTTGTTCGAGGAGTACGCCGCGGCCGCTAAACCCGCCGGCATCCTCGCCATTGAAACCCAAATGGCCTACCAGCTGGCCGACCAGGACCGCGACGAGCTGCAGCAGGTGCTGATGCTGCGCGAGTACATGGCCGGTACCTACTTCAAGATTCACGCCGCCCTGGTGCTGCAGCCCGAAGGCAAACGCAAGCTCCTCACCGACTTTTCGGCCGTGCAAAACCGTTCCCGCGCCCTGCACGCCCGCCTGCAACAGTACCAGCGCGAGTACGTGGAACGCACTGGCGTAGAACCGGAGCTGATGCAGCAAACCTGGGCCACCGTGGTGCGCGACGCGCAGCGGGTGCTGGCCGCACAGGCCGGTGTGGAATAGTCCACAACCTTTCAAAAGAAAAAACGCCGCGCCCGGCCCGCATGTAACGGAGCCGGGCGCGGCGTTTTCGGCAATGCCCAAAAGCGTTGGTTTACCGGAACAGCCCGCCGCGGCGCAGCTGCACTTCCTGCCCGTTGGCCACCACCGTGCGGTAGCCGATGAGTAAATCGGCGCGGGTGCCGGGTGGGCGGTAGTACACCAGCAAGTCGTATTGGTTTTCGGTGAGTTGGTAGCTGCCTTCGAAGTAAGCGGCGTCGGGTGGTTGCGGAGCGCTGCGGCCCACCACGTAGTAGTAATTATAGTAGCCTTGCTTGAGTAGGGCGCGGCCGGTATAAAGCTGCTTTTCGGCGTTGTACGTGAGCTTGAAATCGGGTTTCAGCTTCCAGTCGGAAAGGGCCCCGAAAACGTAGACGGGGCCGGGCGCCACGCTTTCGGCGGCGAGCTGGAAGGTGGTCCAGACGTAGTCAGCGTTGGTGGCACCGGGGCCGGTGAAGTCGCGGCTCTCGAACACGCGCTGGCCGTTGGCATCCTCGTACTGGGTGTAGGCCCGACTGGCGCGGCTGGTTTCGGGCGCCAGCAGAATCTCGCGCGGCGAGGACTGCTGGTTAATGCCGGCTACGCCCACGCCAATGGTGCGCAGGGAGCGGATATCGGCAAACCGAAACTCGCTTAGGGCCGGAAAGGCATTTTCGTAATTGAAGTATTGGTAGTCGAGCTGCTGCTCGGCGTCGCGCACGAAGGTGGGGCGCAGGCCGTACTTGGCGTTGTCCCAGCGGAAGTTCTGGCGCAGCACCACCTTGGTTTCTACGGCCGGGTTCACCAGCGGAAAGGCCCCGTAGCGAATCACGAAATCGACCTGCTGCATGGTGTAGCGCGCCGAGCCGCCGGGCGGCAGCCCCAGTTGGGCCTGTACTTCCACGCGGTTTTCGTACACCAGTATCCGGCGCGAAATCAGGGGCTGACGGCCTTGGTCCTGCACCACCAGCAGGTAATTGCCCGAAAGCTTCACGGGCGGAACCTGCAGGCGGTAGTGGTAATACGGCACCTGGGTGCCGGTGGAAGTGCGGTAATCGGTGAGGTTAAACTCGTTGATGTCGTTCAGAAACTGCAGGTCAGTCAGGACCGAGGGTGTCCAATCGGCGTTGCAGTGCACCAGGCGGGCGGTGAGGCGGCGGCCCTGGTTGCCCAGAATATCGAACTCCAGCATGATGGGCTGGCCCTGGTCCAACGCCACCACGGGCGGGCTGAATATTTCCGTGGGCTGCCCAGTGCGCACGTAGCACTGCACGCTCTGCACATCTTCCTCGTAAATGGCGTCCTCGAAGCGCAACTCGCGGTTGGCCTGGGGCGCTTGCACAGCGCTGCTTTGGCCCGGCTTGCCGGCGTTGGGGTCAGTTATGGGCGTGCCAAGCGGTACGCAGGCAGCGGCGGTACAAAGCAGAAAAAACAGACGAATGGAACGACGAAGCATAAGCGAATGTAGCGCGATTTGAGCATCAGATGGCTGATAACAGCGGTAAACAGCGCCTAAGGGCAGCACGCGCCGCAGCCACTGGCTAAACGCGCGTAACCGGCGCTTTGATCTGGTAACAATTATTCAACACCTGCGGCTCAATTTTCACACAGGCTTAACTCCGACTTAAATTAGTGGCAATAGGGCCATTCTAGCTTGCGGCGTCATTCATCCACTGTTTAAGCCTACATGAAACAGACCTCTACCCTCCTGCTGCTGGCGGCCCTATTCGGCAGCAGTCAGGCCCACGCCCAAAGCACCACGCCGCTGCTGCCGCTGAACAGCACCTGGAAGTACCTCGACAACGGCACCGACCAGGGCACGGCCTGGCGCACGGCCGCGTTCAACGATGCCGTTTGGGCGTCGGGCAACGCCGAGCTGGGCTACGGCGACAACGATGAGGCCACGGTGGTATCGTTCGGCCCGAGTTCCTCGAACAAGTACGTTACCACCTACTTCCGCAAAACCTTCTCGGTAAACAGCCTCGCGGGCCTTAGCGGCGTGAAGCTGCGCCTGCGCCGCGACGACGGCGCCGTGGTGTACATCAACGGCACGGAGGTGTTCCGCTCGAACATGCCCGCCGGCACCATTGCCTACAACACCTTCGCCTCGGCTACCGTGGATGCGGCCAACGAAACCGCCTTTTTTGAAACCTCGCTGCCGGTCTCGGCGCTGAGCGTAGGCGCCAACACCATTGCGGTGGAAATTCACCAGGACCGCGCTTCCAGCTCCGACATCAGCTTTAACCTGGAGCTGCTGCCCGAGCAAAGCACGACGGCCACGCCCTGCGCCCCCCTAGCAGCCAATTTCATCAGCAACTTTACCTCGGTACAGCCGGGCACCCAAATGCAGGATTTGCGCCTGCCGGCTACGCACACCTTCCAAATGCTGGCGCAGGGCGGCATGCCTTACGCCAACGCGGCCGACGGCGTGGTGAAGGAAAGCTTCGACTTTACCGGCTACGTGCCCATTGCCGGCAGCAGCGCCAACGGCTACCTGTCCATTAACCACGAAGGTTCCTCGGCGGCTACCTCGGGCGTGACCATGCTGAACATGCAGCTGAACGCGGCCACCAAGCTGTGGGAAGTAACGGCCAAAAACCCGGTGAACTTTGCGCCGGTGGTGGGCACCTACAACAACTGCTCGGGCGGCATTACGCCTTGGAACACGGTGGTAACCTCCGAAGAAAATACCCCCACCGCGCCCACCGACAGCAACAACGACGGCTACATGGACTTCGGCTGGAACGTAGAGCTGGACCCCGCCACGCGCACCGTGAAGGATATAGACGGCAACGGCACCCCCGATAAACTCTGGAAACTGGGCCGCTTCAAGCACGAAAACGTGGTCGTAGCCGCCGACCGCCGCACCGTGTACCAAGGCGCCGATGAAGGCAGCCTGAGCTTCGTATACAAGTTTGTAGCTACTACCGCCGGCAACCTGAGCGCGGGTAACCTGTATGTGCTGAAGCTGGACGGCGCCGGCCTGGGCACCGCCACCACCGGCACCTGGATTCAGGTTCCCAATGGCACACCCACCGAGTGCAGTAACACCACGGCACTGGCCCAAGGCCTGGGCGCCACCAACTTCAACGGCGTTGAGGATGTGGAAATTGGCCCCCATGATGGCAAAATCTACTTCACCTCGAAAAACAACAGTCGTGTGTACCGCTTCTTGGATGCGCCCGCCACCGTTAGCGCCTTCGAGGAGTTTGTGGGCGGCCAGAACTACACCATTAACTACGGCACCGGCACCGCCGCCGAGGCCTGGAGCAGCGGCAACGACAACCTCACCTTCGACTCTCAGGGTAACCTGTATGTGCTGCAAGACGGTGGCCGCAACCACATTTGGCTGGTGAAGCCCTGCCACACCGCCGCTAACCCGGCCGTGGAGCTGTTTGCCGTAACGCCCGCCGGCTCCGAGCCCACCGGCATGACCTTCTCGCCCGACGAGCAGTTCATGTTTCTCTCTATTCAGAACCCGAGCTCTACCAACACCCTGGCCACCACCGATGCCGCCGGCCAGCAGGTGGTCTTCAACAAATCGACGGCCCTGGTAATTGGCCGCCGCGGCACGCTGGGCACGGGTGGTGTTACCGCCGCTAAAAACGAGCAAGCTGCCTTCGAAAAAGCCGACGTGTACCCGAACCCGGTGGGCCAGGAGTTGACCGTGGAACTAACGCATACCCGAGCCGAAGCCGCCACGCTGCAGGTATTCAACAGCGTAGGAGCTTTGTTGCTGGAGCAATCGGCCACGCTGCGCCAAGGCCAGAACCGCTTGAAGCTGCCGGTGGGCAAGCTGCGCGCCGGGCACTACAACCTGGTTATCAAAGCGGCTTCCACCAGCACCAACCGCGCCTTTATCAAGCAATAAACAGTGAGCTTACCGCGCGTTATCCTATCCGCTATCATCGGTATTGCCCTGCAGGTATTCCTGCGGGGCAATGCCTGTTTAGCACAATGCCCGGCCTCGCCGGCTGCCTTTACCATGGCCGATGCCCTCGGCCGGACGGGCTGCGTGCTGGAACTGAACCTGCGCCTGCAAGACCTGGAACAGCTACCAACCGGCTTGGCACAACTGCCGCGCTTGCGCAGCCTGCACGTGCAGAACAACCACCTCCGCTACCTACCCGCCGAGGTAACGCGCCTCGACAGCCTGCGCGAGCTGTTTGCCAACGAGAACAAGCTCTTGAGCTTACCCACCGACCTGGGCAGCCTGCGCCAGCTGCGTCAGCTGCAAATCGATAAAAACGCCCTGACCGAACTACCAGCCAGCGTCGGCCGGCTCGACAGCCTGCGCTACCTAATACTGGCTTGGAACAACTTTGCGTCCCTGCCCGAGCAGCTGGGCCAGCTCCGGCAGTTGGAGTACTTTGATGCCTCGCACAACCAGCTGCTGTTTCTGCCCGCCACGCTTGGCCAAATGCGGCGCCTGCGCTACGTGATGCTCAGCGACAACAAGCTCACGAGTTTACCCGCGCAACTGGGCGGCTGGCAGCAGCTGCAGGAGTTGAACCTAGCCAACAACCAGTTAGAAGCTCTGCCTGCCACCATTGGGAGTTGTCGGGCGCTAAAGTCATTGGTGCTGACCAATAACCAGTTGAAAGTGCTGCCAAAGAGCTTGGGCAAGCTTACCAACCTGGAAATGCTCGTCATCAGCGACAACCAGCTAACCGCGTTGCCGCGCTCCATAAGCAAGCTAAAAAAGCTAAAAACCGTGATTCTGCGCAACAATGCATTCACCGCCGAAGCCCGAGTGCAAGCCCAGGCGTTGCTGCCCGGCACTAAATTTTACTTCGAATGAAAACCCGGTTGTTTCGTTTACCTGCCTTGGGTCAATGGGTATTACTGGGTTTAGCGGCGGTGTTGTTTTCCTTTACCGCGCTACGCCCCGCACCCACCGGTCAAGTCAAAGCCTATTACACCGACCACCTGACGCGGCTGCATGAGGCCCTCACGCGCTTCCAGGCCGATGCCTACCGCGCAAACGCGGCCGGCTTACGCACGCATTTTGCCGCCTGCCGCGCCGAATACAAGCACCTCGAATTTGCTGTTGAGTACTATTACCCGAACGCCGCCCAGCGCCTGAACGGCGCTGCCCTGCCCGAAGCCGAGCCTAGCGAGCCAAACGAACCCACGCTGCCCACTGGGTTTCAGGTACTGGAAGAGCACGTGTACGCCGATCGGCTCGACCGCCCCACGCAGGACCTCATTCGACTGGAGCTCGATAACCTGTTGTTCCAGGTGCGCTACCTGCAGGCCCAGGCTCCCGCGCTGGTTTTCATCGAAGCCGAGGCATTCGATGCCGTGCGCCTGAACCTATACCGGCTAGCGGCCAAGGGCGTTTCCGGCTTCGATTCTCCCACGGCCCGCCGTTCGTTGCCCGAGGCTGCTGTTACGCTGGAATCGGCCCGCAGCGTGGCCGCTTGCTTTAACGCCCCCGCGCCGCTCATGGCGGAATTACAACGTGGCATGGCTTTTCTGCGCAAACCCGGCGTCGATTTCGTGAGCTTCGACCGCGCTGCCTTTTTCGTGCGGCATTTTAACCCCATTCTGAAAGAGCTGCACCAAACTCAAGTCCAGTTGAACGTGCCTTTTGGGCAGGTACGCCGAGCCGTACGCCCGGGCACCGCCAGCTTCTTCGCCCCCGACGCCTTCGACGCTACCTTCTTCGCCCCAACCGATGCTGCCGCGCCTACTGCCGCTGTCCTGGCCCTCGGCGAGGCGCTGTTTCAGGAACCTACGTTGTCGGGCCGCGGTGGCCGCTCCTGCGCCAACTGCCACGCGCCGGATAAAGGCTATACGGATGGCCTGCGCGTGAACCGTTCTTTGCTTGCCGACACCGAAATCGAGCGCAACACTCCTACCTTGCTAAACGCCGCCCTGCAAGCCGACCAGTTTTACGACGGGCGCGTGCACACGCTCGAGGACCAAGTGCACGCCGTGGTGTCGAACAAAGCCGAAATGGGCGGGAAGCTCAGCGAAGTTTCGGCGGTGCTGCGCAAAAGAGGCAATTACGCCAAGCAATTCGCCCAGGCTTTTGCCGATGAAAAATCCCCAGTCACCGAGCGCAACATTCGCCGCGCCGTGGCCGCGTACGTCCGTTCCCTGGTGCGCCTCAACAGCCGTTTCGATGGCTACCTGCGCGGCGACACTACGCTCCTGACCGCGCAGGAAGTGCAGGGCTTTAACCTGTTCATGGGCAAAGCGCAGTGCGGCACCTGCCATTACATGCCCCTGTTCAACGGCGCCGTACCCCCGCTGTACGAAAAGACCGAAAGCGAAGTCCTGGGTGTGCCTGCTACCCCTGACACCTTGCACCCGCAGCTGGATAAAGACCAGGGCAAGTACTTGCTGCACCGCATTCCGCACCAGCAGTACGCCTTTAAAACGCCCACCGTGCGCAACGCGGCCCTTACCGCGCCTTATATGCACAACGGCGTGTACCAAACGCTGGAACAAGTGCTGGATTTCTATAACAAAGGCGGCGGGGCCGGCCTGGGCCTGAACGTGCCCACGCAAACCCTGCCCGAAGACAAATTGAACCTAACAGCAGCCGAACAACAGGCCATTATTGCCTTTATCAAGTCGTTGAACGATGCGCGTGAAGTAGCCTACTAAGTGATTCACACACTAAAAAGCGCCGCCGTGGTGAACTGGGCAGTTCGCACGGCGGCGCTTTTATATATGTGGTCGAGTTTACTTCACTTGACCTTCTAGTTCCTCTACTTTCTCGGCTAGCTCACTCCACTGGTCGTTTACCTTGTTCAGCTCCTTCTTTACCTGCTCGAACTTCACCGTGGCATCCTTTAGCTGGGCGGCGTTGTTGTAAATGTTCGGGTCGGCAAGCTGCTTTTCGTAACCGGCCAATTCCAGCTCCAGCTTGTTTACGCGGGCTTCGGTTTCCTGAAGCTGCTTGCTGAGCTGCTTTAGCTCACGCTGCGCGGTTTCCCGCTCGCCCTGGCTGAGTTGCTTTTTGGTTTCTGGCTTGGGAGCCTGCTTAGCGGGAGCGGCTTGGCCATTGGCCGCGGCCTTCTTGGCGTCCTTGGCACGGTCTTCCTGCCACTGCTCGTACTCGTGGTAAGTGCCAGGGTATTCCTTAAGCTGGAAGTCCTCGATGTACCAGATTTTGGTGGCCACGTTTTCCACGAAGTAACGGTCGTGGCTGATGACGATGAACGTGCCCTCATACTGCTCCAACGCCTGGATGAGGATGTTCACCGACTGCATGTCCAAGTGGTTAGTCGGTTCGTCGAGCAGCAGGAAGTTGGCTTCCGAAATCAGGGTTTTGGCCAAGGCCACGCGGCTTTTCTCGCCGCCGCTCAGCACCTTGATTTTCTTGAATACCGCCTCGCCCGTGAACAGGAACGAGCCCAGCACGGTGCGCAATTCCATTTCGTTGCGCTTCGAGCCGGCTTGCACCAGTTCCTGCAGCACTTCGTTGTCTACGTTCAGGCTTTCCAGCTGGTGCTGGGCGTAGAAGGCCATAATCACGTTGTGGCCCAACTGGTGCGTGCCGCTGGTGGGCGCTTCAGTACCAGCTACGAGGCGCATGAGCGTGGATTTACCCTTACCGTTGGCACCTATCAGGGCGATTTTGTCGCCGCGCTCCACGTGCACGTTGGTGTCGCGGAAAATGAGCTTGTCGCCGTATTTCTTCGTCACGTGCTCCATGCGCAGAATGTGGCGGCCGGGCTGCACCGAGAAGCGGAAGTTGAAATTCACCTTGGCTGCTTCGGGGTCCACGTCGTCGATGCGGTCGAGCTTGTCGAGCATCTTCTGGCGGCTTTGCGCCTGCTTGGCTTTCGAGGCTTTGGCCTTGAACCGCTCAATGAACCGTTCGGCCTGCCGAATCTGCGACTGTTGGTTTTCGAAAGCACCTTTCTGGATGAGGTTGCGCTCCTCCTTCTCCTCCATGTAGTAGGAGTAGTTGCCGGCGTAGGGCACCAGCTTGCCGTTGGTCACCTCCACGGTGGTGTTGGTGGTGCGGTCGAGGAATTCTCGGTCGTGGCTCACAATGATTACCGCGCCTTCGTAGCCGGCGAGGTAGTCCTCAATCCACTTGATGGATGGCAAGTCCAAGTGGTTGGTGGGTTCGTCGAGCAGCAGCAGCGAGGGTTGCTGAAGCAGGATTTTGGCCAGCATTACGCGCATGCGCCAGCCGCCCGAAAACAGCTTCAAGGGCTTCTGCAGCTCTTCGGTGGTGAAGCCCAGGCCTTCCAGAATTTCCTCGGCGCGGGCCTGCATGGTGTAGCCGCCCAGCGCCTCAAAACGCTCTTGCAGCGTGGCCAGCTTGTCCACGAGGTCGTCGGTGTAGTTCTGCTCGAACTCCAGCAGCACCTCGTCGATTTTCTTTTGCAGGTCCAGCGCCTCGGCAAAGGCTTGCATGGCCACGATGAGAATGGGCTCGTGCGAGTCGTAACTGAGCAAATCCTGGTTCAGGAAGCCCAGGCTCACGTCTTTGCTCATGGAAATACTGCCGCCGTCGGGCTTGTATTCGCCCACCAGAATGCGCAGCAGCGTGGATTTACCCTGACCGTTCAGGCCAATAAGGCCGATCTTGTCTTTGGGCTTGATGTGGAGGTTGGCGCCGTCGTAAAGGGTACGCGCACCAAAGTGGAAGTCGAGGTCGGAAATGGAAATCATGCAGCTACTACCTTGCGGGAAGGAACTGCAAAGGTACGGCGTTTGGGCGGAGGGAATGCTGTTTAAGCTTCTTGTTCATCGTGAACCATCATATATCCTGATCTTCTTTTATATTACATTGCGTTTAACCCGCTTGATATGCCATTCATAACAGTAAACAACTCTAAAAGAATTATTGGCAGGATTGACTTCAACGCTGTTCCTAAGCTCAAAGGTGATTTGTACAATAAACCTATCGACTTTTTTGGCCCAAAAGAGGTTCAAAGGTTATTGGCTCTAAATATGTTCTTTTCAGAACCAAATACCTTCATAGCTGATTATTATAAAAAAGTCGATATAACTGATGATTTAACAATGGTTTATGAACCTAAGCCACCTTCTTATCACAGTTCTCCTACTTGCGAAAGAATGCATTCTAATTATAAAAATTTTGAAATACCGATCGAAATAAGAAAGAAGGGAGAACAAGAATCAATACGGTATAGGAATTGGTTTAAGAACAATATTCATTTAACTGATAACCCAGAAAGGCTAGTTGGAATAATATTCACTGCTTTCGGTGTAAAAGTAAATGCCAAAGGCTTCGAATTGAAGAATTCAGGCCATATAACCAAAGAAAACCTAAGCTTGAGCGAATTAGAATTATGTATTGATAAAATACTAATTAAACATGGATATTTTTTTAGGGATAATGAAGACAAAAGAAATATTATAAAACAGTTTCAAAAAATAACTTTTCTTGCTTATCACAACAAAGAGATTTATGCGAATGAGACTGGAATATCAGACGAGGATTTAAAAAAATTTTTAAGGTTTTATCAAGAAGAATTTAAGGATCCAACAAAGGATTATCTTATCGAATACTATCGTATCATGAATAATGAATCTCTTGAATTCGAGGGCCGGCTACTTGAGCAACTCAACTTCACTCCTTGTAGTTTTTGCCGATAAGGATTTCACATAAACTGATCTACAGATTTTGACAAACCTTTTCAAGCAAAGAATCAGAGATGATTGTTCATCTTCTTCTAAAAACACAGGGCGGTGTTCTTATCGAAAGAACACCGCCCTGTGTTTTTAGAAGAAGATCTGGTAAAACTTCTTTGCTAGCTAGGGTCCGGAGTTTCCGGGCGCGGGCCGCTGCCGTAGCGTGGGTCGTCCTCGGCCCAGGCTTCGCGCTGCTCGGTGTAAGGAGCGTTTTCAGCGGCTTGCACGGCTTCGGGGTTCTGGTTCTGCTCTACGTGGCCGGGCTGCTGGGCGGGGTCGGCCTGGCGGCTTTCGCGGGAATAGTCTTCGGTTGAGGAAGAGCCGGGCTTGCGGAATTCGCTGAACTCGTCGGGGTTGTCGTTGGAGCCGTCGTTGGTGCGCGGTGCAGGATTCTTGTGGGCCTCCTGCTCGGAGTTGTTTGAGTGGTTGGTGGGGGTAGCCATGAAATACGGACTTGAAGAGGAAAATGCGGCGCCCTCATTCGCAAACCGGACGCGCTGCCTGCTTATACGAGCAATGGCCGAGCTTGGCCAATCGGTACCTCGGTCCCCCAACTGGTGCGAACTTCCAGTGCGTGCCCCGCCGGGCCGCTTGCCTGTACCTCTTCCAGCAAAGTACGTGGGTACTTGTTTCCCTTCTACTTCACAGGCAAAAGCCGTATTTAATAGTTTTACTATCAATAAAAATAGCAAGCGTTCCATTCCGCGGAATTCCGTTTAATTTTGCGCCAAAATTGGCGTTGGGCCCAACCTTGTGCGAGGCACCAAAACCTGCTCATCAGTCACCCCGCTGGCTTTTTCGCCGCTTTTGCTACCCCGGTTCCGCATGGATGCACCCTTACTGATTTCGAACCTGACCAACCCCACGCTGCTCTTCTTTATGCTTGGCATTGTGGCTACAATGGTGAAAAGCGACCTGGAAATTCCGCCGCACACCGTCAAGTTCATTTCCCTGTATCTGCTGTTTTCCATTGGCTTCAAAGGCGGGCAGGAACTGGCACACAGCGCGTTTAGTGCCGAAATTCTGTACTCGCTGGGCTTTGGTCTGCTGGTAGCGGGCCTTATTCCGCTCTACACCTTTTTCGTGCTGAAGCGGCGCCTGAGCGTTGCCGATGCCGGGGCCGTGGCTGCCGCCTACGGTTCGGTGAGTGCCGTTACGTTCGTGTCGGCCGTGTCGTTTCTGGAGGCGCAGCAGCTGCATTTCGGCGGGCACATGGTAGCCGTAATGGCCCTCATGGAAGCTCCCGCCATTATTGTGGGCGTTATTCTGATGATGCGCTACGAGGACGCCGCCCGCCACGATGCCCCCAAGCTGGGCGCCATCGTGCAGCACTCGTTTACCAACGGCAGCGTGCTTATGGTCCTGGGCAGCCTCGTCATCGGCCTCATTGCCGACACCAAGCAGGCCGACGGCATCAAGCCCTTCACCACCGATATTTTCAAGGGTTTTTTGGCCATTTTCCTGCTCGAAATGGGCATGGTTACGGCCCGGCGCTTCGCGGCGTTTCTGCGCTACGGCCGCTTCGTAACCGCCTTTGCCGTGCTTATTCCGCTGCTGAACGGCTGCCTGGTGGCGGCTGCCAGCCATTGGGTAACCGATAGCGTAGGCAACCGCTTCATCTTCGCCATTCTGGCCGCCAGCGCCTCCTACATAGCCGTGCCGGCCGCCATGCGCCTCGCCGCACCTAAAGCCGACCCCGGCCTGTACCTGCCCATGGCGCTGGGCGTAACGTTCCCGCTCAACATCACCATTGGCATGCCGCTCTATTTTGCCGTTGTGCAAAATTCCTGAGTCTGGCCCTTCCCCGGCCGGATACCCAAACGCTACCTATTCGGTTAACGGTGTACAACGGCTAAGGGCAGTATTCAGCTCCGCGCTACACCGAATACCTAACCGCATTCGGCCTCAAAGGCGGCACCCATTACCTCCGAGCTCTTTTTTATCATCTTAAGCTTACCCAGCTTACTTGCCGGGGCAGGCCTGCGGGATCGGCGCGTAAACGGGGAAGTAGCTACTTCCGTACCGCTGGCATCCCGAAACCGCACGCAGTATTCGGGAACAGCACCCTCGTGCAGCTGAACCGAGTCGAGAAGGGGACTTTGCGCGTTGCGGGCCACGCACTCCCAAGGCTGCCCGCCGTGGCGGCGGAATACGTAGGCAAAACCGCCCGGACAACGCTCGAAATCAAGACGACGCCCAGCAGGCACCAGGTGTAATTGCACCGAAGGTTGTCGTTGCACCGAGGTTGGGGTAAGCATATTGATCAGCCAATAATATTCAAGAGGAGGGCCAGTTGCCGTTAAGGCATTCTAAATACTGGCGCCAGGTAAACAACCGTCCTTCCGGCAGGCAGCTAAACGGCTTCCCCCTGCCAGGGCTTCCGAATTTCTACGGAATCTGGCCTTCGGCAAACCCGTATTTTTGGGCTCGAGCAGTACGTGGCACGCTTTTCAGCCTAGAAAAAGTCCCCGTAATGCATTTGGCTGGTTACGTGCTGCACCGGATGGAAGCCAGAGTACGCCTACAGGTCCAAACCACGCCGCTCTTGTCGAAGAGCCGAATATACAAGCCTAAACTCTTGGTAATGAAGCGACAATGCACCTTTAAAAACTCACGTAACCTTGCCGGTGTACTCAGCGTATCGGGTAACCTTACCTGAACTGTGCCGCGAGAGAATGCCCGTAGATAGAAAACTTCTTGTTCCTGTTCACGACAAGGAGCGCCTGCAAGCTTTAGCCCGGTACCGCATTGCCGGCTCTGCCCCCGAAAAACTGTTCGACGACCTGGCCCAGCTGACCGCCAAGCTGTTTGGTGCGCCCATGGCCTTTGTGTCGTTGGTAACTGAAGATACCGTGTGGTTTAAGGCGAGCTATGGAGCAGCCGGGGCCGAGCAGGTGCCGCGCGAGAACAGCATGTGCTCCGTGGTGGTGCTGCGCACCGCACCGGTAGTAGCCGAAGATGTGGTACAAAACCCCTCGCCCCTCGTTAACCCCGACGTGGCCACGGACCTGAACATGCAGTTTTATGCGGGCGTCCCGTTGAAAGATGCCGGCGGCCAGGTATTGGGTAGCTTATGCATTGTCGATCAGCGCCCGCGCACGTTCTCCGAACAGGAGCTGCTGTTGCTGAGTCGCCTGGCCGAAGTAGTGATGCGCGCCATTGAGCTGCGGCTGGCCTCTTTGCAGGCCGGCGAAACGCCTAATGCCCAGTTGCAGTTGGCCTACGACGCCCTCTATTACTCCCTCGACCGCATCACCGACCTCGGCCGAACATCCCAAAGCAGCTCCAACCTGCCAGCCCGCGACACCGAACACGTTTACCGCGTTGCAAGTGAAATCGTGGATTATGTGAACCGCTTTGTGGGCGGCACCCTGCAGCTGGTGTAACAATGCTTGGCCGCCGGCTACCCCAGGGGCGGTTAAGTGAATAACACATGCAAGCGCCACAGGCTCCATACAATAACCATGGTGCCCACGCCCACCAGCATCCAGCGCACGGGAATCAGCCCCACTAGCCTGGCGGCCAACGGCGCCGCCAGCACGCCGCCCACAATCAGCCCCAGCACCACCGGCCAGTGGCTTACACCAATCAGCGAAACAAAGGTGAGGCTGCTGGCAAACGTGATGAAGAACTCGGTGAGGCTAACCGTGCCAATAACGTACTGCGGCGTGCGCCCCCGGGCAATGAGCGTACTGGTGACCAAGGGCCCCCAGCCCCCGCCCCCAAACGAATCGAGGAAGCCGCCGGCCGCCGCCAGCCAGCCCACGTGGCGCACTTTGGCGCGCCGGGCGCCTTGGGCCTGAAACGCTTTGCTCAGGATGCGCAAACCCAGCAACAGCAGGTACACCGCCACAACCGGGCGCACCCAGCCGCCCGGCGACTGTCCGCCGGCGTACGCCAGCACAAACGCCCCTCCGGCCGCCCCCAGCACACCGGGAATGATTATGGCCTTAAACAAGCGGCGGTTTACGTTGCCGAATCGGTAGTGATGGTAGCCGGCGGTTCCACTCGTGAACATTTCGGCCGTGTGAATACTCGCGCTTACAGCCGCGGGGCTCATGCCCAGCGTGGTGAGGCTCATGGCCGTAATTACCCCGTAGCCCATGCCCAGTAACCCGTCAATGAGTTGGGCCAGAAACCCCACTGCCACAAACTGGTAGAATGTGGTTGAAGTAGACAACTCTTTCCACAGCGCCGCCCAGGCCGGGCGCGGCAACCACCACGCTACGCCTACAGCAGCCACGGCCACCAGCCACCCAATGAGCCGAAGTAGAGTTGCGCGTTGCATCATGTGCCGGGGTACCCGTTAGGGGTAGGCGCCCCAAAATAGCCAAGGCCGCGCTATGGCGCGGCCTTGGCAGGATATCTATTACTAAAAAAGCGGTGCAGCGCGGGTTATGCGGCAATGCGTACCTTGTTGGCTTTCGGCTTATTAAGCTTAATAATGCCCACTTTGTCGAGGGTCCAGATAACGGGGTACGTGGGGTCAAACTCCCACCACTTCACCCCGAAATTAGCACGGCTGGACAGTTTGTGGTGGTTGTTCTGAAACAGTTCGCCGCCGGTCAGGAAGTCGAATACCAAAGAATTGCGCGACTTGTCGTTGTTGTCGAAGTTCTGGTAGCCGTACTTATGACCGCCCCAGTTTACGATGGCACCGTGCACGGCCCCCATCATAAAGTGAATGGGCAGCAGCAGGTACTGCCACCATGCCGTGGCAAAGGCCACATAGAACGCCACGTACACGGCGCCCCACCCCACCCGCACGTACCAGCGGTGCCCAAACTCCTCCAGGCTAACCCACTCGGGGTAATTGCCTTCGAAACGGTCGGCCGCCGGGCTAGTACGCAGCCAAATTTCCTGGTACACGTTGCGCGTTTGCCACATCATGGTAAAAGCGTTCGACGAGTAGTGCGGTGAGTGGGGGTCCTGCTCGGTGTCGGAAAAAGCGTGGTGCATGCGGTGCATGAGCGCATATCCGCGCGGCGACATGAACGAGGAGCCCTGAGTAAAGAAAGTGAAGAGAAAGAAAAACCGCTCCCACAGCCCGCTCATGCTGAACATGCGGTGGGCAGCGTAGCGGTGCTGAAAGAAGGTTTGCGCAAACAGGGACAAGTACCAGTGCGCGACGAAAGCAACGAGAATGATCATAAAGCGGCGGCAAAAAAAGGACTCGAAACAGGTGTGGAAAGGAAACCTGGAGACCTTAGGGGAGTTGGCTCACTCGCTTCAGTTCAGTAACTGCTTCCTAAAAATACGGAATATGCTCGAGTACGGCTTTGGGGACGGGTACACTTGGCTCCCCTTTGGCAGCGACACTCTCACATCAAACCTTATTTCAGCGGAAACCATCACGTATGCCTTTTATTCAAGCTTATTAAAAAAACACAAATATAAATTACGAGCAAAAAGAAAACGGCGTTGTACGAGCGTCTCACTAAAGAGGTTGTTTATTGACAAAATATATTGTATAATGATTATTATATTAATGATTCATCAATAAAAATTCTTTAAAACCACAAAAACCTCAATACGCAGGAGCACCGTAAGTCAGGCCAGACACCCTTAATTTACTTGCTCCACATGAAAAAAACCTTACTCGGCCTGTTGCTCTTTATGGGCAGCACCGGGGCTTCATTTGCCCAGGCCTTTATCGACCCACACCTGCAGGCCACGCTGGCTAACACCGTAGGTCTGCACGAAGTGGTGGTAACCTTCCGCGGAAACAGTGCCCCTACCCTGGCCAACCGCACTACCTTAACTTCCCTAGGCATTGTGCGAGGCGTAACGCTGCGAGCATTGCCCGTGGCCGGGGTTTTGGCCACCAACGCCCAAATCAGCCAACTGGCCGCGAATCCCAACGTGGTTTCGGTGTACCTGAACCGTTCCTTGGTGCGCGACAACGATGGCGCCACTGCCCTGACCGGGGCCCAGCGCGTACGCCTGGAGCCCACATTTACGCAGCGCAATGGCGGCTTGCCCGTTTCGGGCCACGGTATTGGGGTGCTGGTGAACGATTCGGGCATCGATGGCACCCACCCGGACATGAAACTCGGGCAGAACCTGAAACAGAACGTGTTAGGCACCACCAACCTCTACGCCCAAAACGCGCTGCTGCCGGTTACTTATCTTGAAAACGTGCCGAACACCGACCAAAGCGGTGGCCACGGCACGCACGTAGCGGGCATTGTGGGCGCTACCGGCGCCGCTTCAAACGGTAAATACGCCGGTGTTGCGCCCGGTGCCGATTTGATTGGCTACGGCACCGGTGCCGGCCTATTTATTCTGGATGTGGTGGGCGCCTTCGATTACGCCCTGGTAAACCAGTTCCAGTACAACATCCGCGTTATTACGAACTCCTTTGGCACTACATCGGACATTGCCTCGGATGTAAACCCGAACGACCCCATAACCATTGCCACCAAGCGTTGCGTGGACCGAAACATGGTCGTGGTGTTTTCGGCTGGCAACTCGGGCGCTGGCTCGGGCACCATCACCGGCAACTACAAGAAAGCCCCGTGGGTTATTTGCGTAGCCAACTCCGATAAAGCCGGTGTGCTGGCGCCTTCGTCGTCGCGCGGCCGCAAGGGCGTGAGCGGCACGGTAACCATCGACGGGCAAACCTTCCCCTGGCGCGACGAGCCCACGGTTACCGCACCCGGCACGGATATCGTTTCAACGCGGGCTATTTCGCCGGTGGGCTTGCTCAGCACCCAGCAGGATATCGAAACCATTGAAGCCGCGCACCTGCCATTTTACACCACGCTCACCGGCACTTCCATGTCGGCGCCGCACGTAGCCGGTATTGTAGCCCTGATGCTCGACGCCAACCCGGCCCTGACGCCGGCGCAGGTAAAAAGCATTTTAGAGCAAACCGCTACCAACCTGCCCAACCGCGAATCGTGGGAAATTGGCCAGGGCATGGCCAACGCCTACGCCGCTGTAGACCGCGCATACCGTGCTGCGGGCTACGGCCCCAGCGTGAATGCACAGCGCACGTTTAACAGCAGCGTAAACACCAGCCTTGCCAGCACGCCATTCACCATCAACTTTAACCCCGCTACCACCGCCACTAACTCCCAGACCTTCGCGGTGCCGGCTGGCACTACGGCCCTGGAAGTGAGCTGCAAAGTGACGGGCTTACTGGGCGAAACCGGCAACCCCGTTAACCTAGTGCTACTTTCGCCCAGCGGCGTACGTTACGCCTCGGGCATTTCGGTACTGTTTGCTACCAGCCCCGGCCGCGCCGTAGCCGTGGCTTCGCCCGAAGCCGGCACCTGGACGGTTCGCCTGGACGGCCTGCAAGGTGCGGCCTTACCCGAAACCGTGAACGGCACCATTACGCTCAACCAAACGACCGGCTCCACTGGCTTGGCCGATGCTGCCGGTCATCCCGCAGAAGCTTCGATTAAACTGGCCATCAGCAAGCGTCTGATGGATGGGCTTTCGAATGGCTTCAAGCCCGAGCAAGACCTGTCGCGCATTCAGCTGGCTGATTATCTGCTGATGGGGCAAGCTATTCGGCAGTACTTGCCGGTAAGCGGTGCCGTTTCCTTCGGCGACGTACCGGCCGCGCAACTCCTTTTGGCCGAATCGGTAACGGCCCGCGGCGCTGCCCTCCGCGACCGAAACCACGTGAACAACGGCGTTATGCTGCCCACGGCCTCCGGTACTTTCTCGCCCGCAGCCACGGTTACCCGCGCCAGCCTCACCTACTCGTTGGTGCAAAGCCTGGGACTTCAGAACAAAGCGCTGCAGGCCGGCAGCAACCCACTAACAGTAGAGGTGAACGGCCAGCGCATTGCCATCGACGACGAAGCCCAGGTTCCGGCCGAGTTGCGCGGCTACGTGCAAGTAGCCCTCGACATGAACATCATCAATGCCTACTACAGTATTGCGCAGGGCCCGAACGATTTGCAGCCTACGCTGCACGCCACGTTCAAACCCTTGCAAAAAGTGAAGCGCGGTGACTTTGCCGTTATCGTAACCCGCACCCACGACCAGTGGAACACCGTTCCGACTGACGCCACGGCTGCCCGCGGTGCCATGGCCGCCACCACCGCCATGCACGCTTCCGAAGCCGACGTATTTGCAGCTCCCAACCCATTCACCGAGCGGACGGTGTTGCATTATCAACTGGCCGAAGCCGCACAGGTGCAGCTCGATGTGTTCGACGTGCTGGGCCGGCGCGTGCAGAAGGTCCTGAACGAGTCGCAAGCCGCAGGTGTACACAAACAGGCTTTCGACGGCACCAAACTGCCAGCAGGAACCTACATGTACAAACTCTCGGTGGGCAAAACCACCAAAACCGGCCGTTTGGTGCTGACGCACTAAATTGCGCCGCACGCACTACCTGAAAAGCCCGCCCGGAATGTTCCGGACGGGCTTTTTTGATGAAGTGGATCAGAATGAAGTCGATTGTCTCCTAAACCCTTACGCAAGCAACCTAAGCAACGGTAGCGGGGCCGGCAAGCGTCGCTTGCCGGCCCCGCTTGGCCCCGCTTGGCTCCGCGCATTTCGCGCCGTAAGTCTCCGTTTATAAAGAGCCGGAAGTAATGGACACTCTTTAAATCAAGCGTACCGCAAATAGCCGGGCTACTGCTCGCTGATGGAGGTGGCCATTTTACGGGGCACGCCAAAGCTGTTGAGCATACCGCTGATCAGGCCTTGCTGCCAGAGGGCAAACACGGAATAGCGCGGCTCCCGGCGGCTTTGCATGGTACCGATTTGCAATTCGCCTTTGCGCGGGTTGTTGTCGCGGATAACGATGCCGTTGACCAGCTTCGATTTAACCTTCGTCACGAGCGTTTCCTTTTCCTGCGCCCCAAACTTGCGGCTTAGGTATTCCAGCTTCAGATCGGTATACCGCACCTGCATGGTGCCGCGGGCTTCCTGTCGGTTAAAAGAACCCTCAAACCGTACGCCCTGCACTTGCCCCTCCTCGAAGCGCACGTAACGCGTGGGCACGGTTATCGAGTTGAGAATGGCAAAAGGCGCTGGCCCGAATCGACCCACGATACGGTGCTGGCCGTTAGGTTCGCGGAGCGGAAACCACCCCGTGGCTTGCATGTAACACTGGTTTTGCAGATAGCCCGAGGCTTTTACAATGGCCGGCTGGGCCATGCGTTTTGGACTGTTGCTTAGGTTAGTAGCCGTACCGTTAAACCGCCGAATCTGCACGTTGCCGTTCTGCACGGCTTGCTTGCCCAGAAACGTGAAATACATGTTAGCGTTGGCAATGCGCAGCTGCCGGATGTCCACCGGGAAAGGCAGCTTACGGATGGACTCGGGCGTAACCACCGATGGTTTGGGGTTGATGGGATACTTTGAGTTGCCCTTCACATCCAGCCGCGCCCCGCTCAGGGTAACGGCTTGCACCCGCAAAGCCTGGTTGCGGGTCAGGGAACCGTAGTCGAGGCCGGAGGCCTGGAAGCGCGGCAGCTTCAGCGTAATGTGCGACACTTGGTGGCGTTTTCGCCGGGCCATGGCGTGCAGGGAAAAAGCCGGTTTCAGCAGCACATCGGCCAAACGCAGAGTGCCTGGCCGGCTGGCTAGGTGCATGTTTTGGTACGACAGGCGGTAGTACGGAGCGTCGAGGGTGAGTTGGGTGGGGCCAGTACGCACGTCCCAGGCGCGCGCGTACAGCACGCGCCGGGTGTCGCGGTAGCCCGCAGTATCCACCCGCACGTCGTTGGCACTTATGACGATGCGCTGCACGGTGGGCGCTTTATCGGTGCCGTGCAAACGTAACCAGCCGTTGGTTACGCGCAGTTCCTTGAGCTGCACGCGGCGCAGGTACGGAGCAAGCACCTCATGCGGCGGGGGCGGCGGCGTAGCGGGCAGCGTAAAGGTGAGCCGGGGAGCAGCCAGACGTAGCGTATCGGCCAGCAACAGGCGGCGGCCCAGTAGCTTAGTTCGCAGGCCGCTAACGGCCAGCTGCGGCAGCCACAAAGCCGTGCGGGCCGCGCCGGCTTTGCGCCCAGCAGCGCGGGGTTCGATGCGAAGGGAATCCAGCGTCAGCCGCTTTCCCTTCGATGAAAAGTACCCCGACCCGAGTTCCAACGTGTGGCCCGGTACCAAGGCCTGCAGGCCGGCGGCGCGCAGCTCCACGGTGGCGGCGTAGCCCAGGCGGCGGGCATCGGCACTGCCTTCGCGGCTTACCAGAATATCGGTGGCGCGCAGGCTGCCCTGCCGGAGTTGGGTGCTGGGGTTGCGCACCGGTCCAGAGCTTACGCGCACGTCGGTTACGTTCAGGTGCGCCAGCCGAATGCCCGCCAGGCGCTTGGGCAACTGCTTGTGCAGGGGGCCGCTCTGGCCCAGGTCGTCGGGCGTGTTCAGTACCCGCGCCCGCACCGTTTCAATGGCCAGACTGTCGACAGGCACAATTTCTTTGCGCAATAGGGCCCCGATACCAATGCCGCCCACGTGCAGACGGGCCACATCGAGCACCAGCCAGGGCGCGGGCAGCGAATCGGAAGCGCGGGCAGTGGTGGGGCGCAGGCGCAGGTTGCGCAGGGTAATGGAGCGTCGCTTGAAGTTGGTTTCCAGCCCGCCGATGCGCAACTGATAACGGCCGTTCGATTTTTCGGCCACCTGTTTTTCCAACGTCCGGCGCAGCCACGGGTCGAGCTGCCATAGTGCTACGGCCACCAGTACGCCCAGTAGCAACACAATTCCGCCCAGCCACCACAGCCAGCGGAAGCGGCGTCGGGGCGGAGCAGCGGGCAGGGTCTCCGACGGAGTGGTGGCGGTGTGAGGTGGCGGCACGGCGGTATAAAGAGGTTGCTTTTAACGGGTAAACCACCTAACCGGCCGAAAACGCCGGCGGTTTTGTGGTTCCCGGGAATCAGCTACTGCCTGATGCCGAACGGTATTTTTGCCCTAGAGCTGCGTCACCCTTCATGTAGTGGGCGGTGGTACCTTTGGCCGCCGCCCACGCCCTTTCTCCTTCGATATGCTTTCCTCCGAAGCCCTTGCCCCTGTACTGCTCGCGGCCGTTCGTCGCAGTTTCGTCAGTTACCAGCAGCTGGCCGATAAGGCCCTGGCCCAGCTTACGCCCGCGGAATGGCTGCACGTACCGGCACCGGGCGCCAACAGCGCGGCCGTAATTGTGCAGCACATGGTGGGCAACCTCCGCTCCCGCTTCACCGATTTCTGGACCACCGACGGCGAAAAGCCCGACCGCCAGCGCGACCAGGAATTTGAAGAGCCCGTTACCCTCGCGGCTGTTGCGCAGCTGCAAGTTCAGTGGCCAGCCGCCTGGGGTATTCTCTGGGCTGTGCTCGATGAACTGGCCGCCCGGCCCGAACGCTGGCTGCATACCGTTACCATTCGGCAGGAGCCGCACACGGTGCTCGATGCCCTCCAGCGGCAAGTAGCCCATTATGCCTACCACACCGGCCAATTGGTGCTGCTGGCCAAGCACCTGCGCGGTGAGCAGTGGCAAAGCCTGAGTATTCCGCGGGGCCAAAGCGCCCAGTTTAACGCCCGCATGCAGGCCCAGGCCGCGCAGGTTCCGGCAAATTTCCCCAACCCCAAAGGCCCTTTGGCAGTTTAGGGCGCTATGCTGGCAATTACTTCGCTGCTCAATCCGCAGAACGCTACGCGTATTAACGGCATCATTCAAAGTCTGGAAGACGAGTTTGGCCTCGACGACGTGCAGGCCACGCCCGACCCGCACATTACCTACCTGCTCGCCGGCGTAAACGAGCACGAGTCGCTGAAGGCAATGCTGGCCGACATTGCCGCCACCACGGCGCCGTTTCCTGCCTACACCACCGGCCTGGGCCTTTTTCCGGGGCCAAACCCTGTCATTTACATTCCCGTGCTCCGCTCGCCCGAGCTGAATGCCCTGCACATGCGGCTGGTATCGGCCACGGCGCCGCTGTGCCAGCGCACCGACCGGTTCAGCCAACCCGATTTGTGGCTGCCCCACATTTCCCTGGCCCTGCACGATACCACCCCCGACCTGCTCGGCCCCGTGCTGCAATACCTGAACGAGCAAACCTTTAACCTGCGCATCCGCGTCAGCAACCTGGCCATTCTGCGCCAGGAAGGCGAGCAATTTGTGCCCGAGGAAATCTATCCGCTCGAAGGCGACGAGCCGCAGTAGCTTCGTTTTTTGCCGCCACGCCTAGGATTTTCGCCGCCGGCTCCGACCTTTACCCCATCACCAACCCGCTGCTTATGTCTTCTGCTTACTCCATCGTTCTGGCGCTGCACTCCTGGTCGCGCTGGCTTGTGCTCATTTTTGGGCTGATTGTGCTGGTGCGCGCCCTCTCCGGCTGGCTGGGCCGCAAGCCCTACACCGGCGCCGACAACGGCATGGCGGCCTCGTTTGTGGGCTCCATGCACCTGCAGCTGCTGCTGGGCCTGATCCTGTACTTCGGTCTGAGCCCCTTCGGTTTGAAGGCCATGCAAACGGCCGGCGCCATGAAAGACCCCACCACGCGCTTTTGGGGCATGGAGCACATGGTAGCCATGATTCTGGCCGTCATTTTGGCCCAGGTAGGCCGCTCGCTGTCCAAGAAAGCCTCCGACCCCGTGCTCAAGCACAAGAAGGCGGCTATTTTCTTCGGTGTTGCCCTGCTGCTGGTGCTGCTCATGATTCCGTGGGGCATCTGGAACCCGGAACGGCCGCTTTTCCGCTTCTAACCCACGCCCTGGTTTCTTTAGCCCCGGTTGGCCCGCGCCACCGGGGCTTTTTTGTGCCCGCCCGAAAAGCTTTCGGGCGTTTCCAACGGAGGATTTCGTAAGTTGTACAGCCTTTCTTTGCTTCTTTTTTTAATGGTATTACATGACGCGTTTGGTGTTGGCTGCAGCCCTGTTTTCGTTGCTGATGGGTTGCGGCAAGAAGGACGATTTCGAAACCTGCCCCGACGCCACCGGCCCGGCTCCCGCCAACTACCGCGTTTTCCTGCGCCTGCGTGGCTTCAATAACGTGCAAGGCCAAACCGACCTGCGCCTGCTGTGCGAAGACTCCGAGAAGTATCCCTGCATTAATTACGCCCTGCAAACCAACCTCCACCGCCGCGACAACGACCTCACCCTGCGCGTGTGCGGCACCACTCCTGCCGCCCAGTGCCGGCCCGATACCACCGGCCCCGCCAACAGCAGCACCTCGGTAACGGGCTTGGTAGGTGGTCGTTATAATTTTGTGGTGAACGTACGAGGCCGCAGCACCGCCGGTGTGCTCGATTTAAGTGGCGCGCCATTCCGCATTACTCTCGACGATACCACGGTGGCTGCCGTGCGCCGCTAAACCTGTGCTTACTTCTCCGGTTTTACCTCTGCAACCCGAACACCAAACCAGGTATTACCCTGAACCTTGGATTATACCTGTAAACGGCGTACTCTTGCATCTGCGAACATTCATGGTTCCCGATATTCCTCTTCCCTTCTTTTTTCTTCCCTGCTATGCCTTCGTCTAAGGTCACGCGCTACAACCGGGAAGAGTTTGCCGAGCTGATTGCGGCCCGGTTACACCACTTGGAAGCCCAGCAGGAGGCCCAGCGCCAGTACAGCCACCTGCTGCTGGTATTGCGCGGGCAGCTCAACTCCTACCTGCAGGAGAAAAAACGCTAGGTCTGCGACCGAGCAGCGTGGCGCTGTTTTCCAGTGGCGCCCCATACGAAGTGTTGGCCGAAGCAGGCCCGGGAACGTGGAAGCTTTTTCTATCTTTCGCTTCCCCACCTGCTTATTTAAACGGCCGCTGCGATATGGAAAGTACCCTTGCTCACTCTCCCGTTACCGATTCAGCCCCGGTCGACCACGCCGCACACCACGCCTGCCTGAACTGTAGCGCGCCCCTCACCGACCAGTTTTGCGCCCGCTGCGGGCAGTCGGCCGCTACGCACCGCTTTACCCTGCGGCACCTGCTGTTCCACGATTTGCCGCACTCGGTATGGCACGTCGACAAAGGCCTGCTTTACACCCTGCCCCGCATGGTAACGCAGCCCGGCGCTACCATTAGCGAGTACCTGGCCGGCCGACGGGCGCGTCACTTTCACCCGTTCACGTATTTGCTGATCCTCGTGGGCGTTTCCGCGTTGGCACTATCGGCCGTACAGCTTAATCCGTACACCACCACGCCCGATCTGCCGCGCTTACTAGTGCTGACCATGGAGCGGTACATGGCGTCCCTCATTAAATACCCGGCAGCTATGTATGTGCTGTTGCTGCCTCTGAACGCCATCGTGGCCCTGTGGCTGTTACGCCCCACGCGCTACAACTACGCTGAGATGCTGATTAGCCAAGCCTTCATCATCGGCACGCTTGTTATTTTAACCCTGGGCGTAATGATTCCCTTGCTGCTGCTGCTGGGTAAAACGGCGCACTTTCAACCGGCCAGTCTGCTTATGCTGCTGCTAAGCTTGCTTTACCCGGCCTGGGTGTACGCGCAGCTGCTTGGCTCCACTGGCATTTCAGCAACTGGCAAGTGGGTGCGGGCCCTTGGCACCTCGCTGCTGCAAATGGTGGTTATGCTGTTATCCTGCATCCTGTTCATGGTTTATATCGGCGTTTCGCTGGCTCGGCAGGACCCGTCGCTACTCGACGAGTTCAAAGCCAAGTCCGCGCCCAAGCAAACCACAGCGCAGCCCGCGCCCCAACGTTAACCCTGTTCAGCCGTGCCTCAGCGCGTAGGCATTCCTGCCGGCGGTCAGTGAAAGCTACATTGCCTTACCTTTAGAAGCCGCTAATTCGCTTTATCATGAGTACCACCGTTACGTCCAGTCAGTCCACGCTACCGATGCAGGCAGCCGATACCACTACCCTACCGTCTGTACACCACTGCCTGAACTGCGGTTATGCGGTGCCGGAGCAGTACTGCGGCCGCTGCGGGCAGGATGTACACCACACCCACCGCATCACACTCCGCTTTTTGCTCTTCCACGACTTGCCGCATTCCATCTGGCACGTCGACAAGGGCATCGGCTACACCTTTCGGCAGATGATGACGCGGCCCGGTGCTATGCTGCACGAGTACATGGCCGGGCACCGTGCCCAGCACTTCCGGCCCATCTCCTACCTGCTGCTGATTACGGCCGTAAGCATGATACTGCTCTCGGCGGTGGGCATGGTTCCCGCAACCACCGCGCAGCAAGCCGACATGCCGCGCCTGCTGCAGCTGATGATGGAGCGCTACATGCAGCTATACGCCAAGTACCCGACGCTGATATATGTGGTGATACTGCCCGCAAACGCGCTGCTGGCGGCGTGGCTGCTGCGGCCCGCCCGGTTCAACTTTGCCGAAATGCTGCTCACCCAGGCGTTCATATCGGGCACTACCACCTTTATTTCCAGCGTAGTGATGCTGCCGCTGCTGCTGCTGACGAGGTATTATCCAGCGCTACAACCCTTCATGATGGTAGCCATGCTGCCGTACATGGCCTACGCTGCCTGGGTGTACCGCCAGCTGCTCGAGCCCGCCCGCATGCCCGTCGAAGACAAGTGGGTGCGCAGCATCGGCACCGTGGTGCTGCAAACAGTGGTGTTGGTAATCAGCCTTGCGCTGGTGCAGGTGGCCATTGTCGTCTCGCTCATTCGGCAAGACCCCTCGCTACTGGAAGACTTCAAGGCTCAAACCGCCCGCAAGGCGGCTACTGAGCAGCCACGCCGCTGAATGCAGTTAGCATACCCCCACGTAAATGAGCCTAAACAATTCGGGGCTAAACAATTAGAAATTGTTTAGCCCCGAATTGTTTAGCTTTAAGCAACTGTTGTCGTCAACCCTATGCATACTCCTGCCCTCCGCACGCTTTTCGGACTTAGTCAGAACATGCTGGCCGAGTGGCTCGGTGTGGCCCGTTCGAGTCTGGCCCTGACCGAACGGGGCTACCAATCGACCACCGCAATGCCGGGTACGCAGGCGCTGCGCCTGCAGCTGGCGGCCAAGGGCCTGGTGTACGATGGCGCGGGCGGCAGTTTTCCCGCGCCGCCCGCGCTGCCCGAGCCGCTGCCCAACCCGGAAGAGCTGGCGTACCGGCTGCAACAATGCCAGACCAAGATTCAGGGCCTGAAGCTGCAGCTCGACATACTGCACCGCCGGGCGGCTCCGTGCGCGGCGCGGCTGGTGGCCGCGCCGGCCCTGCGCGCCTACCCCGGTCCCGTGGAGAACCCACAGGACGAAGCCGATTGGATCAGCCTGTTTGAGCAGCAGGCCCGTCGCCAGCTCCGCTCTACCTGCGGGGCCACGGCCCGGCGCCTGCTGGAAGCCCGCCTCGCCGGCCTGCAGCGCGAAGCCGAGGTGCTGGCCGAAGGTTTGGAAAAAGACGCGGAGTCAGGAGCATAAGCCGGACCGCCACTTTCAGCCCAACAACAAGTAGCAACTGCTTAACCCGCCATTCCTCCCCTGTACTTCCCATGCTCTCCCCGCCGCAGTCGCTCGGCTACGCCGAGTGACACGTACGTATGAGAAGCTAGGCCCCAAATTAGCCTAGGCCGGAGCGCGGCTTGTTCAGGCGGCATGGGACACTCGCGGCCAGGCTGCTCCGGCGCAGGCATCACGCGGCGCAGCCGAGCGACTGATGCGAGGCAAGAACACATCAGATGCTGGCAGCAGGCCGCTGATCTTACTTACATTTTCTTTACGAAGGACTATTGAGCATTCAGAACACTCCCTTCACCGAATAACCATGAACAATAAGCTCATCCTCGTTGTCTCGCTTATCCTCTTCGCCTCGCAGACAGAATGCCAACTATCTAATAGCGTTCGGCCAATAAAGCAACCAATTGCTCAAAATAATTCATTTCGCCCAACTCCAAAAATGCGTGAAGCAATAGATGCTCGTCAGCACGACTTTTACTTGTATTTCTCTGCTGACCAAGCGAAAATAAAGCAATACACCTATCAGTTCATGCTTGATAAAATAGACAACTCACCGGAATATCACTACCTATTTATTGAAGAGTATCTGATAGCTGACCATTACCAGCCCATGATACCGCAACTTATCAACCGACTCACCAATGCCACCAAAGTCGGGCTTGAAAACTCCTTTGACTTGATAATTGATGAACGAATTAAATCAGGAGAACTAGAATCCTGGGGACATGGTGGCGTGGTAGAGGACGATTTATTTACAATTGCCGGCCGAGCTAATTTTTTACTTCGTCGAATTACCGACGAAGATTTCGGCCACGTTTCCATGTATTCATCGGCCAATGAATTGCGCCGTCTGCAACAGAAATGGGCAAATTGGTATTTAAAGCAAAGTATTGAGGAATAATTATTTCCGCTCAAATACAAAAAGGCCCGCCGCTGAATCCAGCGGCGGGCCTTTTTGTGAGCATTAAGCAGGGAATTACTGCCCCAGCACCATGGCGAAAATCAGCGGCGCCACAATGGTCGCGTCCGATTCGATGATGTACTTGGGCGTGTCCTGGCCCAGCTTGCCCCAAGTGATTTTCTCGTTGGGCACGGCGCCGGAGTACGAGCCGTACGACGTGGTGGAGTCCGAAATCTGGCAGAAGTAGCCCCACAGCGGCACGCTGGTGCGGCCCAGATCCTGGTGCAGCATGGGCACCACGCAAATCGGGAAGTCGCCGGCAATGCCTCCCCCGATCTGGAAGAAGCCTACTTTGCTTTCCTCCTTGGCGTTCTGGGTGTACCAGTCGGCCAGGTAAATCATGTACTCGATGCCGGTGCGCACCGTGTGCACGTTCTGAATGTCGCCCGAAATAACGTGGCCGGCGAAGATGTTGCCGAGCGTGGAGTCTTCCCAGCCCGGGCAAATGATGGGCAGGTTTTTCTCGGCGGCGGCCAGCATCCAGGAGTCCTTGGGGTCAATCTGGTAGTACTGCTCCAGCTCACCCGACTTCAGGATCTGGTAGAAGAACTCGTGGGGGAAGTACCGCTCGCCTTTCTTGTCGGCCTGCTCCCAGAATTTCAGCACCGAGTGCTCCAAGCGGCGCATGGCCTCCTCTTCCGGAATACAGGTATCGGTTACGCGGTTCATGTGGCGCTCCAACAAGGCCTGCTCGTCGGCGGCCGTCAGGTCGCGGTAGTTGGGCACACGCTCATAGAAGTCGTGGGCCACGAGGTTGAAGATATCCTCTTCCAGGTTTGCACCCGTGCAGCTGATGATCTGCACCTTGTCTTGCCGGATCAGCTCGGCGAGTTGGATGCCCATTTCGGCGGTGCTCATGGCGCCAGCCAGGGTAATCATCATTTTGCCGCCTTCGGCCAGGTGCTTGTTGTAGCCTTCGGCCGCGTCGATGAGGGCAGCGGCGTTAAAGTGGCGGTAGTGGTGCTTGAGGAAATTGGTTACGTTCATTTTTTTATCAGCTATTAGCTATCAGCTGTTGGCTGTTAGCTTAGGGAAAGCATGGCGAAACACGCAAAGTCCGCAAAAAAGTTCTGTACGAAAGCCAACAGCTAATAGCCATCAGCTGATAGCCCTTTTACCGCGTCGGTTCCTCGATGATGAGGTTGTGGTTGGTGTAAATGCAGATGTCGGCCGCAATGTGGAGGGCTTCTTCCACCATTTGGCGGGCCGTGAGGTGCGGCGCGTGCTTCTTAAGGGCCAAGGCGGCAGCTTGGGCGTACATAGCACCCGAGCCGATGGCGGCTACGTCGGAATCGGGTTCCAGCACGTCGCCGGTGCCGGCAATAATGAGCAGTTCGTCGGCGTCGGCCACCACCATCATGGCTTCCAGCTTGCGCAGGTACTGGTCTTTGCGCCAGTCTTTGGCCAGCTCAATAGCAGAGCGTTTCAGGTTAGCCCCAAACGCGCCGAGCTTTTCCTCGAAGCGTTCCAGCAGCGTAAAAGCATCGGCGGTAGAGCCGGCAAAACCGGTCACGACTTTGCCGCCGTGCAGCTGCCGGATTTTGCGCACGTTGCCTTTAGCCACGTGCTTGTCCATGGTGGCCTGGCCGTCGGCGCCCACGGCAATTTGGCCGTTGTGGCGCACACCAAGTACAGTGGTTGAGCGGATTCTTGTCATAGGAGGCAGGGCGCCGCTAGGGCAGCCGGGCCGCAAAGCTAGGACCCTTCGCTGAAAACTCACTTCGGCACGGCAAACTTCCGCGGCGGGCACGGCCCTCACATGATTGGGTGATTCGCGCAACCTTTTGGGTGGGCGACAACCTCTTTGCGTCGAACCTTTACCTCTACCCCATTTGAAACCCCATCTTCTCGTCCTCTTCCTGTCTCTGCTAAGCCTGACCCTAAGCAGCTGTGACCGAGACTTGGCCACCCCCAGCACACCAAAGCCTGGCTCAACCACGCCGAAGGCGACGTGCTGACCTTCCGCAACGCCAGCACCGGGGCTACCCTTACGCTAAAGACACAGATAACCGACGCCACCCATTCCCGGGCGGGCAAGTTTGACTTCCGCAGCAAGGACTTCCAGATCATCACGCTGAAGTATGTACTGCCGGCTTCACCCAACACCGAGCTGCTTCAGGTAGAATTCAACGGCGACGGCCAGGTGGACATGGGCTTCACGGTCAACAGAGCGTTTGAGCGCTGCGCCTTCGTTGACACGCACGCGAAAGCCGCCAAGGAAATGGTATATGGATCCGACCGCGCCGAAGCCGAAAGGCTGGACAACCTGCGTCTCGACGGCCGGACGTACGAACGCGTAGCCCACGTGACCTATGCCGGTAACGGACTGAACATGATGAAGGAGTACTGGTACTCCAAAGCCGACGGCCTGGTAGCCTTTACCGAACCCACCCAAACCGGCCTCCAGAACTGGTACCGCGTCTGGTAAGTTACCCCAAGCCCAATAAACAAAACGGCCCGACCTGCATGCAGGTCGGGCCGTTTTAGTTAACGAAAGCGTCCAGGCTCAGATGAGCATGCGCATGGGGTCTTCCAGCAAGCCTTTGAGCGTTTGCAGGAAGGCGGCGCCGGTGGCACCGTCCACCACGCGGTGGTCGCACGACATGGTTACTTTCATCACATTGCCGATGACGATTTGACCGTCGCGCACCACGGGGGTTTGCTTGATGCCGCCCACAGCCAGGATGCAGGCATCGGGCGGGTTGATGATGGCCGTGAATTCCTCAATGCCAAACATGCCCAGGTTCGAGATGGTGAAGGTGCTGCCTTCCCACTCGGCCGGCTGCAGCTTCTTGCTCTTGGCCTTACCGGCCAACTCTTTAACCTCGTTGGCAATCTGCGACAGGCCTTTCTGGTCGGCGTTGCGGATAACGGGCACCAGCAGACCTTCGTCCACGGCCACGGCCACGCCAATGTTCACGACTTTGTTCTGGCGGATTTTGTCGCCGAGCCACGAGGAGTTGATGGCCGGGTGCTGGCGCAGGGCCACGGCCGAGGCCTTCACCACAAGGTCGTTGAACGAGAGCTTCACCGGCGACAACTCGTTCATGCGCGTGCGGGCTTCCATAGCCTTGTCCATGGAAATTTCCATGGTCAGGTAGAAGTGCGGCGCCGTGAACAGGCTCTCGGAGAGGCGGCGGGCAATAACCTTGCGCATCTGCGACACCGGTGTATCGGTGTAGGTGCCTTCCTGGGGGCTGTTGGCTGTTGGCTGCTGGCTGCTGGCCTGCGGTGCCGGAGCGGCCGAAGCAGCGGCGGGCTGCGGCGCAGCGGCCGGAGCAGCGGCGGGTTGCGCTTGCGGGGCGGCCCCGGGCTTGGCGTTTTCCAGGTCGCGGGAAACGATGCGGCCGTTTTCGCCGGAACCCTTCACGGCGTTCAGGTCGATGCCTTTGTCTTGAGCAATGCGCTTGGCCAGCGGGGAGGCGAAGATGCGGCCACCAGCCGAAGCCGTAGCGGAAGCAGCCGGCGCTGCGGCAGCGGCGTTCGAGGCGGCAGGAGCAGCCGCTTCGGGCGCCTTTTCAGCCGCTGGTGTAGCTACCGGAGCGGGTTCTGCGGCCGGTGCGGCGCCGCCCGATTGACCGCCGATCAGGGCTTGAATGTCGGCGCCTTCTTCACCGATAATGGCCAGAATACCGTCAACGGCTACTGCTTCGCCTTCCTTCGGACCGATGTAGAGCAGGGTACCGTCTTCGTAGTTGTCCAGCTCCATGGTAGCCTTGTCGGTTTCGACTTCGGCCAGCACGTCGCCGGATTTTACTTGGTCGCCTACCTTCTTGAGCCACGAGGCAATGGTGCCTTCCGTCATCGTGTCGCTCATTTTGGGCATACGAATAACGGTGGCCTTTTTGCCGTTGCCGGCGGGAGCAGCCGGGGCTGCAGCCGGAGCCGGGGCGGGTACTGCGGGTTGAGCGGCTTTGGGCACTTCAGCCTTGGGTTGCTCGGGAGCAGGGGCTGGAGCTTCTTCGGCTTTGGGGGCTGCTGCCGGAGCGGCACCGCCGCCCTGTACCTGGCTTAGCAGCGCGGAAATATCTTCGCCTTCTTTGCCTACGATGGCCAAAACGCCATCTACAGCTACGGATTCACCGTTTTTCGGGCCGATGTATAGCAGAACGCCGTCGTCATAATTTTCCAGCTCCATCGTGGCTTTGTCGGTTTCTACCTCAGCCAACACGTCGCCAGACTTCACTTTATCGCCCACGTTCTTGAGCCACTGTGCAATGACGCCTTCGGTCATCGTGTCGCTCATCTTG
The DNA here is from genome assembly GCF_039541855.1 of Hymenobacter koreensis. Classification (NCBI taxonomy): domain Bacteria; kingdom Pseudomonadati; phylum Bacteroidota; class Cytophagia; order Cytophagales; family Hymenobacteraceae; genus Hymenobacter; species Hymenobacter koreensis. The sequence continues at coordinate 228,221 of NZ_BAABHA010000008.1, forward strand.
GGCATTTTTATGATTTCGGCCATTGCAAGTCGTCAGTTGTGTTCAGGGCGTCAAAAATAGACCGGAATTATTAGGGGTACAAACCCGAATTTCCGCAAACGATACCGGAACTGCCCGTTAGCACAGGTGCCCGGTATCCAGGAAGGAACGCACACTAAACATGGATCCGGTGTAATGTACGCGGTACAGGCATAGGTTGCGGTGTTCAAACAAATCCATGGCGCTTAGCGGGTAGTTCAGCAACTGGCACAGCAGCACGCGCATGGCGCGGCCGTGCATGCAAACCAAAATGGTATCCTCGTCGGGCCGGCCGCGCAGAATTTCGTCGATAAACGGGCGCTGGCGGGCGGCTACGTCGTCGGCGCTTTCGCCGCCGGGCAAACCCAGGTGAGTGTCGCCGTGCTGCCAGGCGCGCAGCAAGCCGTGGTATTCAATATCCTCTTCGGGGGTAATGCGCGTGCCTTCGCGGTGACCCCAGCTAATTTCGTCGAGGGCGCGGTGCTGCTCGCTGGGCAGGCCGGCATCGAGGAATGGCTGCACCGATTGGTGGGTGCGCATGAGCGTGGACATGTACACCCGCTGAAAGGGCGTATGCGCGTAGGCCGCGTGAAACTGCGCGGCCTGCTGGTGGCCCACATCGTTCAGGGGCGCGTCGACGCCGCTGCCCTGTACGATGCCGCGCACGTTGAAGTACGTCTGGCCGTGGCGGATGAGGTAGATTTTCTTGAGCACGCAAATTCCGGCGTAGTTTTGCCGTACGGGGGCCGAAATTACCCTTTACGGCCCGATTCCGTTCCCCGTTGGTCTTCTGTTACTGCTGCTTCCCCATTTTACTATGTCCCTGCCTGCTTCTTTGCCTTCGGTAGCCGATCTTAACGCCTGGTGCCGCAACACCATGGGCGAGCATCTGGGCATGGAAATCGTGGAGGTGGGCGAGCGGTATTTGGTGGGCCGGATGCCCGTAGACAAGCGCACACACCAGCCTATGGGCCTGCTACACGGCGGCGCCTCGGTGGCCCTGGCCGAAACCCTGGGCAGCATTGCCGCGGTGCTGCAAGTCGACCGCAGCAAGCAAGCCTGCGTAGGCCTGGAAATCAACGCCAACCACCTGAAAGGAGTGCGCTCCGGCTACGTGGTGGGCCGCGCCGAAGCCCTGCACATTGGGCGCAGCACGCAGGTGTGGGAAATCAAGATTCGGCACGAAGAAACCGACGCACTGGTGTGCGTAAGCCGCATTACCATGGCCGTTATCGACCTACCGGCTGCCAAACCCGCTCAGGCGTGAACCACCCTCCGCTGACATCGGCCTTAACCGACACCCTACGCCGGCTGATGGCGCTGGCCCTGCGCCACAACGGGGCCGTGGCGCTGTGGCGCCTGCCCAATGCCGCCGCGCCCACGCTGCTGCTGAGCCTGCAGCCGCTGCACCTTTCGGGCTTGCCACCGGCCATTGAACCCACGGCCCCAGCTGGTTTTGCCTTCTATCCTTTTGAGGACGGCGACACCGCCGAAGCCATGCTGCTGCCTGCCGACGTGGTTTTCGACGAACATCAGCAGTTGCACCTCTCCCCCGCCCTGCCGCCCGAGGCCACAGCCGCCGTGCAGCGCGTAAGAACGGAAACCGATGCACCCACCGAGTTAGCCTGGCACGTAAGTCCGCAGCCCCTGCCCGCTACCGCCGACCGCGCTGCCTACGAGGCGCTGGTGGCCGAAGGAGTAGCCGCTATTCAGGCCGGTCAGGTGCAAAAAGTGGTATCGAGTCGGGCGGCGCTGCGGCCCTTGCCTACGGGGTTCGATACGCTAAATGCTTTCGAGGAATTGTGCCGGCAGCACCCACGGGCGTTTGTGTCGTTGGTAAGCGCGCCGCTGGCCGGCACCTGGCTGGGCGCTACGCCCGAGGTGCTGGTGGAAGTAGACGGCGCCGAGTTCCGCACCATGGCACTGGCCGGCACACAGCCTGTTACCGAAGATGTTACCCCGCACACGGCCATTTGGCGGCAAAAAGACATCGAAGAACAGGCCTTGGTGGCGCGCTACATCGTGAATTGCTTCAAGCACTTCCGCTTGCGCGACTACGATGAAACCGGCCCCCGAACCGTGGCGGCAGGCAATCTGCTTCACCTGCGCACCGATTTCCGCGTTGATCTGCGGCGCGTGGCCTCGCCCACTTTCGGCACCGATATGTTGCGGCTGCTGCACCCAACCTCGGCCGTGGGCGGTATGCCCCGCCAGGCCGCGCTGGACTTCCTGCGCCGCCACGAGCACTACGACCGCACCTATTACAGCGGCTTCCTCGGCCCGATTAACCTGCCGGCCGCTGGCACTTCGCGCCTATTCGTAAACCTACGTTGCATGCAGCTGCGCGCCACTGATGCCATTCTGTATGCCGGCACTGGTTTGACTGCCAATTCGGAGCCCGCACGCGAGTGGGAAGAAACCGAGCTGAAGCTGCGCACGGTGGGCTCGGTACTGGATTAGGATGCAGGCTTGCTGTGGCCTCTGAATTGAGCTAGGTACCGTCTGTCATCCTGAGCAAAGCGAAGGACCTTCTCACTGCTGAACGAACCGTTGAGACAAGGGAAGGTCCTTCGCTTTGCTCAGGATGACGGGGTTAAGAAAAGGAAGAAAGTAGTTGTTTGCTCGTATAGCGGCCGAAACCCACAAGGCGGCGGGCTTGTTACCTTTGCCGCGCTCCAATTCCGCTGCCCTTGTCTCTGCTCCAGCCCGTTCACAACATCGCCGAAATCTGCGCCCGGCACGGCATTACCGATGTGGTTTTGTCGCCGGGGTCGCGCTCGGCACCGCTTACCATCGCCTTTGCCCGTCACCCCGGCTTGCGCGTGCGGGTGGTGCCCGATGAGCGGGCTGCGGCCTTCATTGCCCTCGGCATTGCGCAGGCGCAACGGCGGGCCGTGGCGCTGGTGTGCACCTCCGGCACAGCCGGCCTGAACTACGCGCCGGCCGTGGCCGAAGCCTATTTCCAGCACGTGCCGCTGGTGCTTTTCACCGCCGACCGCCCACCCGAATGGATTGACCAGCTCGACGGCCAGACCATTCGGCAAACCGATTTGTACGGCGGCCACGCCAAGGGCGCGTTCGAGTTTCCCGCCGACCTCTCCCACCCCGATGCCCGCTGGCACGCCGCCCGGCTGGTATCGGAAGCCATAAACCTGGCCGAGCAGTTTCCGGCCGGTCCGGTGCAAGTGAACGTGCCGTTGCGCGAACCGTTTTACCCGTCGGCCGGCGAAGAAATTCGGTACGACGACGTGCGGATTTTCCGCGAAACCGGTAGCAGTCCGCAACTTCTCCCTGCCGAGTTGAACGCGCTTCGTCAGCAACTGCGCGAGACGCGCCGCGCCTTGGTGGTAGCTGGCCAGCACCCCGCCGATGAGTCGTTGCTGTTGGCGTTGCGCCAGTTGGCCTCGGCTTACCAGATTCCGGTAGTCGGCGACCTGATTGCCAATGTGCACTTGCCCGTAGGTCCCGATTACGACATCCGGACTGCTCCGCTGGGCCGGCAGGACGTGTTTATGGCCGTGCCCGAAGTTGGTCTGAAAGAAGCCATGCGGCCTGAGCTGCTCATCACCTTCGGCCAGTCCTTGATATCGAAGGCGCTGAAAAACTACCTGCGCGAGTACGGCCCCAAACAGCACTGGCACGTGCAGCCCGCCGGGCCGGTGGCCGACACGTTTAAGTCGCTGACCCGCGTGATTCGCATGGAGCCGGCCGCGTTTTTCGAGGCCATGCAGGGTACTACAATACCGGAAGCCGCAGAGCCCGTTACGAACGCGAAGGCCAGTAAACAAGCGCCTAAAACGCAGCTGCGCCTTACCTGGCAAGGCCCCGGCTCGGCCCGCGACGAAGCAGCCGCGCCCAAAGATGCCTTTACCACGCCCTGGCAACGGGCCGAAGGCTGGGCCACGGAATTCCTGGCCGATTTCCTGAAGACGCCCGAGCAGCCGTTCAACGAATTTACGGCCACGCACCGCGCCCTGCGGCAGGTGCCCAACCGAGCCGCACTGCACCTGGCCAACAGCATGGCTGTGCGCTACGCCAACATCTTGGGCGTGCAGCCCGGCCGCGCCATTGAGGTGTTTGCCAACCGCGGCACCAGCGGCATCGATGGCTGCAACTCCACGGCCGTGGGCGCCGCCCTAGCCCAGCCCGAGCGCCCGGTGGTGCTGCTTACCGGCGACGTGGCGTTTTTCTACGACCGGAACGGCTTCTGGCACAACTACCCCACGCCCAACCTGCGCGTTATTCTGCTGAACAACCACGCCGGCGGCATTTTCCGGCTGATTGAAGGCCCCCGGCAACAGCCCGAACTGGAAGAGTTCTTTGAAACGCGCCAGCAGCTGACAGCCGAGAATACCGCCCGCGACTTCAACCTGCGCTACTTCCGCGCCCGCACGTTTGCCGAGCTGGATACGGTGCTACCGGCTTTCTTTGCACCCGCAAACCGCGGCAACGCGGCCTTGTTGGAAATTACCACCGACTCGGCCACCAACGCCGCTTTCTTCGAACAATACCGCGCCGCCGTGCGCACGTCTTTTTCCTCTTGAACCACCTCAGCGAACCTCTATCAGAAGACACTTGCAAGAGTTTCCACTAAGGTCCGCTGAGCTCAACCCCTCCTATATGTCCCAAGCCAACTGGACGCCCATCAAGGAATTCAAGGAGATACTTTTCTCCGAGTTCGAGGGCATTGCCAAAATCTCGATTAACCGCCCGCAGGTGCACAACGCCTTCACCCCGCTTACGGTGCAGGAAATGATTGAGGCCATGGATATCTGCCGCAACCGCACCGATATCGGCGTTATCATTCTCACCGGCGAAGGCGGCCGGGCCTTCTGCTCGGGCGGCGACCAGAGCGTACGCGGCCACGGCGGTTACGTGGGCGAGGATACCGTGCCCCGCCTGAACGTGCTGGATTTGCAGAAGCAGATTCGCTCCATTCCGAAGCCCGTGGTGGCCATGGTGGCCGGCTGGGCCATTGGGGGCGGCCACGTGCTGCACGTGGTGTGCGACCTGACCATTGCCGCTGACAACGCCCGTTTCGGCCAAACCGGACCGAATGTGGGTTCTTTCGACGGTGGCTTTGGGGCTTCGTACCTAGCGCGCATTGTGGGCCAGAAGAAGGCCCGCGAAATTTGGTACCTCTGCGACCAGTACGACGCGGAAGAAGCCCGCGAAATGGGTTTGGTAAACAAAGTAGTACCGCTGGAGAAACTAGAGGAAACTACTTTGGCCTGGTGCCGCAAAATTCTACAGAAAAGCCCGCTGGCGCTGCGCATGCTCAAGTCGTCGTTTAACGCTGAGCTGGACGGGCAGGCGGGTATTCAGGAGTTGGCCGGCAATGCCACGTTGCTGTACTACCTCTCGGAGGAAGCTAAAGAAGGCCGCAATGCTTTCATCGAAAAGCGTCAGCCGGACTTCTCGAAATTCCCCAAGTTCCCGTAACCAGTACTGCACTTTGCATCCGACCAAAGCCCGCACAACGTTGTTGTGCGGGCTTTGCTTTTTGGACTCCTGTTATCTGATTAAAACAGGAAAACAGTTCAAATCAGCCACTTTTCAAATGCTGCATCCAACCATCAATCATCTATCTATCACCCCTTCATGTGATTGTAGAATAGGCGGAAGAAATAAAACTTTGCATTGCTAACGAGCGGCTGCCTGAAGCCAAAGGCAACTGCCAAGTGGCGGCCCGTCCTGGTTTCACGTCTGCGTCACATTATTCTACACCCCGGCCATGCAAATACCACCCTACGACGACGTAACTGAGTTTTTGGAGCTCTTCGGCGGCCCCATAGCCATGGTAAGTGCCATTGCCTTTAGCACGGGCGTGGCATACCGCTGGAAGGAAGAGCGGCACGCAAGCACGCGCAAGCACATGGTGCCGGTGTTATACTGGGCACCGCTCTTTCTGATGACCTGCATGGTTATGCACTGCCTTCGAAACGCTTACGATTCCGTTACGCTCATTTCGGCAGGCAAAGCCACCTTCCAGTTCTATCATTATTCGCTGCAGCTGTTTGGAGCCGTGTTGTTCTACCAAGCCTATTTGCTATTGCAGCAGTGCCGCAAATACGTGCAGGGCCAAACCCGATTTAGCTTCGGGCTGTACCGCGCAATGTTCCTGGTTTTCGCAACGACATTCCCCACTTGGTTTTTCACGCCCATCGGAATTGTGCCCAGTGTGGTTTTAATCATTATGCTGCCTGTATCGTTACTGGTGCACAAATCGGCCTTCGCCGTTACCTTGCCCGTACCGCCGATGCAAGGGGAGCTTTCCGCCGAAGCCATGCTTGCTGAAACCGCCTGAGCGCAAATAGCTACCATCGGGTCTATGCATAAAAGAGGAGCCGGCAGCGGCTCCTCTTCGCGTTTAACACTTCGGGTCAGCTTATTCAGGTGGGCTACTGCGCCGCCCGCGCTGTAGCTTGCAGGGATGCTAAGCCGGTTGTTACTGAGTGCCGCCAGCGTGGCACTGCCATGGGTTATTACTGTCGGTTGTGTAGCAGCCGATTAGGTAGGTAGCAGTGCCCGGGTTCGACGAGGGCGGGTGATTTTCCGTATCGGGTATGTTCGTGCAGTTCCGTTATTTCCGGTTGTATGCCCATGACGCCCATTCGCCTCACGCAGCTTCTCCACGCGGGGCAGTTCCTGCTGCAAGCCCTGCTCATGGCGGGGCTGGTGCTCTGGACGGGCCGCGGACTGGGCAAGGCGGGGCCGGCACCTTCTTTGGGCCCTTACGTGGTGCTGACGGGGCTGCTGGTTGTGCTGGTGGGCAGCAGCCTTTACGCGTTGTCGCGCTACCTGCGGCCCGATTTACGCCGGCCCATCCGCGAAAACCGGCGGGTGTACAGGTGTCGGCAGCTGCTTCACAACAGCCTGCTGGGTTTGCTGAGTTTGCCGCCGCTTTTGCTCTACCAGCTTAGTGCCGAGGCGCTGCATTTATTCTACTTCGGGTTGCTATGTGCAAGCTTGGCTGCTTTAAGTTGGCCTACGCACAGCCGCTACCAACGCTGGCTGCTCTCCTGAAGCCAATGTGCCCGCTGCATCCTTTCTTTACCGCAGCCGGTATCAGATACCGTTCCACCTAGCTTCTCTGCATGCCCGCCCTCCAACTTCCCGACGCGCTGCTCCTCAACGGCCGGCGCTATGCTTACGCCGACCTGCAACAATACCCCGGCCACGCCGGCGGCGAAATCAACGGCTACGAGGCGCGCGTACTGGACTTTTGCCGGCAGTGGCTAAACGGGGCGCAGGAGTTCGTTCTTACCACCTCGGGCTCCACAGGCACCCCGCAAGCCATTACGCTGAAGCGCAGCCAGCTTACAGCCAGCGCCCAGCGCACCGTTGATTACCTGGGGCTGGGTCCCGGTCACCGCGTACTGGTTTGCCTGAATTGCGAGTTTATCGGGGGACTGATGATGCTGGTGCGCGCCTTCGAACACCAGATGCACGTGACCATAGTGGAGCCCGTAGCCGACCCATTTGCCCTGCTACCGCCCGACCTCGATTTCGACTTTGCCTCCTTTGTGCCGTTGCAGTTGCGGGCGGTGCTCGAGCAGGGCCACGCACCGCGGCTGGAAAGCATGAAGGCCATTCTCATTGGTGGTGCGCCTCTCGACCGTACGCTTTCGCAGGCCGTTCAAACCCTGGCGGTGCCACTGTACCACACCTACGGCATGACGGAAACCTGCTCCCACGTGGCCCTGCGCCGCCTGAATGGGCCCCAGGCTTCCGAGTATTACCGCCTGCTGCCTGGCCTGCACGCCGAGCAGGACGCGCGCGGCTGCCTGGCCCTGCGCGGCGACGTAACCCGGCAGGAGCTGGTGCAAACCAACGACCTCGTGCAGTTTCTGGATAACGACCACAGCCAGTTTCAATGGCTGGGCCGCGCCGATTTCATCATCAACTCAGGCGGCGTGAAGGTGCCCGCCGAAAAGGTGGAGCTGGTGCTGGAGGTAGCCCTGGCCGAGCTGAACCTCAACGGCCGACGCGCTTTCGTAACTGGCCTGCCCGACGAGCGACTGGGCCAGCAGGTAGCGGCTGTGGTGGAGGGCGAACCGCTGCCCGCCGAAGACGAACGGCAGCTTCTGGCGCTGCTCCGCGAACGACTAGGGCGCTACGAAATGCCACGGGCACTCCATTACGCGCCGCAGTTTGCGCAAACGGCCTCGGGTAAACTAGACCGCCGCCTTACGTTGCAGGCCTTGGGATTGTAGCAATTCCCAGCGCCAGTTGCGGCTTTCTCACTCGAAATGGCTGTGCTACCAGCCGACGAAGGGTAAAAGAGTTGGGATGATACCGCGCTGGCGCCACGGACTGGCCGCCCTGCCCTTATCATCCTGGATCGGCAGTGTTCAGATGCGTCGATGGCCATTTTAAACCTTGGATGCCACCGAATGGAATGCACAGGGGCCCAAAGGCGGCGCAAGTACCTCGTACTTGAGGCCCAGGTTTAGCGTGGGTTGAAGTGTGCGGCTTTGTACCTTAGCGGTTCCACTTGCCTCTTTCCCGTTAATGAATAAAATATATTTACGCCCCGCCGCAGCTGCCCTGCTGCTGGCCTCGGGCCTGAGTGGTTGCGCCGGTTCGGCGGCCACTACCACCACTACACCGTCGTCGGATACGGCCGCGGCTACCAAAGAAACCATTGGCGACACGCGTGCTCCGCAAACGCCGGCTCCGGCCGGTACGCTCACGGCCGCTCCGGCCGAAACGCCTACCGAAGCCGGGTTTCAGGTAGTAAGCGAGCAGTTTGCCGATTTGCGCATGCTGCGCTACCAGGTACCAGGTTTCGAAACTCTGACGCCTAAGCAAAAAGAGCTGCTGTACTACCTCTACGAGGCCGGCCTAAGCGGCCGCGACATCAGCTACGACCAGAATTACCGCCACAACCTGCGCGTGCGCCGCACCCTGGAAGCCCTCTGGGAAGCCAACCAGGAGCGCCGTTCCGCCACCACCAACACGCAGCAGGTGGATCAGGCGCAGAAGTTTAACGTGTACGCCAAACGTTTCTGGTTCTCGAACGGCCTACACCACCACTACAGCACCCGCAAGTTCGTGCCCGAATGCTCGCGTGAGTATTTCGCCGAGCTGGTACGCGCCGTGGATGCCAGCACCCTGCCCCTGCTGCCGAACGAAACCGTGGATCAGTTCCTGACCACCATGACGCCCGTTATCTTCGATCCGACCCTGGACGCCAAGCGCGTGAACCAGGAAGCCGGACAGGATTTGGTGAAGACCTCGGCTAATAACTTCTACCAAAACCTCACCCAAAAGGAAGTAGAAGATTACTACGCCAAAAAAATCGACAAAAAAGACCTCACGCCCATTTCCTACGGCCTGAACTCGCGCTTGGTGAAAGACAAGTCGGGCAAGATTGTGGAGCAAACTTGGAAAGTGGGCGGGCTTTACGGCAAGAGCATTACCCAGATTGTGTACTGGCTGGGCAAGGCCGTGGACGTGGCCGAAACCCCCGAGCAAAAACTGGCCCTGCAGCGCCTGATTAAATACTACAGCACCGGCGACCTGAAGGTGTGGGACGATTACAACATTGCCTGGGTACGCGACACCAAGTCGCGCACCGACGTGGTGAACGGCTTCATTGAAGTGTACGGCGACCCGCTGGGCTACCGTGCCTCCTACGAGTCGGTGGTGTCGTTCAAGGACCTGGAAGCCACCAAGCGCATCAAGGCCATCGGCGACCAGGCGCAGTGGTTCGAGGACAATTCGCCCATTTTGCCCAAGCACAAGAAAAAGAACGTGGTGGGCATCACGGCCAAGGTGATTACCGTGGTGGGCGAATCGGGCGACGCGGCTCCGGCCACGCCCATCGGCATTAACCTGCCCAACGCTACCTGGATTCGCAAGGAACACGGTTCGAAATCGGTGAACCTGGGCAACATTGTGGAAGCCTACGACCAGGCCAACGCCGGAGGTTCGCTCGACGAGTTTGCTTTCAGCGACGAAGAAAAACAGCGTGCCCGACAGTTCAGCTCGCTCGCCGGCAAGCTGCACACCGACATGCACGAGGTTATTGGCCATGCTTCGGGCCAGATTAACCCTGGCGTGGGCACCACCAAGGAAACCCTGAAAAGCTACGCGTCGGCCATTGAAGAAGGCCGCGCCGACTTGGTGGCGCTGTACTACGTGATGGACCCCAAACTGGTGCAAATGGGCGTGATGCCGAGCCTGGAAGTGGGCAAAACCGAGTACGACGGCTACATCCGCAACGGCCTGATGGTGCAGCTCACGCGCCTGCCGCTGGGCGAAACCGTGGAAGAGTCGCACATGCGCAACCGCCAAATGGTGGCCAAGTGGGCGTACGAGAAGGGTCAGAAGGACAAAGTGATTGAGAAGGTAACCCGCGACGGCAAAACCTTCTTCAAAATCAACGATTACGAAAAGTTGCGTGCCTTATTTGGCCAGCTGCTGCGCGAAACCCAGCGCATTACCAGTGAGGGCGACTACAACGGGGCCAAAAACCTCATCGAAACCTACGGCGTGAAAGTTGACCCGGTGCTGCACAAGGAAGTTTTGGCTCGCTACCAGAAGCTAAACATTGCGCCCTACCAAGGCTTTATTCAGCCGCGCCTGGTGCCGGTGGAAGCCAACGGCAAAATTACCGACGTGAAGCTGGAATATCCCACCGATTTTGCCCAGCAGATGCTGGAGTACGGGCGTAAGTATTCCTTCCTGCCAAACGTAAACTAGGTTTTTGTACTTTCGGCACTGAAAAGGCCGGCTGCACTTCGGATGCGGCCGGCCTTTTTGCTTTCTTCATACCCCGACTCTTTTCCTGCTTGTATGAAAAACCTCTCCACTTCTTTCTTTCTGCTGCTGCTGGTGGCTTTTGCGGCGCCGGCGGCGCACGCCCAAACCACCCCCACCCGCAACCTGGCGCAGCCCTCGCCCGAAACCGTGCGCTACGAATACTGCGAGGTGCGCGTAGCCGGCAAAAACGTATTTGCCGACTTCGGCTACGGCCCCGAGAAGTTGGGCGGCGGCGAGTTATCGAAGTTGGAAGTGGGCAAGCTGCAGGTGTTTGCCACGCCCATCAGCGCCCTGAACTACATGGGTTCTTTGGGCTGGGAGGTTATTCAGGTGTTCCAAGACCCCACCGCCTCCAACGACAAACGCTCCCTCACCGTGGGCGACCGGTATTACGTGATGCGCCGGCCGCGCTCGGCCACCGGCGTTACGGTAACGCGGCCTTAATCCGGTTTTACACACAGCTCAAACGCTCCGCATCGGTTTCGAAGCGGAGCGTTTTCTATTTATGCAGTTCTGTCTGCTTACTGTTTAGGAGCGAAATCTGCCCGGCGCAGGCCTTTTTGCGAAAACAGCCGCTCGTGGCCGCGCACCACCTTATACAAGTCGCCAAGGAACAGCTTTACCCGTCCGTAAAACACAACTCCGCTGATGTCGTCTTCCAGCTTATCCTCGACCAACAGGGCCTGGCGGTAGCCACCGCCAGCTCCTACTCCCAGCCAGCGAAATACCCGCATGTGCCCGCCTACGGTGGGCTCAATCAGCCAAATATTGCGCTTAGGCGAGCGGTACACCGATCCATCGGGGCTTTCGTAGCGGTGGTAATAGCGCCCAAACCCGACTTGCACGGGCGTGCTCAGCTCCCAGCGCGGGGTGCCCAAAAATACGTACTCCCCGTACAGCGCGGCGTAACGAAACCGCACCCGGTTTAGCGCCTCAGCCGGCACAGTAGGCGGTAGCGGGGCGTTGACGGGCACAGCGCTGCCCAGGAAATACAGGCCCAGACCGGTGCGTACTCGACCGCGCCATTCCACGGCTAGTTTCACGCCGTTAATACCTACCAGTTGGTTTTGTAGCAATGAATACCGTTGATCAAACTGAAACACCACGCGGCGGTGCGCCTGCCGCACCCGGCTGGAATCGGGCGGTGCGGGTATGGCATTGGCTGGCCAGCTGGCGGCGGTTAACCCGGCCAAAACGCAACTGCAAAAGAGCTTCTTTCCACTAGCCATTCGGAAGCAAATAACAGTACGAATAGTCTATACGCCGGAAAACAGTAAATGAGCTGGTACAGCAACCCGCGGTTATCGAGTTCCAAAAGTACTCCTTTGGTTGGCTGCCCGCAGCGCGCGGTGCCTGTGCCCAAGTACAGGGCCGCACCGGACGTACGCTTGGCTCGAAAATTTTGTTGGTTCACCCCTAGCGGTTACCGGTTCACCGCTATTTCCGGTTGACCGGGCGCTTCGGCCGCGTAGTTTTGAGCAGTATCAATCCTTGCTCCTGCTCGCCGATGGCTGCCCTGCTAACCCCCGATTTCCTGTTTAGCGTGGCCAACACGGCCGTGCTGCCGGCTTGGTTGCTGCTGGCCGCCGCGCCGCGCTGGCGCGTAACCAAGCTGCTGGTGCGCAGCGGCGCTTTACCCCTGCTGCTGGCTGCTGCTTACGCGGCGCTGTTGGTGGTGCACTACCTCGGGCCGCACGCTTCCGAGGGCGGTTTCAGCTCCCTGACCGAGGTGGCGGCGCTATTCCGCAGCCCGTGGGCGCTTACCGCCGGTTGGGTGCATTACTTGTGCTTTGACTTGCTGTTGGGCATTTGGGAAGTGCGCGACGCCGAACGCCGCGGCTTGCCGCATATGCTGCTGCTGCCCGCCCTGCTACTCACGTTTCTGGTGGGGCCCATCGGCCTGCTACTCTACGCTGGCCTGCGCCGGTTTCGGCCGGCCCCGGAGCCCGTTGCCAGTGCCTGATTGGCTTGTTGTCTGCTTTCGTTTTGGTTGTTTTTCACCGCTGAGTCATGAAAACGTCCTTTGCTTTTGCTTCCGAAAACGCTTCGCTGACCGCCGATTCCAACTCGTTCTTACGCCCCACCTGGTTGCGTGTACTGCACGGCTGCAACCCGGCCCTGGCCTGGGCCGGCTGGCTGAACGTGGCCATAATGGTGCTGGCGCTGCTGCTGTGGCCCATCGACGAGCGCACCGTAACCGGCCTGAACGTGTGGATCAAGCCCGCCAAGTTTGGGGCCTCCGGCGTGCTTTACCTCTGGACGCTGGCCTGGCTGCTGGCCGATTTGCCGGCCGCCGTGCAGCGGCAGGTGCGTTGGCTTAGCATTGGCGTGGGAATAAGCATGGCGGTGGAAATCCTATGCATTGCCGTGCAGGCGGCCCGCGGCACCACCTCGCACTTCAACATCGGCTCGGCTTTCGATGGCCTGTTGTTCGCCGTTATGGGCTGGTTTATCATGCTGAACACCATTATGCTGGTATGGGCCTTGTGGCTGACGCTGCGGCACCGGCCGTTCGGTTCGGCAGCCTGGGTGTGGGGCATTAGGCTGGGGCTGCTGTTGTTTTTGGTGGGCAGTGCCGTGGGCGGAAGCATGATCAGTAACATGGGCCATACCGTAGGGGCCGCCGACGGCGGCCCCGGCCTGCCCGTACTGGGCTGGAGTACCCGCCACGGCGACCTGCGCGCTGCTCACTTTCTGGGCCTGCATGCCCTGCAAGCTTTGCCGCTTTTTGCGCTGGGCCTGATGCGCGTGGCGCCGCGTTTGCGCCCAGCGTCACAAACCGCCGCTATGTGGGCCTTCGCGCTGCTGTACACCGGTGCGGTAGGTGGGCTGTACTGGCACGCGTTAAGCGGCTTGCCACTGCTGTCGCGCTAACCACATTGCTCGTTCTCCTTCGTTGTGCTATGCAAACGGTTCATTCTCTCCAGCAGTCCTTGCCCGCCGGCAGTCAGCTTCCCCTGGCCTTTTCAGGGGCCGATTTTACCGACGCGTACAGCATTGAGCTGCCACCCGACGCCCCTACCGATGCCAGTACGTTAACCCACGCTTTACTGGGGCAGGCGCCGGGCTGGGTTAGGCAGCTCATGCGCTTGCGCGATACGCTCGTACGGCCTTTGGGCTTGTATACTTTCCCCGGCGGACAGCAACCACCTGCTGTACTTGCCGTGCTTGAGCCGGGCATGCGGTTCGGGCCGTTTCGGGTATTTGACGTAAGGCCCGGCGAAGTGCTGCTCGGCGAGAACGACAAGCACCTGGACTTCCGGGTATCGGTGTTTGTGCAGCCGGGTGCCGCCGGCACCGAGGCCGTGGTTTCCACGGCTGTGCGCTACAATAACAGGTTCGGAAGGTTGTATTTTGCACTGGTTCGCCCATTTCACCAACTGGTGGTGCCGGCCATGCTGCGCCACGGCCGCCGGCAGTTGGCCGCTGCTGCCCCGGCCCGGTAACCGTTTTCTTCCCTACCCGTTTCCGCGGCCCGCTGCATGAACGACCGTCGCTTTCCCCTGCTGGGAATTCCGCTGCTGAGTTTGCTCATCATCCTGCTGGGCGGCGGCCGCCCCTTGGAAACGTGGCCCGGTTTCGCGCTCGACTGGGCGGTGTCGCTGCTGTTTACCACGGTGCTGTGGCTGGGCAACATTGCCCTGTGGGAGCTGCTGCTGCGCCGGTGGCCGCGGGTGGAGGATACCACGCGGCGGCTATGGTGGCTGGCCTTTAGCAGCCTGCTTTATACCAGTGTGGCCTCGGTGGCGCTGCGCGGCGTGTTGTATCTGCTGTTGCCCCCATATTTCTCGATGGAGCCGGCGGCTTTGGCGCAGCAAATCAAGTTCAACCTGATTCCCACCTGCTTCGTACAGCTGGTGTACGAAAGCCGGCACTTTTTCCGGCAATGGACGCTGAACGTGCGCCGCGCCGAGCAGCTTCAGAATGCCCACGAGCGCGCCCAGCTGGAAGCCTTGCAACAGCAGCTAGATCCGCATTTCCTGTTTAATAACCTGAACACGCTTTCGGCCCTCATCGAGCCCGGCAACGAGCCCGCCCAGCAGTTCGTGGATCAGTTTGCCGACGTGTACCGCTACGTGCTGCTGAGCCACAACCGGCCCACGGTGCCGCTGCGCGAAGAGCTGACCTTTGTGGATGCTTATGTGGCCCTACATAAAGCCCGCCTGCGCAACAACCTACAGGTACACATTTCAGTACCGCCCGACGTGCTCGATGCCCACATTGCGCCGCTAAGCGTGCAGCTGCTCATCGAAAACGCGCTGAAGCACAACGAAGCCTCGCGTCAGCACCCGCTGGAAGTGCGCGTAACGGCCACCGCCGGCTGGCTAACAGTGCAGAATGTGCGCCGTGCCCGCGCCGCAGGCTTTGCCGCCGGCACCGGCACAGGCCTGCGCAACATTCGGGAGCGGTACGCGCTGCTGGGAAGCGTGCCCCCCGAAATTCAGCAAACCGCCGAGCAGTTCACGGTGCGGCTGCCGCTGCTGCCGGCCCGCACCGAAGCAGCGGTTTCGCAGGCGTGAGTAGTTTGCAGCCGATGAAAACTGTTCCGTTGGTGATTATAGGCAGTGCCCGCCAGCCCGGCGACACGCACGCCTGGGTGGCGCGGGCCCTTGCCGGCATCGACCACCGCACGCTCGACCTGCACGACTACGTGCTCTACCCCTATAATTACGCCGAACAATACCCCGCCGATGACGCGTTTCCGCGCCTGATTCAACAGCTGCTCGAACACGAGGTACTTGTGCTGGCGACGCCCGTGTACTGGTACGCCATGAGCGCACCCATGAAGGTGTTCTTCGACCGCTTTACCGAGCTTACCAGCATCTACAAAACCGTTGGCAAGCAGCTGAAAGGCAAGCGCGTGCTGCTCCTTGCCGTGGGCTCCGACCGCGACCTGCCCCTGGGCTTCGAAGTGCCGTTTGCCTCTACGGCACGCTACTTTGGCATGGACTACCGCGGCTGCCTTTACCTTTCCATTAAACACCCACCTGCCCCAGACTTGCTCTCGGCTGCCGTGGCAGATTTCACCCGCAAACTGACCGATTAGCGCCGAAGCGGCTCGTATCGGTTCTGCCTGCTGCGCGTTTTCTAATTCGCTTTACCCCCGCCATGAAGGTCCTGTTGCTCGAAGATGAATACCCTGCGGCTGAACGGTTGCAGCGGCTCTTGGCCCAGGCCGCACCCGAGGCTCAGGTGGTAGCGCACCACGACACCGTAGCCGCTACCGTAGCCTGGCTTCAAACCAACCCTGCCCCCGACCTCATTCTGGCCGATATTCACCTCGCCGACGGCTTGAGCCTTGATGTGTTCGACCAGCTGGTGGTGAACAGCCCGGTGGTTTTTACCACCGCCTACGATGCCTACGCCTTACGTGCCTTCAAGGCCAATAGCGTAGATTATTTGCTTAAGCCCGTAAAGCTGGCGGAGTTACAGGCCGCGCTGCAAAAGCTGCGGCAGTGGCGCAGCCCCACCCCTGCCGCTTCAGAAGTTGCCCAGCGTTTAGAGCGGTTGCTCGACGGCCTTACCGAGCTGCCCGGCCGCCCCACCAAAACGCGGTTCTTAGTTCGCCACGGCGAACAGCTCCTGCCTGTACTTACCACCGACGTGGCCTGGTTTCAGAGCCGCAACGAAACCGTAACCCTGGTTACCCACGCCGGGCAGCGGTACCTAGTGGAATATACCTTGGAGCAACTGGAACAGCTTCTCGACCCCAAGCATTTTTTTCGCCTGAACCGGCAGTTTCTGGCGCAATTAGCGGCCGTGCAGCGTCTGCACCCGTGGTTTAATGGTAAACTGAAGCTGGATCTAATACCTGCGCCTGCGGAAGAAGTCCTTGTAAGCCGGGAAAAAGCCGCGGCCGTTAAAAGCTGGCTGGAAGGCTGACAACCGAGTGTTTACCTTATTGCCTATTGTTGTGCTATGCCCAAGACGTACTTCTTTTTGCTTTTTGGTGGCGTGTTCTTCAGCTGCCAGTCTCAGCCACCCGCCCCGGAGAAACCTGAAGTGACTTCTAGGCCCTTCCGCCTAGCGGGCAGTTGGGTTCAGCATAACAAAAGCATGTTTACCGTGGTCGAAATCGATTCCGACTCGAATGGCACTTACACCTTATTCCTCGATTACCGCCAAGAAATTCCGGAGTACTGGAAGCCCGGTGACGTTCCTTACTCCCTATACAAATCTCCCATACAGGTAAGAGTACCTGAGCCCAATCGTGTGCAGATCTATACCCAGCACTTTCGCTTCGACTATTACCTAGATGGCGACACGCTCCAGGAATTCGATAAAATGGGTCTGCAGAAAAAATTGGTTCGGATTGAGCCTTATAATTAACTACTGTTACGCAGTGCCTGCACGCAAGCGCGGGGGACGCAAACTTTCAGTTCGCGCTACACTCCGCTGCGTAACAGCACAAATTAAGTAGAGCGGCAGCCTCTGAAATACGGCTACCCATTCTCAGTCAATGCCGCTAGGTAAGCCGGCACCTGGCTCAGCGCTGTCACTTGGTGAAACGAAACACCTTCCAGCTGTTCTTCCGACACCCGTTCCATGGCCCACGTAGTGTGAAAGGGCACGTACACGGCGCGGGCGCCCAGCCGAGCAACGGGCAGGATGTCGGATTTTAGCGAATTGCCGATCATCACGAACTCTTCGGGCTGCACTTGGTAGCGGCGCAGGATCCGGCGGTAGGTTTCCTCGTTTTTCTCGCTCACAATTTCCACGTAGTCGAAGTAGTCGCCGAGGCCGGAACGCGCCAACTTGCTTTCCTGGTCGAATAGGTCGCCTTTGGTGAGCAGCATCAGCGGCTGGCCGCGTTCTTTCAGCGTTTCCAATACCTGTTCTACTTGCGGGAGCGGCTCGATGGGGAAGCTCAGCAGGCGTTTGCCCTGGTCGAGGATGTGCTGAATTTCGGTGCCGGTTACGCTGCCGGCCGTGAGCTGAATGACCGTCTCGATCATGGAAAGCATAAACGACTTGGCGCCGTAGCCGAACAGGTGCATGTTGTGTTGCTGCACCTGGTAGAACTGCTGCTCCAGCGTGCGGGCGTCGGCGTAGTGCGTGAGCAGGGCGTAGAGGTCGGCCTCGGCCTGGTCGAAGTGCGGCTGGTTGGGCCACAGGGTGTCGTCGGCGTCGAAGGCAATGAGGGCGGGCGCGGGCATGGTGGCGGTTGGTTGCAGCGGCTGTTTCGGGCGTAGCGGAAAGTAGTTTCGGCGCCCAAAACCCGGCCGAAGTTACGACCTTTGCCGGCCCATGAAGCAGCTGATTGACCTATCTACCTGGAACCGCCGCGAGCATTTCGAGTTCTTTTCCGGCTTCGACGAGCCCATTTACGGCCTGACAGCCGAGGTAGACGGCGCCCGCGCCTATACCCGGGCGAAGGAGTTGAACCTGCCCTTTTTTCAGCTGTACCTGCACGCCACGCTCCGGGCCGTGAACCAGGTGGAGGCGCTGCGCTACCGCATCGAAGACGGCGCGGTGTACTGCTATGACCGGATCAACGTATCGGCCACGCTCACCCGCCCCGATAACACCTTCGCCTTTTCCTTTATTCCCTTCACCGAATCGTTAGCCGATTTCGGCGAAGGACTGCGCGCCGAAATAGAAGCCGTGAATCAGTCCACCGGCTTGCGCCTAAACGAAAACGCGGCCCGCACCGACGTCATTCACTTCTCGGCCATTCCCTGGATTGCGTTTACCAGCCTCAGCCACGCCCGCCATTTTCAGCGCCCCGACAGCGTGCCCAAGATTTCGGTGGGCCGCTACCGCCGTCAGGGCAATACCCTGCTCATGCCCATATCGGTGCACGTGCACCACGGCCTAGCCGATGGCTACCACGTAGGTTTGTTTCTGGAGGCTTTGCAACAGGCGCTGGATTCGCCTGCGTAAGAGCCTTTACTTGACCGGTTGCTCCTGCACGTAAGCCTGCACCACCGGCAGCAGTAGCGGCAGGGAAGCTTCGATGTAGGCGTGCTCCTCGGGCGTCCAGTGGCGCGGGTGACCGAACACGCAGGGCTGGAGAATGCCCCAAAGCTGGCCTTCCGCATCGGTAATGTGTGCGTGCACCAGCGCCCGGTGCCCAAAAGTGCGCCGTTCAAATTCGCGGTTTAATACCTCGGGGCCGGCGGCTTCCACATCTTCCACATACACCGAAGGCTGGGCCGCCAGCGCCGCCCGAAACAACGGGTCTTGCTGGGGCAGTTCGCCGGTGTCGTCCTGCCAATCGTGACGCGGATCGGGAATGGCTTCGTCGAGGCGCCAAACGAGGGCAATACGGCCGCGGCCTCGCGCCGGGTCGCGCACGTAGAGGAAGCAGCGGTCGGCGCGCAGGTTGTGGCCGATGTGGGCCAAGGCTTCGGTGAGGGCGACTTCGGGCTCCTGGCGCGCAGTCAGGGACGTTTGGAGGTCAGATAGGTCGGGAGCAAACATGGCGGCGGTAAATTGGGTAAACCGAGTACGCGGTGTACCCTTGGCATGTTCGAGCGTCGCCCCAATCCGGCTTATCTGGCACCCGCCAGGAAAACAACCTCAGCCAAACATTCTGCTCAGCACGCCGCCGGTAGCCAAGCCAATGGCGGCCCCGACCACCAACTCCGCTACCGTGTGGCGCCCGAGCACCAAGCGAGAGGCAGCAATTAGCCCGGCCGCGCTTAACGCCACGATACCCCAGCCGGGATGCATTAGGTACACGGCGCTGGCCAGAAAAAACGACCACGCAGCGTGCAGGGAAACTTTCAGGTAGAAATTAACGGCAAAGCAGGCCACCAGCATTAGGCAAACCAGCCCCATGCCGTTGCGCAGCGCGGCGGCTGTAGGCAGTACCACTGTTAGTGCGGTGGCCGTGGCCAACAAGCCAATCAGGCGCGGGTAAAACGAACGGCGCTGCTCCCGCACCGACACGTCGAAATTGCTGTAGGCCCCCGTGCGCGTTTGGCGGTAGTTCCACAGCGCAATGGGCAAAATCACCCCGATAACTACACCACCGGCTATCCAAGTGGCCGTGCGGGCATCAAGCAGGTAGAAGGTCATTATCACCACAAACACGACTGCGGTGAGCAGCGGGTGCCCCAGCCCGGAAACCCAAGCGGCCAGGCGCAGCAGCGTTGCGTTGGTAGTGCGTAGCATGTGCTGATGTATTTATTAAGGCCCAGATTTACAATTGGGTACCAACGGTGGCCATAGGCCCCGGTAAAAGCCGCTACCGTTCCAGCCAGGCGCGAAAGGTTGATACCCGCTCCCGGCTCACCAGCACGTCGCCCTCGGGGGCAGCGGGTTGGAGCACGGTTTTCAGGCGGGAATTGGTGTAGTGAATAATGTCCTGAATGGCATCGTGGTGCACGAGGTAGGCACGGTTGAGGCGGAAGAACTGGCGCGGGTCGAGCAGCTTTTCCAGCTGCTCCAGGGTTTGATCGAGCACGAAGCGGCGGTTTTCCCGCGTCTGCACAAAGGTGGCTTTTTCGAGGCTGAAGAAGTAGCTGATCTGATCCACGGGAATCACTTTCAGGTGCTCCCCTACTTTCACCACAAACTGCTTTTTGTACTGGTTTTGCTGCGGCTGCAACTGTTGCAGCACCTGCGTCAGCAGGGCCGCATCGAAAGCCGGCGCGGCACTTGGGGCAGCGCTGTTACCGCGCAGGGCCTGTAGTTTTTGCAAGGCGGCAGCCAGCTCGTCCTCGTCGATGGGCTTGAGCAGGTAATCGATGCTGTTCACCTTGAAAGCGCGCAGGGCGTACCGGTCGTAGGCGGTGGTGAAAATTACCGGGCAGCGTACCGTGGTGCGCTCAAACACCTCGAAGCTGAGGCCGTCGGCGAGGTGAATGTCCAGAAACAGCACATCGGGCGGCACGGCGGCGTTTTCCAGCATTGCCACGGCGGCTTCTACCGAATCGGCGGTGGCACGCACCTCCACGGGTGGTTGCTGGCGGCGCAGCATATCGGCCAGGCGCTTGGCGGCCAGAGGTTCGTCTTCAACGATGAAGGCGGTCATGTTAAAGCGGTGTGGTTGGACTAGGGCAATGAGCAAATGAAAGGGCTGGCACTCGGCATCGGCCGATCGGTTTTGAGCCTCGAACCGGCTTAAGTTGTCAGCTCCAGCATGGGCAAGGTTACCACAAATTCCTGGTCGTGGGGTGCGGCCTGCACTGGCTCGCGGGTGAGGTGGCGGTAGCGGGCCGTTAGGTTAGCCAAGCCAATGCCGGGCGAGTCGCCGGGGGCCACACGGCGCGGGCGCAACGTGTTGCTCACGCGCAGCTGCCGGGTGGTTTCGTCTAGCTCAATGCGCAGGTGCAGGGGCTGTTCGGGGCTGGCGGCGTTGTGTTTGAGGGCGTTTTCAAGCAGCAGCTGCAGGCTCAGGGGCGGCACCACCACTTGCGGCGGCACCTCGTGGGGAGCGGGCATCTGCACTTTCAAGGCGTCGCCGTAGCGAATGCGCTGCAGAAAAAGGTACGATTCGGCAAAGGCCAGCTCATCGGCCAACGGCACCACGTCGCGGCCGCGGGCATCCAGCACGTAACGGTACACCAGCGAGAGTTGCCGAATGAAGCGCACCGCCTGCTTGGGCTCCTCTTCCACCAAGGAAGTCAGGGCGTTCAGGGCATTGAACATGAAGTGCGGATCGAGCTGCTGGCGTAGGGTTTCGGCTTCGGCCTGGGCCATTTCCTTTTGCAGCCGCTCGTTGCTCACCAAAGCCTCGCGCCAACCCAGCAGGAAGGCCCGGCTGTGCATGGCCAAGGAACAAATGACAGTGATGCTTAGGGGCAGCATAAAATTCCGCCAAACCCCGGTCGACAGCAGCACCCCGGGACCTTTACCGCTCAGAACAATTAGAATGAAGGCATTGATGAGCACAATAACCGCCAACGACCCGCCCAACGACACCAGCAGCGTTAGCACCAGCCGCTTCATCGGCTCGCGCTTCCAGTTGGCGTATTTGTCCAGCCAGTTCACGGCGTAACCGTTGGTTAGCCACAGGCCCATTGAGTAGGCGAAGGTGATGCCGAAGTTGATGGCTAGGTGGCGAGGGTCGCCCCAACAGTCGCTGCAGGTGAAACCCGTAATGGCCATCGACAAAACCATGATGGTCAGCAGCAGCCGCACCCAGCGGCGGCCGTCTTGCCGCGACCACCGCCGAACCGACGGAACAACTGGCTCGTGTCCGTCGGTAACGGTGTGCGGCCGGGTTCGAAATAGAGTAGACATGCTAGGAGGCTGATTAAACGGCTGAACCAGCCAGTGGCCGGGCGGGTGCGCGGCGCAACGCGTAGTACAAGATAAAGCTTACCCCCAATGCGGTGCCCACCATGGAAGGCAGAAACTGGCTGTAGGGCTGGTATTGCGCCAGCACGGTTCCGGTGAAAGCCGACACCAGCGCAAAGTACGAGCTGATCATCTTCCAGATGTGGTCGTAGAGCCAGAGCTTGCGGCGCCACAGCGGCACGAAAGCAAAGCGCGCCAAATCGTAAATCGTTAGCGCAATCAGGAAGCCAAGCGAGGAATAAATTACTACCGGCGACCAAACCAGGTCAATTAAGTGCAAGGTGAGCAGAAAGCCGATGCTGCCCAGCAGAAACACCGCGGAAAACGCGGCATCGGCGTGGGTGGGGCCGGTGGTGCGCGTACGCATCACCCGGTAACCCGACCACGCCTGGTACACCGTTAGCATCACCACAATGGCCAGAAACGGCCGAAAGTTGAATACCGCCAACCCCAGCACGGCCGTGGCCAGCACCACCGTCAGCACCCGCAGAAACCACCGCCCGAAGCGGATGTGCCGAGCCCCGCCGTGGCGGCTGAACATGGGTACCAGCCCCAGCAGCAACCCCACGCTGCCGAAGAGGATGTGGAGGCCAATATTGAGGTGGTGCAGCAGTTCCATTACGCAAGGTAGAAAGCGGAAAAAGAGCGGCCGCCGCTGCTACTGAGCCAGCGGCGGCCGTCGGAAGTAAGGCTATTTAGCAGCGGTCTGCGCAGCCGTCTTTTCGTAAGCAGCCAAACGGCTTATGGCCTGTTTTTCGCCCCAATTCGGGCTCAACGCGGTTGCCGGTTTGAAGGCCGCAAAGCGGGCTTTGGCTTGCTCGTACAAGGGCTTGGCAGCCTCGGGCCCACCGCCGAACATCTTGGGGGTGTAGTACACGTTATTAGCCTGCACGAGGTAAGCACGGGGGTTGGCGGGGTTGGCTTTTTTGGCTTGTTCTACCATCTCAGCACTCAGGCCAGAATACTTCATGGAGCGGGCCATGGGCGAAATGCCCAAGCGGGCCTGGTGGATGTAGGCCTGCAACGTCATCAACTCCGATTCGTCGCCGCGCAGCTTGCGGGCCTGCGCCAGGGCTGCTTCGGCTTGGTCGAGGTATTTGTCCTTCACGTCTCCTTCTTCCTTGCTCTGGAAGGTGGTAATCAGCAGCGCGTAAGCTTGGTAGTAGCGGGGCAGCCAGTCGGCGGGGGCTACGGCGGCAGCGCGCTCCAGCTTGCCCGAAATTTCCTTGAGCTGGGCGGGGTCGCCGGTGCGCATCAGGTCGGTAATGGTGGCGGCCAGCATGTCGGTGTAGCCTTCCGGAGCAGCTTGCGCAGCGGCCGGGGCAGGTACTTTTTGTTGGGCCGAAGCCGAGGTGAACGAGGCAGCAACTAGGGCAAGCAGGAGCAGTTGGGTTTTCATGGTCAGCAAGTGAAGAAGTGTGAAGTAGCGGTTGAGTGAGTCAAAGGTGCCGCAATGGGGCAGCGGCTGAAACTTTCTGTTACCGAAGCGTCGGATGAGGCAGATGAACTGTGGGCGGTGCTGGTTTGGACGTTTGGCGCGGTGCCCGGTTTCTGGCGGAGGCCCGCTGAACTAGGGGCATCAGTAGCCAAGCTTTCGAGGTTTGAGAGGCTCAGCAGGAAGGTCTTTTTGCTTTGGACGACTTTCCGGAAAGGCCCATTAATCCGGTGCCGTTTCGGTATCAGCGGGGCGCTTTTTGTTGATGGAAATCAGCAGGCCGACGAACAGCATGCGCGGGGCCGATGGTGTTACAGCCACGCCTTGGAAGAGCCCATTAGAGTCGGGAGTATTGGCGTAGCGGTAGCCGAACACGTTGTTGCGGCCCAATACGTTGGAGCACGACACGTGCACGATGGTCAGGTTTTTCCGGATGGTGGTGAGGTAGCTCAGGTTCAAACTCAGCTCCTGGAAGCTGGGCGTGCGGCCCAGGTTGTAGCCTTCGCGGTTGGGGTCGTTGAAAGCGCGGGGCGAGCCGTAGCTGAAGGTGCCGCCTACCTGCGTGTGCAGCTTGCTGATCCAGTATTTCCCCACTACCGAGAGGTTGTGGCGCGAGGCGAAGGGGGGCACGGCCAGCACCGGGTCGGTGCGCTGCTGGCGGCGGGTATCCACGAGGCCGTAGCTCACCCAGTAGTCGGTTTTCTTGAAGGTTTTTTTGTCACGCCAAAACACGTCGACCCCGCGGGCATAGCCGCTGCCGGTGCTCTGGTAATGCGTGGGGTTGAAGGGCGCATCGGCGGCAAAGCGCGTCAGGTGCGCGTAGTCCTTGTAGTAGGCTTCGGCGCGCAGGGTACGGTCGTTTTTGCTGTGCTGGTAAGTGAGCAGGTAGTGCGTGGCCCGCTCGAAGCGCAGGCTTTGGGCGTAGTGCGCCACGCGCAGCAAATCGTTGGCGGGCGTTTGGTAGAACAGACCGTAGGCGGCCGAAACCTGCGTGCCTTCGGCCAGCTGGTAGGCCAGGGCCAAACGCGGCGCGGCATTCCATCGGCCCAACACACCCGAGTACTCGGCGCGGGCGCCCACGCGGGCCACCAGCTCATTCGACAGCGAGATGTCCGACTCGGCGAAGGCCGAAGCACGCTGCTCCTCAAAGCCGGGGCGCTGCATGTCGGCTTCGGGCGAAGCCTGGTAGCGCATGCGGTAGCTCTGCAACAGGCCTTCGGTGCCCAGCTTCAGGTTCCAGTGGGCTCCGGCTGAGTCGTTGGTGAGTACCAC
This sequence comes from Hymenobacter koreensis, assembly GCF_039541855.1. Classification (NCBI taxonomy): domain Bacteria; kingdom Pseudomonadati; phylum Bacteroidota; class Cytophagia; order Cytophagales; family Hymenobacteraceae; genus Hymenobacter; species Hymenobacter koreensis. The sequence continues at coordinate 252,966 of NZ_BAABHA010000008.1, forward strand.
GCGGCCCACCACGCTTTGCTCCAGTTCGCGCAGGTACTGCACATCGGGCCGAATGGTTTGGTCGTCGCGGGTGCCGGCCACGCCGGTTTGCAGGCTCCAGCCGCGCTTGAGGGGGCTGCGGAACGAGGCATTTACGTACTCGTTGTGGCTGCTAAGGGCCACCGGCCGGCGCCCACCTTCAAAGCTGGGGTCGGGTTGACTGAGGGCCATTTCCTGCCGCGTGAAAGCCCCGTAAATTTTCAGCATGCCCAGCTCGCCGGTGCGTTGGCGTAAGGCCACCGACCCGCCCGCGCTCTGCGGCGCCACCTGCCAGCCCCAGCTTTGCGGCACCAGTCGGTAGTAAGGCTGCAGGTTAAGGTAATCGCCGGTTACGGCCACCGAGCTGCGCTCAAACCGCTGCTGGTGCGAAAGGCTCAGGCCCACCGAGAGCAACGAAATGCCGGTTTGGGTTTCGGGCGCCAGGTCCGTCGAGTTCAGCCCCACTACGGCCGACAACGCCTGCCCGTACTCGGCCGAATACCCGCCGGTACTGAACACGGTGCCTTTGAAGAGCATGGGCGAAAAACGCCCCCGCGCCGGCACGCCCGACACGCTGGAATTGTACGGGCTCTGCAAGGGCAGGCCGTCGAGGTACTGCTTGGTTTCGCCGGCCGCGCCGCCACGCACAAACAGCTTGCCTTCTTCGCCGTTGCGCGAGGTGCCGGGCAAGGTGTTCAGCGCGCCCGCCACGTCGGCCAGGGCGCCGGCCGTGGTTACAATATCCAGCGGCTTGAGCACGGTGCTGCGCTTTTCGTCGCTGGCCTCGAATGCGCCCGAAGTGATGGTAACCGAGCCGAGCTGGTTGCGCACCGGTTTCAGCACCAGCGCCAGGCGTTTGGCGGTGCCATCCAGCACTATAGCTTGTTCCTGCTGCTCGTAGCCCATGAGCGTTACCAGCAGCGGCAGCGTGCCGGCTTTGCGGGTGCTGAAGCGGAAGCGCCCGAGCGAATCGGTGGTGGCACCATCGAAGGTGGTTTTCAGGAACACGTTGGCGCCGGGCAGCGGCTGGCCGCCGGCGTCGCGCACGGTGCCGCTGAGGGTAGTGGCCGCCGCGGTGGTTTGGGCCGATGCGTGCAGCAGCGCGGCGGTTAGCAGGCAGAGCAGGAGTAGCAAGCGTTTCATGGGGTAGCAGCTAAGTGACGACCCGAAGGTGGCCGGCTACCGGGCCCGCAAAAACTAAAGGTTACCGAAGCGTCGGATGGAGGGGATGAAGTGTAGGCGGGCGGACCTGAGCGAAAAGCGCTTCTGGCAGGTTTGTGCTTTTGGCGCCTGCGCATGTTTCCGCAATCAGTCGGCTCATTGAGCATTGTCTCAAGCCAAAATACCGGGCACGCGTTAGGGCTACCCAGAGTCAAACGCAAGCCGTTGCCGACCAACTCTAGCGCTATTGGCAGAACTAATTAGGCCCATGATCCGACAGCTGCTTGTCTTTAGCTCATCCGTGGGCTATGGCTAAAAACTTCTGTACTTAGTTTACTCTCAGGCCGATACCAAAAAACTTAAAACACAGACGCTTAGATGAGTATTCAAATAACCATTTTAATAACTATTCCAAGCTCAACCATAACAATGCATAGTTGGGGGCGTACCAATGCGACGTCTTCGGTATCGAATCCGACTCTTTTCTCCCACGCTCCGCCCCGCTTGGCCGGCGTTCATTTACTGCATCTGTATGCCGCATCCAGAAAACCAACCGTCCCAGCAGCCGCCTCGTGCCGAGGTAGTGGTGCCGGTAATTGCCGAGCAATTACGGGTGGAAAAAGAACGGGTAGAAACGGGCAAAGTGCGCGTTTCCAAACAGGTACACGAGGAGTACCAGGTAGTAGAAATGCCCTTGGTGCACGAGGAACTGAACGTGGAGCACGTGCCCATCAATCAATACGTGGAAACTCCGCCCCCACCGGTGCGCTACGAGGGCACCACCATGATTATGCCGGTGCTGCGCGAAGTACTGGTGGTGGAAAAACGCCTGCTGCTGGTGGAAGAAGTCCGCATCAGCCGGCGCGAAGTAACCACCCATACCGCCGAGCAGGTAACCCTACGCCACGAACAAATCAACACCGAACACCTGACGAAAGCCCAGCCGGGGGCCCCTAACGGCCCCACGACATCTACCCAGGCCTAGTCGTTTTACTCTCCTATTCCCAACCACCCACAACCAAAAAAGCCATGAATCAGACCGTAGTAGGAATGTTCGAAAGCGCCGCCCAGGCGCAACAAGCCGCCCAGCAACTTGCCGCTGCCGGCTTTGGAATGGAACACGTGGACGTATCGTCCAATAGCAATAGCAGCACCACCGGCAGCCTGAGCAACACCGCCAGCCAAGCCGCCCGCCCCGACCGCGACCCGTCGGATTACCGCAACAGCAGCGGCACTGCTACCGAAGGCGTAGCCGACGCTGCCGGCCGTACCGGTGACAGCATCGGTAACTTCTTCAGCAACCTGTTTGGCGGCTCCGATAGCGAAGACGCCCGCCGCTACTCGCACGTGGCCCGTAACTCGGGCTCTATTGTAACCGTGCACTGCCATTCGGCCGAAAACGCCCACCAGGCAGCGGCTATTCTGGACCGCGCCGGTGCCGTTGATGTAGACGAACGCGCTCAGCAAACTGGCTACGCCAGCAACAACTGGACGGGCAACAAGCTGAATACCGGTGACCAAAAAGGGCAGCAAGGCACGTCGGCCCAGGTAATCGAGGAAAACCTGCAGGTAGGCAAGCGCGTGGAGCAAACGGGCGGTGCGCGCCTGCGCAGCCGTATTGTGGAGCGCCCCGTGGAAGAGCACGTACGCTTGCGCGAAGAGCACGTAACCGTGCAGCGTAACCCCGTGAACCGCCCCGCAACCGAAGCTGATTTTAAAACCTTCAAGGAAGGCCAGATCGAAGTAACGGAATCGGCTGAGCGTGCCGTAGTGGGCAAAGAAGCCCGCGTGGTGGAAGAAGTTACGCTGGGCAAAGAAGTGACCGAGCGCGACGAAACCATTCGCGACACGGTGCGCAAAACCGAAGTAGACGTGGAGCGCATGGAAGGCCGTAACACAACGCGCCCCGACGGTACCACCAACCCCAACGACACGACCCGCAGCCGCTAACCCGGCGCCTAATTTTGCCTTCGGGCAGTTTGAACAGCGGCAACCGGCTAACCGGTTGCCGCTGTTCTGTTTACGGGTGTGGTGTTGAATTTAAGTCCAAGACTATTGTGTTATCAAACGGCTAACGTTAGTCCCGCACTGCAACGTTTGGCAGGCTTGCCGTGCCTTTGCGTTTCTTTGCTGCGCCGGGCCATTGCGGCAGGTAACGCCCCGGTGACCTTCCGCGTACGTGGTTAAAGCATTGCCTGCGTAGCCGAAGCCGTTCCTTTGGGTTCGACGTTTCTCCCGGTTTCGTTGTTTCCCCGGCAACGCCGCCGGATTTCTTCTGCCTCCCACCCCATCGTTCTAGTGTATCTTCATCACGTAGCCACTTACCTGCCCACTGCCGTTGTTTCCAACGACCATTTCACCCGCCGCAACGGCCTTTCCTCGGAGTGGATTGTTGAGCGCACCGGCATTCGGGAACGACGCCGGGCGGCCGCGGGCGAAAACACCAACACCATGGCCATCCTAGCCGCTCAGCGGGTTCTGGAGCAGGCTGCCGGTATCGACACGGCCGAAATCGACCTCATTATCGGGGCTACCTATACCCCGCACGATACCATTGTAACGCTGGCCCACGCCGTGCAGCACGCGCTGGGCGTGGCCGATATTCCGGTGGTGAGCATTTCCTCGGCCTGCTCCTCGTTGCTGAACGCAGTGGAAATTGTGCAGGGGTATTTTGCCATGGGAAAAGCCCGGCGGGCCCTGGTAATCACCTCCGAGCACAACACAGCCTACAACAACGAAGACGACACCGTAGCCGGCCACCTCTGGGGCGACGGCGCTGCGGCGCTGCTGTTCACCCCGGAGCGCCTCACCCCTACCGATTTGCGCGTGGTGGACGTAATTACCGGCGGTGCGGCCACTATGGGCAAAGCCACCACGGCCGTAACCCTGCAGCCGCTGAACCGGAGCATCATCATGCCCCACGGCCGCGACGTTTTTCAGTACGCCTGCCAGTACATGGCCCGTGTAACGGAGCAAATTCTCACCCGCCACCAACTCACGGTGCAGGATGTAACCTGGCTGATTCCGCATCAGGCCAATGGCCGCATCAGCGACAACGTGATGCGCGCCACCGGCCTGCCACCCGAACGCCTTGTGTCGAACGTGGAAGTACTGGGCAACACCGGTTGCGCCGGGGCCGCCATCGGGCTGGCCGATACCCTGCCTAAACTGGAGCCCGGCAACCGGGTAGTGGTAACCGTGTTCGGCGGCGGGTACTCGTATGGCGCAATGCTGCTGGTGCGCGAATAGGCGTTTCCGCAGAGCTTGGAATCCGGCTTTAACCAGTGAAGAATTGTTGGTTACTCTGAACCTATGGCCCGGGGCACGGTAGCAAGTAGTGGCTTCTGTTGAAACCCTGTTCAACCGGCACAGGTAAGGTTAAGCAAACCTAGCAGCCAGCGCGTTATGCAAAGCCCAGCCGATTCACCCAACCCGGAACCTACCGAAACCGATACCGCACGCCGGGACTTTATCCGAAAGCTTTCCGTGGGGTTGGGTGCCACACTCGTAGGCTCCACCGGCTTGCTGCAGCCGATTTCGCTGCTGGCGAATTCAGAAGCTGGTCCGACTGGCTTGGCGGCCTTGCAGCAGGGCCGAAAACTGGGCGTGGCCTTGGTGGGCCTGGGCAAATACAGCACCGGCCAGCTCGCGCCGGCACTTCAGCAGACCCAGCTTTGCCGCCTCGCGGGCATAGTTACCGGCACCCCCGCCAAAGCCAAGCAGTGGCAGCGGCAGTACAACTTGCCGGCTACCAGCGTGTACGACTACAAAACCATGGACCGTATGGCCGATAACCCGGCCATCGACATTGTGTACATCGTGCTGCCGAACGCCTTGCACGCCGAGTACACCATTCGGGCTCTGGAAGCGGGCAAGCACGTTATCTGCGAGAAGCCCATGGCCACCTCCGTTGCCGATTGCCGACGCATGCTGGCGGCAGCGCAAAAAGCCGGCAAACAGCTCAGCATCGGTTACCGCCTGCACTTCGAGCCGCACCACCACGAAATGATGCGCCTGGGCCAGCAGCAGGTATTCGGGCAGGTAAAGCAACTGGTAGCCGACAACGGTTTTCGCTTCGGCAACGATACGCCCTGGCGCGTAAACAAAGAGCTTAGCGGTGGCGGTCCGCTGCAGGATTTAGGTATTTACTGCGTGCAGGGCGTGGTGTACACCAAAGGCCAGGTACCGGTGTCGGTAACGGCGAAATACGGCCCGAAACCGGCCGGTAACCTGTTCAAAGAAGTGGAAGCTGCCATGAGCTGGCAGATGCAGTTTGCCGACGGCTCGGTGGCCGACTGCCGCACCAGCTACGCCGAAAACCTGAGCAGCCGCCTGCGCGCCGAAGCCGCTCGTGGCTGGATGGAGCTGCAGCCTGCTTTCGGCTACGGCGGCCTGCGCGGCAGCACCAGCCAGGGGCCCATGAACATCCAGAACGTAAACCAGCAGGCCCGCCAAATGGACGACTTCGCCGACTGCGTGCTCAACAACAAGCCCACCCGCGTACCCGGCGAAATGGGCTTGCGCGATGTGCAGCTCATCGAAGCCATTTACCGCGCCGCCAACACCGGCCAGAAGGTTTCGACCACCGATGTAAAGGCAGTGCTCGACAAAACATTGGGCAAGTAACTGGCCCAATACTGCATTCCCGAAAACCAACAGCTTCTGCCAAGCCGGCGCGTAGCGTACTTTTGCCGACCTACCCATACTCCGTGCCCGTGACGCTTACCTGGACCTGCAAGCCCTTCGACCACCTCGCCTTATCCGAACTGTACGCCCTGCTTCAGCTGCGCAGCGAAGTGTTTGTGGTGGAGCAAACCTGCCCCTTCCAAGACATCGATGGGCAAGACCAACCTGCCCTGCACCTGCTGGGCCACACGCCCGCCGGCGAGCTAGCCGCCTACGCCCGCCTGTTCGGGCCCGGGCAGTGTTACGACGAAGTTAGCATTGGCCGGGTGGTAGTTTCGCCCAAGTATCGGCGCTACGGGCTGGGCCAGGCACTTATGCGCGAGGCCATTGCCGCTTGCGAGCAGCAATACGGCCCACAGCCCATCAAAATTGGGGCGCAACAATACCTAACGCGGTTCTACCAGGGTTTTGGCTTCGAGCAGTGCAGCGACATGTACCTCGAAGACGGCATTCCGCACATTTACATGCGCCGCGCCTAGTTTAACGGCAGCGTAATCAAGAACTCGGTGCCTACCCCTTCGGCCGACTGCACGGTGAGCGTGCCGCCGTGGCCGCTGCTCACAATGTCGTGGCTCAGCGACAGGCCCAGGCCGGTGCCCTCGCCCACGGGCTTGGTGGTGAAAAAAGGCTGAAAGATCTTCGCCTTTACGGCGTCGGGAATACCGGTGCCGTTGTCGCGTACGCGTATTTCCACCGCGTCTTTCAGGCGGCGCGTGCTCACGTTCACTTCCGGCTGATACCCCGATTCCCCGTTCTGCAGCTGGCGTTGGCGCACGGCGTATAGGGCGTTGGTACACAGGTTCAGTAGCACGCGGCCCAGGTCGGGAGCCACCACCGCCACGGGCTGCAGGGAGTTATCGAAATCGGTGCCGCGCAGGGCGCTGAACGCAGGGTCGGTGAGTTGCAGGCCCTGGTAGGCGAGGTCCAGGTTTTCTTGGGCCAGGACATTCAGGTCGGTGGCTTCTCGCTCGGCCGTGCCGGTTCGCGAATGTTCCAGCATGCCCTTAATAATGGCCGTGGCCCGCTGCCCATGCTGGCTGATGTTGAGTAGGTTTTGCTTGAGTCCGTCCAGAATTTCGCGCTCCAGTTTTCCGTCGCGCGCCAAGCGTTGCGCCCCGTTTATCTCGTCGATCAAATCGGTGCTGACGGCCGCAAACTGCTTCACGAAGCCCAACGGGTTTTGTAGCTCGTGGGCCACGCCGGCCGTCAGCTCACCTAAAAACGCCATTTTTTCGCGCTGCACCAGCTGAAACTGCGTGCTTTTGAGCTCAGCCAACGAGGCCTCCAAAGCCGCGTTAACCTGCTGTTGCTGCCGGTCGTGGCGCACGAGCAAAGCCACCAGCAACAGCAGCGCCAGTACCCCGGCCACCAGGGCATAGGTGCGGTAGCGGGTTTTCAGCGCCGCCTGCTCGGCTTCGGCCTGCTGGGCGCGCTGCCGCTCGCGGTAGTCGATGCTTTGCAGGCGCATCACCTTTTCCTGCCCGAACAGAGTGTCCTTCATGGCCAGCACCAGGCTTTGGTATTTCAGGGCGCTGTCGGGCGGTCCGCTGGCCTTGAAGTTCTGCGTGAGCAGGGTACTGGCGTTCAGCACGCCGCGCAAAAAGCCGTTGTTTTGGCCGGCCTGGCACCCCAGCCGGGCATAGTAGGTGCTGGAATCGGGCTGGCCGAGCTGCTGGTAAAGCGTGGCCAGGCCCACGTAGGCAAAGTTGGCGCTGCGCTGGTGCTTGAGCGCGCGCGACTCAGCAATGCTGCGCCGGTAATAGTCGCGGGCTTCGGCGAAGCGGCCTTGCTTGCGTGCTACCTGGCCCAGGCCGTACAATATGTAGTTGGTTGAAGCATTCAGCCGCTTGGCCAGGGCATATGCCCGTTCCTGGTAGTAACTGGCCGAGTCAAGCTGATTGAACAGATCATAGCCCAGCCCGATGTTGCTGAGCTCAATAACAATGCGTCGCTCGTCGCCCAGCTCCTCGCCAATGCGCAGGGCCTGGAAGTAGTACGCCAGTCCTTGGCGCTTATCGCGCAGGTACACGTAAATGATGCCAATGCTGCGCAGGTTCTGTGCCTGCAGCGCCCGGTCGTTCATGGCCGTGGCCAGGCGCAACGACTCCTGAAACAGCTCCAAGGCGCGGGTCAGGTTGCTTTCGCGCAGGGCCGCACCCAGGCGGTTCAGCGCTTCGCCCTCGCCGTGGCGGTAGCCCGTACGCTGCGCCAGTGCCAGGGCCCGCCGGGCGTAAGCCTCGGCCGAGTCGGTGCGCAGGGCCCAATACTGGTCGCTGATGCGGCACAGCAACAGCACCCGACTGGTATCGGGTTGTGGCTGCTGCTCCTCCAGCAGCAGCTTATCCAGTGTGGACTGCTGGGCTGCGGCTCGGTGAGCTATACCGCTCAGCAGAAATATCAGCACCGGCAGCAACAGCGGGCGTAACCAAGCGGGCATGCAAAGAGAAATCAAAGACTCAGCAAACAAATACTAGACCCCGCACGGGAGGGGTTGGTTCGTTTGAACCCGTGAATATCGTTTGAATTCTATTCATTATCATCTTTCACCGATTTCCTCCCGTTAAGCAACCGTTTTTAAAGCCAATTCAGGGCAAAGCTTAACATTATCGAAATACACGTGGCCTTACCAGCACCTGAGAACCTGCCGGAAAACCCGCTACCACAAAAAAGCCCCGGCCGGAAGAGGCTGGGGCTTTCAAATCGGCCGGGATTGATTCTCCGGCACATTGGTTTGGACTACTCGCTACGGTCGCGCAGTTTCTTCTTTTCTTCCTTGGCGGCCTTCTTTTCCTGAGGCGTCTTGGTGGGCTCCTTCTTTTTTTCCTTGCGGGCGTCTTGGGCTTTTGCCATGGGTATGCGGTAGTAAGGTGAATGAACGTGGTATTAACGCAGCGCGCCAAACTGGTGTTGTGCAGCCGCAGCGGCACGGCAAGTAAGAAAATTCTGGCCTGACGTCCATGGTATCTGGCAGCCGGGTTGAGGCTTTGGTAAAATCCTGTAACTTTCCTGGGTAGCCCTACCGTAGTAAATGCGCCGGGCGGCGGCTTAGTGCCAGCACCATGGCCCCGGGCGTAAAGCCCGCTTAAACGGCGCCCGCAGCGCCCGTTCCCGGTGGACCCGCATCCTGTGGCGGGTCAGTAGCAAGTGCCTCACTTTCCTATTGCCCGGTCCCGGCCCAGCGCCGCGCTTTGGGCTGAAGCTCCTTCCTCCCACTTCCAGCACCGCGTTCCATGGTTCACGAACCCCACTCCGTCATTGGCCTGTTTTCCGACCCCAACACGGCCCAAGCCGCCGCCCGGCAACTCACCCAAAACGGCTTTGCCACCGACCACGTGGACGTGTCGGACCACGATACCGTAACCACCGAAAACCCTACCGGAGAATTTCCCGAGAACGACTCGCTTCACCATTTTATGCGTGTGATGTTCACCAGCGACAACAACGCCAAGCTGGACGCCGAAACTACGCACCGTGGCGGAGTGGTTTCGGTTCATCTGAAAACCCACGAGGAGGCCGTAAGGGCCCGCGAGCTGCTAAGCCAGCACGGCGCCGTGCGCATTCACGAGCTGGGCATTGGCGACCGGCTGTAAGCGCCGCCCGCGCCACATCTAAATTACCCTAGTCGAGCCCGGCTGGGAGCAAGTATGTGCCAGAAAAGCGCCGGCCGTGAGCCGGCGCTTTTTGCGTGTAAAAAGGCCGCTGCTGCAGCCCTAGGGAGCATTAATCAAAGGTGTAATTCCATAAAATTGATATTAAATGTAATTTTACTTTTTGCCCGGCGGCGCCCACCACGCCGGGTTCAGCAACTGCTTCTTTACCAGCTTTCTGCCGCATTATGGCTGATTACGTGAACCCGGTCGACTACCAGAAACTGTTCCGGGCGCTGCCCGATAATTTTTTGCTCATCGCGCCGAACGCGGAAGCCACCATCGTCGACAACACCGATGCCCACGTGGCCGTGTCGCTGAAAAGCCGGGAGGAAGTGGTAGGCAAGCCGTTTTTCGAGGCCTATCCGTCGGCCGACAAAAACGAGAGCGAGGTAATTCGCACCTCGCACGAGTACGTGCGGCAACACCTCGCGCCGCACACCATGCCCCTGATTCGGTACGACCTGGAAATGCCGGCCGCCCAGGGCGGTGGCTTCGAGGAAATGTACTGGCAGGCCACTCACTACCCTGTGCTCGACGAGGCCGGTCAACTGCAGTACATTTTGCAGCGCACCCGCAACGTAACCGAGCAATACCGCGCCGACCAGCAGCGCCTCGCCATTCAGCAGGAATTAACCGAGAGCCAGGAACGCATGCGCTTTGTGCTGGAGTCGCTGCCGGTGCTGATCTGGACCGCCCAGCCCAATGGCGAACGGGACTATTTCAATCCACGCTGGCTACAGTTCACGGGCCGCACCATGGAGCAGTCGTTGGGCCAACGCTGGACCGAAGACATTCACCCCGACGACCGCGCCCGCGTGCTGCAAACCTGGCAGGCCTGCATTGCCTCGGGTACCACCTACCAGGTAGAATACCGGCTGCGCCGCCACGACGGCCAGTACCGCTGGCTGCTGGTGCGCGGCATTCCGCGTCTGCACCCCGATGGCCACGTATCCATGTGGGTAGGCGGCGCCACCGACATTCACGACACCAAGCGCATGGTGCAGGAGCTGCTGGAAGCCAACGAAGCCCAGGCAGCAGTTACCGAGCAGGCCTACCAGGCATATTTGCTGGTGGAAAGCCAGCGCGAAACGCTGCACACCTTGCTCATGGATGCCCCGGCCATGATTTGCATCCTGCGCGGGCCCGAACACCGCTTCGACCTGGTGAACCCGCGCTACCAAAGCCTTTTCCCTCACCGGCAGCTGGAAGGCCGCACCGTAGCCGAAGCCCTGCCCGAAGTAGTGGGACAAGGTTTTATAGAGGTGCTCGACAAGGTGTACAACACCGGCGAAACCTTCTTTGGCAACGAGATGGAGCTGCGGCTAGAGCGTGATGCCAGCGGCGAGTTGCGCCCCACTTACTTCAACTTCACTTACCAGCAGTTCCGCGAGGGCAATGCCGTAGCCGGCATTCTGGTGTTTGCTTTTGATGTAACCGATTTGGTGAAAGCCCGCAAGGCCTTAGGCGGCCTGGGGTAACAATGCGCCACATTCCCTCTCTGTTTCTCGCATTGCTACACGTTATTCCTGCCGCCTCGTTTTTATGGACATAACCAGCCTCGATTTTCAGCAGGGGCGCATTAAGCTGGTGCTGTTCAAATCGCGCCTGCGCTCCGTGCTATACGGCGTGCGCGAAGCCGATGCGGACCTGTTCTCGCTTCCGCACAACCCAATCGGTCAGTGGTTGTACACGGTGGTAATGCCACGCTACAGCGCCCATGCCGAAGCGCGGGAGCTGGAGCGCGCCCTGCAGCGTATGCTGGATACCGGCCGTGACCTAGCCGCGCAGTACGCCCGCGGCCAGCTGGAAGAAGCCCGCGCCGGCCTCGAACGCATTGATGGCCACGCTGCGCAAGTTGAGCTGCTGCTGCAGCAACTGAGCCGCCGCGCCGCTTAACCTAGCCTTCCCTTTGCCAAAACGCCCCGGCTGTGGTTACAGTCGGGGCGTTTGCTTGCGCTTCCGAAGCCAGAGCCCTTTGCCCAGGCATACGGCAAGGTTAGCGGTAGTTGGGGTTCTGGATGAATTCCGATTTGTTCACCACCGCATCGAGCTGGCGCTGCGGAATGGGCCGCACTTTGTGGTGCTCCTGAATGTTGGGCCCGGCTTCGGGGTTAAAGCGGCGCACGCGGTCAAGGAGCTTATCAGTGCGCTTGAGGTCGAACCAGCGGAGCTGCTCGCCGGCCAGCTCGCGGGCCCGCTCGTCGAGAATGAAGTCCAAAGTCATGTCGGCGGGCGTTACTACCATTTGGGCTTCCTTGCCGGGAATAGCGGCGCGGCGGCGCACTACGTTTACCAGCTCAGCGGCTTTTACGGTATTACCCAGGCGTAGCTCGGCTTCGGCGGCCATCAGGTACACGTCGGCCAGCCGAATTACGTAGGCGTCGCGGGAGCTTTGTTCCTCGGCCACGGTGGCGCGGGTAGGGTCCTCAAACTTCTTGAGGCACACGTAGTGCAGCCGGTCGCCGCTTACGGTGCCGTTCGGGCGGTATACCTTGCTCAGGTCCCAAATGCGGTATTTTCTGGTAGCTTCCAGGGCATCGGGAAATTCCTTCTTGGTGGCCAGAATGGCGGTGTCGCCCACGGCCAGGCGGCCGGCCACGGCGGTATTGGCTTTCCACACGGTGCGGAACGAGGCGTCGTAACGGGAGTCCTTGGTTTCGTCGAAGAGGTTCAGCAGAAACAGCGAAGGCATGTAGCGGTTGAACGGGCGGCCGTTGGCAATGTCGCGGATCATGCCGGGCTGATCGTCGTACTTCATCAGCCACAGCAAGTGGCCGTTGTTGCCGCCGCGCGGGTGCCCGTCGGGGTACAGGGTGGCGTCTACCCGGTCGTTCAGGCTTAGGTCGCGGGAGTAGTTCACGGCCCACACGATTTCCTTATTCTCCAGGTTGGTCATCGACCACAAATCGGCGTAGCGCGGCACCAGCGAAAGACCGTAGCTGGTGGTTACCCGCTGGGCCAGCGTGGCAGCCTGCTGGTAATTGCCGCGGGTAAGGTGAATTTTAGCCAGGAAAGCCTCGGCGGCGGGCTTGGTAGCGCGGCCGTAGTTGCCGGTGGTAGCCGGCAGGTTAGCCACGGCAAAATCGAGGTCCTCAATAATCTGCTGGTAGAACGTGGCCACGGGTGTGCGGTTGGCAGTGGTAGGCACGCCCTGCAGCGGATCGGTGGGCTCGGTAGTGAAGTGCACACTGCCCCAGGTTTCCACAATGTGCCAGTAGTAAAAAGCGCGTAGGAAGCGCAGCTCGCCTTCGCGGGTTTTCTTGAGCGCATCGCTCAGGCCCGACTGCGGTACGCCTTTAATACCGGCGTTGCAGAGGTTCACGGCGGCGTACAGCTTGCCCCAGAGCACCTCCATGGCGCGCGAGTTGGACTGCAGGTTGTTGTTGTAATCGGTTAGCTCGGGGTTTACGTCGCCGGCCCCGCGCAGCCACAGGTCGGTGCCCAGTTCAGAGGCGCTGAAACCGTCTTCCTTGCCGTACCACCAGCGGTTGTAGGAGTAGGCGGCATTCACCAGGGTTTCGAAGCCGGCCGGCGTGGTGTACACGCCGGCCGGCGTAAGGCCCGAGGGGTTGTTTTCTTCCAGTTGCTTATCGCACGAAGGCAGCAGCAGGCTGAGGGCGCCGGCGGCCAGCAGGAGTTTAAACGAGGAGTATTTCATGACAGATCCGATTCGGTTGAGCGTGAGGAAAGGCGGCCTTAAAAGCCCAGGTTAATGCCCACGGTAACGACCCGCGGAATGGGGTTCGACAGGGGTGCGTTGCCGGTGCGCAGGCCGGTAGCGGCCGTGGTAGACGTGGTGAGCGTGCGCTCGGGCGAGGAGCTGGCGGCCGCGGCGCCCCGTTCGGGGTCGTAGTCGTGGATGTGGCTGAGGGTGACGAGGTTTTTGCCCTGCACGTAAATGCGGGCCGAGGCCACGGCCAGCTTGTCCATCCAGGCCTGGGGAAGGTTGTAGCCCAGCGTTACGGCGCGCAGCTTCACGTACGAGCCGTCGCGGTACGAGAGCGTGCTGAAGTACGGCAGGCTGGTTTTCGACACGCTCGCGTCGGGGCGCGGGTAGGCGTTGGTGGGGTTTTCGGGCGTCCAGTAATCCTGCTTCGAGCTGTTCTCAATGCCCTGCGGGTCCCAAATCTGGTCGTACTCGTAGTTGATCATCTGGCCGTAGCGGGCAAACACCTGCGCCGACAGGTCGAAGCCTTTGTAGCTGACATCGGTGCTGAAGCTGCTGCTCCACTTGGGCACGGCCGAACCCACGATAACGCGGTCGTCGGTGGCGGTGATTTTGCCGTCGCCGTTCTGGTCCTTCACCTTAATCTGGCCGGGTTTCTGACCGAAGGCACGGGCCGCGTCGGCTTCGTCGGCCTGCCAGATGCCGATTTTCTCGTAGTCGTAGAACACGCGCGTGGGCTGCCCGATAAACCAGCCGTTGTTGATGTCGTCGACGCCGTTGCTGAGGGCCAGAATCTTCTCCTGGTTTTTGTACCAGGTAAGGCCCACGTTCCACTTCAGGTCGCCGTTGTCTACGGCCAGCGCGTTCAGGCCCACTTCAATGCCGCGGTTGCGGGTTTCGCCCACGTTGCGGGTAATAAAGCCCACGCCCGCCGTCATCGGCAAAAAGGCATCGAGCAGCAGCTTGTCGGCCAGGGTATTGTACACGTCCACGGTACCCGAAAGGCGGTTCTGCAACAGGCCGAAGTCCAGGCCCAGGTTGGCCGTGCGCGAGGTTTCCCACTGCAGGTTGGGGTTGCCCAGGCGGCTGCTGAAAGCGTAGCCGGCAGCCCCGGTTTCCCCGAACGCAAACGGAATTTTAGTCAGCAACGACTGCGACGCGTAGGGCACGATATCGTAGTTGCCGGCCAAACCGTAGGACGCGCGCAGCTTCAGGTCGCTCAGACCGGGCACGTCGCGCATAAAGCCTTCGTCGATAACGCGCCAGGCCACGGCGGCCGAGGGGAAGAACGCCCAGCGGTTTTCGGGCAGCTTGGAGGAGCCGTCTTCGCGGCCCGTGAGCGTGAGCAGGTAGCGGCTTTTGTAGCCGTATTGCACCCGCCCGGTAAACGAGACCAGGCCGCTTTCCTGAAAGGCACTGCCGATAACCACTTGCTGGTTGGCGTTGCCGAGGGCGTAAAACGACTGGTAATTCAGCAACTGGTTTGCACCCTGGGCCCGGCTGGCCTCCGAGGTAAAGGTGAGCAGCGAGGTAACGCCGGTAACGCTGAGCGAATGGTCGCCGAAGTTTTTCTGGTAGTTGAGGATGTTTTCCCAGCTCCAGTTGGTGTCGAACTGCGTGCCGTACGCCGACAGCGGCACTGAGCCGGCGCGGTCCACGGTATTCGAGCCGAAGAACGTGCCGTTGCGGCCGTTGATGAGGGTGAGGCCCACGTTGGAACGCAGGTTCAGGCTGGGCAACAGCTGGTAGCTGGCGTAGGCCGTGAGAAAGGTGCGAATGGTACGCGTGTTGTTCACGTAGTTGCCTTTCTCCTCATCCGACAATGGGTTGATGTCTTTGCCGTTGTTGGGAAACACCATCACGTTGCCGTTGGCATCGAAGGGTGCGCCCAACGGGTCGATTTTGTTGGCAATGTTGAGCGGGTCGCGGCGCACGTTCTGGTTGTAATAGGTCAGCTGGTTTTGCGAGCCTATTTTCAGCTTGGGCGTAACGGCGTGCTCCAGGTTAAAGCGCGTGGAATATCGGTTAAGGTCGTCGAGGCGCAGGTTGCCCTTCTCGTTGTACAAGTCGGCCGAAACGTAAAACGTGGTTTTGTCGCCGCCGCCGGCCACGCTAACCTGGTGCTCCTGCTGCATGCCTTTGCGCAGGAACAGATCAGGCCACACGTAACCTTCGCCCTTGCCAATGGCATCGAGCTGCTGCGGCGTGAAAATCTTGCTGTCGTCGGCCGGTCCGGTCCAGAGGCCGGAGGCCCGGTTGGCTTCGCGTTTTTGGGCTACGTAACCGGCCGCGTCATTCACCAGCGGGTAGTAAACCACGTCGGTTTGCCCGATGTAGGAATTCACCGATACCCGCGTTTTGCCCGAAGCGCCCTTTTTCGTGTTCACGATGATAACGCCGTTGGCGCCGCGCGAGCCGTAAATGGCCGTGGAAGCGGCGTCCTTCAGCACTTCCATCGACTGAATGTCGTTGGGGTTGATGTCCTGAATGGAATTGTACTGCACACCGTCCACGATGAACAACGGGCCGTTATTGGCCGTGAGGGAGCGGTTGCCCCGCACCGTAATGTTCACGCCCGACGAAGCCGAGCCGCTGCTGCGCGTGATGTCGACGCCCGGCAAGCGCCCTTGCAAGGTTTCCATCACGTTGCCGGCCGGCACCTTCTTCAGGTCCTCCTCTTTCACCGACACGATGGCCCCGGTTACGTCGCTCTTTTTCACCGTGCCGTACCCAATAACCACCACCTCGTCGAGGGCTTTTTGGTCGGGGCGCAAACCCACACTGATTGCGCTTTTTAAGCCGGCGCTTACGGTTTCGGGCAGGTACCCCACGTAGCTGAACACCAAAGTCGCGTCGCCTTCGGGTACGTTTAGCGAGAAGCTGCCGCTTTCGTTGGTTACGGTACCAATGCTAGTGCCCTTCAGCACGACGTTTACGCCCGGCAGGGCTTCCCCGGTGGCGCTGTCCTGCACCTTGCCGGTCAGCGTTCGAGTTTGTTGCGCCTCGGCCAGCGTGGCCGTACAGGCCAGGGTGGCCGTCAGGAGTATGCCGTGTTTCATGGAAAAGAATTTGACTTTTTTATAGGAAGCCCGACCGGAGCCTCGCGGCCTTGCATCAGCCAAGGTGTTGGTAAATCCGGCATAGCATAGTAATTCGGCCATATTTTTTGCGCAATCGTTGCCGGGAACGTTGCCGGGAACTGACGTAACACAACCCGCTGATTATCAGAAAATGGACTCAACCACTTTGACTATAAATACCGCAGACGATATTCTGCCTCCCCGCTCGGGTGGAATTGCACGTTAAGCAGGCCGCGAAGGTCCCCCTTGGTTTCGCGGGTTACGTATGCAGCGCTACCCCACCCGCGTACGACTCTGCACTCAACCGCTGGCTTTACCTTTGCCGCTCATTCGCTCTACTCGCATGCGTTTTTTCCGTCTGCTGCTCACCGTGGGCAGCTTTACCACCGTATCGGCCGCCCTGGCTCCCGCTTTTGCCCAGTCGTCGGCCGCTGGCTTTACGCCCGATAAAAAAGTAGTGAAGGCGCTGGAGCACGTGCGCCCCGCCGATTTTAAGGCCCATATTCAGTACTTGGCCGATGACAAGCTGCTGGGCCGCCTGCCCGGTACGCCAGGCTACCAAATGGCCGTGGATTACGTGAGCCAGCAGCTGAAAGCGTTTGGCGTGCAGCCGGCCGGCGAAAACGGCACCTACGTGCAGAAAGTACGCCTGCGCCGCGCCTTTGTAAAGCCCGAAACCACCCTAAGCCTGCGCGACGCCCAGGGCCAGACGCTGCCGCTGGCGGCCGGCAAGGAATACGGCGTGTACCCCAATCCCGAAACGGCCAGCCAGCGCGTGGAAGCACCGCTGGTATTTGCCGGCTACGGCATTAGTGCCCCCGAGCTGGGGTACGACGACTACGCCGGCCTCGATGTGAAGGGCAAAATTGTGGTGGTGATAGGCGGGGCGCCGCGCCCGTTCCCGTCCACCGTTTCGGCGGCCAGCCAAAGTGCCGTGGCGGTGCTGCAAAACGCCTTGCATCACGGCGCCACGGGGGTAGTTATGGCTGCTACAAAGCCCACGGCCGGCATGCCCAACCTGAAGCGCGGGGCTTACAGCGTGCTGGGTGCCGATGGCAAAGTGGCCGCCTCGCGCAGCTACGTGCCGGGCGCGCAGCTTAAGCTGTTCGGCAACGTAAACGCCGCCACCCTGCACACGCTTTTGCGCGCGGCCGGCACCGATACCTCCCAGGTTTTTGCGGCCCTGCGCGGCGGCAAACCGGCTTCGGTGGCGTTGCGCCACACGGTTAGCGCCGCCGTGGAGTCGCGCTACGAAGACTTCGATTCCTACAACGTGGTGGGCAAGCTCACCGGCTCCGATGCCAAGCTGCGCGACGAGTACGTGGTTCACTCGGCCCACCTTGACCACCTCGGCGTTAGCACCCCGGTGCAGGGCGACTCCATTTACAACGGCGCCCACGACAACGCCTCGGGCGTGGCCTCGGTGCTGGAAATTGCGCGGGTGTACTCGCGGCTGAAAAAGATGCCGGCCCGCTCAATGCTGTTCGTGCTGCAAACCGGCGAGGAATTGGGCCTGCTCGGCTCAGCGTACTTCGCGGCGCAGCCCACGGTGCCCAAGCAGAGCATTGTGGCCAACGTGAACACCGACATGCCCACCATCATTGCGCCGCTGCTCTCGGTGGTGCCGCTGGGCGCGCAGCACTCCACGCTGGACGAGCCGGTGAACCGCGCCGCCGCTTACCTGAACCTGACCGTAGAAGCCGACCCCGAGCCCGAGCAAAACCGCTTCATCCGCTCCGACCAATACAGCTTCGTAACGCAGGGTATTCCGGCCTTGCACATCAAATACGGCAACAAAACCGCCGACGGCAAGAACGACCTGGCCAAGACCGTGCAGGCCTGGCGCGCCCTCACCTACCACAAACCGCAGGACGACATTAACGGCACCTTCGATTTTGAAGCTGGCAAGAAGTACGTGCAGCTGAACTTCCTGATCGGCTACCAAGTGGCCCAGAACCCGCAGCGCCCCACGTGGAAACCCGGCGACTTTTTTGGCGGGCGGTATGGGGCGAAGTAGGCCTGGTTTTTTAGCAATTTAAAAGCGCCTCTAGAACGCCTTGCTGAGCTTATCAAAGCATCTCAATCTTATTATCTGGCACACGGCAAAGTAGCAGAGATGCTTTGATAAAATGACGCAATATCAAGCCAAACTCTACACTACATACTAGGCCAACTCTTATGAGCAAATTTAAAACACCCAAAAATACATTCTATGTAAAATCAATACCAACTTTAATCTATTTTCTATTCTTTATAACAACAAGCCTGTTCGTGTTAATTAAATTAACACAAGTTATAAAGCAAAAAGATCCTCCAATACCAAGTATAACAGTAAGAATAACAAGCCTAGTACTTTTTGCTGATTCAACAGGCGAGGACATGGCACAAGCGACCTTTTCGGCCCAGCTTATAAATAACTATGATCGAGAATTAAACCTAACTCTTAAACACAATGAGTTCGAAAAATCTACTTGCAAAGGATTTGCACTTATATCAAGCGACAAAAAAGATACCATAGATTTATTGGTCAGGAGAACAGCTCAGACAGTAAATATAAGATCCAACAAGAAAGCATACATAAATTTTAACACTTCAAATTATTCATTGTTTAAAAACTTGAAAAACAATAAAATTAACACAAAATATTATTTAACAAAAGCTCTGAATGAATATAAATTCATATATTGCACACCCAGTAATATCAATTTCAATATTATCAGCATAAAACAAGACAGTATACGCATTTTTTGGCGAGAACATTAAAGTCAATTTTAAGAGTTTATCCATATTTTACAACCTACAATTCACTTGGAATTCTGATTTCTGCTTCAGTAAATTCATTATTAGCACTTGAACCCGTCCAAGAAGCCAGTTCGCGGCGGTGCTCGGCGTATACGGTATCCAAAATAGCCTTATCCGGCCGCGTCCCCAGCGTAATGCGCGTACCCTTTTCCCGGGCGTAGGGGTTCAGCACCTCGGCGCGGCGGCGGTAACTGCTGAAGTGGGCGGCTAGGCTGTCGGGCTCGTCGTCGACGATAATGATGTTTTGGAAGGATTGCCGGGGCGGAAACCAGAACAGGAAGCTGCCGTTCATGCTGGCCGCGTGGGGTATGTTGCGGTGGCGGTTGAAGTAGTTCACGGCGCTGGCCTGGCCGTAGTTGGCGCAGAGAATGAGGGTGCGGGCGCGAGTAGAATCGGGCAAGGACTGGTACACGGCGTAGGTTTTGTCGGCCATTTCCTGCCAGCCCACCATATCGGCGTAGTCCTGGGGTAAGGGGTGCAGCTGGCCGTCTTCCCAGCGGGTAATGCCGAGGTCTGCGTGCCGCTTGCTGAATTCCTCCATGTAGGCCGGCGGGTAGAGCGTGAAAAAGAACGGTGCCAGGGGTAGAATTACCAACACGGGTAGGGCCAACAACATGGGTTTCAGGAATGGAGCAATCCGCCAGCGGCTCAGCTGCTGCTCCAGCCACGCGGCCCCAAAGGCAAACAGAATGGGGTAATAGCCGAGCGCGTAATAGCTTTTGCCGTGCAGCACGGTAAGAATGAGCAGCCCCGCCAGCCACAAAAAGCCCAGGCTGCGGTAGGGCCGAAATGGACGGTACAGCAACAAAGCCAGCAGTCCCGGCACCCACACCCACAAAGCCGGAAAGCACATCAGCAGCTGGTCTTTCCAGAAATCGGCCAGCGACACATTCACCAGCTGCGACTCCTCCAGCTTGCGCATGTGCTGCAGGAACGGCACGCCGTGCGTAAGCTGCCACAAGGCACTGGGTAGAAACAGCAGCAGCGCAACGGCTACGCCGCCCCAAAAATGCTTGTGGGTAAACACGCGGCGCTGCTCCGTAAGCAGCAGCCCGACGCCAAGAGCAGCAATGAAAAAGAACGTGGTGTACTTGTTCAGCAGGCTCAGCCCCAAACAAGCGCCGATGTAGTACCACCACTTCGGCTGCGGCTGCTGGATGAAGCGCAGCAACAGGTAGCAAGTCAGCGTGAAACCGAAAACTTCGAGCGAGTTGGGTTGAAACAGGAAGTTCAGCCGCGAGTAGCCCGATACTATGTACACCACGCAGGCCAGCGCCTGCCCAAACCAGCCCGCGCCCAACCGCGCGGCAGCCCGCCCCACCACATAAACCGTGAGGGCACCCCACAAAAACGGCCAGAACTTCACCCAGAAATACCCGCCGCCCAGCAGGTGCGTGAGCCAGGCCTGCACGGCTATCAGCGGGGGCACTTCCAGGTAGCCCCAGGCGAGGTGTCGGCCTTGTTCGAGGTAGAGGTATTCGTCGCGGTGCAGCTCGTAGGCCGCGCTGGCCAACACAAAACCCGAGACAAATTTCAGAACCGAAAACAGCAGGGGAATCGGCGTGGGAGTGCGGCGCAAGAAAAGCAAAATAAGCGGACCGGAATTTTAGGTTGAGTTCAGCCCATTACCATTCGGCAGGCTATGCACAAAGCCCTTCAATTGCTCGCCCAATGTGCAGCTCACCACTCCGGCAGGCGCACGGCATCCAGCCAGGGCTGCAGCACGGCGGGCTTCTGAAACAGATGAATAAACAGCACCCGCTCCTCGCCTACCAGCCGCCACACCTCGGCGTAAAAATCCTCCAGCGCATACAGCTGTAGCCGACAGCCGTGCTCGGCGCGGTCGGCCAAATGGTGGCCGGTACGCAGCAGGTATTCGGTTTGCTGGCCGAGGGGCAGTTGAGTGAAAGAGGCGAAGTTCATGCGTGAGAGCCGACGTGCTGGGCGTCGGACTTCGAAGTTACGAAAACCGGCTGGCAGGTGCAGGTGCGTTTTGCTGGTTGGCGCCTCGTTATTCAACTATGCAGATGCAAGCGGCAGCAGGCCGGGCTTTCTTTTGTAACCTTTGCGCCCCAAGCTCATCGGTTTCTCCCTTTCTTCGCTGATGCCCACGTTTCGTTTTCCGCACCCTTTGGTGCTGCTGTTTGCCTTTATTCTGCTGGCCGTGGGCTTAAGCTACGTACTGCCGGCCGGCCGCTTCGACCGCCGCCTCGACGCCGCTACCGGCCGCGAAGTGGTGGTGCCCGGCTCTTACAAGCAGGTAGCGCCCACGCCGGTGTCGCCACTGGCGGCCCTTACGGCCATTCCCAAAGGCCTGCAAGACGCCGCCGACGTGATTTTCCTGGTGTTTCTGGCCGGTGGCGCGTTTACCGTGGTAGACCAAACCGGGGCCCTGCGGCGCGGCGTCGATTGGCTGCTGGCGAAACTCAGCGGCCGCGAAGCCTTGGTTATTCCGGTGGTGGCGCTGCTGTTTGCCACCATGGGCGCGCTCGAAAACATGCAGGAAGAAATCGTGCCGTTGGTGCCGGTGTTGCTGGTGCTCATGCGGCGCATGCGCTACCCCGTAATTACAGCGGCAGCCGTAAGTATTGGGTCCGCCGCTGTGGGTGCAGCATTCAGCCCACTGAACCCGTTTCAGGTGGGCATTGCTCAAAAACTGGCCGGCTTGCCGCTGCTGTCGGGCGCCGGTTTTCGGCTGGTTTTTCTGGCGTTGGCTCTGCTCATCTGGATTGGCGGCACCGTGCGCTACGCCCTCAAACACCGCGAAACCGCGCCGCTAATTGCTGATTCTCCCATAGAGGCTGAGGCCGACGCGGCCGGGCACGAAACTGGGCGCCGGCATGGCTTGGTACTGGCGCTGCTGTTCGTAACCTTTGCCGTTTTCACTTACGGCGTACTGAACCTGGGCTGGGATTTCAGCCAGATGGCAGCGCTGTTTTTGGGCCTGGGCATTGCCGCTGGTCTCGTGGGCGGGTTAGGCCTTACCGGCACGGCCGAGGGATTTATCACCGGCTTCCGCGACATGGCCTTTTCGGCCGTACTCATCGGGTTTGCCCGCGCCATTTTTGTGGTACTCGAACAAGGCCAGATCGTGGATACCGTGGTGAACGGGCTTTCGGCGCCGCTGGCGCATTTGCCCGTGGTGCTGTCGGCGCTGGGCATGCTGGGCGTGCACACGGCCCTGCACATACCCGTGCCTAGTGTGAGCGGACAGGCCGTGCTAACCATGCCCATTCTCACGCCGCTGTCGGATTTACTGGGCCTTTCGCGTCAGGTTACTGTGCTGGCCTTCCAGTACGGCGCCGGCCTCTGCGAACTGCTAACGCCCACCAATGGTGCCCTCATGGCCATAGTAGCGGCCTGCGGCGTGCGTTTCGACCAGTGGTGGAAATTCGCGCTGCCGCTTTACCTGATGCTGCTGGGTTTGGCCGTGGTGGCCATTGTGCTGGGTATTGCCCTCGGCGTGTAGCAAACCCCTATTTTCAGTCTGCAGCTAGAACCAGTTCCCCTCCTCAGATGAGGAGGGGAACTAGCTGCTAACCTTGGATTCTGGTTACGCGCTGCACCTTGGGTAGCAGCGCGTAAGTAACCCCTTAGCCCCGTCGCAGCTCGTCGGCTTCAAACACTTGCGGCACCTTTTTCTTGCGCACCACCATCTGGTAACGGGCGCGGTGGCCGCTTTCGTCCCAGAAAATATCCGACACCACTCCGCGCAAACGCGGCTGGCCCGGCTCCCACTGCACGGCTTCCACGGCGTCGCCGAAGCCGAACGGGGGCCGCTCGATGGGCCGGAACAGCTCGGGCCGCACCAGGTAGTTGCGCTCATCGTAGCGCAGGGTAATCCAGTCCTCGTCTTCGCTTATCTTCTCGAACACCTTGTCCAGCGGCTCCACCCACTCAAACGAGCGGCGGTTGGCGGGGTGAATGTAGGTATAACCGTAATCGGGTGACCAGCCGTAAAGGCCGTATTGCAGCATGGGACGGGGCACAGGCAACGAAGCTTGGGTATGGGTTGAAAACACCTAAACCGGCAGGTGAGTTCGGCCGCGAAAGTAGCACGGTTGGGCTGCCGGGCCAGTTTCCGCCGCGAGCTGAACGTTTCGGCAAGGGGAAATTGCGGGGTTATTCCACCCCATACTTTACTGCTCGAATTCGGTTAACCCGAAGTTTTAGCTTCCGGTGAGCATGTTACAAGCTCGACAACCCCGGCACTGAAAACGCAGTTAAATAACCCGTGCAGCCGCTTGCACCCCGTTTACTTCTTGCATGCCCACCACTACCAAAGCCCCGCGCCGTAAATCGGCTGCGGCGCCCGTGGCCGCCCTTTCCGCTGGAATGGGCGCCATTCTGCATTCTAATGGCACCACGTTTCGCGTATGGGCCCCGCACGCTACTGCCGTGGCGGTGGTCGGACCCTTTAACGACTGGAACCCGCAGCTGAACCCGCTCCAGGCCGAAGAAAACGGCTATTGGGCTGCCGATGTGCCCGGCTTACCGGCCGGCACCGAGTATAAATTCTGGCTGAAAACCGAGGCCGGCCACGAGCTAACCCGCCACGACCCCTACGCCCGCGAAGTCACCCACTCGAACGGCAACTCCGTGGTCCACAACCCGTCTTTCGATTGGGAAGACGACCAGTTTCAGATGCCTGCGTGGAACGAACTGGTTATTTACGAGCTGCACGTGGGCACCTTCCACGCCCCCGACCCCGAGCGGCCCGGCACGTTTCTGGACGTTATCGACAAGCTGCCTTATCTGCAGGACCTGGGCATCAACTGCATTGAGGTGATGCCAGCCACCGAGTTTCCCGGCAGCCGCTCCTGGGGCTACAACCCGGCCCACCCGTTCGCCCTCGAAACCGATTACGGCGGGCCCGTAGCCTTCAAGCAACTCGTGAAAGCCGCCCACCGGCACGGCATTGCGGTGGTGCTGGATGTAGTGTACAACCACTTCGGCCCCGGCGACCTGGATTTGTGGCAGTTCGACGGCTGGCACGAAAACGACGGCGGCGGGATTTACTTCTACAACGACTGGCGCGCCGAAACGCCCTGGGGCTTTAACCGCCCCGATTACGGCCGCGAGGAAGTGCGCCGCTACATCCGCGACAACGCCCTGATGTGGCTCGACGAGTTCCGTGTGGACGGCCTGCGTGCCGACGCCATTGCCCACGTGCGCAACGTGGACGGCTCCACCGACCCCACCCGCGACCTGCCCGAAGGCTGGGCGCTGATGAAGTGGATCAACGAGGAAATCCGGGAACGGATGCCCTGGAAAATCACCATTGCCGAAGACCTGCTCGGCAATGAGTTCATTACCAAGGCACCCGAAGACGGCGGCCAGGGCTTTGCCGCGCAATGGGACGCCGCTTTCGTGCACCCCGTGCGCGAGGCCCTCACCACGCCACACGACGCCGACCGTTCCATGGCCGCCGTGGCCGCAGCGGTGCAGCTCGCCTACAACGCCGACGCGTTTCAGCGCGTCATTTACACCGAGTCGCACGACGAAGTGGCCAACGGCAAATCGCGCGTGCCAGAGGAAATCATGCCCGGCGACGCGGCCCACTGGTTTCCGAAAAAACGCGCCACGCTGGGCGCCGCGCTGGTGTTTACCGCGCCCGGCATCCCCATGCTTTTTCAGGGCCAGGAGTTCCTCACTAACGGCTTCTTCTCCGATGAACAGGCCCTCGATTGGGCCGGCGCCGAGCAGCACGGCGGCCTCGTACACCTCTACCGCGACCTGATTGCCCTGCGCCGCAACCTGCACGGCCACACCCGCGGCTTGCTGGGCCAGCACACGCGAATTCTGCACCAGAACGACGAGCAGAAAGTACTGGCCTACCAACGCTGGGCCGACGGCGACGGCGGCCCCGGCGACACGGTGGTGGTGCTCCTGAACTTCGCCGACCAGGCCCACGAGGCCTACCGCTTTGGGCTGCCCGCTGCCGGTCACTGGCGCGTGCGCTTTAACAGCGACTGGCAGGGCTACGCTCACGACTTCGGCAACTTCGAAAGCGTGGATACCGAGGCCCAGGAAGGCGAGTACGACGATTTGCCGTTTCACGGAGTCGTTGGCATGGCGCCGTATTCGGTTTTAATTCTGTCGCAGGAGCCTGGTTAAACGCGCTTGCAGAGGCTCGTGGCGTTTTCGCTTGAGTTGCTGAACGCTCAGCCTACCTCCGGGAAAACCTCGGCGCACCTCAGCGAGAAATGCCGCCGGGGCCTATATCTTGCCGATGCCTCGCTAAACCCGCCCTGCATGCAATTACCCACCTCCTCACCCGATACCGTTGCCTCCGATGCTTTGCTCGTTGAAGTTGCCTGGGAAGTCTGCAATCAGGTAGGCGGTATCTATACCGTTATTCGCTCCAAGGTGCCCGCCACCGTAGCCGGCTGGGGCGAGCGGTACTGTCTGCTTGGCCCGTATTTTCCGCAGGCAGCTCAAGCCGAGTTCGAGCCCTTCACCGATACCCAGATTGCCGCCGGCCGCGACCCAATAGCCCGCGCCGTACGCCAACTCCGCCAGCAGGGCTACGAGGTGCACTACGGGCAGTGGTTGGTAACGGGCAAGCCCCGCGTGGCGCTGCTGTCCCCGTTTCAGGCATATCCGCGCCTGGGCCAACTGAAAACCGATCTGTGGCAGGACCACGGCATCCCCTCGCCCGACCACGACGATTTGCTGCACCAGGTCATTGCCTTTGGGCACCTGGCCAAGGTTTTCGTGCAGGCCGTGGCCACCGAAACCGCCGCCGCCGAGCAGCCGCTGCAAACGCTGGCACACTTTCACGAGTGGATGACGGGCGCCGCCATTCCGGCCCTGCGCCGCGAGCAAACCACGGCGCGCATCGTGTTTACCACCCACGCCACGCTGCTGGGCCGCTACCTGGCCATGAACGACGCCAGCTTCTACGAAAACCTACTGCACGTAAATTGGGAGCAGGAAGCGCGGCACTTCAACATTGAAACGGCCGTGCGCATGGAGCGCGCCGCCGCCCACGGCGCCCACGTGTTTACCACCGTGAGCGAGCTAACCGTGCGCGAGTGCATGTATCTGCTCGACCGCATCCCCGATGCCGTGCTGCCCAACGGCCTGAACATTGAGCGGTTTGTGGCCCTGCACGAGTTCCAGAACCTACACCAGCAGTACAAGGCCAAGATTCACGAGTTCGTGATGGCGCACTTCTTCCAGTCGTACTCCTTCGACTTGGATCAGACACTGTACCTCTTCACCTCGGGCCGCTACGAGTACCACAACAAAGGCTTCGATTTAACCTTAGAAGCCCTGGCCCGCCTGAATTACCGCATTCAACAAAGCGGCATGGAAGGCCAGGTGGTGATGTTTTTCATTACCAAACGGCCCTACCACAGCATTAACCCCGACGTGCTGCAAAGCCGGGCCATGCTGGACGAAGTACAGGACACCTGCCGCGCCATCGAGCAGCAGTTGGGCGAGCGGCTGTTCTATAAAGCCGCCAGCAGCACCAGCTACCAGCTCCCCGACCTCACCGACCTGGTGGACGACTACTGGAAGCTGCGCTACCGCCGCACGCTGCAAAGCTGGAAAACCTCGCGCCTGCCGCCGGTCATTACCCACAACCTCGTTGACGACGCGAACGACGAAATCCTGGGCTTTGTGCGCCGCGCCAACCTGGTGAACAACCGCCACGACCGCGTGAAAATCGTGTACCACCCCGATTTTGTGTCCAGCACCTCACCCCTATTTGGCCTCGATTACGGCCAGTTCGTGCGCGGCTGCCACCTGGGCGTGTTCCCCTCCTACTACGAGCCGTGGGGCTACACCCCGCTGGAATGCGTGGCCCGCGGCGTACCCGCCGTTACCTCCGACCTGTCTGGCTTTGGCGACTACGTGCAGCAAAACGTACCCGACCACGAGCAGAAGGGCATTTTTGTGGTGCAGCGTCAGGAAAAGAGCTTCGATGAATCGGCGGAGGAGCTGACCAATATGCTCTGGCAGTTTGTCATTCAAAACCGCCGCGAACGTATTACCCAGCGCAACCAGGTAGAAAGCTCCTCCGAGCAATTTGACTGGCGCCACCTGCGTCAGCACTACGACCGCGCCTACGCCTTGGCGCTGGAGCGCGACGCAGTTTCGGTTAAATAAATCCCGTTAACGCAGCGGGCCCCGCGAGCAGCACCGGCTACCATGCCGGTGCTGCTCGCGGGGCCCGCGTTGGTAATTCAGCCGCCGCTTAGTTGGGGCGAATTACCTGGTCGATGACGTGAACCACGCCGTTTGTGGCCAATATGTTGGCCGCCGTGATGTTAGCCGCCGTGCCGCTGGCCCCGCGCACGGTAAAGCCAGTACCGGCCGCCGCAATCGTTACGTTACCACCGAGCGTAGCCACCGTACCCGGCGCTAAATCCGTGGAGAATACCCGGCCTGTACCAATTACGTGGCGCGAGAGAATGGCCGTCAGGTCGGCATCCGATACCGAGCTAAGCTGGGCATTGCCCAACAAAGCGCGGAATGCTGCATCGGTGGGGGCAAAAACCGTTACGTTACCCGTTTGCGAGGCAGCTGCGGTTAGGATTGGCGCTGCTGCGGGCCGCTGCAGGGCCTGAAGTAGCAGGGTGAATTCGGGGTTGGTGCTAGCCGAAGCGCGGGCCGTTACAATTTGCGCGATGCTCTGCGAAGGCGGCATCAGCACGCGGTCGATGACGTGTACCACCCCGTTGCTGGCGTCCACATCGGCAGTGGTTACGCGGGTGTTGCCGTTGATGAACACTCCGCCTGCGGCGGGCTTGCTCACGTAAATGTTGTTGTTGGGCGCAGCAGCCTGCGTGGTGTAGGCCTGGGCGCGCAAATCGGCAGCTTTCACGTCGCCGGCCGTTACGTGGTAGAGCAGAATGTTTCGCAGCGTGGCAATATCGGCCGTGTTGGTAATGGCCGTGATATTTTGGGCGTTGTTAAACGGAGCCGGCAACTGGCTAAAAGCATCGTTGGTGGGGGCAAACACAGTCAGTTGGGTGGTGCCGCTCAAGGTGGTGACCAAATCAGCCTTCTGCACGGCTGCTACCAGCGTCGAGAGGTTGGCGTTGCCCTGAGCAAGTTGCACGATGTTCTGCTGGGTCGGCTGCGCCACCGATTCATCGTCGTCGTTGCAGGCCGTCAGGCCCAAGCCGGCCACTAACGCGCAGACTGTCAGGGCCCGGCTTACCATTCGTGAAAAAAGGTTTGCGGATGCTTTCATTGTTTAACTTTTTGGTGTGAAACATTAAACAACCCTATTACCCTAAACTTTGCCGAAAGTTTTTAAAACGGTGCATATTTGTTGGATGCACCCCCGCTTACTTGCCGTCTTTGCCGTCATTCTTTTGACTTGGTCCGCTACGGCGCACGAGTTTTGGCTGGCTCCCATTCGCTTCGTGGTGGCGCCGGGCAGCCGGGTGTACCTCGGCCGCTGGGTAGGGCTGGACTTTGCCGGCAAACGGTGGCCCGGTAACAGCCAGCGGGTAGAGCACTTGTTGCATTTCGAACCCGGCGGCCAGCGCACCGATCTTACGTCCGCCGCCACCCAGACCGACTCGCTGCAAACCACCGTGGTCCTGGAGCGCGCCGGCACGCACTTACTGGCCCTGGGTACCACCGACGCCTTCATCAGCATGAGTGGCCCGGAGTTTACCGCCTACCTCCGGCAGGAAGGACTGGAAGACGTGCTGTACCTGCGCACCCGGCGCAAGCAGCAAGACAAGCCCGCCAAAGAGGCCTACCGCCGTTGCGCCAAAACCCTTCTGCAAGCCGGGGCCGTTTCTAAAACCGATACCACTTGGCGTACTCGTGTGGGTCACCCGCTCGAAATAGTGCCCGAGCAAAATCCCTACACCCTGCCCGTGGGCGGCTCGCTCACGGTGCGCGTGTTCGATGCGGGCGTACCGGCCAACCGGCAGCTGGTGCAAGCCTGGGTACGGCCGCTGGATGGCAGCCCCACACAAAAATTGCAGCTGCACACAAACATTAATGGGCGGGTCCTGTTACGCCTTTCCAAACCCGCTACGGTATTGCTGGCGGCGGTTAGAATGGTGCCCCACCCGGTGCCGGCCACCGCAGATTGGCAAAGTACTTGGGCGTCGCTTACGTTTGCCTTTACGGGGCAAATCAGGTAGTTTTAGCGTAAGTCCGTGCAACTACTGAAAAGCTTTGCGGGCCTTTCCTTCCCGAATTGAAAAACTTTTTTTTCTTTACCTTCGCATCTCGCCCATCCGACTGAACTTGCCTGGCATGAAGTACTCCATCGATAAAAAAGAAAACTACACGATCATCACGATTGACGAGAAAAAGCTCGACACGACTGTTGCGCCTGACTTGAAATCGGAGTTCGTGAAGCTGAATGCAGAAGGCATCAACAACCTGATCTTGGATCTACAGAATGTGAAGTACACCGACTCGTCGGGCCTGAGCTCCATTCTGATTGCCAACCGCCTCTGCAACTCCACTGGCGGCCTGCTGGTTCTCACCGGCTTGCAAGACCACGTGATGAAGCTCATCACCATTTCCAAGCTCGAATCGGTACTGCACATTCTGCCCACCGTGGAAGAAGGCATCGACCGCATTTTCCTGCACGCCATCGAGCGTGACTTGACGAGCAAAGAGTAACAAACAGCCAGGCCGCGGTTTCCGCGCCAGTAGCCGTTGGCCGTCAGTATTCCCTACTGACGGCCAACGGCTAACTTTTTTGCGTTGGGCCGCACAGTAGTCCGGCTTCGGCTGGGTTGCTTGCGTACACCGACGAACGCCGCGCCTTTTCCTTCTCCCCTGTTTCCCGCTTTCTGCCGTTTCGTGGAATTTGAGCTAAAAATTCTGGGCAGCGCATCGGCCACCCCCATGCTTGGGCGCCACCACACGGCGCAGGTGTTAACCGTGGGCCGGCAGCAGTATTTAATTGACTGCGGCGAAAGCACGCAGGAGCGGCTGATCGAGCACCGAATCCGTTTCGGCCGCATCGACCACATTTTTATTTCACACCTGCACGGCGACCATTTCTTCGGCCTGTTTGGCTTGCTGGGCACGTTGCACCTGCAGGGCCGCACCGAGCCCTTGCGCTTGTTTGGTCCCGCTGGCCTTGATGAAATCCTCACCACGCAGCTGCGCTGCTCCGGCACGCCACTCTCCTTCGACGTACAGTTCACGCGGGTAGACACCACCCAGCACGCCCTGGTACACGAAGACAAGTACGTGAGCGTACACACGCTGCCCATGCGGCACCGCATTCCGTGCTGCGGCTACCTGTTTCGGGAAAAGCCCGGCCGCCCTCGCCTGATAAAGGAAAAGCTGCCAGCAGGTCTTACCCCCGAGCAGCTTCAAACCTTGGCGCGGGGCGAAGACCTGCGCGACGAGTTGGGCCACGTGCACCTGCGCCACCTCGACGTAACCGAGCCGCCTCCGGCCCCTCGCAGCTACGCTTACTGCTCCGACACCCTGTATACCGAAACTCTGGCCGACCTGGTGCGCGGCGTGAGCCTGCTGTACCACGAGTGTACCTTTCTGCATGAAATGCTGGAACGCGCCGTGCAAACCGGCCATTCCACGGCAAGGCAAGCCGGTCAGCTGGCCCGTTTAGCCGGCGTGCAGCAGCTGCTGATCGGCCATTTCTCATCGCGCTACCGCGACTTGCAGCCGCTGCTGGATGAGGCCCGGCAGGAATTCACCGAAACAAATCTGGCTCTGGAAGGTCTGTCGGTCGGGCTTTAATTGCCCGCGGCTAATATCTTTCGCCCTGCCCCGGCCACCCGCACGGCCGGGCAGTATTTCTCTTGCATGGACCTTACTACGCCCAACGCGCGCTTCGCCCATAAAAAGCAACAGCTCTACCTGGTACTGAGCGCCATTTTCATTGTGAATGCGCTGCTGGCCGAAATCATCGGCGTCAAGATTTTCTCCGTCGATGAGCTGATGGGCCTACCCGGCAACCTCACGGCAGGCGTGCTCATTTGGCCGGTGGTGTTCGTAACCACTGATATTCTGAACGAGTACTTCGGCCGGGCCGGCGTTATCCGGGTAAGCCTGCTTACGGCCGGGCTTATTTCGTATGCCTTTGTGGTTATTCTGGCCACCACGGAGCTGCCTCCGGCTGCTTTCTGGCTCGATGTGAACAAAGTGGATGCGCAAGGCCGCCCGTTCGATATTGAGTTTGCCTACCGCAGCATCTTCCGCCAGGGGCTGGGCATTATCATCGGCTCGTTGGTGGCATTTTTAGTCGGTCAGATTTTGGATGCTACGGTGTTTCAGGCCCTGCGCCGGGTAACGGGCAGCCGCCTGATCTGGCTGCGTGCCACCGGCTCCACACTCGTTTCGCAGCTCGTGGACTCGTTTGTGGTGTTGTTTGTGGCGTTCTACTTGTTCGGCAACTGGTCGTTTGATCAGGTGCTGAGCGTGGCCAACACCAATTACTGGTATAAATTCGCCGCTGCTATTCTGCTCACGCCGGTGCTCTACCTCGCCCACGCGCTCATTGATCGGTACCTCGGGCAAGAGGAAACCGTGGAGCTGCAGCAAGAAGCGGCGGCTGATGTAAGCGTGTAAGCCTTTTCTCTATTTCTCTCTGCTTATTTTTTGGTTTTCTGATGAAAAAGCTACTCATCAGTTTTTCCCTGTTGTTACTAAGCACCTTGGCTTCCCACACGGCCCAAGCCCAGATGACAGTTTCGACTCCGGGTGGCAATGTAACTTTACCTAACACTCGTCCTGCGGCACCCCAAATGCCCATGATGATGCACCAGGCCATCGTTCAGACAGGCACTTGTGTACTCACCGATAGTTCTCGTGTGAGTGGTAGCATTGACTTTGAGGCCGATGACGATGGCAACCTTCAGTTAAAAGTAAAAACCAGCGACGGGCAAAAGCTCAAGTACGCGTACACGCAGATGGCTTATTTGTTGATGAACAAGGGCCGCTACATTCCAGTGACCGACAACTCGCCGGAAGCCTTTGCAACCTTTGCCAGAGTACACACCTGGGGCAAATTACAGGCCGTGCAAAGCGGGAACACGCTCCTGGTTCGGCAGCAGGGCACCACCTCTTGGGTAGCGGTACCGGCCGAGGGCGGCCCGTTTGAAAACCTAAAGAAATTGCGCGCCGCGGTTGGCCCAATGGTAGCAGATCAGCCCGCCTACGCGGCCGCCCTGGCCGACGGCCGCATCACGCATAACAACCTGCTGCAGTTCATCAAATCCTACAACGCTTACGTAACGAAGCAGCCTTAACTACACCTAATGTCCCGCATCCTCACCGGCATTCAGAGCACCGGCCGCCCGCATTTGGGCAACCTGCTCGGCGCCATTTTGCCCGCCATCGAGCTGTCGAAAAGCAGCACCAACGACTCGTTGCTGTTCATTGCCGATCTGCACTCGCTTACCCAAGTGCGCGACGCCGAAGCGCTGCGTCACAACACTTACTCGGTGGCCGCGGCCTGGCTGGCCTGCGGCTTCGACACCGACAAGAACCTGTTCTACCGGCAGTCCGATGTGCCCCAGGTAACCGAGCTGGCGTGGTACCTCTCGTGCTTCACGCCGTTCCCGATGCTGGCCAACGCGCACTCGTTCAAGGACAAATCGGATCGGTTGGCGGACGTTAATGCGGGGCTGTTTACCTACCCGGTGCTCATGGCGGCCGACATTCTGCTCTACGACGCCGACGTGGTGCCCGTGGGCAAAGACCAGATTCAGCATCTGGAAATTACCCGCGACATAGCCTCCGCGTTCAACAACCGCTATGGCGAAACCTTTGTGCTGCCCCAGGCCCGCGTGGATGAGCAGCTGATGACCGTGCCCGGCCTCGACGGGCAAAAGATGAGCAAGAGCTACGGCAACATCATCGATATTTTCCTCGACGATAAAGCCCTGCTCAAAAACATCAAGCTCATCGTATCGGACAGCACGCCGCTGGAAGCGCCCAAAAACCCCGATACCGACACCACTTTCAAGCTGTTCTCGCTGCTGGCCTCGCCCGCCGAGGTGGAAGAAATGCGCCAGAACTACCTGAATGGCGGTTATGGTTACGGCCACGCCAAGCAGGCTTTGTTTGAGGTAATCCGTACGCGCTTCGCTCAGGAGCGGGAGCAGTTCAACTACTTCATGACCAACCTGCCCGAAATAGATGCCCGCCTGGCCGAAGGTGCCCGCAAAGCCCAAGCGTATGGCACCACGGTACTCAACAAAGTGCGCGAAAAAGTGGGCTACTCGCCCCGGTAGGCACTGGTAAAGCAAAAAGGCAGGGCCGCCGGCGTATTGGCACGCCGGCGGCCCTGCCTTTTTGCTTTACACTGGTTAGCTCGATATGCTCTCGAAGCCGCCGCGCTGCTCGTTACGGAAACTGAAGCCGACTTTGCTGCCGCGGCTCACCTGCTGGTTCTCCACCTTTTGCTTCACGCTGATTTTCTGAATGTCCTGAATCGGCGGCGCTATCAGGTCATTGTTCACGGCCGCAATCATGGCGCTTTCCACAAAAATGCGCATTGCCTCGTGGGTTACGGGGTCGTTGGCCATGTCGTGGTTGGGCATTTCCAGCTGCTTCACCCCCTCGATGAAATAGTGGTTGTCGATGTTAATTAACAGACGACCAACCAGGTAGCCCGGGTCGTTCATGCGCTGGTACTTGATACTGTCGGCCATGAAGTTGTAGGCCATGATATGCCCGAAAAAACGCCGCCGGAAGTCGTCCTGCACGAACTTGGTGTTGAAAAGCGGGAAGTCGTCGGGAAAGGTGATGATGTTCGAGTGCATCACAAACACCAGCAAGTCACCCGAAAACTTGATGTGAAACTCCAGCTCGTTAATGGGCCGGTACTCGATGAGCACACTTGAATCGAGCGGCGAGAGGCGGCGCGTGAGCTCCACCACCAGTTCCTGCGACACCTTGCGCAGGCAATCGAACGTGGCCTCGGTGTTGCGGAATATGGCTTGCTTCGCCGAGGATTTTTGCTTCAGACCCTCAAAAATGATGTCGAGCTTATCCTCCGGCTCCGGCATATGCGCGCCGTCGGTGTTGGGCTCCGGTGAATTATAGGGTTCTGAGGCTTTGTTATTTACGGAACCCTGGCTCCCCTCGGCCTGCTTGGCGGCTTTGGGTTTGCGGGTTGTTTTGGGCTTGGCCGGCTTGGCCCCGGCCTCGGTTTGTTCCGCTGCACCCGTGTTTGCAGCCGCGGTGGGCTGTTCCGAAGGTTGCGAAGCGGCTATGGTCCAGGAAGTGCTGTCGTCTGCCATGCAAAAGGGCCCGGCAGGGCCGTTAGAATACCAACGTATTGAAAGGCCACAGGGCTCCGAAAAAGTAGATTTCGGTACCAGCGGCAGCCTAATGGTACGCAGCTTTAATCAGCCGTGGTTGAGTTTTCGCTAGAAAAGCTGTTCCTGTCTGCGAATTGACCTGATTCCTCGCCCAACGCCGGCGGCGACCCCAGCCGGGAAACCGCAGGCCATTGCGGGCTCCGGAACGCCACTGTGCGCAAACCCGGATGCGGGAAATCCGCACCCGGGGGCAGCAGCATTGCCGCCGCGGCGACCTGACTCAGCGCCTCGCCGGCGGTGCGCACTGCCCCGGCCGGCACGCTCAGCTGCTCCAACTCGATTAGCAGGTTCTCGCCGCTGATTTCGGCAATGCGGGCGGCCAGCAAATCCTCTAAAGCGACTCGGTTCTGCACGCGGCGGCCGTTGGTCTGAAACCGTGCGTCCAGGGCCCATTCGGTTCGATCCAGAGCCTTGCACAACTCCTGAAACTGCCGATCGGACCCCACGGCTAGCACGAGCTGGCGGCCGTCGGCGGCGCGGTACACGGTGCCATACGGCACGATGCTGGGGTGGCCCGAACCGAGGGGCTGCGGGTCGTGGCCGGTGACGAGGTAGGTGCTGGCTTGGTTGGCCAAGGAAGCCAAAGCTGCCTCGTGCAGCGACACGTGCACCTGCGCGCCCCGGCCGGTTCGCTCGCGGCGGTACAGCGCCGTTAAAATGCCTTCTTTGAGCTGGTGCGCGGCGAGCAAATCCATGAGGGCCACGGGCATTTTCAGCGGACCGCTTTTTGGCAGGCCGTTGAGGTGCATGAAACCGGTTTCGGCTTGAAGCACGGCATCGTAGCCGGCGCGCGGGGTGTGGGGGCCGTAGCCTGTTATCTGGCCGTAAATCAGGCGCGGGTTGTGGTTGCTGAGGGTAGCGTAGTCCATGCCTAGTCGCTCGGCGTCGCCGGGTTTGTAGCTGACCAGTACGATATCAGCCATAGCCACCAAGCGGTGCACGGCGGCCCGACCGGCTTCGGTGCGTAAATCGGCCACAACAGACTGCTTACCCCAATTGGCGCAGGCGAAGTACGCCGACACGTTGCCCTCCGTCGGTTCGGCAGGCGTTTTCCAGCTGCGCGTTACGTCGCCGCCGGGTGCCTCTACTTTGATTACCTGGGCACCCAGTTCAGCTAAAAACTGGCCTACTTGCGGCCCGGCCAGTACACTGGCCAGCTCTACCACCCGCAAACCTTGCAGCGGCAAATCATCGTCGGCAGCGGCGTTGGATTCAGACATAATACACTTACTCAGAAAAGAAATTTCAGCGACTGGTGTTGATTAAACGGGCTTTTTTCGGCTCCAACCCTACGACGGAATCAGCAGCAGCCTTACGCTTAAACACCGACAGGATTTTGACGCCGCCAGCCCTGATGCTGTACACTTCCCGCCCCACACTATCGGCGTAGGATTGCGGATGCCAGCGGTAGCCCGTGAGGAAGTAACGGTGGTTGTTGCTTTTGCGAGTTACCGGCTGCAGCCTTTCGCGCTCGGCAGCCGGCAAAACAAAAATATTGTTGCTGACCGGGGTTAGAAACGGGGCGGCTACGGGGATGCGCGGGCTTGCATCGTGCGCAGCAATCCACTCCAACCCTTGCCGGTAAGCCAGGCCCCAATAGTCGCGCTCAAACTGCTGTTCCACTACCGCAGCGGGGAGAAAGCTGAAGTATACGTTTTGGTAAGGGTGCATTTGCACCATGCGTACCGCGGTGCGCACGGTTTCGGCTGCCATCAGCACCAAGACGGCCAGCGCAAACCACCGCCCCTTTGCGGGCTGACGGGTAGCCTGCCACAGTGCGTGCAGGCCCCTGCCCGCCCACAGCAGGAAAGCAGGGTACACAAAATACAAGTGCCGCCAGCCGTCGTAGAGCGAGGGGCGCAAGGCCAGCACAAACACCAGCGGCCCCAGCAGCCACAGCAGCAGCAGCGCATCGAGGCGGCCGGCTGGCGTACGCAGCACCCCTAAGCCCGTCCGAACCAAGTGCCGCAGGCCGGCGGCCAAGCCCAGCAGCGCAGCTAATGTGTAGGGCAGCGGCGTGGTAATGCTCAGCCATACGAAAACGTAGTGCCAGGGCAGTTGATTGGCCGGCACAAAGCGCCCGAAATAGAGGTTGGCGTGGGGCCAGGCGTAGGAGCGTAGCCCTTCACTGGCTTGTGCCAGATCAGACCAAGCGGCCGTCCATAGGTAAGGCCAGCCGGCTACTGCAAAAGCTAACGCCGCGGCCAGGTATAGCAAAAACAACCACCCCCACCCCCACCGCGGCCGGAGGCTACCGGTTTCGCGCTGAGCCAGGGCAGCCTCCAGCGCCAGTCCGATAGCCGTTAGCAACAGCAACTGCAGCCCTTGGGCACGCAAGTCGATGGCGGCGGCTGTGGTAATGGCGTGCAGAATAGCGCGCTGCCAACTGGGACGGCGTAGTAACTCAACCAGCGTGTACATGGCCAAAGCGTATAGAGCCATGAATACAAGGTCTTTGCCGTTGTAAAACGCCTCGGCAAACAGGCGGGGCGACAACACCAACATCCCCGCTGCAATCAAAGCTAGCCGCCAGTTTGCGAAGCGTACCCAGGCCAAGCGGTACAATGCCCACACGCCCAGCATAAACACTAGAAACACGCACAGGTGACGCCAGAAGTAGAATGCACGCGAATCGTGGGCGCCTAGCACCTGACCCGAAACCGTGACCAGCATTTCGAACAGGGCGCCGTGGTCACGGTCTTTGTAGGTAGCCAACGCGGGCACCCAGGCCGGATTTAATGACGGGTTCTGCGCCATGGAAGCGGGCAGCAGGCGCTGAGCCACGTACTTCAGGTTCACGAGGCCGTTCAGGTGGTTGTTCACCTCATCCCACGACATGCCATAGTCGCGGTGCAGCCCCAAGCCCAACGCCAGCAATGCGCCGAAAAACAAGGCAACTGCCATGCGCTGGTTACGCCCCGCGCGTTGTGGGGCGCGTGCAGAAGTATCGGGAGCCGAAAGAGCCTCGGGAGGTTTCACGCCGGAAGGTAGCGCCAAAGGCTTTTACTGACGTTTTCCGCTTGAAGAACCAGTCCGTTTATCGAAGTCCCATCAACATCCTTTTAAAACCCTCTTGCGGTTAGCTTTGCTTTATGACGACTCCCATCCAAACCGGCTTGCTGGCCTACGGCATGTCGGGCCAGATTTTTCAGGCGCCGTTTTTATCCGCGCACCCCGGGTTTACCCTGCGGGCAGTGGTGGAACGCAGCCAGAAACGCGTGCAGCAGCGTTACCCCGAGGTTAGCAGTTACGACACTGTAGACGCGCTATTGGCCGATTCGGACATAGAACTGGTGGTGGTGAACACCCCCAACGATACCCACGTGGCCTTAGCCCGGCAAGCCCTGCAAGCCGGAAAGCACGTGCTGCTCGAAAAGCCCGTGGCCACCAACGTGGCCGAAGCCGAAAGCCTGTGGCAGCTGGCGCGTTCGGTAAACCGGCAGATTTTCGCCTACCAAAACCGCCGCTGGGACTCCGACTTTCAGCTGGTTCGGCAAGTGGTGGAAAGTGGGCAACTGGGCCCACTGGTAGAAGTTACGTTCCGATTCGACCGCTACAAGCTGCCGCTGCACCACAAGGTGTTCAAGGAAACGCCCGGCCTGCCCGGCAGCGGCTTGCTCTTCGACTTAGGCCCGCACATTATCGACCAAGCCCTGAGTTTATTTGGTCGGCCGCAACACTCGCGCCTTACATTGGGCAGCTTCCGGCCCGGCTCGCAGGTCAACGATTACTTTCAGCTGCAGCTGCTGTACCCCAAAGGCCCGCTGGTAACGCTGGTTTCGGGGCTTGTTATTGCGCAGCCATTGCCCTCGTTTGTGCTGCACGGCACGCAGGGCAGCTTCAGCAAGACGCGGGCCGATGTGCAGGAGGCCCAACTCGGGGAAGGCATGTCGCCGCTGGATGCGGCCTATGGCCTGGAGCCTACGGACCAAGCCGGGCAGCTAACGTTAGTAGCCAATGATGGACAAAAGACGACTGCGCTACTTCCCGCTCCGAAAGGAGATTATATGCACTTATTTGAAGCGGTGTACCAAGCCCTGCGCCACGGCGTGCCCTACCCTATTCGGGAAGAACACATTATTTGGCAGCTGCAAGCCCTGGCCGAACCGGGCGAGCAATGGCAAATGAGCCGCTAGTGCGCTGAATGGGCCACCCGAGCTGAACCGTTGCCCGAGTCGAACCATCCAACGCCGCACCCTGTTGATTTCGCGTACCTTTGGTACAAAGCTGTTAGTGCTGACCAATTAGAAACGCCGGGTCAGCCTCTTGTTCACTTCATCTCGCTGAACCCTTGACGTTCGAAGAATTCCAGTTGCACCCCGACGTACTCGACGGCGTGCACATGATGGGCTACACCAAGCCCTCCCCCATTCAGGAGCAGGCCATTCCCTCGGCCCTGCAAGGCAAAGACCTCATTGCCTGCGCCCAAACCGGCACCGGCAAAACGGCCGCCTACCTCCTCCCCATTCTCGACCACATTGCCTACGACCGCCCGGCCCACACCGTGGCCCTGGTGCTCTGCCCCACGCGTGAGCTGGCCAAGCAGATCGACGAGCAAGTGGAAGGCTTCGGTTATTACGCCGGCGCCAGCAGCATTGCTATTTACGGCGGCGGCAAAAGCGAAAACTGGGAGCAACAGAAACGCGCCCTAACGCAAGGTGCCGATATCATTGTGGCCACGCCCGGCCGCCTGATTGCGCACATGCAGTTGGGCTACGTGAAGCTCGATCAGATCGACTTTCTGGTGCTCGACGAAGCTGACAAAATGCTGGACATGGGCTTCTCCGACGACATCCTGCAAATCGTCAGCCATCTGCCCACGCACCGCCAAACGCTGCTCTTTTCGGCCACCATGCCGAACAAGATCCGCGACTTCTCGAAGAAGATTCTGCATGAGCCCGACGAAATTCGTTTGGCCGTTTCGAAGCCCGCCGAGAACATCAATCAGCAGCTTTACATGGTGTACGACACCATGAAAATTGCCCTGCTCGAACACCTCATGGGCCAGCTCGACGTGCAGAGCATGATTCTTTTTACCTCGCGCAAAATGAACGTTGGGCCCATTGAGCGTGCCCTGCGCAAGAAAGGCTTTAATGCCCGCGGCATTACCTCCGACCGCACCCAGGAGGAGCGCGAACAGGTGCTGCGCGAATTCAAAAACAAGCAGTTCCAGATTCTCGTTGCTACCGACGTGATGAGCCGGGGTATCGACGTGAGCGAGCTGAGCCATGTGGTGAACTTCGACCTCCCGCGCGACGCCGAGGACTACGTGCACCGCATTGGCCGCACGGCCCGAGCCGGCGCCGATGGCATGGCCATTACCTTCGTCTCGGACCACGACCAGGACGCGGTGGTGAAAATCGAGAAGCTGATTGAGAAGGAGCTGGTGAAGAACCCCACACCCGAGGAAATTGGCCCGTCGCCGGAGTTCGACCCGAAAAAGTACCGCGGCAAGCCCCACGGCAGCAAGCCCGCCGGCCGTGGTGGCCGCTCGCCCTACGCGTCGGCCCCGGCCGAACGCAGCCATGACAACAATCGTCCGGTTCGGCCTGCCCAGCAACGACCCGCAGCCCCGGTAGCCGAAGGCGAGGCTGCTCCGACCACCGTGGCCGCCGAAGGCCAGGAAACGCAGGAAGCCAAGCGCCGCAAAAAGCGCCGTAGCAGCAAACCGCGTTCAGAACGCCCGGAAGGCTCCGTTGCAGCTCCCGCTACCGATGCTCTGGCAACAGGTGAAAATGCTGCCCCTGCGTCGGCGGAGGGTGGTGAAGGTGCTACTGGTGAAGCAGCCAAGCGCCGTCGTAAGCGCGGCGGACGAAACCGTAGCGGCCGTGGCCCGAAGCCAGAAGGCATTGCCAGCGGCGAGGTAAACGTATCGGCGCCGGCTGCTGAGTAAGCGCCACGATGATATTAGTAACAACAAAGGCCGCTGAATCAGCGGCCTTTGTTGTTTGCAGGCAGAACATAATCAGGTCGTTTTCTGAACAGCAAGAGCCTGTCTTATCTTTTCATTTTCTTGCTTTCTACGGCCTGAGCTATGATTTCCGCAATGCGTTTGGCCTTGGTTTCGGGCTGCTTGGCGCTATCCAAACGGTAAAGCAGGTTCTTTTTCACCGACGGACTGAAGGCTTCGAAACCTTGTTTCGCTGCCGGTACTTCTGCCAACGCTTTTTCCAGCTCGGGCGGTACAATGAGGTTATCGGACGAATCGAGGGTGTTCCACGAGCCGTTTTGCTTGGCCAAATCAATTTTTGCCTGACCTGCGGGCGTCATCAGGCCCGCTTGCACGAGTTGCTCAATGCGCTGCTTGTTGACCTTCGACCACACGCTGCGCGGCTTGCGCGGTGTGAAGAGCAACATAGTTCGGTCGGCGTCGAGCTTGCGCGGCAACGAGTCGATCCAGCCGAAACACAGCGCTTCTTCCACGGCCTCGGCGTAGCTGACGCTGGGTTGGCCGCTGGCTTTCTTATTATAAATCAGCCAGATTCCCGGCTCCGACGCATGGTTATGGGCCAGCCACTGCCGCCATTCGGCCCGGCTGAGCGGATGATAAGAAGCATATTGGTCAATTACGCGTGGCATGATATGGGTAGATTTTACAGCAGTTGCCCAATGCCAAATAGTAGCACAAACAGCAGCGTGCTCATGGCCATCTGTTTCAGCAGCGGGTCAAGCTGCATGGATTGCTGCCGCTTCCACACCTGCACGCCGTTGAAGACGAGCAGCGGCACAGCCCCTAAGAACAGCCACTGCCAGGGTGAGCGGTAATTCTGCAACACGAAGACGACAGCCGCGCCCAAACCCAGCAGAATCAGCAGCCAGTGGTAAAGCCGGGCGCGGCGCGGCCCCAAGCGTACGGGTACCGTAATTTTACCAGCTAATTCATCGGAGCGGATGTCACGGATGTTGTTCACGTTCAGCACCGCTGCCGAGAAGCAGCCGAGGCTGGCGGCGGGCAACAGCACTTCCAGCGGCAGGGACTGGCTTAGCTCATGGCTGTGCGAGTAGGCTTGCAGGAAATATGTACCGCATACGCCCACCAGACCAAAAAACAGGAACACCGATAGGTCACCTAGGCCCGCATAGCCATAGGGCTTAGAGCCGGCGGTATAGTTAACGGCCGCCCAAATGGCCGCGAGGCCTAGCACCAGAAACGTACCGAACACCCACAGGCCCGCGAAACCCAGCGCCACCCACAGCAGCGCCACGCCCACCACAAACGAGGCCGCGCCGAACACCACCATGCCCTGTTTCATTTGGTCGGCCGCAATGGCCCCGCTCTGCACGGCGCGTTGCGGCCCTTCGCGGTGCACGCTGTCGGCGCCGTTTTGGGAGTCGCCGTAGTCGTTGGCGAGGTTGCTCAAGATTTGGAGCAGCACGGTGGTGAGGGCTGCTAGGCCCACTACAGTACCGTTGAATTGCCCGCGACTGGCGGCCAAAAAGGCGCCCATCAGAATACTGGCCAGGGCCAGCGGCAGCGTGCGCGGTCGAAACGCCGAAACCCAGGCCTTAATAGGGCTTGGGTTGGCGGAGGGTAGGTTAGAAGAAGTCATTGCGCAGGCAATGGAAATGGATAAAAACGAGCATCCTGAGCAACAGCGCCGAACTTCTCCGCAACTGACTGATAATTCAGAAGGGCACAGGTCCGGCGCTGGCGCTCAGGATGATAAAGAAACGAGCTTGCGCAATGGCAAGGCTATTTCATAATGGCAGCCACCAGTTCGTCGCTCATGGGCTTCACCTTGGAGGGGTAAAAGGCCATAACGTGGCCTTGCTCGTCGATAAGGTATTTGCAGAAGTTCCAGGTGGGTTTTTCATCGGTTACGCCGTTTTTCGACTTGTCGCCGAGGAATTGAAACAGCGGAGCCGTATCGGAGCCGGTTACCGAAACTTTGGCAAAGAGCGGGAAGGTCACGCCGTAGTTTTTCTCGCAGAAAGAGGCAATCTGCGCGTTGGTGCCGGGTTCCTGCCCGCCAAAGTTGTTGGCCGGAAAGCCCAGCACGGTTACCCGGTCGCCGTGCTTTTTATAAAGCTCTTCCAACTCTTTGTACTGCGGCGTGTAGCCGCACTCCGAAGCCGTATTCACGATGAGCAGCTTCTTGCCCTTGTACTGGCTCAAGGGCATAGGTTTGCCATCGATGCTGGTTAGGTTGAAGTCGTACACAGAGCCGCGGGCAGCGGATGTTTCGGTAGTAGCGGTTTCGGCCATAGCGTTGGGTTGAGCGGGAGAAGGTTTGGTGAGCCCGCCGCAGGCGGCAAGCAAAAGGGCAAGCGGAAACAGGGTCATAGAGTTCATGGCGAACGGTGGGTTAACCGTCGGCGCTGGGCTAACAGCGGGCGAAGGCGTTTGTTCGGGAGCAGCGGGGGAAGGGAAGCGGCTCCCAAGCGGAGCTAGGTAAGCGGAGGCGTGAGCCATTTTTCCACGCGGGGCGGCTGCCAGGCGTGCATCTGGGTCAGGAGTTCGTCGATGGTGGTGGCCACCAGCAGCATCTGGCGGTTTTCGGGGCGCAAAAGGCCTTGCTGGGTCATGTGGTCGAGCAGGTGCAGCAGGCCGTCGTAAAAACCGGCTACGTTCAGCACGCCCACGGGCTTGTGGTGCAGGCCCAGTTGGCCCCAGGTCAGTACTTCAAAGAGCTCTTCTAAGGTACCAAATCCGCCGGGCAAGGCAATGAAACCGTCGGAGAGGTCGGCCATGCGCAGCTTGCGCTGGTGCATGGTTTCCACCACTTCCAGCTCGGTGAGGCCCATGTGGGCTACTTCTTTCTGCTTTAGAAAATCGGGGATGACGCCGATGGCCCGGCCGCCGTTTTGCATCACGGCATCGGCCACAGCGCCCATCAGGCCCACTTTGCCGCCGCCAAACACCAGCGTAATGCCGCGCTGGGCAAATGCCTGGCCCGTAAAAGTAGCCTGCTCGGTAAAGCGAGGGTCGAGGCCGGCGCTAGAGCCACAATACACTGCAATGCTGTTCATTATGCTTTTGTTAAAGACCAAGAAGAGAGCTTTTCGAAGCAAAAAAGAAAGCGCCGGTGGCGCTTTCTTGTGAGGTTTACATGCGTTCCGGAGCTGCCATGCCCAGCAGGCGTAAGCCCGCTCGCAAGGTGTCGGCTACTTGCGCCGACAGGGCCACGCGCAGCCCGCGTTTGGCTTCGTCGGTTTCGGCCAGCACGGGCACCTCGGTGTAGAAGCGGTTGTAGGTTTTGGCCAGGTCGTACACGTACTGCGCCACCACGGCGGGCGAGTAGGCGCGCGCGGCATCGGCCACGGCGGTGCGGTAACCGGCCAAGGCCTGCACCACTTCCTGCTCGGTTTCGTGCAGTTCCGTCAAGCCGGCGCTTACTTCTTCAGCCACGCCCATTTCGGCGGCCTTGCGCCGCAGCTGCTGAATGCGGGCGTGGGTGTACTGTATGAACGGGCCGGTGTGGCCGTGGAAGTTGATGCTTTCCTGGGGGTCGAAGAGCATACGCTTCTTGGGGTCGACTTTCAGCAGGAAGTACTTAAGCGCGCCTAAGCCGAGGGTGTGATAGAGCTGCGCGGCTTCGTCTTCCGAAAGGCCTTCGATTTTGCCCAGTTCCTGGGTGGTTTGGCGGGCGGTGTCCATCATTTCGCGCACCAGCTCGTCGGCGTCTACCACTGTGCCTTCGCGGCTTTTCATCTTGCCCGAGGGCAAATCCACCATGCCGTAGCTGAGGTGGTGAATGGCGTCGGCGTAGGGCTTGTCGAGCTTTTTAAGCACGGCCTTGAGCACCTGCATGTGGTAGTTCTGCTCGTCGGCAATAACGTACACCGAGGAATCGTAGCCAAAGTCTTGGTACTTCAGCTCGGCCGTACCCAGGTCCTGGGTGATATACACCGAAGTACCGTCGGCGCGCAGCAACAGCTTCTCGTCGAGGCCTTCTTCTTTCAAATCAACCCACACCGAACCGTTTTCCTTGCGGAAAAACACGCCCTTCTGCAGGCCTTCCTCCACGCGCTCCTTGCCCAGCAGGTAGGTTTCGGACTCGTAGTAGAATTTATCGAAATCGACGCCGATGGTGCGGTAGGTTTCGTCGAAGCCCTCGTACACCCAGCCGTTCATCTGGCGCCAGAGGCCCACTACTTCTTCGTCGCCGGCTTCCCACTGCTGCAGCATTTCCTGCGCGTGGCGCATCAGCGGCGCTTCGCGCTTGGCCACGTCGTTGGCTACGCCTTCGGCTTCCAGCTGCTTGATTTGCTCGCGGTAGTGCTTCTCAAACAGCACGTAGTACTTGCCAATGAGATGGTCGCCTTTGATGCCGGCGCTCTGCGGCGTTTCGCCCTGCCCGTATTGCTGGTAGGCCAGCATGGACTTGCAGATGTGAATGCCGCGGTCGTTTACCAGGTTGGCCTTGGTAACGGTAGCACCGGCGGCTTTCAAAATCTCGGCCACCGAGTAGCCGAGGAAGTTGTTGCGCAGGTGGCCCAGGTGCAGGGGCTTGTTGGTGTTCGGCGAGGAGTACTCCACCACCACGCGCTGCGGACCGCCCGCGTTCTGGG
This sequence comes from Hymenobacter koreensis, assembly GCF_039541855.1. NCBI lineage: Bacteria > Pseudomonadati > Bacteroidota > Cytophagia > Cytophagales > Hymenobacteraceae > Hymenobacter > Hymenobacter koreensis. Next base: position 297,838 of record NZ_BAABHA010000008.1, read on the forward strand.
GCTGGTTTACATCCTGGGTGCGCAACTCGCGCAGCAGGCGCAGCCACTCGGCATCGGCAATTTCCAGGTTCAGGAAGCCTTTCACCACGTTAAAGCCCTTCACGTGGGGCTCGTTGGCGGTGAGCCACTCCCCTAGCGCTTGCCCAATTTGCTCGGGACCTTTGCCCAGGGGTTTGGTGAGCGGAAACGTAACGAGCGTAAACGAACCCGCGAAATCCTTGCGCGTGGGCTGAATGGTGAGCTGTTCGGCGGGCACGGCGGCGCCAAAAGCCTGCTGGATAGCGGTGCTCAGGGCCGCTTTGAGGTCTTGTTCTAACTGTTGCACGCGGCAAAGGTACGCAGCCAACGGGCACGGCGCAGCCTTACTTTTGGGCCCGCACAAGCACCAGATCGGCAGCCGAGGGCTGACTTTGCGTTAGCACTGGGTACGCCTTGTCGGTTACGAAAAGCAATTGCGTAGCGGCCGGCTCACCGTAGCGGATGCGCGCCTGCACCCCGTAGCGGCGGTTCTGCTGAATAGAATCGGGGTGGTAAGCAATGCGGTAGGCAAACGGCACCTGTTTGCCGGCCGCCTGCCAACGCTGCTGGGCCAGCACCCGCACCTGCGCGTCGCCTCCCGACATATCAACCAATTCCACCTCGATTACGGCGTCGTCGGGCAGCGCTATCCGCTCGCGGTAAGTGAGGGTGCCGGCCACTTCGGCCATTGCGGATTGGCTGGATGCGGCTGTGGGAGCTTCGGTAACGGGCGGCTGCGAGGAACTGCTGCAACTCAGTAACAACACGCTCAGCAAGGAAAGCAGGTTCGTTTTCATAGCGCACGGGAAACAGGTACAACACGTAGCAGAGGCCCGGTTTCGGGGCTTCTGCTACGTGTTGTACGTTGGTAACGCCTTAGCCGGTGTATTCTGGACTTACCGCCCGGCCACAGTATCCAGCCGCAGGCGCTCCTGAATGGCTTCCGTGGCCACTTCCAGAATCTCGAAGGCGTTACCGGCCATGGTGTTTTCGGAGTCCAGCGTGGGATTGATTTCCACCATTTCGAAGCACACCACGCGGTCGTTTTCGAGCAGGGCGCGGCATAAGGCCTGCGCTTCGGGCACGTCGAGGCCCAGCTCTACGGGGGTGCCGGTGCCTTTGCTGAAGCGCGAATCGAGGGAATCCACGTCGAAGCTGATGTACACCAGGTCGCAGAAACGCAGCTGCTCGTAAATCTCGCGGGCTACCTGGCGCGGGCCTTTGGCGCGAAACTCGTCGAGCTTGAAATTCTTGATGCCTTTCTGGGCAATGATGAGGTCCTCCTCCACTTCGGTGTCGCGCACCACCACGTATACGAGGTGCTCGGGCGTGACTTTGGGGCCTTCTTCGCCCAGGTTTTTCAGGCGGCGCCAGAAAAATTCGGTTTCGGGCTCTACCTCGTTGCGCTGCAAATTGAGGTGGTCGGCGCCGAGGGCCATTGCCAAGGGCATGCCGTGCACGTTGCCCGAAGGCGTGGTGTAGGGCGAGTGGATGTCGGCGTGGGCATCGATCCACACCACACCGATGGTTTTGTGCGGATAGGCTGCTTTAATGCCCGCCAAGGTTGCGGCGGCGTTGGAATGGTCGCCGGCCAGCACCAGGGGAAATTCGCCGAAGCGCAACGTTTGCTCTACCGTGTTGGCAATGGCCTTTTGCACGGTGTAGATGGCGTCGATGTGCTTGGCGTAAGGGAAATGGTTTTTGTCGAACAGTACGTGGTTCTGGTCGGGCACCACCACCGAGTTAAACCGGCGGAAATAGTCCGAGCCTTTGTTCAGACAAGCTACTTTGAGGGCATCGATGCCCAAGCTGGCCCCGCGGGTGCCAGCACCGAGTTCCGACCGAACTTCGATCAGCTTAATGCGTCGCATATCTACTACATCGCAGAAAAATTTAAGGTGTTGTATGCCGATTGAAGGGGGCCGGCGGGGTCTCCCGGAGCGGACTCGACGGGGGACGCGGCGCGGTTACGCCCAGCTAGGCTCGGCACGCGGTGGACCTTCCACGGCGCGCCGACGAACAATCAACAACCAAAACACCCCCGAGGGGGTATCTTTGTTGGCTGCAAGATCAGAAAAAATAGCCGTAAATCGGCCCGAGTTGCAGTAATTCTCCCTTTTTCAGCCGTTTGTCCACGCGCTTTGCCGCGCGCCATTCCCACCCTTTTGCCCGCCGATGGACACGTACCACGACCTGATTAGCCAAACCTTTGATTTTCCGACGCAGGAGTTTACCGTTCAGGACAACGAACTGCGTTTCCACGACATTCCCCTGATGGACTTGGTGGAGAAGCACGGTACCCCGTTGCGCCTCACCTATCTGCCCAAAATCACCACGCAAATTCAACGGGCCCGCGAGTGGTTTGCGCAAGGCATCGAGAAAACCGGGTACCAGGGCCAGTACACCTACGCGTACTGCACCAAGGCTTCGCACTTTGCCTTTGTGGTGGAAGAAGCCCTGAAAAACAACGTGGAGCTCGAAACGTCGTCGGGCTACGACATGTACATCATTCGGGCGCTGTACAACCAGGGCAAGATTGACAAGAACAAGTACATCATTGCCAACGGCTTCAAGCGGGAGCGGTACAAGCGTTACCTAACGGAGTTCATCAACGACGGCTTCGTGAACTGCATGCCGATTCTCGACCACCTGACAGAAATCGACTACTACGCCGAGCATGTAAACCAGGACGCCCGCGCCAACCTGGGTATCCGCTTGGCTTCGGACGAGGAGCCGCGCTTTCAGTTCTACACCTCGCGCCTGGGCGTGCGTTACGCCGATGCCATTCCGCTATACGAGGAGCGCATCAAGAACGACCCGCGCTTCGAGCTGACGATGCTGCATTACTTCATCAACACGGGCATCAAGGACACGTCGTACTACTGGTCGGAGCTGCGCCGCTTCGTGCACAAGTACTGCGAGCTGCGCAAGGTGTGCCCTACCCTGCACACTATTGACATCGGTGGCGGCCTGCCCATCCAGACTTCCATTCAGAAGGAGTACGATTACCCATACATGATTGAGGAAGTGCTGCGTACCATCCAGCGGATTTGCCGCGAGGAAGGCGTGCCGGAACCGCACATCTTCACCGAGTTCGGCATTTTCACGGTGGGCGAATCCGGCGCGCACGTGTACAAGATTCTCGACGAGAAGCTGCAGAACGACAAGGAGCTGTGGTACATGATTGACGGCTCGTTCATTACCAACCTGCCCGATACCTGGGCCCTGAACCAGCGCTTCATTATGCTGGCCCTGAACGGCTGGAACAAGGGCTACAAGAAAATTCAGCTCGGCGGCATGACCTGCGACTCGCAGGACTACTATAACGCCGAGAAGCACATTTACCAGGTGTTTCTGCCCGAGCAGGCGCCCGAAAAACCGCTGTACGTGGGCTTCTTCCACACCGGCGCTTACCAGGAAAGCCTATCGGGCTACGGCGGCGTGAAGCACTGCCTGATTCCGGCGCCCAAGCACATCATCATCGATAAAGACGCCGACGGCACCTTGCGGGACTGGGAATTTGCCCCCGAACAGGACCCCGAGTCGATGATGCGGATTCTGGGTTACGTGTAGGAGGCTATTAACCGGCCTTGTCAGCAGCCCGCGTGGTGGTTTCGGCCGCCGCGCGGGCTGTTTGGCTGTTGGTTTTGCTTGTTACGCTAGAGCTTCTGACGGTCAACCCGTTGTACTTTGCTAGGGCTCCGGTGCAGCTTTGCCGGCTGAAGCCAAAAACAAGAAGCAATCTGCCTGATACTCGGCTTACTTCGTTAAGTTTGTACTTCGTTCACTACACAAGTTCTAGCCTCCATGAAACGAGTTGTACTCCTTGCCGCTGCTGTGGCAACCCTGGGCCTTGGCGCCTGCAACCGCACCCAGTGCCCGGCCTACGCCAAAGCCGCCAACACCACTTCAGAGCCGGTGGCTTCGTCGGCCACGGCTGCTCCGGAGCGCCAGTAAGCCTTCCCGCTACGGGTTTCGCGGCCCGCTTTGCCTAACTGGCAAAGCGGGCCGCGCTGCGTTCAGGCGTATTTAATTAAAGTAAATAAATATAACTAAAGCAATATTATTTAAATTATACCGTGACTGAGCAAACTAAGCGGAGGTCGGTTGTCGTTTGTACGAAAACGCATTGCCCTGATTCCCCTTTGCCTTTTTGCACGAATACCATGAAAAAGCTTCTCGTTTTGGCCGCTGCCAGCCTTACTGTAGGCTTTGGAGCCTGCCGCACGAAATGCCCGGCTTACTCTCAGCTCAAGCCTGCCACGCAACAAGCTACCAGCGTAACGGCCAGCGCTGAATCGACAGCGCCGGCCCGTCAGTAATTTCTTCCAACTTCCCTTTAACCACAGCGCCCCGTCGGCTGACTGCCGGCGAGGCGCTGTGCTGTTTATAAAGCTTCCTATCAGACTAAGCCTGGTTCAGAATAAAAGCAGCGGCGGCCGGTAAATCGGCGAAGCTTGGCTGGTGCGGGTGTTGTTCAGTGTCGCCGACCAGGATGCCGCGCACGCCCACCTTGGCGCCGGCTTCCAGGTCGCGCATTCGGTCGCCAATGATCCAGCACTGCGCCGCATCGAGGCGGAAACGAGCCATGGCGCGCTCCAGCATCAGTGAACCGGGCTTACGCATAAGCGACTCCGACATCGACGGGTGGCCCGGCGCGAAATACAAAGCATCGATTATGCCGCCGCAGGCTTCCTGCAGCTTCTGGTGGCAGGCCTGCACCTCGGCGGATGTGTAGAGGCCCTTGGCAATGCCAGCCTGGTTGGTCACCACCACCAAAATATAGCCGGCCGCGTGCAAGGCCTGCAGGGCCGCCGGCACGCCGGGCAGCACCACAAAGTCCTGAGGCTGCCACACGTAGTTTCCAATTTCGGCGTTCAGAACACCGTCGCGGTCCAGAAAAACCGCTTTGTGGGTTGCAGCTTGATTCATCGGCGCGAAGGTAGCGGGTTTGTTAAGGCAGGCATTCACGGCTCGTTTCCGGTTCTAACTGCGGCGGGCACCGTACTTTTGCAACTCGGCAGTATTTCAGGACACATGAACGTAGCAATTCTGGGCGGCGGCATTACGGGTTTGGCCACGGCGTGGCGCTTGCAGCAAAGCGGCGCCACGGTGCACGTTTTTGAAGCCGGTCCCGTGGCGGGCGGTAACATGCGCACCCAGCACCACCCCGCGGGCTATGTGCTGGAACTGGGCCCTAACTCGTTGCAGCTGAGCCCCGAGCTCGACGAACTCATTCAGGAATTAGGCCTGAGCGGGGTCGTGCAAGAGCCTGCGGCCGTGAGCAGCCGCCGTTACGTGGTGCGCAATGGCCAACCCCGTGAGTTGCCCGGTAAGCCCCAACAGCTGCTCTTCGGCTCGTTTTTCAGCTGGAAAACCAAGCTGACCCTGCTGCGGGAACTGCGCAAACCCGCCGCTCCTTCGGACGCGCACGAAACCATCGGCCACTTTTTCCAACGCCGCTTCGGGCAGGAAATCGTCGATTACGCGGTCAATCCGTTCGTATCGGGTATTTACGCCGGCGACCCAGACCAGCTGCTGCTGCACAAAACTTTTCCGCAGCTGGCAGCGCTGGAACAAACCCACGGCTCGGTGCTGAAGGGTTTTGCTCGCGCGAACAAGGGCGTGGCCCGGCGGCGCATCATTTCGTTCCGCGGCGGCCTGCAGGTGCTTATCGATGCGTTGGTCTCACGCCTCTCCCACCTGCACCTGAGCACGCCCGTAACGGCCCTGCTGCCCACTACCGACGGCCGTTACCAGCTGCAAATCAGCGGCGCTGATTCCCCTTCCGAGGCCTTCGACGCCGTGGTGCTGGCCCTGCCCAGCTACGCCACCGCGCCACTCGTGCAGCCACTCGACGCCGCCGGCGCCGCAGCCCTAACAGCCGTGCACTACCCGCCCATGACGGCTGTGCACACGGCATACCGCCGCGCCGACGTAGCGCACCCGCTTAACGGCTTTGGGGCCCTCAGCCCCAAGGCCGAGCAACCGGTGGCGGCGGGCACGTTGTGGAGCAGTTCGTTGTTTCCCGATAGAAGCCCCGCCGACCAGGTTTTGCTTACCACGTTTGTGGGCGGGGCCCAATACGAACAAGCGGCCCGCCAACCCGATGAGCCGCTCCTGGCGGCCCTACGGGATGAGCAGGCCCGCCACTACGGCATTCGGGCCGGGGCGATGCCGTGCTTTCAGCAGGTGTACCGTTGGGAGCGGAGCATTCCGCAATTCGATGAGCGCATTGAGGCCGCGCACGCTACGGCCGACGCGCTGGAGCAGCGCGGCATTTGGACGGTGGCCAACTGGCGTGCCGGGGTAGGCATTCCCGACTGCCTGCGGCGTGCCAAGCTCGTCGCCGAAAAAATTCACGCAGCCCGCCGGGTGTAATTGTTACTTTTGAGTTAATGAACGATTCGCTCGTCATCATACCGACTTACAACGAGCGGGAAAACGCCGAACTGATTATCCGTAAGGTTTTTTCGCTGCCCAAGCCTTTCGACGTGCTCATCATTGACGATGGCTCGCCGGACGGCACAGCCGGTATTGTGCGCGGCCTGATGGCGGAATTTCCCGGCCGCCTGCACCTGGAGGAGCGCCACGGCAAGCTGGGTTTGGGCACGGCCTACATCCACGGTTTTAAATGGGCTTTGGCGCACGGCTACGGCTACATCTTTGAGATGGATGCCGACTTCTCGCACAACCCCGACGACTTGATTCGCCTGTACAGCGCCTGCGCCACCGATGGTTACGACATGGCCATTGGCTCGCGCTACATCACCGGGGTTAACGTGGTGAACTGGCCCATGGACCGCGTCCTGATGTCGTGGTTTGCGTCGGCCTACGTGCGCATGGTTACCGGCATGCCTATTATGGACGCCACGGCCGGCTTCAAGTGCTACACGGCGCGGGTGCTGCGCACCATTTTGCAGGAACGGATTCGTTTTGTGGGCTACGCGTTCCAGATCGAGATGAAATGGCTGGCCTACAAGTACGGCTTCCGGCTGCAGGAAGTCCCCATCATCTTCACCGACCGCACGCGCGGCGCTTCCAAAATGTCGAAGGGTATTTTCAAGGAGGCGTTGCTGGGCGTGATTCAGATGAAGGTTAGTAGTTGGTTCCGACACTTCGAGCAACCGGCCGCGTCGGTATCCTCGTCGGAGACGACCTACCCGGCGGCCTCCTCGGCAACCCCGGCCTCCGAAACTCGGTAAGGCCTCCTACGGCCCTCCCCTTGAGCTTACCCGGGCCGCTCTGCTTCCAGTTCGCACTGCATGAACAATACTTGGTTTTGGGTCGGCTTCAACGTGTTTGTGCTGGCCATGTTGCTGCTCGACCTGTTGGTATTTAACCGCAAGGCGCACGTGGTGCGCATGCGGGAAGCTTTAACGTGGAGCGCCTTCTGGATTCTCCTTTCGCTTGGATTCAACTACCTGGTATACCACTACATGGGGCGCGAAGCCGGCATGAATTTCCTGACCGGTTATTTGCTGGAGAAGGCGCTGAGCGTGGACAACCTGTTCGTTTTCCTTCTCATTTTCACCTACTTCAAGGTTCCGCCCGAGTACCAGCACCGGATACTGTTTTGGGGCGTGATAGGCGCCTTGGTCCTGCGCGCCATTTTTATTGTGGTGGGAGCCGCGCTCATTGCCAAGTTCACCTGGACGCTTTACCTGCTGGGCGCATTTTTAGTGTACACCGGCGTGAAAATGGCCACCAGCGCCGGCGACCCTAGCATAGACCCGGAAAACAACCCGGTAGTAAAGTTCCTCAGCCGCCACCTGCCCATTACCAGTAAGTTCGAGGGCGGCAAGTTTTTCGTGCGCAAAGAGAAGCTGCTGTTTGCCACGCCGTTGTTCGTGGTGCTGGTGATGGTGGAAACCACCGACGTGGTTTTTGCCGCCGACTCCATTCCCGCCATTCTGGCCGTGACCCAGGACAAATTCATTGTGTATACCTCCAACGTGTTTGCTCTGCTGGGGCTGCGCGCACTGTATTTTGCCTTGGCGGGGCTTATGCAGCTGTTTCACTACCTGCACTACGGCCTCGCCCTCATCCTAATCTTCATCGGCGGCAAATTGCTGGTACACGACTTTGTGCAGGTACCTACCGAATGGGCTTTGCTGGTCGTGGCTTTTTTGCTTGGCGCTTCCGTGGTCTTGTCGCTGCTGATGCCCAAGAAAGAGCCCGCCGACGACCTGCCAGCTTAACTGCAAACCGCAAACCCACGCAAAAGCCAAAGGCCCGCGCAATAGCGCGGGCCTTTGGCTTTTGCGTGGGTCGTTATCGGCTTAAACGCTCCTAGCGTTGCTGGTTTTCCCGCTCCCGTTCCCGCCGACGCCGTTCGCGGCGGGTTTCGTTTTCGGCGGGCTCTTCGTCCTGGCGAGGAGCCGTCGTGTTTACTCCTTCGTCGGCGGCTGGGTCGAGGTCGGGGCCGCCAACGTTCAGCAGGTCAATCAGGTTGATGGGGTCGAACTGGCTGCTGTCGGTTGCCGCTACCCGGGTGGTGTCGGGGCGGGCCGCGAAGTTCATGAACTGCCGGGCCGGACCGCGCAGGCTTACGGCGCGGTTCAGGCCTTCGGCTTCGCCCTCGGGGATGTAGCCGCGTCGCGCCATGATGTCGGCGATGAGGCGGAAGAAATAGCGGGTACTGCGGCGCAGGTCGCCGTAAGCATCAAAGGAGTAGCGGGCGTACTTAGGCTTGGGAATGATGCTGGCCAGGTACAGGCTTTCCTCCAGGTTAAGGTTGGCGGGCTGCTTGTCGTAGTAGAACCGAGCTGCCTCTTTCACGCCGTACACGCCCCGCTCGCCCGAAGGCCAGCGGTACCGACTCGGGCCCCACTCGATGATGTTCAGGTACACTTCCATCATGCGCTGCTTGCTCACGAGGCCGGTGTTTTCGATCAGCCACACAATGAGGGCCTCTTCGATTTTGCGCGCTACCACCTTCTCACGGGTCAGGAACACGTTTTTCACCAGCTGCATGGAAAGCGTGCTGCCGCCGCGGGCAAAGCGCTTTTCCTTGATGTTCTGGATGGCCGATTTCACAAAGGCCTTTTCCATAAAGCCTTTATGGGTGAAAAAGCGCGGGTCCTCGGCCGTAATAATGGCGTACTTCAGGTAGCTCGACACCTGATCGAAGGGCACGAAATCGGGGTTCGATGGGCCTACGGGGAAGGTTTTCACCGTGTCGCCTTTGTCGTTGAAGGCCGTGTATTCGAATTCGGTGTTGAGCTTGCGCAGGTCTACCCGGCCAAAGCGCGTGATGCGGAAATCGGAGCTTTTCTTCAGGCCGGAGTTAAACTTCAGGCTGTCGATGCGGGTCATGTCGAGGGCCGCGCTCATGCTGTATTTCAGCGTGCCCGTGCCCTGCATGCCTTCCAGTGCCTCGAACATGCCCTCGGGCAGGGCGTCGAAAAAGTCGTTGGCCTTGGTTTCGGCCGATTCCACTTGCATGGCCACCAGCAGGCCAGCCAGCTTGCCGGTATACGCTTTGGCCGATGGCATGGCCGGATCGGGGCGTACCCGCTTGATTTCGGGCCGCAGGCGCACGCTCAATTGCGGGTACAGCTCCATGCGGTTCAGGCGTACCACGCTGCCTTTGTCGAGCGAGGCGCTGTTTTGGCCCAGCGTGGCCACGAAATCCATGCCGCCGCGGCGCACCCGGATGTCGGAAGTCGCCAGTTTAGGATGATTCACGGCGAAGTTGCTGGCCGAAGCCGAGCCCCGCACCGTTAGGTCGTCTTTGTCAAGATCCTTGCCCGTCAGGCTCAGGCGCAGGGTATCAAACTGCACGCGGGCGCCGTAGCGCCGTTGCACGTAAGGCAGCTGCACCGGCCGGCGCTGGGCCCCGAAAACCTGCACGTTGGCCTCGTAGTCGCTGGCTTCTACATGGCCGCTCAGGCCTATTTCATTGGCTACCGAATCCACCACTACCGACAAGCGGCCGGCAATGTCGCCGTCTTCGATGCTGAACTGCGGCATGGTGAGGCGGGCGCGGTGGCGCGGGCTTTCGTACGTCACCAGGAAGTCGCGGAAATCGGCTTCTTCGGGAAGGTTATCGAAGGCCGCTTCCAGCAGCTGGTTGGCCAGCAGGCCGTAGTTGGTGCCCTTGGTGGTATCACGTTGCACGGCTGTCTGGCCGCGTTTTTTCAGCAGGAAACCGTAGTTATCGGAAGTAGCGGTTTTACGAGCCGTGAGCCGGGCGCGCACAATTTGCAGGTTGCTGAACACCGGGCGGCGCGCAAACAACGAGCGGAGGCTGATGCTGGCGTTCAGGCTGCGGGCCGTAAGCAAGGTATCGGCCGATCCGGTGGGGACCAACGACACGCCTTCGATCTGCACCGAGTTCAGGTCGGTAAAGCGGGCCGGGCCGAGCGTGAGCGTAACCGGGTAGCGCTTTTCTACCTTCTGCTTGGTTTGGCGCAGCGCATACTGCAGCAACTCCTGGCGTTTGATTAAAAACACCCCCAGGCCTACCAGCAGCAGCACGGCTACGGTACCCAGGGTCCAGAATAACACTTTTTTGGCAGTCGGATTCACTCGCAAAACGGTAGGTAAGCGCGGGTTGCAGGCCACTTTCGTGCCGAACCCCAAGCGCGCATGCTACAAAAGTACCACAATATGCCCCTACGCCGCTGCCGAGTTAGCGTTGCCGGCGCGCGGAGGCATTCGCTACCTTTGGCCTCCCGACCAACTTCCGCTTTCCGCCGATGGTTCACGACGCCCTCACCCCGCTTACCGCCCTCTCGCCACTCGACGGCCGTTACCGCCGCCACACTGCCCCGCTGGCGGCCTACTTCTCTGAGCTGGCCCTTATTCGCTACCGCGTGCTGGTGGAAGTGGAATATTTCATTGCCCTGTGCGAGTTGCCCCTGCCCCAGCTCCAAGGCGTGGATACCGCCGTATTTGAGAGCTTGCGCCGCATCTACCAGGACTTCACCGAGGCCGACGCCGACGCTGTAAAGGCTCATGAGCGCGTAACCAACCACGACGTAAAAGCCGTGGAATATTTTTTACGCGACCGGCTTGCCGTGCTGGAGCTAAGTCAGTACCAGGAGTTCATTCATTTCGGCCTGACTTCGCAGGACATTAACAACACGGCTGTGCCGCTGAGCCTGCGTGAGGCCCTGCACCGCGAGTTGCAGCCGGCATACGAGCAGCTGGCCGACCAGTTGCGGGCTTTGGCCGCGCAGTGGGCAGCCGTACCCATGCTGGCCCGCACCCACGGACAGCCGGCTTCGCCCACGCGCCTGGGCAAGGAAATTCAGGTGTTTGTGGCCCGGCTGGAACAGCAGTTGGTTTTGCTGAAGCAGGTGCCGTTTGGCGCGAAATTCGGGGGCGCCACGGGCAACTTTAACGCTCACCACGTGGCCTATCCCGGCATCGACTGGCACGCGTTCGGCCAGCAGTTTGTAAACGAGCAGTTGGGGCTTCACCGCTCCTTTCCCACCACTCAAATTGAGCACTACGACCACCTGGCGGCTACCTGCGACGGACTGAAACGGCTCAACACCATTCTCATCGACCTTGCCCGCGACGTGTGGCAATACATTTCATTGGGGTACTTCCGCCAAACGGTTAAAGCCGGCGAAGTAGGTTCTTCGGCCATGCCACACAAGGTAAACCCCATCGATTTCGAAAATGCGGAGGGCAACCTGGGCCTGGCCAACGCCGTGCTGGAGCACCTGGCGGCCAAGCTGCCCATTTCCCGCCTGCAGCGCGACCTTACAGACTCCACCGTGCTGCGCAACCTGGGCGTGCCGCTGGCCCATACCCTTATTGCCCTGAACGCCCTGCAGCGCGGTCTGCAAAAGCTGGCCCTCGACGAAGCGGCCCTGCAACGCGACCTGGAAGCCAACTGGGCCGTGGTGGCCGAAGCCATCCAAACGATACTGCGGCGCGAGAACTACCCCGACCCTTACAACGCCCTGAAAGCCCTGACTCGCACCGGCGAAGCCATTTCGCAAACAACCATTCGGGAGTTCGTGAACGGCCTGAATGTATCCGATCAGGTTAAGGCTGAATTACTTGCTATTTCTCCCAGCAACTATTTCGGAGTATAGGATATAGCAGACTATATTTAGAAGTTTTATAAGAAGTTTGGATGCCACCTGCTTCTTATAAAACTCTGGTACACTGTGCGAAGTGGGTTCTAATGAACAGGTGATGGTGGATGGTGAGCCGGAAAGCGCCGCGCTTACCTACTGCACCGCCCACCCATTACATGCCCGAGCAAGAACGCGTTCAAGCCAAGATTGCCCAAATAGCTGCCACTGCCGAAGAATACCCTGGAGTCGTTATTATCCACAACATCCGCACTGCCTCGGTGGTGTACATGTCTCAACGAGGCATGGCGTTGCTGTGCACCAGCATGGAGGAGTTACGGGCGCTGGGCCCCGATTACCACCTCCGTTTCTTTAATCCTGAGGAATCGATTGAGTACGTGCCCAAGATAATGGGCTTGCTGGCCCAGAACAGTTTAGACCAGATAACCTCCTTTTTTCAGCAGGTACGCACCACCGAAAGCCCCGATTGGAGCCTTTATCAGACCAGCATGCGGCTCCTGCTGCACGGCGACGATGGCCTGCCCTTGCTGTTTATTTGCTTTGCCTGCCCCGTGGATGCGGCCAGCGCCATCAGTATTAAAGTGCAGCGGCTGCTGGAAGAAAACCGCTTTCTGCGCAAGCATTATCATCAGTTTGAGCAGCTCACGCGGCGCGAGCGGGAGGTATTGCGGCTCTTGGCCCTGGGGCATAGCGCGCCCGAAATAGCCGATGTCCTTGGCATATCGGTGCAAACCGCCGAAACCCACCGGCGGAACCTACGCCATAAGCTAAACGCCGATTCGGGCTTTGAACTGGGGCAGTATGCCCGTGCATTCGACCTGATATAGCAGTCCTATTGCTTCTTGCTTTTTGTACAAATACCCGAAAGTAGGTATTGCCCATGCTACGGTACGAAGTGACATTTGTGGTTGGAAAATTACCCCCGGCGCATGAAGCATAATCTACTCGTTACCAATAGTTCATTGACGGAGGCAAACCCTTCGTTTAACCCTGGCGGATTTATTCCCTGCGGTAGTTCTCCTCGCCTGATGGCGCCATTATAACCGAAGTGTGCCGCCTGCTCCGTTGCCGGAACAGGGGGCACATACCGCCTTGGATCTGCTGGCCTTGCCCAAGTCGGCAGCCTCTTTTTCCTGCCCTTATCAAAGCAGCCTACGGCCGCTAACCCATTGGTTCTGGCCAGTTGGCAGGACTAGGCGTTAGCCTCGGGTCCAACGGGGTCCGTCTCCGGCGCTGACCTACCACTACTCTACCACCCGCCTGGCGGAACCGGATTTGGTACGCATACCACCAATCCTACTGAAAGCACCTCGAACGCAGACACACAAAGCTTACTAACTCTTTGCCCTTTTTCTATTGTGAAAATCTCTCCTCTTTTTCGTCTCAGTTCCTGGCGTAAAGCCGGCAGCTGGGCGTTTGGCCTGTGGCTACTTGGTACACCGGGAACCACAGAGGCCCAAACCACCTACAACTTTACCGGTGCCCCCCAAACCTACACCGTACCGGCCGGCGTAACGCGCCTGCAGGTAACGGCGCGGGGCGCTGGGGTTGCTAATTTTAGTCCTCAGGTGCCAGGCAGTACCGGCGCCATTGTAGCAGCTACCATTAATGTGACGCCTAACGAGGTGCTCAGTGTAGTAGTGGGAGGCACTCCTCTCGGTCCTACGGGCGGCTACAATGGTGGTGGCAATGGTAACGGCTTTGCTTATCCGAATGGTAGCGAAGGCGGCGGCGGCGCTACTGACATTAGACGCGGCGGAACAGCCTTATCTAATCGTATACTAGTGGCTGGAGGCGGCGGCGGTGCCGGCGGTTGGGGCGCCGGGGGTATGAGTGGACAGGTACCCGGAGGCGCGGGTGGTAGCAGCAGTCAGGATGGCTCCTCCGGAGCCGGCTTCGGCGGTGGCGGCGGCTCTGCAACGGCAGGCGGTCCTGGAGGCGGTTTTCCGGGGCATTCAGGCAACGGCACGGCTGGGTTGTTAGGCCAAGGCGGTAATGGAGGTGCCGCTGGCAACCCGTCCGGCGGCGGCGGCGGCGGCGGCTACTACGGCGGCGGCGGCGGCAGCGCCGGCACCTTTCCCAACGGCGGTGGTGGCGGCGGCGGCGGTAGCAGCTATGTAGCTTCAACAGCATTGGCGACGGGCAGCACGCCCGCGTACAGCACTGGTAATACCGGAGCAGGCAGCATTACCCTGACGCCCCTGGCGGCCCCCACCTTGGCCACCATCAGTCCCATTAGCGGCGTGGTGGGTACCACGGTAAGCTTTACCGGCACCAACCTGACCGGCGCCACCACCATCACTTTTGCCGGTGCAAGCAACAACACGGTTACCTCCGGCTTCACGGTGAGTGCCGATGGCAACCAGATTTCGGGTATCATCATTCCGGCCGGAGCGCAAACCGGCAACGTAACGGTTACCACGCCCGGCGGCACCAGCAACGGCGTGAGCTTCACGGTGGTGCCCAATGCGGTAGTACTCTCGTTTACACCGGGCAGTGGCCCGGTGGGCACTTCGGTAATTATTACCGGCCAGAACTTCATCAACGTTAACCGCGTCACCTTTAACCAGCCCACCAGCACGGCTAGCTTCACGGTAAATTCCCCGACGCAGATTACGGCCATCGTGCCGGCCAGCGCTACTACCGGCCCCATCGGGGTAAACAACGGTGGCAGCACGGCTTTCAGCCCGACTTCCTTTACCGTTACCTCCATCGTACCTACGCTTGCCAGCTTTAGCCCCGGCAGCGGCCCGGTGGGCACCAGCGTAACGCTTACAGGTACCAATTTCACGGCTGTAATGGCTGTGGCTTTTAATGGCACGGCTGCTTCGTTCACCGTGAACAGCGCCACCCAAATCACGGCCATCGTTCCAGCCGGAGCCGGTAGCGGCACCATTTCGGTAACGACGCCCGGTGGCACGGCTACCAGCAGCACGAGCTTCACGGTAACCACCCTGCCCACCATCGCGTCGTTCACGCCCACTAGTGGGCCGGCCGGCACCAGTGTTACGGTAACGGGAACCAACCTTTCCAACATTACGGGCGTGACCGTTAACGGCACGGCGGTTACCAGTCCTTTCATCAGCAGCGGCACCGCCGTTTCGTTTGCGGTGCCCAGCGGAGCTACTACCGGTCCTATCAGCATCACCACGACCAGCGGTACGGCTACGTCGACGAGCAACTTCACGGTTACGGCTTCTCCTGTGGCCGACTCACCGGTACTGAGCGCCAGCAGCTTCCCCGAAAACGCCCAACCGGGCCGTTTCATTGGCCTGTTCTCCACGCCCACGGCCGGTGCCGTAGCGCCGTTTAGCTACGGGCTGGTTAACGGCACGGGCGACGTCGACAATTTCTCCTTCTTCGTCAGCAACGACTCGCTCTTTACGGCCAGCCGTTTTGACTTCGAAACCCGCAGCAGCTATAGCATTCGGGTGCGGAGCACCGGCTCTAATGGGCAGCAGTACGAGCGCGCCATTTCGCTCACGGTAACCGATGTGAACGATGTGCCTACCATTGCATCGTTCACGCCCACCAGCGGCCTAACGGGTACCCGCGTATCGGTGACTGGTACCAACTTCTTCAACGTGACGAGCGTGTCTGTTAACAACGTTGTTGTAACCGGCATCATCGACATCGACCAGATAGGCGGCAGCTCCCTGCAGTTCCCGGTTCCGGCCGGAGCCACTACGGGGCTCATTCGCATCGTAACCACGGCGGGCACGGCTACTTCCGCCAGCAACTTCACCGTTACGGCTTCTACTCAGGTTACCATCAGCGGCATTTCGCCGAGCAGCGGCCCGGTGGGCACGGTGGTAACCGTTACCGGTACCAACCTCAACAACGCAACCAACGTGTTCTTCATTCCGGGCACAGCGGCCACGTTTACCATCGTTTCGCCCACGCAGCTCCGCACTACCGTGCCGGCCTCGCTCACGGTTGGCAACAAGCAGTTGACCATCATTGGTGGCGGCGGATCGGCTAATGCGCCGGGCGGCTTTACCGTTACTACTGGTAGCACTGCCCCCGACCTGGTGGTAAGCACTACCCAGAGCATTCAGGGTACGTACAATAACGTAACGGTAACCGGCACTGGCATTGCCAACCTGGCTGGCAACCTTACCGTGAACGGCCGCATGCTGGTGCAAAGCGGCGGTATTCTCGACAACGGCACCGCGGTAGTAGACGGTCCAGGCTCATTTGTGCTGGCAGCCGGAGGTACGCTCGTTATTCGTTCGGCCCAAGGCATTAGCGCCAGCGGCAGCAGCGGCGCCATTCAGGTTAACGGCAGCCACACGTTCTCGCGTGGGGCGCGTTACCTGTACAACGCCAGCACTGCTCAGAATACCGGTTCGGGCCTGCCCAACCAGGTGCGCGACCTGTTGGTGTTCAACAACAACAACGTCACGCTTACCCAACCCGTGGCCATTCGGGGCGTACTTACGCTGGCCAACGCCGGCAATCTGGTACTCGGTGCCCAGCCGCTAACGCTGCTTTCCGATGCCGACACCACTGCCCTGGTAGTTAACGCGGCCTCGGGTCAGGTGCTTGGCACAGCTACGGTGCAGCGCTACATCAGCCCTGCGCTGAATGCTGGCCCAGGTTACCGCCATTTCTCGGCCCCGGTAAGCAACACTTCGGTGGCTGATTTGACTACCAGCGCCAACACGCCGGTGGTAAACCCGCAGTACAACACCTCCGCTGCCCCGAATTTGGTGCAGCCGTTCCCCACGGTGTTCGGTTACGACCAGGCACGCGTGGCTACCAGTCCTGCTACCTCCTACTCGGGTTTCGACAAAGGCTGGTTCTCGCCTGCTGCTTTGTCGGACGCGCTGCTCGTGGCCCGTGGTTACACGGTTAACCTGAATGCTAACCAGACCGTCGATTTCAACGGCACGCTTAACAACGGCACCCAGACCCTGAGCCTGAGCCGGACCACGGGTCCCGATGCGGGCTGGCAGTTGGTAGGCAACCCCTTCCCGGCACCACTCGACTGGAGCTTGGTGACTCCCGCCGACCGCGTCGGCCTGAACGCCGCCATGTACGTGTACGAAAGCACCAGCCAGTACGCCGGCCGCTTCCGCAGCTACACGAACGGTATCGGTGGCTCACCCATCGTACCGCTGGGCCAGGGCTTCTTTGTTCGCGTATCGGACAGCACGAGCGTGGGCAACCTTTCCCTGCGCAATTCGCACCGCCTCACTACTCCCGATGCCACACCGCTGCTGCGTGGCGCCGCCGACACCCGCACGCAAGTGCAGTTGCAGGTGCGCGGAGCTGGCACTACCGATGCAACTTATGTGTACTTTGAGGCCGGTGCTACCGCCGGTGTCGATGCCAATTACGATGCACTGAAGCTGAGCAACCCCAACGGCTTGAATCTGGCTTCGTTGGTTGGCACTACCCAACTGGCTGTTTCGGGCTTGCCCCTGTTAACGGCCGCTACGGTGGTTCCCCTGCATCTGCAGGTACCCGCTGCCGGTGCTTACTCGTTACATGCTGCCCAGCTGCTGAACTTCGCGCCCGGCGCGGAGGTATTGCTGCGCGATGCTCAAACGGGCCAGGAAATCAACCTGCAACAGCAGCCCAGCTACGGGTTCGTGCTAAACAACACGCTGGCAACGGGTCGCTTTACGTTGGTCTTCCGCCCCGGCAGTGTTACCACTACGAGTGCTGCGCAGCTTGCCAGCTTGGTTTCGGTGTACCCGAATCCGGCCCGCCACAGCTTCACGCTGCATTTACCCGAAGCGGTTCTGGGCAAAGGTCCTGTGGCGGCTTCGCTCTGCAACAGCCTGGGCCAGGTAGTTCAGCACCGCACGCTGCTGTTAAACACCACCAACGGCTACGCTCAGTTTGATGTGAGCACCTTGCCGAAGGGCGTGTACGTGCTCCGCCTCACGACGGGCAGCCAGCAAATCAGCAAGCGGGTGGTTGTCGACTAATCCTCCTGGGACCTTTCTCTTCATCAGGTGGTCTTGGCTGCCTTACATTTCGAACACATGCGTAAAGCCTATTTCTTCTGTATCTGCTGCGTGGGCTTGGTTACCTACTCAGCTACCTCGGCGCTGGCCCAGGGCCCGGGCTCGGGTGGTCCCCAACCGGGCGGTTCGCCCACGGTAATCCCCATCGACGGCGGTGCTTCGCTGCTGCTGGCCGGCGGTGCGGCTTTCGCCCTTAGAAAACTGCGCCGCCAAAAAGCCCCCCAGTAACACGCCCCGCATAATGTTATCAAAAAGCCGCACTCAGTTTTGGGTGCGGCTTTTTCATTCTTCGTCGCTCACGCGACTTTATGGCCCTACTGGCTGGCTTTTGATGCCGGGAAGCTACTTTTGACTTTCAGCTCGTCTTATTCCATGCCCGACCTTAACGGCGTTACCGTTCATCCCGACTGCCGCCATTTTCGCGGCGACCTGCCCTGCCGCCCGAACAAGGAGCACGGCTATGTATGCCAGGGCTGCCCGGTGTATAGTCCCGTGCAACAGCGCATTCTCATCATCAAGCTGGGAGCCATCGGCGACGTTATTCGTACCACGCCGCTGCTGCGTCGTCTGCGCCAGGAATACCCAAACGCATTCATCACCTGGCTGACCCACACACCGGCTATTTTGCCAGCGACAGACGGCCCCGACGAGGTTCTTAAGTTCGAGCTGAGCAGCATCGTGCAGTTGCAGGGCCGACAGTTCGATCTGCTCTTTAACCTTGATAAAGACAAAGAAGCCGGTGCCCTCCTCAATAGCATTTCGGCTACTCAAAAGTTCGGCTACGCCCTGCGCCCACACGACGGCGTGGTGTGGCCCCAAAACGAGCTGGCCAACCACAAGTTTCTCACCGGCGTTTTCGATCAGCTTAGCCTGGAAAACCAGAAGCCTTACGTGCAGGAAATCTTCGAACTGTGCGGCTTCGAGTTTCAGGGCGAAGAATACGTATTTGACACCCACGCCGACAAAGGCTACCAGTGGCCCATGCTCCCTGCTGCCGGCCGCCGCATAGGCTTGAACACCGGCTGCGGCGACCGGTGGACTACGCGTCTGTGGTCCGATGAAAAGTGGGTTTCCCTCATCCAGCAACTGCAACACGCCGGCTACCAGCCCGTGCTACTCGGCGGCACGGCCGAAGATGAGCGCAACCAGCGCCTGCACACCGCCACCGGCGCCGTGTACCCCGGCACGTTTCCGTTGCCGCAGTTCATCAACCTGGTTTATCAGATGGACCTCGTGGTAACGCAGGTAACCATGGCCATGCACATCAGCATTGCCCTGCGCAAACCCACCGTGCTGATGAACAACATTTTTAATCCCTACGAATTCGACCTCTACGGTCGCGGCCAGATTGTGCAGCCCAATCGGGAGTGCGTATGCTTCTACCGCGGCACCTGCAAGCTCGGCACCAGCTGTATGGAGGAATTATCGGCTGAAAAAGTATTTGCGGCCGTGCAGGAAAGCCTGTCGGTATAGCTCATACCGTGGCAAAACCCCGTCGTTTCCGTGCTCGGTAAAGGATAGCCGAGCACGGAAACGACGGGGTTTGCCTTCGTGGAATTAGCACAAACCCACAAACCGTGGAACCTGCCCTTGGTGAGGTTCCCACTAGCCCGAAATCAAGCGGATTGGCTTGCCCCGGCCACGGTTTTCAGTGCCTTCACCATCTCAGCCCACGAGAACTGCTGTTTGTAGTGGCGCGTGCCCTCCTCGAATTGGGCTTGCCGCTCGGGGTGCGAAGCAAAATCGACCAACGCATCGGCAATGGCCTGAGGGGAAGGCTGAACCACGTAGCCCACCTCGCCGTCGGGGATGAGTTCGGCCAGGCCGCCTACGTCGGTTACCAGCATAGGCCGCTCGAAGTGATAGGCAATTTGGGAAACGCCGCTTTGGGTAGCGGTTTTATAGGGCTGCACAATAAGGTCGGCGGCGCAGAAGTAATCGGCTACCCGTTCATTCGGGATGAAATCGGTGGCGCGTACCAGCCGGCTTTCCAGGTTGTGCTGCCGAATCAGGGCTTCGTAAGGCGCGGCGTCTTCGTAGTACTCGCCGGCTACTATCAGCTTAAGCGGCAATTGGACCAGCCGCTTGTCGGCAAAGGCTTCGAGCAGTACATCGAGGCCCTTGTAGGCCCGAATGAAGCCAAAAAAAAGCAGGTAACGGCACTGCGGATCAAGCTGCAAAGCCCGCAACGCCTGCTCCTGCGGCCGAATGGGGCCGAAATTATCGTACAAGGGATGCGGCTGGTACTGCGCGGGCTGGCGGAAACGCAGGCGGCGCAGATCGGCCAATACCGAGCGGCTCATGGTTACAAAGCCGTGGCAGGCACTCAGGAAGTAGCGCGTGAGTGGCCGGTCGCCGGGCCGTTTCTCATGCGGAATAACGTTATCGGTAATGGCCACCACGCGAGTATGGCCGTTACCACGCACCAAGTGGGCAATGGTGCCCAGCGCCGGGCCCATGAACGGTAGCCAGAAGCGAAAAATGACCAAGTCGGGCCGTTCTTGGCGCAGGCGGCGGCCCACGCTCAGCCACGTCAGCGGGTTCACGGAGTTGATGCTGACGTCGATGTCGAGGTCGGTCGGGCCGGGTTCGGTGCTGAATTGGGTTTCGCCCGGAAACAGGAACCCAGGGTACTGCAGCGAAAACGTAACGAGGCGCACCTCGTCGCCGGCTTCGCGGAAGGCCCGCGCTAACCGCTCATTATACGTGGCCAAACCGCCGCGCAGCGGATAAGCCGGCCCAATGATGACCACTTTCATTTAATTAATAATTACGAATTCATAATTATTAATTGATCGAATCGCGCACCAAGTACTGGTTCTTTTTCCGCCCCGTTAACGTTACCATTTCGGCCAGGAAACCCGTCAGAAACAGCTGTACGCCCACTACTACGGCCACCAGCGCCAGGAAAAACAGTGGCTGATCGGTAACGTCGCGGGTCCGCAGGCCGTGGGCTACCAGCCAGGCTTTGTCGTGCGCCGCCAGCCATAGCTTTTCTCCTACCAGCCACAGCGTAATTACCGCGCCCAGCAGGAACGAAAGCGTGCCCATGGTACCAAAAAAGTGCATAGGCCGCTGCCGGAACCGGCTCACGAAGGTGATGCTGAGCAAGTCCAGAAAGCCGTATACGAACCGCTCCAAGCCAAACTTGGTGGTGCCGTACTTCCGCTCTTGGTGCTGCACCACTTTCTCACCAATGCGGCGGAAACCCGCCCACTTGGCAATAACCGGAATGTAGCGGTGCATTTCGCCGTACACCTCAATGCTCTTGACCACGCGGTGGTCGTAGGCTTTCAGCCCGCAGTTAAAGTCGTGCAGTTGAATGCCCGATAGCTTGCGCGTAACGCCGTTGAAGAGCTTGGTGGGAATGGTTTTCGACAGCGGGTCGAAGCGCTTCTTCTTCCAGCCGCTCACCAAGTCGTACTTCTCCTCCGTAATGAGGCGGTAGAGTTCGGGAAGTTCCTCTGGCGAGTCCTGTAGGTCGGCATCCATGGTACACACCACGCGCCCCTGTGCGGCCTTAAAGCCCGTATCGAGCGCCGCCGACTTTCCGTAGTTGCGGTTAAAGCGAATACCACGCACATAAGGCTCGGTATCGGCAATGTCTTCGATAACGTCCCAGGAGTTGTCCGTCGAACCGTCGTCAATCAGAATGATTTCGTACGACAAGCCGTGCTCCTTCAGCACGCGCCGAATCCAGGCGGTTAATTCCGGCAACGACTCAGCTTCGTTAAGCAGCGGAATAACCACCGACAGCTCAACCGGGAACGAATGCGGTGTGCGTTTACTCAAACTCTGGTTGCTTGCGCTTGGTGATGGCCGAAATAATGAGGCCTGTTAGCAAACTAACAAAGGCTCCAAATAGAATGGCACTACCTATACTTGTGGGAGAACCAATTTTTTCAGGAGTAATATCCGCCAAAGACTTATCCATTTGCTCTTCTGGAACATTCATTTTGATTAACCATGCTTCCATATCGGCACGCATTGCCTCGGCATAATTAGGATCAATAAAATTGACATAAACGTAATTAAAAACGCCAGTCATCAATCCGCCGATACTGCCCATTATAACAGCAATGATTATGCCTTGCCCGTATGACATGAACCCTCCATTGTGTGCTTTGAAATAGCGGTGAGCTACAATTATTCCAACAACCCATATAATTAGGGATGCGGAAAGCGTTACGGAGAATTTAAATGATAAACCCGTCGCTTTCAGCACAAAATCAACTATAATGCTGATGACTCCAAAGATAAGCCCGTAGCGGATGCCTGCGGAGCTGGGCGAAACAGAAGGAGTAGCGGTGTTTTCCATGATTGTTGAGAGTTAGGGTGCAGCAAGAAAAGACTTATTTGCGAAAGAAGATGCCGCCGGGTATGCTTAACAACAGGCCCAGCAACATTTTCTTCTGAAAGTCAACGTTTGCCACTCCTTGCGGAGTGCCAGCCGTAAGCGGCAGGCTGCGCTTGGCTTGGGCGTAAACCTCTTGGTTGAGTTGGTCTGTTCCGAACTCTTTGCGTGCCGCGTCCAGCAAGCGAGACTCCTCGGCCAAGTTGCGCTGCAACAGTTTTGTCCCACCCATGCGTCCAACTCCATACACTCCTATGGCTGACAAGCTGGCCGCCACCAAAACCGTTGCCAGCCCCGTGCCCCATGCTTTTAATAAGCCAGGACCTTCACTGTAGTATCGCCGAACAAACCACTGGCTCGCCAGCGCGGCAACGGGGGGCACCAAATAGGCAACCGTACGCTTCGGGCCTAACGGGTTCTGGCCTGTCCAGTACAAAAACAGCACCCACAGCACGCCCAGTGCCGCAGCACCAATACCAAAGCGCAATGCTGTCAAAAAAACCGGGTTTCTTTTCATGCAGAAGAAGTCCTTTTGCGGACCCAAGCGGCAAGTTAGGCAATTGCTTGCGCCAAGACCGGCCCTCTACGCGGCTACGGCCTCTTTTGCCTGGGTTTGCTGCCGCCCAAATCGCAGCACCAATACCTCGCCTAACAGCCCCAGCAACGCCAGAGCAAGGCAGTAACGCCAAAGCGACGTACCAATGCTTTGTTGTTGGAACTGCGCAGCTAAGGTTTGGGCATTGCTTGCATCGTACACGTGCAGGTTGCTCCGTCCAGCCGTCATCTGCTGAAGTTCTGCCAACGAGTAGCAGGCCAGCTCTGACTCCCGCTTATCCAGGTTGAATGCTAACGTGGTGACGGGTTTATCATTTAGTGTTAGGGCATAAAAACCGGCCTGCTGCATGGCAGTCGGCACTTGCAGCACTAACTGCCCACCTTGTTGCTGCTGAGTAGGTACATACGTAGCACTATCACTTACTAGCTTATACACTGCTTCCCGTCCTTCTTCCTCTCGCCCCTGCTGAAACTCAATGGCACGCTCGGTTAGTCGGTAAGCCGGCGCGTGCATGGCCTCGTAGCTCATCGTAGCCAGCCGGTAGAGCACGGGCACAAACAATGCGTTATCCTGGAAGGTGGAATAGCTCGCGTTAAAAGGCGCCGCAAATACATACACCGTTCCCCGCCCACTACTAAAACCCGATAAGAAGGCCTCCCCATCACGGAAAGTCATAATATCAGTCGTGGCCCGGCTCCAGGTTAACAAAGGAACGGCCTTGGGCATATCAGGCTGACGAGTTTGTTCAGCAAAAACATCCCGAAAGAAAGGATGCTGACGACTGGGAATAGCCAATTCCCGCGGCTCCATAGGCGTGGCCTTAACTTGAAATCGTACCGTTGCTAAACCCAAGTCGGCAAAAAGCTGCTGATAATCGGACTTAGCCGCGCCATCTGCAGCAGGTGTAATAACCAGCTTGCCCCCTCTGCGCACGAACTGAACCAATTGTGTACGCAAACCAGCATTAATCCTGGGCAATTCCTGCAACAGAACCAGATCAGAATTTGCCACTCTGCTGTCACTTATTGCCGCTGCATTGGTCGTGGTATAAGTAAAAGTTGGTTCGTTGGGATACACCCGCAGCGTTGCCGACTGTCTACTTATAATATCGGTAATGGCGATTTTGCCAGCTGGTTTCAGAATAAAGTAATACGCATTGTCAAACCGCACGTCGTCATCCTGCAACTCCACGCGACAGCGCTGCTCATTATCAGTATCAAGACGAACCTTAACTATTGTATTGACAGCCTCCCCAGGAGGAATCGTCTCCTGAAAGCTAGCTACCTGCTTATCTCCAACCAGCAACCGAATTCGGCAGTTTCGTGCTTCTGAAGCTCCGCCATTGCGCAACCTTACAGTAACCGACACATCATTTCCTGCTCGCAGAAACCTGTCGTTCAATGCTACAGTATCGACATAAACATTGGCTAGTGGTTTCGTCAACGAGCGCACCAAAAAAACCTCGTTTAGTTTCCCCAACCTATTCAGCTCGCGAGCAGGAAATGCCGTGCGCTGAAAATCAGAAAACACGAAGGAAATGCCATTTGATCCAAACCTTCCCTGCTGCAATACCTTCGTTACTGCATTACTAACGCTCCCCTCTGAACCGATTTGAACTCGATCTAATGCATCAGCTAAGCTCAGATTAGATGAGGAAGATATATTAGTAGACCACAAGTTAAATCGGGTTACACTTGGCAATACCTTCTGTAACTCCAATGCTTCGCGCTCTGCTATATCGAATGCCGTTCGACCATCAGTAGTCAAGGACTGCATGCTGTGCGTTGCATCCAATAAAATATTTACTACAGATAACTTCCCAATCTTATTTTCAGCAGCGGGAATAAAAGGTTGAGCGAAACAAAGGGCCAGACCAATGATAAAGGCACATCGGCAAAACAGGACTAATAAATGCTGTAAACGCCTTTGCCGAGCTGTCACTAATTTTACGTTCCTCAAAAACTGTATGTTAGTAAACAGCAGTTTTTGAGCCTTCTTCAATTCAAATAGGTGCAGGATTATCGGAATAGATACGGCTAAAAGCCCCAATAAAGCCCAAGGATATGTGAAGCGCATGTACAATTACGAAGGTCTATACAAGGTAACACCAACCAAGGTCAAAAAGCTGCATCTGGGTTTAAATCCGTTTTATACCTGAGCATCTAAATGCCTTCACTAATAGAATGCTCCGATAAAAATATAATTATTAAATGGCCTAGTATTTTAATTACGTACCGGCTGAAGTGCTATCCAAAGTACACCCGAGGGGAATGCGCGGGGGCTGGTTCTAAACGACGCGCGCCCCCCGCGGCGGCTCCGGTGGGGAGCCCGCGGGGGGCGCGGC
>NZ_BAABHA010000009.1:0-621 GCF_039541855.1 Hymenobacter koreensis
CTCCGTGGCCCGCAGCTGCGCCTCCTGCGCCCCGCGGCGGCGCTCGGCCCCCACCGCGTAGCGCGCCGCCCAGTAACCGAAGCTGAGGAATAAAAAGAGAAAGCCCCGAGGAATTCCCGCTATCCAAAGCTGCCCGTAGCTCATGCCGGGCGGCGGGGCCCAGCCCGTGAACCGGGCCAGGCCCAGGTTCAGCTCGCAGCGCAACGCGGCGTAGCCGGCCAGCGCCGCCAGGGCCGCCAGGGCGTAGAGCAGGTAGCGGCCCCGCCCCGCCAGGCGCGGCAGCAGCAGCTCGCTGTTGGCGTAAAACAGCGCCGCGTTTAGCAGGTAATTTGCGACAACAGCAATACGGGAAGGATTGGAGAAATTGGCAAATAAAAAGGTGAGCTGTTCGTACAAAGCGAAGCCGAGCCAGACCAGCACGTGGAGCACGGCGGGCCGCCGCAAGGCCCGCCGCCAGTCATTAGAGCCTAATTGCATGCGGCAAAAATAAGCGGGATGAAAAGGCCATATCAGATGGCAGCACTATTACTGGTAGCAACTCAGTGCATAAGGGCCGGCGGCTCAGAGCTCGATGCTCAGGGTGCAAGTATAACAGTCGGCTTCCTGACTTGTGGCGAGGCG
>NZ_BAABHA010000010.1:0-791343 GCF_039541855.1 Hymenobacter koreensis
CTGGATTCTGTGGGCCAACGTCACGCTCTGCTTGAATCGGTTTCCTTAATTCCCAAACAGGCTCTTAGGCCAGAAGTTTAGTTACTCGCCAATTACCCTTTACCCAACCACCGGCGGAGCTTCCGTGAGCATCGTCGGGCGGGCATCTGCGGTCAGGTTATTGAAGGCCTGTTGCAAGGGCTGGCTCAGGCACAGCAGTATCAATTCGGAGCCGCGGCGGCGTAGCCGCTCGTGGTAGCGCAGCAACACCGCGAGGTGCTCGGCGGCCAGGGCTTGCAACCGGCTGCAATCGACCCAAACGCTGGGTTTGCGGCTCCGCCAGGCTTGTAACAGGCAGCGTTCCAACGAGCCAGTCGCCGAATCCGTTGCTGGCAGGTCATCGGCGAGTAGCAATACGAAGCGGTCGGGGAGGATTTCGTGGAAGACTTGCATGGCGGGGAAAGACAGGCGTGGAAATGGGGCGCTGCACATATACGCTAAGCTGAACCATAAAGTGACGCGGCTTTATACCTAAATAATCTCCGTAGTCTCGTGGGTAAGTACGTAGTTTTATTGCCTCAGAACTGGTTTTTTCGAGGTAGAGCCTTCCGCAATGCCCGGGTATACCCTCGTTGCATGGCAGGCTTCTCGTTGGATGGGGCAACCGGCGCGGCCGTTGGATTGGTAGGGCGCCTTGCAAAGCAGCCCGTTTTTTATGCTTTACTCTTCCGTCAGTGTTCGATTCAGGAGAAAAAGGCCCTGGCAGTATTGCAGGAAAGCACCTAGGTTACTTACTGGGTAAAATTTTTGTGGTTGAGAATCAGAAATTTCCTGTCGGGTTCAGACTTTTTTAAGGAGCAGGTATTGCGCCACGAAACCGCACTACTATCTTTGCACCACTGAAAGCGACTAAGGAACAATATCTGGTCCGTTCGTCTAGGGGTTAGGACTGCAGATTTTCATTCTGCCAACAGGGGTTCGATTCCCCTACGGACTACTAAACCTTGGTTGCTCTCAAAAAAGAAGGCCACTCTGTTTTAAGCAGGGTGGCCTTTCTTGCTTTCTGTCAGTGGCCGCAAGCCTATTCCAGTGTTAGCATTGCCGCTAGGGAAGCCCCTCTGCAAGTCAAGCAGGCGGCGTTTGACCTGGGCCAGCAACTCGGCGGGCACGGGAATCTGGGCCGTGGCGGGTGAAGGGGTAGCGCACCAAGGCGGTGATTTCGAGCAGCTCGTCTTGCAGCTGGGCGCGGGTTTTCCCCGCTGCTAGGCGCTGCCCCCTGCCTGGCATGCCAAGAGGGCTGCTCTGATAAGCAGATGATGCGTTAGGACCCCGTGAAGATGTGCCTGGGGAAAACGCCGAGGCAGCGTGGCCCGTTATACCCCGAACCTTCCATTTAACTCCTCCCATGCCGGCCCTCCTTGGCACCCTGCGCACTGGCACCAGCGGCATCGTCGTGCCCGGCCCGAAGGCCACCTTTCCGGAGGCTTACCAGACGACGAGCCGCCTCACCTACTACGCCACCCTGTTTAACTCGGTGGAGATTAACAGCACCTTCTACCGCATCCCCCAGCCCAAAACGTTTGCGGCCTGGGCCGCGGAAACCGGCCCTGCATTTGACTTTACCCTCAAGCTCTGGCGCGATATCACGCACACCAAAGCCCTGGCCGAGGACCTCTCCGGCGTGGTCCGCTTTCTAGAGGCGGCACGGGAGTTGGGCCCCAAAAAGGGCTGCCTGCTCATTCAGTTCCCGCCCAGCAACACCATTCGTCAGCTGCACGCAGTTAGTGCCCTGTTGACTGCGCTGGCAGCGGCAGACCCCGCCCGCGAGTGGCGCAAAGCGGTGGAGTTTCGCCACCCCAGCTGGTATGTCGATGATACTTGTGAAATGCTGGACCACCACGGCGCCAGCCTGGTGCTGCACGACAAAGGTCCCGCCCGAAACGCCCGGCTCAACGAGGGGGCCGACTTTGTCTATCTGCGCTTCCACGGCCCGCAGGGCAACTACCGCGAGTCCTACGAGCACGATTTTCTGCACGACCAGGCCGAGCAGATACACGACTACCTCCAAGAGGGGAAAGACGTGTATGCCTACTTCAACAACACCATGGGCGCCGCTTTTGACAATGCCCAAGATCTGCAGCGGCTGGTCGCGGAGCGGGCGTGAGCCGTCCAACTCGCCTCCGGGGGCGGGCGCTGGTTTCCAGGGCCAGGTCGTGGTACACCACGGCGCGGGCTTTCGCAATGGCCGTGGCACCGAGGGCCTTCGCGCGGGGCTGCCGGTCGGGCCGGGCATGCTGTGGTGGACGGGGCCGAGGAACTCTTCCGCTTCGACGACGCGGATGGGAGAGATGGGCAAGTGTAAGAGTTGAGCGGTAAGGGCCAAGAACTCGCCGAACACGGGCTCGACCAGGATGGGCAGCAAGTCGTGGGCGCGCAGGCTGCGCGCCGCGCGGCCTAAGGGGAAATGAACTGAGCGTACCAGATGGCCCGCTCGGTTCATTTCCCCAAGGGTTATTTTACGTGGTCATTTCTAGGGAGGATCCTGTGTTTACAGAAACAGTCGATTTTGTTCCTCACGGACTACTAATTTAGTTGCTTCAACTTGTTAGGCTGAATTAGCTAAGGACACAAATAGATGCTGCTTTAGTTATAGATGTAATATCGTTTGCCCAGAATATTGATTCGTTTGGAAGCGAAAGGCTAAGGTTGGGCCATATGCCAGTGTAGCGCCAGGAACGGTGCAGTACGTTTGATTCATCGCTCCGTCACTGCCTTGGTGCAGGCGCTGTGCACATCCAACTGCTACTCCCTTAGCCACACCTTCATGTTCGCTCTCCGTACCCTTCCGTCTTTCGTTCTGGCCGCTGTTCTTTTCCTGATTTCGTTGAGCGGTTTTGCAGCGCCGGGTTCCGGAACGGCTCCGGTATCCAAAACTGCTGCTGCTAAAAAGGCGGCTTCTCCCAAGAAAGGGCCGAGCGTCCGTCGCAAAGTTGAAACGCTGAAGCCAGTAATGGCCGTGCCGACGACCGACATCTTCCACGACCACCGTCCGGTGGCTTTGGCTGGCTGGGTTACCGGTGCCGATGGCATGCCTCTGCCCGGCGCCACGGTATGGCTGACGGGTAGCACGCACAAACTGGCTACCGTAACCAATGCGAAAGGCGACTTCGTACTCACCTTGCCTAACAATGCCCCGGTAAGCCTGACCGTTGGCTTTGCCGGGTACGAAAACCAAACGGTGGTGCTAACCCAGCCCCGCCTGCAAAAAGGATTGAGCGTAGAGTTGAAGCAGACCGTAAGCCGCCGATAATCGGCCTCAAACGAATACCGGCGCTGTTGATCCATGCGTCATGGCAGCCGTATCTTGCAAGGCTTTTGCAGGAAACGCATGCCGCAGGTACAAATTGAAGGAGTAGATCTGGAGTTGGTGCGCAAGAACATTCGCACGATACGTCTTACGGTATATGCCCCGGACGGACGAGTGCGGGCAGCAGTGCCGCTTCGCATGCCGCTGGAAAGCATTCAGCAGTTTGTAGTCGCCCGCCGGGCCTGGATTCGCAAGCACCAGGCAACCTTCGCCGCGCGCCAACCCGCTCCCCAGCTGCGTTACGAAGACAACGAAACCCATTACTACCAAGGCCGCGGCTATGCACTTCGCTTGCTTCCTGCGGTGGGACGGCCGCAGGTGATTTTGCGCGAAGAGCAAGGACAGCTGGAGCTTCACCTGCCCCCTGGTAATACCGCCGAAACCCGCGCCGCGCTGCTGGCGGCGTGGTACCGCGCCCGGCTGAAGGAACAGGTACCGGTGCTGCTTCAGCAGTGGCAGCCCGTGGTGGGCGCCCAGGCCGCCGAGTGGGGCGTAAAGCAGATGAAAACGCGCTGGGGAACCTGCAACACCCGCGCCCGGCGCATTTGGCTGAATCTGGAGTTAATCAAACGGCCGCCGCAGTGCCTGGCCTACGTGGTGGTGCACGAACTGGTGCATTTGCACGAGCGGCTGCACAACGCCCGTTTTTGGGGCTTCATGGATCAGTTTATGCCCGACTGGCGGCAGCACAAAGCCGAACTCAACCAAGTGGCGCTAACCCCGGCCATGCATCCCGATGCTGACTAATTGCCAGGCGGGCTGCACGAACTGATTTCCAACATAAAGCAACGGGCTGCTACTACCAATAAGGGCGTACGCGGGCTGCCGTCGGGGCCGGGTTTTTGTTTTCTCCCGTAGCCGCGTACCTTCGCCCGCGCATTCTCACCACGGTTCAGTGCGTGAACCGTTAACCTTTTCTTCCCCATTATGGCTAAAATCAAAGTCGCCATCAACGGTTTCGGCCGGATTGGTCGCCTGACGTTTAAGTCGCTGCTGAGCCGCCCCGACGTGGAAGTGGTAGCCATCAACGACCTGACCGACAACAAGACGCTGGCTCACCTGCTCAAGTATGACTCGGTGCACGGCCGCTTCGATGGCACGGTGGAATACGACGAGAACAGCCTGACCGTGAACGGCCAGCGCATTGCTGCCCTCGCCGAGCGCGACCCGAAGTTGCTCCCCTGGGGCGACATGGGCGTGGACGTGGTACTGGAATCGACCGGCCGCTTCACCGACGAAGCCGGTGCGGGTCAGCACCTCACCGCTGGTGCCAAGAAAGTAGTTATTTCGGCTCCCGCCACGGGTAACATCCCCACTGTGGTGTTGGGTGTAAACGAAGACATCCTGACCGGCGCGGAAACCATTCTCTCGAACGCCTCCTGCACCACCAACTGCCTGGCCCCCATGGCTAAGGTGTTGGATGATGCTTTCGGCATTGAGAAAGGCTACATCACCACGGTGCACGCCTACACCTCCGACCAGAACCTGCAGGACGCGCCGCACAAAGACCTGCGTCGTGCCCGCGCTGCGGCTTACAGCATCATCCCCACCAGCACCGGCGCCGCCAAGGCCGTAGGTCTGGTGCTGCCCCACCTGAAGGGCAAGCTCGATGGTCTGGCCATGCGCGTGCCAATTCCAGACGGTTCGATGACCGACCTGACGGTTATCCTGAAGAAGGAAGTAACCAAGGAGCAGGTGAACGACGCCCTGAAAGCTGCTGCCGCCGGCCCGCTGAAAGGCATTCTGGAGTACACCACCGACCCCATCGTGAGCATCGACATCGTGGGCAACCCCCACTCGTGCATCCTGGATTCGGAGCTCACCTCGGCTAACGGTACGTTGGTTAAGGTTATCGGCTGGTACGACAACGAAAGCGGTTACAGCACCCGCACTGCCGACCTGATCGAAAAACTCGGCCAGATGAAGTCCAAGTAAGCGTCCGCGCTTGCGTTTTGCAACGCCCGCTCTGCCTTTCGGCGGGGCGGGCGTTGCTGCGTATAAGCAAGGCACTGGCCGTGGGCGTTTGCCGCCGGCCGTGCATCTTTGCCACCCGCTCCGTTCGTGACCTGTATGCCCACCTCTTTGTCCCGCCTGTGCTTAATCTTTAATCCGATATCAGGCACCAACCGGAATTTTGACTTGCAAGGGCTGCTGAACGCCGTGCTGGGTAAGGATTACGGCTTGCATTACGAGGTGCGGGCTACCCAATACGCTGGTCACGCCGAGGAACTCGCCCGTGAAGCCGCCGCACAGGGCTTTGGCGTGGTGGTGGCCGTGGGCGGCGATGGAACGGTAAACGAAGTCGGCCGAGGCCTGCTGGGCACCGGCGTGGCCATGGCGGTATTGCCACGCGGCTCCGGCAACGGCCTAGCCCGTCACCTAGGTATTCCGCTGCGCCCCGAAGCTGCGGTAGCTCTGCTGCGCCGCCCCCGCGTGCTGAACATCGATGTGGGCCGCTTGAATGGAAGACCGTTTTTCTGCACCGCTGGCCTGGGTTTTGATGCGCACGTGAGCCGCATGTTTGCCGAAGCCGGTACCCGCGGGCTTAGCACCTACGTGCGCGTTGCGCTGCGCGAGTACCAGCGTTACCGCCCGTGCCCAGTGGAAATAGAACTGGCAGACAAGCAGATTCAAACCGACTGCTACGTGCTGGCATTTGCCAACGCTGCCCAATACGGCAACAACGCCTACATCGCGCCCCTGGCCGACATTCAGGACGGATTGCTGGATGTATGTCTGATTAACCAACTTCCCTTATGGCGCGCCGTGAAAGTGGCCTACGGCCTCGCGGCCGGAAACCTGCCTACTTCGGGCGCCGCCGCCTATCACACCGCCCACACGATACACGTTCGCACCGAGCGGCCCCTGGGCTTTCACCTCGATGGCGACTTTGCCGGCGAATCAGCTGATTTCTCGGTGGCGCTGGAACCGTTGGCCTTGCCTGTAGTAGTGGGCGAGGGATTTGGAAACACAATTGCTGTTGGCTGAGAGGGAACATCTTACTAGCCGATCTGTCTCCTTTAGGCCTTCAAGAGGGCAAGAAATCAAGGCTTTAACCCATTTTACCATGAGCAAAAAACACGGCAACAGGGAAGGGGTGGTGTACTCCACTAACCCCGATTTTACCTACCAGCAGGATGAAGCCGCTGAGGCCGTTACGCTGCCTCCGCAGCAACAGCAGCTGCGCGTGCAACTGGATAAGAAGCAGCGGGGCGGCAAGCAGGTAACTCTCATTACCGGTTTCAAAGGCACTGAAGAGGACTTGCAGACCCTCGGCAAAACCCTGAAAACCAAGTGCGGCGTGGGCGGCAGCGCCAAAGACGCCGAAATCCTGATTCAGGGCGACGTGCGCGAAAAGGTAATGGCCGAGCTGGTGAAACTAGGTTACAAGAACACCAAACGCATCGGCGGCTAATTCTTTTCCGTACCACGACGCAGTAGTACCGGCATTAGCCCACCACCTCTCATGCGACAGTTCGAATTAATAGAAGGCACGGTGCGAGGCGCAGTGCAGTGGCTGAAGCTGGGCGTGGAGGCGGTAGGGGCCGCCGTAATCGGAATTGGTATTGTGGTGGCGCTGGCGCAGCTGCTGCCCATGGTGCTACGCCGCAAGCCGGCCAGCTTCACGGCCGTGCGCCTATCACTGGCGCGGTACTTGGCGCTGGCACTGGAATTTCAGCTAGGAGCCGATATTCTTTCCACGGCCATTGCGCCAACCTGGGAGCAGATTGGGCAACTGGGTGCCATTGCGGTAATTCGCACGGTGCTGAACGTGTTCCTGGCCAAGGAAATGCGCGAGGAGCAAGCGTCCATAGCCGAGGAAGCTGTGGTAAACAAAGCCAACAGCGAAGGAAGTCCTGTAAGCCCCGTGCAGCCGGTTATGCCTCGGCAGTACCCACAGTAGCAAGGTGCCGCAACGCCCGCTCCACGTCCTCGGGAGTATCAATGCCAATGGTTTCCAGCTCCGTTTCGGCGGTGTGAATTCTAAATCCGTGGGTGAGCCAACGGAGCTGCTCTAACGATTCGGCCAACTCCAGCGGCGCTGGAGCTAGTTGGGTGAGTTGCTGGAGAACGGCCGGTCGGTACGCGTACAAGCCAATGTGGCGCAAGTAGCGGTGGTGCGTCCGCCATTCCGACTCGGGGTATTGGCGCAGGTACGGAATGGGGTGGCGGCTGAAATACAGGGCCTCGCCGGCAGCGCCCAGTATTACTTTGGGAAGGTGTGGGCTTTGCAGTTCTTCATCGGACACCACTGGTTTTACCAGCGTGGCAATTTGGGTGGAGGCATCGGCAAATACATCCAAGAGCGCGTTAATCTGCGCGGGGTGAATAAAGGGCTCGTCGCCCTGGATGTTCACCACGCAACCGGCCGATACGCCCAGCTGCTGGTAGGCTTCCCACACCCGGTCGGTGCCGCTGGGGTGGTCGGGGTGGGTAAGTACCGCTTCGCCGCCGAAACCCTGAACGTGCTCCAGAATGCGTTGGTCGTCGGTGGCCACCACCACGCGGCTCAAGCGGGCCTGCTGGGCCTGCTCCACTACCCGCCGAATCATGCTGCGGCCGCCAAGGTCCACAAGTGGCTTGCCGGGCAGGCGGGTGGAGGCGAAACGGGCGGGAATGATGCCGATGCTGTGCATAGGAACGAGGAGTAGGAGCGGATTATGGTCGCAAGGTAAGTTTGATGCCGTTACCTAGCCGCTGGTAGACCAGCCGATGCAGATTCGCCAAAGTAATAGAGCCGCGACGGGCGCACTGCAAAAAAACAGGTTTGGTTGGCACGAAAGTGGCCTACTGGCGGTAGCCCCGACCGGATTTGCGTATCTTTCGGCGTTGCGGGCGCTCCGCTGACGATGCATCTGTTGGATTTGGGAATATCATTGCCTGCGTCCGACTTCCGTGCCGTACGAAACCACCGTATGACCCGTTTATCCTACCGACTCCTCGTTTCTTCTCTTTTTGCCCTGCCGTTTACCGCCGCTGCCAGCCCCGTGCTGCCGCCCGATTCGATAGGCGTTGTGTACCGGCAGAATGCCGCTTTCGTGCGGCACCGCGTGGCTCCCGGCGAAACACTGTACGGCATTGCCCGCCGCTACCGCGTTAGCGTGGAGCAGCTGATGGAAGCCAACCCAACGGTAAAAGGCGCTTTGGCATCGGGCCAGGAAATTCTGGTGCCGCGCCAGCGCGCCGTGCTTCCGGCCAGTACGCCAGCTACGGCTGTCAAACCAGCCGCCTCAGCAACCAGCGGCGGCGGCGGCGGCAATGCTGCTGCCCGCAGCTTGCCCACCGATGCCCGCGGCAACCACATTTACAAGGTAGCGGCCGGGCAAACCCTCTTTGCCATTGGTCGGAAGTTCGATGTAGCACCAGCCGAGCTACAGCGGCTGAACAAACTCGCCGATGGCGGTGTGCGTGTTGGTCAAACCCTGGTGATACTGCCTGGGTCGGGAGGTGCCGCCGCTCCGGAACCGGCAGTTGCCGCCACGCCCAAGCCCGCGCCACCCACCGCCCGTCCCGAGCGAGAGGAGCCTGCCGACAAGGAACCCGGTAAAGTAACCGACGACCGTCCTGTTACCACGCCCACGGTGCCCGCAGAGGAAGAAGCCAAGGAGCCCACCCGCGCCAGCGAGGTAGTGCGCAAGGTGACGGAAAGCGGCTTGGCAGCCGTAATTGAAGGCGGCAACTCCGAGAAATATCTGGCTCTGCACAAAACGGCCCCCGTGGGCACCATCATGATGGTGCGCAACATCATGAACGGCGTGGTGGTGTACGTGCGGGTTATCGGCAAGCTGCCCGACACCGGCGACAACTCCAGCATCCTGATTCGTCTCTCGAAGAAGGCCGTAGCCAAACTGAATACGCCCGATCAGCGGTTTCGCGTAGAAACGTCGTATCTACCTGAATAAGAACGTGCCTGTAAGTATTGTTCCTCGAAAGCCCGGCCTGCGTCGGGCTTTCTAGTTGATAGAAAAGTGACCCACGCCCAGCTCAAAGCGCTGCTCGACGACCGGTACGAGCGGTACGACCGGCCCGCGTTCATCGCGCCCGACCCTATAAGCCTGCCGCACCGCTTTACTCTCAAGCAGGACATCGAAATCAGCGCTTTGTTTGCTGCTTTGCTGGCCTGGGGCAAACGCAGCATCATCATAAACAAAGGCACGGAGTTGCTGGCGCGTATGGATAACGCGCCCCATGAGTTCATCCTGCACCACCAAGACGACGACCTGCGTCGGTTGGAGCGGTTTTGCCACCGCACCTTCTGCGACACCGACCTGCTGTATTTCGTGCACTGGCTTCGCTGGTACTACGAGCAGCACGAGTCGCTGGAAGATGCTTTCCTGAACGGCGCCACGCAGCGCGAGCGGCTTATTAACTTCCACAACCTATTTTTTAGCCTGCCCGATGCCCCCGAGCGCACCCGCAAGCACGTGGCCACACCGGCACGCAACTCGGCCTGCAAGCGCATAAACATGTACCTGCGCTGGATGGTACGCCGCGATGCGCACGGCGTCGATTTCGGCCTCTGGCAGCGACTTTCGCCCGCCGATTTGGTGTGCCCCCTCGATGTGCACGTAGAACGGGTGTCCCGCCGATTGGGCCTGCTGCAACGCAAGCAAACCGACTGGCAAGCAGCCAACGAGCTAACCGACAACCTGCGTCAGTTCGACCCAAACGACCCCGTGAAATACGATTTCGCCCTGTTCGGGCTGGGCATTGACGAGAAGTGGTAGTAGGTTGTCAGTTGCGAGTTGTCAGTGCGTTCAGGGATACTGGCAACTGACAATAATCACCACTTCACCGCCGCCGTCAGGAAGAAACTGCGGCCGTCGGACGGTAAAATGCCGGGGCCGGGGTAGCCGGTGGCACGGCGGGTGAAGTACATGGCGTTGGCGAGGTTGTTCACGCTGCCTTCCAGCTTCAGCCAGCGCCGCTCCCACGATACCGACGCGTCCATGACCTGGTAGGCCGGAATCAAGCCTACCACGGCCGACACGCCGCCAACCTCGGCATTGGTCGCGTCGGTGTATTGGTCGGAGAGGTAGGTATATTGGAAGGATGCCTTAACGGGGCCGTAGCCAGCGCGCAGGCCTGTTTTGAGGTTTACCGTCGGAATAAACTCAACGTTGTTGCCTTTCACGCCCTGCTCTTCGCTTTGGGTGTAGCGCCCCCGCACCAAAGCCAGGTTGCCGAACGTGGCTACCGACCAACGGCCGGTTTCGGGCTGCACGAGGCGCAACACATCGGCTTCGGCGTACGATTCCACGCCCAGAATGAGGGCCCGGCCAATGTTGCCGCGGCGGCGCAGCACCCGGTCGTTGGCGTCGTACGTCTGCACCTCGCCAATTCGGTTGCCGTAGTTCAGCGCAAACAAGCTCACGTCGTACGTCAGCCATTGGCCCTGGTCGCCGCGCAGACCGAGGTCGGCGGAGTAGCCGCGCTCATCCTGCAGGTTCGGGTCGATAACGGCCGACGGGTTGGCAATGCGCATGTCGCTGAACGTGATGGAGCGGTAGTTCTGCGAGATGTTGCCGTAAAATTCGCGCTGCTCCTGCGGTTTGTAACTCACCCCAATGCCGCCCAGCACAAAGCCCCGCCGGTTTTCGCGCTCCTCCGGGGTAATGGGAAACGACACGACGTTCAAGGCCAAATCCCGGTTCACGTTGCCGTATTCGCCCTCGGCGCGGGTGCGGATGTACTCGTACCGCACGCCCGGCGTAACCGACAGCTTCTCGCTGAGGTAGAAAATGTTCTCGGCAAAAACCGCCACGTTTCGGTTCGGGAAGCGGTAGTCGGAGTAGCTGTTGGTGGTGAGCGGGCCGGGTTCCCCGAAGGTAAAATCGGCCGAGTGGCCAGCCGGCCCGAAGCCCTGAATGCTGTGGTTGAAGCCGCTGTAGTAGCGCGTGCCCACCAGCAGCACGCCGTACTTGCTGGCCACCTGGTAGCGGTTCAGGTAGCGGGCCTCCACGCCAAAGTTGCGGAAGTCACCGGTAATCAGGTCGCGGCCGAGGTCGTCGCTGTCGTTGGTGTCGACGCGGTTCGGGCGGTGACCCAAGGACTTACGCGAGGCCAGCAGGCCGAAGGTGGTGAGGTTAATGTTAGACCGCGGATTCAGCTTCCAGTCGGCCGAGGCGTTAAACAGGTTCCAGTCGACCTCGAACCAGTTCCGCGCGCGGTTCGACTGGCGCGGGTTGCGGGCAAACTGCTCGTCGCTGAGGCCGCCGGGCTGCTGCGCCAGGTAATCCATGTGCGTGACCTGCGCGCCCACCTTAAAGTTCTCGGTGAACTGGTAGCGCACGTCGGCGTAGGCGGTTTTGCTGTCGAAGTGCGAGTTCGGGCGCCACCCGTCGCCGCGCTTGTATTGGGCGAAGGCGTAGTAGCTCAGCTTCTTAACCGTTCCGCCGACGCTGTTAAAGGAGTTGAAAAACCCGAACGAGCCCACCGTTTGCCGCGACACCACCGAAACCGTTTTATCCGGCTCAGGGCCGCGCATTTCGAAGTTCAGCAAACCGCCGAACTGCGTGCCGTACTGC
Organism: Hymenobacter koreensis; assembly: GCF_039541855.1. Taxonomy (NCBI): domain Bacteria; kingdom Pseudomonadati; phylum Bacteroidota; class Cytophagia; order Cytophagales; family Hymenobacteraceae; genus Hymenobacter; species Hymenobacter koreensis. Next base: position 11,875 of record NZ_BAABHA010000010.1, read on the forward strand.
AAAGAGGCCGCGCCGCGCACCAACTGAATGCGCTTAATGGCCTCAATGGGCGGCGTGTAGTAGCTCTCGGGGTAGCCCAGGGCATCGGCCGAAATATCGTAGCCGTTCTGGCGCACGTTGAAGTTGGCGGTGCGGTTGGGGTCGAGGCCGCGGCCGCCGATGCTGAGCTGCAGGCCGCCCTGGTCGTTTTCGTAAATGTTCAGGCCGGCCACGCGGGCGTACACCTGCCGGGCATTGTTGGTGGCCAGGTTGGCCACCAGGTTATCGGGCACAATGACTTCCGATTTCTTGGCCGCGAAAATAGCCGTGCCTTCCACCTCCCGCAGGCGGGTTTGGCCGAAGCGGGCCTGCGGCGCGGCCACCACCACTTCCTTAAGCGTCCGTTCGCGGCGGGCCAGCCTGAAATCGAGCACGCTGCCATCGGCGGGTACTTCGACTTCTATTTTCAAGGGCTCGTGGCCGATGGAGGAGAGCTGCAACTGTTGCCGGCCGGGCGCGAGGCGCGAAATGTTGAACAGGCCGGTGCTGTCGGTGCGGGCAATCTGGCGCGAGCCTTTTACATAGACCTCGCAGCCCACCACGGGCTGGTTGGTGTCGGCTTCGCGCACGCGGCCCTGCAGGGTTACTTGCTGGGCAAACGCCACGTGGCCGGCGAGCAAGCTCACCGTCACCACCGAACTACAAACCGGAAATCTCATCGTCGAAAGGCAAAATCCAGGGCTTGGGCCGCAAGTCGTCCGACTGCTGCGCCAAGTCCACGGTGGGGTCGATGAACGTCTTGCCCAGGCGGCCGTTCAGGCTCACGTAGGCATCGGCGTACACCTGGGGCGACTGTACGCCCTGGCGGGCGTAGTAGTCGCGTAAATAATGGGCGAACTGCACCATCATGTCGGGCTGGGTAGCCATCATTTTCTCCTGCAACACGCTCAAATGCTCGTAGTTGTTCACGATTCGGGCGCGGCCGGTGGCGCTGTCGACCACCTTGAACTGCACCTGACCCATTTTCTCCATCAGCATCACGCGCCAGGAAAAGCGGTAACCCTCTTCGGTCCAGAATAACTCCCGCGGGTACAACAAGTACCGAAAAGGCAGCAGCAGCTGCACCAGGAAAAACACGCTCAAACCCATCAGCAGCAGCCGACGGGTGCGCGGGCCGTACATAAGCGGTACTGCCAGTGCCTTCGGAACCGCGGGCCGCAGGCGCAGCAAACGCCGAAGGCCGCTGAGCACCCGCTCGTGAAACGACGCCGGGAAAAAGATCAGTGCCGCCACCATCATCACGTAAGGGAACATGCCGATGGGAAACAGCACGGCCGTGAGTACGTGAAACACCACTACTGTGGCGTAAGCTACGGCGCGGGTGCGGCGGTAAAGCAGGAAAAACGGCACCGTGAGGTCGTAAAACGCTCCGAACCAGCTGAATGCATAGGCAACCCACGTGTAGCTGAGTAAGGGGCCAATCAGCGGCAAGTCGTTTTTGGCGGGCAACCAGATGCGCAGGGGCATGGCCTGAATCAGCCAATCGGAGTTCAGCTTGGCCAAGCCGGCGTAGAAATACACAATGCCCATCATCAGGCGCAGTGCATCCACCGTCCAGCGCGGCACGGCGTCGCGCTCGTGGGTGGGGTTCCGGGCGACATCCAGCGAAAAAGAGCGGCCGGCGGGCAGCAGCACCAGTAGCAGCGCTACTAAACTCACAAAGTAGTAGTGGTTCAGGTAGGTGCTTTTGTCCATCAGCTCGATGTAAGTGAAGCTGAGAAACAGGCCGGCGGCGGCCACGCGGTACCACAAGCCCAGGGCCAACAGCAAGGCGCACAACCCGCACGCCAAAAACAAGCCGTACGTGTACGGCCCCAGCGGTTTTACCCACTCAAAACCGTAATAGGGGAAGAAGAACTCCGGCTGCAGGTAAAGCTCCTCGATCCAGCCTTTGGCCCAAAAACGGACCACGCTGGCCAGTACCAGCAGGCCGAAAGCCAACCGGAACGTAGCCAGCGGGGCCGCTGGAATGTAGCTCTGAAGGTAGTGTTGCAGCCTGCTGCCCTGCATTAGTCGCCGTCGTTATCGACGTAAGTCACGGTGACGCCCAGCGCCGAGGTCATGTCTACTTTAATCATGCGCACGGCCTTCTGCATCTCGTTGTACGAGGCCACAGCATCAGCATTGCGGCTGGTGATGGTCGTGAACAGATCAGGCCCCAAGCCGCTCAGCTGCTGATACGAGGCGTTCAGCTGGTTAATGATGATGCCGCTCAGGGCCTGGTTCGTGCGGCTGTCCTTAGCACCTACCGCATCCAGGTAAGACTTGAGCGAGGGTTGGCCTTCACGGCCCGCAAAAAACTTTTGCACCGTCGCGTGGGCCGTGGTAGCCAGTTGTAGCGGCAGGGCGCCGCGGAAGTAATAGGCTTCGATGCGGTCGGGTAGGGGCGTGCCCGTCATGGTGCCGGCCGGAATGCCCACTTTGCCCGCCCGCAAGAAACGCTCGTAGTAAAGCGAATACGCGTTAACCACGCGGGAAAGGGAGCTGCTGGCATCGGTGCCGGCGTTGTTGATGAAGGTGTCGCGGTACGAGCCGTTCCACTGCGCGTTTACCGCGTTGAACTTCTCCTCCATTTTGGCCACCACGTCGGTGAGGTAGCGGCGGTGGTTAGCCGAGGAAGCGAACTGCTGCGCAATGGCCGCGTCGCCGGTGGCAATGCCGTTCAACAGGTAGTCCAGCGCCGGGAAACCCTGCTGTGGAATGGCCGTTGCCAGATCTAGGTTGTAATTGCCCGAGCCGATGTTCTGCCGAATACCCGCCGCATCGGTGGGGTAAATGTTGAAGTGGTTGCGCAGGCTCACTTGCTCGGCGGGACCAAACTCGTACAGCTCTACCCGCTGCCATTCCACGTACGCTTCCTGCCAGGCCTGGCGGGAAGCGCGCAGCGTGGTTTCGGTGGGAGCAGCCGTAAAGGCCGTGGTTTTGGCCTTCAACTCCACCATCTTTCCGTTGAAACGCGCGTAACCGGGTTTTACCAGGCTATCGGCCCAATACGTAAGCAAGGCCTTGCGGTCGGGCGCGGTGCTGGGTTCGGGCGTGCCGTTCGGGTCCTTGGAGCAGCTAATCATTACCCAAGCGGTAAGAACGAGCAGGAAGGCGGAAACGAGCGTTTTTTTCATGGAATCGAGTAGGGTTTGAAACACCAACGACCAAAACAGCGGACTGCTTTGGCGCGTTGGGCTGGGTCCGCGGCGGCCGCGGGCCAGAACTTACTGGATGTTAAACTTGGCTTTGATGGCGTTAATGGCTACATCGGCCTGGGCGTTGGTAAGGCTCCAAACCCCATTTGTGCCGGCAGTCAGCGGGTTCAGCACACCGTCGGAAAAGGCTGCGTCGGCGCCGTACTTGCTGCAGAAGCGCAGCGAGTAGATGAAGCCGAGGCCTTCGGCCAGCGCGTGGGTTTTAGCGGCCAGGTCGGGGTTTGATTTCCAGCTGTTCAGGTACGACACGGCCGACAGGGCAATGGTCTTTTCCAACTCCGTGCGGATGATGTTGGCCTGGTTTTTTACCTCAGCTTTGTCGTTGTTCACAATGGCCGCGCGGCCTTTCAGGAACGCCATGTACACGCCGGGCGAAGCGGATGCGTTTTTCTCGTTCAGGTAGCCGGCCAGGAAACGCTCCCGGTTGTTGGCGTCGAACACAGTGGTCATGATGGGCTTCGAGGTCATGTAGCCGTAAGCCAAGTCCCAGTTGTGCTCCAGCTCCGAGTACGGCTTGCCGTCCACGGTTTTGCTATTGTTGGCGTTCAGGGCCTGGTCGCTCAGCAACATGTGGTCGATCTGGTCGAGCAGCACAGCGCCAATCAGCGCCTTCTGAATCACTTGGTTAACCTCAACGCCTTTGCCATCTACCAAGTAACGGCCGATGCGGCCGGCTACACCAGGAGCTGCGGGCGTGTTTACCGAGCGGCTGGCGTCGGCCAGCAGGGTAATGTTATTGTCGATGTAAGTGCGGGCAGCTTCGGCACCCGTAGCCGAGAAAGAAGCGGCCGTGGTGTTACGCAGTTGCAGGCCCGAGGTGTTCAGCGCTGCGTTTGAGAACGTGCTGCCGGTGTACATGCTGCGCAGCTTGGTTACGTCCAGCGTGCTGGGCGCGGTGGTAGTGGCTACCAGCGCCATGTAATTGTTGAACTCCGTGAACATATCCAGCCGCGTGTTCGAGGCGGTCAGGTCAACCGTCGATTGGCCGCTGGCATCTTTGAACGATTCCGTGTACTTCGTAGTGGCCGTCAGGCTGGCGTAATCCATCTTGGTGCGCAAGGCCGGAGTGGGTTCGGCTTTGTCGGTGTCGCAGGAAGAAAAACCAAAGGTCAGGGCCAGCAGGGCAACAGGAACGCACTTAAAGTTCATCGGAAATTGGGTTGTATCAGGGGAACGGGACAAAGGTATTATGGCTATTTGGAATAATTACAAATAGACCTAAAATTTCTTTAGAACCTTTCCAAACAGCTTGTTTAATCCATCGGCAATCGTCAATGTTCCAAGCCTATCAGTTTTACGAGCTATAGCTGGATTCATCATTAGAGGAGTTCTACTTCCTGATTCTTATGCCGGTCTGTAGACCCTCTACCGCCGCTTTGAGGGGCTGCTTCTTATATAGTAAGAGCCTTCTTCTGAATTGTAGGCGCTTATAATGCTTGATGTCACGCAGCGGGTAGCTTTTGGTAATACGGAGTCGCATAGCTTTGCCTGAATCTTTCGGCCCGCAACGCTGTTACCCAAGGCTGCCTGTTAGGCGCTTTTTCATCGAACTACCGATTCCGACCCATACCACTTGATTTACCCGCAGACATTCGAGCAGAAAATAGGCTTCCAGCAAGTGCGCGAGCGGCTGGCTGAAATGTGCCTGAGCCCCCTAGGCCGGCATTACGTGCAGAAAATGCAGTTTCAGCCCCGTGCCGACGAACTGCGGAAGCTGCTGCAGCAAACCGACGAGTTCCGCCAGCTATTAAGCAGCGGAGCCGATTTCCCCAGCCAGTATTATTACGACGCGCACCCTCATTTGCTGCGCGCGCAAATTCCCGGGGCCTATTTAGAAGTATCGGCGGTTTACGAGCTGAAACTCTCGCTGCGCACCATCCGCGAGGCCCTGACCTTTTTCACCCAGGCGCCCGAGGGGCTGTATCCCACTTTGCGCCTGCTGGGCGTGGGCGTACAAGCCGACCGCAACTTGCTGGCCGCCATGGACAAAGTGGTGGACGACGACGGCCACGTGCGCGACGATGCTTCGCCGCTTTTGCGCCAGTTGCGCCAAGAGCTCATTAACCGTCAGGGAATTCTGCGCCGGCAGATTGCTGATGTGCTGCGCAAAGCCCGCTCCGAAGGCTGGACGCCCGAAGGCGCCGAGCCCACCATTCGGGGTGGCCGCTTGGTGCTGCCCGTTATTGCCGAGCACAAGCGCCGCGTGAAGGGTCTGATTCACGATGAGTCGGCCACGGGCCAAACGGTGTACATCGAGCCCGAGGCCGTGTTCGAGTTGAACAACGACATCAAGGACCTCGAAAACGCTTGGCACCGCGAGCTGATCCGGATTCTAATGGCCCTCACGGACCAGCTGCGCCCGCACATTCCCGACCTCAAGCGTGCTTATCAGTTCCTCGGTCTGCTCGATTTCATTCGCGCCAAAGCCCGCTTCGCCCGCGACCTGGATGCCGTGCTTCCCAAGCTGGGCTCGCGGCCGTTGGTGCATTGGAAACAGGCGCGGCATCCGCTATTGCAGCTGAGCTTCAAGGAGCAAGGCCGCGAGGTAGTGCCGTTGGATATTGAGCTTACGCCCGAGCAGCGCATCCTGGTTATTTCCGGTCCGAACGCCGGCGGCAAATCTGTAGCCATGAAAACGGTGGGCCTGGTGCAGTACATGCTGCAATGCGGCCTGCTGATTCCCGTGCAGGAAAACTCCGAAGCCGGCGTATTCGACGACATTTTCCTTGACATCGGCGACGAGCAAAGCCTGGAAAACGACCTGAGCACGTATTCTTCGCACCTCACGCACATGAAGCAGTTCCTGCTGCTGGCCAACAAGCGCAGTCTGGTGCTCATCGACGAATTTGGCACCGGTACCGAACCGGTATTGGGCGGCGCCATTGCCGAGGCTGTGTTGGGTGAGCTGAACCGTGTGCGTGCCTTCGGGGTGATTACCACTCACTATACGAACCTCAAGAACCTGGCTGAGCGTACGCCCGGCTTGGTGAACGGCGCCATGCGCTATGACCCCAAGCACCTGCAGCCGCTCTACCGCTTGGAAACGGGCAAGCCGGGTTCGTCGTTCGCGCTGGAAATTGCCCGCAACATCGGTCTGCCCAAGGCCATCGTCGACCGCGCTACCCAACTCGTGGGCAAGGAAAAGGTGCGTTACGACCGACTCTTGGAGGAGCTGGAAGTAGAGAAAACCACCCTCGAAAGACGCAATGCGGAGGCCGAAAAGCACGAGCGGCGCATGAAAAAAGCGGCTCAGGAATACCAGGACCTCAAGAATCATCTTGAGGAGACCAAGCAGGACGTGCTGCGTGAGGCCAAGCAGAAAGCCAAGCTGCTGCTCAAGGACACCAACCAGCAGATTGAAGCCACCATTCAGCAAATTCGCACGGCCGGGGCTGAGAAGGAGCAAACCAAACAGGCCCGCCAGCAGCTTGATTCTTTCGTGCAGAAAGAGCTAAAGGAGGAACGCCCCAAAGCCCAGGCCCACCGCGAACAAGCCGATTCGGCTACCCTCAAGCCCGGCGACAAAGTTGCGCTGATCGGGCAGGAGGGCCACGGCGAGCTGGTGAGCGTAAAGGGCAAAACCGCCGAGGTGCTTTTCGGTGGCATGAAGACGCTGGTTAAAGTAGCGCAGCTCGAAAAGCTCACGCGTTCCGAAATTCGGGAGCGGGAGAAGGAAGCGGCCCGCAAAGCGCCCATGGCCGAGGCTCGCTCCGGCGGCGCGGGGCTGGACGTAACGGGCCGCATGGCCGGTTTCAGCACCACCCTCGACCTGCGCGGCGAACGGGCCGAAGACGCCTTGCAACGCATCATGAACTACGTGGATGATGCTGTGATGCTGGGCGTACCGGAAATCAAATTCCTGCACGGCCGCGGCAACGGTGTACTTCGCCAGATTGTGCGCGACTACCTCCACTCGCAACGCGCCGTGGCCAGCGTAGCCAACGAACACGCCGACCGCGGCGGCGACGGCGTAACGGTGGCGGTACTCAAGTAACCACCAACTACCTTCGGGCATGCAGCTTCTTTACCGCATGCTCGTATTAATCGGGCAGCTGACGCTAAGCTTTAGCGTCGGCTGCTTTGTTTATATGCTCTTCGCCCTGCTCGATTTCGAAGGGGGCTTTCCCGCGTTTCTTGGCATGGTGACGTTTCACCCATTAATGGCCGTCGTGCTGGTTAGCGCGACCATGATGGTGGGCTTACTGGCCGGTTTGCCCCTGCGTTTTAACAATGCGCTGAGGCGATGGTGGGTACGCCACTTTGCCGTTCAGGCCGGCTTGATTGCATTGGGCTTAGTGTTGCTGATTGGTGCGGTAGTGTTTCCCGAAACGCGTTCAGTTGACCCCGCAGAACTGGGTATTAAACTGGTTCCAAACCTAACCCTTGCCATCAGCGGCTGGCTGCTACTCATTTTTGGATTGCTGCACGTTTACCCACCTCTGCATTGGTTGGATAGACTAGGCAGTCAGTTTCAAACGCACTTTGAAACTTCGAGTTAAGATTACCAACTGGCGAATAAGGCCAAACAAAAAGCGGCTGCCCCATCGGGCAGCCGCTTTTTGTTTAAGCGTTTTGGGGAATTACTCCACTACCACGCGGCTCACTTGCGTAGCTTCGGGCGTCACAATCTGCACCATGTACAGACCGGCTTTCAACTGCGAAGCGTCCACGGTCAAATCCTGACCAGCTACCATCGTCTGGGTTTGCGTGAGTACCACGCGGCCGGTGGCGTCGCGCAGAGTAATGGTGGCCTTGCGGGCCGAAACCGCGCTATTCACGCGCAGCTGAAACTTGCCGCGGGTGGGGTTGGGGTACACCTGCACGCTCGATTCCTGCACCTTGGCCGTTTTGTTGGCCAGCACCAGGTTACAGGGAATAATGCCGCGGTTCTGGTCGGTAATGCGGCGGTAGAATTCCTGGTAGTACTGGTTCACGATGCGGCTATCGTGTACAATGAGGGTATTCTCGTCGTTTTCGGTGTTGGCCGAAAGGCTCCAGTTGTGCGAGCCGGTAAACACCGTGGGGTCGGACTGCGAAGCGCCGGCGTCTACCAGCACGTACTTGTGGTGCATGATGCCCGCTACGTTGTTCACCATGGCGCGACTACCCAAAGCCTGCCGGATGTTGCGGAAAATGGCGCCCGAGCTGGCGGCGCTGGTCGTATCGTCTACCAGCACTTCCGAGCAGTTGGCAATGTTGCGCAGCTGCACTTGGTTGCGGATGGTGGTGCCAAGGTCGCTCAGGGTAATGAGCATGGTGGCCACGTGCAGGTCGTTGTCGGCGGTCTGAATGGTTTCAATCAGGCGGCCGTTCACGTTGTCGGTTGGTGAGAACCACGATTCCACCAGCTTGCCGCCGATGTTAAGGTAATGGGGCGTGTTATCGGTTTTGCGCGAGCCGAATACGGCCGTTGAATTCGTGCCACCGCCCCACATTTCGTTGAACTCCATGGTGTACACTCGGGCCAGGGACTGATCCTGCACCACGAGGGCGTTGTTGCGGTCCTGATTGAGCTGCCCCGGAGTCCAGTTGGTGGCTCCGGTCCATACCCACGGCCGGTTGGGGTCGGTCGAGTTAGCGTCAATCACCACAAACTTATTGTGCATGATATTCTGCGTGGTGTTGCGCGCTACCCGGCGAATGGCCGCGTTCAGCCCTGGTATGCTCAGGTTGGTGTTGCTGCCTTCGTAGATAACGCGCACCTGCACGCCGCGGGCGTGGGCGGCATTCACTGCGTTCAGAATAATGGCGCTGTTCCAGTTGTAGATGGAAATGTCCAGGGTTTCCTGGGCGCGGCCAATGTAGCGGGCCAAGGTATCGGCAATGGAACCGTTGGGGGCGTGAATGGCATTGTTGCCGGGTAGCGCCAGCGCCGTATTCACCGGGTTGGTGAAGTACGTTTGCATACGGCCCGAGGAAAGCGAAGCCGTAATCATGGGCACGAGGCGCGACTCCGAAAGGCCCACGCTGTTGGTCGAGCTGGCCTTTATGTAGTACACTGTGGCCGGCTGCAGACCCGAAATAGCAATGCTGTGCTGGGTTACGCTAGCGGCGGCGGTAAGCGTGGTGAAAGGCCCGGCAGCGGTGGTGGCATATTCCACTTTGGTGTCGCCGGGGTTTTGGGTGCGGAAGTTCACCGTGAAGCCCGAGGTGCTGATGTTGGTCGGCATGGGCGTGGTCTGCAGGTTTGGCGTGCCGCCTTGAATGAAGTCGGCGTACAAACGGGGCAGCAGTTGGTAGCCGGTGGTACCGGGGGCGGTGTTGGTGAACTGGCTCATGATGCCTACCACGTCGAACACCCCGGAAGGGGCCGGCTTGCCAATGAGGCCGTCGGGCGGACCCGAACCGGCATTCACAAACAGAGGATTGGCCGCATTGCCGTTAATGCGGTAAGTAGCGCCGCTGGTAAACGACGATACCGGACCTGGTGTAGCCGTGTTGGTGGTAATAGAGGTCAGACCGTTCAGGCGCACCAATTGGCCTTCGTACTGCTCGGCAAAAGCGGCGGTGAAGCCACCAGCCGGGAAAACTACTGGCGCCGGCAACGGCCGGTTGCCAGCCAAAACAGTAATTGATGTAACCGGGTCGATTTCCAGCAAGCCGCGGAAGTTCTTGAGCGTACCCGTTACCTCCACGCTGTCGCCCTGCCCGACGCCTACTACCAGAGCGGGGGAGTACGCCGCAATGCCGCCGGTGCCATCCTGCAGGTAGCGAATGTCGCGCAGCTCGGCCCCGTTCGTTACCACGCCGCGCACCTTTACCGTGGCCCCCGACTGGTTAAAAGCCGGTGCCTGGGCACGGGCCTGCGCAATGGTAATGGCCGTTTGAGCCAATGCCGAATGCGAGAAGGAAAACACTCCGCCGCATAGCAGAGCCAAAAGGGTAGATTTTTTCATTCAGAGGAGGGAAATGCGGAATGTAGGGTGTGGTAAGGCGGTGCCGGGCGGCGCGCAACCTGGGTTTCCTTAACGCACCGGGAGTTGGCCGCAAGCTAACTCCCGGTGCGTTGATAAGGGCTAGCGGGTGCGGTTCTTGGTAGAGGTAATCATAGGCACCGCCTCCGAGGTGGAAGTGCCTACGCTGTTGGTCGAGCTGACGCGTACGTAGTACGTGGTGCCGGGCTGCAAATCGGTTAGCTCCATGCTGTGGAGCTTGGTGGGCGTGGCATCGTTAACCATACCGCCAAGGGCCGGCGTGGCGCCGTATTCTATTTTGGTGGTGCCGGGGTTCAGCGTTTCGAACCGCACGGTAATGGTGCTTTTGCTGACGCTAATTGGCACTGGCTCGCCTACAATTACGGGCATGCCGCCCCCCTGTACCATGTCGGTAACCAGGCGCGGCAGCAACTGGTAGCCCGTGGGGGTGCCGGTGGGGGAGTGCTGACCCACGATGCCAATCAGGTCGAATTCTCCTGTGGGTACTTCTTTGCCAACCAGCCCATTGGGTCCTTCCGACGACACGCTGACGCGGGCCAGTGCCCCGCCCTGGCCATCGATGAGGTAGTTGAAGTTGCCGGCAATGGTGGTTACCGGGCTGCCGCCCATGGTGGTAAGGCGCTTTACACCGGTAAGCTTAACCAATCGGCCTTCGTTCGCCTCGTTCAGGACCTTTGCTACATCGGCGGCGGGCACTACTTTGGGCTGCACTGGGCGGCCCCGGCCTAGCTTTTTAAAGGAAATGACGGGGTCCATCTCCAGTAAGCTGTTGTAGTTTTTGAGGGTGCCGTTCAACTCCACACTGTCGCCCGGCACGAGGTCGGTGAAACCGGGAAGTTTATTGGAAAAGGCTGCCAAACCACCGTCTTTGTCTTGCACGTAGCGAATGTTGCCGAGTTCAGGGCCATTCGTGACCACGCCGCGCACCGTTACCGTGGCGCCGGGGCCTGCGGTACGGGCTGCGTTCAATGAAATAGGTTGTTGGGCTTGCGCCTGTAAAAGCGTCCCGCTGCTCAGAAGGGCAAACAGAATAATTGTTTTCATGAAAGCAGAAACAAGTACGGATTACTAGAGAAAGGCAAAATGGGCAACAAATATGCTGATTTTCAGCCGAACCACCGCAAAGGAATAGCAGCTCCCCGTTGATAAAAATGGTATTTTATCAATGTTAATACTCGTTGCTTTTCTCCCGGGCCGTTAAAAGATGTTAACCTCCGGATGAAGCTCAATTCCGAATTTCTCTCGCACGGATGCAATGATTTGTTCCGCCAACTCGCGCACCTCTGCTCCAGTAGCTCCTCCGTGGTTTACCAGCACCAGGGCCTGTTGCGCATGCACCCCGTAGTGGCCGCTTTCACCGGCGCGGTGGCCTTTCCAGCCGCATTGCTCAATTAACCAGCCAGCAGGCACCTTTACGCCGCCCGGTACGGGGTAGCCAGGGGCCTCCGGAAACTGTTCTTTCAGGGTATCGAACTTGTGCTGGGATACCTCCGGGTTTTTAAAGAAGGAACCCGCGTTGCCAATCTGGGCCGGGTCGGGAAGCTTGCTGCGCCGGATGCTGATAACGGCCTGGCTGACCTGCTGCGGCGTGGGCTCCTCGGTAATGCCCATTTCCTCCAGGGTGGTGCGAATGGCGCCGTAAGAGGTATTAATGCGGTGCTGCCGGTGCAACCGCAGCACCACGCCCGTTACGATGTACTGGTTTTTAAGCGGCCCTTTAAACACCGACTCCCGGTAGCCAAACCCGCATTCTTCATGCGAGAAAGAACGGAGCAAGCCGGTGCTGATTTCCACCGCTTCCAGGTGGTCGAAGGCGTCCTTGAGCTCCACGCCGTAGGCGCCGATGTTCTGCAGCGGCGCCGCGCCCACCGTGCCCGGTATCAGGGAGAGGTTTTCGATACCTGAAAGTCCTTGGCTGAGGGCATATTCCACCACGCCGTGCCACGATTCGCCCGCGCCGGCCCGCAGCAGTGCCGTGTTTTCATCGGGTCCTGCCGCTACTTCCAGTCCGCGAATTTCGTTGCGCAGCACCACGCCGTCGAAGTCGCGGGTGAAGAGCACGTTAGAGCCGCCGCCCAGCACCAGTTTCTCGGCCTCCTGCACTTCGGGCAGCCGCAGCAGCTCGCGCAGCTCCTCGGCCGAGGCGAAGGCAGCAAACAAGCGGGCCTGGGCATCGATGCCGAAGGTGTTGTAGGAGCGAAGCGAGACGTTGTGGAGGAGCTGAGCGGGCATGGTTAGAACAGGATGAAGCCCAAAGGTACGAAGGGGGCCTTACCCCTCGGTTCCAACCCAAGGTCAGCGTAGCGAAGTCACAGGGCCACTATCGTAGCTAACGCCTGAACAAGAGCACGCATTGGCGCAAGCGGCGCGGAACCGCAGCGGGGCCGGCAAGCTGAGCTTGCCGGCCCCGCGTCGTTGAACGGAATCGTTGCTTAAGTTGCTAACGTTTGGCTCCCCTCTCCATGGGAGAGGGGGCCGGGGGTGAGGCCCTTACCGCACGCGGTAGCCGCGCAAGGCATAATACAGCAGATAGGCGTAGCAGAGCGCGGGAATAATGAATGCCACGCGCAGCCCGCCGCCGTTGGTTGCCACCCAGCCCATGAGCAGCGGCACAATGGCGCCGCCCACAATGGCCATAATCAGGTACGAAGAGCCTTGTTTGGTGAACTGCCCCAGTCCCTTAATAGCCAACGGGAAAATTACAGGCCACATAATGGAGTTCATCAGGCCGCAGAGAACAATCAGCCACAAAGCCGCTTCACCCTCAGTGAGAATAGAGGCCACTACAAAGGCTACGCCAGCAGCACAAACTGCTACCAACGCTTTCCGGTCGTTGATCCGGCTAAGCAAAGGAATGCCCACCACGCGGCCCACCAACGAGCCGAACCAATAAGAGGCTACAAGTACGGCACCTACGGCTTTGGTGAAACCAGCAGTAGTATCGATGGGAGCGGGCGACTGACCAAAAAGCACGGCTACGAAATTCGTGGCTACGTTCAAGCCGCGTACCAACGCCTGGGTAAAGTCACTGAGTTGGGCAATACCTTGGGCCTCACCGTAACGGATTAGGAAAGAACCCAAACCCACTTCCACACCCACATACAGGAATATGGCCACCACACCCAATTTTAGGTGTGGAAAATCGAGGGCAGACAACCGGTTCCATGTTTTCGCCGGCTCTTGAACCTGTGCTTCTTCGTCGGCCGGAATGCTTTCGATTTCGGGTAGCTTCAATAGCGAGAAAACGCCTGCCAGCACTGCCAGAAACACTGCTAAACCAATGTAAGGGGCCTTTACCAACGTGGCTTCCTCGGCTAGTCGCTGTTCCAAAGGCATAGCTGCCAAGCGGGCTTTAAGGGCCACCGACCCGCCAAACAGTAGCATGCCGCCAAGTAGGGGGGAGAGGGTACCGCCGAAATTATTGGCTACCCCCACAATGCTAACACGGCTGGCTGCACGATTGGCTGGCCCCAGTACCGATACGTAAGGGTTAGCGGCAACCTGCAGCAATGTTACCCCCGCGCCTAACACGCTCAGGCCCAGTAGGAACATCACGAACGTGCGGGAATTGGCTGCCGGCACAAAAAGCAAAGCCCCAGCCGCCATAATCAGGAGGCCCAGTACAATACCGCGCTGGTAACCAAGTCGCTCCAATACGCGGCCAGCCGGTAACGACATCAGGAAATAAGCCCCGAAAAACGCGAATTGCACCAACGACGACTGCAAGTCGGTGAGCTGACACACATCCTTGAGGTAGGGCATCAGCACGTCGTTGAAATTGGTAACGGCGCCGAATAGGAAGAAGAGCGACGTCATGGCTACCATGGGCACGGCGTAGCTACGCGCAGCGGCCGTGTTGGTGGCGGAGGAAACGGAAGAAGTAGGAACGGCCATGCGGCGGAGTGTATCGGGAAAAGGAGGCCTTAAATATAGGAAACGGCAACCCGAAGCCGACCTGCTGCCGGCTTTTACGCACCTTTGCAGACCGGTTTTTCCAATCTGCTTCTCTATGGCTTCCCGCTCCGCCGAATTATACCTGACCGCCACCACCCAGTTTGGCCTCGAAGAAGTACTAGCCGAAGAGCTGCGCCAACTGGGCGCCGAAGTAGTGAAAGTGGGCAACCGCGCCGTGGAATTCACCGGCAACAAGCAGCTGCTCTACGAAGCCGTGCTCTGGTGCCGCACCGCCATGCGCATCCTCATGCCCTTCGCCGAGTTTGAGGCCCCCGACGAGCAAAGCCTCTACAAGGAAGTCAGCCGCATCAACTGGTCGAAATACCTTTCGCCCGACCAAACCTTTGCCATTACGGCTGTTACCAACCGCTCTAACCTGGAGCACTCCCTCTATATTTCGCAGCTTACCAAAGACGCCATCGTCGATCAGTTTCGCACCCGCACCGGCCGCCGCCCCAGTGTGGACCCCGTGAAGCCCGACGTGCGCCTGCACCTGCACCTGCTCGACAATCAGGCCCTGTTGTCGCTCGACGCGGCCGGCGAATCTTTGCACCGCCGCGGCTACCGCCAGCAAACCAACGAAGCGCCGCTGAACGAAGTGCTGGCCGCCGGCCTCATCCTGCTCAGCGGCTGGGACGGCAAAAAACCGCTCATCGACCCCATGTGCGGCTCGGGCACCATTCTCTGCGAAGCGGCGCTTATTTCCCAGCGCATCGCGCCCGGCCTGTTTCACCAGGGCGACTTCGCCTTTCAACACTGGCCCGATTTCGAGCAGGCCCTCTGGGATTCCGTGCTCATGGATGCCCGCCAGGCCCGCATTGAGGAGCCTCAGGCCTACCTCGCCGGCTCCGACCTCTCCCGCGACACCATTGAACTGGCCCGGCAAAACGTAGCCGCCGCCGGCCTCGAAGATTACATCCGCTTGGCCGTACGTGACGTACGCGACGCTACCCCACCCAAAAACGAGGAACAGCCCGGCATCCTGCTCCTGAACCCGCCCTACGGCGAACGTATTGGGGCCGAAGCCGAAATGGCTGCCCTCTACAAAACCATCGGCGATACCCTAAAAACCAACTTCCAAGGTTACGACGCCTACATTTTCACCGGAAACCTGGAGGCTGCCAAAAGCGTGGGCCTGCGCACCTCGCGCCGCGTGCCCCTCTACAACGGCCCCATCGACTGCCGCCTGTTGAAGTACGAACTGTACCGCGGCACTCGCAAGGCACCCAAAGAAGAGCCGCAAGCCTAAGTGCAGACGAAAAAACTCCCCTCCTCAGACGATTCCGCGCATCAACCGGCGTGGGGACGCGGTGCCGCTGGGGTGGTTGACCATCGTTGCTGATGTTGTTTGCTTAGTTTCCCAAGGTCGTCCTGTCGAGCGCAGTCGAGACATCTCGCCGAATAGTAATTCCCTCGTTGAACGAGCGAGTTAGTATCCGGTGTCAGCACGCGAGATGTCTCGACTGCGCTCGACAGGACGACCTTGGGAAATTGCCTTACCCGTGACGCACGGGCCGCGTGTACCGCCACCCCCACGCAATAAGCACCAGCTGAAGCGGCAGCCGCGCCCACAACACCCATTGCGGTAGCCCTAGCCCGCCACCGGGCAGCGTAGCCATGTAAATATTGGCCGGAAACACCGCCACCAGCAGCGCCACCAGTCCCCAGGCCGCGTAGCGACGGGTACGCTGCGGCAGCAGCAGCAACCCCAAGCCTATTTCGGCCACGCCGCTCAGGTACACCAGCAGCTCCGGCGCCGGCAGCTGCGGCGGTACAATGCGGATGAAGGGCTCCGGCCGCAGAAAGTGAAAAACACCCGCTACGATGAATAGGGCGGAAAGTGCCCAGAGGCCTAAGCTAAACGTTGGCTTGTTACGCAAATTTGCTTGGGCTAAACAGTAATAACCACGTTGCCCTTCTTACGTCCTTGGTCAACGTAACGATGTGCTTCCACTATGTGCTCGATAGGGTAGCGCTTGTCAATTACTGATTTTAACTTTCCTGCTTCGCAGAGGACTTTCAGGAAATTCAGGTCTTCGGCTTTTAATTTGAAGTTGCTGGACAAATCAAGCACATTCAAATAAACGCCTGATTGAGTGAGGCACTTTTTGCGTTTAGCAGGCGGTATTTTACCTACGGCATCAAAAATAATGTCATAGGCATTGTTGCTTTGGCTAAAATCTTCTTGCGTGTAATCAATCAGCTTATCGGCGCCGATTGATTTCACCATATCCAAATTTGCAGTGCTGCACACGCCAGTTACCTCTGCACCAAAATACTTGGCCAACTGTATGGCGTAGGTGCCCACGCTGCCGGATGCGCCATACACCAATACCTTATGACCCGGCTGAATATTTGCTTTGCGAAGGTTAAGCAAGGCGGTTAATCCCCCATTGGAAACCGGGGCCGCCTCCTCAAAGCTCATATTAGCTGGTTTCAGGGCAATTGCCCCGGTTTCAGAAACGCAGCAATACTGGGCGTAGGTGCCGAATTGCATTTCGGTGGAAGCAAAAACGGCGTCACCAACTTTAAAACGCGTAACATCCTTGCCTACGGCCTCAATTACGCCGGCCAGCTCCATGCCCAGGATTTTTTTTCTGGGGCCGTTGAAGCCGATTGCGAACCACATTATGGGCTTAAAAAAGAAGTCTTTGACGGGACCTAAACCCGGCGCGAAACGGCGAATTTTAGTGTCACCAATGTGTACCGTGGTTGCGTATATTTTTATGAGGACTTCATGAGCTTTTGGCGAAGGTCTCTCTACTTCTGTAAGAAGCAGAACCTCCGGTGCTCCGTATTTTGTGCATACAACTGCTTTCATCGTGCTCATTTGGGGTTGGTATTAGCGGAGCGTTGTAAGCTTAGTATAGCCTGTGTTAGTTGTCGTAATTCTATTTTCAGATAAACAACAGTTCTATCCAAGAAGTGAAATATATTATAAAAATTATTACGTCCAAAATATTTACCTCTCGCTCGTCAAATAGGTCGTGCCGGCTTCTGGAAACTGCCACAAATTCCTGTTTTTGAACTTTTAAGCTTGTGATTCTTAATATTTGGAAAATGACGAGAAAGATAACTGTATTTCGCAGCCCAGTCGCCGAATGTCCTTTAGTCATTTCCAAAGAAGAGTCTAAATGCAACTGTGTGTAAAATATAAAATGAATTATTCCTATAATAAGCCATGCTATAAATACAGAAAAGTTTCTTAATGATTTGTAGTTTAAGAAATAAATAAAGAGGTGTGTTCCTATTGTATACATCAACAGGTATTCTGCTCTATTGCCCCAATTCAATAGATCAACTGTATTTAAAAAAATTGCTGCGCTAATTAAAGCGTAGATAAGAATACTCGTGTAGTCCCATGGTTGAAAACGTTTAAAGTAAACGACAGGGTGTTTCATGAGTTGATATTATTGATTCTAACGTTGAACAGCTTTAAGAAGTAAGGGCATTTGGTGACTACAGCTGCAAGTATTCTTTTTGCTGCTCAATGAAGTTAATTGGTTTAGTATATATTCGTCAGTTCTTATTTTTTTAAGCAGATGTTGTGCGTTTGTGTATTTATTTTAGAATCTTTACGTCAAAATAGTGGCTTTCAATAGTATATTAATTGCAACTGCATGAAGCTACTACCGCTGGTTAGCAAGTTGTTTCAAAACAGTACTAAAGTGGACTGCCCTGTGTTCAATAATTTGACCGTTTTTGTTGAACTTAAAAATATCTACATCCTTAAATTTGAAGGATTTGCCTGATGTTTTCATTCCCATGAAATCATTTTTA
Organism: Hymenobacter koreensis; assembly: GCF_039541855.1. Lineage (NCBI taxonomy): Bacteria > Pseudomonadati > Bacteroidota > Cytophagia > Cytophagales > Hymenobacteraceae > Hymenobacter > Hymenobacter koreensis. The sequence continues at coordinate 29,783 of NZ_BAABHA010000010.1, forward strand.
AATGTGCCGCTCCAACCCGCATAAACAAAAACATAATCACCCTCAGCAACAGCTAATTCATTATCTGATCTATAATCTTTTACAGATGAATTCCATAAGTGCATGAATTGTTTAGCATTATCGACTCCCTGTACGGGCGGGGTACTCTCATCCCCAAATTCTATTGTATTAGGTGCTAAATGTTTTACTATTTCATCTACGTTGCCTTCGCTCCATGACTTTATGCATAAAAGTGCAATCTGCTTGTTACGTCCTTCAATGCTGTCTTGCGCATGTTCTTTTGCAATAAGATTTGTCTTGTCGGTATTCGTGTCAGGATAAGTCTTCTTGGTATTGCAGCCAATGAGGAAAAGAAGAATGCTGACATTAATCAGTAGTAATTTCATATGCCTATTGTGGTTTTGTTTTGGTTCTTTGAACATGAATTTCCCAGCTGCTAAGCTGTTTCGTTGCAACGCAATGTTTTTTATTTACAAGGAAAATAGCATGACGCACAACATCTGTATTTGCGAAACCCCTGTTGCGTAAACCCGCCCAAATCGACATGCTTTACGAAAGTCAGTTGCGTAAACCGAGCCAACAGTGGTTGTATTGCCGCTATGGGTTACCGGCACAAGGTAACAAGTGGGTTGAAACTTGCGGCCCACCTCTCACCAAAGCCTCAGCCGTTGCGCACGTTTTTAGCTTTTGGATGGTTTCCTTGGCCTAGAACTCCCGCCAAACCGCCGTATTTTTACCGAATGTTATTCGCTCCGGAACCCCTTGCGCCCACCATCGATTCGGCTCGCCGCGTGCTCAAGCAGTACTACGGCTACGACCAATTCCGGCCCCTGCAGCAGGACATCATCCAGAGCATCCTGAGCGGGCGCGACACCGTGGTGCTCATGCCCACGGGCGGCGGTAAATCGGTGTGTTTCCAGGTGCCGGCCATGGTGCAGGAGGGCGTGTGCGTGGTGGTGTCGCCGCTTATTGCCCTCATGAAGGATCAGGTGGAGGCGCTGAAAGCCAACGGTATTTCGGCGGCGTGTATTAACTCCAGCATTGGGCAGGCCGAGCAGAACAGCATCGGCAAAGCCTGCCACGCCGGGGCGCTGAAGCTGCTGTACGTGTCGCCCGAAAGGCTGCTCTCCGATGGCTTCCTGAGCTTTTTGCAGCGCATCAAGGTGAGCATGTTCGCCATCGACGAGGCCCACTGTATTTCCTCCTGGGGCCACGATTTCCGGCCCGAGTACACCCAGCTGAAGGTGCTGCGCCAGCAGTTTCCGCTGGTGCCCATTATTGCCCTCACCGCCACCGCCGACCGCCTCACCCAGCGCGACATTCAGCAGCAGCTGCGCCTGAACGACCCGCAGGTGTTTCTCTCGTCGTTCGACCGCCCGAACCTGAACCTGAACGTGCGCCCCGGACAGGACCGGGTGGGCGGCATCGTAAAGTACCTGCAGGCCCACCCCGACGAGCCGGGCATTGTGTATTGCCTCTCGCGCAAGCAGTGCGAAACCCTGGCCGGCAAGCTCAAGGAGAAAGGCTACCGCGCTGGTTTCTACCACGCGGGCATGACCGACAAAGCCCGCTCCGACGTGCAGGAGAAGTTCCTGCGCGACGACCTGCAGATTATCTGCGCCACGGTGGCCTTTGGCATGGGCATCGACAAGAGCAATGTGCGGTGGGTTATTCACTACAACCTGCCCAAAAACATCGAGGGCTACTACCAGGAAATCGGCCGTGCCGGCCGCGACGGTGCGCCAGCCGAAGCAGTGCTATTCTACAGCTACGCCGACGTGGCCCAGCTGCGCGACATGATTACCAAAGACGCCGACCCGCGTCTCTCGCAGCTGAACACCACCAAGCTGGAACGCATGCAGCAGTTTGCCGAGGCCGCTTCCTGCCGCCGCCGCATTCTGCTCGCGTACTTCGGCGAAGTTTCCGAAACCGACTGCGGCAACTGCGACATCTGCCGCAACCCACCCTCCACCTTCGATGGAACAGAGCTGGCCCAGAAGGCCCTGTCGGCCGTGGCCCGCACCCGCGAAGCCGCGCCGCTGAGCGTGGTGGTCGATATTCTGCTGGGCCGCCGCAACCAAGGCGTCATCTCGCGTGGCTACGACCAGATCAAGACCTTCGGGGCCGGCGCTAACCTTTCGTTTCTCGATTGGCAGAGCTACTTGCACCAGCTGCTGAACGCCGGCCTGCTCTACATTGCCTACGAGCAAGGCTATGCGCTTAAGCTCACCGAGCAGGGCTGGCAGGTGCTGAAAGGGGAGAGGCGCCTGAATTTGCGCCAGTTCCAGGTGCCCGAGAAAACCGAGAAAGCACCCAAAGGCCGCGCCGCCAAAGCCGCAGCCGGCCAGCGCCTGCCCTCCATTTCCGACGGCCTCTTCGAGAAGCTCCGTGGCTTGCGCAAACGTATTGCCGATGCGCAGGGCGTGCCGCCTTACGTGGTGTTTTCCGATACCACGCTACAGGAAATGGCCGTGGAGCGGCCCCGCACCCGCACGGCCATGCTGGCCATTTCCGGTGTGGGCATGAAGAAATTCGAAACGTACGGTCAGGAGTTTATCGACCTGATTGCGGCGCAGTCGGGCGCACCCGCACCCGAGGACGTGCCTGATATAACCATAGCGCAAGAGGCCGCTCCGGCTGCCCTCACCAAAAAGCGCAGCCCCGGCGCCCCATCGGCCACCGGTAGCACCTACCTCGATTCGTGGAAGCTGCACCGCCAAGGCTTAACCGTAGAGCAAATTGCCGAGCAGCGGGGCTTGTCGCAGAGTACCATTAAGTCGCATCTGGAGGCGCTTTACGAGAAGGGCTACCAGCTGCGCACCGAAGAGTTTCTGAGCATGGATGACTTCGCCAAAATCCGCATGGCCGTGGCCGAGCTCGGTCCCGACTTCCGCCTGCGCGACCTGTTCGACCACCTGCGCGAACAGTTCGACTACTTCCAGCTCCGCGTGGCCCTCATTTACGACAAGCGCCTGCGTGGCCAACTGCCCACCAAGCCAGTAGAAGTATAAATAAGACCCATTACCGCAAAAGCCCGTTCGGTTTCCGCAAATGCAGGAATTGAATGGGCTTTTATCATTTGACACTCGGTCGAATTTTTATCTGCCAACTGCGCTAACCAATATTTTATCAACCCTTACACAATTTCCTATATAGTTACCGTTATAAAGCTGTTCTGGCTTCGGAAACTGCTACTTTAGCTTAAGTCTTTCAGCCCCTGTTATGTTGCTTTCCTCTGCTGTGTACCGCAGCACCCAAGTCGTGGCCGGCGTGGCCATAACGCTATTCATTGGGCTGATGCTGAAAATGGTAATGCCGTACCTCAGCTTCGAGCCCGGCATTCATTTCCTGACCACCAAATCGGCCGCCATTAACGAAAACGCTCTATTTCGGGTGGGGTTTTACGTGCATATCACCAGCAGCTGCTGGGTGCTGGTAATTGGTTTGCTGCAGTTTTTCCCCGCGTTGTGGCGCAACCGGCGCAAGGTGCATCAGCAGTTGGGCAAGGCGTACATCGTATCCATTCTGGCTCTGGCAGCGCCTTCGGGGCTTGTTCTGGCTTTCTTCGCCAATGGCGGACTGTCAGCTAAGGTTGGGTTTACCATGCAGTGCGTGGTGTGGTGGCTATGCACCTACCAGGCTTATCGGTTGGCCCGGCAGCGGCAGTGGGAAGCTCACATTCAGTGGATGCTGCGCAGCTTCCTGGTGACGCTGGCGGCCATGAGCCTGCGCTTGGAGAGCTACACCTTGTACTATGCGTTCGGTACCAAGCCCATTGAAACTTACCTCACCGTGGTGTGGCTTTCCTGGACTGGTAATCTGCTACTGGCCGAAGCACTCATTCAGGCCGGGGCCGCCCGCTACCTGCTGCGGGATTTTTATAAGAATACAATTTCCACTGCCCTTTCTCAGCCTCAAAATCAAGCCGTACCCGCATGAAAACGCCTGTATACTTTCTTTTCGGGGCCGGCCTGCTGCTCGGTGCCTGTCAGCGGCACGTGGAAGGCGACCGAATGAGCCTGTCGGCCGCGCACACGCGGCCCGCCGTGGAAAAAGCCGCCGTGCAACCTGTAGCCTCTGAGCCCCAGGTAGCTGCTGCAGTGGCGGCGCCAAAGCCGGAGCTTACCGCCGACATGCGCGAGATGCTGCGCACCTACGATTTAAGCCCGCTGTGGCAGACCGATGTGGAGAACGGCGGCGCCTTGAACGGCTTTTTCGGCACCGACCATTACCGCATTGAAGTGGTGCTGCTATCGGTGGAAAAAGATTCGCTGCGTCCCGAGGTGTACAGCATCAAAGGCAAAGACCGGTACAAAAAGCGCATCACGCCTTTCGAAGGCACCCTTACGCTTCACCAAATACAGGACTTGCCGCTGACCGAAGAAGACGTGGCGGCCGGGGAGAAGGCCCAGGCTTACACCGCTACCGGCACGTTTGTACTGAATGAAACGCCGGGCCGCCGTGGGGCAGGGGCGTTTACCGGAACCATGGCCGTCGACTTCCTGGTGAACCCCGCCGAGTTTGAAGGCGTGCATGTGTGGGCCGGCTTAGGCACCGAAAATTCACCCACGCAAAGCAGCGGGTTCAAGTTTGAAGGCGAGTGGACCGACTACCAAAGCGGGCAGCGCAAACCCTTCGTGTGGGCCGAGCAGTTCTTGGTTATCGGCTCGGCTGTGCTGAAGGATTTCGTGGTGGGTGAGCGGGACATCAACATCAACCCGCGCTACGCTAAACTGGGCTGGGACCAGTATTGGGAAAACGAAGAATGGTGGGCCGAAGGCGCCACCGCCAAACTCTAGGCTGACTTTCTAGCTCATTCCACTTGCTGCGCGCCATAAACGTGCAGCCCAGCTTCCCTATACCCATGCACCAAGCTTTCTTTCTGGTGGTTGCGGGCTTCCTAGCCGCAGCCTCCACGGCTATTCCTGTGCCCACTGGTGCCGAACAGCCAACTGCCGTTAAGCCGGCAGCAAAAGCCACTCCCAAGCCGGGAGCAGCTGTAAAACCACAGCCCAAAACGGCGGCCTCGCCAGCAGCCAGCAAGGCTCAGGCGTTTTTTCGGCGGGTGAACCTCGCGCCGTTGCTGCGTTTTAACCCCGCTGAGGGCAGCAGCGCAGTAATGAATGGCTTTTACAGCTACGAGTACTGGCGGCTGGAATTTGTGCTGCTTTCGGTGAAGCGCGACGCCAAGCAGCCTAATGTCTATCATGTGCGGGGGAAAAGCCGGCTGAAACGGCGGGTTACGCCCTTCAGCGGCACCATTACACTTACGGGTTACGCAGCCCTGCCCAAGCCTAACCTCTATGACCTCCCGTATCAGCCGTGGCGGCCCGCCACGGTAAGCGGCACGTTTTCCTTCCGTGAAACCAGCGGCCGGCGCGGCGTTTTCAGTGGGCAGGTAGACATGGACGTAGCGCCCGACCGCGACCGGCAGGTGCGCTCCTGGTGCTGCTCTCCCGACAACGAAACGCGAGGTGGCGGCATCCTCTTCGAAGGCCAGTGGCGGAGCGGGAAAGAGCAAGTGCCCGTCATTTGGAAAGACGATTTATTTGGGCTGGCGCGCCAAATTTTGACCGACTTCGAAATTGGCTCCCGCGACGTGGAAATCAATCATAAATACGCCCGTAAAGGCTGGGATACGTACTGGGAAAACGAGGAATGGTGGGCCGAAAGCCCGGTTGCGCGCCTCTAAATCAAGGCATAAGGGAGTAGGAAAACCTAAGTGATAAATAATTACACCTAACTAAAAAACTTTTGGCTAATTGAATTAGTAAAAGAAGCTTGTTGTTCCTACCTTCACGAGCCGGTAAGCCGCTGAGGGCGAATTACGTTAGCCGGCTCCCCACGCCCCATGATTAATACGAACCTGAAATTCTGGCGCCGCGAACTGGGTTTAACCCAGGCTCAGCTGGCCGATAAACTCAGCATCAAACGCTCCTTAATTGGGGCCTACGAAGAAGGCCGCGCCGAGCCCAAACTCACTACGCTAGTGAAGATGGCCCGCTTGTTCGGTATTTCGCTTGATGCGCTGGTAACCACCGACTTCTCTAAGAAGCGCCAAGCTGCTGCCGTGCTGCGCCAGCTTCAGAACGTGCCCGCGCTTGATGCCGATAAGGTGGCTGCCGACGGCGGTTCCTTGGTCAGCATCGACAAAGCCAAGGGCGAAAACCTGCGCGTGCTGGCTTTCACCGTGGGCCAGGATCAGCAGGAAAACATTGAACTGGTGCCGCTGAAAGCCGCTGCCGGCTACCTGAACGGTTACGCCGATCAGGAATACATTGAGGACCTGCCCAAGTTCCGCCTGCCCATGCTGGGCCAGACCGGCACTTTCCGTGCCTTCGAAATCAGCGGCGACTCCATGCTGCCCATTGCCTCGGGCACCGTTATCGTAGGCCGCTACGTGCCCGACTGGAACGAGGTAAAGGACGGCACGCCTTGCATCGTGGTGAGCAAAAAGGAAGGAATTGTGTTCAAGCGCGTGTTTAACCGCCTGAAAGAAGCCGCTGCCCTCACGCTGCACTCCGACAACCCCGTGTACTCGCCCTACGAAATCGACGTGGAGGACGTACTCGAAATTTGGGAAGCCAAGAGCTACATCAGCAGCACGTTCCCCATTGCTGATTTGTCGCTGAACCGTTTGGCCAGCATTGTGCTGGATCTGCAGAAGCAGGTTACCACGATGAAGAAGGCCTAAGCAATCGATTCGGCCTGCGGGCGGGCTGTGCCTGTTAATTGGTATTAAACGAAAACCGCTTCGGCCATTGGCCGGAGCGGTTTTCTTGCGTAGTAGTATAGCGGTTGCTACATGTTTTGTGAGCCGCCGGACTAACTTCACGGCCCTTCGGCGCGTATGCGGGGCTAGCTTTCCTGCGTTCCACCGGAACTTCAAGACCCCGAACCCTGCCATGCTGACCTACATTCCAGCCGCCGAGCGGCGCCATGCTTCACCCGCCCCTTGGCTCAACAGCTATTTCCTGTTCTCGTTCGCCGATTATTACGATCCGCAGAACATGCACTTTGGGCCCCTGCGGGTGTTTAACGACGACGCGGTAGCCGCCAACTCGGGCTTTCCGCAGCATCCGCACTCGGAAATGGAAATTGTGACGCTGGTGCTCGAAGGCGAAATTGCCCACGAGGACACCATGGGCAACAAAACCACCATTAAAGCCGGCGAGGTGCAGCGCATGACGGCCGGCACCGGTTTGGCCCACTCCGAGTACAACCGCACCGACAAGCCGCTGCAGCTGTATCAGCTGTGGTTTCTGCCGAACATGAAAGGTCTGTCGCCCAGCTACGAGCAGAAAGACATCGATTTCCTCGACACCAAAAACGAATTGATTCCCCTCGTGTCGGGCCAAAAAGTGCTCGAAGACGTGGTGTACATCAACTCGAACAGCACCGTTTATTGGAGCAACTTGCGCGCCGAGAAGGAAATTCAGTTCAAGACCTTCCCCATTCGCCTCACCTTTATTTACGTTCGCGAAGGCACCATTTTCGTGAACGGCACCGAGCTAGGCCCCGGCGACCAGGCCCGCATGACCGACGAGCACGTGGTAGATATCCGCGCCGATAAGGACGCGCAGTTTATCCTAATTGATTTACCCGCCGCCGAAGCGAATTACTAAGGCAGTGCGTGACGAACTGATTCCTCCGTTGTGACTGACAGAAGGCATCATTGGGTGCGAAACGACAGGTACCCACAAGACCTGCGTTGCGCTGTATTTATTGAAACTGCCGGCATGAAAAAGCCGCCCCGTTTGGGGCGGCTTTTTCATGCCGGCAGCTTTGCGAAGGATGAACCTGCAATACAATGCCTACATGGTGTACTTACGGCCTTTGTTCTGCTGCTTCAGGTATACCATCAGCGGCTGGAAGTATTCCACCATGGCACGAGCCGAGAGGTCTTCGCCGGTTTTCTCGCGCAGTAGCTGGCGCCAGTCGGCGGAGGCGCCGGGGTACATGATTTCGCGTAGAAACTTGCCTACTTCCTGATTGCCATAGTAGTTGGTAGCGTGTGGGTCCTGCTTCAGAATGTTCTTGGCAATGTGGTCGTGTAGCTGAAACAGGATGATGTAGCTCAGGGCGTAGTCGTAGTACTGCGCCGGGTCGTCGTTAATGTGGGTTTTGGTGGCGGCGTCCAGAAAATTCTCACCACGCGTAGTAGGCGGCACAATGCCCTGGTACTGCTTGGCCAGTTCCCACCAGCGGGCGTTTAACTGGTCTTGCGAGAGGTTATCGGCGTAGAAGCTGTTTTCCCACTCGCTCATCACACCCGAGGCGAACGGAATGAACGTGACGTAGTTCAGGGCTTCTTTCAGCAGCGTCTGGGTTTCGTCGGTTTTGGTTTTAGCATCGGTCAGGCCCAAGCCCACCAAGAAAGGCTTTTGAGTGGCGGCCAAACCCATGAGGCTGCCCATGGCCTCGTGGTAAGCACGGTTGGCTCCGCCGCGCAGCAGCACGGGCACATCGGGGTTGGTGTAAGTGAGGTAATAGTAAATGTGTCCCAGCTCGTGGTGGGTTGTTTCATACCACTCGGTGTTGCCTTCCACGCTCATCAGGCTGCGCACGTCCTGGTCGAGGTTCATGTGCCAAGCCGAGGCGTGGTTGTTCTTCTTGTAGTTGGCGTCTTTGGGCAGCGGGTACAAGCTCGATTTCTCCCAGAACACGGCCGGCAACGCCTGGAAGCCCAGACTCTGGTAAAAGCGCTCAGCCTGTTTTACCTGCCACTCGGCGCCTTTCTTGGCCAGCGTAGCGTCCAGGTTCAAGCCTTTCACGTCCACCATGGCGCTCCAATCCTGGCCCCAGCGGTTAGGCAGCCAGTGGGCAGGCAGGTAATCGGGTACTTGTTTCTGGTTGTATTTCTTGGCCAGCTCGTAACGGGCGTACGTGTGCAGCTCGCGGTAGAGCGGGCGTAGCTCGTCGTTCAGCTTGCGTACCAGCTGCATCATTTCCTCCCGGCTCATGCCGTAGTCGGAGGCCTGGTAGGTGAAGTAGTCGGGGTAGCCGAGGGCTTGCACGGTTTGGTTGCGCAGGCCGCGCAGGTTCAGCAAGCCTTCCTTCAGCGTGGGGCCGATGGCTTTGCTGGCTTCCCACACCTGTTGGCGCTTGGCTACGTTTTTCTCCTTACGCAGCAGCTCATCGAGGTCGTTGGTGGTAACCGATTTCCCGCCGTACTTGTACGTGAAGCCATATAGCTTCTCGGTTTGCTGGGTTTCGGCTTTGATGCGGCGCTTCACCACATCGGCAATGGTTTGGGGCGAACCGGCGGCGTTGTAAAGCGCCGTTTTCAGCTGCTTCACCTGAAGCGGGCTGAGCTGATCTTCGTGGCTAAGCAGCTCGCGCAGCTGTTCAATATTCTGGGTGCTGCCGGTAAAGGCGGCCAGGGCCTCGTTGGCGCGGGCCGTAGCCACAGCGTTGGTTGAGTCGCCGGCTACGATGCGGGTGTTGGAACGCCACTCGGCTTCGGCCGATTGGGTATACAGGCGCTGATATTCGGCGGAATACCGCTTGAGGAAATCATCGGCCAGGGCCGAGTAATTGATGGCGGCAACCGGTTGCGTAGCCGACTCGGGCGAGGCCGGGGGCGTTGCGGCCGTAGGGGCCGAAGCCTTCTGAGCGCAAGCGCTCAACAATACGGCCGTCAGCACCGGGAACAAGTGTTTTTTCATAGGAAAGAAGGCTGGGAAAGGAGGCCGCTGCACAAACCGCGAACGGGCTGTGCCGAAAATAACCATCGGCCGGCGAAACCCGTGTGCCCGGAATGCTCATGCCTGACAAGTGCCTGAACAGCAGGGCCCGAAAACGCAGGAATGATTTCCGGGCCTTGCTGTTCGGCAATGGTGAACGGGCGCTTGACTTTACGTCGGCAGCAGTAACGTTAGGCGGCAGTTTCCGTGGCTTCCTGCGTCAGCTGGCAGCAATTCTTGAATTTCTCGCCCGAGCCGCAGGGGCAGGGGTCATTGCGGCCGAGGCGCCTGGGTGCTTTTTTGAGCAGCGTACGCGGGTCGAAGCGGGCAAAGCGCATGCCCGGGTCCTGGCGGAAGGTGCGCGTGAGCAACTGGTACAGCTCGGGGTGTTTGGTTTCCAGCTGCTCGGGCTTCTCGAAAAAATACTCCAGCACCACCGCGAAAAACTCGGCTGCCGAGGTGCCGCCGTAGTCGCCGATGCTGGACTTCCCAGCCCGGATCTGCTCGATTTCATCGTGCATGAGCTGTTTCCACTGCGGCACCAGTTCCCGGGGCAGCATCAGCAGCGGCACCCCGTCAATTTCACCGTCGGCCTGGTCCAGCAAATGGGCAAACTCGTGAATGCCCACGTTCTGCTTGTCCTTGGCGTCGCGGAAGCCTTGCTCCAGCGCGGCTTTCGAGAGGCGCATGTAATGGTCGGTCTGGAAATTCTGCACCGAACCCAGCAGTGTACCTTCCAGGGGTTTTACTTCCCGGTCCTCGTCGCGGTCGAGCTTCCAGGCGTCGGGAAACACGAGCACTTCGCCAAGGTTATCGTACTCCCAACCGCCGCGGAACCCAAAAATGGGAATTACCGCCGAGCAGGCCACCAGTAAGCGAGTGGTGTCGTCGATGCTGGTTTTGATGCCGGTGATGCGCGTGCGGGCAATAAAAAGCTGCACCTGCTTCTCGAAACGCAGCTTTTCAGTATCAGTGAGGGCCGAGTAGAACGCCACGCGGTCGGTGAGAATAACGCGCCAGGCTTCGGGAAAGGGTTTGCTCAGCGCCACGGCCCGCTCACGGGTGCCGCCGGTAACGTAGCGGTAAATCAGAAAGAAGATGCCGGCCAGCACGGCCAGGCCAATGAGGTACTCCATAGTGGCCGGAAGAACGGTCGCGGGGCGGTTTAGTTGTCTGCCAACGCTGCAGGTTACCGTTCCGGAACGGTTTCGGGCGGTAAATGCTGGCGCAGTCGCTCGCGCAGCAAATCCAGCAACACGTGGTCGAGAAACTGAAACTTATCGGGAATGCGCAGGCACACCACGGGCTTGCCCGTTAGCTCAGCCGCAAATTTCTCGCGCAGGCGGTCGGTGTGGCGGCGCTCCATCACAAAGATGACATCGGCCCAACCAATGTGACCCGCCGTCACGCGCACCCGCGCGCCCGGCTCGGTGCCGGCCGAGCGGGCTTCGTAGTGCGGGTGGCCGTCGAAGAGGCGCTCGGCGGTGAGGCTGCGCCAGCGGTTTTGGCTGCAGATGAACAGCAGTTGGCGGGGAGGAATGCTTTCAGCCGACAAGGCGCTTACCGGATTTCGCTTACTCGAATTTTCTGACCCTTGATGCGGGCGCCTGTCAGGCGTTGCTGCACCCCGGGGCCCATTTCGCGGGGCACCGTGATGTAGCTGTAGTGGTCGAAAATCTCGATGCGGCCCACGTCTTCGCGGGCCATGCCGGCCACGTTTACGCAAGCGCCCACCAAGTCGTGCGCGCTGACTTTGTCTTTGCGCCCGGCCGAAATATGCAGCGTTACCGCCGTGGGCTTGGCCGATTTGGTAGCCGCTGGCAGGGCCTGCACTTTAATCGGTTCCCATTTCACCGGTTTCGAGAGGGGCCAGCGCTGCACGTGCGCTTGCTCGGCGGGAGTAGCCAGAATATGGGCCGTGCCGGTGGCGCCGGCGCGGGCCGTGCGGCCGGCGCGGTGCTGGAAGGTGTCGGCCTTGTCGGGCGTTTCGAACTGGATAACGGTATCGAGGGCGTTTACGTCGATGCCGCGGGCGGCTACGTCGGTGGCCACCAGGGCCAGGGCCGAGCCGTTGCGAAGTTTCAGCAGGGCTTTGTCGCGCTCGGGCTGGGGCATTTTGCCGTGCAGCACCTCGGCGGCCACGCCGCGACTCACCAGGAAGCGGGCCAGCTCTTCGCAGCGCTGGCGGGTGTTGCAGAACACCAGGGCGCGGCCGGTTTCGGGGCGTTGCAGAATGTGGTACAGGGCGGCGGGCTTTTGCTCGGAGGTGCCCACGTGACCCAGCAGGCTGAGGGTTTCGGGCAGCGTTTCGCGCTCCACATCGGCCTGCACGGTGCGCGGGCGGGTGAGGTTTTTGCGCACCAGGTTCATGACGTTATCGGGCATGGTGGCCGAGAACAGCAGCGTTTGGCGGCGACGCGGCAGGCGCATCACAATGTTGGCCAGCACTTCCTGAAAGCCCAGCTCCAACAGCTTATCGGCCTCGTCAATCACCAGCACTTTCAGCTGGTTGGGCACAATGGTGCGGCGGTCTAAGTGGTCGAACAAGCGGCCGGGCGTGGCAATAACTACCTGCGGCGCCTGCTTCAGGCTCTTGGCTTCTTCGGCAAAGCTGTGGCCGCCGTAGAACGCGGCTACGCGCAGATTCGGCAAAAATTTGCCCAAGCGTTTCAGTTCGGCGCGGCCCTGCAGCACCAGCTCGCGGGCCGGCACCAGCACCAGCACCTGCATGGCATCGAGCTGTAAATCGACTTGCTGCAGAATGGGCAGGCCGTAGGCAGCGGTTTTGCCCGAGCCCGTGGGGGCCTGGCCCGCAATGTCCTGCCCGTCCAGCACCAGCGGTACTACCTGCGCCTGAATAGCGGTAGGCCGGGTAAATTCCATCTCGGCCAGCGCGCGTTGCAGCGGCTCGGCAAGGCCGAGGGCGCTAAAATCGAGGGGCAAGGGCGCGGTAGGCGAATCAGGCGTGGTGTCGTTCATGGCTGCAAGTTCGGCACGTTTCGCCAAACGGCCCCACTTGGTGCTTCATTGGTCGGCCGCGGCTGGCCTTGGAGCGCGTATCTAGCTTCTGAACTTTACTTGTCCTCGTCCTCCGCATCGGGCAGGTTTACCAGGCGGTAGCGCACCCCTGACGCTTTGGGGCGAATGGGTTGCCCGGCGTAATGGGCGTAAGCCTTAGTGAAGCTGGCCCCGAAATAAAACATCATGGCCGAGTAAAACACGAACAGCAGCAGTAGCACCACGGAAGCCGCCGGCCCGTAAATGGGACCCAGGTTGCGCGGTTGCAGCAACACGCCCAATGCCCGCTGGCCCAGCTCGAACAGCACGGCCGTGAGCAAAGCGCCGCGCCACAGGGCCGGCCACGGTACCCGCGCGTGGCTCAGGTTGCGGAACGTAGCGCCAAACCAAGCCGCCAGAATGAGCAGCGAAGCCACCAGGTTAAGTACCTGGAAAACGTAGTAAAGGAAAGTCGCGTCGAAGCCGCGGATGTAGTCGCCCATCAGGTGCAGCAGCGAATCGACCACCAGCGCCGCTACCGCCAGCACCGCCGTTACCAGCAGCAAGCTCGCCGAGCGGGCCCGTTCGCGCACCACCAGCCCCAAGCGTCCGGAAGCCGGCCGGGGGCGCACCTGCCACAGGTCGTTCAGCGAGTTTTGAATGACCACGAACAGCGTGGTGGAAACAAACAGCAAAAACACCGTGCCCAGAGCCGTTACCAGCCGGCTGCGCTCGATGTTGGTCACATTCATCACAATTTGGTCGAGCAAACCCGCGCCGGAGTCGCCAATCAGGTCGGAGAGTTTGTTTACCAGGGCCGCCCGCACGATGGAAGCCGGATAGAGGGAGCCCAGCACCGCCGTAAACAGAATGATAATGGGCGGCAGCGCAAACGTGGTGAAGAACGCCGTGGCCGCCCCCAGCCGTAACGGGTCGTGGGCCGACAGCTCGCGGCCGGCCCGGCGCAGCAAGCGCGCGAAATCCAGAAGAAAATGGTGGGGCCGGTCATCTGCCGGTCGTACCTTTGTCATGTAGGGCAAGAAAGGCTGCAACCAGTGCGGCCGAATTAGCGAATGTAGCTACAAACGGTAACCAGCCCCGGCCCGTTGTTGTTGATTGTGGCAGCCCGACTGCCCGTTATGCATATGTCTACCGAACCTGTTGCCCCTGTACCGGGCTTTTTCCGCCGCCGCGTAGTGGAGCCACTCCTGGCCCAATTGCGTCAAGGCCTTGCACCCGAGCAGTTGGCTCTTACGGTAGCCCTGGCTGCCTCTTTTGGCCTCATTCCCATGCTTGGCCTCACTTCGGTGTTGGGCACGGCCATTGCCGTGTGGCTGCGGCTGAACGTGGCCACCATGCTGCTCGTGAGCCACCTGATGAGCCCCTTGCAACTGCTAATCATTCTGCCGCTGCTGCGTTTAGGAGCCGGTATGCTGGGCGGCACCAACTCGGGCCAGCTCACGCTCGAACGCATCAAGTACCTGCTCAGCAACGACTGGGCCGCGGCGTTTCAACTATTCTGGCGGGCCGAACTAGGTGCCTTGCTGCTGTGGCTGCTCGGCTCGGTGCCGGTGGTAATTGGGCTGTATATAGTGCTGCGGCCGGTGTTCCACCGCATTGTCAGCCGGCAGCAAGCCGTGAGCTAAGCACTGAGCCATTAGCTTTTAGCTGTTGGTCGTTAGCTTTCGTTTTGGTAAGCAATGGGTTATCTGCCAATCATGGTTGGTTTATTTTTGCCTGCCTACTTAAAACCCTGCTGAGAGACGCACAAAAAAACTCCGCGGCACGCGCCGCGGAGTTTTTTTGTGGGGTTACAGGGGTTGGCTACGCGCTTTGGCGCTGGTACAGCGGCTCTTGCTGGTTGAAGTACTGCGTAAGTGGCTCGTTGGGGTCGGGGCTTAGGCGCACCACGTCGATGGCATCCTGCTCCGAGAGGTAGTTTTTAAGTACCGGACCGAGCTCCTGCAGGAAATCCATGTCGTCGCCTTCCACGTCGAAAGCCAGCAACAGGCGCGGCGGTGCTTGCTGGCCGGCCAGCTGCATTACCGCCAAGTGGGAAGCTTTAATGTGGGCATGAGCAGCGCAAAATTGCTGCAGATCCTGGGCCATGCCCTCGGGCAGCTCCGTTACGGGGTGCAGCTGCACTTGCGGGGCTTCCTGACCTTCGGGCTGGCCAAAAATGCGGCCCGACAGCAAATCGTCAAGTTCCTGGGCCACCAGCAGCTTGCCGAAGGGCGAGAAGGGATTCAAAACGCACTCGGCGGCAGCCACCATGCGGAACAAGGCGTCGCCTTGAATGCGCAGGAAATGTACCTCCGTGGGCTGCGCACCCCCTTCGTAAATGCGCTCCTCCGAGGAAAACACGGGAATGCGGCCGTCGTGGAGCACGTGCAGCTGCACCTCGGTGCCTTCGGTGATAATTACTTCGCCGGGGGCGGTGCCCTCCGGCTGCACGGTGAGTACCAGCAGCTGGGCTTGCAGCAGCTCGTGATAGAACACCAAGCGCATGTCGGGCTCCTGAGCAGCGCGCAGCATGGCTTCTTCCAGCGCCGTGGTGGGCTCGAAGGGCGGCATGGGCGGCATATTGGGCAGGGGCGGGGGCGGTGGTATGTTGGGCATTACCGGCTGCGCCTGCATTGGTGCTTCCGTGGCGAAGGAAGGGCGCTGGTAACGAGGGCCGCTGGCGGGCTTGGGGGCCTCGGGAGTAAGCGGTAAATCAGCAGGCGTAACTGGTGCCGGAGCCGGAGCGGCCGGGTTTTCAGACTTTTTCTTCAGGAAATCGAACAGACCCATGAGTCGGTAACTGGATGAAAGTGCAAGCTAGTGAGGTTTAGCGAAGAAAGCAGCCTTGGGAAGCAGGCAGACAATCAGTAGCCAACTAATCAGCGCATTGGCATTGAAATGCTTCGCGGAAATTACCCGAATCTACGGAACGTCGGCGGCGCGGCAAGGTTCCAGGCGCGTGGTAACTTCGGCAATGGTGAAGGGTTCCAGCCGATTGCCCCAGCTCGACTGAATGTAGTTGAGCAGGTTGGTAATCTGGGCTTCGCTCAGGTCGTGCTGGCCGGGCATTACCTGGTTGTACTCCACGCCGTTAACCACCATCGGGCCCTGCTGGCCGTGCTGAATAAGACAGGCCAGCTGGTCGCGGTGCTTGGTCAGGTAATCGGCGCCGGCAATCGGTGGAACGAGGCGGCGCAGACCCTGGCCCTGGTCGCCGTGGCAGCTGGCGCAACGAGCGGTGTACAGCCGCTGGCCTTCGTTCTGGCGGTCGGTGAAGCAGCCGGCCAGCCCCATCAGCAGCAGACTAGCCACGCCCAGGGCGCGCAACACGGGCGAAGCGGCAAAACGAAAGCGCATGCAGAGAGAAGTACGAACCAGTTACGAACAACACCCTGCGGCTACTTGGCCGCGGTAGCCGGAGCGGCGGGCAGCTCTTTCAAGAGCACGGGCAGCTCACGCAGCAAACGGTCTACTTCCTCCACGTTGGTGCCGTCGTACGAGCCCCGGATGTGGCCTTGCGGGTCTACGAGCACAAACGCGCCGCTGTGTACGGCGCCGCCAGGGGCCGCGGAGTCTCGCTGAGCGGCTACCATGTATTTGCCCGCCAGCCGGAAAATAGTGTCGCGCGGAGCAGTGGCGAAGTGCCACTGTTTGGCATCCATTATACCCAGCCGCTCGGCGTATTCGCGCAGTACGGGAATGGAATCGTGCTCGGGGTCAATGGTGTGCGAGAGGAAGGCCACGCGCTGGTCGCCCTTGTATTTTTCGTACACGCGCAGCATTTCGCTCTGCATTTTGGGGCAGATGCTGGGGCAGGTAGCAAAGAAAAAATCGGCGATGTACACCTTGCCCTGAAACGTAGCCGGCGTTACGGGCTGGCTGTCTTGGTTGGTGAGTGTAAACGTGGGCAGCTTAGGATACACCGTGTCGCCGGGGGCAATTACGTCGGGGTCACCTAAAAAGGGAAGGCGCTGCTGCGCGGTGTCGGGCGAAGACTGGCAAGCCGAAAAACTCAGGGCCAGGGCCAAGCCGGTTAGCAGGGGAAGGGAGTGGGAAACGAGGGTGCGGATCATCAGCAAAGGGAAATCAATGGGCAGCAGGAGCCACAGCCGGCAGCAAGGCGCGGGCCGAGTCGATGCTTTGCTGCATTAGAACACCTACGGAGTCGATGTGGTGCTGCTGGCGGGAAAAATACGCCAGCGTACGGGCGTGACTTACCGAGTCGGCGGGCTTGCGGTACTGGTGCATCCAGTTCATCATGGCCCCATCGGCGCGAAGCAGCGCGCGCCGCTGACGACCGGCGGCCACGGTATCGGCGGCCTGGTTGAGTTGCTGGCGCAGGGTGTAAAGTTCATCCATGCGCGCCATCAACTCGTCGTGGCGGGCCAGGACTTTCTTCTCGGCTTCAGCTTCTTTTTCCTCGTCGCTTTGCAGCGACAGGCACCCGGACAAGGCGGGCAACAGCAACCCCAGGGCTGCGAAACGGCGGAGCATTTTCACGGCCGCAAAGGTAGTGCCCGAACGGGAAACACCCCTGCTTTACAGCGTCCAGTGCTGCTCACCGTATTTCCATAGCCAGAGCAGCACCTTCCACAAGGCCCAAGCCAACAACCCGAACGCTACCAGCAGCCCCACGGCTAGGACTACCACAATGCCCGTGCCCCGGCCCTGGTGCCGGCCTTCCAGGTAATGGCGCTGCAGCAAGCGTACGTTTCGTTCATTGCTTTTGTAGGCGAAGTCGAACAGGTTGCCGATGATGGGGATACTGCCAACCACGGTGTCCAACAGCACGTTAATAACCATCAGGATAATGACCTTGCGGCTGGCACCATGCCGGGCCATGGTGAGAATAAGGGCACCCGAAATGGCAAATGTGCCCAGTTCACCCACCACCGGCAGCAAACCCAGGAGTGGATCGAGACCGAAGCGGAATTTGGTGCCGGGCAGCTGAAACTGGCTGTCCATCAGCCGGGCCACCTGCTGCACCCAGCGCAGGCGCGGGTCGGAAGGGGCAGAAGCGGTCAGGGCAGGCGTAGGACGAGCGGGGGCAGCCATGGCGAAAAGGAAGGGGTTACCGCTTTTAACGCAAATCGACGGTAAAAGGCGGCGCTTGGGCAGGGGTTAACCGTAAGTAACTGGCAACTGCTGGCATCCGCGTACACGTGATACAGGCTAAACACAGCGCCGATCAATCAAAATACCGAGTGCCGAGTTATTCGTACTCGTATTTCCGTTTTCCTACCCCCTCAATTTGCACGCTATGGCAACTCTTCTAACCCGTACCCTGGGCCGCAACGGCCTGCACGTTTCGGCCCTTGGGCTGGGCTGCATGGGTATGTCCGATTTCTACGGCCCCCGTAACGACGACGAAAGCACGCGCACCCTGCACCGCGCCCTCGAGCTAGGCGTTACGTTTTTCGATACCGCCGACATGTACGGCCCCTATAAAAACGAAGAGCTGCTAGGCCGCGCCTTCCAGGGCAAACGCAGCCAGCTGGTGCTGGCCACCAAATTCGGCATTCAGCGCGACCCCAACGACCCCGCCAAGCGCGGCATTAACGGCCAGCCCGATTACGTGCGCCTAGCCTGCGAAGGCTCGCTGAAGCGCCTGCAAACCGATTACATCGACCTGTATTACCAGCACCGCGTCGACCCAAACACGCCCATTGAAGACACCGTGGGCGCCATGGCCGAATTAGTGCAGCAAGGCAAAGTGCGGCACCTGGGCCTGAGTGAGGCCTCAGCCGAAACCATTCGGCGGGCCCACGCCGTGCACCCCATTGCGGCCGTGCAAAGCGAGTACTCACTCTGGAGCCGCGACCCGGAAGATGAGGTGCTGGCCACGTGCCGCGAACTGGGCATTGGGTTTGTGCCGTATTCGCCGCTGGGCCGGGGCTTTCTAACCGGTCAGATTCAACGCTTCGAGAACCTGGCCGAAGACGACTACCGCCGCTTCACCCCGCGCTTTCAAGGTGAAAACTTTCAGAAAAACCTGGATATGGTAGCTAGGGTTAACGAACTGGCGCAGCAAAAAGGCTGCACACCCGGGCAGCTGGCTTTGGCTTGGGTATTAGCGCAAGGCGAAGACGTAGTGCCCATTCCCGGCACCAAGCGCATTGCCTACCTCGAAGAAAATCTGGCTGCCATACAGGTGCAGCTGAGCCCGGAGGACTTGTTGCTGATCGATAAGATAGCGCCTCAGGGTGCCGCCGCGGGCCCCCGTTACCCCGCTGAAATGATGAAGTCGGTAAATGGGTAGTCCCGTCTTCCAGAACCCGTTTCTCCTGGGGACGCTGTTCTAACGTCAGCAACGATTCCGTTCAACGACGCGGGGCCGGCAAGCTTAGCTTGCCGGCCCCGCCCGGTTCCGCGCCGTCTGGGTGAAATCTGTTCAGGCTGCAGCAACGCTAAACGATAGTGGCGTGGCGCCACATTTAGAGTCGAAGGTCAACTGGGGCCGTGTTACAGGAAAACCCTGTTCTGCAAGGGTCGGGTGTTAAAAATGGGTGGGAGTGAGGCCTTACTTTTTCACCGAAGGCAACAGATCGATCCAGCCGTCTTCGCTTACCACAACGGCTAGTGAGGGAAACCGGCTGGTTTCTATGTAGCGAAGAGCCGAATTGTAGCGTGACCCGCGGGACGCGTCGCCGCGTTCCGAGGCCAGACCGTCGAGAATGGCACCGATGGCGAAGCACGTGCCGTATGGGTCGATGAACACGGCCCCGTCGATGTTGGTGACGAGGCGCAGCACCGAGGGCGTCATGAAGCGCGGCGCCACCCGAAAGCACTGGCGCGACAGGCGCTGGGCCTCGTAACCGGCGCCTTCGGAAATAATGAGAATGGTGCCCGAAGGCTGTGTGGTGGCTTTCAAGGCCAGCTCCCAGTGCAGCTGCACGGTGGCATCAGACATAGCGGGCCACATACGCCGAATGGTTTCGGTGAAGTATAGCTCGTCGATGCGGCCTTGCGGCAAGCGCGGCGTGGCCGATACTACCCGCATCATTACGTGGCCGGCATGGCTCAGCTCCCAGTTGTGGTGGTGGGTGAAATGCACCGTAAAAAGGGGTTCGTAAGCCGCGTCGGTGGGTTCTACCAAATGCCCTAGCCCGAAGACGTGCGTGGCATCGGATATAAGCGCGGTGCGGCCCTCGCTCATCTCCAGGAGCTTGCGCACGGAGCGGTGGTCTCGCAGCGGAACGGGCGTTTCCAGGGTTAGCACCGGCACCACGGCGGGGTGGTTGCGCCGGGCGAGTAGCATGGTGCCGTGGCCCTCAATGCCTTCGTGGCGCAGCGCCGCTACGCCGTTGCAAGCATCGTAGAGGCCGTGGTTACCGCCGGCCGGACCGTGCATGAAGCGCCGGCCTGAGGAGCGCAGCAACTCGTTGTAGTCGCGGTCGAGCAAGGGGCGGCCCTCTTCGGCATCGGTGCCGCGCAGGGCTTTGCTGCACTCCTGCAGCACTTCGCGCACCACAGCCATCAGCAGCGAAGGCGGCCGAGATTCGCTGGTAGCGTCTTCGTTTAGGGCGTAATAGCTGTGAAACGTTCCGGCTGCCAGCTGCAACACCACGAGTACCAAGGAGCCGTTCATGAGCACCGGCTGCGAGCAAAATGATACCCGGCCTTCGGCCAGGCTAAGCGTTTGCAGCTCGTGCTCGGTAGCCCGGCGCACCAAGCCATACCAGCGCATTTTCTCGAAACGGTCCTGGTCGTCGGTGTGCAGGTGGTACACTACTTCGCGGGTGGTATCGGGCTCGAGCGCGGCGGCACGGGCCTTTACCTGGCTGAAGTTTTCGGGGGCGTAGCGGTGGGTGGTTGGTTCGAGGCGTACGGCGCCGGGCTCGTCGCCTTCGCGGGCGGCGGCCAGGCCCAGTAAAAAGACCTCGGGACGCAGGTTGCGGTCGAGCAAGTTAAAGACGCCTTCGGCAAGCAACTGAGCCGAGACGCGGAAAAGACTTTGGTAATCCCACATGGGCAAAAAGGAGCAACGGGGAACACGGTGGAGGCCCGTGTGGTTGCCTTCGTACGCGAAACGCCCGCTACAAGGTGCGTTGCCACCGCGGTCTACAACTTTTCGGCTTCCCCTCGGTTACACAAACACCCTCTGAACGACCACTTCAGCCTGCTCGCATGCTTGCGCTTGGAGCACGGGTGCAGTATCTTGGGGGAGCCCCCGAAAGCCCCGTGATGCCATGATGGTCGATTTGTTTTTTGGTTTTGTTTGCGCCCTGCTCTGGCTTCCGCTGGTTACAGGTTACTGCGCATACAGCTACAATCGGTCGTTTTGGTTGTGGTTTACGCTGGGATGCGTGCTGCCCATTGTCTCGTTTTTTGTGCTGCTTGGCCTCATATGCCGGCAGGAGCTAAATCCCAGCTACAAGCTGCTGGAAGAGGCCAAACGCATTTTAGCCGAAGCTGAAGCAGCAGAAGTCGAGCGGCAGCTATAGGCCCAGCCATTGCTGCACACCCCGGGCCGCCCAGGCCCCGGTACTGAAGCAGCCCTGGAGCAAGTACCCGCCCGTGGGCGCTTCCCAATCCAGCATTTCGCCCGCCAGAAAAGTGCCCGGGCGCCGGTGCAGCATCAGGTGTGGGTTTACTTCCCGAAACAACACGCCCCCGGCCGTGCTTATGGCCTCATCGAGGGGGCGCAGGCCGGTTACGGACAGCGGCAAGTGCTGCAAGAGTTTCGCCAGCTCCACGGGGTTTTGCAGCTGGGCGGGAGTAGCCAGCTCGCGCAATAATGTGGGTACCGGAGGCCCCAGGTTAAGCGTTTGCCGCAGCACTTCGGGCAAGGAACGACCGGCGCGGGCTTGTTGGAGGCGTGCGAGCAAAGCCGGGGGCGCGAGGTCGGGCTTGAGGTTGAGGTGCAGCAGAGCGGGGCTGCCCGTTTGCAAAGCGGCGCGAACCGCGGGCGTAAGCGCGTACACGGGAGTGCCCTCCAAGCCGTAGTCGGTGAGCAGTACTTCGCCGCGGGTTTCTACCGTGCCGCAGCGCAAGCCAATGTTCTTAAGCGGCGCCCGGCCTACTTTCTCGCGAAAAAAACCAGACCACGTTACTTCCGCGCCGCAATTAGCCGGCTCAAAACGGGCGCATTCGATACCCAGCCGCTGAAATTCGGCGGTCCAGCTGCCGTCGGAGCCGGTTTTAGCCCAGCTGGCGCCGCCCAGGGCCAGCACAGTGGCTTGGGGCTGCACACTGAATTCCTGATTGGTGTGCTCGTTGCGCAGCCGAATGCCTCGTTCGCCTTCGAAGCCCAGCCACCGATGGCGCGTGTGCAGCTGCACGCCCAGCGCCGCCAGGTGCTGCAGCCAGGCGCGCAGCAGGTGGGCCGGCTTGTGCTCCTCCAGTGGAAACACCCGGCCGCTGCTGCCCACGTAGGTGGCAATGCCCAAATCGGCAGCCCAGCGGCGGAGGTCATCGGGGCCGAAATGCGCCAGAAACGGGTTGAATTCCCCGTGACGGGCACCGTAGCGCGGCGGAAAGGCGGCGGCCGGCTCGCCATTAGTGAGGTTAAAGCCGCCGTGCCCGGCCACCAGAAACTTGCGTCCCGGCGTGGCTTGTGCCTCGTACACCGCCACACCCGTTACGCCGGCCTCGGCCAGGCGCTGGGCGGCCAGCAAGCCCGCCGGTCCGCCGCCAATAATGGCTACTGTGGGATGCTGCATGGCGTGAAGGGTGGAATCAAAGGCGGGTGTTACAACGGGAAAAGCGCATAAAAATAGGCCTAAATGGGCCAGTGGGCCGGCCAGTTGCGGTCGAGTTGCGTAAGTTGGCCGCATGGGACCTTACTCCATTCTCATCTACCTGAGCATTGCTATCATCTTGTCGTACTTGTTCGACATCATTGCCAGGGCCACCAAAGTTCCGTCGGTACTGATGCTCTTGCTCACCGGCATAGCCATTAAGCAAGCCGTCGATTACACGGGAATACCCTTGGAACTGCCGCGCGTAATGCTGCAGCTGCTGGGCATTGTGGGCCTGATCATGATTGTGCTGGAGGAGTCCCTGAACCTAAAAATCAGCCCCGAAAAAAGCCCGCTCATCCGGCGTTCCTTCGCGGCGGCTCTGGTAATGCTGCTGGTGCAGTCGTTTGCTATTGCGTGGCTGCTGCAGTATTACCTCGGTGTTTCGTTTCAAAGTTGCCTGCTAAACGCGGTACCGCTGGCCGTGGTTAGCTCGGCGGTGGCCATTCCCAGCGTAGCCAATCTGGGGGGCGAAAAGCAGGAGTTTATCGTGTACGAAAGCACGTTTTCCGACATTCTGGGCATCATGTTCTTCAACTTTGTGGCCCAGGATAACTTCGCGCAGGGCATTTCGGTACTCACCTTCTCCCGCGACCTGCTGGCCATTATTGTCGTGTCGGTGGCCAGTACGGTGGCGTTGGCGTTTCTGCTCGACCGCATTCGGCTGCACGTGAAATTTTTTCTGGTGCTGGCGTTCCTTATTCTCATTTACAGCCTGGCCAAAAAGCTACACCTCTCGTCGCTGCTGGTGGTATTGGTGTTTGGCTTAACGGTAAAAAACGCCAGCCTTTTCCTGCGCGGGCCCTTGCAGCGGGTGGTAAAGCTGGAGCGCATGCAGGAGGAGTTGCATCAGCTCAAGAGCATTACCGCCGAAACGGCCTTTCTCATTCGTACTTTCTTCTTCCTGTTGTTTGGCTATTCCATCACCCTAAACAACGTGCTCAGCGGCAGCCTGCTTGTTCAGGGGGCGCTCATCGTAGCGGTGCTCATGATTATTCGCTTTTTCTACTTGCGCTACGTGGCCCGCACCAGCTTAATTCCAGAAGTGTTTATCGCGCCAAAGGGGTTGATAACCATATTATTGTTCTATAGTATTCCCAACAAGCACCTTATCGGCCAGGTCAGCGAAAACATCCTGTTTGTGGTGATTCTGCTCACGGGCCTGCTTATGCTGGTGGGCCTGCAGCTGCCCGGAAAAAAGCCGGCCGAAATAGGGGAGTACTAAGGCGCGAAACCCGGGTGGGGTTCGGGGCGGCTTACTCGTTTTCGCGGATGAGCTGGTAGCGGTAGTTGGCCAGAATCACCGATTTCAGCAGAAAGCCCACGTATCGACCATTCTTGAGCACGGGCAGCGCCCACACGTCGAGCTGTTCCATGCAGCGCAATGTGTCGAGCAGAGTGTCGTCGATGTTCACGGTGGCGGGGGGCTCCACCATCAGGTCGCGCACCCGGGTAGTGGCGTATTTTCCTTCGTCGAACAGGGCGTCGCGCATGTCGTCGAGCGACACAATGCCGACGAGGGCCCCGTCTTCGTCCACTACCGGAAACAGGTTGCGGGTAGCGTGGCGGAAAATATCCACCAGCTCGCCCAACGTGGCATCGGGGTGTACGGGCTCGAAGTCGTTTTGCACAAGGCGGGGCAGCACCAACTGCGCCAGCAGGCCCCGGTCGCGGTCGGCGTGCACGTACACGCCGCGCTGCACCAGCTTGCGGGTATACACCGAGTAGGGTTCGAAGTATTTGGTAATCAGGTACGAAATGCTGGTGACGAACATCAGCGGCACGAACAGGGCATAACCGCCGGTAATTTCGGCGATAAGAAAGATGGCCGTGAGCGGCGCGTGCACCACGCCGGCCAGCGTTCCGGCCATGCCCAGTACCACAAAGTGCACCTCGGGTACCACAAACAGCCCGCTCATGTTAATCAGCCGTGCCACAAAAAAGCCCAGCAGCGCCCCCGAAAACAGCGACGAACCAAACATGCCGCCGTTACCGCCCGCCCCAATGGTGATGCACGTAGCAAACACCTTCAGCAGCATAACAGCGGCGGCTACCAGCAGCAAAACCCACATGTTTTCGTCGCGGTACACCGAGAAAATACTCGCATCGGTGAGGCGCTGCGACTCGCCGCTGAGCAGGGCCTGCACTATGTCGTAGCCCTCGCCGTAGAGCGGGGGAAACAGGAAAACCAGGATTCCCAGGGCTATGCCGCCCAATGCCACCTTCCGGAAGGTACCGGGCCACCGGTCGAACCATTTTTCGGACGCGAAATACACCCGAATCATGTACACCGAGAGCATGGCCGTACCCAGGCCCAGCACGAGGTAAAACGGAATGGTATCGATGCCCCAGCTGGTGGTGATGAGCACAAACGGCTGACCCGAGAACAAGAGCTTGGACACCACCGTGGCCGTGGCCGATGAGATGAGCAGGGGAATAAAAAACGGGGCCGACAACTCGCTCAGCACCACTTCTACGGCAAACAGCACGCCCGCAATGGGCGAGTTAAAGATGGCTGCTACGCCCGCCGCCGCACCGCAGCCCAGCAACAGGCGCCGCTCGCGCCGGCTCACGCGCAGCACCCGCGACACGTTCGAGCCAATGGCCGAACCCGTTACCGAAATGGGTGCCTCCAAACCCGCCGAGCCGCCAAACGTGACGGTAATCAGCGAGCTGATCATTTGGGAGTACATTTTAGAGCGCGGCACGATGCTGCCCTGGCGGGCCACCGAGTAAATAATGGGCCCGATGCCGCGGCCAAGGTTGCCGCCCAGGAAATACCGGGCGTAGAGCACCGTAAGCCCAATGCCGATAATGGGGTAGAGAAACAGCGCAAACACGCGGTTTTGCTCGGGCACCCAGCCGTACAGCGCCTGCTGGCCCCAATGCACGGCATTTTTCAGAATTACCGCCGCCAGGCCGGCCAAGGCGCCTACCAGCGTGGCCACCAGAATCAGGTACACCCGGTCGCTGACGTGGCGCAGGCGCCAAAGCAGCAGGGGACGCAAAATCCGGTGGACGGTACTTTTGGGCATCGGCGAAACGGCGACTATTAGCCGATGCGGGGCGCCGCAACTATCCGGCCAATCTACCTATCCGCATGTTAATGAAAAACGCTTGTTTGCGCATGCCGGCAAGCGAAAATATGCGTGCCAAAGCCGCCTTTCAGACTACATGAGTCCCGAACACCCTTTTCAGGCCTTTGGCCCTTACTGTGCCGTGGAAGGATTGGGGTAACCTTGCTGCAACAATAACTGCCGCAGATCCTGCATCAGGTTGCTTTTTAGCTCCTGGGTACCGCGGCGGTAGTCCTCGGAGTAAGTCCAGAAATACACGCGCAGGGTGGCCGTGGTGCCTTCCACTTTCTCTACGATGATGTAGGGCGTGTGCGGCTCTTTGGTTTCCACATCGTGAAACGTGCGCACAAAATCGAGCACCAGGTGCTGGGCTTTTTCCGAGGAGGGGTCCTGTTCGAAGTTGACGCCCACTACAAAGTCCTGCCGAATGTGGCCGTCGCGGGTGAAGTTGATGAGCGGTTCGCGCAGTACCATGGCGTTCGGCAGGTAAATGTGGCGGCCGTCGAAGGTTTTGATGAGGGTGGTGCGCAGGTTCAGCGCTTCCACCCGGCCCATCAGCTCCTTGTTGTCGCGAATCTGTACCGTATCGTAAATGCGAAACGGGCGGTTAAAAGCCAGCACCACGCCGGCCAGAAAATTCTCGGCAATGTCTTTCAGTGCGAAGCCCACCACGAAAGCCGTGAGGCCGGCCGCACCCAGCATACCCGTTACCACACCCACGGCGCCCAGCACCTGCATGGCCAGTACCAGCCCAATGCCCAGCAATATCCACTTGCTCACGCGGGTTAGAAACTCGGCCAGCAGGGGGTCGTGGGAGCGGGCTTGCAGGCGGGTTCCTATCACGCGGCTAAGTCGCTTAGCTACGAACAAGGCTACAATAAGCAGCACCAGGGCAATGACCAGCTTGGGCAACAGGAAAAGAAAGTGGGCCCAATAAGTGGTAAGAACCTCGTAGAGGTCGTGAAAAAGCATGTGGGTGTCGTCCATAATAAGCAATCGGCCGGGTAAAGCCGGACAATAGCCCCCGTGTACGGCGCCCAAGCTGCTATGGGTTTGCCTGGCTCAGCAGGCACGATTCAGCCAGCGCCGAAAAACGAGCGTGCCGCCGGCATACGCCAGCACATCGAGCCAGTCGGCGGTGTAGCGCGCTGGAAACCAGCGAGGCGCTAGGAGTTCAAACCACAAGCTTACGTACAGCCAGGCGCCCACCAACCAGCCATCGGGCAGTAGCAGGTGCTGCTGGTGGCGTACGGCCCGCTGCACGGCCAACGCCAGCGTTAGCACCACCGGCATGCACAGCGCATCGGCGAGCCAGCTGGCTACCGGGCCCGGCGGCTGCCAGTGAAACCCGCGCGTGGCCAGCTGGTAGAGCCCGTACAGGCCGGCCGCGGCCAGAAAAAGCGGGCGGCGCAGCAGCGGCATTACCCCGCCAGCACCGTCACTACCCATATGATAAACGAGAGCGTGGCAATGAACAGCATTTGGCCGCCGCGCACCGCGTACTTGAGCATGCGAAGCGGCCAGGGGTCGGTAGGGTGAATGGTGATGAGCATGATCTGGGGCATTTCCCATTTCCAGGCCTGCTTCATTTCCGCTTCTTTTCGGGGCCCCTGCGGGTCGAGCAACTCGTGGCAATGTTCGCACCGGTCGTCGGGGCGTTGCTGGTGGCCCGACCACTGGCCGCAGTGCGGGCACTTTTTAGAGGCGGACAGGGGCGGTGCATTCATGCCGCAAAGGTAAAGCGCCGCCGCCGGGCGGGGCTCACATATTCGGGTGAGCCCCGCCCGGCGGCGGGTAATTTAAGGTAGAAAGCGACTACGCTCCTTAGCCGTTTATTCCTCCATAATATCCTCGTTCCAGAGGGCCGGCTCGGCGGCGATGAACTCTTCCATCATCTGCACGCACTCCGGCAAATCGAGGTCAACTACCTCCACACCGTGGCTTTCCATAAATTCCCGAGCCCCATCGAAGGTGCGCGACTCGCCCACAATCACCTTCGGAATTTTGAACTGCACAATGGTGCCAGCGCACATAAAGCACGGCATCAGGGTGCTGTAGATAATCGTGTTGCGGTAACCCTCGGCCTGGCGCCCGGCGTTGTTGAGGCAGTCCATTTCGCCGTGCAAAATGGGGTTTAACTCCTGCACGCGCTTGTTGTGGCCTTTGGCCACGATTTTACCATTGCGCACGAGCACCGAGCCGATGGGAATACCGCCCTGCGAACGGCCCAAGCGGGCTTCGTCGATAGCGGCTTGCATGAATTCGTCCATGTTGGGAAGGGAAATGGTGAGGCGAAAAGCTAAAGATATCTAGCCTAACCGAAGGAGCTTGTCATTGCGAGCAACGCGAAGCAATTGATCCTTGCCTGAGGTAGAAACCGAAGGAGTCGGATGAGCCAGAAGACGTAACGGGCCACCAACTGCAGTTGGCCAGGCTCATTCTGCTGTCATTGCTTCCACTTGAGCTTTGCAATGACAGCAGAATTACCGTGCACAGATGCCCTTATAGGAACACCACTGGCATACGTTCAAATCGTCCGTCTTCCGAATCGGCTCTTTGGGGTCGAGCATGCGGTCCACGAAGCGGGTGAGGACCTCTCGACTAGCCTGCTCGAACGACAGTTCCCCGGCAGTCAGGAAGGACAAATCGGCTTCCAGCGGCGACGGGTCGGGGCTGCGCAGGGGCACAATGGCGGCTTCGGCAGCGGCGAAACCGCGCTGAGCCAGCATGAGGCGGTAGAGCCATAGCTGCCGGACCTTATCGGCCCCGCCGCCGGCTTCCGACACGAGGCGTTCGAAAGCCTCTTCCGGGGTGCGCTTGCTGCGGGCGCCGCCCATTAGGTTCAGCGAAGCGCCATGCACCGAGCCGGTTTTGTAGTCGATGATGCGGCGGCGGCCGTCGGGCAGCTCGTCCACGCGGTCGGCAAAACCGATGAGGTGCACGGCCACCCGTTCGCCATCTGCGGTTTCCACCGTAACGTCGCCCACGAGGCCTTCTTCCAGGCCCACTACGCGCAACGGCCCGTCATTTTCAATTTGGGTTATGAGCGAATCGAGGTAACGCTGTACCAAGTGGCGGCCCACGCCGCGCAGCACGTGGTTCAGGCCTTCGTCGGGCAATTGCTGGCGGGGCTTGTCGGTTTCTGCGCCGTCTTCCAGGGCCAAGCCACGTTCGAGTAGATCGGGTACTTGGGCCTTAAAGCTCACAATATCCTCGGCAGTAATGGGGCGCTTTTCGGCCACGAAGGGCTGCATCAGGTGCTCCAGTACGTAGTGCACAGCCGTACCGAATACGTCGGCCCCCAGATCCTCTTCCACGCCTTCCTGCTCCTTGAACTTGGCAATGCGCGAGAAGTAAAATTGCAGCGAACAGGTGAGAAACTGGTTCAGGCCCGAGGCCGACAAGCCGCGCTCCAACACGCCGCGGATGGCGCCGCGCATTTCGGCGTCCTTTTCCAGCACCAGGTCGCCTTCAAACTTCTGGTTGCCTTCGGAGCCACGGGCCACTTCGCCGCCCATTTCGCGGCCGTCGGGCGTTACGGTGGCCGAGGCAACCAAATCGAGCACCTCTAAATTGGGATTTTGAGCGGCTAAATCGTTCTGAATTTGAAGCAGGAAGCGGCTCCGCTCGCCGGTGCGCACACCTTCGGCGCCGGGTAAAATATGAATCAGATCGACGCGGCGGGCGCGTTGCAACAGGCGCCAGAACTGGTGGCTGGTGCCGGCTTCGTGGTCGGCGTAGGTGGGCAGGCCGTAGCGCGTGAGCACGTCGTAGGGGAACAAGGAACCGTTGCGTTTGGGTGCGGGCAGAATGTTCTCGTTGCAGCTCAGAATGATGATGTGGTCGAAATCGAGGGCGCGGGTTTCCAGCAAACCCATGATTTGCACCTGGGCAATGGGTTCCCCCGAAAACGGCAGGCGGGTGCGGCCCATTTGGTCGTACAGAAAACGGCGGAAGGAGCGAACGGACGGGCGGTGCTCCCGGCAATCGAACGCAGAATCGAGCTGGCGCACGAGGGTGTAGAACAGGTACAGGTACTCGGCCTCAATGGCGGTGTGCTCCTGCCGGTACACGTCGCGCAGCAGCTCAATGACCTCGTAACAGGCTTTTACCACGTCGTCGCAGTTGCGCCAGGGCCTGAACAGAGCTTCCACCAGCGGGTGGTGCCGGCCCAACTCCCGCAGCTCGTGCTCGGAGAGCAACACGGCGTTGCGCTGCACAATCTGGCGGCAGATGTCGTCCAGAATCCCGTGAAACTGTGCTTGCTCAGGCTGCTGATCGAGCCAGTTTTCGTAGCGGCGCAGGAAGGGGTGGGCCAGCAGCTTGGTGACCGTGAGGTGATGGTAGCGACGCACGCCGTAGTCGGGGCCGGCTTCGCCCTCGCGCACGCCCGTCAGGTGGACCTCAAACAGCAAATCGATGAGGTTGAACAGGGGCGTGCTGCGGAAGCTCAGGCCCATGGTTACGTTGAACTGCGGCACCTGCTCGGGCGGCAAACCGTGCAGCACGGGCAGCAGCAGGGTTTCGTCGGGCAGCACCACGGCCACCGAGGCGCCGGGGTTGCGTTGCAGGCTTTCGACCACCAACTGCCCGGCTACTTTGCCCTGCATGGAGTTGTTGGCCACGCCAATCATGCGCACGGTGCGCGGCAGGGTGCGCAGCAATTCCTCGGCGCCGGTATCGGCAAACCCAAAGGCGGTGGGCGCTAAATCCAGCGAATCGGCGAGGCGGCGGAAGGGCAGACCGGCGCGGTTCGGCGAGTCGCCGTCGAGGTAGAAACGGTCGGTATCGAAGCGGACTTCGGCCTTTCGCTCCTTCAGCAGCAGCTTAAGCAAGCGCCGCTCGGCTTTCGATAGAATGCCGAGGCCGAGGAACACGTGCTGCGGCACCAGTTCGGGCGTGTCGCGCAGGCGGTCCTGCAGGCGGTTCACGGCCAATCGGTAGGCCAGGCCGGGGTAGGCGAGGCCCTCGGCTTTCAGGCGGCGACGCAGGCGGGTGTACACGTTGCCGAGGTCGTCCCAGAACCGGAACCACGCGGCCACGCTGGGCGTGGGCGGCGTGTCGGTCAGGTCCCAGCGCTCCAGGGCCTTGGCTTCGGAGAGGTACTCGAAGAGGCTGGCGGGGTCGGCCAGGTTTTGGTCGAGGGCCGAAAAGTCGTTCAGCAGCAGCGCCGACCAGCCCGTGAACAAATCGAAATCCAGCTTCGGGTCGATTTCGCGCAGGATGTCGAAGAGCAGCAGCTGCAGGGCAATTGGCTCCTCCACCTGCACGCCGGCCAGCTCCACCATGTAGTCTTCCATGGCCGCCACGCGCGGGCTCCACACGGCCTCGCCCAGCGGCGCGGCCAGGGCCAGCTCGTTTTTCAGGTACACCACGGCTCGGCGCGTGGGCACCACCACCACCAAATCCGACAGCTCGGTGCCGGTGAAACGGCGCAGCAAATCCTGCGCAGCCTGGCGCAGAAAGGGTTGCAGGGCGGTGTCGTTGGTGGCAGTAAGCAGCGGGGCGGGAGCAGGGGCGGTGTGGGGCGTCATCAGAGGTAAAGATAAGGCCGCATTACCTTGCAGTAAACCTGGGAAACCATCCAGAACCCACCAGAGTAAAGTGCCGATAGGCAGTTGTCGGATTAGATAAGTATTAAATAACGTATGATTCGGGTAATTGTAGGTTTCCTGTTACTGGTTATGGGTTGCGGTACAGAAGCCCAGCAACAAAAAACCGCTCAGCCCCCGGTGTTACGACCCTCGGCCGAGGAAATTCGCGTGTACAACGACCTGCTGAATGAACTGGTGGAGGAGCGCTTGTACAACAGGTATTTAGGAGCCCATGAAAGGCGAATCTCGAAGGCGTATGCTGCTGCGTTTTACGAAAAAACAGACACCACAGGCTTGCAACAGGAAATTGACAGCTTGCGCAACAACATTATTCAGCAGCGCACGAAGGCTTGCATCGTGTACCTGGATACCGTTTTTCGCCCATTTATTGAACCGTGGAAATTCTATGAATCCGCAAAGGTGGTCAGCATGATCAAGTGGGTGACTACCGATGCGCAAACCGCCGTAAGCACTTTGAGTACGGGTATGCCGGGGCTACAAAGTGAGGCCTTCCAACTGCGCGCAGCCCAGATAAAACCGGCCCAGGCATATAAAAAGGGCGCCATTGGCGAGTGTTTCATCGGGAAAGTCAGCGTTTCCAAACTCGTTTTCAACTCAGACTACACCCGGTGCCTGCTGGCCTACAATTTCTACTGCGGCGACAGGTGTGGCCGCGGAGAATTGGTGTCAGCCGAAAAGAGAAATGGCCGCTGGGTGATTGTGCAAGCGGAAGAGTGTTGGATAGCCTAGTCGTTGCGGAGTGGCTAATACATTTTTGGTAGGAGCCTGTGTTTTCCAAATGACCCTTACGCCGGCGTAAATGGGCTTAGAAGAGACGTAAGCCCCTTAGACGGCCTGTAAAGACCATCAGAAGGGACTTATGCACCGTTAGAAGCGGCGAAGCAACTCTTAGAAGATTAACGTGGCGTTTCAGAAAGAAAGTCTGCGGCGTTAAGCGTGTAAAACCGCACCGGGCCACCGTAGAACTCCGCCATGTGCTGAAACCGCAGCCCGCACTTTCCCAGTACGTGCTGCGAGGCCAGATTCTCCGGGCTCGTTACCCCCACAATCTGCTGCAAACCCAGCTCCCCAAACCCGTACCGCAGCACCGCCCGCGTCATTTCGGTGGCGAAACCCCGGCCCCAGTAAGCCGGGAAATACCTGTAGCCGACTTCGATGTGGCCCGAGGTTTCGAGGTGCTTGAGCACCTGAACGCCCACGAAGGCGCCGGTGCTTTTCTCGATGATGGCCCAGCGGCCGAGGCCGGGGAACCGCTCGTAATTGGTCAGGATTTCCTCTACGTACTCGCGGGCACCCTCGTAAGTGCGCGGCGGAATGATGTAGCGCATCACGTCAGGGTCGGAGTCGAGGCGAAACACGGTATCGAGGTCGTCGAGCGTGATAGGGCGCAGGGCGAGGCGGTCGGTTTGGGGCAGCATCAGGCGAGGTTGTAAACGGCGGCCCAAGTGTCGGAAAGCCAGATTTCGGTGCCGGCGGGCAACTCGGTTACGGCGTCGGAAGCCAGGAGCAGGACGTACTCGGCGCGGTCGGCAGCGGCGTCGGGGCCGCGGTGCAGCTCTTCGATGGTGGCGGGCACGGTTAAGGATCCGGCGGCGAGGTGCAGCTCCACTTCCAGGTTGGCGTGAATGGGAAAGCGGCGCAGGCTGGTTTCGTGGGCGCTGGAAATGGCCAGCAAGCCCAGGCCGGGCAGGTGCAGGCTGGTTTCCACCACTAGCAGGAGCTGACTGGGCATGGCGCGGGCGTTATTGCGGCGCGACTGAGGCCGCGGCGGGGTTATCGAGGGCGTAAAAGCGTTGCTCGGCGCCGTAGAAGTGCGCCATGCGCTGGAAACGCAGCCCACATTTTTCGAGCACGCGCTGGGAATCCACGTTCTCGGGCGACGTAACGCCCACTACGCGGGGAAGCTGCAACTGCTCGAAGCCGTAGCGCACCAGGGCGCGGCCCATTTCGGTGGCGTAACCGCGGCCCCAGTAGGCAGGCAGCAGGCGGTAGCCCAACTCAATGTGCTCGGTGTTTTCGAGCGGTTTAAACAAGTGGATGCCCACTACCGCGCCGGTGGCTTTTTCCACGGTGAACCAGCGGCCCAAACCGGGCCAGCGGGTGTAGTCGGCGGCCATGTTGCGCAGGTATTCGCGCACCACTTCGGGGCTTCGCGGCGCGCCAATGTGGCGCATCACCTCGGGCTCGGTGTTAAGCAAGTAGTAGAGGTCGTAATCGGCCTCGGTAATGGGGCGCAGGGCCAGGCGGTCGGTTTCGGGCAGCTGGGGCATGGGCAGTAAAGCTAGCACGCCGGGTCGCCACATGCCAGCGGGCTGGGCCCGGCCAAAGGTGGGCTAACCCCAGCACAGGGGTTTCGTACTCCTGAGTTGTACCTACCCGCAACCAAAACTGCTATGAACCCAACTCAATTAAGCCGCGAGCTGCGCACCGCCCGTACCCCCGATTTAAACCGCCGCCGTTGGATTATCGGCCTCTCGCTGCTGGGCGTGGCGCTGGGGCAAATTGTGACGCTCTACCAAACCGGCATTATCAAGCACTTACCCGACCCACCCGTAGGACCCTTCGATTCCGACAAAGTGGACGCCTCCGACTACGCCTACAAACGCCTCGACACTCCCGACGCGGCCGGCATGATTATCACCTACGGCCTCACCACGGCCCTGGCAGCGGCCGGCGGCAAGGGCCGCGCCCTCAACAAGCCGTGGCTGCCCCTGGCCATGGGCGTTAAAATTTTCTCCGATGTACTGACCAACATGAAGCTGGCGCAGGAGGAATGGGCCGAAAACAAGGCTCTGTGTTTCTATTGCCAGCTGGCCAATGCGGCCTCTATAGCCTCGCTGGCCCTGGCCGTGCCGGAAGCCGTGCGGGCAGCGAAAAACTTGCAGAAGGGTACCGGTGCCAATAGCGTGGCGCAGGTGTAAATAGCCGAGCTATTTTGCATGTTGCGGCCCCGTCGCTGCCCCATGTGCGGGCCGGTCGGGGCTTTTCTCAACCGACTGCTACGGGTAAGCGAAAGGTGAACGAAACAGGTAAGCACATGCACTATCCATTCATTCAAAAGTTAGCGCAGCTGGTTGGTGTTCCATACCAAGACCCTGTTCTCAAAGAAAGAATGAAGCACGTCTCTATTCGAGGCCGCGTCGCGTTTTGTATTGTTTGTCTTGAAATTGCTATTCATAACTTGAAATTTTCCTCTCCAGCATCTAGGCACTTGTTAGCCAAATTGTGGGATTATGTTAGTAGCTGTCAGCTAGATATATGGCACGAAGAAATGGCGGAGTATTTACCCAGTTCTATCATAGAGACGGAACGTTTCCAGGAAGAAGACTTCGATGATTTAAGCGAGTATAACTTTGGGCAGCTGCGTAATTGGTACCAGACCCTGCCCAAGGGTGTTGTAGATATGATTGAATGCATTTTCGTAGTTGGCACCGTCAACCTCTACGGAGAAATTACAGGTTACAGTACCGAAACGCTCAAGCCGACGATGAGGGTCGCAGGTTTAATGCAGCAACTCAAGCTACCGTTGCCGGAAATAGCCCGATTCGAAAAATCCGCGTTTGCCGATTTTGACGGCTGGGGAAAACAAGTCGATAAAAGCTTTTTTGCCTTGGGTTAGCTCCCTTTATTAAGAGTCAGCACCCAAATTCCACCACTTCCTCCGTCTCAAAGTAATAGATAACCCCGCGCACATCGGCGTAGCCGAGGCGCTTGAACAGCTGCCCGTAGCGCTGCAGCAGCTCCTGGTGGCGGGGTTCGGGCGGGGGCACGCGGAAATCGAGCAGGGTAACGCGGCCCGGCGCCGGGCCTTCGTTCGGCTCGAACACAATGCGGTCGGGCTTGTAATCCTCGCGAGGGTGGCCGCCTACCAGAATCTCGCGCTCGGTTTCGGCAACCACGCCGGGGCTGAAGTAGTGGGCCATGCGCGGGTGGCGCACCACGCGGTGCAGCCGCTCCAGCAACTCGGGCTGCTCGCGCCGGCTCACCAGGCCCTCGGCCGTGAGCTGACCGGCTACGCGTACAGCATCGGTGGCCGTAATTACGCGCCGCAAAGCAAAGTGCAGCTTGCGGTTCCAGTCGCGTTGCCTTTCCTGCTCCGAGAAGTCAAATACCGTGGTGGCGTGGCGGCGCAGCCGCAGGCGTTGCTCCCAGTCGGCAGTATCCAGGTTGTGAAGGGCGAACAGGTTATCCGTGGTCAGCAGCGCCTTACTGGATTGCGGCGGCGCGGGGCTGCCCGGGCTCAGCACGTAGGTCAGCTGCTCGTCGTCCCACTGGCCGAGGTCGGAGAGGTAGCGGTGCAGCAGCTGCGCCACGTTGGTCGCCGGTGCCGTTTGGTCTTTTTTGCTGGCCGCGCCGTCGGGCCGTCGGCTGAGTATGTAAAGGCGGTGGCGCGGCCGGGTGAAGGCCACGTACAGCAGGTTCAGCGCTTCCACGAAGGTTTTTTCGCGCTCGGTGCTGTACTGCTCGGCCAGGGCGGTTTGGTTCAGGGCTTCGCGCTGCGTAACCACGGCCACGGGCGGCATGTCGGCAATGGGTCGGTCGTCCAGGTCGGGCAGGCGGCCCCAGAGGTACTCGCCGCGGCGCGGTTCCAGGCTCCAATCAGCAAAGGGCACAATCACTACGCCGTAGGCCAGGCCCTTAGCCTTGTGCACGGTGGTGATGGTAATGGCGTCGCGGCCGGCCGGGGCGTTAATGCTCAGGTTGCTTTTGCGCTGGTCCCAGTAGGTGAGGAAGTTGCCCAGGTTATTGCCGAAGCGCAGGGAATATTCCAGCGTCAGATCGAGGAAGCGGAACAAGTACTCGCTTTCCTCGCGGCGGTGCAGTAGCCCAAACAAGCCCATGAGCTTTTCGCTGAGCTCGTAGAGGTCGAGGTTGCCGGTTTGGCGTTCCTGCACGTCGTAGCCCAGGCGGCGCAGCTCGTCGAAGAAGGGGAGGGCGCGCTCTTCCTTGGCAATGGCGGCAATACGGCGGGCCCGAATGGGCGTGGGTGGCACGCCGCGCACCACTTTGTCTACCAGCAGCAAAGCTTCCACGCGCGCCAATGAATCGGCGGGTTGGTGGAGCACGCGCAAGATGGCCACCAGCAGGTTCACCACTTCGGCAAATTCCAGCGAGAGGGAGTCGGCCGAAATAATGTCGTAGCCGCGCTCCTTCAGAAACTTGGCCACGCGGCGGGACTGGTCGCGGCGGCGGCAGAGCACGGCTACGTCTTGGGGGCGAAAACCATCGGCTATGGCCTGCTCAATGAATGCCAGCGTGAGGTAGAGCGTGCTTTCCTCGTAAGGCAGTGTGTCGGTGGGCAGGTGGCCGGGCAAGGGCTCATCGGCGTAACGGCCTTCGGCCGGATGGTAAAGGCGGGCGGGAGCCTCGGGCTGGGTGAACAGCAGCTCCACGTGGGCTGCCTCACCCCCCCGGCCCCCCTCTCCTAAGGGAGAGGGGGGAGTCTGTTCCTCTTGCTGGTGCTTGTTGAGGGCGCTTTCAATTTGGAGTAGCACTTGAGGCAAGGCGTTCAACACTTCCTCGTTACGAAAGCGCACTACCCGGAAGCCTCTTTGCTCAAGGTCATGGGTGCGTCCGGCGTCGTATTCAGCTTGCGACGCGGCATCGTGTACCGAGCCGTCTACCTCCACCACCAACCAGTGTTCTAGGTTGACAAAATCGACAATAACCCCGCCTAGGCTATGCTGACGACGAAACTTATACCCGTTTAGCTGACGATTACGCAAGGCTTGCCACAGTGCGTCTTCAGCAGCGGTAGAATCCCGGCGCATCTCGCGGCTGAAATCACGAAGCTGTTTGTAGCTTTTTTCATCGGCCGTGTTCCAGTGCAGCGTTTCGTCATCATAACCAAGCTCACCAGGCTGTAGAATGCGTACGGTGTTAGAATGCTCCCCCTCTCCCCTAGGAGAGGGGGCCGGGGGGGGAGGCCCCGAGGGGCCGGGGGGTGAGGCTGGCCAGGTCTGCACAAACTCCGCGTCGTAAATGGCCTGCACGAGCGGCAACTGCGGGTGTCCCTGGCTAACGTGGGTGAAAAAGTCGTTGTTAAACTGAATGATTTGCGGGCCCGAGCGGAAGTTGGTTTGCAGCGAAGCCGGCTCCAGGGCCTGTTCCAGGGTGAAGTAACGTCCCGCCAGCAGGTCGCGGGTTTCCTCGTCCTGGGCTCGGTCAATCAGCGGCTGAGTTTGGCCTTGGTAGAGGCGCAGAATCTGCTCCATTTCGCCGCCGCGCCAGCGGTAAATGGCCTGCTTGGCGTCGCCCACGGCCAGGCTAAGGTTGCCGTTGGCCACGGCGTTTTCCACCAGCGGCAGCAGGTTGTTCCACTGCAGCTCCGAGGTGTCCTGGAACTCATCAATCAGCAAATGTTGGTACCGCTCGCCCAGCCGCTCGTACAAGAACGGCACCGGCTCGCGCAGCACAATGCTGGCCAGCCGGCGGTTGAATTCACCAATGAGCACCACGTTGCGCTCCTGGCTTACCTGTTGCACCGCTTTGCTCAGCTCACTCAGCAACGACACGTGAAACAGGTGCGGCAGCAGGCCTTCTATTAATATGTATTGGCTCAGAAAGCGCAGCCGCACCAGCGTCAACTCTTCGAAAGCTTCCTGCAACATGGGCTGCACGGCTTCTACGCGGCTTTTGTGCGGTTCTTTCTTACCGGTAGTGCTGCTCCACACGCCACTTTCGGCTACCTTTTGGGCAGTGGCCGTGGGCGTATCGCCGTCTTCCAGCCAGCGGTGCCAGTTCTTGAAGTGCGTGTACACACCCCGCTCGCCGCCGGCCAGCAAATCGGGCGTTACGCCGTGCTCGTCCAGCGCCGCCAGGGCGCGGTCGGCAATTCCTTTTACCAGCGCATCCAGTTCCTCGCGCTTCTGCTTGAGCGTGCGGTGCAGCACCCGAAACTCCTTCAGCTCCATTTGCTGCAGCTGCGCCACGGCCTCGTGCACCGATTCGTTGAGCAGGAATTTGCCGAAGCGCATCAGTTCATCGGGCAGGGTGTTCCAGCTGCGGCCTTCCTCGGCCTTGCTCAGGGCGTACTCCTGCAGGGTGCGCGTCAGAATCTGGTTTTCTTGGCCGCGGTTCACCTTGTCTAGCAGCAAGGCCACCGCCGCGTGCAGCACCGATTCGTCGTCGAGCTCTACCTCAAATGCGGCCGGCAAACCTAGCTCCCGGGTAAAAGCCTGCACCACGCGTTGCACAAAGGAATCGATGGTGCTAACGGCGAAATCGGCGTAGTGGTAAAGCACCAGCCGAAAGGTACGGGCGGCGCGGGTGCGCAGCAGGTTCTGGCGCTGCTCGGGCGTATCCAGCACGCGCGGCAATAGGCCGTCGGTAGCCATTTCTTCGGCTAGTTCGGCCAGCAGGGCCTCGGCTTTGGTATCGGTGCCGGGGTTAGCGAAACCGCGCAGCGCGCCCACAATGCGCTCCTTCATTTCGGCCGCAGCGGCGTTGGTGAAGGTTATGGCCAGCACCGTTTTGTAGTAGTCAGGCTCGTCGGAGCCCAAGGCCAGCCGCAGGTACTCTTTGGTAAGCTGATAGGTTTTGCCGGAGCCGGCCGAAGCCGAATAAATGCGGAAGGTATTGGGCATGTATGATGTAAGAAACGCTTGACAGGCTAAAATTAAGTGCTAATTTGACGGCCTATCTACTTTATATTCTAATGCATCGAAAGTTACTTGTAGGTACTATGTTGTTGCTGGCCCTGACCGGTATCATACTAGTTTGGCGCCGTCAACAAATACTCTGGACCGAGTTTGCTGAGCTGCAAGGGAGAGACTACCTTGATAGGAAATACGCTGAATTTGGCCGGGTAGGGAGTATGGATATCGTATTCCAAGACCCCAATACTGTTGATGCAGACAACAATTTCAGCTCTGAATACGTGGTCGGGATAAACTACTCATGGAGTAAGCAGCGCTACGAGCACCTCGTTGGAGTATTTGATCTAGACCCAAGGAAAGAGGCAGCGTTTGTTCAGGCGGCGGCTGCTCATTATCAATCCGATAGTACCCTTTTAGTTGTGATGTCGGCCATGGGAGATTCCACCGACGTAATGGTGGACCGCAAAACAAATCCCGCGAAACTTGATGATCTTCCCCCGGAATTTTTCGAGTACATGATGTGGCGGAGGGAACGGGTAATCTTCTCCAATGGAACGTTAAAAACACGCTTACTGGAGGAAATGAACCAGCACATGTTTTAGCGGTAGCACTTGTCCAAATAAAGTGGGCGTTTATCGTACGCTCATGTAACTGGGGTAATGCTACTAAGGCAACTGTACCACTGATAAAATGACGCAGAGCAGCAACGCAGAAGTTACTTTCCGCTGATTCGCCGTTTTACAGGTTGTCCTAAGCCGCGACGGAAGGAGGTCCTGCTTTCTGCGGGAGGGCGGCGAAGCACCTAAAGGGGCCTTTGCGGAATTCGTGTTTGCCGAGCGAAAAAAGGGCTTCTGGCGGCTAACCAAACGAATGGCATGGTGGCTGACTTGGTGGGCGTATCTGACAGCTAGTCTGGTGTTTATGGTGTTTCTGGCAATGTAAATGTTTGCATTTGCCACAAAAACCACACCTTAAACCCTTAATCTGAGCCGTTGAAACCTGGGCAAAAGCAGACCAGTAAAAAGTACCCTCCGTTCTTTTTCTAACCTTCTTTTTCCCAAAACATCATGGCTGATTCCCGCAATAATTACCGCAACGAAGACCGCGACGAACGCGGCCGTTTCCAGTCCTCGGATGACCGCGGCTACGGCCGTAATTCCGATCAGGATGATGACCGCCGCGGGCGCAATCAACACAGCAACCGCCGCCGCGACGAGGACGATAACGACCGTCGTGGAGGCGGATATGGTTCTTCCGGCAATTATGGCATGTCGGGCGGCTACGGCTCTTCCGAAGGCGGCTACTCCGGCCGTTATGGCAACGAAGACTACGGCTACGGCAGCGCCTACGGCTCCTACAGCCCCGAATACGACACCCGCTCCGACGACCAGTTCGAGCGCAGCAGCCGCAACCAATACTCCAGCGGCTACGGCAGCTACGGCCGCCGCTCCGACCAAGACGAAGACCACCGCGGCGGAAACCAAGGCCGCCGTTCTTCCTCCGATTACGGACCCGCGTATGAACGCGAACATCCCGGCGCCGGCATGGGCCGCGGCTACCGCTCCGACCTATTCGAAGGCCGCGGCAGCAACCAGGGCAACCGTCGCCGCGACGATGACGACGACCGCGACGACCGGCGCGGCCGCAACCAGTACAGCAGCGGTTATGGTAACCAAGGCCGCCGCAACGATGACGACGACCGACGCAACAGTGGCCGTAGTTCCTCCGATTACGGTCCCGCCTACGAGCGGGAGCACCCCGGCGCCGGTATGGGCCGCGGTTACCGCTCCGACCTATACGAAGGCCGTGGCGGCAACCAAGGCAACCGTCGCCGCGACGACGACGACGATGACCGCCGCGGTCGAAATCAGTACTCCGACAGTCGGCGCGACGACGATAACGACAACCGTGGCAATCGAGGCGGCCAAGGCGGCTACTTCGGCGACCCCGAAGGCCACGCCCGCAATGCCCGTGGCGGCCGGTAGTCCATTTGTCTAGAATTGCTCAAGTAAACTAAATCGGCCCGAGGCAAGTGCTTCGGGCCGATTTGTATCTGTACTACCAGGTAACGAAGCCTAACCCGGCAGGGGAGAGCGAAGCCGTTGCATCACCTCTTCCTCCACGCGCCGCGGCCGCTGCGTTTGCGGGTCCAGCAGCACCCACTGCGACTCCGCCTCGCACAGCACTGCGCCATCCGCGACCCGCTCGATGCGCGTGAACCGCTGCGACTGGGCGCCACGGTAGTCGCCAACCCAGGTTAAGGCGCGCAGTTCTTCGCCCAGGAAAGCCGGGCGGAGGTAACGCACATGGTGTTCCCGCACAATCCAGATGTATTGGCGTTGTTCGCTTTCGGAAATGGCGGCCTGCCAATGCGCACTGGCCGTGTCCTGCATCCAGCGCACATACACCACATTGTTGGCGTGGTTGAGCGCATCGATGTCGTCGGGGGCAACGCGAAAGGTGCGCGAAAACCGAAAGCTGGCGGGCGGTTCCGAAGGCAATTGTTCCTGCATACTCGTCTACTGTGTGCGTTATACCGCAGGAACGCTTTTGGTCTTGCGGGCCCATACTTTAGCCAAGTACGGCCGAACCTCAAAAGTCTGGCAGGAAGTGTCGCCGTGGTCGATGCTAACGGGACCTATTCGGTCGGCGGCCGCTTCCACTTGCTGCCGAAGCGTTTCGTTACGGCTTCCCATGCCGATTAGGCAGTTGTTCATGGCTTCTTTAGCACGGTTAGGAGCTACTGCTATGCCCGCTTCGATACGGGCAATGAACGGCTCAAAGAAACTATCGGGTAGTGCGGAGCTGCGCAAGGCCAGCCCGTTTAGCAAGCTGTACCCAATGCGCTGATGCATTTCTCCGGGGCTGCTTGTCCATTCCCGCACCTTGCCCTGCGCATACTGGGTGCCGCCTACCAAAGTAGCCAAGGCATCGGCCAGCATGTGGCAATGGGTATCAGCAGCCCAGGCATCTGCCGCAACTTCGGTTAGCTGGCGCGGATCGGCAATCATGGTAGCCAGCAGTTGCGCATCAAAATTCCGAGTAGCCCACAGTTGTTGCGCTAGGGCGTGGGCATGTGCAGCATCCTTGCCTCGGCCTGTCAACTGCTTCTTCAACTGACTGAAGTTGGCAAAGCTCACCCCAAACAGGTCGCCGCTGGCACCGTGGCGGCGGTAGATTTTTCGGTTCTGCTCGGTGCCAAGAGCTTGCAGCTGAGCGTAAATTTCCTCGAACGTCATAAGGCAATAAGTAGGGGCTTTTGGCAAATCCACCTAAAAATAGCGGCTGAACAGGGCAATAACCCCGTTAAGTATTCGAATGCTTTTGTATTCGAGCTGTTTGTTTTTCGAAAGTAAATTCTACCTTTACTGTGGTTTAAGGAAATATGCTTTCGTTCCACTACTGTGTATTCTCGTGCAGAATTTTTGAGTAGGGTCCTGATGCAGTTTGCTTAAATATTTTTTTCAACACCACCATCATGCAGACAGGAACTGTAAAATTCTTCAACGAAACCAAAGGTTTTGGTTTCATCAAAAACGACGAGACTGGCGAAGACATCTTCGTTCACGTAACCGGCCTCATCGACGAAATCCGTGACAACGACAAGGTTCAGTTTGAAGTGTCGGAAGGACGCAAGGGCTTGAACGCCGTAAAAGTACGTCGCGCCTAGTTCGCGAATAACTTTATCTAACAAGAAAGCCCGCCAATCGGCGGGCTTTCTTGCGTTTAGGCGCGCCGCGCCGTTGCACAAGTACCCGTTTAACAGTGCAAAAATGCGTTTTGCAGTGGCCATTCAGATGGCTTGTGCTAGGCTATTGTCCTACTCCCGGCGCCATTGCCGTTTATTATTCCTACCTTTGCAGCCGCAATTGAGAATCGGCCCGTCCCGGCCGGGGCGCCCTGCTGTTGTAGCGCCTGTCGTTTTATTTGTCGTTTGTCGTCGTCGTCCGTTGTCCTGTCGTGTTGCGTAGGGAAAGGAACGAGCTGGTTACCGATTGCTGTTCCAATCACTCCCTACACAAGACATGGAGAAAGTAAAATTTGAAGATCTGAAGCTCTCGGAAGAGCTTCAGCGCGCCATTACGGAAATGGGCTACGAGGAAGCCTCGCCCATTCAGACGGCTGCCATTCCCGTCCTCCTAGAGGGCAAAGACGTTATCGGTCAGGCCCAAACGGGCACCGGTAAAACCGCTGCGTTCAGCATCCCCGCCATCGAAAGCATCGACACCGACTCGCGCGACGTGCAGGTGTTGGTATTGTGCCCCACGCGTGAGCTGGCGGTGCAGGTTTCGGGCGAAATTCAGAAACTCGGCAAATACAAGCGCGGCTTGGCAGTGGTGCCCATTTACGGTGGCTCCAGCTACGACCGTCAGTTTAAGGCTCTTGAGCGCGGTGTTCAGGTGGTAATTGGTACGCCCGGTCGTATCATGGACCACTTGCAGCGCGGTACGCTGAAGCTCGACAAGGCCAAGATGATCATCCTCGACGAAGCCGACGAAATGCTCGACATGGGCTTCCGCGACGATATCGAGACGATTTTGGCCCAGATGCCGGAACAGCGCCAAACGGTGTTCTTCTCGGCTACCATGAGCAAGCCCATCATGGACCTGACGCGCAAGTACCAGCGCGAGCCCCAGATCGTGAAGGTGAACCACCAGGAGATGACCGTCTCGAACATCGAGCAGTCGTACTACGAGGTGCGTGGCCCGCAGAAAAAGGATGTTCTGTCGCGGGTTATCGACATGTTCAGCCTGAAGTCGGTTATCGTGTTTGCTAACACCAAGCGCATGGTCGACGACATCGTATCGGACCTGCAGGCCCGTGGCTACTTTGCCGATGGTTTGCACGGCGATATGAGCCAGCAGGCCCGCCAGAACACGCTCGATAAATTCCGCAAAGCCACTTTGGAAATTCTCGTGGCCACCGACGTAGCCGCCCGCGGCATCGACGTGGACAACGTGGAGGCCGTAGTTAACTACGACCTGCCAACGGACGAGGAATACTACGTGCACCGCATTGGCCGTACTGGCCGCGCGGGTAAATCGGGCAAGGCCTTCACCTTCGTGAGCGGCCGCGACATTTACAAGCTGCGCGACATCATGCGCTTTACCAAAGCGCAGATCAAGCAGGAGCGTATTCCGTCGTTCGAGGACGTATCGGAAGTGAAAACCACGCTGTTGCTGGGTCAGATCAAGGAAATCATCGAGAAAGGCAACCTGGAGAAATACGTGGGCCGCGTACAGCGCCTCATCGACCAGGAGGAAGAAGTGACGTCGCTTGACATTGCTGCTGCCTTGCTGAAGATGGTGATGAAGGAAAACAAGCAGGCCGAAAAAGGCATCGAAGCCGACCGCCAGAAAGGCGTTCCGCGCGACGGCTACACCCGCATGTTTGTGACCATGGGCAAAAAGGACCGCCTGCACCCGCGCGACCTGGTCGAGCTGATTGTGGGTGCCACCAGCATGGCCCCCGGCCGTGTGGGCGACATCGAGCTGTACGACAAGTTCAGCTTCGTGGAAGTGCCGAACGAGAACGTGAACGAGATTGTGGAGCAGCTTGGCCGCACCACGCTCTACGGTCGTCCGGTGGCCTTTAGCCTGGCTACGCAGCGCGAAGCCGGTATGGAAAGCGCCGAAGCCGGTGACCGTCCGCGTCGTCCGGCCGGTGGTGGCCCGGGTGGCTACGGCGGCAACCGTGAAGGCGGTTACCAGCGCCGCGAGGGTGGCTACGGTGGCGGTAACCGCGAAGGCGGTTACGGCGGTGGCCAGCGTCGGGAAGGCGGCTACGGCGGCGGTCAGCGCTCCGGTGGTTACGGCGGCGGTGGCAACCGCGAAGGCGGCTACCGCGGCGGCAACAGCTACGGTGGTGGTCAGCGTTCGGGCGGCTACGGCGGCGGTAACCGCGAAGGCGGCTACCGCGGTGGCAACAGCGAGGGTGGCTACAAGCCGCGCCGCGACCGTGACAGCGGCGTAGACGAATAAGCTAAGCTTCAACCAACAGCTTGCTGCTGGTATGTTAATGCAAAAGGGCCACCTCATTTGAGGTGGCCCTTTTGTTTCCCGG
This sequence comes from Hymenobacter koreensis, assembly GCF_039541855.1. Taxonomy (NCBI): domain Bacteria; kingdom Pseudomonadati; phylum Bacteroidota; class Cytophagia; order Cytophagales; family Hymenobacteraceae; genus Hymenobacter; species Hymenobacter koreensis. Next base: position 74,562 of record NZ_BAABHA010000010.1, read on the forward strand.
GCTTCGGGAGGAAATGGCAGATTTGAGTTGCCTACAACGCTATGAGGCCCGCGGTAAAGATTAGTTTATTTAGAGGAGTCGCGCAGGCTGCGAATCTGGTCGTGGGCTTCGCGGATGCCATTGTACTGCTTTTCTACAATGGACTTGATGTTGCTGGGCAAGCCTTCTGCTTGCACGGCCTTTTGGAAAGCCTTTACGGCGTAGTCTTCGCCACGCTCGCACTCGGCCAGAATGCTGTGCCGGTCGTTGCTGGTTACCACCGATTTAATGTTGATCCAGGCGCGGTGGGCAGTGCCCACTACGGAGTCGAGCTTGCCTTCTTTGGCTTCCTCGGGGTGCAGGTTCAGGTTGTGCATGGCGTTTTCCAGCTCCGTGAGGTAGCCGTCGCGCTGCACTGCGTACTTTTTAAATACTTCCTTCAGATCCTGATCTTTAACGTCGGTCAAAGCTTCAGAATATCCACGCTCGCCGTCTTTCAGGGTTTCTACCAGTTCATTCAGAACGCCGTGGAGCATTTTGTTGTCGGTTGCCATGGGGCTGTGGTGTTTTGGGTTGACGGAAGAGAATTTAGTACTTCTCTTACTCAAGCATTACACCTAAGGTTGCAATACATGCCTGCCTGGGTTCAATGTACCGACCAACTATGGGGCCTTATGAGCCGTGTTTTATTAATCGTGCTTCAGAATAGAATGACCTACAACTCAGCTTGCCATAGCCCGGCCGGCCAGATAGCCTGTTGTCCAGGCGGCCTGAAAGTTGAAACCACCGGTAATGCCATCAATATCAAGTACCTCGCCGGCGAAATACAGTCCGGGTACGCGGCGGCTTTCCATCGTTTTTAGGTCGACTTCGCTCAGCGGAATGCCGCCGCAGGTTACGAACTCCTCCTTGAAAGTGGTTTTGCCGCGCACTCCCAGCGGCTGACGCAGCAGCACTTCAATCAGCCGGTTTTGCAGCTTGGCTTGCAACTCGTTCCAGCGCACTTCGGGCCCGATGCCAGCTTGTTCGGTGAGCGTACGCCACAGCCGTTGTGGCAACCCAAACAAGGGGTTCGACTGCACTACCTTCTTGCCGTTTTCCGCCCGAAACGTATTCAGCCACTGGCGCATGGTTTCTTCGGTTTGGGTGGGTACCCAGCTGACGAGAGCCGTGCCGGTGTACTGCAGCTCGTGCAGGCGGCGGGCACCCCAGGCCGAAAGCTTCAGTACAGCCGGGCCGCTCACGCCCCAGTGGGTTACCAGCAACGGCCCCTCGTAATCGAGCTTTTCACCGGCCAGCACCACGCGGGCGTGCGGCACGCTCACGCCCATCAGCTCCTTCAGCGGCGACTGGGGCACGTTAAAGGTGAACAACGACGGAACCGGCTCCTGTATGCCGTGGCCCAGCTCACGCAGCCAATTGTAGCCTTCCGATTTGGGCACGCCACCGGTGGCCACCAGCAGCCTTTGTACGCGCAGTTTGCGGTTCTGGGCTCCGCTGAGCGTCAAGTCAAAGCCTCCGTCGGGTAGGGGGGTTATGCGCTCGGCGGCGGTACTGAGCAGAATTTGCACCCCGGCGCGGTGCGCGGCGTCGAGCAAACACTGGGCAATGGTTTCCGAAGAATCGGTGACGGGAAACATGCGGCCGTCGGCTTCGGTCTTGAGCTTCACGCCGCGGGCCTCAAACCAGCGCACCGTGTCCTGGGCGCCGAATTTGTTGAACGGATCCTTGAGCTGTTTGCCACCGCGCGGGTAATGCTGCACCAGTTGCGCCGGCGAAAAGCAGTTGTGCGTTACGTTGCAGCGGCCGCCGCCCGATACGCGCACCTTGCTCAGCAACTTGCTGGTTTTCTCAATTAAATAAACGGTGAGCCTGGGGTTGGCTTCGGCGCAGGCAACGGCACCGAAAAAGCCCGCCGCTCCGCCGCCCAAAACTGCCACGGCTTCGGTTGAATTCTGCTTCACAACTACAAAAGTACGGCGCGCTTCACGCTAAGCGCAGAAACCCAGCGACGCAATTGGGTCGGGGTGCCGGAAAGGGTAACGCAACGCCTCGTGAAGTCGTTCGGTGGCAATCAGTTTGCCGGAACTGTGGTCGGTGTGGCGAAACTGCGGCGCCGGCAACCCTAGGTATGCGGCCGCCGCCGAGTAAAAGGCTCGGCGCGACGGATGCGAAGGCGCGCAGACGTTGAGCGTGCGGGCCGGACCGTGCTGGGTAATTACGGCCTGAATGATGCCCACGGCGTCGGCTTGGTGCAGCATGTTTACGGGAGCCTCGGGCTGCGGCAAATCGGAACGGCCGGCCAGGAAACGGCCCGGCGGCCGGCCGGGACCCATGAGGCCGCCCAGGCGCAGCACGGTGGTTTGCCACGGCTGCTTGGCCGGTTGCTGAAACAGGTATTCGGCGCGAAGCAAGCTGCTGGGGCCGTCGGGTGCAGCCACGGCGTCGTCTTCGGTCATGGTGCGGTCGTCATCGGGGTACACGCCGGTGGAACTGACGAACACCACGTGGCGGATGGATGAGCCCGGCAGGGCGTCGGCTACGGCTTGCAAGGAGGCCGGGTAAGCGGCCAGGTCGGGCACGGCGGCGCGGCGCTGGCCGGGCGGCACGTTCAGCACCAGCACCGAGCAGCCAGCCAGCACGGGCTGCACGGCGGCGGCCGGGGTTTCGGACGAAAGACTGAGCTCGTGGGGCCGGATGCCATCGGCCACCAGCAGGGGCAGCTTGTGGGGGGACGTGGTGCTGCCGGCCACCGAATACCCGGCGGCTACCAGCGTGCGGGCCAGCGGCAGCCCCAGCCAGCCGCAGCCAATGACTGCCACGCCGCCTTCCGAAGAAAAAGTCTTGCTCATGGCCCGAAAATTACGTCATTAACAGCCGTTTCCGTCGGCAGTACGTGGCTATGGGAGCAGGTAAACTGCTCGGCATGCATACAAAATCACGTAATTGCCGTTCTTGCGTTTCATTGCTCATTCACTTCTTCTTTCCCTATGACCTCACCCTACGCCCAACCCATGCTGCGCGACGGCGCCCTGCAAGGCAAAACCATCATCGTAACCGGCGGCGGCACTGGCCTGGGCCGGGCCATGACCACTTACTTCCTCCAACTGGGGGCCAACGTGGTCATCAGCTCGCGCAAGCTGGATGTGCTGGAGAAAACCGCCCAGGAGCTGCGCGACCAAACCGGCGGCCAGGTGCTGCCCGTGCAGTGCGACGTGCGCAAATACGACGAAGTGGAAGCTTTGCTGAAGCGCACCCTCGACACCTTTGGCGGGGTAGACGTGCTGGTAAACAACGCCGCCGGTAACTTCATCAGCCCTACGGAACGCCTCTCACACAAGGCGTTCGATGTGATTGTGGACATTGTGCTGCGCGGCTCCTACAACTGTACGCTGGCCCTGGGCAAGCACTGGATTGAGCAGAACAAGCCCGGTACCATTCTCAACATCGTTACCACGTACGCTTCGGTAGGCTCGGCATTTGTGGTGCCTTCGGCGGCAGCCAAAGCTGGCGTGCTGGCCATGACGCGCTCTTTAGCCGTGGAGTGGGCCAAGTACGGCATCCGTTCGGTGGCCATTGCGCCGGGCCCGTTTCCGACCGAGGGCGCCTGGAGCCGCTTGTTCCCCGAACCGCTGGCCTCTAAGCTCGATCCAGCCGCTTCGGTACCGCTCAAGCGCGTGGGCAACCACCAGGAGCTAGCCAACCTGGCGGCTTATCTGGTTTCTGACTTTGCGGCTTACGTGAACGGGGAGGTCATTACCATCGACGGCGGCGAGTGGCTAAACGGCGCGGGTGAATTCAACAAGCTGGAAATCCTGAGCCAGCCCATGTGGGACCAAATCGAGAAAACGATGCGCCGGTAGCGGCTAAAATTGGGCGGTTATAGTAGCCGCATCGGCACGAAAAAAGCCCAGCTTTCGGCTGGGCTTTTTTGGTACGCTTACTTTTCGGATTCGGAGGTTTTAGGGAATAAAGCAGCCGGTTTGGGCTGAACCCATGGTTAGAGTTTGTAATCCTTGTAATCCTTGCTGAATTCGGCCGCTGGAATGGGCTGGTTGGCTACCACATCCTGGAACTCGAAGGACTCGAACAGGCCGCGGTCGTCCCACACGGAAATAACGAGCGGCAGCATCAACTTCTGATCGACGCAGATAATAGTGCGGCGCCCGTAGGCATTGGGGACTTGCAGCGTGCGCCCGGCGGGTACGGTTTCGCCGTACGAGAGCTTGTTGCGTTCCAGAATGCGATGCTCGCCGCAGCCGAACCGGTCGGCTATTTTGGCGGGCGTCTCGGGTTTTTCGGGGGTGTAGTTTACGTACTTAAACTGCGGAAAGTCGGAGCGCAGAATGTAGCACGGGCGGTTGTGCACGGTGGTGTCGCCGGCGTACCGGAACGAGCGGCGGTACGTGTCGGAGCGTTGCGGCATGGTACGAATTACGTCGGTAATTACCCCGTAACCGGCTTCCAGAATGCCGTGGTGCTGGTTTTTGCGCATCAACGAGCCGTTGGGGTCGAGGCTAAGCGTCACGTAGGGAAAACTGTTGGGGTACACCCAGGCGTCGCCGTCGTTCTGGCCTTCAACCCACAGCACCTCAATGCCTTTGTGGTTGCGCAGGTAAATGCGCTGGGGCCCAAACGTGAGTTTCATTTGGGTGCGTACCTGCTGCAGGGTAGAGCCCATGCGTTCGGTGGCCTTTACGTTGCAGCGCAGGGTTTGCAGCTTGTCGATGGCCGTGCTGAGGCGCGTGACCAGTTGCTCAGTGGTGATTTTATCGGGCGGAGCGGCAGCAGAGGCCGCCAGTAACATACCGATGGCGGCCAGAAGCCGGAAAGGATGAGTCATAAACAATTAGCGGGGGAGCCTGGGCTTTGGAACCAGTAAGTTGCGCAGAAATCAGCAATAGTATTGGCGGGCGGGGGTTAGTTAAGGCTGATTTTAGGCAGCCGGGAAGCCGTGCTGTCGAAAACGAACAACTCATCAATTTCCACGCCACCAAAAAAACGATAGAGCGGAAACTGTTCCACTACCGCGCGCACCGCGTCGGTATTTGGGCCCTGCATGGTTACCCAGCCCCGGGAGCGGTCGGCGCTGATGGCGTAGGCCAATATCACGCTTTCGTCGATGAGGCTGCTGATGAAGGCGCGGTGCCGCGGAATCGTCGACACGAACTCCGCGTCGAAAGCATCGGGAAGGCGCAACGTAACGACAAACAGGGCCATACGGAGTGGGAAGGAGGGCAACGTTCGGCCGGTTAACGCCACCGCCGCCGGGAAAGTTGGTCGCATGGCGTGGCCGCCCACAACTTTTTTAGCGTTTGCCCGAACAACGCCTTACCCTATGCATTTCGCCGTCATAACCCCGACTCACAACCGCGCCGCTTATTTGCCCGAAGCCGTGCAAAGCGTGCGCGCCAGCGTGCTGGCCCCGTTGCCCGAAGCCAGCTACGAACACCTGGTGCTCGAAAACGCCTGCACCGACGACACCGCCCGGTTATTGCGCGACCTGGCTTCCGCCGACGGCGCTCCGCTGCGTACCCAGTCTCATCCCGGCCCCGAGCCGCTGCTGCCCGGTCCGGCCCGCAACCGCCTCATCCGCGAAGCCGCGCCCAATGCCTGGCTGGTGCCGCTCGACGACGACGATGTGCTGCTGCAGCGCGCCCTTTATCACTACGGCGTCCACATCGGGGCTAACCCGGCGGGTAAGTGGTTTGTGGCCGATTTTCTGCGCGTAGACCAGGAACGGCGCTACCTGCCCGGCGAAGACTACTACGCCTGGCGCTTCGACTCGCCCACAGACATGCTGCGCGCCATTTTTCGGGCCGAGCATTTCATTCAGGGGAATGTGTGCTACAGCCGCGCCTTGTTCGACGAAGTAGGTGGCTATGATGAAAACCTGCACATGGCCGAAGACCTCGATCTGTACGTGCGGTTTCTGCTGGCAGGCCATTTGCCCGTGGTGTGCCCTCACCTGAGCCACCTGCATCGTTTTCACAGCAGCAATGTGAGCATAGGGGTAGACGCCGCCAGGCACGGCGCCGACCTGCAGGTGCTCTTCGATAAGTACACCGGGCAACTGACCCAATTAGGTATTGAGCGGCCCGGCTAAACGACACTGGAACCGTTTTCAGAATAGCCTGCCGCTAAAACGCCGAAAAGCGCTTCGAGCTTTACGAAGCGCTTTTCGGAAAAATTGATTCTGCTGTGTACGCCCGAGGGGCGTTTATTCCCGGGTAAGCTTCAGAATGCGTTGGCCGTTAGGAGTGCGCACCGTTAACACGTATACACCCACCGGCAGGCGGTTCAGCTCGTCCAGCTGCACGTCGTTCTGTCCCGCGTTCAGGTCGAGTTTCTGGGTGAAAAGCTGCTTGCCCACGGCATCGTTTAGCCGGAGCGTGACGGGGCCGGCGGCGGTGGTTTTCACGCGCAACGTGAGGTGCTTGCCGAAGGGGTTAGGAAAAGCCTGAACCAACAGCTCGGAATTAGTTGGAACGCTTACCGTGCGCACCGGGCTCAGCGAGGCGGTGCCGTCGCGGTCTACCTGGCGGAGGCGGTAATAAATAACGTCGGCCTGGTAGCGGGTCAGGCGGGTGTCCAGCAATTCGTACGTGGTGCGCTGGCTGGTGGTGCCGTTGCCGCGCACCGTACCGATGCGGCTAAACGTGCGGCCGTCGGTGCTGCTTTCCACGTCGAAGTAATCGTTGTCCTTTTCCGATGCCGTAACCCAGCGCAGGTAAGCATCGGCGTCGCGCCGCTCGGCCGTAAACTCCACTAACTCCACTGGCAGCGGGTTCTGCCGGTTAGAGACCGTGAAAGTGCCCAGCGAGGTGCTGCTGAACGAAAAGCTGCGGGTGGTAGCGGTGGTGCTGGCCGCTCCGGCGGCCCCCACGCTTTGCCAGGTGGTGGGCGAAGCGGCCATCCAGGCCTGCATGTTGGTGAAGTTGGTAAGGCCGTTGTCGTTGTCGGACAGCCACTCGAGGGTAATGGGCACAGCACCGGCCGGCGCACTGGCGCTGCTGATGGTCCAGATACGGTCGATGCCTTTGGCAGCGGCGTTGCTCGGGTTCACGCCGTAGCTCACCCCGGCTTGCAGAAGCCCGGCCGTGCGGGTAGCGGTAACGCCGCCCAGGCCGGTGACGTCGAGGGTAGCGCCGTTACCGAAGTTGAGAGTGCCTGCGGTAGCGTTCCGTTGTACCTGAAGCCGGCCTTGCACGTAGCGGCCGCTTGCTTCACCGCTGATGGTGCCCGAAGGCAGAATTATTGCCGTAGCACCACCGGTGGTTCGCACCATGCCGTTTGTCAGCGTCAGTGCATTGCTTACCGATACATCAGCAGGCAGAAGCAGGACACTGGTATTGCCGGAGGGCTTGGCAACTTCCAGCTGGTATAGAGTAGCGCCGCCAGCCGTCAGGCTTTGGTCGGTGGTTCCACTGATGAGCACCTTGCCCGTGCCGGCCCCAACGGTTCCGGCATTTACGAAGTTGCCTTTCAGCTCTACGGTGCCGTTGTTGATCAGGGTGCTGCCGGCCTTGTTGGTCAGGTTTCCGTTCACAAACAACGTGGCCCCTGTTCCCACGGTAATCTGTGCTCCGTCGTTCGTGAGGTCTTGGGCAGCCAGAGCAGGTGCCAAGGCCGTTAGTAGCAGGGTGATGTAAAGTTGTTTCATAGAATTGGGCTTGGGCTTAAATATAGTGAGTATTCAATTTAGTGTGGTGTTTTGGAGGAAAGTTATGGGGGTTTTTTAAGTGCTGAAGTAACCTCGTGGATAGTGTAATGCGAGTTTATCTCGCTGTATTACTGATGGATAGCCGGCCAGAAAAGCCGGAGGTTATTCCAGTGCCCTTCTCTGACTTCTTAAGGTAAGTTTTTAGTGCGGTAAGCTGCTTCGCACCGGTTAGTTGCGGAGGTATACCGCTCCGCCTTTCATTACCAGCCGCACTTGCCGGAGCGCGGTTACATCCTGCGTAGGGTCGCCTTGCACTGCCACCAAGTCGGCCAGTAAGCCGCTCTTGATGCTGCCGCGGTCAGTCAACCCAAACAGCTGGGCGTTGCCGCTGGTTACGCCGCGCAGCACTTCCTGAGGGCTGAAGCCATATTCCCGCACCAACAGCTCCAGCTCGCGGGCGTTGTCGCCGTGGGAGAACACGCCTACGTCGCCGCCAATGGCAATGGCCACGCCGGCCTTGCGGGCAGCTTGCAAGCTGGTTTTCTTCTGCCGAATGCGTTCGGGTTCGGGGTCCTGGCCTTTGCGCCAGCCGCGGTATTGCAGTATGGCGTCGCCGGCGGCTACGGTGGGGCAGAGGACCACGCCGCGCTGCTTCATCAGCTTAAACACTTCGGGCGTGCCGTTGTCGCCGTGCTCGATGGTTTGCACGCCGGCCAAGGTGGCGCGGCGCATGCCCTCGGGCGTGGAGGCGTGCGCCACCACCGGTCTACCAGCCGCGGCGGCGGTTGTCACAATCAGGTTCAGCTCTTCCTGCGAAAACGTGGGGGCGGCCGTACCGCCCAGGCCCCAGCGGTAGTCGGCGTATACCTTAATAACGTCGGCTCCTTTACCTATTTGCTCGCGCACGGCGCGGATTACACCTTCGGGGCCATCGGCTTCCTGCGCGCCCTGGGGTACGTGCACATCGGTGGAAAGCTTAGGGCCGTAGCTGCCGGTAGCCACCAGGGCCAGGGTGGCAATGAGCAGGCGCGGGCCGGGAATAAGGCCTTGGTCGATGGCTTGTTTCAGCCCGACATCGGCGTAGCCAGCGCCTTCGGAGCCCAGGTCGCGGGCGGTGGTAAAGCCGGCTTCCAGGGTGCGGCGGGCGTGCACGGTAGCGCGGGCCACGCGCAGCGCCTGCGACTCCAGCAGCACCTGGTCGTTCCAGGAGGTTTCGTTATACGGATGCAGCAGCAGGTGGGAGTGGCCCTCAATCAGGCCCGGCAGCAAGGTTTGACCGGGCAACTCCAGGGTTTGCGCGCCGGCCGGCGCCGTAAGCTGCGCGGCCGGGCCCACGGCTTTAATTCGGTCGCCCTCGATGAGCACGGCCCAGCCAGGGTGCAGGGTTTGGCCGTCGAAGACGGCAGCGGGGCGCAGGAGGTAAGTGGATGGCTTGCCTTTTTGCGCCCGACTCAAGTTCGGCATTAGCAGCACAAAAGAGGCAGTAAAAAATAAGCTTAGTAAACGCACGAAAGGCAGTGTTAGAGGATAGACGTCGGTTTTTTGAGGTCGAAAGACAGGCCCAGCTGAATATCCAGGACGAGTAGGTTCACATCAGAGAAAGGCACATCCGCATCCTGGAGAGTAGGCCCGCGCGACAGAATTCGCGGGTGAAATACGGCTTCCAGGTTAAAGCGGCTGCCCCATAGATGGCGGTAAGTCAGGTTGTTCCAAACGCCTAGCCCTATTTTATTGGCCGCGCCATGTTGTTCCTTGCGGCCTACCGCGTCAACACCGAAGGTAGGCCCAACCGTCAAAGCCCATCGACTGGCGTTATTGGTTCGGTAGGCCAGAACGGCGTGGGCAGAATACAAATAATTGTGCAGCTCGGAAACCGTACGGCTCGGTCTCCATGTGCTACCGATTGTCAATTCGTGCGGGTGTCGGGCGCGGGCGGCGGTGGCGGTCAGTCCCAGCGCCACATGCCGGCCAATATCAACGCTACCGTGCAATCCAACGGCCGGCGCGCCCGGAAAGGACTTTTCGCCCAGGTGAGCGTAGCCGCCGGTAACCATTACTTTTTGCGCTGCCGCAGAAAACGTACTACTCAATGCAAGACCCAGGAGCAGATATTGGAGCATCGGAAACATGAAAAGCCGGGAGTTGCGTGTATGCAGCTCCCGGCTAATCTAATCAGGAAAGTGACATGATTAATTAGCCTCAGCCTTCTTGCGCTTCACTTTTACCTTCTGTTTCTTTATTTTCTGGTCGGAAGCGCCGCTGGCTGAGCCGGCTTGGCCGGGCACGTTTACCAGCTTCATTTCTTTCACCAAATGCCCTGCTCCGGCGTATTTGTCCACCACAAACAGCATGTACCGCACATCAAGGGTGATGTTGCGCACGCGGTCGGGGTCGTACATGATGTCGGACATGGTGCCTTCCCAGTTGCGGTCGAAGTTGATGCCGATTAACTCGCCACGGCCGTTGATAACCGGCGAGCCGCTGTTGCCGCCGGTGGTGTGGTTGGTGGCCGTAAAAGCGACTGGCACGGTGCCGTTTACGGCATAGGGGCCGAAATCCTTGTTCTGGTATAACTCGGCCAAACGCGGGGGAACCTCAAACTCGGGGTTGGTGGGGTCGGCTTTTTCCATGATGCCGTCGAGAGTGGTGTAGTACTCGTACTGCACGCCGTCGGCGGGCTCGTAACCGGCAACTTGGCCGTAGGCTACGCGCAGAGTGGAATTGGCATCGGGGTAGAATTTGCGCTCGGGCTGCCACTGCCGCAGGCCGGCCATGTAAGTGCGCTGGAGCAGCGTAATCTGGTCGGTGGCGGTGGAGTAGACGGGTAGCACCTTGCTGCGGTAGGTACTTACCACGGCGCTGGCCAGCTGGTAAGCGGGGTCCTGCAACAGGGGCTGAGCGTTGCCTTTGGCCAGCTCGTCGAGCACCTTCTGGGCGCTTTCGTTGCTGGTGAGTTTGCTGCGGGTGTAGAGGTCGGCGGCGAAACGCGTCCAGGCAGCCGCGTTGGCGTTCTGTTTGCGCAGGTTCTTCACATAATCGGGCAGCAGCTCGGCGGGCGTACCGTCGGTGTACAGCGGGAGCAGGGCTGCGGCCACTTTTTGGTCGGTGGGAGCGGAGTAGTTGCGGAAAAAGTTGCTGGTGCCGGTGCGCGCCTTGCCAATGGCGGTGGCCAGCTCAGCTTGCGGAGCCTTGTTTTGAATGAGGTCGATGAGGTTCTGCAGGCTGTTGGCGTAGGCTACCAGCTCCACGCCCAAGGCGGCTTCGGTGGTGTAGTCGCGGGCCAGCACGTAGGGGCGCACCAGGCGGTATTGCTGCTCCAGCTGGTCCAGAATCTGGCCGTAGGCGGCTTGGCGGGTGGCATCGCCGGCCGCCACCCAGGCGCGGAACTGCTGTTCCTGCTGCTGCTTGCGGGCGGTGGCATTCAGGCGTTTAAGGCCGCGCATCTCGCCAATCCATTTCTTCCAATAATTGGCCAGCGAGGCGTATTTGGCGGCGTACTGAATGCGCACTTTGTCGGAGGCCTTCATGTCTTCGTCGAGAATGCGCAGCTTGGCGTCGCGCACCTTCACGCGGGCAGGATCGGAGGCAGCGTAAACTTCATCGACGCCCCAGGAAGTGAGGTACTCCGTGGTACGGCCGGGAAAACCGAACACGAGCGTGAAGTCGCCAGGCTGCACGCCGCCGAGGGAAATGGGCAGGTAGTGGCGGGGTTGGTAGGGCTTGTTGCTGGTGGAGTAGGGCGCAGGTTTGTTGTCGGGGCCGGCGTAAATGCGGAATATGGAAAAGTCGCCGGTATGGCGCGGCCAGGCCCAGTTGTCGGTGTCGCCGCCAAACTTGCCAATGCTGCTTGGCGGCGCGCCCACCAGACGAATGTCTTCGAATACTTCCGTCACGAACAGGTAGTACTCGTTGCCGCCGAACATGGGCCGCACAAAAGCGCGGTAGTGTGTGCCCTCCACGGCTTTCTGGGCCACTTGGGCGCTGCGCTGCTGCACGGTTCGTTCGCGCTCCGCTTCCGCCATGCCGGCCGGAATGCCTTGCAGCACCTGGCCCGTTACGTCTTCCATGCGCACGATGAACGTGGCGGTAAGGCCGGGATTGGGCAATTCCTGCTCGCGCGTCATGGCCCAGTACCCATTAGTTAAGTAGTCGTTTTCAACCGACGAATGCTGCTGAATTTGACCGTAGCCGCAGTGGTGGTTGGTCAGCATCAGGCCTTCGTTCGAAACAATTTCGCCGGTGCAGCCGCCCCCAAATTGCACCACCGCATCCTTCAATGAGCCGCGGTTAACGGAGTAAATGTCTTCGGCCGTTAGCTTGAGGCCTTTTCTCTGCATGTCGGCTTCGTTGAGCTGCTTGAGCAGGAGCGGCAGCCACATGCCTTCGTCGGCGCGGGCGGCAGCGGGGGCCAACAGGGCCAGCAATAGCGCCCAGAACCGAAAGGCATGCCGGAAGGAGGGGAAAGAATGCGTCACGAACTAGGGAATGAGTGAATGGTACAGTAAAATTACAAGGCCACGGCCATAACCCCGGGCTAGCGGCGCAAGTGCCCGCAGCTGCCGGCGCATACCTTTGCCCCATACCGACGCATCTGTTTCAGTCTATCAGCAGCACTATTCGCCGTGCCCTTTACTTTTTGCCACGCCGCCGCCGTCGTGCCGCTTGCCCGCCGTTTGCGCCTGCCGTTGTCGGCGCTGGTGGTCGGCAGCATGAGCCCCGACTTTATGTTCTACGCCACCCTGTGGCCCGACAGCGACATTGGCCACCGGCTCGTGGATTTGCTGGTTTTTTGCCTGCCCAGCGGTTTGCTGGTGCTCTGGCTGTGGCACGCGGTGATGAAAAAAGCCGCCATGGACTTACTGCCCGCAGCATTGCGCCAGCGGTTGACGGTTCCGACGGCGGCGCCCTTCACTTTTTGGCCTGGAGGCCGACTGCTTACCGTGGCCGGGGCTATTGTGTTGGGAGCCTGCACCCACGATGTTTGGGACGCTTTTACGCACCCCGACGGCTGGGTTGTGTTGCAGGCCCCGGTGCTGCAAGCTTCTTTTCAACTGCCGGGCTTAGGTGCCGTACCGGTATATAAATTGTTGCAGCACCTCAGCACCTTGGTAGGCGGAGCACTGCTGCTTTGGTGGTTTTGGCAATGGCTACACACGGCGCCGGCGGCCTCTTGGCCGGTGGTACTCGCCCGCGGCCCGGTGTTGCTGGTGCTATTGCTGCCCCTGGCAGCGGGCCTTGGTTTTGGCTACGCGCGCTGGCAGGCCGGCCCGCCGGTGGGGTACATGGCGGTGCGAAACCTACTGGTTGTGGGTTTGGTAACGAGCATTACGGCCCTGTGGATAGAACTGATGTTATTGGGGCTTTACCGCTTGCGCAAAACAAAACGGGTCACTCCCGTAGAAATGGCCCGTTGAAAACACAACCACAGGCTTAAGAGTGACCAAGTTCGGCCACGGCTGCCGGCGTCATTGGCGTTTGAGCTGCTTCAGCCCCTGGCAGGAGCGTAGTGGCGTTGGTTTCTTCCCACTCGTGAAAACGCGAAATTTCCTCCTGGAACTTGCCCACGAACCAGCTGATAAGGCTTAAATCATCGAGGAAGCCCAGCAAGGGAATGAAATCGGGCACTAGGTCGATGGGGGAGAGAACGTAGAGCAGCACCGCAAGCCCCGAAACCACGGTGCCGGTTTCGATTTGCCGGTACGAGCCGTTAATGTAGCTGCGCACCAAGCGCACGACCGTCAGCATTACGTCTATCAGTTGAGCGAACTTGTTTTTGCCGCTCTTTTCGCTGGCCAGTTTATCGGCCACTTCGTTGAGCATGAGAACGGCCCGGAACGGCTTGCCCAATAGCTTGGCCGCGCGTCCCATGAACACGTTGAAGAGGGCGTTTTTGGAGATTTTGAGGCCTTTATCGGCGAGAGTGGACATAAGTAGGCGGTCAGAATGAATGCTTGCGGGTTGTACGTACGCCCCGGTACAGTGTTGGCCCAGTTAGCGCGTGCCAGTACACTTAAACCGCCGCTGCTCGCCGGCACGGGTCTATATTCGCCCCCACCAATTCCATTCCTCATCCCATCTGTATGCGCCACATTCGTCCAGAGCCCGGCACCTTTCCGCCTTATTACGAGAACTACTACCGCCACATTCCGGCCGGCGCCGATCCGCTGGAAATGTTGGCCGTGCAGCCCACGGCGTTGCACCAACTCCTGGCAGGCATGAGCGAAGAGCAGGCCGCCTTTCGGTATGCGCCCGGTAAATGGAGCATCAAGCAAGTGGTGCTGCACATTGCCGACTCGGAACGCATTTTTGCTTACCGGGCCCTGCGTTTCGCCCGCGGAGACGCTCAGGAACTGCACGGCTTCGACGAAAACACCTACGCCGATGCCTCCGGTGCCGACAACCGCACCCTTACCGATTTGCTGGCTGAGTATGCAGCCGTGCGCCAAGCTTCGCTGGCTTTGTTCCGTGGATTTCAAGCCGAGCAGTTCGACCTTCAAGGTCGCGCCAACCAGAACCCGGCTTCGGTGCGGGCGCTGCTCTACGTGCTGGCCGGGCACGAAGCCCACCACCTGCACGTGCTGGCCGAACGCTACCTCCCGCTGCTGAAGGCCGAAGCCTAAGCACCGCTGTATTTCCGAACGCGTCGGCGGCCGGGCTTTCTTAAGAGCCCGGCCGCCGACGCGTTCGTTTCCAGCCCGTATACTCAACCCCGCGTGTAATACGGCTCCTTCTCCTTGTCGTGGTAGCGCAGGTAACCGTGCAGCACCAGCTTGATGAGCATGCGGTGGGCGCGCCGTTTCGAAACGTTAATAAGCTTCTCGTACTGCCCCAGCGTCAGGCGCGGGTGCTCCCGCACGTAGTCAAGCGCTGCCTGCTCGTGCCGGGTAAGCGGTATGCGCTCAAATTGACTTGCCGGCGGTTCGTGTTTCAAAACCTTCTCGGTTAAAGCGCTGGTTTGTACACTGGCAGCGCCCACCCGAATGTAGCCGCGCCAGTCGTCCTCGCCTACCAGGGCTTTGTGGGGTTTGCGGGTGCTTTCGGGTACCGCTACCACCAGCACGGTTCGGTTGTCGTCCTCAACTTCGTCGATGCGCAGCGAGAGGGGCGGCTCCACGTAATGCTGGGCGGCCTGCAAAAGCAGGTAACGCTCTTCGTCCGCGTCGCGCACGCCCACCACGCGCCCTTTATCGTCGATGCCTACGAGTACATGACCGCCGCGCGTATTGGCCAGCGAGGCCAGCGTACGGGAAATACGACTGGGGTGGGTGGTACGGGTTTTAAATTCGATAGCCTCGCCTTCGCCGGGAGCAATTAATTCGCGTAAGTGCTTTGCTGATATGCTCATAACCTGCCCGCAGTTTTCGTTAATGGTGTGTGAAATCAATAAAAAAGCGGAGGAAGTCCCGGAAGCCTTCGGGCTTATCGCATCAAAAACATTGTTGCAGGAATGATTTGACAATAATTAACGCTGGCAGAATGGCAAAGTTCGGCTGCCGCGCTATTTTGCAGCAAGTGCGCTTTTGGTGCCTTGGTTGTCCTGGGCCTGCGCTTGGACTTGCGGCTGCCAACGCCAGCACATTTCCCGTTTAATAACAGCACGTTTAACCCGGAACAAGTAAACAAAAAAGGCCCGCCAATTACGGACGGGCCTTGCTCTTACGCGCGCAATGCGGTAGAATCAATTAACCATTGCTGGCTGCTTTCTTGGGGCGGCCGGGGCCACGGCGGCCACCTGAACCCGCTGTATCACCTTCGCCGGACGTAGGTTTACGGCCGGGCTTCTTGCGCTCAGAGGGCTGGTAAGCCGGGTCGAGCAGATTAGCTAGCTCATCGAGTGCCGACTGCATTTTGCCGTGGGCGCGACGAATTTCGCGAATTAGATTTTCGTTGCGACCAGCATCAGCCAGTACTTTTTGCAGGTGCTGAATGTTAAGTTCGGCCATTGGTTCAAATGGTTAAATGCGTTCTAAAACCTGAACAAAGGAACGAGAAATAAAAAATAAAGTAACAGCAAAAAGCTTTTTTTTTCTAGAGCCCTTCTAAAAGCATTATGGAATGCCTTTAAAGAGGCAATTAGGTTGAAATAGTAGCTTGTTATTTATTCATAATTACAGCCGCTAGTAAAAAGCTTGCATTGGTTTCATTTCGTAAATGAGCCGGACTAAACGGTTGGAATACCCAACTTAAACAACTCCAATGGGCATTATTAGCTATTGACCCACGCCGGTTTCATCGGCAGAAATGCGCCACAAACGTTGGGCTTCAGCCAGATTTGCGGCACGGTTTGAAATACTGGTTGGTCGGCCCCTTTTAAAGTATTGACCGTTGTATTTAGTGGCGCCGTGGTCGGTTACCAAGTGTACCAAGGCAGCAGCGGCCTGCTCGGTGGAAATAGTGAAAGGAGTAGCCAGCTTCACCAACGTGCGCATGAGCCACGAACTACCGGCAAACAACTTGCTTCGCACAATACCTGGGTGCAAGCTATAAGCCGTTATGCCCGTTAGCTCCAGTCGTTCAGCCAAGGCTTTGGTGAATAATATATTGGCTAGCTTGGAGTCGCAATACGCCGTGAAAGCGCTGTTATGGGCACTGTCGTTGCGCCGGGTGGCAGTGGTTTCTATTTCGCCCAACCTATGTGCTTCCGACGCCACGGTAATCACGCGGCCTGCCGGGCTGGCTTCCAGCAACGGAAGTAGCCGGTTGGTAAGAACGAAAGGAGCCAAATGGTTGGTCACCCAGCACAGTTCGTGGCCTTCGGCGGTTACTTGCAGGCGGCTCGGTAGCACGCCGGCGTTGTTAATTAACACGTCGAGCCTGGGGTAGCACTCCAGAATTTGGTCGCAGAGTTGGTTTATCTCCGCTAGCTGCGACAAATTACAGAGCAGCAGTTCGATACGGGTGCCGGGCGCTGCCTGTTCTACCGCTTCCCGGGCTTGTTCGCCCCGGTCTGGGTTGCGGCATACCAGCAGCAGGTGCGCGCCCAAGGCCGCCAGCTGATGAGCCGCTGCCAGGCCTATGCCGCCCGACGCGCCGGTGAGAAGAATGGTTTTGCCCCGTAGCGGAGCGGCAGAGTCAGAAATCATAAGCAAGCGGGCGAGAAACCATCAGGCCGAAGCGGGACCGGCGGCTAAGTACGGGCACATACGAAAAAATGCCGCCCCCGGCAATGGGGAGCGGCATTTTAAGAACACGCAAGGCGTTCGACAAAATTAGAACGGCAGGTCGTTGTCGTCGTCGCTGGCAATGGGAGCCGGGCGTGAGGGCTGCGCGTCGCGGCGCAGGTTGGCGTTCTGGTTAGCAGCCGGTGCAGCTGCGTAGCCACCCTGGTTGCCACCACCTGCGGCACCACTGCCCGAGCCGGCCTCAATGCGCCAAGCTTCGAGGTTAGTGAAGTACAGCATCTGGCCGTTTTTGTTGAAGCCGCGGCCGCGCAGGTTGAACTGCACTTTTACTTCGTCGCCAACTTTGTATTGGTCAATCAGCGCCGTTTTGTCCTGAACGAGCTGAAACTTGATATGCTCGGGATATTGGCCGTCTACGACCTCCAGCACAAATTCGCGCTTGCGGAATTTCTCGCTCACCTGCTGTTCGTCCATGATGTCGTGCAGGCGGCCGGTAGCTTCGTAAGCCATAATCAGAAGGGGTGTTGTTGAAGAGTTAGTAAGCCAAATCTACGAAAAATAATTCCTCATAAAGGGTCCGGAGCGGCTCTTTTCCGGCTAGGGTTTAGTCGTCAGAGCGTTGCTGTATATATAAGGAGTAAGCAGGCCGTTGAGCGCGGGGCAAACCGTACTTTTGCGCAGCATTTCCGTACCCTGCTGCATGTCTGATATTGCCTTTGCCCTGCACGGTGGCGCCGGCACCATTGCCCGCCACTTGCTTACTCCCGAAGCCGAGCGCGACTACCGCCAAGCCCTGCACGATGCCCTGCTTACCGGCTACGACTTGCTGCGGCAGGGCGCGCCGGCGCTTGATGCCGTGCAGGCCACCGTGGTGTTTCTGGAAAACTGCCCGCTTTTTAACGCCGGGCGCGGCGCCGTGTTTACCCACGAGGGCCACCACGAAATGGATGCCTCTCTCATGGACGGGCGCACCGGCCAGGCAGGCGCCGTAACCGGCGTGCGCAGCATTCAGAACCCCATTACCGCCGCCCGCTTGGTAATGGACCACTCCGAGCACGTGCTGCTGGCATGGCCCGGCGCCGAGGAATTTGCCCGCCATCATGGGCTACCCATGCAGCCGCCCGAATACTTTTTCACGGAGCATCGCTACGCCCAATTGCAGGAAGCGCTGCAAAGTGGCCAAGTACGCCTCGACCACAGCCAGGCTGCCCCGTTGGAAGAACCGCTGCCGTTCGACGAAGACCCCAAGAAGAAAATGGGCACGGTGGGTGCCGTAGCCCGCGACCAGCACGGCCACCTCGCAGCCGCTACCTCTACCGGCGGCATGACCAACAAGCGTTACTCCCGCATCGGCGACTCGCCCCTGATCGGTTCGGGCACCTGGGCCGATAACCGCACCTGTGCCATCAGCTGCACCGGCCACGGCGAGTTTTTCATGCGGGCCGTGGTGGCTCATGATATAGCCTGCCTCATGGACTACCGCGGCTTAAGCCTGGCCGAAGCCTGCCGCGTGGTGGTGCACGACAAACTGGCGCCCGTGGGTGGCGAAGGCGGCCTAGTGGCGGTGGACGCTGCCGGTAACATGGCGCTGCCGTTTAATTCGGAAGGCATGTACCGCGCCAGTATTGGCTCCCATTCGCCGCTGTTCGTGGGCATTTACCGCGACGAGTAGAGTCCGATTTGTGCGGATTTGGGATACCCGTTTTCCGAAGGCATAAGCTAGGGCAGCTTGTCCACGGAACAAAGAGTAAGCAGCGGTTTTTGCAGTCGGGTTTTGGTTGTTGGCGGCCAGCTTGCGTATAGCAGTACCAGCCCGTAACGGGAATTACTCCAAGACCAAGCCTTTGCATTATGGCCAAGCCAACCCAAAACACCCACCGCCAAAACCAGGACGCCCCGCAAAACGAACCCACTAACACGTCATCGGGTGGTGCCGAGGAACGTCGGCCGGGGGAAGATTTTTTCACCCTGCCCGAAGACCAGGTTCCGCAGCAGCACCGCGCTTCCAAAAATGACCTGCCGGCTCAGGCGCCTACCGAACCCGAATCCATGCTGGACCGCGAAACCCACGGCCAGCTACTCGACATCAGCGAAAGCGACGCCGACCGGGACATTCATCCCGAAGACACTTTGCGTGGGGGATTGGCGCAGTCCTCCGCGTTGGAGGACAACAACCGCGAATCCAACTCACAATAATTCTACCGGCAAGCTGCCTTGTAAACCGAAGCCGGGCGCAGTCAACTACTGACTGCGCCCGGCTTCGGTTTTTTATGAAGTGTGCGGTTACACGTTCGGTGGTACGGCGGCCGCGTGCGGGTGGGCTTCTAGGGCCGCGTCGTGGGTGCGTTTGTCCACAAAGAATTTGCGTTCCTGAATATCGTACACGTTGCCCTTGGCCAGCACGTGCAGCACAATGTTCTCAAGAGAAAGCGCCGTGCCTTTGGCGGCGGCGGCGGCATTGTTGTGCTGGATGTTATGCCCGTCGATGATGATGACCAGATTGGAACCGATGGTTTCGATCAGGTTGCCGTTGGTGATGAGCACACCCGTGTCTTCGCCCAAGCCAATACCGATGAGCTTGGGGTGCAGGCCTACCGCTTCAATAAGTCGACCAAAGCGGCCGCGTTTCACAAAGTGCGAGTCGATAACCACGTGGCGGTTCAGGCCCAAGCCGGTTCCCATGCGTACGGCGCCCTTCATGAGCGCATCGGGCACCGAGCCGCCGCGAATCATGATGTGCGACATGGCCATGGCCCCGGCGCTGGTGCCGGCAATAACGAAGTTGGGCTCGGCGAAGTAGCGTTTGGTGAGCAACTGCAGAAACTTGGTGTCGCCGAACATCTGCTTCAGCCGCGACTGGTCGCCGCCCGAGAACATAATGATGTCGGTTTGGGCAAGGCGTTCCAGGTACTCGGGCTGGTCGGTATCCTCGGGTACCCGAATATCCATCACGCCCACGTTCAGGCAGTTCAGCATGCCAAACGAGCTGACGTAAATCGGGCCCACCTCGTGCGGAATCATGGAGGCCGTGGTAACTACCTCAATGCGCGGGTTGGTCAGGCCGCTTTCCAACACCACGCGTTTTAAAATACCCAACTCGAAAAAGTTGAGGTAGTATTTCTTCCGCTTGCGCGAATAGGGATGAGTGCCTTTGTCCTCGTTGCCGCCGATGGCAATCAGCTTCCCTTGGGGTTTCTGTGCGTCCAACGAATCAGTGAAAATCAGGTTGAAAAATGAAAGCGGGCAAGCAAGCAATACCCGCGCCAGCTTTGCCGAAGATAGAGGGCCTAGGTGGTTACGCGTCGCGGCCCACCAAGGTGTCAAAAGTGCTGGTGGCCACCGAGTGGTAGTTGGGCCGGGCCGCGGCGTAGATGGTCCGGGCGCGTTCCGCGCCGCCGGGAGTTGCTAGCAGCGCCTTGTAGAGTGGCGTCAGAAATTTGCGCCGGCCGACGCGCGTCAGGAACTGATGCAGGGGCTCGTCGGCAGGGGAGTAACCCGCTCGGATGGTATGCGGAAACCACGCCGATAGAATTTCGGCATTGCCAGAGTGGGTAAAACCAAAAGCAGCGTCGAGGTCCTGCAGCCGGTCGGCTTCGATGTGCTCGGGCAGCCCGTGTAGAAAATGCACCCATTCGTGGGTGCTCCACTCCTGGGTATCGAGCGCAGCGGCGCCGCCGCCGTGCCGCCACGTTTGCAGCGCAGCCTCTACCCGCCCAAACCGCTCCGACGCCACCGCCGGACCCACCGCCGGCACGCCGGGCCCGTTAACCCACCGGTCCAGCTGCACCTTTTCTTCGGAACCGGGTACCTGACTGAGCAATTCGCGGCGCAGGTACTGCAGGAAGCTCGCCGTGTCCATCGACTGGAACGCGTGGCTGCTGAAGTACTGGGTGATAAACGCATCGAGCTTCTCGCGGCCCACCACGCTTTCCAGCGTGAGCAGGAGGTAATTGCCTTTTTCGTACGCAATTTCGTTGAGGCCCTCGTCGGGGTCGCGCCCCGCTAAATTGAGGTGTAGGTGAGTGTCGGGGCTGTCGGCGCCCAACTCCGCCACCGTATGGTGCAGGCCGGTTTGGCCGAGCACCTGCAACATATCGGCATACGGCCGACCGTACAAGCGCTCCATAATGCGGCGCTCGAAGTACACCGTAAAGCCTTCGTTCAGCCAGAAGTCGTTCCAGGTGGCGTTGGTCACCAAGTTGCCCGACCAGGAGTGGGCCAGCTCGTGCGCAACCAAACTGGTGAGGGACCGGTCGCCGGCCAGAATGGTGGGGGTTACAAACGTCAGGCGCGGGTTTTCCATACCACCGAACGGGAACGAAGGCGGTAGCACCAGCAAGTCGTACCGTTCCCATCGGTAAGGGCCGTACAGGTCTTCGGCCGCGGCCACCATGTTTTCCAAATCCACAAACTCGTGCGTGGCCGCGGGCAGCGTGGCGGGCTCGGCGTAAATGCCGGTGCGGGAGCTGAGCGGCTCAAACCGCAGGTCGCCCACGGCCAGGGCCATCAGGTAGGAGGGAATGGGCTGCGGCATCCGGAACGTGTACTCGCCCGATGCCGCTAACTCTTGCGGGTTTTCGGCACTCATCAGCGCCAGCAGGTGCGCAGGCACCGTTACCCGGGCCTCGTAGGTAAAACGCACGCCCGGTGAATCCTGGCACGGAATCCAGGTGCGCGCCAGAATGGCCTGCGACTGGGTAAACATAAAGGGGTGAACCTTGCCGGCTGTTTGCTCAGGCGCAAGCCACTGCAGCGCGGCGGCCGCGGGCGAAGTGCGGTAGTGCAGGGTAACCGAGTGGGTGCCGGGCTGCAGTGCCACGCGTAAGGCTTGGCCGAGAACGGCGTCGGCCGGGCCCAACTCGAACTCCGTTGGCACGCTGCCGTCCAGTAGCACCTGCTCGATGTGCAGGTCGCGGGCATCGAGCCACAAATCGGTAGCACCGGACTGGGTTTCCACTTGCCACGTAGCTTGTCCCCGCAGGGTGCGGCTGGAGAAGTCTACTGCCAGGTCGAGCGTAAGGTGACGCACAACAGCTTCGGTGGGGCGGGCGCAGCTGTGCGGGTCGTGGGCGAGGAGCGAAGGGAGCATATATAATAAGGAGTAAGCAGAAGTTCTGAAAGGGGTACGGGAGGGTGGCAAATATAGCCGCAAACGGCAGCCGGTCTACTGAGGTTAATGCCGGTATTCGGAGCTGTAAGTGTATAACCGAGATGCCCAAAAGGCTGCTCAAACCCAATGCCCGATACACAAACACCTGTTTAGAAATGTTTTCTTTGACGCTCATTTCCGCCTATCTTGCGGAGTGGCGCAACTTGTACGTCGGCAACCTGCCGGGGCTCGTTGCAGTACAACAGGAAAAGCTTGCCTGCGGCCCGTGTTTCGGGACGCCACCGATGGGCGGGTTTATTCCATTGTTTTCCACCCCCTCTGATAATGAAGTCTCCGGTTCAATCCGTTTTCCTTTCTTCGCTGCTGCTCTGGCTTATGGGCTGCTTGTTGCTGATTACCAGCGCTTGCAGCCAGGAACAGCAAGATAAAGTGCAGGATGCGGCCTCCAGTATTTTGCCCGGTAAGGGCAATCTGGGTGGCCTGCCGCCCCGCATCGATACCGTGTACGTGCAGAAGTACATGGCCGCTAACCCCGCATTCAAGGACGAAATTGAGTGGGGGAAAAAGTTCTATAAAGAGCGGGAGGGTCGTCTGGGCTGGTTCCGCAACCACGAACTGCTGCCTCATGCCGAGCGTATGCTCGGCGTAATCAACCAGGCTGGTAAAGAGGGGCTCGACCCCAAAGACTATAAGATTGTTGATTTCGCCCCGCTTCTGGCCCAGCTCAAGGAAGCCTCCGATACTACCGCACGCAACGCGGTAGAAAAGGAAATTGATGTAGCCCTTTCGGCAACGTACTTCAACTGGGCCGATGATTTTTACCGTGGCACGGTAAACCCGCGGGAAGTAAAAAACATCGACTGGAGCATTAAGCGCAACAAAATTAAGTTGCATAAGGCCCTCATGACCATTCTGCAGGAGCGCGATAGTACTTACCCGTACTACGAGTTCGAGCCCCTGCACCCCGAGTACGACCGTCTGCGCGAAGCACTGGCCCGGTTTCGGAACATGCAACGCAATGGGGGCTGGCCCACCGTACCCGCGGCAAAAAGCCTGCGCCCTAACGACACTTCGGCCATAGTGCCTGCATTGCGCCGCCGCCTGCTTGGCTTTAAGCCCGACGGTACGGCTAACCCTGCCGAGGTCAACGCCACGCCGGTTGCGGCTACCAGTCAGCCCGGTCAGCAACCGGCCGCTTCATCGCGCGCATCCCACCGGTACGATACCGAGTTGGTAGCTGCCGTTAAATCGTTTCAGGAGCAAAACGGATTGAAGGCCGATGGCAACATCGGTTCGGAAACCCTGCGTCTATTAAACGTGCCGCTCCAGGAACGTATCGACCAGCTTATTCTGAACATGGAACGCTGGCGCTGGATTCCTAAACGTTTCGAGCCTAGCTACCTGCTGGTGAACATCCCCGACTACAAACTTCACGTGGTGGAAAACGGGAAAGAGGTTATGGACATGCGCGTAATCGTTGGGAAGGCCCTGAACGCAACGCCCGTTTTCAGCGACAAAATGGAATACGTGGTGTTGGCACCCTACTGGAATGTGCCTTATAGCATCATCGATAAGGAGATGCGTGCGGGCCTTAGCCGCGACCCGGTGGGCACGCTCAACCGCCTTGATATGGAGGTGGTAAAGGGCTCCGGGGCCAAAGCAACTCCCATAGATCCGACTAGTATCGACTGGGCCAACCTAACGGAGAAAACCTGGAAGTACACGCTGCGCCGTCGCCCCGGTCCGGAAAATGACCTGGGAAATGTGAAGTTTATTTTCCCGAACTCGAACGACGTATACCTGCACGATACGCCCCACGACGAATTGTTCAACCAAGCCAAACGCGGGTTTAGCCACGGCTGCGTGCGAGTAGAGCAGCCCTTGCAGCTGGCTGAGTACCTGTTGCGCAATAAGCCCGGCTGGGACCAAACGAAAATTCAAAACACCATTGCCGAAGGGAAGGAGCAGTACGTGAGCCTACCTGAAAAACTGCCGGTATACTTGGTATACTTTACCGCTTGGGTTGACGAAGCCGGTAACGTGCATTTCCGCGACGACATTTACGGGCACGATAAAACCCTTGCCCGGGAATACTTCAGCACCTAAAGTCTGAGGTAGCTTCATTACCGCGGCACGTGCTGTCGATTAGTAAATAGGAGCCATTCTAAAAGCAAGCAGCCCCTTCGTCGCCTGACGAAGGGGCTGCTTGCTTTTAGCTCGGGTAGAGTCACCACTGGTAATGGCAAGGGTATAAGTCCGCCGGCCAGCGTCACCTCTAGCATAGTAGAAATACCGATTACATGAACAGCCATTCATGGCGCGTCCAGTAAGCTGCTGTTGGGTTCTTCTCATCTCATGCCAAACAATGGTCTACAGGGACACGGCTGACAGATTAGGTGTGCATCGGTTAAATGAATATCAAAAAACAATAGTAAATACACATGTAAACAGGTGTTGTGCTTGCTGTTTCAAATGTAAACATGTGTAAATTATGCACAGCCCTATATAATAACTGTCATTGAATGATATTAGATTTGTAAATAAAAGCTGAAACCGCCATGCTGGACCGCATTCGTGCTATTCTACAAGCTCGCCAATTAACTCCCACGCAGTTTGCTGACACTATAGGCGTGGCCAGGCCCATCGTGAGTCACATTTTGGGTGGGCGTAATAAACCAAGCTTAGAAGTCGTCCAGAAAATCATTGCCGCTTTTCCCGATTTATCCATGCCATGGTTGCTGACAGGGCAGGGCAGCATGGAAGTAGTGCCGGGCATAGCCTTTGCAGCCTCCCTGGACGCTCCGAGTAACCTGGTGGCACGCCATGACACTGTTGAGGGCAATGCGTCAGCTCCAGAGCCCCGTCAGCGCGTCGCCAGTAAAGCCGCTCGGCCTGCTCGAGCAACGGAAGCTGCCGTTCCATCAGAGCCTGCCCTTGGCGTTAATGGTCGCGTTAACACAACTGATGTATCCTTTCAGCCGCTGCCTCCATCCGTTACACCGGACTCCTGGAAAGAGGAAGCACAGGTGCCCACGCCCGTAGTACCAGTGCCTGCGCCAAATACTTCTCCGCTAACAACACCCAAAACAGTGCGAAGGGTAATGATTTTTTACAGCGACGGTACTTTCGTTGATTATAGTCCTAGCCCCGAAATAGTATAGAAACCATGAAAGGCCCGGAATTGAGAGGAAATACAAGCAGAAGGATAAAAATGACAGAAAGCTTTGCAGGTAATGCAACCTGTATTCTCACGGATGTTATGTGATTGGTTATATGGTATCAATGCGTTTTATAGATTGCTTAATTTTTATTTAAGGATGAGGTAAATGCTTTGTAATCAAAGGTTAAAAATAAAAAATATAAAGTACGTATTGAGGCCTGTGTAGGGTGGTTTGTGATTGGGCTGTTATGGAAATAATTCAATTTGCATAAGCATTTGAATTGATGGACGCATGCTGGTTTGGCTGAGCTTGAGGGTGCATCGGTTGCTAAAAAAATCAGCTGGTGTAATAATAGGTAAAGTTAAAAAAAACAGGCATTACGTTGTTGCCAACTAGGTTAGCGTCGTTGCTTTGAATTGTCATTTGTAATTCGGTTCATGTCTTTATGCTTGCCGGCTTTTGTGTTTTATTTGTTACTCTAAATACCAGCTTTCGAATGTATGATTGTAAACAGGTCTCAAGCCTTGCCGTTTAAGACGGGTTTACATTGTGGTGTGGGAAGCCAGAGCCATATCTAGTTTAATACGACGTCGGATGAGCCTTTGGTTGATTAGCTAAGCCTTTCTTACCTTTGGCGCATGAAGAAAATTTGCCTGCTCGCTCTGTTTGCTTGGGTGTCTGCGCTGGCCACGTCCTGCTCGCCTGCCCCCAATGCCGAGAATGACCCCAACGCCGATGCGGCGTACAAGCGCACCCACCGGGCCGAAATGTACCGGGAGGCGCAGAGCAATAACCCCAACGCCATTAAGTAGCGACGCGTATAGCCTGCGCCCCAATAAGGCAGCGCCCCGCCCGACACTTTGTCGAGCGGGGCGCTGCCTTGTTCTGTAAGACGCGCTTTGGCGCATCTACTCACCACAGGTGAGGGGCGATACGCTCATGTAGCCTATATCCGATCAGGCGTTGACGGTTTCGAGCGCCGGAGTGGAAACCGACTCCATGGTAAAGTCGGGGAGCGGCAGGGTAGCCAGCAACGACTGCTCCAGCAAATCGGCCCAGGTGCGGAGATAGAGGACCACATCGGGGCGGCGGTTGTGAAGAAGTGCGTTGCGGCGCTCGAAAGGAATAGCCGCCCGGATGACCGGATCGGAAAGCCGCTCCAGATGGGCCAAGTCGGTGCGGGTAAAGCCCGCCGCAAGCATCTCATCGATAGTATCGTCGATGGGCAGGCCGCTGGTGGGGCAGTAGTCGCGCAGCTGCTGGTCCCAGTCGCCGTGGCGCTGCATGGCGCGGGCGTGGATTTCAGCTTTGGTGAGGTGCGTTACGGTTTGGGCAAGGTGGCCGCAGTTGCAGCTGCCCATATGGCCCCATTGGTACGGAGCCTGGGTATCCAACCGCTGCGCGGTGGCGCGCAGTGCCTCAATCACAGAAAGCGAACAGGAAGCCATAAAAAGGTGGTGAAAGGTGTGTTAAAACCCACCGAATTGACCGCGGTGAGCTATCCTATAAAACCGTAAGCCGCCAATTTGTTTCCTGTTGCCGCCTAAGAAGGTTTAATACGGGCTTCTATTTCGCTAAAAATGCTCGTTGCGGGATAGAGCCATCATCACGCTACAGCAATGAGCGGCAATAGCGGAGGGTGGCCGCCAGAAAAAGGAGTATTCGAAAAACTGGGTGCCGCCGGGACTGGAAGTCAACCCATGCGGGGAATTGAATACGCTTCTAAAGAAGGCCGTCAGCACAACAGCCTTCGGGATTATCCAGGATACTTGTACACAGAAAGAACCGCCCCATCATGGTTAAATGACGAGGCGGTTCTTTATAAGATTCTAGTGTATAGCGTGTTTGGTTTTGTTTATACAAATGTGTAAACAACGCTAGTCGCGGCGTTTGCGGCGCGCTGGGCGGCTGCCACCCGTGCCGGACTTACCCGCCGAAGCAGCAGCCCGGGGCTGACTGCGGCGGTCGGCCGTGGGGCGGGGGGCACCTGGAGCAGGGCGGGCATGCTCGCGCCGCGAAGCCCCTGCGCCACCAGCAGCTGGCCCGCCGGCCGTGCCACGGCCACCGCCTCGGGGCGGTCGACCGGCTGGGCCTTTGGGCTTGGTGATGTTGGCGCCTTTCAGCGGAACCGGGGCTACGTCGTTGTTGGCATAGGAATGGTCGCTTTCCACCGGTATTTCGCGGTTGATCAGGCGCTGAATGTCCTGCAGGTAGGCGCGCTCTTCCAGGTCGCAGAAGGAGAGGGCAACGCCGGCAGCTCCGGCCCGGCCAGTACGGCCGATGCGGTGTACGTAGGTTTCGGGCTCGTTGGGCAGCTCGTAGTTTATAACGTGGCTCAGTTCATCCACGTCGAGGCCGCGGGCAGCCAGGTCGGTAGCTACCAGCACACGGGTTTCGCCGCTTTTGAAGTTCTGCAAAGCCCGCTGCCGGGCATTTTGCGACTTATTGCCGTGAATGGCTTC
This sequence comes from Hymenobacter koreensis, assembly GCF_039541855.1. Lineage (NCBI taxonomy): Bacteria > Pseudomonadati > Bacteroidota > Cytophagia > Cytophagales > Hymenobacteraceae > Hymenobacter > Hymenobacter koreensis. The sequence continues at coordinate 102,059 of NZ_BAABHA010000010.1, forward strand.
GGCCCCGATGCCTTTTGCGGTGAGGCCCTTGGCCACGCGGTCGGCGCCGTGCTTGGTACGGCTGAACACCAGCACACGCCGCAGATCGGGGTTCTTGAGCACTTCCAGCAGCAGGTACGGCTTGTCGGTTTTCTCCACCATGTACACGGCCTGCTCCACCGTGTCGGCGGTGCTTGATACGGGCGTTACGGCCACCTGCACGGGGTTGCGCAGAATGGTATCGGCCAGTTGCTGAATGGTGGGCGGCATGGTAGCCGAGAAAAACAACGACTGACGCTGCTTGGGCAACAAAGGCAGAATCTTCCGAATATCGTTGATGAAGCCCATGTCCAGCATCCGGTCGGCTTCGTCGAGCACGAAAATTTCCAGGCGCGAGAGGTCCACGTACCGCTGGTTGATGAGGTCGAGCAGGCGGCCGGGCGTGGCCACGAGGGCATCTACGCCGCGCTGCAAGGCCTGCACCTGCGGGTGCTGCGAAACCCCGCCAAAAATGACGGCGTGGCGCAGTTTCAGATTCTGGCCGTAGGTGGCAAAACTTTCCCCGATCTGGATAGCCAGCTCGCGGGTAGGAGTGAGGATGAGGGCGCGCACGGCACGGGGGCCGGTGGGCTGGTTGGCGGGCTTGGCTTCGTGCAGGCGTTGGAGCAGCGGCAGCGTAAAGGCAGCGGTTTTGCCGGTCCCCGTTTGGGCTACGCCGAGCAGGTCGCGCGCATCGAGCACGTGCGGAATGGCCTGCTGCTGAATGGGGGTGGGGCGTTCGTAACCTGCGGAGTGCAGCGCGTTCAGCAGCGCTGGCAGCAGGTTGAGGTCTTCAAATGTCAAAATCGAAAGGAAAAAGAAATGCGGCAAAGGGCGCCGCGGACCAACACTGGCCCGCATATTTGGCGTAAGAAGCCGGGTCAGGCTTTCACCCAATGCACCCTATGAAGATTACAAAGGTAGAAACGGTTTACGATGGCTTCTATAAACTGCGTAAACTCACGCTAAACAACGGCCAGCAAGAGCTGGTGCGGGAGCGGTTTGAGCCCGGTCAGGCCGTTGCGGCCTTGGTATACGATACCAACACCAAGGAGTATATTTTCGTGCGCCAATACCGGATTGGGGCAGAAAGCGAGGTAGTGGAAATTCCGGCCGGCATGCTCGATAAGAGCGGTGAATCGGCGGAAGACGCGCTGCGGCGCGAGATTCAGGAGGAACTCGGCTACGAAGTCGACCGCCTGGAGCACATTGTGAAGATGTTTCCCTCGCCGGGCGGCAGCGCCGAGCAAATCGACGTGTACTACGCCGAAGTCAGCCGTCAAACGGGCGCAGGCGGTGGCGTTGTGGATGAAAACGAAAACATTACCATCGTACGCCTGGGCTGGGAGACGCTGCTGCAAACCGAGTTGCGCGACGCCAAAAGCCTGCTGGCCGTGCAATGGCGGCAGCTACAACTCAGTAAATAGCCTTTGCCAAGGTGCCTGGCTCCTCATGCTGATGCCGGAAGGGCCTAGTCACTGCAGAACGAGCCGTTGTTGCAATTGCCGTTCTCACGTGACCAGGCCCTTCCGGCGTCAGCATGACCGGAGGAAACAAAGCCAGTCGCCTGGACCTACTTCGTGGTGATGATGTACTCGAACTTCTGTTTGAGCGTGGCGTCGGTGATGGTTACTTCGAGTGGTTCGCCCGGTGCCACGTTCACGAACGGAATGGTGCGCTGGCTCATGTACTGGTCGCGGTTCCAGAAACGGCCCGCACCGGGGGTGAGCTGCTGCGAGAATACCTCTTTGCCGTCTTTGGTGCGGGCCGTAACGGTAAGCAGGCTGGGGTCGGCGTTTTTGGCACCCACGCGGTACATGGTTACCTGCAGGGCACCGCCCTCGGGCACTGCGGCCAGCTTGCGCTGGTAGGTGCTATCGGCCCAGCTGTTCATTTTGCGCTGCTCGTTTACAATGGTCAGCAGCAGGTCTTTGGGCTGGTAGGCCACCCGGGTTACGGTGCCGTTGGCCTGGGAGTCTTCGTCGGTGTTCTTGGTTACGTTCAGCACGTAGGGCGACTCTTCGTCCTTTTGTGGCCGGAAATGGCGCTTGCGCTCAGCGCCAGGAAAGCTTTGGGCGAAAGTGGCCGTGGCCGTTAGCGCCACCAACGCAAACAGGGTAAAAAACTTCTTCATATCGGACTACAACGGATGCGCAGTAGGGCATCCAATTGCCAAATTTACAGACAACTTGCACTCCGGCGGTACGCGTCCGGCCGTTTCAGTTGATTTTCTTGCCGAAAGGTCCCCGGGGCTTGGCGACTCCCGGCCGGCGGGGCTCCATCAAGGTTTGGAGCTTTGCTGATTCGGCTATTACCAACTTGAGGCCTGCCTTCGTTGCCGCTCCTTACTTCCGTCTAGCTTTATGCTTCTTACCATTAGCACCACCCACCAGCCCGCCACCGATTTGGGCTACCTGCTGCACAAGAATCCGGCGCGGCTGCAGTCGGTGGAAGTGGCGTACGGCAAGGCGCACATCTTTTACCCCGAAGCCACGCCCGAGCGCTGCACCGCCGCGCTGTTGCTCGACATCGACCCCATTGGGCTGGTGCGCAACCACCGCGGCCCCGCCGGCGAAGGGTTTGCGCTGGAGCAATACGTGAACGACCGGCCCTACGTGGCCTCGTCGTTTTTAAGCGCGGCCCTCGCCAAAAGCTTCAACACCGCCCTGAACGGCACCTGCAAAGACCGCCCCGAACTGCCCGACCAGCAGTGGCCCTTCGAAGTCACCGTGGCCGTGGTGCCGGCCGCCTCCGCCGAGCTGCTGCGCCGCTTGTTCGAGCCGTTGGGCTACGCCGTGCAGGTGAACACGCACCCGCTCGACCCCACCGAGTCGACCTGGGGCGACAGCCGCTACCACACGCTGCAACTGGCGCACCAAGCCCTGCGCCTGCGCGACCTGCTCAGCCACTTGTACGTGCTTATTCCGGTGCTCGACAACGAAAAGCACTACTGGATTGGGGCGGCCGAAGCCGAAAAGCTGCTGCACCGCGGCGGCGAGTGGCTGCCGCGCCACCCCGACCGCGAATTTATTACTCGTCGCTACCTACGGTTTGCCGAGTTCGTGAACCCCACGCTGCAACGCCTGCTGGAAGGAGAAGGGACAGAGGAAAACGAGCTTGCCGAAGCATTGGAGGCTGCAACAGGGGAGGTGGGTGCATTCGAAGCTAGCCAAGCAGCCGAGGCTGGTGCCGCCCGCGCAAGTCAGTCCTTACACGACTTACGCCTCGACCGCGTGGCTGAGGAAATCCGTCGCCTCGGGGCTAAGCGCGTGCTTGATTTGGGCTGCGGCGAAGGCAAATTGGCGCGTCGCCTGCTCCAGATTCCGCATGTGGAGCACATTCTGGCTACCGACGTGTCGCACCGCGAGCTGCAGCGGGCCCACGAGCGGCTCCACGTGGCCGAAATGCCCCCGCGCCAGCGCGAGCGGCTCACGCTTACCCAAAGCTCCGTGCTCTACCACGACCCGCGCCTGGTCGGCTACGACGCAGCGGCCGTGGTAGAAGTAATCGAGCACCTCGACGAAAGCCGGCTGGCTGCCTTCGAGCAAGTGGTATTTGCCCGCGCCCAGCCCGGAGCCGTGCTCGTAACCACGCCCAACGCCGACTACAACCAACGCTACGAAACCCTTTCTGCCGGGCAGTTCCGCCACCAGGACCACCGTTTTGAATGGACCCGCACGCAGTTCCTGGCCTGGGCCGAAGGTGTGGCCGAGCGCCACGGTTACCACGTGCGCGTGGAGCCGCTGGGGCCGGAGGCAGCCGAAGTAGGGGCGCCGTCGCAGCTGGCGGTGTTTGAGCGCTGAACAGCGCCGAACAAGGCTCGGACTCAGAAGCAGTTGCGCGCAATAAGTCGGTTTCTGCCGCAAAAAAGCCCGTTGTCTGCTGCCGGTGGGTAGGCCGAATGGGGGAGGCTTGTTTATCTTTGAAGAAGGTCTACACCCTTTTCCCCCGCTCATGAGGTTATTGCTGACGTTGGTACTGGCGGTAAGCTGGCTGCAGCTACGCGCGCAGTCCGGACTCAGCACCTACGCCGACGCCAAAACGGGCTACCGACTGAGTTACCCGCTCAGCTGGCAAGTGTACCAAGCCGACGGACAAACGGGCACTACGGTGTTCTACGTCGGCGACGACTGGCGCCAGGCGCCAGCCGCGGTTACGCTAACCATTCGTTCGCTGTCGGCCAACCGCCAGGGTCTGAACTTGCTCACGGCCGGCGAACCGGACTCCATACGACAACGAATCCTGCGCTTGCCCGAAGGCCAAGTGCTGCGGCTGCAACCCAACGACGGCGGCTATTTCCAGGAGGTGCGCTACGATTACACGTTCACCCCGCCGGCCGCCGGCCGAACCTTTGTGTTGGGGCGCCGCTTGTGGCGCGATGGGTACGAGTTTGAGCTGGAATACCGCGCCAGCGCCGAGCAAACCCCCCGTTACCGCACGGTAGGGCGGCAGCTGCTGGAGTCGTTTGTGTTAATCGAGCAGCCCCGCGCCAAGCGTTCTGCTCTGCCTCGGAATCAATCCGTAGCCGTCGTCAATCCCAACCAGCCCTGCGACGACAAAATGTACGGCATTGCAGCCCTGCGCGCCCATGACGGATTGTGGGAAGACGACTGCCGCACGATTCACGAGTTTTCGAGCCGGGACCTTTCGGCGCCTCCCAAAATCCACCGGCGCGTGCTGCCGTTTCAGTCGTACGCCCTGGCCAAGGGCTTCGACAACTGCCTGTACTCGGTGACCAAAGCGCCGAGCGACCAGCCCGAACTCGTGTACCGCTACGACCCTGCCACCCGCAAGGGAGGCTATACCACGTGGCGCCTGCCGGCTCAGGGGCCCGAGAACGTCTGGATTTCAGCCGCCACCGACGAGCGTGGCGACTTATACTTCATGACCAGCGACGGAAACCTGCTGGTGAAAGTCAGCCCCGTAACCGATGCGGTGCAAACCATCTGGACTACCGACCCGGTGCAGCGGGCTCCTTATTACAAAGCCATTGGCTTTGCCGGAGCCGGCACCCACGCCAACTTCTGCCTCGACGACGGCGGTACCATTTACCGGGTGTACAGCACCGACGGTGCTCTGCTGCAAGTGAACCTGGCCACCAGGCGCGCCGCCCCCGACCTGATTCCGCTCGACGGCTTGCCCGAGCGCGGCGGCTACAGCGACCTACTGCTGCAAACCGACGCCGAAGGCCAGCGCCGCATGTACCTGGCCGGTCCCAAAGCGCTGTACGAAGTGGATTTGGCGCGGCGGCAGGCCACCCGGGTGCGACGCGGCACCTACACCGACCTGGCCGGCTGCAACGTATTTAAAGCCCCTGTGGCGCCGATTAGCCCCGCCGCAACCCCACCTGCTGCTGCTACGTGGCGCGGGCGCGTGCTCGATGCCGTTACGCGTCAGCCCTTGCCCCAGGCCCGATTGCAGTTCCGCACAAACGGCACCGATACCGCCGTGCCGCTTTCCGCCGAAGGCAGCTTCTCCGCTAACGTTGCGCCCGGTGCGGCCTACGGCGTACGGGCACAGTTAAGCGGTTACTTGAGCACCGACAGCCTCCTTACCATGCCCGGCGGGGCCTATGAGCGGGATATTCTGCTCCGACCTCTGGCCGTGGGCATGACGCTGCCCCTGAAAAACGTACAGTTTCTGCAGGGCCAGGCGGTTCTACTGGAATCGTCCTTTCCGGCGCTGGATCAGCTGGTAAGCTTGCTCACCACGAACCCCGGCATGACCATTGAGTTGCGCGGCCACACCGATAACGTGGGCGACGTACAGAAAAACAAAGTGCTCAGCGAGGAGCGAACCGCCGCCGTGAAGACCTACCTCGTAAACCACGGCATTGCTGCGGCACGCATCAGCGGTATTGGCCTGGGTGGCACTGAGCCCCGCGCCAGCAACGCCAAGGAAGCTACGCGGCAGCTTAACCGGCGGGTTGAGTTTCGGGTGACGGGGGTTAATTAATGGCCTCCACTGCCAGTTTTTCTCTCCTAACTGTTCTTTCCCTATTCATTAATTTATGCCCTTAGCTTCCTTACGCGTCCCCGAACTCTCCCTTGTTCTGCTCATCGGCACCTCGGGCGCGGGGAAGAGCACGTTTGCACGGCGCTTGTTCCGGCCTACCGAAATTGTGTCCTCGGACCACTGCCGCGCCCTTGTTGCCGACGACGAAAACGACCAGACTTCTACGCCCGACGCCTTTGCCTTGCTGCATTACCTGGTGGGCTTGCGCCTGAAGCGCGGTTTGCTGACGGTAGTAGACGCCACCAACGTGCAGCCCGAGGCCCGCAAAATCCTGGTGCAGCTGGCCCGCGACTACCACGTGCTGCCCGTGGCCATTGTTCTCGACGTACCTGACCGGGTAGCCGAAGACCGCAACCAGCTCCGCGCCGAACGCCAGCACCTGGGCCGCCACGTGGTACCCCAGCAGCGTCAGCAGCTGCGCCGCAGCCTCAAAACCCTCAAGGCCGAAGGCTTCCGCCACCTCTACCACCTGCACGGACCGGAGGAAATTGATGCCGTGCAGGCCATAGTGCGCGACCCGCTCTACAGCAACCGCAAGCACGATTCCGGCCCCTTCGACATCATCGGCGACGTGCACGGCTGCTACCACGAGCTGGTGGAGCTGCTCTTCGAATTGGGCTACGAAGTACAACCCGAGCCCGTGCAGGACGTGCGCGACCTGGGCGTACGCGTAACGGCACCCGCCGGCCGCCGCGCCCTGTTCCTCGGCGACTTGGTCGACCGCGGGCCGGCCTCGCCGCAGGTGTTGCGCCTGGTTATGAGCATGGTGCAGGGCGGCCAGGCCTTGTGCGTCCCCGGTAACCACGACATCAAGCTGCTGCGCTACCTCAATGGCAAGCAAGTGGCCGAAAAACACGGTTTCGCCGAAACCGTGGCGCAACTGGCCGCCGAGCCGGATACGTTCAAGAATCACGTGCGGCAGTTTCTCGACGGCCTCGTGAGCCATTACGTGCTCGACGGTGGTAAGCTGGTGGTAGCCCACGCCGGCATGCGCGAGGAAATGCAGGGCCGCGGTTCGGGCGCCGTGCGGGCCTTTGCGCTGTTTGGCGAAACCACCGGCGAAATCGACGAATTTGGCCTGCCCGTACGCTACAACTGGGCCTCGGAATACCGCGGCCGCGCCATGGTGGTGTACGGCCACACGCCCGTCCCCGAGCCCGAATGGCTCAACAACACCATCGACATTGATACCGGCTGCGTATTTGGCGGCCGCCTCACGGCCCTGCGCTACCCCGAGCGGGAGCTGGTAACCGTGCCCGCTGCTCAGGTGTACTGCGAGCCGGTGCGCCCATTACGAGTTGCCAGTGAAGGCGGCTACGAGTCGCAAAACGAACTGATAACTGACAACTCGCAGCTGACAACTCAACTCACCGCCCAACAGCAGCACGACGACCTGCTCGACATTCGCGACGTTACCGGCAAGCAAATCATCAAAACCCGCCTGCTGCCCTCGGTTACCATTCGGGAGGAAAACGCCGTGGCCGCGCTGGAAGTCATGAGCCGTTTTGCCCTGAACCCGAAGTGGTTGCTGTACCTGCCGCCCACCATGAGTCCCTCGGAAACCAGCGCCCTGCCCGATTTGCTGGAGCACCCCGCCGAAGCTTTCGACTACTTTCGCCGCCAGCGCCTGGAGCGCGTGGTGTGCGAAGAAAAGCACATGGGCAGCCGCGTGGTGCTGGTACTGGCTCGTGATGAAACCGCCGCGCGCCGCCGTTTTGGCGTAGTAGGCGAGGGGCCCGGCAAGTGCTACACCCGCACCGGCCGCAACTTTTTCACCGATGTCGCCCTGGAAACTGCATTTCTGGAGCGCCTGCAGGAGGCATTGACCAAGGCCGGTTTCTGGGAGAAGTTCCAGACTGATTGGCTGTGCCTCGATGCGGAGCTGTTGCCGTGGTCGGCCAAAGCCCAGGAGCTGATCCGCAACCAGTACGCCGCCGTTGCGGCCGCCGCCACTGCCGCCCTGCCTGAAGCCGCGGCCGTGCTCACGCAAGCTGCCGCCCGCGGGCTCGATGGCGTGGAGGCGTTGCTGGCCCGCACCACCGCCCGCCAAACCGCCGCCCAGCACTACGCCGATGCCTACCGCCGCTACTGCTGGCCCGTGGATAGCCTCGCCGATTTGCGCCTGGCGCCCTTCCACCTGCTCGCCACCGAAGGCTGCACTTACTTCGACAAGGACCACGCCTGGCACATGGAAACCCTGCGCGCCGTGTGCTTGGCCGACGAAAGCCTGCTACGCGCCACGCCCTACCGCGTGGTTCACCTGCAGGACTCTGCCGACGTGGAAGCCGCCACCCAGTGGTGGACCGCCCTCACCGCGGCCGGCGGCGAAGGCATGGTGGTGAAGCCCTACGACTTCATTCCCGGCGGCCGCCAAAACTTGGTGCAGCCCGCCCTGAAATGCCGCGGCCGCGAGTACTTGCGCATCATCTACGGCCCCGATTACCTGCTGCCCGGCAACCTGGAGCGCCTGCGCGAGCGAAACGTGAAGGGCAAGCGAAACCTCGCCCTGCGCGAATTCGCCCTCGGCGTGGAAGGCCTGGAACGCTTCGTGGCCGGCGCCCCGCTGCGCGAGGTGCACCAATGCGTGTTCGGCGTGCTGGCGCTGGAGAGCGAGGCCGTGGACCCGCGGCTGTAACGCCAGCTTGGGCGCCTGCGGTTTTTTGCCTTTACGAAAAATCCCCAGCAGGGTTAGTGTAGACTTATGGTAAGAAAAGTGGTATGCAGAGGCATAATAGTGCTCGGGCTCTTGGCTGGTGCTTCAATTGGTTTTGCGCAACAGGCCAGTACAACCGACTCTTCAGCTGCCGAGCTGAAGAAAAATATAGCCATAATCAAGCGGGAAGACAAGAATGGGGAGGGCAGTGGTTTGATTGAAGGCACCACCAAAAAGCTAGTAACCTACCTGAAGAGGTATGACCTCTCAGCGGCCGAAGCCCAAACGCTCGGACTCCATTTGTCTGTAGACTCCAAGGATGCAAACGGTTTCAAAGTCTACACTTTCGTCTACGATTCGGGTAATTCCCGTGGCGCAATTAGTATTCCCGTCATGCAATGGAAAAACCAAGCGGGGAAGCTGTTTGCTTTTGCTCCTGCTATTCAATCGTCGTTTTTCAAGGTTCGCCGGCTGAACAGCCCAGGCCGAACGCTGTATCTGCTGCTCGGGACAGAGAAAGGAAGTGCAGGTTGCACGCGAAACCAAGCGCAGGTCGTGCAACTGAAGGGTGACTATTTGCTGCTCGACACACCCGCCTTCGGCAAGCGGGCCAGTCTGGATTTGTGCAACGTATGGATGGAATTTGACGCCCGCCAGCAGAAGCTAATTCTGGAGGCGTCCCCGTTCAGTTTCGACTCTGATGGACCTGAAGACGAGCAATACCAGCTTTTGAAGCGGTTGGGGCTTTTGAATCCAACTGCTCCTAAAACTGGTGTGCTCAGATTCAACGGGCAGCGCTTCGTAAAACCATAGGTTACCCGGGCGTCTGCTCATCGGCAGTCCGCAAATGCTTTGGCGTCTACCTCGCCAGCCGCCGTAACCTGTCCGTCATGAAACCATGACGCAAGCGTAACGGCGGCAACATCACCGCATAACGGCCCAAAGCGTATTTCGAAAGTGGAATCAACCTGCTCGGTTATGAACCGTTTTCTGATTGCCTCGAACCCCGTTTTCTGGCTGCGCGAGCTGCTCTACGCGCTCTTCCAGGCGGTTTTGCTGCTGGCCTACCTGCTGGGTGCCCTCTCGGCCTGGCGCCGCGGTTTGCACGGCGCCGGCCGCCATTACTGGGCGCCCGCGCGGCCGGTGCGCTTTACGCTCCGCGCCGCATGACGGGCCGCCGCGCCCGCAAGCGCCGCCTCGACGTAGCCGTTGTTTCCGACGTGCACCTGGGCACCTACGGCTGCCACGCCACCGAGCTGCTCCGCTACCTCAAAAGCATCAGGCCCAAGGTGCTGGTGCTCAACGGCGACATCGTGGATATCTGGCAGTTCAGCAAAAGCTACTGGCCCGCCGCCCACATGCGGGTGGTGCGCCACTTGGCCGGGCTGTCGGCCAAAGGCACCAAAATCTACTACCTCACGGGCAACCACGACGAGCTGCTGCGCAAGTTTGCCGGTACGCGCCTCGGCGGGTTCAGCATTCAGAACAAGCTGGTGCTGGAGCTGCCCCACGGTAAAACCTGGCTGTTCCACGGCGACGTGTTCGACGTAACCATGCGCCACTCGCGCTGGCTGGCCAAGCTGGGGGCCGAAGGCTACGACCTGCTGATTCTCATCAACCGCTTCGTGAACTGGGGCTTGCAGAAGCTGGGTCGCCCGCGCGTGGCGCTGTCAAAAGCCGTGAAGGACCGCGTGAAAAGCGCCGTGAGCCTCGTCAGCGACTTCGAGCTGACCGCCGCCACCATTGCCATCGACGAAGGCTACCAGTACGTGGCCTGCGGGCACATTCACTGCCCCGACATCCGGCCCCTGCGCACCGCGCAAGGGGAGGTGACCTACCTGAACTCGGGCGACTGGGTGGAAAACCTCACCGCCCTCGAATACACCGCCGAGGCCGGCTGGCGCCTCTACCGCTACGCCGACGACCCCGCCATGCAGCAGCCCGCCCCCCAAACCGACGCCGCCGACCTCGCCGCCGATGCCCCCGCCGCCGAGCTGCTCAGCGGCCTGCTGGCCGAATTTAACCTCCGGGTTTGAGCCAGAAAAGCACGCATTGCCAGAGCCAAAGTCAGCTAAATACAAGGGCCACGTAAGGCTTTCTTAGTGCATTCGAGAGCGGCAAGTCGATAGAAAATCAGCAGCTAATACATGAAAATCCTTTATGCCATTCAAGGAACCGGCAACGGCCATTTGGCCCGGGCCCTGGATGTAGTGCCGCTGCTTCAGGCCCGCGCCGAGCGCCTCGACGTGCTGGTAAGCGGTCCGCCGAACGACCTGCCGCTGCCTTTTTCGGTACGCTTCCGCTGCCACGGCATGGGTTTCGTGTTCGGCAGAAAGGGCGGTATCAACTTCCTCGAAACCTTCTGGCAGCTCGATTCTACTTCCTTCCTGCGCGAAATGCGCATGCTGCCAGTCAAGGAGTACGATTTGGTTATCAGCGACTTTGAGCCCGTATCGGCCTGGGCCTGTCGGCTGCGCGACGTGCCCTGCGTGGCCCTGAGTCACCAGAGCGCCGTGCTGCACCCGGCCGCCCCGCAACCGGTGGTGCCCGATGTGTTGGGCCAGGGAATATTGCAGCACTACGCGCCCACCACGGCGCAGTACGGCTTTCACTTCGCCCGCTACGCCCCCGGCATTTTTACGCCCGTTATCCGCCGGCAAGTACGGGAACTGGTTCCGTGCAACGACGGCCACTACACCGTATACCTGCCGGCTTTCGACGAAGAAACCCTGATTGACCGCCTGCGTCACCTCAGCCGCGTCACGCCCTGGGAGGTGTTCAGCAAGCACACCCAGCAGGAAACCACCGTGGGCAACGTGCGCGTACGCCCCGTGAGCGGTGCCGCCTTTCTCGACAGCCTGGCCCGCAGCGCCGGGGTACTCTGCGGCGCCGGCTTCGAAACGCCCGCCGAAGCCTTGTACCTGGGCAAGAAGCTGCTGGTGGTGCCCATGAAAAACCAGTACGAGCAAACCTGCAACGCCGCCGCGCTGGCTCAGCTGGGCGTGCCGGTGGTTAAAAGCTTGAAGAATAAACACCTCGAAAAGCTCGAGAACTGGCTGCACAACGGCCAGTCCATCCCCGTTGATTACCCCGACGAAACCGCCTCAATTATCGATCAGCTGCTGCTTGAACAGCTCCCCGCCGGCGTTCGGCCGCTGGCGCTGCGGTCGGCATGACCCCAAACTCCCCGCCTCAGATGAGGAGGGGACGCCACCGCTTTAGCGGGGGCTGGGGTGGTTGACAATCGTTGCTGACGGTGGTCATCATTAGCACCGCTTATCCCGATTTCTAACCGGCTAGTGGTTGTGGAACTTATCAATACCAATGAGTCAACCTCCACAAGTCGGCCCAACGCAGGCTCTGCCGAACCCCAGGTTCCCAGTAAGTACCCATTCGCCTCAACGCGCCGTTTCAAGCGGAATGACCGACCCTTTGCTGCCCGCCGGCCTGCCGCCCGCCTTCTTTCCGCCGACCACGCCCGCCGCCTTTTCCTGCGCCGATTTTGGCCCGAACTTTCACTGGGGCGTATCGGCGGCGGCCTACCAAACCGAGGGCGCCCACAACCTCGACGGCAAAGGCCCCAGCATCTGGGACGCTTTCGTGCGCGGCCGTCGCAGCATCAAGCGCCGGGAACACGCCGATGTGGCCTCCGACTTCTACCACCGCTGGCCCGAGGATCTGGACCTGCTGCGCCAGCTTAGTGTGTCCAGTTTCCGCTTCTCCGCAGCTTGGTCGCGCGTGCTGCCCGAGGGCACCGGCGCCGTGAACCCGAAGGGCCTGGGCTTTTATGACCGGCTGATCGACGGCTGCCTGGAGCGCGGCATTACGCCCTGGCTCACGCTCTACCACTGGGATTTGCCGCTGGCCCTGCAGCAGCGCGGCGGCTGGCAAAACCGCGCCGTGGTAGGCTGGTTCACCGATTATGCCGAACTAATGGCCAAGCGCCTCGGTGACCGGGTAACCAACTGGATGGTGCTCAACGAGCCGATGGTGTTTGTGGGGGCCGGGCATTTCCTGGGCATTCACGCGCCCGGCAAACGCGGCCTGGGCTCGTTTCTGGCCGCCACGCACCACGCCGCGCTGGCCCAGGCCGAAGGCGGCCGCGCCCTGCGCGCGGCTCTGCCCGCCGCCGCGCAAATCGGCACCACGTTTTCGTGCTCTTATGTAACGCCTGCCCGCCCCGGCTTGCCCCGCGACGAGCGCGCCACCCGCCGCGCCGATGCCCTCCTGAACCGCCTGTTTGTGGAGTCCGCCCTCGGCCTGGGCTACCCCGTGGCCGATTTACCCTTCCTCGGCTGGCTGGACCGCTACATCAAGCCCGGCGACCTGGACCGCCTGCCGTTCGACTTCGACTTCCTGGGCGTGCAGAACTACACCCGCGAAGTGGTGCGCTACGCGCCGTACGTGCCCCTGCTGTGGGCCACGCTGGTGGGCGCCGCCAAACGCGGCGTGCCGCATACCACCATGGGCTGGGAGGTATACCCCGAAAGCCTCTACCACATGCTCCGGCAGTTTGCCGCTTACCCCAACGCCCCGCGGCTGCTGGTCACCGAAAACGGTGCTGCCTTCCCCGACGAAGTCACCCCCGACGGCCGCGTGCCCGATTTCGCCCGCCAAGCCTACCTGCAAAGCGCCATCGGTCAGGTGTTGCGGGCCCGCCGGGAGGGTGTGTCCGTGGAGGGCTACTTCGCGTGGTCGTTTACCGATAACTTCGAGTGGGCCGAAGGCTACGCGCCGCGTTTTGGCTTGGTGCGCGTCGATTTTGAAACGCAGCAACGCATCGTGAAGGATTCCGGCCTCTGGTACAGCCGGTTGCTGGCCGGTGAGACGGTGGATAGCCAACCCCAGCAACGCGTTTGGTAGCGGCAGGCCCCGACGCCCGGTGTAGAGCGTGATACGTCGCGTCTCAATAGTTTGAGGCTAGTTCTTAAAGAGATACGCCCCTAGTGTTTCCTACGCCGATACTGCTACACAGCTCGGGTGTGGCTTGGCTCTCCAACCTTCTGCCAAAACAAAGCAGGTTGAGTTAGCTGATGAATGAAGTTGTTGGGCAGACTGTAGAGAATAACATGGTTTGATTTTCAATGACTTGTATGAAATGTGCTTTTGAGTTTTTAAACTTTCAATAATTATTGAAACAAATGATACATTTGGGCCATACAAGGCAGAACAGTCTTCTGTCAGCTTAAGAAGGCCCGTGTTATGAAGCCTAAACGCATTGTGCTTGCCGGTGGAACAGGTTTTTTAGGTCAGTGCCTGCAACGGCATTACCAGCACCAGCCCGTGGAAGTAGTGGTGCTGACCCGCCAAGCCCGCGCCCCGCACGACAATGTGCGCTACGTAGCCTGGGATGGGCGCACTTCGGCAGGGGAGTGGGCTACCGAAGTTGACGGGTGCGACCTGCTTATTAACCTGTCGGGCCGCACGGTGAACTGCCGCTACACCTCCGAAAACCAGCGCCAGATAATTAACTCGCGGGTAAAAAACACGCGGGTATTGGGCGAAGTGCTGGCCGCGTGCGCCGCGCCCCCGCCACTGTGGATCAACGCCGGCTCGGCCGCCATTTACGGCAACGCGGGCCCCGAGGAGCACGACGAACACGACCCGCGCCTGGGCACCGGCTTTTCGGCCGAAGTGTGCCGGCAGTGGGAAGCCGCTTTTGCGGCCGTCGATACGCCGCGTACCCGCAAGGTGTACCTGCGCATTGGGCTGGTGCTGGGGCTACCGGGCGGCGTGCTGGAGCCGTTTCTGCGGGTGGTGCGCTGGGGCTTGGGCGGAACCATTGGGCACGGAAACCAGGGTATTACCTGGCTCGATGAGCTGGACTTTTGCCGCCTCATCGACTGGCTGGAAGAGCAACCCGAAGTTGCGGGCGTTATTAACGCAGCGGCACCTAACCCGGTATCGAACGTGGAATTCATGCGCGAGCTGCGCCGGGCCGTGGGGGCACCGGTGGGGCTGCCGGGGCCGGCGCCGCTGGTGCGCCTGGGTACCTGGCTGCTGGGCACCGAGTCCGAACTGGTGCTGACGGGGCGCTACGCGGTGTCGCGGGTGTTGCGGGAGCAGGGCTTTCCGTTCGACTACCCGCACCTACGGGGCTCGTTGCGGCGCATTTTTGGTCCGCCGCAACGCTGAGTTGCTGCACGGCAAAAGCGGTGGCCTTCTGCGCGGGCATCTCATAATCAGACCCGATCTAGTAAAATCCTTTGCTGAAGACCAATTCACCATCTCCTTTAAGCTGCTTTGGCAGCAACGCATAATATGACTCTGGACGAGGCGAAGGCACAATTCATCCATACCTGGGGCACCTCTGGGGCAGGCTGGGGTATTAACCGCACCATGGCACAAATTCACGCCTTGCTGTTGGTATCGGCCGAGGCGTTGAGCACCGAGGATTTGATGGCGCAGCTGCAGATTTCGCGCGGCAACGCCAGCATGAACGTGCGCGAGCTGCTCGATTGGGGACTGGTGTACAAGGAATTGCGCCCAGGCGAGCGGCGCGAGTTTTTCGTGGCCGAAAAGGACATGCTGCAGGTTACGCGCTGCGTGATTCGGGAGCGGAAGCGCCGCGAGCTAGACGCCATGAAACGCAGCCTCGACCAACTGGCCACCCTGCCCGGCGACCCCAACGACCCGGCTTTCCAGGCCTATCACCGCACGCTTACCGACATCCAGCAGCTGGCCGACAATGCCGACCGCGTGCTTACCCGCCTGATGCAGGCCGAGCGCAGCTGGTTCTGGGACAAGTTCCTGAAGCTTTTCATGTAGTGTCGCTCACCTCCTAAACGCCCCGCGTATGGAACCCGCCGACTTTACCCCGCAGCCCGAAGAATCCGGTGCGGAGCCCTCGTCCTTCAAAACCTGGCTTACCACTACCCAACGAGGGTGCGTGGTGCTGGCCGTGGTGCCCACGGCCGTGCTCTGCGCCGGACTTACGGCGCTTTCTACCAATGCTTTCCGGCAGTACGGCATGATGCTGTTCATGGCGTCGCCCTTTATCTGTGGAATGGCCGCCAGCACGATTTTCACGGCGCTGAATCCGCAAAAGGCAGGCAGTAATTTTAGGGTAGCGGGTGGGGTTACCGTGGTGCTGGCCGTGCTTACCACGTTGGCCTTGCTGGTATTCTCGGCCCTGGAAGGCGTTATCTGCGTGCTCATGGCGGCCCCGTTCGCGCTGTTGATGGGCGCCGTTGGCTCGGTGTTCGGGCAGTTCCTGGGCGCAACGCTGGGGCAGGGAAGCCGCATGTCGGTGTTGGCCACGGTGGTGGTGCTCTACCCGGTGGGGCAGCACTACGAGGCTGCAAACCAAGCTCCGGCCGCGCCTCATGAAGTAGTAACACAAGTGCACATAAAAGCCGCACCCGCCGCGGTTTGGCAGGTAATTACCCAGCCCGTGCAATACCCGGCGAAAGTCGGGCCGCTATTCAAGGCGGGCGTGGCCTATCCCACGCGCACTGCGCTGAAGCCTGCGGCCAACGGGCAGCGCGTGCTCGAATGCACCTATTCGCAAGGCAAGGCCCGGTTGCCTATTACCGTCTGGAAACCAAGCCAGGAACTGCAATTCACTGTTCCCGAAACGCCGGCGCCCATGAAGGAGCTAAGCCCATACCCGCGCATTCACGCCCCGCACCTGCACGGCTACTTTCAAGTGGAAAGCGGCACGTTTCGCCTGCTTGCTCAGCCCGACGGCAGTACGTTACTGGAAGGCCGCACGGTGTACCTCCACAGCATGGGCCCCCGGGCCTACTGGCAGCTATGGAGCGACTACCTGCTCGATGATATGCACGCCCGCGTGCTACACGCCATTAAAACCCAAGCCGAACATGCCCCTGCGCAGCCTCGCCTTTGACCGGCACACCCGCCCCACCGCACCCGGCGAGCAAGTCACCGACGCCGATTTTTACCAGCCTCGGTTTGTACGAGCTTTATTCGATCAGTTGGCCGGGAGCTACCGCTGGCAGCAGCTTATTTCGCTCGGCCTCACGCAAGTATGGCGGCGGCAGGCCGTGGCCCTGTTGCCCGGAGGCCCGCTGGGAAGTATCGTGGATTTAATGACCGGCACAGGCGAAATGTGGACGGCTTTGCGGCCAAGAATAGGTGCGGGCACGCAGGTGCACGCGGTTGATTTCTCGGGACCAATGCTAGGGCACGCGGCCCGGCGCAGAAACACGGACGGCTACTCTGACCGCGTAATGCTCTACCCCGCCGATGCCACGGCTTGTCCGCTGCCCGCGGCCATGGCCGATGCCGTGGTGTGCGGATTCGGACTAAAAACCCTGGCTGCCGCGGAATACGAGGCGCTGGCGCGCGAGGTGCAGCGGCTGCTGCGGCCCGGGGGCAGCTTTGTGCTGGTAGAGCTAACCCTGCCCCGGCAGGGGTGTCTGCGGTGGGCGTTCGGGCGTTACATAGGGGCGGTGCTGCCCTTGGCGGTGTGGCTGAGCAGGGGCAGGGCGGCCATGCACCGCTACCTCCCGTACTACGCGCAGCAATTCTCGAACCTGGATGCCGTAGAGGGCGCTTTTCATGTCGCCGGTCTCGAAAACGTGCGGCAGGTACCGCTGCTGTTGGGTTGCGCTACGGCCTTGGTAGGTTGCCGGACCGAAACGACGTCAGCGTGCTAGCTAAGCGAGTATTTCCAGTTGACTGTCCGGAAAACGTTTGCGTTAAGCACCTTTGGCCCAAACTTCGGTTATGAACGATACTTCAATGGGCCCGCGCGTAGCGGCGGCGCTGCGCAATCTGGAGCTCGGCCACGGCATTCGAGTGCTGTACGCCTGCGAGTCGGGCAGCCGGGCCTGGGGTTTCCCTTCCCCCGACAGCGACTACGACGTGCGCTTCATTTATTGCCACCCCCCGCAGTGGTACCTGAGCCTCGACGAAGGTCGCGACACGCTGGAATTTCCCATCGATGACGAGCTGGACCTGAGCGGTTGGGAGTTGCGCAAAACCCTGCGCCTGCTGCGCGGCTCAAACGCGGCGCTGCTGGAGTGGCTGCAGTCGCCGGTGGTGTACCACGAGGCGCTGCATTTTCGGGCAGAAGTGCAGCCGCTGCTGCCGGCTTGCTTTCGGCCCCAGGCGGCTCTGCACCATTACCTGGGGCTGGTGCGCCGCGGGCTCGAAAGCGACCTAGTAGGGGAGGAAGTACGGCTCAAACGGCTGTTTTACGCGTTGCGCTCGGCGCTGGCCGCCCGCTGGCTTCGGGAGCGGCACACACTGCCGCCCATGGAGTTTGCCTTGTTGCGTGAGCTGCTGCCCTTAGAGCTGAACGCCGAAGTAGACGAGCTGCTGCGCCGCAAAGCCAGCGCCAACGAGAAAACCGTGGTGCCCCAGCCCGCGCAGCTGCTGGCTTTTCTCCAAACCGAGTTCAACGCCGGCCAAGCAGCTCGCAACGCGTTATCGGGCCCGAGCCAGGATAATCCTACAACCGAGCTAAACACTCTGTTCCAGCATATGCTCCAAACCACGTTTTAAGCTGATCAGCCCTCCGCGAAAACCTCAGCGCACCTCTGCAAGCAACCCCTATCCGCGCCTAATGACCATCCAAGACCTGCGCGCCCAACATCTCATCCTCTTCGAGGCCGTGAGCGGCAGCCGTGCCTACGGCACCAACCTCGCCCACTCCGATACCGACCTGAAAGGCGTGTTTGTGCTGCCCGAAGAGCAGTTCCTTGGCCTCGATTACATTCCGCAGGTAGCCAACGCCACCAACGACGAGGTGTTTTACGAGCTGCGCCGCTTTGTGGAGCTGGCCCTTAAAAACAACCCCAACGTGCTGGAGCTGCTGGCCACACCCGCCGATTGCGTAATGCAGTGCCACCCGCTGTTCGAGGCGTTTCAGCCCGAGTTGTTCCTCTCCAAGCTCTGCCGCCAAACCTTCGCCGATTACGCCGTGGCGCAGATTAAGAAGGCAAAAGGCCTGAACAAGAAAATCAACAACCCCGAGCCGCCCGCCCGCAAAACGGTGCTGGATTTCTGCTACGTGACGGCGGGCGCCGGTGCCATGCCCGTTGAGAAGTGGCTGCAGCGGCAAAACCTCACCGCTGACCAGTGCGGCCTGGCCAACGTATCCCATCTCACCGACCTTTACGCCCTGTTCGCGGACCGCACTCCGAACGCCCTGCTGGGATACCGCGGCCTCGTTCGCGACCCGGAAACGTCGCAGGACGTGCAGCTTTCCGCCGTGCCAAAGGGGGAGGAACCGGTGGCCTACCTTTCGTTTAACCGCAATGGGTACAGCACTTCCTGCCGCGTGTACCGCGAGTACTGGGACTGGGTACAGAAGCGCAACGCTGAACGCTACCAAAACACCGTGCAGCACGGCAAAAACTACGACGCCAAGAATATGCTGCACGTGTTTCGGCTGCTGCAAATGGCCGAGGAAATTGCCCTGCACGGCGAGTTGCGCGTGCGCCGGCCCAATCGGGAATTTCTGCTGCAGATTCGGCGCGGAGAGTTTGAGTACGCCGATCTAGTAGTGCAGGCCGAGGAATTGGTGGAGCGCGTAGATGCTGCCTTTGCCACTTCGCATCTGCCCGACGAGCCCGACCGCGCCGCCGTGGAGGCGCTGTTGGTAAAAACCCGGCAAGCATTTTATGTCGGCCAGGGAAATAAATAGGCACTACGGCAGCGTGCAAAAAAGCCCGTTGCTCTGCCATCCGGCAAAACAACGGGCTGTCCTGAATACTCGATTGCGCTAGAAGCGGGCCGTACGCTGCGCAATGCGTGGGTGAAGTAGCTTGCCCACGCGGCTGCGGCGGTGGCGGTTTTTGCTTTTGTACTTCTTATAAACGGGGCGGTGCGTAAACATTTTTCCCTTCATTTTAGCCTTGGCGTAGGCGCTGGGCCGGGCGGCCATCGTGGGCTGCGAACCACCTAAAATCAGGAGGGCGCAAACGAGTAGCAGGATGCGAAACATGACGGAAACAGGGTTGGTTCGCGCTTATAACTCAAGTGACGGGCCAGGAATTGTGTAATTCCGTAGCCGCAAGGCTTTTTCTTAGCATTGTGCCAAAGTTCCCGGAAAAGATAATGCGCCTATGAGCCGTAGAAATTACCGTGGTGCGCAACCATCTCCTGCTGTGCCCGACGCTTGCGCAAAGCAGAATCAATGGCTAGCCGGTTCATAGGCGGTGATAGTTGATTCCGATTCGGATTAATGAGTACCAAATCGGCTACCATGAAACTCCTCGAATTAACGCCAGCGCCTGCGCCCACCCCCACGGCCTGCTCTGTTTCCGAATGGCGCCATGCGCTACTCACCAACCGGGAGCAAACCCTCACGCGCCTCTACCAACGCACTTTTCCCATGGTGCGCCGCCACGTGCTGCGGCACGGCGGCGCGGAACAGGACGCCAAAGATGTTTTCCACGATGGGCTGGTGGTTTTCTACGAGAAAACCGTAGCCGGTACGCTGCATTTGTCGGCTGCCCCCAGTACCTACCTGGTGGCCGTTTGCCGTAACCTCTGGCACCGGGAGCTGGCGCGCCGCAACCGGTACCGGCCCACCGAGCTGACCGACGAAAATACTGCTCAGCTTTTTGCAGAGCCCGAAATTTCAGTACCTCAGGACAGCATTTCGGTACTGGATTACGTGGCGCAATTGGGCGCTAAGTGCCGCAGCATATTGCTCGCTTTTTACTACTTCCAGCAGCCGCTCGACCAGATAGCCACCGAGCACGGCTACGCCGGCACCCGCTCGGCTACGGTGCAAAAGTTCAAGTGCCTGGAGCGGCTACGCACCGCCGTGCGGGCCGCTGTTTCTACCCCTTCAAGCCGCTGAAGCCATGCGTCCCGAACTCGAACGACTCCGGCGCATTGAGCAGCTGCTTACGGGCACCGAGCCGGCGGCCACCTGGGAGCAAGAGCTGCGCCTCGACCCCACACTAGCCGCCGATGCCGAGGCGCAGCGTCAGCTGTACCAGGCGCTGCACATGGCCGGGCAACGCCAGTTGCGGCAGGAATTGAACATCATTCATGCGCGGCTGTACGGCCGGCGCCGCGCCGGCTGGTTTAGCGCCGTTACAGCCGGGATACGCACCGTGCTGCTGCGCTGGCCGCGCTTTAACTCACCTGGCTAGGCGTTAATCCTTTTTCCTCTTTCACAGATTACGGGCCGCTGAACGGCGCTCCGCCGCTACTACTGTGCCCGTAGGTTTCGTCACGTTTTCAAGCTCCTCACCACATGCTGAACAAACAGGAATTCCGCAAATTTGCCGTTAAAGGCCAGGGCCTGAACGGCCTGGGCGTCGACCAGTACCTGCACCACGTCGAAGGCCAGAGCCGCCATTTCGTCACGGGCATGACGCGCTCCGTGATTGAGGAGCGCCCCACGCGCTTCGCCGAAATTGACGTGTTTTCCCGCCTGATCATGGACCGAATTATTTTCCTGGGCCAGGCTGTCGATGACAACATCGCCAACATCATTAACGCCCAACTGCTCTTCCTCGAGTCGGCCGACGCCAAGAAGGACATCCTGCTCTACATCAACTCGCCCGGCGGCTCGGTGTACGCCGGCCTGGGCATTTACGACACCATGCAGTACGTGGGGCCCGACGTAGCCACCATATGCACCGGATTGGCCGCCTCCATGGGTGCGTTTTTGTTATGCGGCGGAGCCTTGGGGAAACGCTCAGCCCTGCTCCATGCCCGCGTCATGATTCACCAACCTTCGGGCGGCGTGCAAGGGCCTTCTGCTGATATTGAAATAACGGCCCGCGAAGTAGTGAAGCTGCGCCAGGAACTTTACAGCATCTATGCCGAGCGTACCGGTAAAACCTTTCAGCAAATTCACGACGACTCGGACCGTGACTACTGGATGCGCGCCGACGAAGCCAAGGAATACGGCCTCATCGATGAGGTGCTAGAGCCAAAAACACAGTAGGAGAGTAGCCCTTGCTAGCCGGTCAAACCCCTGCTGAAGATTACGCCCAATTGTGTGCTGAGGCACCAGCAAAACTGGTGCAGCTTAATGCAGCGGAGTCGGATAAGCGGCAGTTAGATTACCTGCTGACCGGCTCTTTGGCTGATTTTCCCCAGCAAGCCATCCGAAGTGGCGGCTACGTTTTACACACGTTGGAAGCAGCTCTATGGTGCTTATTGCGCCATAACACGTACGCCGAACCCGTACTGGCTGCTGTTAACCTCGGCGACGATACCGATACCACCGGTGCCGTGGCAGGCGGTTTAGCAGGCTTGTACTACGGCGAGGCGGCAATTCCCGAAGAGTGGCGGTCAACTTTAGCCCGCCGGGTCGATATCGAGGACCTGTGCGCACGCATGGCTGCTGTTGTTAGTGCATAAAAAGGCCCTACGTATCTGTAGGGCCTTTTTCGGTATTCAGAAATGGTTTCGTGACCAGCAAACAGGCTCCGTTAACTGCCAACTACTCTACCACCACGCCCATTTTGCCAAACTTGTCGATGCGCTGCGAAATGCGCTCATCGGCGGGTAGGGCTTCCAGTTCGTCGAGGCATTTGGTCAGCGTCTTTTTCAGCAGCTGAATCATTTTGGTGGGGTCGGTGTGGGCTCCACCGAGCGGTTCTTTCACAATGCTATCGACCAAGCCGGCCTTGAGCATGTCGGTGGCCGTGAGCTTGAGGGCTTCGGCGGCTTGCTCCTTGTAGTTCCAAGAGCGCCACAGAATGCTGGAGCACGATTCCGGTGAAATTACCGAGTACCAGGTGTTTTCGAGCATCATCACCCGGTCGCCGATGGCAATGCCCAGGGCTCCACCCGAGGCCCCTTCACCAATGATGACGCAGATAACCGGCACCTTCAGCATGAACATCTCACGCAGATTACGGGCAATGGCCTCGCCTTGTCCGCGTTCCTCGGCTTCCAGGCCCGGAAAAGCACCGGGCGTGTCAATGAGGGTTACAATGGGCTTGCCGAACTTTTCGGCTAGCTTCATCAGCCGCAGTGCCTTCCGGTAGCCTTCGGGGTTGGGCATGCCGAAATTGCGCATTTGCCGCTGCTTGGTGTTGCGGCCTTTTTGCTGGCCGATAAACATCACGGTGCGGCCATCGAGCTCGGCAAAACCGCCCACCATGGCCTTGTCGTCGGCCACGGTACGGTCGCCGTGCAACTCGATGAACTTCTGGGTCATGCCCTCGATGTAGTCGAGCGTGTAGGGGCGGTCGGGGTGGCGCGAAAGCTGCACCCGCTGCCAACGGGTAAGGTTGGCGTAGGTTTCCTTTTTGAGGGCCTTGATCTTGGCCTCCAGCGCCTCTACGGCTTCCGATACATCAACTTGGCTTTCCTGAGCCAGTTTCTGCATCTCGCGGAGTTTGCCCTCGAGGGCGGCAATGGGTTGTTCGAAGTCGAGCAGCATAGCCAAACAGGGCGGCGGGTGGTCACCGCACAGTCGTTCTTAAACGGTGGGAAATGAAGGATGGCAAAGGTACACGAACCAACGCAAGCTTGAGGCGGCTATTTTTGCGCGGAAGAGGTAAATTTTTTGTGGTTGTTAATCAGCAATAACCGGTGGTAAGATACCCGATTGCGTAAAATTGTAAGGCGCCGACTTGCACGGGGCCAAAACAGCAGCCTACCTTTGCAGCGCAATCGGGGAAACGCCCCGGCTCATTGCAGCCTGGTTCGGTAGTTCAGTTGGTTAGAATGCCGCCCTGTCACGGCGGAGGTCGCGGGTTCGAGTCCCGTCCGGACCGCAAAGAGGCCCTGTAACGCAAGTTGCAGGGCCTCTTTCGGTTTGTAACAGTTTCAGCTTGGCTAAAATTGCCCGCAAATCCGACGGGCACCAGCGTTTCAGCAGGGTATGGGCTTTAAACTTCGCTTTGGCGGAAAGGAGTTAATTTTTTTCTTTCGGCTTTTGTGACTGATTATCAAGCCTGGAGAAACGATTAACATGAATTAAAATCGGCGAGGCCTGTCTTTTTCCTTCGATACAGCTCCTTTTCGATTGCAAATTCAAAAAGCACTTCTACCTTTGCAGCGCAATCGGGGAAACGCCCCGGCCATTGCAGCCTGGTTCGGTAGTTCAGTTGGTTAGAATGCCGCCCTGTCACGGCGGAGGTCGCGGGTTCGAGTCCCGTCCGGACCGCAAAAGCCCTTCGGTGTATTCCGAAGGGCTTTTTCGTTTTTACACCCTACACGCTTTATGCAGGCCTAAACAACTATTAAGTTGCGTTACGGTGCAGCGTGCTTGGTCGGCCGGGAAGGTGGCGCTAAGTGAGCGTGACCGAAGCCAACCCGTATGGACTGGCTTGGTCAAGCTCTAAGGCTAACATGAACGGCACTCCGTTACGCCACGGCTACTAAGTCCAGCGCAGCTGGGTGCGGCGCAGCCATTCGGCCTCCGTGCTTCTGAAAAAATGCCCTTACGGTTGCTGCCAGCTGCAATTCCTCCGAAGCATCGGAAAGATTACCAGCTGCTGCAGAGGCGGTTCGGGGAACGGATAAATAGAGGCGTGCACCGTCGCGGGCCGTATGCCGGTGAACGTACATGGTAGTTTGCCATTGCGAAGCATAGGGCAGGGGCTCGAAACCGATTTCCAGTAGGTATTCGTCGTGCATAGCCATTGCAGTAAGATGATAAACAGGGATATAACGCAGCCCGGCGGCACGCAGGTACCACATAATCATGTGATGAATGAACCCGCCGCGGCTTATTCACTGCGAAAAGCGGGAGGGGCGTATTAGCCGGGGCAATAGTTGAGCGGGTTGACAGGTTTGCGCATCTTGCGTCCATGAACATTCATTCCCTCGATACGGGCCTGTTCAAGCTCGACGGCGGCGCCATGTTTGGCGTGGTACCCAAGTCGCTTTGGAACAAGCTAAACCCCGCCGACGACAACAACATGTGCACCTGGGCATTGCGCTGTCTGCTCATAGAAGACGCTGGCCGCTTAGTACTGGTCGATACAGGCATCGGCAACAAGCAGGACGCCAAATTTCGCGGGCATTTCTACCTACACGGCGACGATTCGCTGGAAGGCTCGCTGCGGAAGCAGGGCTTTACGGCGGCCGATGTAACCGATGTGCTGCTTACTCACTTGCACTTCGACCACTGCGGCGGCGCCGTGGAGCGCACCGCGGACGACAGGCTGCAGGTGGCCTTTCCCAATGCCACGTATTGGTCGAACCAAGCCCACTGGGACTGGGCCGTTCAGCCCAATGCCAGGGAAAAGGCCTCTTTTCTAAAGGAGAACATTTTGCCCATTCAGGAGAGCGGGCAGCTGCGTTTCCTGGAGTCCGGTGCCGGTGTTGGCGCCGCTCTGCCCATGTTGCGCGACCTGGTGTTCGTGAATGGGCACACCGAGCAAATGATGTTGCCCGTAATGGAGTATAAAGGCCGTACGCTGGTGTTTACAGCCGATTTAATTCCCTCGGCGGGTCATTTGCCGTTGCCCTACGTGATGAGCTACGACGTGCGCCCTCTGCAAACCCTTAGCGAAAAAGAGCAGCTGCTTGAACGGGCTGCCGCCGAAAACTGGGTACTGGTGTTCGAACACGATGCGCAAGTGGAGGCCTGCACCGTGACGCGAACCGACCGCGGCATACGTCTGGCCGAAACCTTGCGGTTGGCCGACCTGTAAGCGGGCTGGTGGAAACAGCTACTCCTTTTCGCCGCAGTTTGGGTTTGGCCATGTCGGGCGGCGCGGCGCGTGGCATTGCGCATCTAGGCGTGTTGGAAGCTTTGGACGAGCTTCAACTGCCCATTGGGCGCCTTTCGGGCGTGAGTTCGGGGGCGCTGGCGGCGGTGTTCTACGCGGCCGGTGTTCCACCACGCGAGGTGCTGCGCCTGCTTACCGATACCCGTTTTTTACGCATGTTGCGGCCGGGTTTCGGGCGCGGATTGGTGCGGGTTTCGGTGCTGGAGCAGCTGATTGCGGCGCATTTGCCCGGCAGCCACACCTTTGCCGATTTGCGCTTTCCCGTTACGTTGGCTGCTACCGATCTGGCCGCCGGCGAAACGGTGTATTTTCACGAAGGCCCCTTGTTACCGGCGCTGATGGGTACATCGGCGGTGCCCGTGCTCTTTCAGCCCGTGGAATACCAAAACCGGGTACTGGTGGATGGCGGCCTGCTGAATAACCTGCCCGTGGAACCCTTGTTGAACCGCCCCGAGCTGGCCGTGGTGGGGGTGCACACCAACGTGCTGAACATGGAAGCGCCCATTACCACCATGCGTCACGTGGCCGAGCGCACTTTTTTTCTGGCTATTAGCACCAATGTGGCGCCGCGCCTGGCCCGTTGCGAACTGGTGCTGCAGCCGCAGGAGCTGCGGCAGTTCAGCGTGCTGGATCTGCGGCACGCGGCGGCCATTTTCGAAATAGGGTACCGGTACACGCTGGCACAAGCCGGAGCGTTGGTTTCGTTGCTCGAAAAACCCTCGCCAACCGGGGATTTTGCCTAATTTTGAGCTTTTCCAAGGTTCTTGCCCCTGCGTATGAACAGCTTTTGGCTGGCGTTTTCGAAGTTCTGGTTTAAAATTACGGGCTGGCGGTTGGCTTCCGGCATCCCTGCTCACATCCGGCAGGGCGTCATGATTGCGGCACCGCACACCAGCAATTGGGACTTTATATATTCCCGCGCCGCGTTTTTCCTGATGCGCCGTGACGTGCGTCTGACCATCAAGAAGGAGTGGACCGAAATACCAATCCTGGGCAAGCTCGTCCTGAGCCTGGGCGGGCTGCCTATCGACCGCAGCAAGAACAACAGCACGGTGGAAACCATGATCGAGCTGTTCAAGCAGAATCCGGAGCTGATAATCCTAGTTACGCCCGAAGGCACGCGCAAATATCAGCCGCGCTGGCGCAAAGGCTTTTACCACGCCGCCGTAGGCGCGGGCGTACCCATTCTGCTGGGCTACCTCGATTACGAGAAAAAGGAGGCCGGCGTGGGTCCTGCAGTTTATCCCACCGGCAACTACGAAGCCGATCTGGAAACCATTCAGAGCTTTTACCGCACTAAAAAAGGCCGTTATCCAGAGCAGGGAGTTCGGTAAGTTGCACTGGTTGTTTGAGCGGGTCTGACCTATTGGGGTACCAGAAGCGCCATTAGGGAGCAATTGGGGTTCTACAACTCCGCAAGAATCGGGTTGGGGCAAGGGGATATCCGCGCGTAGTTTTACCGGTATGCAAACGTCGCTTTTCCCACCCACGTTTACGGCTGTGCCCGAGGCACCAGCCGCTACCGATTACCAGCGTGTAGCCCAGGCTATCCGGTTTTTGGAGGAAAATTTCCGCCGCCAGCCGAGCCTGGATGACGTAGCCGCCGCCGTGCACCTGAGTCCGTTCCATTTTCAGCGGCTGTTCAGCGAATGGGCCGGCATCAGCCCCAAGCGCTTTGTGCAATACCTAACCGCCGATTTCCTAAAGGCGCGCTTAGCCGAGGCTGGTAGCTTGGCCGAAGCCGCCGAGGCGGCCGGGCTTTCGGCTCCATCACGGCTGCACGACCTGTTCGTGACGCTGGAAGCGGTAACCCCGCAGCAGTACCGCACCGGGGGCGAAGGCGTGCGAATTGGCTACGGCGTGCACGAAACGCCATTTGGCCCGGCCCTATTGGCTGCTACCGAACGCGGCATCTGCAGCCTGGCGCTGCTAGGTGCAGCTTCTCCCGAAGCGGCCCTGACTGATTTACAAAAGGCCTGGCCCCGAGCCGCACTGGTAAACGATGCAGCCCAAACTGCACCCTTACTGGGGCAGGCATTTGCCACTACGCCTAGCCGACCGCTGCATTTGCTGGTGCGGGGTACTAATTTTCAGGTGAAAGTATGGGAGGCGTTGCTGCGCATTCCGTTGGGGCAGCTGGTTAGCTACCAGCACATTGCGCAGGCCATTGGGCAGCCCAAAGCCCTGCAGGCGGTCGGGTCGGCGGTGGGGGCAAACCCTGTGGCGTACCTGATTCCCTGCCACCGGGTAATTCGAAAGGAAGGCGTGCTGGGTGAATACCGCTGGGGCTCCACCACCAAAAAGGCCATAATAGGTTGGGAAATGGCTCAAACCGAGCTGCAAGCCGGCCAATTCGCGTAGATTAACGGCCCGGCACCTGTTTTCGGAGTTCCGCCTACCATCAAGCTTCCTGCGTCATGCCCGAAAAACTGCAAACCCTGCTTTTTATCCTCCTCGGGATAGTTGTGTTTGTAATCAGCATGGTGCGCAAAGCCCGGGAGGCCATGCGCCGCGAGGCTCAGGAACGCAAATTGCCGCTGCCCGGCGACCAGCGCCCCACCTCGCGGCCGGTGCGGCCGCCCAGTGCCCCATCGTTCGACGACTTGCTGCAGCAAATGAAGGAGCAAAACCGACGCGGTCAGGCGACAACTGCGGCTCCAACTGCCCCCACGCCTGAAACCACGCCGGGAAACCGACCCATTCCCCGCGAAGTAGCGCGAGAAACCCGCACGCTGGAAGCACCCAAACGCGCCGCTCAAAGCCTGGAGGAAGCCGCCTTGGACCGACCTGCCCGCAGCCAGGAAAGGCAAAAGCCCATTGCCCGGCGTGCCGATACGCTGCCGCGCGTAAGCGTGGCCCACGGCAACGAAGATTATTGGAGCCGGAAAGCGGCCGAGCCCCGCGTAGCGCCCGTTGCTACGGGGGCCAGCATTGCGCGCCGCCTGCACAACCCCGCCGATGTACGCACTGCGTTCATTTTATCCGAGGTGCTGCAGCGGCGGTTCGAGGTTTGAGGGCAGTCTATTGCTGCGTGAGGGCGTACGCCAGCAGGTTAGCGCCCATGCGCAGGGCTTGCTCATGCTTTTCCACTGGGTCACGGTAGATTTCGGGGTCTTCCCAGCCGTTGCCCAGGTCGCATTCGTAGCTATAGAAGCACACCAGGCGCCCTTTGTAAATCAGGCCAAAGCCCTGGGGCCGGCCACCGTCGTGTTCGTGAATTTTGGGCAGGCCCTTGGGAAAAGCGAATTTCTGGTGGTAGATGGGGTGGGAAAAGGGCAGTTCCACGAAGCTTAGCTCGGGGAATACCTTCTTCATTTCGGGCCGAATAAACTTGTCGAGGCCGTAATTATCGTCGATGTGCAGGAAGCCGCCGCCGGTGAGGTAGCGCCGTAGGTTTTTGGCTTCGGCATCGGTGAAGGTGATGTTGCCGTGGCCGGTGAGGTGTACAAACGGGTATTGCAGCAGCTCCGCTGAACCGGGCTCTACGGTAGCTTCGTCGGGGGCAATGTTGGTTTTGAGCGTCTGGTTACAGAAGCGAATCAGGTTGGGCAAGGAGGTTTTGTTGCCGTACCAGTCGCCTCCGCCGCCGTACTGCAGGCGCGCTATTTTAAAGCTGTAGCTCGGGCTGGCGGCCGAGAGAGGCAGCAGCAGGACCAGCAGCAAAAGTAAGTTCTTTATCATCGATGGGTGGTTTTCGCAATAATTAGCAGGCTCCTATTCAGCAGCCTAAATCAACTCTCGGGAGTAAACTGCTTCTTTCGAGGCGCATTAGGCTAACAATGTAGCGCTACGATAATTCCCGCACCACGTGTACGGTGTGGCAGGCCGCCAGCGCCGCGGTTTCGGTACGCAGGCGTGAATTCCCCAGCGTTACCGGGCGAATACCGAGGCCCAGCGCCAGCTCTATTTCCTCGGGGGTAAAGTCGCCCTCGGGACCGATAAGGATGCAGCATTCGGTGCCTGTGGCCGCTACTTGGGCCAGCGCGGTCCGTTCGCCTTCGGCCAAATGGGCAATGAACGCGGTAGCCGGCTGCACGGTGCGCACGAAGGAGGCAAAATCGGTAAGCTCGTCGAACTGGGGTAGCCAAGCCTGGCCCGACTGTTTAAGGGCACTCACGGCAATTCGTTCGAGGCGGTCCAGCTTCAGGTCGCGGCGCTCGGAGCGGGCGCAACGTAGGAACGACAGTCGTTCAACCCCGATTTCGGTGGCTTTTTCCACCAGCCATTCCATGCGGTCGAGGTTTTTGGTGGGCGCCACGGCTACGTGCACCTGGTACGGGCGGCGCGGCACCTGCTGCTCGCCCACGATGCGCAACTGGCAGCGCTTGGCTTCGGCCACAGCTACTTCGGCTTGAAATACGCCACCGCGGCCGTTAAGCAGCTCCACTGCGTCACCCTCTCGCAGGCGCAGAACGCGCACGGCGTGCTTGCTTTCGTCTTCGGGCAGGGTGTAAGATGAGCCGGAAAGGTCGGGAGCGAAGAAGGTGTGGGGCATGGGGCAAAGGTAGGTCCGTCCGCCGACGCGGAGTGTGCCGATTATCTTGCATCAGCACTACTTTATTAATTAGCCATGAACTGGAACCGGATTAAGGAAGAAGTATACGTCGTCGATGGATCGTTACTCTACTTGCACGTGCTGGATACCACCGTTGAGGACTGGCGTCGGTGGGTCGGACTAGTCAATAAAACCTATGCGGTAGAATTTCATAACTGACCGGCTGATCGAACGGAGGACAAAGTTGATTTCGCGGTATTACTCAGGCAGTGGGAGAACCCAGACGAGCTAGAGTGGAGCGTCCTTAAAATCAAGATTAGGGATTACACGGTGAATTGTCATTTCCTCTGGAGCGGAGAAATCCAGAGTGACGTTCATCCTGCCGATTTTCAGCAACCAGCAGATCATGAAGCTCTGCTAGCCTACCTGCAACTGGTTTCGACTACACTGCAGAAGCCAGTGCTGCTGGCGCCCGAAGGCGCCCCGGAGGTTGTGCTGCTGGAGGTGACTGGAACGGAGGTTCGGTACTACTTCTAATAGCCAAAGCGCGCTGCCGAATTTATTGGCAGCGCGCTTTGGCGGCTTAATAAGAGCTGATAGCTGTATTGACGTTAATCCAACGACTTGTTCAGCACCTCGGCCAACCGAATACCAGCCCGCGACAGGCACTGGCGCACGTCCTCGATGTGCGAGGTGTAGTACTGCTCCTCCAGGGTTGTGCCGGTGGGGGCTTCGGCGTAGAGCTTAGTGCTGAGCTGATACGATTGAAACAGCCACTGCTCCATCGGGTCGCGGCGCCAGATTTTGGCGGTGCGCTTCTCGGGGTGGTCGTAGTTGGCGGCCATCTGCTGGTAGGAGAGGTTCTGTACCTGAATCAGGCCGCTGTCCCAGAGGCGGTGCAGGTTGGTGCCTTTGCCCTGAAACTGCAGCTGGATGTCGTTGCCGCCTTTGTCTTCGGCCCGGCTGATGTGCATGGGTTGGTGAATGTCGCCTACGATGTGCACCACGAATTTCAACGCCACAATGCGTTGGTCGCGCGGTTGCTTCTTATCGGTAAGTATCCGGATGTTGTCGTTCAGGGCTTGGTAGGCGTTTGGTTCGGTTTTGGCCTTCAGCTGCTCATTGAAAGCGGGGAATTCCAAGCCCAAGGGCAGGTTAACGAAATGCCAGGGGGCAGTGCTTTTGTACTCGGGCGTGCTGCGTACTTCGTCGGCCCAAGTAGAAACGCTGGCCAGGGTTTCGGAACCCAGCAGCTCTTTCACCTGGCGGGCGGCTTTGCGGGAGAGGTGGCGTTCGGCAATGAGGCCCACCGTGCGGTGCCCCTCGGCGCCCCAGGCAAATACCAGGTGGGGAAAGAGGAGCAGCAGCAGCAGCGCGGGGCGGATGAATACGGGCATGGAACGATTCCCTGCTTGCCTTCGAAAACACTTCGGAGCAAATGGGCGCGCAAGTAGGCAAACAACCCGCCGCCGAACAAATTCAGTGAAATGATAATCCTGGAAAACGGCCTCTTGATTTCGAAAGGCGTATAGAAGGTCTTGCTTGTACATTCCCAAACTACACGACCAATGGCAACCAAACTCAAAAAACTAAAGGATCAGGTTATTGTAATTACCGGCGCTTCCAGCGGTATAGGCTTGGTAACGGCCCGCATGGCAGCTCGCAAAGGGGCGAAATTGGTGCTGGCGGCCCGCAGCGAAGCCGCATTGCGGCAGCTGGTTTCTGAGATTGAGCAAGAAGGTGGGAAGGCCACGTACATCGTGGCCGATGTTAGCCAGCCCGACGCGGCCCGCACCATTGCCCAAAAAGCCCTGACCACTTTCGGCGGCTTCGATACCTGGGTGAACAATGCCGGGGTGTCCATTTACGGCAAAGTGGAGGAAACCCCCATCGAAGACATGCGGCAACTGTTCGACGTGAACTTCTGGGGGTTGGTGAATGGCTCGTTGGAGGCGGCCAAGCATTTGAAGCAGAAAGGCGGTGCCATCATTAACGTGGGTAGCATTCTGTCGGATGTAACGGCAATTCTGCAAACCATCTACTCGGCTAGCAAGCACGCCGTGAAAGGCTTTACCGACGGCCTGCGCATGGAGCTGGAAATGGACGGCGCGCCGGTGTCGGTAACGCTCATTCAACCCGCAGCCATTGACACGCCGTACCCCGTGCACGCCAAAAACTACATGGAGCGCGAAGCCAAGCACGCACCGCCCGCTTATGCTCCCGAAACCGTAGCACGCGCCATTTTGCACTGCTGCGCCACCCACGAGCGGAGCGTGGTGGTAGGCGGTGGCGGCCGTGCCTTTATCAGCATGGAGCAATGGACGCCCGCCCTGCTCGATAAGTTTATGGAGAAGTCCTTCGTGAAGCAGGAAAAGGCCGATTACCCGCCGCGCCCCATCGGTCAGAATGCCCTCGACCGCCCCATGGGCGCCCTAGAGGAACGCGGCAACTACCCCGGTCATACCCGCGAGACTAGCTATTATACAGAGGTTGTAACCAGCAAGAGCCCGGTTCTGAAATCGGCTTTGGCCTTGGGGGCTGGATTAGCCCTGGCCACCTGGTTGAGCAAGTCCCGAACCAGTAGCAACTCAGAAGACGCACATGCACGTCCATCACAAAACAGCAGTAACGGCACCTATGCCAGCAACGACCACCGCTACGCGCAGGCTCGCCGCGAAGACTTGCCCTAGCATAATTTAAAGCAATTAAAAGCCCCGCTGGCCGTAGCTAGCGGGGCTTTTTTGTGGTCTGTATCCAGTCGATTGCCGAAGCCTACTTGGTGGTCAGCGTACGCATCAAAGCATCTATATCGTGCATCGATACTTCGTCGGGCATGCTTACGTACGGGTCGTTAAGCCGATGCTTCTGCTGCCACAGGGCCTTGGCTGTTTGGAGTTGGGTTATAGCCGCTTTGGTTTCGTGCCGTTTGTAGTGGGCCAAGGCCGTGTAGTAGTAAGTTTCGGCTAGCCGTTCGTTCACGGTGCGCTGCCGGGCGAAATCGGCCAAAGCGCCGGTGTATTCGCCCAGGCGCAACTTGGTAGTGCCCCGGTGGAGGTAGTCGTAAATGCCCACGCGGTCCTGCTTGGTGTTGTCGGCAATGCACAGATCGAACGTTGCCAGTGCGCCGCGCAGGTCGCCCAACTCCCGCTGGCACAGGCCGGCCACCATGCGCAGGTCGTAGGATCCGTCGCCCGATTGTCCCGGCTGATTGTTCGTCAACGTTTGCAGCCGTTGCAGGTCAAGCAGTGCGCCCCGGTAATCGTGCACAAACTTGAAGCGGCACCAGCCCCGGTCGCCCAGGTACCGGTCGGGCTGCAGCTGCACGGCCACGTCCATCAGTTGCTTCCAGGTCTGAAAATCGCCCCGCTTCAGAAACGGCACCGACTTCTCGTGGTAGGAATAGGCAAAGGTGGGGCACGCCGCAATGGCGCGGTCGAAGTACACTTGCGACTGGATGGAGCCCTGGGGAAACTCAATGGCTTGCAGGTACAACTCGCAGGCAGCGCGTTCAGGGGACCCAGATGGGTAAATCCTGCAATTAGGCTGCGCGCCAGCTATTTGTACAAGCAACGACAGCAGCAAGAAAAGTAGGCAATGCTTCATAGCGTGGCTTCGCGGATGCGGCCCTTATCGACGACGAACGTGATGTAGTAATAGCTGTCCTGGGTTTCGCCATTAATCAGGCCCGGCTCCCAGCCTTTCAGGCTGCGGCAGGCCCGCAGCACGTCGGCTACAAGCGCCGGCTCATACGGCTGCGGCCGGTACTCCGAATCGAGCGTGCTGACGCGAAACCGGTCGGTTTCGCCGCGGTGGTTTACCACGAAACGTACGGTGAGGTAACCGCTGGCAGCGCCGCGAGCAGGCAAGGGCAGCAGAGCCTCGTGCAACAGCCGGCGCAATTCCAGCCGCCCGCCCGTGAAACTGGTGGCGAAGTTGTAATACTGATAGATCGGGCGGTTCGGGCGTAAGGCAAAGTCGGCGCGGTCCTGCGTTGGGTCAAAAGCAATATCCCCAACATGGTACTTGGGGTTATAAGGGAGAGGAATAGCAGCCGAACTTCGCGTTCCAAACTGAGCCTGGAGCCCCAGGGGTAACATGAGGAATAGCAGCAGAAGCCAGCATTTGGGCATAAGGTTAATGTGAGGTTGGGTAGATAACCTGGTAATGGAAGCTCAACGGTTGGTAATGCGTCTTGGTGTAATGCGTCAGCAATTATTTAGCCTGCACCAGGGAAAGGAATAGAGGACTTAATAAACCGAAGGCTCGATCAGCAGTTAGCGGACTCATTTTTAAGCTATAAACGACATTTTTGCATCACCACTTTGGAGGGAGGGTTATCAGCAATATCTGCAACTTGCTTTACTGTTTTTCAGCATAAATATTGTCAGAGAATGAAGTTCAGAGAGTCATACTGCTTGAAAACCGCATTCGAAATGTACTCCGCAAATCAAAGCCGGCAGCAGGTTGAGCAAATGCTAGTAAGCGAAGGAGCCGATTGTGAAAATGCCCCGCAATTAGCCCTGAGTTATTACAAGGATTATCTGTACCTCGCTTTAGAGGAACAGAAGAAAAGGCGCAAGAAGGCTGATGGGCAGATCGTGGCTGGTACGATTATTATGCTGTGCAGTGTGGCCCTGACGCTTATCGTGTATTGGGGTCTGAATGGCAATGACCTGCTCGTGTATTATGGCGCCACCGTTTGCGGCATTGCGTTGCTTATTAAAGGTATTACGGAGAAAAATGCGGCAAATTCAAACAGTGCATTGCTGACAGAGAAATTGAAGTCGTCGCAGATTTTCAGCTTTGAATAAAGAAGGCCCGCTGGCATTTGCCAAAGTCCCTTTTGTACTTATGATAACAATAATCAGCTTTAGTAGGTACGTGAGCGTTAACTAAGAAATGCTCAAGAGGCAACGTGTTTAGATGTGTCATAAATGCGTTCTTCCAGGAGGGTTTGCAGCTTGCGCAGGTAGCGCTGCATCATCCAGCCGCTGTACCAGCGCAGGAACCACAGGGGCGGGGCAAAGCCCAAAGCTCGTTGCACTACCTGCTGTTCGAACTGCAACGTGTAAACGAATTCCGTAACCGACGGGCTAAGGGGCGTGAAGCTTCGTTCAACGCAGGTCCAAACGGGACTGTCTGCCGTACTAGAGCACCTTATGTACTGGTTTGGCTCGTAGGCTTCGTAAACCAGGGTCGTTATCGAATGGGGTAATTTGGCCGACAAACAAGCGTCTTCAGTTGCAATAACTCCAAGACCCGGTTGCGCAGCGTCCAGTGCGGTACCGTTGATTTCCTGCCGCCAATCCCTGTCGTTACGCAAGTCGGCAACGTAGCCAAAAACCTGTTCAACTGGGGCCTGAATAACAATTCGCCGTTCAACAGCCACGACTGGCGAACATGGTTCTACTTGACTCATCTTCATTTGTACTGTGCCGCTATATGCGACGTTTTTCCTCTTTGCAGAGGTAAAGGTCCAGTACACGAGGCGCAGCCACAATCGCACGATCATGTGGCTGGTTCAGTAAAAAAATAGTCGGACGTCTTGACGCAAAAAGCCCCGCCGGCAGCTGCCGGCGGGGCTTTTTAAATCAGGTTTTACAACTATGCGTTGGCTACAGCTTCCACTTTCGGAGCGCCGGCCAGGATTTCTTCGTTGGCGAAATCAGCGTACTTCTTGAAGTTGTTCACGAACTTCTCGGCCAGCGAGGCAGCCGTTTTGTCGTAACCCTCTTTGTCCGACCACGTGTTGCGCGGATCAAGGATTTCGGTGGGTACGCCGGGCACCGAAGCCGGAACTTCCACGCCGAAGATGGGGTGCTTCACGAACTCCACGTCGTTGAGTTTGCCTTCCAGCGCGGCCGTAATCATGGCGCGGGTGTAGGGCAGCTTCATGCGCGAGCCTACGCCGTACGAGCCACCGCTCCAGCCGGTGTTAATCAGCCACACGTTCACTTCGTGCTCTTCCATTTTCTGGCCCAGCATTTCGGCGTACTTGGTGGGGTGCAGCGGCAGGAACACGGCGCCGAAGCAGGCCGAGAACGTAGTTTGCGGCTCGGTAATGCCCATTTCCGTACCGGCTACCTTGGCGGTGTAACCCGACATGAAGTGGTACATGGCGTGGCTCTTGTCGAGGCGCGAAATGGGAGGCAGTACCCCGAAAGCATCGGCCGTGAGGAAGAAGATGTTCTTCGGCACACCGGCTACCGATGGCTCGATGGCGTTGTCGATGTAGTTGATGGGGTAGGCGGTGCGGGTGTTTTCCGTCACCGACTTGTTAGCGTAATCAACGGTGTGCGTGCCGGGGATAAAGCGCGTGTTTTCCACAATCGAGCCGAACTTGATGGCGTCCCAGATCTGGGGCTCCTTCTCCTTGCTCAGGTCGATAACCTTGGCGTAGCAGCCACCTTCGAAGTTGAAGATGCCGTTCTGGCCGGGCATCCAGCCGTGCTCGTCGTCGCCAATCAGGCCGCGGTTCGGGTCGGCCGACAGGGTGGTTTTGCCGGTGCCGGAGAGGCCGAAGAAAATGGCTGCGTCGCCGCTTTCGCCTACGTTAGCCGAGCAGTGCATGGGCAGCGTTTCCCGCTCGTGGGGGAGCAGGTAGTTCAGCACACCGAAGATGCCTTTCTTCATTTCGCCGGCGTAGCCCGTACCACCAATCAGAATCATCTTCTTGGTGAAGTTCAGGATGGCGAAGTTGGGCTGGCGGGTACCGTCTACGGCCGGGTCAGCTTCGAAGCCGGGGGCGCAGATGATGGAGAAGTCGGGCGTCCAGCTGGTGTCAGCGCCTTCCTCGGGGCGCAGGAACATGTTGTAGCAGAACAGGTTGTGCCAGGCTAGCTCGTTTACTACGCGCAGCTTCAGCTCGTAGTCGGGGTGGGCGCCGGCCATGGCGTCGCGCACGTAAATCTTTTTGTCGGCCAGGTAAGCCACCATTTTCTGGTGCAGCTGGTCGAACTTGTCGGCATCAAACGGAATGTTGATGTCGCCCCACCATACGCTATCCTCGGTGTTGGCGTCGCGCACTACAAAACGGTCTTTGGGCGAGCGGCCGGTGAACTTGCCGGTGTCGGCCATCAGGGCGCCCGTGTCGGTGAGGGTGCCTTCGCCGTTCCGGAGGGCTTCCTCCACCAGCTCGGCGGGCGTCAGGTTAAGACGTACCTCTTGGGCCTGGGTGATGCCCAGCGGCTTGAGGCGGTCCAGAGCAGCGGCGGAAGTGCTGGTTTCCATCATAAAAACGCGGTAGGTAGGTAAGGTAGGGAGAGTGGGAAATGGGAAATGGGGAAATCCGAGACAAAAATAGGCGAAAATCCGGTGTGGCAGTCCAGCCGACTCCTATTAATGCCCGTTGCCTTAGTGGGCCGCTCTACGCTGGCAAGGGGGTAACAGTTGGGAAAATTTGGCTAGATTTACCCGTAAGCCCCCAGCTCTGTTAAGCGGCTGGTGGGCTTTTTGTTTCCTCTCCATTACTCCCAAACCCTCTTTTCTCCACGCACTCATGCAAGTAGCCTCCGCTCAGGCCCAGCCGCCAACCCAAATGAGCACCAAGCACCCCCCCGGCCTGTACCTGCTGTTCTTCACCGAAATGTGGGAACGGTTTAGTTACTACGGCATGCGCGGTTTGCTGGTGTTGTACCTCACCAAAACGGCTGTGCAAGGCGGCTTGGGCATTCCCGAAGCCAGTGCCACGCTCATTTACGGTTACTTCACGGGCTTCGTGTACTTCACGCCCATCATCGGTGGCTACCTCGCCGATAAATACATAGGCCAGCGGCGCGCTATCCTTATTGGGGGTATTACCATGGCCCTTGCCCAGCTCTGCCTGTTTATGCAGCCGGCGGTTTCCACCGACCCGGCCATTTTTGGCATGCCCTGGCCCACCGCCCTGGGCTTGCTGCTGCTGATTTTGGGCAACGGTTTCTTTAAGCCGAACATTTCGACCATCGTTGGTAAGCTCTACCAGCAAGGCGACCCAAAGCGCGACGCCGCTTTCACCATTTTCTACATGGGCATCAACGTGGGCGCCTTTTTTGCTCCGTTGGTCTGCGGTTACCTTGCCGAAGACCTGTTCGCCACCAAAACGGTGGTAAACGGCGTCACCGAAATCAGCAGCTACGGCTTCCGCTACGGTTTCTTGGCCGCCGGTATTGGCATGATGCTGGGCCAGCTGGCCTTTAACCTCCTCGGCAAGAAATACCTTGGCGACGTGGGCATGTACCCCGAAGGCCATGGCGAAGACAAAACCATTGCCAAAGCCCCGCTCACCAAGGAAGAAACCGACCGCATGGCCGTTATCTTCATTATTACGCTGTTCGTGGTGTTCTTCTGGGCTGGTTTCGAGCAGGCTGGGTCATCCTTAACGCTCTACACCGATAAGTACATCAACCGCGACGTGTTCGGCTTCCTGATTCCGACCTCGTGGTTCCAGTCGGTTAACCCGCTCTTTATCGTGGCTTTTGCACCCGTAACGGCTGGTATTTGGCTGGCCCTCGGGCGCAAAGGCAAAGACCTGAGCATTCCGGTGAAGATGGGCCTGGGCATGATTCTGCTCGGTGCCGGCTTCCTGTTCATGGTGGGCGCCGTAATGGAGCGCGGCGGCGACGTGCAGGACACGACCATTAAGGCCAGCATTTTGTGGCTGCTTGCTACGTACTTCTTCCACACCATCGGCGAGCTGTGCCTGTCGCCCATCGGCCTCTCGATGGTGTCGCGTCTGTCGCCGGTGTCGCTCACGTCCATGCTCATGGGCGTGTGGTTCCTGGCGCCCTTCGTGGCCCAGATTGCCGGTGGCTACATTGCTGCTTACGTAGAAGAGCTCGGTGCCCTAAAGGTGTTCGGCCTGATTGCCGCCTTCGTAATCGGGGCTGGCTTGCTGCTCATCCTCATTGCCAAAAAGCTGTTCCACATGATGCACGGCCGCGGGTAACTCCTGCCAGTATCATTTGACTTAAAAAGCCCCGCCGGAACTACTCCGGCGGGGCTTTTTGCGGCTCATTCCAGCGCGCAGCGAATCTGCGCAACCAAAGAGCCGTGAGGGTCACCTTTGGATCGGATGATCTTCGTCCGCTGCCGTAACAAAACGTGGTTACTTGCGCCCGTCTTCACTTCGTCCGGCTTGCTCATTCCCGACGCCTCCCCGAATGCAAACTACCTCTACGCCCGGCAACTCAGCTGCCGCCCCAAGCAGCACCAGCCACCCCAAGGGCCTGTACGTGCTGTTTCTCACCGAAATGTGGGAACGGTTTAGCTTTTACGGCATGCGGGCGCTGCTGAGTTTGTACATGGGCAAGGCGTTGCTCTTCGATAAGGCTCTGACCTCGCGTTTCTACGGCAACTACACTAGCCTGGTGTACCTCACGCCGCTGCTCGGCGGCTACCTCGCCGACCGGTATTGGGGCAACCGCCGCTCCATATTAATAGGCGGCTTGCTGATGGCTCTAGGGCAGTTTTGCCTGTTTTTCAGTGCCTCGCTGTACGTGGCGGGTCAAACCGAAGCTGGGGCTGCGCAAAAGCTGCTGTTCTTCTCGGGGCTGGGCCTGCTGATTTTCGGCAACGGTTCCTTTAAGCCCAATATCTCGTCGATGGTGGGCATGCTCTACCCAGCCGGCGACAAGCGCATTGATACGGCTTACACCATTTTTTACATGGGTATCAACATCGGGGCCTTTCTCTCGCCTTTAGTATGCGGCTACCTGGGCGACACCGATAATCCGGCTGATTTCAAGTGGGGTTTTCTGGCCGCTGGCATTGGTATGTTGCTTGGTACTGCCACTTTCGAGCTGTTCAAACACCGTTACGTGGTGGATGCACAAGGCGCCCCGCTGGGTGCCAAGCCCGAGCGACAGGTGGCACAGTCCCCGGTTGTGCCTCTCACAACCGATGCTCCCGTACGCAACGAAACCTTGGCCACACCGGCCTCTACCGGAGTTACCGCCGGCCGCATGCTGGCCTTAGCCGCCATTTTCACGGCCGTGTATGCCGCCATTGCCTGGTACATGAATCAGGACTGGATCGGGGCCTTGGTTTTTTCCGCCATGCTGGTGGTGCCTTTGGTGGTGCTGGCCGACGCCTCGCTCACGGCCCGAGAAAAAGAGAAAATCTACGTCATCTTCATCCTGAGCTTCTTCGTGATTTTCTTCTGGGGCGCCTACGAGCAGGCCGGCGCCTCACTCACTTTCTTCGCCGATGAGCAAACCGACCGGCAACTGGGTCGCTACGTTATGCCCGCTTCGTATTTCCAGTCGGCCCCGGCGTTGTTCGTTATTACGTTTGCGCCGCTGTTCGCTGTCATCTGGACCGCGCTGGGCCGCCGCGGGCTGGAGCCGTCGTCGCCGCTGAAAATGGCCATAGGCTTGCTGCTGCTCGGCTTGGGCTACCTCATCATTGCCTTTGGGGTAAAGGGCGTAGATGCAGCCACGAAAGTGAGCATGTTCTGGCTGGTGGCCATGTACTTGCTGCACGTATTCGGGGAGTTGTGTCTGTCGCCCATCGGCTTAGCGTTAGTAAACAAACTGTCGCCGGCCCGTTTTGCTTCGTTGCTAATGGCCGTGTGGTTTATGGCTACGGCCGGCGGTAACAAGCTGGCCGGTGTGCTAAGTGGACTGTACCCCGAGCCGGGCAAAGCCGCTCCGCACTTCCTCGGCTTCGAAATCAGCGGCCTTTACGAGTTCTTCTTGATTTTCGTAGGATTGTCGGTAGCCTCGTCGTTGGTGCTATTCCTAATCCAAAGCCGATTAACGCGCATGATGAACGAGCCAGTTGAAGCATAAATACTTTACAACCAAACGCAAAAAAGCCCTGCCGGACTTGGTCCGGCAGGGCTTTTTTAATCCAGAGCAGAGAGGCTCGGACGGGCTGATTACATCATGCCGCCCATGCCGCCCATGCCGCCCATGCCGCCCATGCCGCCAGCACCGGCGCCTCCGCCTTTCTCTTCTTCGGCTTCTTCCGAAATCACACACTCGGTCGTCAGCAGCAAGCCGGCAATCGAGGCAGCGTTTTCGAGGGCCAGACGCGTTACCTTGGTCGGGTCGAGAATACCAGCGGCCATAAGGTTTTCGTAGCGGTCCTCACGGGCGTTGTAGCCGTAGTCGCCTTTGCCTTCGCGTACCTTCTGAACCACTACCGAGCCTTCGCCACCGGCGTTGGCCACGATGGTGCGCAGGGGAGCTTCCAGAGCCGTGCGGATGATGTTTACGCCGGTGCGCTCGTCGCTGTTGATGGTGTCAACACCTTCCAGAGCGTCCAGAGCACGCACCAGGGCTACGCCACCGCCGGGTACCACGCCTTCCTCAACGGCGGCGCGGGTAGCGTGCAGGGCATCGTCTACGCGGTCTTTCTTCTCCTTCATTTCCACTTCGGTCGAGGCACCGATGTAGAGAATAGCAACACCGCCCGACAGCTTGGCCAGACGCTCCTGCAGTTTCTCCTTGTCGTAGTCCGACGTGGTGGTTTCGATCTGAGCTTTGATCTGATTAACGCGGGCCGAAATATCGTCCTTCTGACCACGGCCGTTCACGATGGTCGTGTTGTCTTTGTCAACCAAGATTTTCTCGGCCTGGCCGAGGTAGTCCAGGGTAGCGTTGTCGAGCTTGTAGCCGCGCTCT
The DNA here is from genome assembly GCF_039541855.1 of Hymenobacter koreensis. NCBI lineage: Bacteria > Pseudomonadati > Bacteroidota > Cytophagia > Cytophagales > Hymenobacteraceae > Hymenobacter > Hymenobacter koreensis. The sequence continues at coordinate 143,477 of NZ_BAABHA010000010.1, forward strand.
TCGCTGATAACCGTGCCGCCGGTGAGGGCTGCAATGTCTTCCAGCATGGCCTTGCGACGGTCACCGAAGCCCGGAGCTTTAACAGCAACGATTTTCAGCGAGCCACGCAGCTTGTTCACTACCAGCGTAGCCAGCGCTTCGCCGTCTACGTCTTCGGCAATGATCAACAGGGGCTTACCGGTTTGCACCACTTGCTCCAGCACGGGCAGGAGCTCCTTCATGGTGCTTACTTTCTTGTCGTAGATCAGGATGTAAGGCGAGTCCAGCTCGGCTTCCATCTTCTCGGCGTTGGTTACGAAGTAAGGGGAGAGGTAGCCGCGGTCGAACTGCATGCCTTCCACCGTTTTTACTTCGGTTTCGGTGCCACGCGCTTCTTCTACCGTGATAACGCCTTCCTTGCCCACTTTGTCCATGGCATCGGCAATCATCTGGCCGATTTCCGCGTCGTTGTTAGCCGAAATGGTGCCTACCTGAGCAATTTCCGAAGAGTTTTCAATCTTCTTCGACTGCGACTTGAGGTTGGCAACCACGGCGTGAACTGCCTTGTCGATGCCGCGCTTCAGGTCCATGGGGTTAGCACCGGCGGCTACGTTCTTCAAGCCAGCACGGTAAATGGCCTGGGCCAATACCGTAGCGGTGGTAGTACCGTCGCCAGCCTGGTCGGCCGTCTTCGATGCTACTTCTTTCACCAACTGGGCACCCATGTTCTCTACGGGGTCCTTCAGCTCAATTTCTTTGGCAACCGTTACACCGTCTTTGGTGATGGTGGGGGCACCGAATTTCTTGTCGATAACCACGTTGCGGCCTTTCGGGCCCAGGGTTACCTTCACGGCGTTAGCCAGTTTATCTACGCCAGCAACGAGTTTGTTGCGGCCTTCAATGTCAAATTGAACCAGTTTAGCTGCCATTGTGGGCTTGTCTTGGTTTGAAAGTCTGGAGAGATGATACTTACAGGATGGCGAAGATGTCAGACTCCTTCATGATGAGGTAGTCCTGACCATCCACGGTAATTTCAGTGCCGGCGTACTTGCCGTACAGCACTTGGTCGCCTACCGACACCTGGGGCTGCACGAGCGTACCGTTCTCGGTTTTGCCTGCGCCCACGGCCACTACTTCGCCGCGCTGCGGCTTTTCCTTGGCCGTGTCGGGGATGATGATGCCCGACTTGGTTTTCTCTTCGGCGGCGGCCGGCGCAATAATTACGCGGTCAGCCAGCGGTTTGATGCTAATAGCCATTCTGCTGGGTTGGGTTGAGGGGTTATGATCAAAGAAAAGTCTTTGGAGTAGGTTCCGCGAAGGAGCCTGCTGCCGCTCGGCACTTCTTGTGCCAGCCCGCGAAAAACTGACAGAATGGTCAGAAATCGGAACTTTTTGCGGTTTTCGGCGCAACAACCCTGACAAACCGGGCAGGAAAGTGGCAGAACAGCGGCCGCAAGTATAGTTAACCTAAACCAGTAAAAAGGAACCGGCGGCTTCTCGCTGGTGCGAGAACCCGCCGATTTTGAAGGACAGCCTAAGATTAAAGCTATTGAGCCGGGGCCGGAGCGGGAGTAGGCTGGGCGGCTGGAGCAGTGGTAGCCGGAGCCGACTGCGGGGCGGTAGCACCCGGAGCAGTGGCGCCCGGTGCGGGAGCTTGCGGGCCCGGAACAGCCGGGGCAGCGGGTACACGCGTTTCCAAAGCTTTCTGTTGGTTCACGCTACGCATTGGGCCAGCCGTTTGGCCCGACAGGATTACGTGCGAAGCCAGCGACAACACAATCAGGGCAATGGCGAAACCCCAAGTTAGGCGCTCCAGCAGGTCGCCGGTGCGCTTCACGCCCATGAGCTGGGCAGTGCCGCCGGCAGCGAAATTACTGGACAACCCACCGCCCTTAGAGTTTTGGGCCAGCACTACTAGGGCCAGCAACAGGCAAACGAAAAGGGCAAGGACGATAATGGCAGTGTACATCTACTGTTCCGGTTTTACTCCGGCTGTTGTTTCAGGTGGTCAATTTGAGCGGCAAAGTACGCCTTTTTTTCGGGCTGGCGCACCATCAGCTGTTCGTAAATTTCAATGGCACGGGCAGTTTTGCCCTGCTTAACAAGGATTTTAGCCAAGCTCTCCGAGGCCAGACTTGGCGGCGGACTGGTGCTGCGCACCGATAAATCGGCTTGCGGCTCGGTTACCATAGGGATTCGTGCCGCCGACGATTTGATACGCGGTTGGTTTTTGAGAAACCGCTCGATCAAGGCAATGGACGAAGGGGTAGCCGGCGTTGCGGGTCGATGCTTAGCCGCGTGGTCCAGCAGAAGCGCGTCGGGCAGCCATGCCGAATCCGTGGGTAAATCGTGGGTGAGTTCGGCACTGCGCCCCATTAAACAATGCCCAAAGCGGCTCCCGACAGCAACGGCGTAGGCAAGATGCTCATCGGCGTAGAAGGAAGGCAACGGCGCTTTGGCCGGCTCAATTTCCTCAAGCGCTTCGGGCAGCCGGTAGGAGGTTACGGGCGGTAACGATTCGGCCAATCCAAACTCGAAACGGGAACTGCCTCCCTCTACCGGTGGTCGAATAGCAGGTGCGACGGCCGGCAACTCATCAGCCAAGGCCTCGGTAGCTTGAGCTTCGGCAGGAGCTAAATTGGTTTCTTCAACAGCGTCTTCCAGAGGTTCAGCAGCGGGCTGATGAGCTTCAATTGGTGGGGTTGAATCGAGTTGTTCCGCAGAAAGGGGCTCGGACTCATCGACTTCAGCTTCTTCTAGCGCGTCAGCTTCTGGGGTAACGTCTTGCGTTAGCTGCTCGTTTTCAGAAACGGTGTTTGTTTCTGCCAGTTCCAATGGCTGGGGCGCTTGCAACTCACTTTCGACTTCGAGAATAGCCTCAGTTGATGTTGCTTCTGCTGGCTTAGCCTCTTGCTCCGCAAGCAACACATCAGCTATGTCGGCCGAAGATGGTTGCTCGATTACTTCAGTAACGTCGTCAGCTGCTGGCGCAACGGAATCGAAAGAAACCTCGGCAGCGGTGGCCGCAAAAGCATTTTCAGGAACTGGTTCAGCAACCGTTTCCGGGGCAGCCGCAGCAGCTTGAGGTTGGGTTGCGGGCCGTTCGATTAACTCCCGCAGCAGTTCGCGGTTGGTAGCGTACGTGGCGGCGCGGCGCAGGCGTTGGCTGGCCAGCATGCTGCCGCGGTCGTGGGCGGCTTTGGCCAGCAACAGATGCGCGGTTTGGCAGTAGGGGAAGGCGGTAGCCAACTGCTCCAGCTCCCGAACTTCGGTATCCGAAATTCCGGTAACGTGGTCGAGAATATGCAGCAGCGACGCGCGGGTCATGGATTACTGGCCGGAAATGGGTGGTTCTGGAGTTTGGAAAAAGGCAGGTTGCTAAACGCAGAGACGTTGGTTAACCAGCCCGTGCAACGCCAAGGGGCCGCAACAATACAGCAATTTAGTTATTTAACCCAGGCCGGGCCCCTACCAGTTAGCCACCGACTTGTTGAACACGTCGGTAATTACACGGTCGGTGATGCGGCGAATGGCGGCCTGGTCGTTGTTAATAACTGTAATGTCTTGTGTAGCAGCAAAGTCGCCGTTGCTCTGGAACGTCTGCTCGAAATCCTGCTTCGGGTCTTTGGTGTTGGTAAATTTCACCCGCACCTGAATGGTGAGGCGGTTAATCCCGGCTTGGTCGCGGCCGTCCTGGCGCTGAATGGCCGCCGGCGCGAAATCGTACGCCACAATCTGGCCTTCGAACTGCAGGTCGCCGTCGCGCGGTACTAACTTGAGCGTGGTGTTGCGCTGGAAATAGTCGCGCAGGTCCTCCGAAAAACGCTGCGAAAGGAAAGAAGGGCCGTTGGTGGCGTTATTGGGGAACGTGGCAACCGAGAAGGTTTTAACCGCTGGGTCGATGTTCGTGCCGGTGAAGGAGTACACGCTGCACCCGGCCAGCGGCAGCAACCACAGCACGAGCAGCAGGCGCCACGCGCCGAGGTTATTCCAGGTCATACTGCTTGAGTTTGCGGTACAGGGTGCGTTCCGAAATGCCAAGGTCCTGGGCCGCGTACTTGCGCTTGTTGTGGTGCTTTTTCAAGGCTTTCACAATCATTTCCTTTTCCTTGGCTTCCAGCGAAAGGCTTTCTTCTTCTGTTTCGTGCGAAATATCCTCCACGCGCTGGGCGTCGTCCTCCACCTCGTATTCGTCGGGCTGGGCGTTGATGATGAAGGAATCGGGGCCGTCGGGAGCGGAACGGGTGAGGCGGCCGGTTTCGTATGGGGCAATGCCTGCTGCGGCAAACAAATGGCTGTTCTGGCGCACAAGCTCTTGGGCTTGGTTGCCATCGTGCCGGGCCCCGCCCGCAGCCAGCTCCAGAACCAACTTCTTGAGGTCGGTCATGTCGCGGCGCATGTCAAACAGCACCTTGTACAGCAGGTCACGCTCCGATAGGCCCGAGGGGGCAATGCCATCGGCGGTGGCGCCGATGAGCATGGGCAGGTTAGAGCTTTGATCCTGCGGCAGGTAGTGGCGCAGGCGGCGGCCGTCTACTTCGCGCTGCTCGGTTTGCAGCACCGAAATCTGTTCGGCTATGTTCTTGAGCTGGCGGATATTACCGGGAAAGCGAAAGCGCTGCAGCTCCTGCACCGCATCGGGCGTCAGTGAAATGGGCTTTACGCGGTAGCGCTCGGCAAAGTCGGTGGCGAACTTGCGGAACAGCAGGTAAATGTCTTCGCCCCGTTCGCGCAATGGCGGCACGGTAATAGGCACCGTGTTCAGGCGGTAGTACAGATCTTCGCGGAAGCGGCTCTCGCGCACGGCATCGAGCAGGTTCACGTTCGTGGCCGTTACCACGCGCACGTCGGTCTTTTGCACCTTCGACGAGCCCACGCGGATAAACTCTCCGTTTTCCAACACGCGCAGCAGGCGGGCCTGGGTACCTAAGGGCATTTCCCCGATTTCGTCGAGGAAGATGGTGCCGCCGTTAGTTACTTCGAAGTAACCTTTGCGGGCTTCGGAAGCCCCGGTAAACGAGCCTTTTTCGTGGCCAAACAGCTCCGAATCAATGGTGCCTTCGGGAATGGCGCCGCAGTTCACGGCAATGAACTGCCCGTGCTTGCGCGGCGACAGGGCGTGAATGATTTTCGAAAACGATTCCTTGCCCGAGCCGCTTTCGCCCGTGATGAGCACGGTCATATCGGTAGGAGCCACCTGCGCCGCCACCTGAATGGCGTAGTTCAGCGCCGGCGCGTTGCCGATAATGCCGAAGCGCTGCTTAATGCTTTGTATTTCGGAAGGAGTCAAATCAGGGTCGGGTTGTCGTGGGGTAGACGGAAAGCGGCGCGGAATACTTTACCGAAAGCAGAATCTAAACGACATGCTGAGCGCTACCGGGGCATCGGGTCGAAGTTGTAGCTACTTTCCTGCATCAGCATGCGAAATACATCGGCAGTGCTCAGTATGGCGGTGAACCTTACTCAACCGCCTCGCCCAGCAGCGTGGTACTGGTACACTCGGTTACCAGCACGTTCACGTAATCCCCCTTTTTGTAGTGCTTTTTGGGGAAAATGACCACCTTGTTCTGGTCGTTGCGGCCGCTTAGGTGCTCGGTGCTGCGCTTGGAGGTGTTTTCCACCAGCACGCGGTGCACTTTGCCCACCCCCATTTGGCTACGCACCAGGCTGTGGCGCTGCTGCCGCTCGATGATTTCGGCCAAGCGGCGCTTTTTCACCTCCAGCGGCACATCGTCGGCCAGCTTGCGGGCGGCCAGGGTACCGGGGCGCTCCGAGTAAAAGAACATGTAGGACATATCGTACTGCACGTGGTCCATGAGGCTGAGCGTGTCTTGGTGCTCTTCCTCGGTTTCAGAGCAGAAACCGGCAATCATATCGGTGGAAATGCCGCAGTCTTCGCCCAGAATACGCCGGATGGCCGCTACGCGGTCCAGGTACCATTCCCGGTCGTAGGTGCGGTTCATGAGCTCCAGCACGCGGGAGTTGCCGCTTTGGGCCGGCAGGTGAATATAGTTGCACACGTTGTCGTACTTGGCCATCGTGTGCAGCACCTCGTCGGTAATGTCTTTGGGGTGCGACGTGGAGAAGCGAATGCGCAACTCGGGGCTTACCAAGGCCACGCGCTCGAGCAGGTTAGCGAAGTTCACGAACTCTGTACCGTCCTCCGATTGCCACTTGTAACTGTCTACGTTCTGGCCCAGTAGCGTGACTTCTTTAAAGCCTTTGTTGAAGAGGTCTTCGGCTTCGCGTACGATGCTGTGAGCATCGCGGCTTCGCTCGCGGCCGCGGGTGAAGGGCACCACGCAGAACGAGCACATGTTGTCGCAGCCGCGCATGATGCTGATGAAAGCGGTAATACCGTTGGAGTTCAGGCGCACCGGCGTAATGTCGGCGTACGTTTCCTCCCGGCTCAGCAGCACGTTCACCGAGCGTTGACCGGCGTCTACTTCCTTGATGAGGCGGGGCAGGTCGCGGTAAGCATCGGGGCCTACCACGAGGTCCACGATTTGCTCTTCCTCCAAGAATTTGCTTTTGAGGCGCTCGGCCATGCAGCCCAGCACGCCCACCAGCAAGCCGGGCTGTCGGCGCTTGTGGGCGTTGATTTCCTTGAGGCGCTGGCGCACGGTAACCTCCGCTTTTTCGCGGATGGAGCAGGTGTTCAGCAGCACTAAATCGGCCTCGGCCAACTCGGTAGTCGTGTCGAAACCTTCATCGAAAAGGATGCTGGACACGATTTCGGAGTCGGAGAAGTTCATCTGGCAGCCGTAGCTCTCGATGTACAGGCGACGCGAACGGCCGGTGTTGGTGGCTTCGGTTACACGTACGTCGGCGGGCAGCTGCTCGGCGGTGGGGGCAGCTGCCTGGTCTAGAAAGTCAAGCGTAAGAATCGGTTGAGACATGGCCTCGGGAAAAATCAACGAAAGGACGACAAAGGTACGGCTTGCCGGGCAAAAATGACAGTTTGGCAGAGCCTTTGGCTACGAACTATTACCAGCGCCGCCAGGTGCTGGACCCTAAGCCACGACCGTTGCCGGATAGGGTAGCTATGCTACGGTGGCGCCCAAGACTTCCAGCATGGCTTGGGCCTTCAACAGGCATTCGTCGTACTCGCGTTCCGGGTCGGAGTCGTAGGTAATGGCCGAGCCCACTTGGAAGCTGAGGTAGCCCGTGTCATGGCGGTATTGCAGGGAGCGGATAACTACGTTGAAATCAAACGAGCCATCGGGCAGTACGTAGCCGAAGCTGCCACTGTAAAGGCCACGCCGGGTGCGTTCGTATTGCTCGATAAGTTGCATAGCCCGGATTTTCGGCGCGCCCGTCATAGAGCCCATGGGGAAGGTTGCGCGCAGTACATCCGCCAAGCCCACACCCGGCTGTAGCTCGGCTTTCACGGTTGAAATCATCTGCCACACGTGCCGGAACGGGTACAGGCCGAACAACTCAGGGACCTTTACGCTGCCCGTTTCGGCAATGCGGGCCAGGTCGTTGCGCACCAGATCCACAATCATCAGGTTTTCGGCGCGTTCCTTCTCGTCGTTCAGCAGCGTTTGGCGTTGTTGTTCGTCGGCTTCCGGGGTATGGCCGCGCCGAATGGTGCCTTTAATAGGTTGAGAAATAATAACTGGCTCTTGGTAAGCCAGAAACCGTTCGGGTGATGCGCAAAGCAGGTAATGGTCGTGCCAACGGCAGAAACCCGCGAAGGGCGTAGGGGAAGCTGCATTGAGCCGGTGAAAAACATCGACAGGGTCGAGGGAAACCCTTTCGGCGTAAAACTCCTGGCACAGGTTCAACTCATATACTTCTCCGTTCAAGATATCTTCCCGCACTGCCGCTACTGCCGCTAGGTAATCGGCGCGGGGCATACGGGCCTGCATGGTGGAAACGGCAGGCGCCGCCGGGGCCAGCAATTGCGTCTGTAAAATTTCCTGAAACACAGCTTCCGAACTGGGGCCGTGAATTTCGAGGTGCGCCGCTTGCCAGTATAGCCAGTGTTGCGGCGTGAAAAAATGCAGTGCCGGCCAATTCAGGCCAGTGAAATTGTTGCTTTGCAGCGCTTCAATGTCGTTTTTAACGTCGTAAGTAACGAAACCGCACCGTGCAGCCGGCGCCGCAGACTGCAGCCACGGTTGCAAAGCGGCTAATGAGCCGGGCGCGCCGGTAGCTTCCGGAGCCACGGCCAGCAGACGCCGGAAGGGGCCGCAGGGGTAAGTGAGGTCGTTGGGCTCGAAGTAGGCGCAGTGCGGAAAGCCGGCCGCCCAGCGCAAGGCGCGGGCCCGGAAGTCGGCGGGCAAATCGGTCAGCGGAACTCTCAACACAGCACGAAAGTAGCCGCTAAGCCCTGTTCGCAGCAACCGTACACTAAGCCACTGCTTATTTCAAAGCGGCCAGCGCCACCTTGGCCTTGGCATCGGTGCTGGTTTTGTATTCGTGCTTGGCGTAGCCGAGAGCTTTTTGAAAATACGCTTTGGCCTGAGCCTTCTGGCCGGCCTCCAGGCTTAAATAACCCATTTGCAGCGCAGACTGAGGCGCGAAATAGTACGGCGCATTGCCGCTCAGCGAAAGGGTGCGTTGGTAATAGAACCGGGCAGAATCGAGGCGGCTTAGGCCGTGATAGGCCCGTGCCAGCCGGTAAGGTTCTTCCAGCCGGTCGCGCAGGGGCGTAGCAGCCGTTACGCGGAAACGGTTGAGCGTGCTTAGAGCGGCGCGGTAGTATCCGCCGTCGAGCTGGAGGCGGGCGGCGGTGAGAGTACGGTTCAGCGGCAACTGGTCGTCGATGAAGCGCTGGGCGTAGCGGTCCTCTTCCACCACGGTTTCGCCGCCGCTCGCAATTTGCCGGCGGGCCCGCTCGGCCGCTGCGTCGTTGCCGGCGAGCCAGTGCGCGAGGTACATCTTAAACCAGGCGTCTTTGCGGTAATGGCTGCCGCGGTAATCGTTGATAAACTGTTGATTGGCCTGCGTTGAAGCCGCGTACTGACCCTGGTAAAGCAACAGATCGGCGGCCATGTGGTGTAGGTAGGGCACCACGGGATAAGCTGGGCCGGTGGGCCGACTGCGGTAAGCGGCCAGGGCGCGGTCGGTGTGGTGCAGTTTCTTCTGAATCGACATAACCAGGTAGCTGAACAGCAGGTTATCGGGCTGCTCGCGGTACAACCGATCGGCCAGCGCTGCGGCTTCGTTGTCGGCTCCTTGGTAAGCCTGGCGAATCAGGGCCAGCAGCACTTGCGACTCAATCTGGAAATCGTGCGGGTGCAGCGTGGCCGTGCGCAGGTTTTGCAGGCCCGCGTTGGTGTCGCCGGGCAAGCCTAACAGGTTCATAAACCACCGGTAGCCCTCGGGCACCGAACCAATCAGAAACTGACACAAGCCCAAGGTTTTGCGCGTGGGCAAGTGATTGGGCCAGCGTTTGGCGTTCTGCTGCACCTGCAGGTAAGCCTGCCGCAGGCTCCACGCTCCCTGAAACTCGTGGTCGAACATGACCTGGGCCACGGCTTGGTGCAGCCGGATTTCTGCTCGCGCATAGTCGCGCAGGGGCGTGCGGGGCAGTTGCGCGAGTTGCTCCAGGTACTCGTCTTGCTTGTCAATTACGGCTTCGTAGCGGGCCGCGTCCTGACTTACCACCAGCTCCGTGAAGTCTATGCCTTCGTCAACGAGCAGGGCCCCGGCGTTGGCGGGCTGCTGGCGTAACTCGGCGCGCACGGCGGCCCGAGCGGCAGCCGTGCGCAGCTTCAGCAAATCGGCATAGGCGCGGCGGCTCGTTGAACTGAGCTGCTGTGGTGCGGCTTCAGCTTCCGCAATGGCTTCCTCAACTTGTTGGCTGGCATGCCGCGTCTCAGCCGCCACAAAGTTCCGGCTTGCCAAGGCATACGTCATGAGCAGCGCGCTGAGTGCGCTGATGCGTAAGTCCCGGCAAACCGTTTTAAGAAACTCCATGCAACAAAAAAAGGAACGACACGAGGCCGTTCCTTTCTAAGATGAGTAATGCCGGGAAATTAAGAAATCTTGGCTTCCACGTCGGCCAGAATACGGCCGCAGTGCTCACACACGATGATTTTCTTGTGCGAGATAATGTCGGCCTGGCGCTGCGGAGGCACCGTGTTAAAGCAGCCGCCGCAGGCGTCACGCTTTACCATTACCACGGCCAAACCGTTGCGGGCATTGCCGCGGATGCGGGTGTAAGCCGTTAGCAGGCGCTCCTCTACCGGCTTGGCCGCTACGTCGCGCTGCTCAAGCAATTTCTGCTCGTCGGCTTCGCTTTCGCCCACAATTACCTGCAGCTCGGCCTGCTTGTTGGTGAGGTCCTTGCGGCGCTCTTCCAACCGGGCCTTCGTGCCGCCGATTTCAGCAATTTTCTGCTCGATTTGGTACTGGGCTTCGCGGATTTTCTTTTCCGAAATCTGGATTTCGAGCTTCTGCAGCTCCATTTCCTTGCCGATGGCCTCGTACTCGCGGTTGTTGCGGACGTTCTGCTGCTGGTCTTCGTAACGCTTGATGAGCGTTTCGGCGTCCTTAGCGGCTTGCTTACGCTGTTTAATTTGCTCGTTGAGCGAAGCAACTTCTTCGTCGAACTTGCTTACGCGCACTTCGTAACCCGCAATTTCATCCTCCAAGTCGCGCACTTCTTCGGGCAAGTCGCCGCGTACGCGGCGGATTTCGTCCAGTTGGGAGTCCAGCTGCTGCAAATTCAACAAGGCTTCCAGCTTACTGGCGACGGTGGTTTCCGTGGACGGATTAGAAATCATAGCGAACGGGGTTCGTGGGAGTCTCTGCTAACAAGACCGCAAAAGTACGGGAGAATTTCTCGGTAAGCAATGCCCTGAAAAGCTCACTGGTGTACTGCTCGCTTTCGTAGTGGCCCACGTCGCAAAGAAGCAGCCGGCCTTCGGGCGCAAAGAACTCGTGGTACTTGATGTCGCCGGTCACGTAGGCGTCGGCACCAGCAGCCACGGCTTTCTTGGTCAGAAACGAACCCGCACCGCCGCACACGGCAACCTTTTTTATCGAGGCACTGAACTCGGTGTGTTTCACCACGGGCACGTGCAGTTGCTCACGCAGGCGGCGCAGAAACTCCTGCGGCGGCAGGGGCTCAGGCAGTTCCCCAACCATACCGGAACCAACTTCCTGGTGTTGGTTTTCGAGCTTTACGAGGTCGTAGGCCACTTCTTCGTAGGGGTGGGCCGCCCGCATGGCCCGCAATACCTGGCTTTGCAGGTGCAGGGGCAGCAGTACTTCCACGCGCAATTCCTGCACGGTTTCAGCTCTATTAGGCCGGCCGGTGTGCGGGTTTGCGTCGGCACCTGGAGTAAAGGTGCCCTGGCCAGCAAACTGGAAGCTGCAGTCGGAGTATTGGCCAATGCGGCCGGCACCGGCATCGTACAGGGCGCGCTTTACGGCTTCGGCGTGTTCGGGTGGGGTATACACGGCGAGTTTGCCAAGTAAGCCGGACTTGGGGTCGAGCACGCGCAGGTTTTCGAGGCCGATTTTCTCAGCCAGCAGCCGGCTTACGCCGTGCTGCACGTTGTCGAGGTTGGTGTGGGCAGCGTACACGGCCACGTTGCTACGCAGGGCCAGCATAATGGTCCGCTCTACTTCGGTGGCACCGGTGAGGCGTTTCAAGGGTTGAAAAATGACGGGATGATGCACCACCACCACATTGCAGTTCCGGTGTACAGCCTCCTCTATAATAGCGGGCGTACAATCCAGGGCAATGAGTACGCCGGTAACCACTGCCTGCGGGTCGCCACACTGCAAGCCGGCGTTGTCGTAGCTTTCCTGGTAGGGCAGGGGGGCCCAGGCTTCCAGGGCGCGGGTGAGGTTTTGAACGGTAGCCATGCGGCGAAGGTAACGCCGGGCGCTCTTGCCTGGATGCGGGCCGGATCAGCGGGCAAGCGGATTATTGGCCGCCGTTAGGGCTGCCGGCTGCCGACAGAAGTGTAAGGAAAAGAAGCTGAGTTCCTCTACTTTTGAGTGGCCTACCTGATGGGGAAGCTTACATCTATGTAGGCTTCCCCGTTTGGTACGCCAGCGAAAAGTAGAGGAAAGGTGTACGCTTCCCCCTCAAGTAAACCACTAAAAAGTAGGGGAACTCACCAGCTCGCCCAGCACCCGTGCGTAGTCGGTCACAGAATCGGGCACAAACCGGCGCTTGTACTGCATGAGGTAGCGCGGGTGGTCGAAAACTACCACCCGCTCGAACAGGCCCAGCTCGTTGTTGAGCCGCGCGAAATACTCCCCGTTGCGCCGACCCAGGCACACCACTACGTCGCGGCGCAGGCCCAGGGCTGCTTGCTCGCGCAAGGAGGTTTGCATATCGGGCCACAGGGCCTGCGTCAGGGCCGGGGCGTCGTAATAGTTGTGGTTCAGGCCGTGGCGCAACAGCACCAGCGGGTAGAGCGAGCCAAGGTAAAAATGCTGATAAAAGGCCTGTGGGCCACCCAGCGCGGCAATCAGCTGGTACACAAACTGGCTCGACAGCTCGGCCCGGCGGGGCAGCTCGTTCGGAATGTGGCAGTGCAGCGCCAGCGCCGCGGGGTCGGTGAAGGCAATGCCGGTGGTGCCGCCGCCAAACCGGCCGGGGTTAATGCCCAAAATAGCCACGCGGGGTTGGTTATCGGCGTAAAAGCGGTGCGCGAATTGCGTCAGAAGCCCGTGAGCCGTAGGTTCTTGGTACGGGTGGTAAGCCAGTACATCATCGGGCAGGGCAGTAGCGGCTGGAAAGTGCGTGAGAAATGCGAGGAGGCGGTCGGCGAAGGTGGGCATAACGGGCAGGTGGGCTCAGGTTTCTTACGGATGGGGCGGGCCAGCAGCGTAACCGCTGAGTGGGCATACGAAACTGATTTTTGGGGTTTGGGCTTAGACGCGGCCAATTGACGTATTTTTGCCGGCCGTTCGCCCCGTTGCGGCCGCTTGAAACCCCGTCCATGCCTTCGTTGCTGACCCTGCTGCTGCTGCCCTTTTCCTGGCTCTACGCCGGAGTGGCAGCCGTGCGTAACTGGTTGTACGACACAGAGTGGCTGGCCACTACCGCCGCCGCCGTGCCGCTGATTAACGTGGGCAACCTGCGCGTGGGCGGCACCGGCAAAACCCCGCACGTGGCCTGGCTGGTGCAACTGCTGCTGGATGCGGGGCAACAACCCGCCATTCTCAGCCGCGGCTACGGCCGAGACACGCGCGGCTTTCGGCTGGCTACTGCCGCCGATACAGCTGCTACCATCGGCGACGAACCCTGGCAGCATTACCACGAGTTTGCGGGCGCCGTGCCCGTGGTGGTCGATGAAGACCGGCGGCACGGCCTGGCTGAACTGGAAACGCTGCCCTTGAAAATCAGTGCGGTAGTTCTCGATGACGCCTACCAGCACCGCCGCGTTCAACCCTCGCTGAATGTACTGCTCACCGAACAGGCCCGGCCGTTCTGGCAAGATCATGTGCTTCCCGCCGGCCGACTGCGCGAGAGCCGCCGGGGAGCCCGCCGCGCCGATGTCGTGGTCGTAACCAAATGCCCGCCAACCTGGTCCGAACAGGCCCGACGTGAGGCGGCGGCGGCGGTACACCGATACACGCGTTCCAACGTACCGGTGCTGTTTTCAGCTTACGAATACGGAAATCCAGTGGCGGTTTCGGGCTCCGCAGCCGGCTCCGGGCCCAAACCGGGGGCCGAAGCCGTGCTACTAACGGGCATTGCCCAGCCCCAGCCGCTAATCGACTACCTCCGCGGCGCCGGCTACCGGTTGGCGCAGCACCACCGCTTTGCCGACCACCATGCTTTCACGGCGGCCGAGCTGATGGCCGTGGCCGATTCGCTGGCGCCCGGGCAGGTGGTGCTGACCACGCAAAAAGACGCTGCCCGCCTGCTCGAGCCAACGCTGCGTACTGCCGTGGCGCTTTTGCCGTTATTTTACGTTCCCATTCGGGTGCGCTTCCTTGCCGACGGCGCCCAGCGCCTGCAAAAGCTTCTCGCCCCGCTGTTTATACCCCGTACCGTTGCCTGATTCCGCGCTTTTTCGCTTGTTGTGTTGTGTACCGGTGGCGCCGTGGCGCCGGGCGGGGCTGTTGGTAATACTGGCTTTACTGCCCGTCGCTTTGCGGGCCCAAATCATCGATGATACCACCCGGGTGCTGTTCGGGCCGCGCACAACCTTGGTTGTGCGCGAAGCCAACGTACTCCGCAATCTTCCGGATGGCGCTCCGCTCGATACCACCATCAACGGTATTCAGCAGAGTCGTAATTGGGTATATGATAGCACGTTTCAACAAAATTTAGGCACGCTGGGTACGGCTTCGCGCCGGCTTCTGTGGGAAGTAAATACCAACATTGGGGCCCGCTTGGGGCGTGATGTATTCAATCGGTATTTCCGCAGCCCGAACGCGGTGCCGTACTACGACACCCGGTCCCCGTTCTCGTTTTTTCGCTTTATCCAAGGTGGGGCGGGCGAGTCGGTTTTTGAGGGCTCCTACAGCCGTAGCATCAAGAAAACGGCCAACCTGGGCATTGTTTACGAGCGAATTTCGTCGAACAAGCAGTTGGCTCCTGCCTTTCGCGACGACGGACTCACCCGGCACACCAACCTGCTGCTGTTCGGGCGCTACCAAACCCGCGACAACCGCTACCAGATGCTCGCCCATTACTACACGGGGCGGCATGAAGCAGCCGAGCAGGGGGGCATTCGACCCGGTACCGGCGACCGGCTCGATTCTTTGGAGGGCCTGTTTAGCTACAACCTGGAGGCGGTGCGCCTGACAAATGCCACCAATACCGATAATCGGGACCGGTTTCACTTAGCGCACACGTACAACCTGGTGGGGCGCGGCCTCACCGCCTTTCACGTGCTCGACTGGAGCCGGCAGTACAACCGGTACCTCGACGAAGCCCTGCGGCCGCTTTCCGATACTACGCAGTTTTACCCGGCGCAACTCTTAAGCAACCGCCGTACCGACGACCGCACCGACTACAAACAGTTCGAAAATACCGGCGGCCTGCTGGGGCGAACCGATTTTCTCGAGTACCGGCTCTATGGGCGGGTGCGTAACTGGAGCCTGGATACCCGGAACAACACCACTGACTCCACCGGTGAAAACCTGAAATCCTCGCTCGACCGCAGCGGAACGCAATTGTTTGCCGGCGGCAGCGTGGCTTTTCGCTGGAAGAAAATCTTTGATGTGGAAGCCGCCGGGGAATACAAGTTTTTCGATGAGTACTGGCTGCGGGGCTCCATGCGCTTCGGGCCGCTCCGGGCCGAGCTGCTGAGCTCGGCCTACGCGCCCTCGCTCACCGAAACTTATACGGAGAGCAACCACTACCGCTGGGATAACCGAAGCCGGTTCTCGAATACGCTGACCAACCAGCTTACCGTGTCGTTTAACCAGCGCATTGGGGGGGCACAGGCCCGGGTTCAGCAGCAGTTACTGGCTTCTATTGCGGTGGCGAACATCAACAACCTGGTGTTTTACAACCAGCTGGCCGAGCCTGAGCAGCTGAATACCGGCAAGCAGCTGCTCATTGGCACGCTGCGGCATCAGCTGCGCTACGGCGTGCTGCACACCGATAATCAGGTGGTCGTTACCCAGGGCGGCGACGGCGAGGGCCTGCGTATTCCGGCGGTGGTAGCCAACCTGAAGGTGTACGCCGAAGGGTACTTGTTTAAACGCGCGCTGTTCAGCCAGATAGGTCTCGAAACCTACTTCCAGGACCGGTGGCAGCCCTACGATTACGCGCCCAGCATTCAGCAGTTCTACGTGCAGGACTTCTTCACCTCGCGCCGTTATTCCGTTATCGATGCCTTTGTAACGGCCGATATCAAGACCGTGTCGGTGTTTCTGAAAATGGCTTACATCAACCAAGGGCTGTACCGCAACGGGTATTTCACGGCGCCCTACTACACTGGCAATCCGCGTAATTTTCAACTGGGAATCCGCTGGAATTTCTTCGATTAAGGCATTGTCCAGTAGATTAATTATGTCAGGTAACTTCTTTCTTTGCTTTAGCCGATCATGACCGCCCATTCTCATTCCTTGCCTGCGGCCGACGTTGCGCAGCAGCGCGAGAAAACCATCCTGAAGCTCAAGCTCAACACCGATCCGCGCTGGGTTGATATTGCCAGTAAGAACATCGGCGACATTCTGGCCGACCACGCGTATTGCGAGCAGAAGGCCGCTTCCACCGGCATTTCGCTCATCGTGAGCTACCCCGAGAAAACCCGCTTGGTTGACGAACTGACCGACTTGGTGGCGGAAGAGTGGAGCCACTTCGAACGGGTGCTGCAGGAACTGCGCAAGCGCAATCTGCCGCTAGGCCGCCCGCGCCGCGACGAATACGTGGTGGAACTGCTTAAGCACGTGCGGCGAGGCGGCTCCCGCGAGCGGCAGCTCATGGATCAGCTTCTGGTATCGGCCCTAATAGAAGCGCGTAGCTGTGAGCGGTTTAAGTTGCTTTGGAAACACATTCCCGACCCCGAGCTCAGCAAATTCTACTACGAGCTAATGGTTTCCGAAGCGGGACATTTTGTGGCCTACGTGGACCTGGCCAAGGAGTACTGCACCCCAGCCGACGTAGATGCCCGCCTGCAGGAACTGCTGAAAATTGAGGGGGAAATTGTGACCAGCTTACCCGTGCGCGACGACCGGATGCACTAAGCAGCGGTGGGACAGGAGTGAAAAGCTTGTGGCGGTTGGCTCACTTTCGGTACATTAGCCTAATTTATCTGCCCTCAATCCATGAGAAAACTTGTCCTGCTCGCTGCTATCCTCGGCTTCTTCAGCGTAACAGCCGCGTTCGGACAGAACCAGGCTCCTGCGCTGAACTTTTGCGGCCTGGATATTCCCGTGTCTGCGGGCTGTACGGCGGCATCTTCCTACGAGCTGCGCTGCACCGATTACAGCTTGCGTTGGGCGTACCTGAACTACGCCCAAATGGGGGCGGCCGCCGAAGAAGCGGCGCGGGTGGTGAAAAAAGACCACAAGAAAGCCGAGCAGGAACCCCTGGTCGGTTTTATTCTCGACATGCCTGCCAAGGGCTACCGCCTGAGCTACCCCACCGAAGCAACTGGTATGGCGTACGAAATCATTCTCTACGGCGTAGCCAAAGGCCAGCCCGTGGTGGTGCAGCTAACGATGGGCGTAGCCCCGGAAAAAACTACCGATTTACCCGAAGTAGCCCGCCGGATTCTGCGTCTGGACCGGTAAAGGCCCTTCTGGGTTAAAAATTCAGGGCTGATTATCGCCTGCGGGCGGATCAGTTGGCAGGCTATTGCGCGAATTCAGCAGGCCCTCAGGCACGCTTAATTCGCCCGTGTGCGGATCGATCAGGCCGTTGCGCTCGTCCTCTATGTTGGTGGCCTGGGTGTATACGTCGCCGGCAATGGGCCGCTTGCGCAATTCCTGTTTAAAGGCCTGAATGGCAGCGGTGCGGGTGGCTGCGTCCTGGGGACCACCGTAATCGGGGAAGCCAAAGCCGCCCCATTCGCTTACAACCAAGGGTTTTTGGCGGCGGTAGAAGAAAGGGTCGCCAATAACCAGCGGAAAAGCTGCCGTGCCTTCAAACTCGCCTGCTACCAGCCGGTCGAGTAGCTCCTGCCAGCGGGTGAGGTCGGGCGTGTAAAGGTGCGCGGTTAACAGGTCCGATTTCAGTCGACCTTCCTGCGAAATGTGCTGCCAGCCGTCGTTATCGACCACCAAAAACTGCGGGTGCTCGATGAGCATGTAGTGGTAAAGGTCCACGATGTACCGCCGGGTGCCGGGGTTAGTGGCAATGTCCTGCGCGCCCCAGTCCTCGTTGTACAGGCTCCAGATAACCACCGAGGGGTGCGACTCGATTAAGGCCAGCATGCGCAGCAGCTCGGCGCGGTGATTGGCGCGGCTGCGCGGCGTGGAGCTGTGTGGGCTGGGTACCTCCACCCACAGCAGCAGACCCAGTTCGTCGGCCAGGTTGTAAATGCGCGGATCGACGCCGGCAATGTGCACCCGCACCAGGTTGCAGCCGAGCGCCTGCATGGCGTGAAAGTGGCGCTGCATTTCCTCGTAGGTAGCCGTACCGGGCTGGTACAGAATGCCGTCGAGGTACACGGGCTGGTTGTTGAGATACACGTGCCGCCCGCGCGACTCAATTTTGCGCAGTCCGAAGAACGTTTCAATCTGGGCGGCGTGGCCGTCGGCATCAATGAGCTGAGCTACCAGTCGGTACAGGTGCGGGTTTTCTGGCGACCAAAGCTGCGCGCCGGCCAGTTCCATAACCACGCGCTGCTGCCGCTGGCCGGCTTCCAGCCGCAGGGGAAAATCGGAGGTGGCCAGCACAGAGGTGGCTTGCTCGTCGCGTTCGAATACTTGCAGGCGCAGTGTGTACTGGCCGGGGTCCTGAATGCGCGTGCTCAAGGTGAAGCGCACCAACTGGTCTTCAATCACGCTGTCGACGCCAACGCGGGAACGGAGGCGGTTGCGCTCCACCAGTTCCAGCCACACGGAGCGTACCGCGCCAGTTTGGGTTTGGTACCAGATGCCCCCGCGCTTGTACACGTGCGACTCCTGTTTACCGCGCGGTCGTTCGGCGTCCATGGTGTCGGCAATGCGTACGGTAAGGCGGTTTACGGGCCGTAAGTGCGCTTCCAGTAACTCAAAGCTGAAAGACGTGTACTCGCCGTAGTGCACGTCTTCGCCCTCAATGGTGCGCAAGGGGTGGCCGTTCAGCCACACGCGGGTTTCGTAGCCGCAAGCCCCAAACGTGAGCTGGAACAAGGAGTTGGCCTGGGCCGCCGAGCGTTCGGGAAGGGTAAATTCCCGCTCGTACCACGCCACCACCTCGTCTTGCCACACCCGGGCGTTCTGGCCTTTGGCCGCCGCCATGTGGTCTTCCACCGAGCCTGGCCACTGCGCCGTGTGCTCGTAATGATGCCCCAGGTGCCAACCTTCGCGCAGGCCCGTATCCTCGGCATCGTGGGCGAAATGCCACTCGCCATCAAGCAGCTCGTAGTTGTTGGTGCGCAACACAGCCCGGGGCAACGGGTTAAGTGACGTGCGGCCGTTTTCGGCCGGCTGACGAAGGCTGGGGGTCGGTTGTTCGGCGCTCATGCCAGAAGTGCGGTGGATGAGGTACTACAAACGAATATTGCGCATTCGCGGATGAAGTTTAACCTCAACAACAATAACGCGACGCCGCCGCTGGTCTTCGATTAGACGTTAGAAAGTAGCGCGTGGGTAAGCACTTTAAGCACCGCGCCCCACCCGGAAAACCAACAAGGGCATCGGGCGGGGCGAGAGGTATTACAGGAATAGCCGGAACGTTTTCGGAAGCCGTTTCAAATGCGAACCGACCGAGGCAAACTCAGGTTTTCTGCTTTTTCTTTTTAGCGGCCGGAAAGAGAATGTTGTTCAGAATCAGGCGGTAACCGGGGGAGTTGGGATGCAGGGCCAGGTCGGTGGGCTCTTCCTCCACCATGTGCTGGTAGTCTTCGGGGTCGTGGCCGCCGTAGAACGTCCAGGTGCCTTTGCCCAGTTCGCCGTGCATGTAGCGCACCTCGCCAGAGGCCTTGTTGTCGCCCATCACCAGCACATCGGACTTCACCAGGCTTTTGCGGAAAGCGGTGGTCTGGCCCATAAATCCTTTGATGGTTTTCGTGTGGTTTTGGGTAAGCATGGTGGGTACGGGGTCGTACTTGGCCGAGAAGGTAAAGAGCGAGAAGTAGTCGTTGTCTTCGCCCACGCCCCGCTCGTAGGGCTGCATGTCGATGTTCGAGTACTCGTACTGCAACGGATTGCGCTCCAGGGTGAAATCCTTGAAAGCCAGGCTGCGGTTGAAGTTGAGCTTCTGTTGGGCCTGCGGATCGGCGGCGTCGCCGTCGTAAATGCTTTCCACCATGTCCACGCCTAGGCCCGCCAAGGCAATGTCGTAGGTATCGGTGGCCGAGCACATGGCGAACATAAAGCCGCCGCCGGCCAGAAACTCCTGCATGCGCGTAACCACCGAGCCCTTCATTTGCGAGACTTTGCTGAAACCGTGGCGCTTGGCGGCGGCTTCGGCGTCGCGCTGCTGCTGCTGGTACCAGGGGCGGTTGCGGTAGGTGAGGTAAAACTTGCCGTACTGACCCGTAAAGTCCTCGTGGTGCAGGTGCAGCCAGTCGTACTTGGGCAGCTTGCCATCGAGCACTTCGTCGTCGTAAATCTCTTCGTAGGGAATTTCGGCGTAGGTCAGCACCAGCGTCACGGCGTCGTCCCAGGGCTGCTTTCCTTTGGGCGTGTACACCGCAATTTTGGGCGCTTTCTCCAGCTTCATCACGTCCATGTTGGCGTTGGGCTCGGCTATCTGAGCCAGGATGCCGTTGTACTGCGCGTCGCTAATAACCTGGTAAGTAACGCCGCGCACAGCCAGCTCCTGCTCCACGCCCTGCATGTTCGGGCAGGAAAAGGCGCCGCCGCGGTAGTTCAGCAGCCAATCGACTTCTACTTGCTTGCCCAGCAGCCAGTAGGCCATGCCGTACGCTTTAAGGTGTTCCTTCTGCGCCTCATCCATGGGAATGAGCACCTGGCTGGCCCGGGCCGCTAGGGGCAAACCCAGGCCCAAGGCCAGTAGCAGAATTGAGAAAAAGGAGCGGAGTAAAATCATGCGACGGGGCGGAAAAGCAGCCTAAACAAATGTAGCGAAACGGGTAGGAGTTTTACCGAAAGCCAGTACCTTTCGGCCGGGCCGCGTGTGGTGTTTTGCCAGTCGCGGCGCCTGTTCAAGACTACAGACGTCTTTTGGCTCGGCGGGTATGCATTGGTTTGAAAACATTCGGGAAGCGTTCCGTTCCATTAACAGCAACCTGCTGCGTACCGTTCTAACGGCGCTTATTGTTAGCATCGGCATCATGTCGCTTGTGGGCATCCTCACGGCCATCGATGCCATGAAATACTCGCTGAACGCCACGTTCAGCAGCCTCGGCGCCAACTCCTTCGACATCGAAGCCAAAGGCTATACGAACCGCATGCGTCGTGGGGGGGTGCGCGGGAAACAATATCCGCCCATTAATTACCTGCAAGCCAAACAGTACAAGCAACGCCTCGGCGACGAAGGGGAAGTGGGCGTGTCGGCTTTCATTGCGGGCGCTGCCAAGCTCAAAGCCGGCGATAAGGAAACCAACCCCAACACCCGCGTAATTGCCGGCGACGAAAACTACCTGCGCAACCAAAGCTATAACCTGGCGGTCGGGCGCAGCTTTGGGCAAACCGAGCTGGAAAGCGGGGCCAACGTGGCCATCATTGGCAGCGAAGTCAAGGAAAAGCTCTTCGGCAACGCTTCGGCCGAGGGCAAATACGTGTTCCTGCTGGGCCAGCGTTTTCAGGTGGTGGGCGTACTCGAACGCAGTGGCAGCGGTGCCGGAGGCGGCGGCGGCGCCGACCGCCTCGCCCTGATTCCGCTCGAAACCGGCAACCAAATGCCCCGGCAGCAGGCTCTTACGTACGACATTAAAACGGCCGTGGCCACCGCCGAAAGCCTGCCGTTTGTGATGGACCAGGCCCGCGGCATTATGCGCGCCGTGCGCCAAGACGCGCTGGGGCAGGAAGATTCGTTTGAGATGGAAAGCAGCGACTCGCTGGCCAGCAAGCTGGATTCGCTGTCGGGAAACCTGAAAATCGGTGGCTTTCTGGTGGGCTTCATCACCCTGCTGGGCGCTAGTATTGCCCTCATGAACATCATGATGGTGTCGGTAACGGAGCGCACCCGTGAAATAGGAATTCGTAAGGCACTGGGCGCAACGGCGGTGCAAATCCGGCAGCAATTCCTCATCGAGGCCATCGTGATTTGCGTACTCGGCGGCGCGCTCGGCATTGTGCTGGGCGTAAGCATGGGCAACGCCGTGTCGCTGTTTGTGGGCGAGGGTACCTTCCTGGTGCCGTGGCTGTGGATGATGCTGGGCCTGATTATCTGCGTAACGGTAGGCTTGGCCTCCGGCTATTACCCGGCCAGCAAAGCCGCCGCTCTGGACCCCATCGAGTCGTTGCGCTACGAGTAGGAGCGGGGCCGACCGATGCAACACAGACCGAAATATTGGCTTGCCGCAGCGCCCATCATAAGCAATCTGAAAATCCAGGGGCAGCACGCGCCCGGCAGTCGGGCTCTGGTCTACCCCGCGGCTATTGCAGGCGCCGCCGGCCGTTTCCGAGTACCCCAACTCAAGCTGCCCGATGCAGCCGTGGCTTGACGCAACCGACAAGTGCTTTGTTGTCTGTAGACCGATGGTTTCAGCAGGGTAGATTCAGTGGCAGCTCTACCAGACGTCCCGGGCTGCTACGGCGAAGATGCCAAAAGCTGGCGCGCGGGCTGCGGACTTGCTGATACCGCCTATGAAGTGCTGCTGAACCAGGATTTCTTGTTACAACAACAGTCTCAATATTACTACCAAGGCCTCTCTGAGCCGGCCACCCTCTACCTCCCTTTTGATTTGCGTATGGGCTGTTTGCTCACGTCGCAGCCAACAACGGCGACTCGACTACCATTGCGCACGTGACCGAAATCTGAGCTCTGCGCGACTGGTGCACGACTCCCAAACGGGGCCAGCCATTGACATAGCCCCCGGATAACGAGGGGCCAGATTATATACAGTTGCGCTAACCCCAACGCTCTGCTACTTTTTCACCCGATAAGGATGTCTCGACCAAACCTTGAATTTCTGCCCGACGAACGTACACCTTTCCGTTTGAGCGTCTGACGTTGAAACCCATCCTGCTGCCCGCAGCGAAGGGAGAGTGTATAAGTGACACCATTCGCGTTTGTCATAATAAGTTATAGATTTGTGTAAATAATCATTTGGGTGTATGGCAAAGACCACAACTGTTGGGCAGCGTTTCGCAGAGCTTATTTCTCATTTGGGTATATCTAAGAATGCCTTTGCAATGTCTTTGGATAAGACGGCCACCGTTATTCAGCACATAGTAGAAGAGCGGAATAAGCCTGGTTTTGATCTTTTGTGTAAGGTGTTTGAAAAATACCCAAATGTGTCTAAAGACTGGCTGATGCAGGGTGTTGGCCAAATGTTGCAAGGTTCTGCAGGCCTCGCCGTTATACCCGGCGCACCTAGCGCCGGGAAAATTACGGAAGCTCCGGCTGTTGCTGCATCGGCAGCAAACGTATCTACTGCTGCTACGCCTCTGGAAGCTCCGATTCGAGTAGCGGCTGAAGTACCTACTAATCCCGTTCTTGCAGATGCAGGTGCAACAACAAAGGAAGTTGCGCCCCAGGAATTCGGTGCACCGGCACATGTTGCGGCTGCACCCGCTGTTCCTGCGGTATCGTGGGAGGCCGCGCTGTACGCACAACAGCTTAGCCATCAGCTGGCGTTGGCGGAAATGCGGAACCAGCATTTACTGGAGCAGCAGCGCCTGATGCAACAAATGGTGGACTTGCTCCAAAAACAGCGCTGAGTCTTGTAAGGGGCTATGAGAAACGAAAATGGGCTAACGTGTACGTTAGCCCATTTTCGTTTCTCTACTGAATCCGGCTTAGTGGACGAACTCCTCAATGCCCATTTCCTCTGCCTCCATCAGGCCAGCTGCATTGACTTGCGTTAAGCGCAGTGGTTTCAACTCGCCTACCAAAAGCGGGTCATAATTGGCTACCACCCGAATGTAATTGGGCGTGAAGCCTTCCATGCGGCCGTCGGGGCCCAGGTCGTCTTCGAAGAGTACCTTGGTTTCCAGGCCCACGTGCTGCTCGTAGAAGTGGCGCTTTTTCTTTTCGGAAAGGCTTCGCAGCTGGGTCGTACGCTCGTGGCGCACCCGGTCCTGCACGCGGCCGGGTAACGTGGGAGCCAGCGTGTTTTCGCGTTCGGAGTAAGGAAACACGTGCAGATACGATACCGGCAGCTCGTTCAGAAACTGGTACGTGTCGAGAAAGTCGGCCTCGGTTTCGCCGGGGAAGCCTACAATAACGTCGACCCCGATGCAGGCGTGCGGCATTACCTGCTTGATAAGGGCCACCCGCTCGGCATACAGCTCCCGGCGGTAGCGGCGGCGCATCAGGCCCAGAATTTTGTTCGAGCCCGACTGCAGCGGAATGTGGAAGTGCGGCATGAACCGTTGCGACTGCGCCACCGTGCGGATAATTTCGTCGGTCAACAGGTTGGGCTCGCAACTACTGATGCGGAAACGCTGAATGCCTGTTACAGTATCCAGTGCTTTAACCAAATCGGTAAACGTTTCCCGCCGTTCGCGCTCCGGGCCTTGCAGGCCAAAGTCGCCCAGGTTAACGCCCGTTAGCACAATTTCCTTGGTGCCGGTTTCGGCCAGCTGCTGCACGCGCTCTACCACGCTTGCTACCGAGCCGGAGCGGCTGTGGCCACGGGCCAGCGGAATGGTGCAGAACGAGCAAGAGTAGTCGCAGCCGTCCTGTACTTTGAGGAAGGTGCGGGTTCGGTCGCCGAAGCTGTGGGCGGCGTGAAACTCGGTGGCTTCGCTGATGGGCGAGGCAAACACCTGACCGGGCTGCCCGGCGGCGGGCTTGCGGAAGGCGGTTTCGTCAAGAATTTCGGCCAGCCGGAATTTCTCGGCTGCGCCTAATACAGCGTGTACACCGGGTATTTCCGCTATTTCCTGCGGCTTGAGCTGCGCGTAGCAGCCTACAATGGTCACGTAGGCCTCGGGGTTGTGCTTGAGGGCCTGCTGCACCACCTTCCGGCATTTGCGGTCGGCGTGGTCGGTGACGGAGCAGGTGTTGATGACGTAAATATCGGCCCCCCGCTCGAAGGCTACTTTCGCAAAGCCTCGCTCCTCAAACTGCCGGCCCAGGGCCGACGTTTCAGAGAAGTTGAGCTTGCAGCCCAGCGTATAAAAGGCAACGGTGCGCGTGTTCATAAGTCCAGCAAAGATACAACGCGGAGCGGGCTGCCGGTTCCGACTGCAGTAGGGCTATGCAACGGCAGCAAGATGTAACCGCCCGAAGGTGCTTTGTGGGGCAAGAGGTTAAGGCAGGACAACGGGCCTTGAGGCGGTCAAAACGGTGTTAAATTTACTTTTGATTGGCTCGCTAAATGGGGAAGCCTACAAACCCAATACTTTTATAGGGGCTGTTGGATGTTTTTAAAAGACTTTCATATAGCTTCAACAATAAGTAGCGAATCAAGAGGGCAACTACCCTTCTGTACTACCTGTTTTCAGTCTTTTTGATTATGATCTTCAGTAAGTTCTAAATAATGGATGAGTTCGGTAAAAATGGGGAGGCTGTCCGCATTGATGAATTAATGCCTGAACGGTACAAGGAACAAGATAGAGAAATGAGAGAACAAATGGGTCTTAGTAAAAGAGACTCTTCCCTCTCGTGGAGAGAGCAGTTCCGAAAGGACAATGCAGAAATGAAGGAGAAAAGAGAGCGAACTATGCGCCGGTTAATGGCTGGTAGCGAAGAACATTTTCAACGGGTAGAGGCCGAACGTGCACGCCAAGAGTTCCTTGCCTTCCAGCCGTATAGCAGCTTAGAGGAGGTCTTCGCTGAATGGGAATGCCGAAGTGGCAGAAGCTGTGAGGTCAAATTTTTAAGACCGTCCAACTTAGCCGAGTGGCAATCGACCATTTATCGATGCGCGACAATGGTAAAAGTTTTGAAGACTCTTGATCAATTTATTCCCCAAAACATAAAGCAATACCGGTTTCACTACATCTACAAGACGTTCTATAAATTTACCACCCATGTGTTTGAGTACGACCCTGCGAACTACTCTTTCATCGTGAAAACGGGAGCTGCGTTTGGCAATGACCAGATCGATAACAAGCAGATGCCAGCACTCTACGAAAACGCACGCGCACAATTGGAGAACTTGTTGCAAACGATGAAGTCTGAGCTGCCTCAAACACATTTTGAAAAAGTATTTGCTCTGTACGTATACATCAAGGATAAGAAAACTGCTCACTAGAGCTTACCAGCTTGGTAGGCCAAGCGAAAGTAAAGTTCAGGTGCGATTAGTCAAAATGCAGGCGTGGCGCTTTGCGCCTGATTAACGCCTAAACTCTGGCGCGAGCAGCGCCAGCCGCTGCCGCAACAATGCCATCAGGCCGGGCAGGTCCAGGTTCCGCAGCTGTTGCGCGGAACCAAGCAAGGTTGTGCGGCCCGCCTCGTCCTGCCAAAAAACGGCGGGTAGCGGCTGGCTCAACAAGGCAGAATAGGTATCGGCCAGCTGGTCGCGGTAGAGGAAGCGCGCCGGTACGGGCAGCGTTTGCAGGAACTCCCGCCACTCCGGCTTCATGCGGGTGGCGCCGTAGGTAATGCCGCACAACGAACACGCGTACGTGCCCGGCGACACCACTTTGTGCAGCGCGTCCAGCAGGGCATGGCCCAGGCCCGAATCGGCGTTGTATATAAACAGGAGTTGGCGCACGGCTCGGATGGTTTAGAAAAGGGGCGGCCCGGCAGGATTACTTCTGCAAAAAATCGGCGAACGAGCGTTGCTGGTAGGCCTGGCCCTGGCGCTGCTGGGTGGGTAGCACCGGGTCGGTGGTGAGCCGGTCCCGGCTTACGTTATCGAATACGGTACGGCCCCGTGGGGTCATCATCCCGAAGCCATCGGTGAAGCAAAAAAACGCAAAGCCGCCCGGTGCGGCAGCTGGTGCGGGGCCCAACAGGTTGCGGCTCCAGCGGTAATCGGTGGTGGGCAGGCGCAGCGAGGAAAGCAGGGTAGCGGCTACATCGGTCTGGCTGCCGAACGTGGCTACGGAGCGGCCCGCGTAGGCGGGATTTAAGGCGCCACCGGTCAGCAATAGCGGAATGTGAAATTTGCGAGGCTCGTACACCGGCATCCAGCCCGGCAGCTGGTGGCCGTGGTCGGCCACCAAAACCACCAAGGTGTTCGGCCACCATGCTTCACGGCGGGCGGCCTGCAGAAACTGCCCCAGCGTGTGGTCGGTGTAGGCCACGGAATTGCGGAAGAAGGTTTCTTCGTCCTGGTTATCAAAGCTGCGGTTTTGGCCGGGCACGTCGAACGGTTCGTGGCTGCTGAGGGTAAATGCTGTGGCGAAAAACGGTTTGGACTGTTGCCGTAGTTCCTGCAGCACGCGGCGGAACAGTACGTGGTCGTGGGCGCCCCACTTGGAGTTTTGCTCCTTCTGCGCGAAGTCCTGCCGCTCAACCAAATGCCGGTAGCCGCTGCTGAGCAGGTAGGCTTTCATGTTGGCAAAGGCCAGCTCGCCGCCGTAATAAAACGACGTGCTGTAGCCCGCATTGCCCAGGCTTTGGGCCAGGCTGGGGAGCTGCGCCGTTTTGCGCGGGAATTTGATGATGCTGGTGTTCGGCTGGGTAGGGTAACCACTCAGCAACGACACTATGCCCTTCTGGCTTCGGTCGCCGCTGGCGTACAGGTGCTCAAACGAAACCCCCACGCGGGCCAGGCTGTCGAGGGTTGGGGTGACGCCTTTTTTGCCGCCCAGGTGCCCCACGAGTTTAGCCGTGAAGCTTTCCAGAATGATGAACAGCACGTTGGGCTTGGGCGTGGTAACGAGGCCTGCGGCCGAATCTGCAGCTATTTGCGCCGGAACCTTGTAAAGCTCGCTCACCATCCGCGCGGCGGTGCTGTCGGGCATGTAGTTGTAGGGATTCTCGCGCAGCTCGCGCAGGGGCATCGACTGCGCTACGTTCCAGGGAACGTTGATGGCCGCGTGGTTGGCAAACGGGTGCGCGGCCGAGAAATACACGTCGCTTTGGTTCACGGGAATCTGCTGCACGCCACCGCGCAACGGCACCACCAGCAAAACGGCGTACAAAAGGCCCGCCGTCACCGCACGAATGAGTGGAAAAGCCGGTGGCAGGGGCGGCAGCGGCGTTAACAGCCACCGATACAGCACCCAGCCCAACAGCAACAGGCTCAACAAAACCAGACCCAGCACGCCCAGCGGCGCGCTGCCTGCCGAAGCGGCCATTTCGCCCGGCGAGCCGAGGTATTGCAGCGGGGTGGAGTCCAGCCGGAACCCCCAGGCCCGGTACAGCTCCAGGTCGGCGGTGCTCATGAGGGCCACCAGCAAACCCACCACGGCGGTGTAAGCGGCCACTAGTTTACCTACGGGCAGTCGTCTCCACGTACTGCCGGCTATCAGTAAGGCAAAGGGCACAAAGCACAGGTAAGCGGCGGCGGAGGCATCGAGCCGAGCGCCGTAAACAAAGGTGCGCACTACTTCGCCGCCGCTAAGGGTTACGGTTAGGCCGTAGTGGTACACTAAAAAAGCTGCTCGACTCAGGGCGAACAGCAACAGCCAATACAAAAAGTAGCGTGGCTGAAAGGTCAGGCGGTTTCTCACGCGGTGCAGTAATCGAGGCGCAAAGGTAAGGGCTTGGGGCTGCTGCTGCCCCTGTAACCGACCAGCCGTGGTTCGGTATTACGCCAGCAGTCAGGCTATCAAGTGAACCGACGGTTACCCAAACCCGTTGGGCCAGCTCATTTGTATTGTATCCGGGCGAAACCCAAAACTGTGGGACATGCGGCGGTTGCTTTGCAAACGTTTGTGGAAAAAGCCTCCGATTTTATAGGGGTGCCTTGCTGATTTAGGGATGTTATTTGTTGGGAGACTTAATTTTTATGGGTGCATTTGGAATTTAGTCAAGCTATTTTACCTTTGACCCCATCGAAAGCAAACCTGCTCTTTCTTTAACTTCTCGTCTTTGTGGCAACCCTTCGTTTTAAAGCCCTCGAACTGGTAGATCAGCGCAAGCCTCGCACGGTGGTATCGTCTGAGCGCCGTTCCGAAATCTTCGGTCGCAATGTTTTCAATCTGGAAGCCATGCGCGCCACCATGTCGGGCGACTACTTCAAAAAGCTGCAATCGGCCATTAAGCAGGGCACCCCGGTGGAGCGCTCGGTTGCCGATGCCGTAGCTGGTGCCATGAAAACCTGGGCCATGAGCAAGGGTGCCACGCACTACACGCACTGGTTTCAGCCGCTCACCGGCGCCACCGCCGAGAAGCACGACTCGTTTTTCGACCTGAATTCGGACGGTCGTCCTATTGAGAACTTCAAAGGTTCCGCGCTGGTGCAGCAGGAGCCCGATGCCTCTTCGTTCCCGTCGGGTGGCATTCGCAACACCTTCGAAGCCCGCGGCTACACCGCCTGGGACCCCACTTCGCCTGCTTTCCTGATTGAAACCGCCGGCGCCACCACGCTGTGCATTCCCACGATTTTCGTGGCTTACACCGGCGAGGCGCTTGACTACAAAGCCCCGCTGCTGAAGTCGCTGACGGTGCTGGAAGACGCCGCTTTGGCCGTTTGCCAGTATTTCGACAAAGACGTGCAGCGCGTGCACACCACGCTGGGCATCGAGCAGGAGTACTTCCTCGTGGACCGCGCCCTGTACGGTGCCCGTCCCGACCTCGTAATGACCGGCCGCACCCTGTTCGGCCACGCGCCGGCCAAGGGCCAGCAGCTCGAAGACCATTACTTCGGCTCCATTCCGGCCCGCGTGCACGCCTTTATGCTGGAGTTCGAGGAAGAAGCCACCAAGCTGGGCATTCCGCTGCGCACCCGCCACAACGAGGTAGCGCCGCACCAGTACGAGTGTGCCCCCACCTTTGAAGATGCTAACCTCGCCATCGACCATAACCAGCTGTTGATGGATTTGATGGAGCGCGTGGCCGATTCGCACGACTTTAAAGTGCTGCTGCACGAGAAGCCGTTTGCGGGCGTAAACGGCTCGGGCAAGCACAACAACTGGGCAATGAGCACCGACACCGGTGTAAACCTGCTGGCGCCCGGCCGCAAGCCCAAGGAAAACCTGCAGTTCCTCACGTTCTTCATCAACACCGTGAAGGCCGTGCACGACCGCGCCGACTTGCTGCGCGCCTCCATTGCCTCGGCCTCGAACGACCACCGTTTGGGCGCCAACGAAGCCCCGCCGGCCATCATGTCGGTGTTCGTGGGCAAGCAGCTGAGCGAAGTGCTCGACGAGCTGGAACGCAACGCCAAGCTGCCGCTCGACAAAGGCGACAACCTGTACCTGAAGCTGGGCATCGACAAGATTCCGCCCATTCTGCTCGATAACACCGACCGCAACCGCACCTCGCCCTTTGCCTTCACCGGCAACAAGTTCGAGTTCCGCGCCGTGGGCTCCTCGGCCAACTGCTCGTCGTCGATGACGGTGCTGAACACCATCGTGGCCGATCAGCTGCAGAAGTTCACCAAGGAAGTAGACGAGCTGATTGCGCAGGGCCGCAAAAAGGAAATGGCCATCGTGGACGTACTGCGCCAATACGTTATCGACTCGAAGTCCATTCGCTTCGAAGGCAACGGCTACTCCGACGAGTGGAAAGAGGAAGCGGCTGGCCGTGGCCTCTCAAACGTGCCCACCACGCCGCCGGCGCTGGACGCGTTCGTGACCGAAGACTCCATTTCGCTGTTCGAGCGCCTCGGCATCTACTCGCACGTGGAGCTGCACGCCCGCCACGAAATTTTGCTGGAAGACTATATCAAGCGCGTGCAGATTGAAAGCCGCGTGATGGGGGATTTGGCCATCAACCACATCATTCCCACGGCCGTAGCTTACCAGAACAAGCTGATCCAGAACGTGCGCGGCCTGCGCGAATTAGGCCTCGACGACGAGTACACGCAGGTAACGGTGGACTCTATCAAAGAAATATCGCGGCGCATTGCCACCATCAAAACCACGGTTGATGATATGGTGGAACGCCGCAAAGTGGCCAACAAATTAGAAGATACCCGCGAACGGGCTTTGACTTACAGCGAAAATATCCGTCCTTGCTTCGACGTTATTCGCCGGCAGGTCGATAAGCTCGAGCTGCTGGTTTCCGATGAAGATTGGCCATTGGTAAAATACCGCGAGCTGTTGTTCTTACACTAGCTCGAACGGTAGGTAGGACCAGCACTGGAAGTCGAGGGGAAACGATTACTCCGGCTGGCCCACCCACTAAGCCCGTTGACGCCTCTGTCGACGGGTTTTTTTATTTGTAGCGGTACGAAGGTAATAAGGTTTTTTCATCTACTGCAAACGTTTGCAGAAGAGAATGGCGTAGATTTTTTTTGGCCCGAATCGTTGCCTGGTTTCCGCGGGTGGGGGCAGCATTACCAGAGCCAGTAAGTGGCGGAGTTAAACTTCTGGGCGCCAGAATCTAATTTCTGCGGCTGAGAAAGAGGAAAAGCAACTGTGGTTTAGTCGCCCCCGCATCCACCGCCGCCACAACCGCTACAGCCCGAACAACCCGCGGATGAATCTCCATCACCAAAATCACCGCTGGCACCGCCGCCTCCAGAGTGCCCGCCCCCAAAGTCAGGGGCACCGCCACTCTCGCTGGTGCCGCTACAGCCGCCGAAGCCGCTGCTCCAATCGGTTCCAAAACTGGCTTGCTGCTTGCGGCGAAGCAAATGACGTACAAGTTCTCGATCAAACTCTTGCATCGAGGGCAGTAGTGCATCACCTAATAGAAGGGCCGTGCCATAAAGCCGGTTCCGTAGCTCACCCAGGCCTAGCAGACGTTTGTTGACTTGTTCGATCAGGGCTTCGGTTTCGCGTTGCACAACGGCCCGGTGCGCCGTGCCCATATGCGTCCAACCAAATGTGTTCCAGAACCGATGCCAGCCGTTGCGTTGCACAAAGCCAGCTTGTTCAAAGCCCACGGCCGCAAGCTGGCGTAGCTTAGATGGCGGTAGGTGCTCCAGCAATACTCCTACATAGTGGCGCATCAACACATCTGGCGGTTGCCAGGAATAATTTCCAGCAGCGGCGCCTCGTGCGGCCGTGGCCGGAAGCAGGCGTGGGCCTCGCCAGGACGAACGTAAGCGTAGGCAACGGCTGGGTCGTGGGGAGTGGGCTGAAATTCTCGGTACTCGATTCGGAGCACGTCGCGCAACAGCAAATCGGCGAAGGTGAAGCGTAACATATGACGCACCGGTGCTTGAGAGCCGCGCTGAAGCACTAGTAACTCGGCGGGCGTGAGGTGAAGCAGGGCGGTCATTAACGATTCCAGAAACGACGGAATTTAGGTAGTAGCCAGTAGCGGCCGAGGTTAACGCGCTGAAACCGCACGTCGCCGAAGCGTGCGGTGCTATTGGGCCAGAGGTCGGGTGGTGGGGCCTGCCCGAAAGTTTGCCGGTAGAGCTGCCGGGTGCGGTCGTACCAATTGGTAAACTGGGCCTGTTGCTGGGCTCCGCCGCGGGTAGGACCGTGGTGAATGGTTCGGTTTAGGGTATGCCGGCAAAAGTCGTCCCAGTAGCTGCGGGTGTAAAGCAAATGCAGGTGCCACACCTGGTCGATTTGGTCGGACGGCGTCAGCGGGTGCTCGGCAAGGCAGAGCAGCAGCATGAAACGCTTGTATTCGGCCACGGCCCGCAGGCTGAAAGCCAGCGGCCAGCCGTTTTCCCGGGCTAACCGGTCAGTAAAGGTCAGGTCGGCGTGCGGGTCATCCAGCTCGAAAGCCTCTATTTTCTGCCAAAGCGCAAGCTGATCGGGTGACATGCGGATGGACACGTTCAAGGCCTTAACGAAGGGGTGAGGCTGGGGGCAAATGGCCATTACAACAGCAAATATGGATTGCTTTACCCGGCAACGTTCAACTGTGCCGCAACTTTAAGGTGCAGTGGGAGAAGCAGGAGACGTAGGCAGCTCCGGCGGCTCGTGGTCGAGTAATTCGGCCTTGGAGCCGTAGTCCGGGGCTACGCTTCGGCGCAGCTTGTGCTTGAGCTCATCCAGGGTATGGCGCACGTTGGTTACCGTGGGGTGCTGTTGCAGCCGGGCCGCGGCTTCCGACTTGAGAGCCAGCTTAATGAGGCGCTCCACCACAAAAGGTAAAATCCAACCCACCACATTTGAGGCCAGCACACCGCGCAGGCCCAGGCGGGCCAACAGCCGCACGGCCATGCGTTCGAGCAGCAGGTTGCGCACCACCGGCGCGGCTTTGTCGGTCAGAAAGTCGGCTACCAGCTTGGCATTGCCTTTCTGGACTTCGGCCCGCAGCACTTCCTGCACCGAGTCGACGGCCGTGAGAAAGGCCTTGCGAAACAACGGGCCGGTTTGCCAGGCCCGCAGGCCAATGGCCCGGGCCGAGCCCAGCAGGGAGGGGAAAATGGAAGGCGTTTTCATCTTCGGCAAGAAACGCAAACGCCACCAAAAGGTGCGGCCACCTGCCGCAAGGTGACGTATGTGGGCAAACAAACCGTACTTACGAGCCCCACGCAACGCTCCTGCTCATGAACGCAATCGTTATTGCCCAGCCCGGCGGCCCCGAGGTACTGCACCTCCAGCAACTGCCGCAGCCGCAGCCCACGCCCCACGAGGTGCTGGTGTGCGTGTACGCCGCCGGCGTAAACCGCCCCGATGTGTTGCTACGCCAAGGCAAATACGCGGGTAGCGGCGACGTGGGCGGCCTGGTTCCGGGTCTGGAAATAGCCGGCGTGGTGGAGCAGGTAGGCAGCGAAGTAACCCGCTGGAAACCCGGCGACAAAGTGTGTGCCCTGCTCGGCCAGGGCGGCTACGCCGAGTGTGCCGTAATAGACGCCCGCCACTGCCTGCCTGTGCCCGAAGGCTGGAGCATGGCGGAAGCCGCGTCTTTGCCCGAAACCGTGTTTACCGTGTGGCACAACGTGTTTCAGCGCGGGCAACTGCAGCCTGGCGAAACCCTGCTGGTACACGGCGGCAGCAGCGGCATTGGCATCACGGCCATTCAGCTGACCAGGGCCCTCGGGGCAACGGTGTACGCCACGGCCGGCTCCGACGAAAAATGCCGCGCCTGCGAAGAATTAGGGGCCGAGCGCGGCATCAACTACAACACGGAAGACTTCGCGCAGGCCCTGAAAGCCACCGGCGTCGACGTGATTCTGGACATGGTGGGGGGCGACTACACGCCCCGCAACCTCGGTTTGCTAAAAGACGACGGCCGGCTGGTGTTCATTAACGCCATGCGCGGTGCCAAAGCCGAGTTCAGTGCACTAGACGTAATGCGCCGCCGCCTCACCATTACCGGCAGCACGCTGCGTCCGCGCTCCGCCGAGTTTAAAGCCGCGCTGGCCGCCGAGGTGGAAAAGCACGTGTGGCCGCTGCTCACCGACCGGCAGTTTAAGCCGGTTATCTACAAGGAGTTTCCGCTGGCCCAGGCCAGTGCCGCGCACGAACTGATGGAAAGCAGCCAGCACATCGGCAAAATCGTGTTGAAGGTCTGAGGAGTCGGCAAACGTCTAAAAAGTACACGTCATCCTGAGCGCAGCGAAGGACCTTCCCACGCTAGAACTTGAATCGTTGTTACGACTCGTTCAACGTGAGAAGGTCCTTCGCTGCGCTCAGGATGACGTGCATTCATTTTACTTAAAACTCCACAATGAAGCCGATGGTAGGCAGCACGGTGGCGTCATCGTCGCGGAGCAGCGTGGGCACGGCGTTCGAGCCGTCGGGGCGCAGGTCCTGGCCGTCGTTGGTAATGAAGCTGGTGTTATCGGCCGTGCGCTCGAACGTGTAGGTGGGCAAGCCGGGCGTGGGCAGCACGAACGCGTTTTGCACGTCGAGGAACAGGTCGATGGTTACGCGGCGCAGGTTGTACTTTTTGTCGAGGCGGAAATCGAACTGCTGAAAGCTCTTGAGCCGCTCGGTGTTCAGGCGGGAGTAATCGAGCACGCCCTGGCCGATGGTGAGGTAGTTCTGCTGCGAAGCCGCCAGATCGAAGGGCGTGAAGGGGGCGCCGCCGGCAAAGCGGTACTTCAGGCCCATTTCCCAGCCCCGACCGAATTTGCGACCCAGCAGCGCGGAGGCCAAATGACGCGTGTCCCAGGCCGAGGGCTTGTAGCGGCCATCGGAGCCCGTAAACTCGCTGCGAAACAAGGTGTAGGAAACCACCGCAAACACGTTGCGCGTTAGTTTCTGCTGAAAGAAAAACTCCCCGCCGAAAGCCCGGCCTTTGCCGCTGCTGGTAACAGCCTCGTTGCCCAGGGCCGCGAAGTCGCCGCCGAGGTTGGCCAAGGAAATGCCGTCGCGCACGCTCACGGGGTAGTTATCGTACTGCTTCCAGAAACCTTCTACCGTGAAGCGCGTGCTGGGCGAAGGCAGGAATTCCAGGCCCGTAACGTAGTGCGTGCTGCCGATGTAGCGGGTGTTTTTGTTCACGAACTGGCCGGTGTTGTCGCGGAAACCGAGCAGCGTGGAGGGTAGAATCTTGTAGTAGCGGCCCACCGAGGCGTTCAGGTTCCAGCGCGAGGCCAGCGCGTACGTGGCCGACAGGCGCGGGGAGAGGGTGCGCAGCAGGTTGGCGCCGCCCTCGGTAAACGAGTTGCCGTCGGTACGAATGCCGGCCGACAGGGTAAGCCGGTCGGCGGGCAGGAAGGGGCGCGTTACCTGGGCGAAGGCACCGAACCGGGCAAAGCTCAGGTCCGACTGAAACCGCACCTCCACGCCCGGCTGCCGCACCGAGCCGTCGGGGTTCAGCACCTCGCGGCGCAGGCGGTTGAAGTAGCGGCTGTCGAAGGTTACCCACTGGCCCACGGCCCCGTAGGCGTACTGCCACTTGCCGTAGGAGCGGTTGATGTCGAGGCGCAGCTTGTTTTCGGTTTCGCCGGAGCGGGTGAGCAGGTTGCGGCGGCTTTCGTCGTTGCTGAAGTCGGCGCCGCCTTCGAACCGGTCTACCTGGTTATCGAGCTGGGTGCGGCTGAGGGCCAGGTTCAGGTAGCCGCGGTCCAGCAGCTGCCGCAACGACACGCCCAGCGTGTAGTTCCACTGGTCGATGGAGGGCGTGTTGCGCAGGGTGTATTCCTTTTCCGGCGACGATTCCTTGGGTACGGCCACTTCAAAGTGGTCCAGAGCGCCCAGGCCCAACGCGGTAATGGTGGTTTTAGGCGAGAGTTTGGTGGTGACTTTAAACTGCGCGTCCCAGTAATCGGGCCGAATGGGCAAGTCGATGGCCTTAAAGAGCAGCTGCAAGTACGAGCGGCGTACCGAGGCCAGGTAGGTGGTATTCTTCGTCAGCGGCCCTTCCAGTGTGCCGGCCACTTCAGTACCGCTCAGGCGCACGTTGCCCTGGGTGCGGTCGGGGTTGCCGTCGCGCTGCCGAAACTGGAGCACGCCCGAGAGGGTGTTGTCGTAGCGGGCCTCGAAGGCCGAGGAGCTCAGCGTCACGTCCTCGATAAACGACACGTTCAGCATGCCCGTGGGGCCACCGGCCGAGCCTTGGGTTTGGAAGTGATTAATAACGGGCACCTCAATACCATCGAGGTAGTACACGTTTTCGTTGGGCGCGCCGCCGCGAATGATGATGTCGTTGCGGAAGCCGGCTGTGCCGCCGGTGCCGCCGCCGCCCACGCCGGGCAGGGTTTGCACCACCTTCGAAATATCGAAGTTGCCGCCGGGGTTGCTCTTGATTTCCTCCACGTTCAGGCGCTGCACGCTCAGGGGCGTTTCGGGCGTAGCCACCCGAATAGCGCGGCTGGCCACTACCTGCACCTCGCCGAGCTGCTGCGCCGCCGGGGCCAGCTCCAGGTTAATGATGTTGGCGTTGCCGGAGGTAATAACCACGTTGGCGCGCAGCAGCGGCTCGTAGCCCACAAACGTGGCGCGGGCGTTGTAGCTGCCCGTGGGAATGTTGGTAAGGCGGAAGCGGCCTTCTTCGTCGGTAGAAGCGCCCAGGCTGGTGCCCTCTAGCGCCACTGTTACGCCGGGCAGCAGCTGTTGGGTAGCCCGGTCGCGCACCGTTCCGCTAAGCACGCCGGTGTTTTGGCTCAGGCCCAGGCGCGCAAAGCTGAACAGCAAAAGGAGAAGGAACGCGTAACGTGGTTTCATGGGAAGGAACACGAATTTGGTTTGATAACACACAAACAAGAGGTTTAATAATATGTTTTAGAACAAAATAATATTTTTTCAGGCCATTTGGGGGGCCGCGTTGTTACTTTACCAATCATGGATTTCGCGTTACTAAAGCAGTTACTGGAGCAAGCCGAAGAGTTTGAACGCCTGGGAACCGCCCCCGGCCAGCCGGCCAACCTGGCGGATTTTGCCGCCTGGCTGTACGGCCGCACGGTGGCCAGCCCCGAGCCGCGCGGCCCCGCCGCGCCGCCCGACGTACCGTCTATGCCGGCGGAGGCGGAAATCGGCAAGCTCATCATCTTCCTGAACCGCTACGCCCGCTCGTACATTCGCCTGGGCCTGGCCGGCACGCCCTTGCTCACGCCCGACGACTTCGCCTACCTGGCCACGGTGATGGGCCACCAGCCGCTTTCGAAAACCGAGCTCATTGCCCGCAATATCCACGAAAAAGCCACCGGCACCGAGGTCATTAAACGCCTGCTGGCCCGTGGCCTGGTAGCCGAGCAGCCCCACGCCACCGACCGCCGCAGCAAGCTGCTCACCCTTACCGATGCCGGCGGCGCTGTGCTTCGCCAGGTGTTCGGCCCCATGAACCAGGCTTCTCAGCTTATTGCCGGCGACCTGACGCCCCACGAGCGCGCCCAGCTGCTGTATTTGCTGCAAAAGCTGGACGCCTTTCACCACCCCATATTCACCGGCCCGCGCGCCGAGAGTTTCGAGGCGCTTTTGCAACATCTGCCGGGGCATCAGGAGCAGGAGGAGAAATAGGTTAACAACCAAACGTTGCGGTTGCGGGTAACTTACTCAGGCGCCGCGGCCGCTACGCGAGGCGCTGCTTCTCTTTCTCGTTTACTATGAAAATAGCCCTTGTTATTGGTGCAACCGGCCTCGTTGGCGACTACCTGCTCCGCCAGCTGCTGCTCGACTCCCGCTTTGAGCGCATCAAGGTATTTACCCGCCGCCCCACGGGTTACCAGAACCCCGCGAAGCTCGAAGAGCACCTCGTTGATTTCGAGCAGCCCGAGCAGTGGCACCACCTGTTAACCGGCGACGTGCTGTTTTCCACGCTGGGCACCACGCTCAAACAAGCCGGCGGCCAGCGTCAGCAGTACCGCGTCGACTACACCTACCAGTACCAAACCGCCGAAGCCGCCGCCCGCAACGGCGTGGAAACCTACGTGCTGGTGTCTTCCGCCTCTGCCGACCCTACGTCCAACATTTTCTATACCCGCATGAAGGGCGAGTTGGAGCGCGACGTGCAGCGGCTGCCGTTTCGGCGCATCCGCATTCTGCAGCCGGGCCCGCTGGCCGGCCCGCGCCAGGAACCGCGGACGCTGGAAAAAATAGGCATTGCCGCCGCTAGCCTGCTAGGGCAGCTGCCGGCGTTGCGCAAGTACCGGCCGGCGCACGGCCGCACCGTAGCGCAAGCCATGATTAACGCCACCCTCGACGAAACGCCGGGCACGCAGGTAGACACGCTGGAAGGCGTGTTTGCGCGGGTAGGAGAGGAGTGACGCGTAGCAACAAGGTTGTTTAAACAACCGGCCCTCCCAAATAAACCGTCATGTTGAGCATGTAGCGCATCAAGCAAAGGACCGAGACATCTCGCGTGCTGACGCCGGATACCGTACACTCCCCTCTCTACGGGAGAGGGGCCGGGGGTGAGGTTCCAACGACGCGAGCGAGATGTCTCGGTCCCTTGCTTGATGCGCAACATGCTCGACATGACGGGTTGATGGCAGAGCTAACTGAACAGCCGCCACTGCCCGGCGACCCAATAGTGCCGGGGTACCACACGGCTTCTGCTGGCTTCGTACCTTTGCGGCCAGCAACTTTGCCCTGCGCAACGCTGTTTCGCATCCGACCCTTCGGCACCCCGCATGAGCCTGACTTCCGCCTCCAAGATTTACTGCCCCAGCTTAACCGAATACAAGCGCCGCGAAGCGCGCGTTGTGAACATCGGCGACCTGCCGCTGGGCGGGCATTACCCCATTCGGGTGCAAAGCATGACCACCGTCGATACCATGGACACCATGGGCTCGGTGGCCGAAACGCTGCGCATGGTGGAAGCCGGCTGCGAGTACGTGCGCATTACCGCGCCGAGCATGAAGGAGGCCCAAAACCTGCTCGAAATCAAGAAGGAGCTGCGCAAGCGCGGCTGCACGGTACCCCTCATTGCCGATATCCACTTCACACCGAACGCCGCCGAGCTGGCCGCCCGCATCGTGGAGAAAGTGCGCGTAAACCCCGGCAACTACGTCGACAAGAAGAAATTTCAGACCATTGAGTACACCGACGCGGAATACCAGGGCGAAATTGAGCGCATCCGGGAGCGGTTCCGGCCCTTGGTACAAATCTGCAAGCAGTACGGCACGGCCATGCGCATCGGCACCAACCACGGCTCGTTGTCGGACCGCATCCTCTCGCGCTACGGCGACACCCCGCTAGGCATGGTGGAGTCGGCGCTGGAGTTTCTGCGCATCTGCGAAGACGAGAACTACTACAACGTGGTCCTTTCCATGAAGGCCTCCAACACCCAGGTGATGGTGCAGGCCTACCGAATGCTGGTGCAAAAGCTGGAAGCCGAAGGCCTGCAGCCGTACCCGCTGCACCTGGGCGTAACCGAGGCCGGCGAAGCCGAAGACGGCCGCATTAAGTCGGCCGTGGGTATTGGCACGCTGCTCGAAGACGGCCTCGGCGACACCGTGCGGGTGTCGCTCACCGAGCCGCCCGAAGCCGAAGCCCCCGTGGCCCGCATGCTCATCGACCGGTACACCACCCGCGCCGCCGAAG
Source organism: Hymenobacter koreensis (assembly GCF_039541855.1). NCBI lineage: Bacteria > Pseudomonadati > Bacteroidota > Cytophagia > Cytophagales > Hymenobacteraceae > Hymenobacter > Hymenobacter koreensis. The sequence goes on from NZ_BAABHA010000010.1 coordinate 182,969, forward strand.
CCAAGTTCATTGCGCCGCTTAGCGCGGACTTGACCTCACCCCCTAGCCCCCTCTCCAAAAGAGAGGGGGAATTAGATATTAATTATAGCCTTAATGAAGAGGGGAATGCGGAAAAACAGGATAAGCTAGAAGCTAAAGCTAGTTCCCCCTCTCTTTTGGAGAGGGGGCTAGGGGGTGAGGTCCCCATCGACCCATTTCAGTATCACCGCCGGCAAACCCACGAGGTGCTGAACATGGGGGGCACGAACGTGCCGCGGGTCCTGGCCGATATTTCGCGGCTGCCGCAGCTGGAATACGCCGATTTGCGCTGCGTGGGCCATCTGTACTCGGCCTTCCTCGACAAGTTCCAGATGAATGACCTCGGGGCCGACTTCATTTACACCGGCCAGCGCCCGGCGCCTTTCATGCTGCCCAACGGCCTGAAAGAGCTGGTTGACTACAGCGCCTGGCTCGACGCCGGCCGCCGTGAAGACCACTTCCCGGTAATGACATCCGCCGAGTACAGCGCCGCGCCCGCCCTGCACCCGCAGGCCAACTTCGTGTTCCACGACCTGGATTCGCTCACCTCCGAAGCCCTGGAGCAGCTGCGCGCCGATAAGTCGGTAGTGGTCATTCTCTACACCGACAATGCCCACGCCATGCCCGAAATCCGGCGGGCCTTTTTCCGGCTGATGAACGCGGGCGTGACCAACCCCGTCATCATCAACCGCCAGTACCCCGAGCAGGCGCCCGAGCAAACCCAGCTCTACGCCGCCACCGACGTGGGCGGCTTGCTGCTCGACGGCCTCGGCGACGGCGTGGTGCTCAGCACCGAAAAGCTGGCTGATGCCGACCAGGCCACCTGGCTCACCCGCCTCGACGCGCTCAACCAGCTCTCCTTCGGGATTCTGCAGGCGGCGCGCACGCGCATGAGCAAAACGGAGTACATCAGCTGCCCCAGCTGCGGCCGCACCCTGTTCGATTTGCCCGAAACCACCGCTATGATTCGCCGCCGCACCGACCACCTCAAGGGCGTGAAAATTGGCATCATGGGCTGCATCGTGAACGGTCCCGGCGAAATGGCCGACGCCGACTACGGCTACGTGGGCGTAGGTCGGGGCAAAATTGCCCTGTACCGCGGCCAGGAAGTCATTAAGAAATCGGTGCCGGAAGAAGCGGCCGTGGATGAGCTGATTAACCTGATCCGCGAGGACGGACGCTGGGTGGAGCCGGTGACGTTGGAGGAGCCGGTAGGCGCGTAGAGTGATTATTAAGTAGAGCAGACAGAGTATGAATGTACTCAATGCCATAAAGACAGCATACAAGCTTTTTAATAGGCTAGTTTTTTGGATTGTTATAATAATATCGGCTCCTATCTTAGTTGTTGGTGGGATATTTATTGGGAAATGGTATTTAGAAGCACCAGATTTTTTGTTTGATATCAAAAATGAAATGACCAAGAATAAGGTGTTTATATCCAAGTTAGATACACTGAATGGTTACGGTATCTGGTTCGATAGGGAGAAAACAAAAAAGGAGGTTATTCCTTTTAGTGTATCTATTCATGGTAATGATAGTTCTTATGTGGAAATTATTGGAGAGTATGTTCATAATTATGATGGCAGTGTAAAATATTCCAAACTGGATACAGTCTTTAAAACTAATAAATAATCTCGCTCGCTTCCACATGATCCAAACCGTCATCTTTGACATGGACGGCGTGCTCGTGGACACCGAGCCGCTGCACCACGATGCCTTTTTCCGCCACTTCGCCGAGCTGGGCATCCCGATGACGGCCGAGGAATACGCCACCTTTTTGGGTTCCTCCACGCGCAACGTGTACCAGCAGCTCCAGCAGGAATTCAACCTCACAGGCGACGTAGAAACCCTAATGCTGCGGAAGCGGGAGCTGTTCGGCGCTTCCTTCGACGACGCCACGGATCTGGAACTGCTGCCCGGCGCCCGGGAGCTGGTGCTGGACCTGCACCGCGCAGGTGTGCCGCTGCAGCTGGCTTCGTCGGCTTCCAAGGAAACTATTGCCCGCGTGTTTACGCGCTTCGAGCTGTATCCGTACTTCGATAACCTGGTGAGCGGGGAGGATTTTCCGCGCTCCAAGCCCGATCCGGCCATTTTTCTGCACGCCGCCCAGCTGGCCGGTGTGCCGCCGCAGCATTGCGTGGTTATCGAAGATTCGGCCAATGGCGTAACGGCGGCCAAAGCGGCTGGCATGTACTGCATCGGCTACCGCAGCGAGCATTCCGAAGGCCAGGACCTGCGCCACGCCGATCATGTGGTGTCGCATTTGGGGCAGCTGGATGCGGCCACAATTCGGGCTTTCCGGCGCTAAGCCACTCCGTAAACTCCGACTTCTGGGCGCTGCTGTCGGGTGCCGGCACGTGAAAAGGCCGGAGGGTACCTACGGGAAAAGCGCCAGGCCCACAATGCGAGCAATGATTTTTATCAGGTAAAGGACTGACTGGTAACACGTTTTCCCGAACGGGTTACCTATAGTTTTGGGATAACGCCGCAGCTCCCTGCAAGCGGCCCCATCCCATGCTCAAATTCCTTTCCTGATATGGCACACGAGCGATACACCCGCTTTTTTCGGGAGCTTACTAACACCCAGGTGGCGCTGGTGGGTGGCAAAAACGCCTCCCTGGGGGAGCTCTACAACCAGCTCACGCCTAAAGGCATTAATGTGCCCGATGGCTTTGCCAGCACGGCCGATGCGTATTGGCTGTTTCTCGATGAAAACCAGCTTCGCCAGCCTTTAACCGAGTTGCTGGCCACGCTGGATGAGCAGGAGTTCAGCAACCTGCCGGCCGTGGGCGCCCAGGCGCGGGCCCTGCTGCGCGGCGCAACCTTGCCGGCGCCCGTGGCGGCAGCCCTGGCAGCGGCTTACAAGGAACTGTCGGCCCGCCACCCGGGCGCGGAAATGCCCGTGGCCGTGCGCAGCAGTGCCACCGCCGAGGATTTGCCCTCCGCCAGCTTTGCCGGTCAGCACGACTCCTTCCTGAACGTGCGCGGCGAACAGGCCGTGCTGCAGGCCTGCCAGCAATGTTTCGTGTCGCTGTTTAATGACCGCGCCATTCGCTACCGCATTCAGAACGGGTTCGAGCACCTGCGCGTGGCCCTTTCCGTGGGGGTGCAGGCCATGGTGCGCTCCGATCTGGCCTCGGCCGGCGTGGCCTTCACCATTGAGCCCGAAACCGGCCACGACCAGCTGATTTACCTTACCGGCAGCTGGGGGCTGGGCGAAAACGTGGTGCAGGGCGCCGTGAATCCCGATGAGTTTTACCTCTTTAAGCCCTCGGTGCGCAACGGCTGCCGGGCGCTGGTCAGCAAAAAGCTCGGCAACAAAGCCAAAACCATGGCGTACGCCCAAACCCAGAACCAGGCGGCGCTAGGCATCGAAAACACCGATACGCCCGCCGCCAGGCGCGCCACCTTTGTACTCACCGATGCCGAAGCCGAGCAGCTGGGCCGCTGGTGCCTGCAAATAGAGGAGCACTACGGCATGCCCATGGACATTGAGTGGGCCAAAGACGGCGTAACCGACCGCATCTACATTGTGCAGGCCCGCCCCGAAACCATTCACCACGGCCGCCGGGCCCTGCGCCTGCACGAGTACCACCTCACCGAGAAAGGCCCGGTGCTGGCCACGGGCAAAGCCGTGGGCAGCCAGATTGCCTCCGGCGTGGCCCGCATCATCGACTCGCCGGCCGACGGGCACCGCCTGCAGCCGGGCGAAATTCTGGTGACCGACATCACCAGCCCCGACTGGAACGCCGTGCTGCGTAAGGCCGCCGTTATTGTGACCAACAAGGGCGGGCGCACCAGCCACGCCGCCATTGTGGCGCGCGAGCTGGGCCTTTCGGCCGTGGTAGGCACCCTTAATGCCACCGAGAAAATTCAGGACGGGCAGCTCATTACCGTGTCGTGCGCCGAGGGCGACGAAGGCAAAATATTCGACGGGGCCCTGGCCTGGCAGGAAACCGACCTCGACCTGGAGCAGGTGGCCCTGCCCCGCACCAAGCCGCTGCTCATCCTGGCCGACCCCGACCGCGCCCTGCAGCTGGCCCGCTACCCCAGCCAGGGCGTGGGGCTGATGCGCATGGAGTTCGTCATTAACAGCGCCATTCGCATTCACCCCATGGCGCTGGTAAACTTCGATGAGCTGGAAGACCCGGCGGCCCGCGCCGAAATAGCGCAGCTCACGGCCCAGTACGCCAGCAAGCCCGAGTACTTCGTGGACAAGCTGGCCCAGGCCATTGGGTTTGTGGCGGCGGCATTTTATCCCCGCCAGGTGATTGTGCGCATGAGCGACTTCAAAACCAACGAGTACGCCAACCTGCTGGGCGGCCGGCAGTTCGAGCCCACCGAAGAAAACCCCATGCTGGGCTTCCGCGGGGCCTCGCGCTACTACAGCCCGCAGTACCGCGAAGGGTTCCGGCTGGAGTGCGAAGCGCTGCGGCGCGTGCACCACGACATGGGCCTGACCAACGTGAAGGCCATGATTCCGTTTTGCCGCACCGTGGCCGAAGGCCGGCAGGTGGTAGCCCTCATGGCGGAGTACGGCCTGCCGCGGGGCGAGCAGGGCCTGGAGATTTACGTAATGGCCGAAATTCCCAGCAACGTGATTCTGGCCGAAGACTTTGCCCAGGTGTTCGACGGCTTCTCCATCGGCTCCAACGACCTGACCCAGCTCACCCTCGGCATCGACCGCGACTCGGCCATCGTCAGCCCGCTCTTCGATGAGCGCAACGAAGCCGTGACCCGCATGCTGGCCCAGGTGATTCGCACGGCCAAAGCCTGCGGCCGGCCCATTGGCCTGTGCGGCCAAGCCCCCAGCGACTACCCCGACTTTGCCCGGCTGCTGGTGGAGCACGGCATCGACAGTATTTCCTTCACCCCCGACGCGCTGCTTAAAGGCATGGCCAACATGGTAGCGGCCGAGCAGGCCCTGGCCGCCGCGCCGTCCGTGGCCGCCGGGCAGGCTGTTCCAGCCTGAAAAAGGCAGTAGATCAAGTCATTCGCTTTGTTCGCTTGCTTTAATTCAGTGCCATGAAACCTACTTTTTTGGTGCTTACCGACCTCTCAGTCAGTGCCCGGCGCGCCGCTTATTTAACCGCCGTGCTGGCCCGTGAGGTAGGTGGGCAGGTGGTGTTGCTGCACCTGGAGCAGTTGCCCGTAATGGAGCCCGAGCTGGGTTTGGTGGTGGTTCCCGATAGCTACTACACGCAGCTGGAGCACGATGCCAAAGCGGCTTTGCGCGAGCTGGCCCGGCAACTGCCCGCGCCCGTGGCGGTGGAATTCAGCACCGAAAGCCTGCCCGACGTGCTGGGCGATGTACTCGGCCGCTGGCAGCCCCAGCTACTGGTAATGGGCCTGGCGCCCGCACACGACGTGGTGGATGCGCTGCTGGTAAACCAGGTGGTGCCCGTGCTGCGCGATGCCGGCCTGCCCTTGCTGCTGGTACCCGACGGCGCCGCCCAGGACCCTGCGCCGCCCCAGCTTGTGGCCGTAGCTACCGATGGCGACCCTTTTCAGCTTACTCCTGCGGCGCGGGCCCTGCGGCCGCTGCTCCACCGCTGGTCCCCCGACTACTGCGTGGTGCACGTGGCCACGCCCGATAGCCCGAACGGAAGTGAAGAGGCGCTGAGCGCGGTGCGCGGCTGCGGGCTGCTGCCCGAAACGGCCTCGTGCATCAGCTACGAGGTGCAGCAGCAGCCCCGCACCGCCGGCATTGTGCAGGCTGTGCACGACGTGCAGGCCGATCTGCTGGTGCTGATGACCCGGCCGCGCACTTTCCTGAGCAGTGTTTTCGGGTGCGGCGTGGCGGCCCACGTGGCCAGTGCCAGCCCGGTGCCGGTGCTGCTGCTGCCCACCGTAGAATCCTCGGCCACCGGCTGAGCGGCGCCGCTGACCTGCTCCCGTAACGCCGCCAGCCACGCTTTGCAGGCGGCGGTTGGCGTTTTCGTATAACGCTTTTTGCCAGTATATTACCTTAATGAATAGCCAATTACTTGCCGAAACCGGCGCCATTACTGCCTTCGCCGGCCGGTTTTTCCGCGAAGGGTTTCGCCCGCGCTACGAAGTGCAGGAGCTCCTGTACCAGTGCTATGTCATCGGTTACCAGTCGCTGCCGCTGGTGGGCATTACGGGGTTTATTATGGGCATGGTACTCACGCTCCAGAGCCGGCCCACCATGGCCCAGTTCGGGGCCGAATCCTGGATTCCGGCCATGGTGGGCCTCACCATCATCCGCGAAATGGGCCCCATCATTACCGCCCTGATCTTCGCCGGCAAAATCGGTTCCAGCATCGGGGCCGAGCTGGGCTCGATGCGGGTGACCGAGCAGATCGACGCCATGGAGGTATCGGGCACCAACCCGTTTAAGTACCTGGTAGCCACGCGGGTGCTGGCTACCACGCTCATGCTGCCGGTGCTTACCCTGCTGGCCGATGCCGTGGCCCTGTACGCCTCGTATTTGGGCATCAACCTGAAAGGAACGACCACGCTGGCTTTGTTCGCCAACAACATTCTCTCGCGCCTGACTTTCGGCGACGTGCTGCCGGCCGTATTCAAAACGTTCTTTTTCGGCTTTGCTATCGGCATCATCGGCTGTTACAAGGGCTACCATTCCCGGAAGGGCACCGAGGGCGTGGGCCAGGCCGCCAACTCGGCCGTGGTGGTGTCGTCGCTGGTGATTTTTATTCTCGATTTACTGGCCGTGCAAATTACCGGCCTGCTGGGCCTGAACTGATGCGCGCCGCTATGTTGCCCGAAAGCGGCCCTATACCGGCCGCCACAGCCGCCGAGGCCGTTATTCGCGTGGAGCACCTGAGCAAGTCGTTTGGTGACAACCACGTGCTGCAGGATTTTTCGCTGGAAGTTGGGAAGGGCGAAAACGTGGTGGTGCTGGGCAAATCGGGGTCCGGCAAATCGGTGCTCATTAAGTGCATGATTGGGCTGCTGCCCGTGGACGAAGGCCGCGTGACCGTGCTGGGCCAGGATGTGGCCGCCCTCGACCACGATGCCCTGGACCAGCTGCGGGCCCGTGTGGGCTTTCTGTTCCAGAGCAACGCCCTCTACGACTCCATGACGGTGCGCGAAAACCTGCTGTTCCCGCTGCGCCGGCACTGGCTGGCCCACCGCCGCGGCGAGGAAGCCGAGCTGATCAAGCAGGCCCTCGACGACGTGGGCCTGGGCCACACGGCCGATATGATGCCGGCGGAGCTGTCGGGGGGGATGCGCAAGCGCATTGCGCTGGCCCGCACGCTTATTCTGCGGCCCGAAATTATTTTGTACGACGAGCCCACCACCGGCCTCGACCCCGTAACGGCCCGCGAAATCGACCAGCTTATTCGGGAAGTGCAGCAGAAGTACAACACCTCGGCCCTCATCATTTCGCACGACATGAACTGCGTGCGCCTCACCGCCGACCGTGTGGCGCTGCTGGTAGACGGCCGCTGCTACGCCGAGGGCACCTACGAGGCGCTTGCCCAAGACCCCGACCCCGTTATTCACGAGTTTTTTGCCTAAGGCCCGCCGTGCCGTTTTCGCGCATTTAGCGCTGTGAAGTCCGCTTTTTTCAATTCCTGACGCATATCCATCATGCCCGAACGCACTGCCAGTAATCATATTCGCCTCGGCCTGTTCGTGCTGGCCGGCTTGGGCTGCCTCGTGGCCACGCTGTTGCTGCTGGCCCGCAAGCAAAGCTTGTTCAGCTCCTCGCTGCCCGTGCAAGCCGATTTTCGCAACGTCGCGGGCCTGGTAACCGGCAACAACGTGCGCCTGGCCGGCATTGATGTGGGTACGGTGCGGCGTATTAATATTCTGAACGACAGCACCGTGCGCGTGGAATTGAGCCTAAACCGCGACGTGCAGCCCTTCGTGAAAAAGAATGCCGTGGCCTCCATTGGCACCGACGGGCTGGTGGGCAACACCATCGTAAACCTGACGGCCGTGGCCGCCCCCGCGCGCCCCGTTGAGCCCGGCGACGTGCTGCGCACCACCGCGCCGCTGGCCATCGACGAGATGCTCAGCACGCTCAACGTATCGAACAAGAACCTCATTGGCATCACCCAGGATTTGCGGCAGATAACCAGCAAGCTCAACGGCAGCGACGCCCTCTGGCAGCTGCTGGGCGACGAGCAGCTGGTAGCCCACGCGCGCCAGAGCCTGCAGCACGCCGCGGCCGCGGCGGGACAGCTGCAACAGTCGGCTCAGGATGTACGCCAGCTGACCAGCGGCCTGCGCGAAGGCCGCGGCCCCATGGGCTACCTGCTCACCGACACCGCTTTTGCCGGCCAGCTCCGGCACGCCACGCGCCAGCTGGCCGGCACCTCCGATACGCTGGCCCGCACGCTGGCCACCTTGCAGCGCCAGGTGCAAACCGGCGCCGGCCCGCTCAACACCCTGCTTACCGACACCGCCCTCAGCCGGCAGCTTCGCCAGAGTATGCTGCACGTGGAGCAGGGTACGGCCGGCTTTAACCAAAGCATGGAAGCGCTGCAGCATAATTTTCTGCTGCGCGGCTACCTGCGCCGCCAGCAGAAAAAACAAACGCCGCCCGCTTATCGATAAGCCAAGAGGCGCTTGCTTTCTGGTAGCTGCTCGCTCACTTTCCCGGCCTGGTTAGAGCTACCCGTACCCGGCGTCTGGTTGAAACGGGGGCACTGCCTTCGGGCTTGTGCTGACCCGGTCAACGCAACAGCGCGGCCCCGGCCGGACCAGCAATGTGTATGCTGTTCCGGCCGGGGCCGCGCAGTAAGTAGCGAAGTAGACCTTTCCCGAAAGCGTTCAGACTGCTATGGCGGGCACCACCAGCACCGGCACCGGACTGTGCCGAAGCAGGTGCGTGGTAATGCTGCGGTGGAAAAAGTCGCCCAGCAGGTGGCGCCGCCGGGAAAGCACCACCAGCCAATCGGCGGAAGTACAGGACACGGCTTGCAGCAAACCGGTTTCGGGCTGGGCCGCGTAGAAACCTTCCACGGCGGGTCCACCGGCCCTGGCGGGCAGCAGGCCGCTTTCGCGCACGTGGTGCAGCGCTGCGGCGCAGGCCTCATCGTTCTGGCTTGAGCTTACGGTAACCACCAGGCTACGCGGGGCGGGCAGCTGGCGCAGCAGCAGGCGCGCGGCCCCAGCGCCGGCGTGCAGCGCGAAAGGCGGACCCGCCCCAATGGCCAGCAGCTGCGGCACGGCGGGGCGGTCGTAGGCTTCGGGTACCACCAGCAGCGGCAGCTGGGCGTTGCGCAGCACTTCCTGCACGGCAGCGCCCAGCTCGAAATCGGTGTCGGCGGCGGCGGGGCGGCCCAGCACGAACAGGGCCGGGCGGTAGCGTCGCGCCAGGTCGTCTACCAAGTCGGGCAGCAAGTCGGTTGCCAGCTCAATGGTTGCGGGAACCGGCAGCTCGGAGGCCAGCGTCTGCAGGCCTCGTTCCAGCTCCTGGGGTGCCCAGTGGGGCTCCGGGTCGCGGATTTCCACGCTCAGCAATGCGCGCTGGTCAACGTGAAGCAACACCAGCTCTGCCCCCAAAGGAGCCGCCAGCTCGGCGGCGAAACGCAGGGCCCGGCGGCTTTCGGGGAAGAAGCTGGTTAATATAATAAAGTGCAGAGCCGGCTGGGTGGTAGCCGGGGCAGACGAATCGGGGCGATTCGCGGGAATTGGCGTGGGCATAGGAGTAGCAGCTTAAGCAGCGGTGGGCAGTACCAGCACGGGCACGGGGCTGCGGCGGAGCACCTGCGCCGTAACGCTGCGGTGAAATAGCTCGCCCAGAACCGAGTGGGGGCGGGCCAGCACCACAATAAGTTGGGCCCGCAGTTCGGTAGCGGCGTGCAGTATGCCGTCGGCGGGGGCTTCTTCGCGAATTTCGTAGAGGCTGTTGTTGGTAATAGTACCGAACCCGATGCGTTGCACAGCCGCCAAGCCCGTTTGTGCCTTCGAAGGGCCGCTACCGGATGCCACGTGCACTACGGTGGTGGTGGGCTGCAGGGCACGCAGCAGCCCCAGCAGCGCCGCCGAGGGCGCTGTTAGCTGAAAGTCGTGGTCGTCGGCGGCTACTACCACGCGCTGGGGTAGCTCCGAGGCCGTCCGGTTTTCGGGCACAAGCAAGAGCGGGTAGCGGGCGGCTCGCAGCAAGGAGGCCGCCTGGTGCGGAAGCAGGCGGTCGAGCAGGTTCTCGGGCTGTTCGCGGCCAATGGCCAGCAGCAGGGGCCGATGGCGCTGCACGACGTCGGTTACGGTGGCGCTAAGCGTATCGAGCGAAATTTCCACCTCGGCCGGCACGGGCAGCTGCCGGGCCTGCGCTACCAGTTCGGCCCTGATTTTCTGTTTGGTGTACAGCACCGCCTGGGCAGCCACCATCATCGATTCGGGCTCGAGCAGCGGATCCTGGTACACGTGTAGCAAAACCACGCGGCCGGCTAACAGCGCGGCCAGGCGGGATGTGTACGTGAGGGCCGTTTGCGCAGCCCCCGATAAATCGGAGAGAACCACAAAAGTCGGAAGCATCACAAGAAGGCGGTGGGCCGGGGCGCGGCCGGGTGAAAAGAGAACAGATGGCAAAGGCAGGCCCACAGCTTGCCAACTCGTGGGACGTAAAAACTACCGCGGAAAGGGGCGGTGCGTGGAAATGCCCAGCAAGCCGTAAAGCGGGCAGTACGCGAATACCCCCGTGAGCAGCAGTACCAACGGCACCACCAGCCAGGCCAAGAGTACGGGGCCGCTCAGGTTTTGCTCCAGCAACACGCTGGCAAGGGCGGCGGCAAGAACGATGCGGATGACACGGTCGTAAGAACCTACATTCTGGCTCATAATTGACAAGCGGTTTAAGAGTAAGGCAATCTGAATTCGGGCTATGTTTTCGGCCAGAGCAGCAGGTCGTCGGCCGTGAGCCGAGATGTTTTGCGGGCGGCTGCAACTGGCTCCGTTACCGGCACGGCCAGCACGGGAACGGGGCTGCCCGCAATAACCTGGGCCGTAACGCTGCGGTGAAACAGCTCTCCGAAATAGCTGCGCGTGCGGGCCAGCACCACCACCAGGTCGGCTCCTGTGTCTTGAATGGCTTCGAGCAGGCCGGCTGCGGCGTCGGGGTTTTGGTAGCCGCGCAGGCCAATGGTGGCCACGCCTGCCGCCAGCCCGCTGCGTTGTACCGCCTGCAGGGCTTTGGTGCAGCGCACATCGTCTTCGGTGTCCGTTACGTGTGCTACCACCAGCTCGGCGCCCAGTTGCTGAAGCAAGTTGCTTACCGGGGCGGCTGGTTCGGTCAGGGAAAAGTCCTCGGCGTCGGCGGCTATCAGCACCCGGCGCGGCGGGGCCAGCTCCGGTGTGTCCACGGGCACCAGCAGCGCGGGCAGGTTAGTGGCCCGAAGCAGCTCCATGGCCGCTGTACTCAGCTGTGCGGGTGCGGCGCGTTGGGCGGCGGGCAGGCCCAGCACGAACAGGGGCGCCGGGTAGCGGTGGGCAATGTCGCGGGCTACGCCGGGTAACACATCGGTAGTAAGCTCCACGGTGGCCGGCGTGCGCAGCTGCTCGGCCATCTGGCTCAGCAAGGTGCCGGTTTCCACGGCGTTGCGCAGCTCGTCGCGGCGCCAGTCGTTGCCCGCCAGCGCGTAAGACGGGTCGTAGAAAGAGCCGCGGTTAACGTGGAGCAGTACCAACTGGCTCCCCAGCACGCCGGCCATTGCGTCGGTGTACTGCAGGGCGCGTTGGGCAGGCGGGTAGAAATTGGTGAGTACTACAAAAGTGGAGTCCATGAGCATGGCAGAGTAAGTCAGGGAATTAAGCCCGGGCGTTGATTTAGTCCAGCGCCGGCAGCAGCAGCACCGGAATGGGGCTTTCGCCAATCAGCTGAGCCGTTACGCTGCGGTGGAACAGGCTGCTGAGCAGGTTGTGGCGCCGTGCCACCACCACCAACAGGTCGGCTTCCAAGTCGCTGGCGGTTTGTAAAATGCCCTCGGCCGGGGGCAGGCCGGGCACCATGTGTACCTGGGCTTCCGTGAAATCGTCGGTAAACTCCGGGGCCAGGCCGCAGGTGCGGGCGGTGCGCAGGATATGCAGGGCCGAATGCTGCAGCTCGGGGTTGTGGGCTACGTGTACCAGGTGCAGCGAGCCGTGCAGTGCATGCAGCAGCTGCTGCACAATTTGCTGGTTTTCGTAGAGGGAAATCGGCTCCCCGTCAACGGCCAGCACCAGCCGGCGCGGTGGGAACGTGTCCCAGCCCACGGTGGGCACAATCAGCAGGGGGTAGGGCACGCGCCGGAGCAGGTCGAGGGCGGTACTGGTCACTATTTCAACCGGGGCGGTAGCCGTTCCGGGGCGGCCCAGCACCAGCAGTTGGGGCTGGTGGTGGCGCACGGCTTTTTCCACGGCCTCGGGCAGGTAATCGGGAGAAATTTCAACCTGAGTGGGCACCGGCTGGCTTTCCGCCAGCGTGTGAAGGGCCCGTTGGGTTTGCTCGGCGTTGCGGTAGCCGCGGTATTCATCGGGGGCGAGCAGCCCGTCGTGACTAACGTGCAGCAATACCAGATGGGCCTCCAGCGGCACGGCCAGGCAGGCCGCGTAGGAGAGGGCCCGGTTGGAAACGGCAAAAAAGTCGGTGAGCACAACGATGGCCGGGGTCATGGCAAGGAAGAAATAAGGGTTAGAAAGAGCCGGCGTAAATGCCGTTCGCGTGCACGTTGCGGGCCAGGCCTTCTGCTTCCGTCAGCGTGTCGCTGAGCAGGTTATACCCCGTGGGCCAGGAGGAGCCGCCCGGCCGCAGCGGTCGGCGGGAATAGGCCGTTCGGCTGGAGGCGTACCCGGGCCGGGTGTGGTGCGTGGGTGAAGAGGAGGCGTGCGAGGGAGAAGCGGGCAGGTGTTTCATGGCGGCGAGGTTGGGGAAAAGCCTCAGCAGGCGGTTTGGTTGACAACGGCAAGGTAGACCAGCCTATGGAGCAGGTACATGATGGTTGTCAAGGCGTTATCTGACATTTGTCAGGGCCCGGAAACCCTATAAGTTCGCGCCTAAACCGTTTGCCGGCCGGATGTTGCCCGGCGCGTGAGCAAAGCGGGTACGCCACTCACCTGGCGGGCCAGCTGCAAGTGCGCAAGCATAGACGACGTGTTGCGCACGTATCCTTTGGCGGCGCTGGCCAGCGGGCCGTGGAAATGCTCGTCCAGCGTGGTATCCAGCACCCGGCACCAGCGCGCAAACAACTGCGCATTGAAGGTTTCCGGGCAGCTGCTGTGCGGCGGCCGGCCGGTGTAGCGGCTGCCGGTCAGGGCGGTTTCCCACCACGCGTACTCCTGCGCCGATACGTAGCGGAAACCGGCCGCCTGGGTGCGGGCAAAAGCCGGACCCAGCAAGCTGTCGGCGGCCGTGCGGTCGGCAAACAAGCGCACGAAATACCGGCGCTGCGCCGGGGTGTTCAGGTCGGGGAGGAGGCTTGTAACCACTGATGAAAGAGCCGGTTAAATGGCGTTAAGGAGTAGGGCAAAATTATTCGGGGGGCAGGTTCACGGCCGTGACGACTATCAACCTTTCCGGCTGACTTTGCTCAGCTTTTGGGCACTGGTACCGCCCGAGTTTTGCTGGTGCGCAGGCAACCCAAACCGGCGGCAGCGCCCAGAGCCGACCGCAGCCGAATACCCGCCACCACCCGAGCCTTTTTCTCCTTCGGCAGCGTACTTTCCTGCCGCCTTCCTTTCACCGCACCAGCCGCTGTATGCCGGAGCTCCTCACCGATTCTTTACCGGCTGGACTTACCCCGGCCGAAGTGCAGCAGCAGCGGCAGCGCTTCGGGCGCAATACCGTGGTTAATACCCGCCGTAGCGGCCTGTGGAGCCGGCTGCGCCGCGTGCTCATCGAGCCCATGCTGGTGCTTTTGATGCTAACCGCGGCGCTGTACCTGATCATCGGCAGCCACGCCGAAGCCTTAACGCTGCTGTGCGCCACGGCGCTGGTGGTGGGAATTTCCCTCTACCAGGAAGCCCGCAGCGACCGGGCCCTGCAAGCCCTGGAAGCCCTTACGCAGCCGCGGGCGCAGGTACGGCGCAACGGGCAGCAACGGGAGGTGCCCGCCGAAGAAGTGGTGGTGGGTGACTTGCTGTTTGTGGCGGAGGGCGAGCAGGTGGTGGCCGACGCCGTGCTGGTGCAAGCCAACGACCTGCTCACTGACGAATCGTTTTTAACGGGGGAGTCGATGTCGGTGAGCAAAGCCGCCGACGGCGCGCAGCTGGTGTACGCCGGTTCCTCGGTGGTGCGCGGGGCGGGGGTGGGCAGGTGGCGGCCGTGGGCAGCGGTACCAGGCTGGGCCGCATTGGCGGGCTTATTCAGCAAGTAGAAGCGCCCGCCACGCCTTTACAGCGGCAAATTGCGAGCTTCGTCCGGCGCATGGCGTTGGTGGGAGCGGTTGCTTTTGTGTTCGTGTGGGCTTTTAACTGGTGGGAGTCGGGCAGCGTGGTGCACGGGCTGGTGCACGGCCTTACGCTGGCCATGGCCATTTTGCCCGAAGAAATTCCCGCGGCCCTCGCCGCGTTCATGGCCCTGGGCGCCTGGCGCCTGATGCGGCGGGGTATTCTCACCAAGCAGCCCCAAACGGTGGAAACCCTGGGTTCGGCCACCGTCATATGCGTGGATAAAACGGGGACGCTCACCCAGAACCGCATGACCCTCACGCAGCTGTACTGCCCCGACGCGGCGGGCCCGGAGAACTGGCCGGCCACTTCCGCGTCGCTTCGGCCGGCTTCGGCGCAGCTTCTGGCTACCGCCATGTGGGCCAGTGAGCCGCAGCCCTTCGACCCCATGGAGCAGGCGCTGCACCAGGCGTACGCCGCCGCGGCAGGCCCCGCCGACGCCCGTTCCGCTTTTCGGCTCGTGCAGGAATACCCCTTGGGCGGTCAGCCTCCGTTTATGACGCACGTTTTTGCCGATGCGCACGGCAACTGCCTGGTGGCTGCCAAAGGTGCCCCCGAGGGAATTATTGCCCGCTGCAAGCTGCCCACGCCCGCGCAGGCAGCGGCTTTGGAAGCCCTGCAAGCCATGGCCGCCGCAGGCTTGCGGGTACTGGGCGTGGCGCGCAGCGTTTGCGGCAGCCCCGGCCAGTATCCCGTCAGTCAGGAAGACTTTGCCTGGGAGTTCGAAGGGCTGGTGGGCTTCAGCGACCCGCCCAAAGCCAGCTCGGCCGCGGTGCTGCAGCAGTTTTACGCGGCTGGCATCAAGGTGAAAATGATAACCGGCGACAACGCCGTTACCGCCGCCATTGCCCGCCAGGTGGGTCTGCAACGCCCCGAGCCAGTACTAACGGGCGCGGAGGTAATGAGCCTCGACGAGCCCACGCTACGCCAGCGCGTGGGCGAGGTGAACCTGTTTGCCCGCATGTTTCCGGAAGCCAAGCTGCGGGTAATTGAGGCCCTGAAAGCCAACGGCGAAGTAGTAGCCATGACCGGCGACGGCGTAAACGACGCGCCCGCCCTGAAAGCCGCCCACATTGGCGTAGCCATGGGCCAGCGCGGCACCGAGCTGGCCCGGCAGGCTGCCGCCCTGGTGCTGCCCAACGATGAGCTGACGGGCATGGTTACGGCCATCGAGTTCGGCCGGCGCATTTACCAGAACCTGAAAAAAGCGGTGCTCTACATCATTGCTATTCACATTCCGCTCATTCTGGCCGTGCTGGTGCCTTCGCTGCTGGGGTGGCGGTTTCCGGTGCTGCTGGGAGCCGTGCACGTGGTGCTGCTGGAGCTGCTGATGGGCCCCACCTGCTCCATTGTTTTCGAAAACGAGCCCCTGGAGCCCGGCACCATGCAGGAGCGGCCCCGGCCCACAAACGCGACCTTTTTATCGTGGCCGGAGCTTAAGGAAAGTTTGCTGCAGGGCATGGTGGTGGCGGTCGGCGTGCTGGGGCTGGGCTACTGGGCGCAAACCCAGGGCCATTCCGAAACCCTCGTACGCACCCTGGTTTTCACGTCGCTGGTGCTGGCCAACGCCTTCCTGACGCTGGTGAGCCGCTCGCGCCGCCACAGCCTGCGGGCCACCTGGCGCTACCCTAATCCGCTGCTGCCCGCCGTGCTGGCCTTCACCGGCCTGGTGCTGGCCTTATGCCTGATGGTGCCCGGCTTGCGGCAATTGTTTCAGCTGCAGCCGCTAACCTGGGCCCAGCTGGCTACCTGCGCCGCCGTAGCGGCCCTCAGTACCCTGTGGTTCGAGGTGTACAAAGCCTGGCGCAGACCCAATCCAGGTTGGGCAGCTGCCGGTCCAAAGCCTCAGTAACAACCCTACAACTCGCAACAGGGCGGCTTCCTCAATGCAGTTGCTGCTTCCTCGTCGCCCTGGGCCGCAACCCCGGGTGGTACTGCCCGGGCTTTGCGTCTGTTCGGCTACGTCACTAAAAAGCCCCGGCCTGAACCAGTTAGGTTCAGGCCGGGACGTGTGGGTCGCCGCCGAGGTGGCGGATTAAGCTTCCAGGGCGGGCAGCAGCAGCACGGGCACCGGAGAGGCGCGCAGCAAGCGGTTCGAGACGCTGCGGTGAAACATCTCGCTCAGGAAACTCCGGCGCCGGGCAATAAGCACCACCAGGTCGGCGGCGTTCAGCGGAACGGCTTGGAGGAGGCCTTCCACCGGGTCGCGGTGCCGAATGGCTTCGGGCGTAACGTGGCGGCCCACCGCACCCAGGCCGCTGGCTTTTACTTGGTGCAGTGCCGTGGCACAAATCCGGTCGTCGCGGTCGGCCGATACGGTTACCACCGTGAGGCGGGGGTGAAGCCGGGAAAGCAGCTGCAGCGCCGCGCCGGGGTGTTCGAGGGTAAACGGCTCCCCGTCGGCGGCTACCATAACGTGGGCCGGGGTAGCCGCGCCGGCGTACGTCTCGGGCACGAGCAGCAACGGGAAGCGGCCGCTGCGCAGCACATCCAGCACGGCTTCGCTTACTTCTTCTTCGGCAGAAGCCTCTTCGGCGTGGCCCAGCACAAACACGGCCGGCCCGAAACGTTCGGCCAGCTCGGTGGCGGTGCTCAGCTGCAGATCCGGGGCCAGCTCGATGGCCGTGGGCACGTAAATCTCATCGGCCAGGGCTTGCAGGGCGGCCCGCAGGTCGGCGTGCTCTTCTTCGCTGGGCGGGAGTAGCTCCCCTTCGAGCACCGTTGCCTCGCGCACGTGCAGCAACACGACCTGCGCATTTACCGGAGCGGCCAGCGAGGCGGCGTAGCGCAGGGCCTTTTCGGCGGCGGGGAAAAAGTTGGTCAGCACAATCAGCGACAAGACGGGGCTGTTGGCCGCAGACGTGCCGGCGGGCGTAGTGGGTACCGGGTTTTCAGGCATGGTTGATAAGCTTGAAGAACAGAACGTAAGAAGAGCCTACAGTACCGGAAAGCCGCATCGGGCGGTTTCAGGTAGCGGCCGCAACAAGGCGCTAAGCCGGCCCGATAACGGGCTTACCGGGGCGAATATGATAAAGTTAACGGCCGGCACCAAGTTCGGGGCTACCGAACGTTGGCCAAAGCCGTTTGCCCGGCGGCGGGCGGTGCGGTGGTAAACAGAGCCCGGCGCAACGTCAAATCCCGGCCGTAGATATCGGGGTAGAACCGCAGCTGGCCGCTGTCGACGGCGCAGGTGAAGTAGCGGATGTGCAGGGGCATGGGGCGGCGCAGGCGCACATCCCGGGCCTGGGGCTGCAGGGCGCACTCGGCTTCGGAAGGAAGCTGCACCGGGCGGCCCTCGCGCCGAAGCAGGTAGGCGGCCAGCTCCATGGGGTGCTGCAGCCGAATGCAGCCGTGGCTGAACGCCCGCTGCGGCAGCGCGAAAAACTGCCGGGTGGGCGTGTCGTGCAGGTACACCGAGTAGGGGTTGGCAAACCGGAACACAATGTTGCCCAGGGCGTTGTCGCAGCCCGCCGATTGCCGGATGGTGTAGCGGAAGTTGGCCCCGGTAACGGCCTGCCAGTTAACCTGGTAGGGATTCAGCAACTGGCCACGGCTGTCGTACAGCGAGTAGTTGTTACGGGCCAGGTAGCCGGGGTTGGCTTTCAGCCGGGGCAGAATTTCCTTGGTGGCAATGGAGCGCGGTACGTGCCAGTCGGGGGCCAGCGTGAAGTACCCGATGCGGCTGCTCAGGGTAGGTGTGGGCGTTTCGGGCTTGCCCACCACCACGCGGTGCCGGCGCATAATACTGTCGCCGGCAACCACCTGCAAGGCAAACGCCGGCAGGTTAATCAGCACGTATTCTTCATCGGAAAAGGCCTGCCAGCGCCAGCGTTCCAGGTTCAGGGCCACCTGTTCGTACTGCCTCTGGTGTTGTGCGGCGGAATCGGGCGGTACGGGCTGGCGTAACCACTGCACAAGGGCCTGCTGCAGCAGCTGGTACTCGCGGTTTTGGGGCTGGCTGGTCAGCACGGCGGGCACGGCGCGGCCCGCCGCAATGCCCGTTCGCAAGGCCTCGGCGGGCTGGAAAGTGCGTTTGGCAGCGGTTTCCAGCGGCGAAAGCGTGTACGGCCGGAGCCGGCCGCGATGCAGGTCCAGCATAAACCGCAGCACCGCATCGGATAGGTAAACCTCCAGGCGGGCCTGCTGCCAGCTCTGGCGGGCGGGGTCTGCCTGTTGCAGCGAATCGCGCAGGGCCCGTAGGCGGGCCGAAGAGTAATCGTTAGGGTGCAGGCCGTACGCGCGGGCATCGGCCAGCAACGCCAGCACCGCCGTGGCATCGGCGGTGAGGCCGTCGGGGCCCGGGCGTGTCCACGCGGGCTCGGGCGCCGGGCCGTAAAACGACCGTACCGCGGCCCCGGCCTGTAGCCCCAGGTGCGCATCGCGGGCAGCCGGCGGCGCCCCGGCCGTGTCCAGCAGGGCCTGAATAAGCGGACCAACGGGCACCGGTGCCGGCTCCGTGGCCGGAGCCGCGGCTACCGTGCGGGCCGGGCGACTGTCGGCAGCCGGCGGCCAGGGCGTGCATTGCTGCACGGCAAGTAAGCCGCCGGCGGCCAGCATCAGGAGTCGGTGAATCACGGAATGAGCGGTGGGAGAGGGTGAAAAACGGCGGCGTTAGGTTGTGGTGAGTGGGTGGTCCACAGAGGCTGTTACGGTAGCCGGCCGCTTGTTTACATCGGACTGAAAACCCAAGGCCGATTAAATACCCGAAAAGAGCACGTCCGATTCGCGGTATTCGGGCACGATAACCGACGACCACCCTCTTTCCTTGCGCAGCGCCTCGGCCAGGCTATTGGCGGCGGCTGGTTCGCCGTGCACGATAAAGGTGCGTTTGGGCGCTTTCGTGAAGCCTTGCAGCCAGCGCAGCAGCTCGGCGCGGTCGGCGTGGGCCGAAAAGCCGTCGAGTTCCTCTACGTGGCAGTGAACCGGCACCCACTCGCCAAACATCTTGATTTTCTTTTCGCCATCCTGCAGGCTGCGGCCCCGGGTGCCTTCGGCCTGGTAGCCCACCAGCAGCAGGGTATCCTGGGGGCGCGCCAGGCGGTGGAAGAGGTGGTGCACAATGCGGCCGCCCGTGCACATGCCGCTGGCCGAAATAATAATGGCCGGACCGGTGAGGCGGTTCAGGGCTTTGGACTTCTGCTGGTCGCTCACAAACGTCAGCCCATCGAAGTGGAAGGGGTTATCGGAACCCAGGCGGTGGGCAAAAGGGTGGTGCTGAAACAACGAGGTTACCCGAATGCCCATGGGGCTGTCGACGTACACCGGCACCTGGGGCAGGCGGCCTTCGCGGCGCAGCTTGCGCAGGTAGTAGAGCAGGGTTTGGGTACGGCCCACGGCGAAGGCGGCAATAAGCAGCACGCCGCCGCGGTTCACGGCCTCCGTTACCAGCCGAACCAGCTCGGCCTCGGGGTCCTGAATGCGCGTTTCCCGGTCGCCGTACGTAGATTCGACCAGCAGCACATCGGCCTCGGTTACGGATGTGGGGTCGAACAGCACCGGGTTATTGTAGCGGCCCAGGTCGCCGGAAAACACCAGCTTTTTGGTTTGGTGGGCGCCGCGCACCGTCATTTCCACGATGGCCGAGCCCAGAATGTGGCCCGCGTCGCGAAACACCACCTGCACCTGCTCGGTCACTTCCACCGGTTCGTTGTAGGCCACGGGCCGCAGCAGCAGCAACACCTGCGCCGCGTCGGCCACGCTGTACAGCGGCTCGGCGGGGTGGTGCTTGGAGTAGCCTTCGGCGTTGGCAAAGGCGGCTTCCTCTTCCTGCAGCTTGGCCGAGTCGAGCAACAGAATGCCGAGCAGATCGGCCGTGGCGTCGGTGCAGAAAATGGGGCCGCGGAAACCGTCCTTTACCAGCTTGGGCAGGTAGCCGCTGTGGTCGATGTGGGCGTGGGTGAGCACCACGGCTTCCAGGTCGGCGGCTACCAGCGGCAGCGACTCCCGGTTGCGGTTACGGAGCTCTTTCAGGCCCTGAAACAGGCCGCAGTCGACCAGCAGCCGCTGCTGCCGGTAGCCCTGTTCCAGCGTCAGCACGTATTTAGAGCCGGTTACCGAGTGGGCCGCGCCCAAAAACGTCAGGTTTACATCGAGCGGCAACTGACTGATTTCGGGCGCTTGCGGCGCGGCCGCTGAATCGAGGGCAAACTCGGGAGCAGCAGGGGAGGAAGACGCGTGGGGCATGGCTGGGGCTGGTTAAGGCACGGGCGGCAGGCGCACTGCCCGGACCGGGTACGGGTTAAACAGCACAAGAATACCGGCTCGCCGAGGCAAAAAACATGACAGAAGTCACGGCCCACGAAGACATTGCCCCTGTTGTGATGTCGCCGGATAGGTGTTACTTCGGCTCCGCCGCCGGCATCAGGCGGCGGTTTCGCCCATGGCCCTGTCCTTGCTCGTTCTCACCGATTTCTTTCAGGCCGCCAACCGCGCCCTCGACTACGCCACCAGCCTGGCCGCGCCCCTGGGCGCCCGCCTGGTGCTGCTGCACGTACGGGGTTCGGCCGGGCCAGCCGCCGACGCGCTTACCAACCTGAGCCCCGATGCCGTGGGCCTGGCCCTGAACTGCCTCGCCGACGAGCTGCCCGTGCCCGTGGTGGCCGAGGTAGGGCGGGGGCCATTGCCTCCCGTAGTGGCCGATGCCCTGCGCCGGCACCACCCAGCCTTGGTGGTACTGGGCCGCTCCGACGCGGCCGAAGCCTCGGTTGCCGACACGGCACTGGCATTGCTGCGCGAATCCCCGTACCCCTTGCTGATGGTGCCCGGCAACGCTCCGGCCACCCCGCCGCAACGCATATTGCTGGCCATCGACGGGGAACCGTTTACGCTGGGGGCACATGCCGGCACCGCGCGGCGCCTGCTAAACTCGTTGCACGCACAGCTTACCCTGCTTCACTGCACGCTCGTACCGGCCTCGGAGGAGGCGCTGGCCGCCGCCGAGGACTCGGTGCTGCGCACCGGCCTGATGATTGACCTGCCACCCGTGCGCAGCCGGAGCGTGGTAGCCCCGCACCCCGCCGCGGCCATTCTGGCCGCGGCCCAGCCCACCGAGTTCGATGCCGTGGTGCTGGTGGCGCGCCGCCGCAGCTTCTGGGGGCAGCTGTTCCACCGCAGCGTTACGGCGCAGGTGCTGCAGCGCTGCCCGCTGCCCGTACTGGTGCTGCCCGCATCGGAGTAACAGCGCCGTGGTTACCCACCGTGCAGTTCGGGCCAGCGCAACGCCCCAGGCAATAGCGGCCGTGCCGTACTGCCTGGGGCGTTGCGCCGGGCTTCGGTTTACCTAGCGGGAGCCAAAGTAGTGGTTCAGAAGTAAACGGGTTGTCCGTTGTCAGACCGATTCTTCAGCGGAACGGACAACGAACAACTTATTCAAGCGGGCCGGGCGTGGCCACGCGCAGGTGGTTGTTTACGTCGCGGGCTCCGGCTTCGCGGGCGTCGCGGGCGGCTTTCTTGCGGTCGAGCCAGGTGTCTACGGTGCCGGTAAGCGTGGCGCGGCCGCGCTCCACGGCCACCTGAATTTCCTGAGCATGCAGGGTGGGGCACCAGAAAAAGTGGTTGCGGATGCGCTGCTCCAGGGTGCTGTCGGGCACCGTTTGGGGAGTGGACTCGTAGCCGCCCGTCAGCGGAAAATTCTGCGGGGCAAACGGCGAGTTGGAAGGCTGCACCTGCACCCGGTTTTCCAGCCGGGTAACGCCGTCGATGCCCGTGGCTACCTCCTCGGCGTGCTGCTGCTCGAAGTGGGTGCGTACGGTTCCCAGCAGCTGCACCTCGCCGTTTTGCACCTCGGGGCTGAACGTGTAGTGGCCCACGTACGGGTCGCGGGCCAGCGCCTCCTGCAGGTGCTGCCGTATGCTGGCGGCATGTTCCGGCGCCTGCCCTGGCACTAGTAGCTGGTTTTCTACTTCCCACACGCCCACCACGCCCCGGGCATCCTGTTCGGCCGAGCGTTTGGCCCGCAGGTTTCCCACGCTGCCCGTGAGTGTTACCACGCCGTTTTTCACCAGCACGGCGGGCGCGAAGCCGGTCAGGCGCGGGTCGTGGCGGAGCACATCGTGCACGGCCTTGGCCACGGCGGCGTCGGTGCGGGGGGCGTATTTGTTGCGGCGCAGCTCCGGGCTCAGGGCCCAGGCGGCCACCAGCAGGTTGTGGGCATCTACGCGGGTGGCGCCCGCCGTATAGGCGGTTTCCACCACGTATTCTTTCTCGGCCGCCGTGCCCACCGTGCCCGACACATGCACCACCTTGTCGCGGGTGCTGATTTCCACCAAGGCACTGTTCACGCGGATGCTCCAATCCAGGAACGCCCGAATCTGGGCCGTAATTTCGTCGTCGGTGTTGTCGATTTCGCTTCCCCGGAAAGTCAGCCGGTCCGCCACGGAGCGTACGCCGCGTACACCCTTCAGCACGTTCAGCACGAGGCGCTTTTCGGCCCAGGTTTGCAGCGTGCCCAAAGCGGTTACCGTGCCGCTGTGCACGCGGCAGCTTACGGGGTAGTGGCAAACGGCCGGGTCGTGTTGCAGCGCTTGGTTTACATCGTGTTGCAGCCGGGCGTCGGGCACATCGGGCGGCTTGACTTCCAGCTGGTTCACCACGCCGCACACCCCTCGCACGGCTAGGGCAATGTCGGCGGCCCGCTCCCGGGCCAGCAGGTTCTCGGTAAAGCCCGTCAGCAGCACCACGCCCGCTTGGGTTGCCACCTGAATGTGGTTTGCACCCACGCCTTTTCGGAGGCGAAAGAGCTGCTCAACGGCCGCCGTTATGTCGGAATCGGCCAGGCGTTCTTCGGCTGTAGTGGGGGTGTTTAGCGTTTCCATGAAATAGGGCAACGTAAAGTGAAAAGATGGTTGGCAGGTGCCGCCCGGGCTGTTAAATGGGTGGTCGGCTGGCAAGGCTTAGGGCACCTTGATTGCGCCGATGAATGGGGCGGCCGGCTGCCGGGATTTGACTTAGCAAAGGAGGGCAATATGCGGAGCCAAAAGCATGATGAATATCAGATAACTACACTACTTACATCAGGAAGTACAGGCGCTGCGGGCCGTTACTTGTGCAGCTAAAACCGGGTTTTTTCGGCGCCTGCCAGAGCAGATGTCGGCCGGTGCTTGGCTTTACCGCTTCGTATATGAGTACCGTCCAGTCTGCGCAACCTTCCACCGCGGCCCAGCAGGAACGCAAGTTTCTGGCCGGCCCCAAAAACCGACCGCGCGAGCTGTTTTTTCTCTGGACGGTGCTCAAGGAATTCCTGCGCGGGTTTCGGCTGCTGCATTTTGTGGGGCCCTGCGTCACGGTGTTCGGCTCGGCTCGGGTGGGAGCGGGCACCCCGTTCTACGAGCTGGCCCGGCAGCTGGGCGCCGGGCTGGCCCACGCCGGCTTCACGGTAATGACGGGCGGCCCCGGCGTAATGGAAGCGGCCAACCGCGGCGCCCGCGAAGCCGGCGGCCGCTCGGTGGGCTGCAACATTCTGCTGCCCGAAGAGCAGGCGCCCAATGCTTACCTCGACAAGTGGTTTACCTGCCGGTACTTTTTCGTGCGGAAGGTACTGCTGGTCAAATACTCTTACGCCTTCGTGATAATGCCGGGCGGCATCGGCACCCTCGACGAGTTTTTCGAAGCCCTGACGCTCATTCAGACCCGCAAAATCCTGGATTTTCCGGTGGTGCTGGTGGGCCGCGACTACTGGCAGCCGCTCATGGCACTGCTGCTACAGCTCGAAAGCCAGGGCATGGTGTCGCCCACCGATCTGCAGCTGCTTACCTACACCGATTCGGTGGAAGAGGCGCTGGCCCATATTGAGCAGCACGCCGTGCAAAAATTTGCGCTGCACCGGGTGCCTCAGCCCACCCGCTCCCGCTGGTTTGGTGAATGAAACCGGCCGCCACCAAACGCCCTCCTCTTTAACGTCAATCTGCTACATACCATGTTACGCCTGATTGGAACGGCCCTGCTGGCCCTGCACGGACTCATTCACTTGGTTGGACTGCGCCCCCTGGCAAACCGGTCGCTGGCAGGTAACGGGCCCTTGCTCATGCCGCTGGGCTGGGCCGCGGCCGCCTTGTTGCTGGGTGTTGCCGCCGCGGGCCTAGCCCTGAAAAAGCCATGGTGGTGGGCCGTGGCGGCGCTGGGGCTGCTGCTGTCGCAAACCCTGATTGTGCTGAACTGGCGCGAAGCCTGGGCCGGTACCATTCTGAACGTGGGGCTGATGCTGGCCGTGGTGCTGGCCGCTGCCTTTGCCACGGCCACGCGGCGGGTGCGCACCGAAGCCCAGGCATTGGCCGCTGCCGCCGCTACGCCGCCTGCGCAACTGGTGCTGCCCGGGCAGCTGGCCGGGTTGCCGGCCCCGGCCCAGCGGTATTTCACCTACGCCGGCGTGCTGAACCGCCCGCTGACGCAAGCCGTGGTCCTCCGCCAAACGGGCCGCATCCGAACCCGCACCGACCAGCCCTGGATGGAGATGAAGGCCGAGCAATACTTTACGGTGCGGCCGGCGAGTTTCCTGTGGCTGGCCTCCATGCGCGAGGACGGCGTGCCTTTTCTGCAGGTCTGCGACCGGTATGTGGCCGGGCGCGGGAACACGCTGGTGCGCCCCGGCGCGCTGCTGACCGTGGCGGACGTGCGCGGCCCGGAAATGGACCAGGGAGCCTTGCAGCGCTACTTAGCCGAAGCCGTATGGTTTCCCTCGGCCTACCTGCAGGACAACGTCCGCCTCGAAGCCGTGAGCGACGACGCTTTCAGTGCCACCCTCACCGATGCCGGGCAGCAGGTAACGGTAACCCTGCACGTAGATGCCGAGGGCAAGCTGACCAAGGTTACCGCACGGCGCTACCGCGAGGAAAACGGCCGCTTTTCCCTGGCGAACTGGATGGTGCAGACGCTGGACTACGGCGAGTTTGCCGGCCTGCGGGTGCCCACGCGGCTTCGGGTGGTATGGCAGCTGCCCGCCGGCGACTTTGAGCCCATTCAACTGACCCTGACTGAGCTGCAACTGCAACCGGCGGCACTACCCGTTGCCTCGTAAAACTTCCCGGCGTTACCAATCGGCGTATAATCCGGTTCGGAACCAGCCCGTTAAAATGCCGGGGTCCGTTGCTTTGCGGCACGATGTCTGTGCGGTTTCCCGTCGGCGTTGCGGCCTTGTCAGGGGTGCGGCGCCCGTGGTTTTCCTAATCTCAGGCTGCCCAATGCCTCACCGCTTGCTGAACCTGCCCGAATTGGGTCTGCTCATTTACCTGCTGCGGCAGGTGCCCAACGCCGATCGGTTCCTGGCCGTGCTGCCGACCATTGCAGTAGAGGACACGAACGAAGGCAGCCCGGGAAACCTGCGGTTTGTCGGCTCGAAGTCCGGCCGCCAACTGGGAAGCACGCTGGCCGAAACGCGGTTTTCCGACGAAGACGGCGTAACCGTACTGGCCCGGCTGTACCTGGACCAGCACGGCAACCTGTACGAGCTGGACTGCTGGAAAGTAGACGATTCTCCCGTGAAGCGCATTCCCGCTTTTTAGGCCGCACGGCGGTTACTTACACGGCTCTTTGCGGCGGGTATCAATGATGTAGGCAATCTTCCAGCCCTCGGCCAGCTTCACCAGCTGAAACGAGTTGTAGCCGCAGTGGCTGAACGTGGAGCCCACGTAAAACTGGTAGGGCGTCCAGGCGCTGGCCAGCTGGGCGTCCACCAGCACCTGCTCGAAGCTGATGCGCTCATCGTACACCTCTTTGTGCGGCGTGCCCATCATTTTCAGCACCTCTTTGGGGTTTTCGGTGCGCACCTGCACCACGCCGTTGCGGTTGGTAATGGTTTGCAGAATAGCCGTGGGGGCAAGGGTGCTCCGCACCAGGGCGCTGTCGCCCTTGCGCATCCCGTCGAAAAAGGTGTTGATGGTCTTCTTTACCGCTTCAACGTCAGTAGCCGGGGCGCCTTTTTGGGCGAAGGCAGCAGGTGAGGCCAGCAAAAGCAGGGCAGGGAGTAGCAGGTGCTTCATACAGGAAAGGGGGATGATACGCATAGGTGCAAAAAGCCTGAAAGCGTTGCAGCAGCGGGCCCCGCACCGTGGCGAAATGCGCAAGGTCGCTCTCAATATATCCTCAAAAGCAGGGTAACTATCCGGCCGTTGGCGTTGTTATAATCCCGTGTTCGAGGGCCGGCAACAGCTGAGCTTGTGCTACCTTCGCTTATTCCGTAGGCTTTAACCGTTGCCCTATGCGTACCAAAGACTGGTTTGATTTCGGCCCCGTTTTCACGTATTTCTTCCGCAAGAAAGACCCAAGCCGCCACACCAACTTCAACCTCCGCACCATGCACACCATCAATAAGGTGTCGATGCTCATGTTCCTGGGCGGGTTGATTTACATGCTTTTCAAGTTTGTTATCCTGCGTTAAGTCGCCGCTAGCCAACTTTTAATACTTCGGGCCCGCCGGCATTTAGTGTTCGGCGGGCTTTGTCGTTTCAGGCCGCCGGGGCCCGAAAAACCGGCCTTCCGCACCTCCGTTCTGCTTACCTTGCCCGCCAAACGGTAGCGAGTATGAACATCGAAGAATTCCGCGAGTACTGCCTCGCCAAGCCCGGCACCACCGAGGAAACGCCCTTCGGCCCCGATAACCTGGTGTTCAAAGTCGGCGGTAAGATGTACGCCCTCATCGACATCGAAACCTACAACTCGGCCAACCTCAAGTGCGACCCGGAACGCGCCATTCAGCTGCGCGAAGCCCACGATTACGTGCTGCCCGGCTACCACATGAACAAGAAGCACTGGAACACGGTGCTTATCGGCACCGGCATTTCGGTGCGGCAGCTGCAGGAGCTAATCGACCACTCCTACGACCTCGTGCGCGCCTCGCTGCCGAAAGCGGTGCAGGCGGAGCTGCAGTAACAGGGCCTACGGTTACGACTTGTCATCCTGAGGCGCAGCCGAACCGCGGGAAGACGAAGTCAAGGACATTCTCCCGATAAACTTCCATCAGAACGTCATGCCGAGCGCAGTCGAGGCATCTCGCGTGCTGATGTTCGATAGTGATTTTACTATCTGGCGAGATGCCTCGACTGCGCTCGGCATGACGTTCAGCGGTGGTAAGGTCCTTCGCGCTGCTCAGGATGACAAAATGGAGTACAAAAAAGCCCGCTGGCGCAAACCAGCGGGCTTTTTGTTTATGGAATGGGCGACGTCTGGCTCCCCCTCTCTTTTGGAGAGGGGGCCGGGGGGTGAGGCTCTACACCACCACGTTCACCATGCGGCCGGGCACCACAATTACCTTCTTGGCGGGTTTGCCTTCGGCGTAGCGGACCAGGATATCCGTAGCGCGTACGGCGGCTTCGATTTCGGCGGCCGTGGCGTTGGCCGGGAACTGCAGCTGCTCGCGCACTTTGCCGTTGATGGCCACCGGGTAGTTCACGGTGTCTTCCACGAGGTACTGCTCGTTGAACTCCGGGAACGGGGCGGTGCTCAGGCTGCCGCGCGCGTTGCCGAGCTGCTCCCACAACTCCTCCGCCAAGTGCGGCGCGTAGGGCGAGATGAGCACCACCAGCGGCTCCAGAATGGCGCGCTTGTGCGTGTTCAGCGCCGATAGCTCGTTCACGCAAATCATGAACGTACTCACGGAGGTGTTAAATGAGAACCGCTCAATGTCTTCCTGCACCTTCCGAATGGCCTTGTGCAGGGCCTTCAGCTCGGCCGGCGTGGCTGGCTCGTCGGTTACGGCCCAGTCGCGGTCTTCGGGGTAATACAAGCGCCAGAACTTCTTGAGGAAGCCCGAAACGCCCGTCATGCCCTGGGTATTCCACGGCTTGAACTGCTCCAGCGGCCCGAGGAACATCTCGTGCAGGCGCAGCGCGTCGGCCCCGTATTGATTTATCAATACGTCGGGGTTCACAACGTTGTGCTTCGACTTCGACATTTTTTCGACTTCAACACCGCAGATATAGGTGCCATTGTCTTCAAAAATGAATTCTGCGTTTGCGTAATCTTCGCGCCACTTTTTAAAGGACTCTATATTGAGCACATCGTCTTTTACGATGTTAACATCCACATGAATGGGCTGGTATATGGTTTTTGCGCTATCAAAAGGATTAATAAAATTATCTTTGATATTATGTGAAACAAAATATTGTTTTTCTGGAAAGTTGAACTTTGATACATAATTAAATTTATTGTCTATTGAATAAATACAAATCATAGCTGCCATCCAGGGATTGGCAATAACTTCTTCAAGTTGAAAAATAGCTGATATACGGTAAGGGCTTACTAATCCATCTTTTTTACTTGAGACTTGAAAGCCTTGGATATGTTTTTGTGAAACATCTCTTAGGCTAATGTGAGTTTGCTTGCCATCAATTGTAAAAGTTGCGTTTCCAGAATTGGTGCTTTCTGCATTGCTGGAAATTGATGCTAACCGTATAACGTTATCAAAGCCAAGTTCTTTTAAAGCTTTTTGCAATAATAACGCTGCGTAAATCCCTTTGTTTAAGCGGTACACGAAGTTCGAGCGGCCCAGAATCATGCCTTGGTTAATCAGCTTCTGGAAAGGCTCGTTGCCTCTAACCAGGCCCAGATCCTTCAGGAAGAGGTACCAGAAGCGGGCGTAGAGCAAGTGACCGGTGGCGTGCTCGGCGCCGCCCATGTAGAGGTCCACGGTTTGCCAGTACTGCTCGGCCTGCTCGCCCACGAACCGCTCGGTGTTCTGCGGGTCCATGTAGCGCAGATAATACCAAGAAGAGCCGGCCCAGCCGGGCATGGTGCTCAACTCGAAATCGAACTGCCCGCGGTATTTCCAGTCCTGGGCGCGGCCTAGCGGCGGCTCGCCGGTTTCGGTAGGCTTGTACTCATCGATTTCGGGCAGCACAAGGGGCAGGTCGGCTTCGGCCACGCCAAAGGCCATTCCGTCGCGGTAGTACACTGGAATCGGTTCACCCCAGTAGCGCTGGCGGCCGAATATGGCGTCACGCAGGCGGTAGTTGATTTTGCCGGTACCGATGCCCTTTTCTTCCAGGCGCTTGATGACTTCCTGAATGGCCGGCTTCACGTCGAGGCCGGTGAGGAAATCGGAGTTCGTGATGCGGCCTTCCTTGGCAATGTAGGCTTCGCCAGCGGCTTCGTCGTAGCCTTCCACCACGGGCAGAATGGGCAATGTGAAGTGCTTGGCAAAGGCAAAGTCGCGGGTGTCGTGGGCGGGCACGGCCATAACCACGCCGGTGCCGTAGCCGGCCAGCACGTAGTCGGCCACCCAAATGGGCAGTTTCTCGCCGGTGAACGGGTGCAGGGCAAACGCGCCGGTGGGCTGGCCGGTAATGGTTTTCACGTCGGCCATCCGGTCGCGCTCCGAGCGGTTTTTGGCCCACTCCACGTACTTCTGCACGGTTTCGCGCTGTGCGTCGGTGGTCAGCACATCCACGAACTCCGACTCGGGCGCCACGGCTAGGTAGCTCACGCCGAACAAGGTATCGGGGCGGGTGGTAAACACCGTTAGCGGCAGTTCGGGGTGGTTTTCTACCTCGAAGCGCACCTCGGCGCCCACCGAGCGGCCAATCCAGTTGCGCTGCATTTCCTTTACCGCGTCGGGCCAGTCGATGTTATCGAGGCCGTCGAGCAGGCGCTGGGCGTAGGCCGTGATGCGCAGGTTCCACTGCGGCATGAGGCGGCGCTCCACGGGGTAACCGCCGCGCTCCGACACGCCATCTTTCACCTCGTCGTTTGAGAGTACTGTGCCCAGCTGCGGGCACCAGTTTACGTAGGTTTCGCTTTGGTAGGCGAGGCGGTAGGGGTGAACGGCGGCAATTCGCTGCGACTCGCTCATCATTTGCCACTGGCCGGCCGAGAAATCGTGCCGTTCGTCCTCGTCGCAGGCGGCGCGTACGCCGGCGCTGCCTTCGGCCGCAAACTTATCCTGCAGGGTGCGGATGCTCTCGGCCTGGTTGGTATCGAGGTTGAACCAGGAGTTGAACAGCTTCAGGAAGATCCACTGCGTCCACTTGTAGTAGCTGGGGTCGGAGGTGCGCACTTCGCGGCTCCAGTCGTAACTGAAACCCAACGACGACAGCTGCTCGATGTAGCGGGCTATGTTCTCGCGGGTGGTTTTCTCGGGGTGCTGGCCGGTCTGGATGGCGTACTGTTCGGCGGGCAGGCCGAAGGAGTCGAAACCCATGGGGTGCAGCACGTTGAAACCGCGGTGGCGCTTGTAGCGCGTCACGATATCGGAAGCAATGTAGCCTAGCGGGTGACCCACGTGCAACCCCGCCCCGGAGGGGTAGGGAAACATGTCGAGCACGTAGTACTTGGGCTTATCGGAGCTGTTATCGGCGCGGAAAGTCTGGTTTTGCTGCCAGAAGTTCTGCCACTTCTGTTCTATCTCCTGCGGGCGGTAGCCGGGCATAGCGGTTCGGTAGTTGCTGAAACCGCGAAGTTAGCCCGAAGCACCGTAGAAGCCACGCGAAGTTTGCCGGCAAAATGCCACTCCTGGTTTTTAGCTGCTGCTGGTTCCCCAGCCGTTGGTAATCTTTTTCAGCTCGTCGATGTCGTGGATGGGGCCGCGGTAGAGAATGTGCGGGCTGAACACGTCGCCGCTCGATAACTCCACGGTGCCGTCGGTATCATGGGGCAGGAACACGCGCAGTGTGCCGTCGGGAGTCATGCGCACGTACAAGTCGCCGCGTTGGTAGCTGGTGCCCTCGGGAACGTAATCGGCAAGCAGAAAGCCGGCTTCCTGGAGTTGGTCGTGCGTCATGGGAGCGGACTACGCGGCGTTCTTGAACAAGTAAGGCCTGGCGGCTGCGTCGAGCAGCGTGGGCACAATGGGCAACTTCGCATCGGTGCCATCGGAGGGAAGCAACTGCTGCCGAACGTGTTCTTCCACGTGGGCCAATGGCAACACGATGCCCGCTTGGCGCAGCGCCTCGTGATACGATAATAACAGCTCCACTGCCTCGGCGGATGGCCGTTCGAGCAAACTGCAATCAACCCAAACGGCAGGTTTGCCGCTATGCGCCGCCAGGTGCAAGGCACGAGCCAAGGATACTTCCGGGCCGGACTCCGTCATGTCGCGCAACACGAGCAGGTAGCTGTCCGGTAACGATTCTCTGTACGCTTCCACCATTGCTTTCGAACCGTTATGTGCCCTTACAAAAGTAGGCCGGTTGGCTACGCTGAAGTAGGCTTATTGTACTGATCTGGAATGCGGTGAGTACTTATTTATACCCAGGTAGCACGGGGTGCAAACGAGCTAAATGGCTTCCTGCAGGCCGCAAACGAGGTTTAACGCCGGAATAAATTACGTACTAATAGCCGAGCTGAACCCGTAGTTATCCTGACGAAGGGTGGCACCTAAACCGGTTGTTTTGTAATCGAGCGGGCTGCCTGTCAAATGCGGCAACTAGGTACAACCTCAGGTGTGGTGTTGTACCGTGACAGGCGGTCCGCTTTTTTATGCCCTTTCGGGTCGGTTCAGCGGGTTTTGCCCGTCCCAGCTGCCTTCGGCGCGCAGCACCCGAAACCGTGCGAACAGCTCTTCCGAGTACCACTTTTCCTGGCGCGTACGCTTCACCACGTCCTTGTGCCGGCCGTCGTGCTGGTGGCCGTAGGCATATTGCCGCATCTGCGCCGCCGATTCCCACACGCTGAACGTGGCCTGCCGGATAAACGGCAGCTCGCCCAGGCCGATGCCGGCCACGTAGCCCGGCGCCTGCACCACGGCCCGGCTCACGGGCGGTACAGCTTTCCAGAAGCTCCAGGAGCGCAACGGCCGAATGCTGGCGCGGGTGAGCACCGCTACCGGACCGTCGGGTTGCGTTGGGGCCTCGGGCACGGCGTAATCAAACGGGTTGCTGCCGTCCCAGAGGCCGTGCGCCTGCAAGGGCTGAAGACGCGCCGTCCAGAGCTCGGTGCTGTGCTGCCGGAACTGCTGCCAGCTGGCGTTGCCCGCGAAAAACATGTCGGCGGCGGCTTCGTTGTCCCACACCGCCATCAGGCCATAGCGCCGCAGGTTGGGGCGTAGGCCAAAATCGAAGCCCGAGCCCAGCAGCTTGGCGAAGCGCAGGCCCGGTACTTGCGCAAACTGCCGTGGCAGCAAGCCCATTTGCGCCAGGCCCCAGCGGCGGCGGTCGGGACGAAGCGTAATAACGGTGAGGGTGGTGAGAGGCGAAGCAGCAGGCACGCGAAACGGGGTTGATCGACCAACAAGCAACAAAAAAAGGGAGAGAACGGATTCTCTCCCTTTCGGTAATTCATAAAATAAGGGTGCGGTGGACGGCTGCCTTAACGGATGCTTCCCGCGGAGGTTACGCCCGGCCGCCGATTTTACTTCGGATTTACCTTGGCGTGCTCGTCGCCGGTGGGCTGGTACCGCTCGCCGGTGGCCACGGCTTTCACGTAGCCGAAGGCGTGCACCAGCACGTTGCTGGGCTGGTCCCAGTACTCGCCGCGGTCAATATCCACGCGCAGCAAGGCAATGTTGGGGTCGTCGGAGCCCTTAGGGAACCATGTGCGCAGGCCCTCATTCCACATGTCTTTGATTTTGGCACGGTCGGTTACGATGGTGGCGCGGCCGGTAATGCTTACGTACAGGTTGTCGTCGGGCTTGGAGTAGCCCAGGTTAATGTGGCGGTCCTGCTGTACCTCGTCGATTTTGGGCGAGTCTTTCTCGGTGAAAAACCACAGCGTGCCGTCGGCTTCGGGCTTGTGGGTGTACATCGGACGCGAATGCAGCGAGCCGTCGGACTCGGCGGTGGTCATCATGGCAATCTTGATGTCCTTAATGCGCTCCACGAGCTTGCTTACGTCGTGGCTTACGGCAACTTTCTCGGCCATGGGGTCGGGGTGTTTAGGTTGATCGGATTGGAAGGAGGTGTTTGGGCTTACGGGCCGTAAGAGGCCGGGGTTTGACTGCCGCGCCAACTTTCCACGCGTAATGGGTTCCGTAATGCCGATGCGGGCAGCCGCACAAGCCCGCGAAGGGAAAGTAGGCCTTACCTTGCCGCCGTGAACTTCCTCGCTCATTTGCTGCTTTCGGGCCCTAACGACGACCTGATCGTGGGCAACTTTGCCGCCGAAGCCGTGCGCGGCCGCGCGGCCGTGGAAGCGTACGCACCCGCCGTGCAGCGCGGCATTCGGTTGCATCGCCTCATCGACTCGTTTACCGATAACCACCCCGTGGTGCGCCGCAGCACCGCCCGCCTGCGCGAATCCGGCTTGGGCAAGTGGGCCGGCGTGGTGGCCGACGTGGGCTACGACCACCTTTTGGCCCGCAACTTTGCCAGTTACACGTACGACCCACACGAGCCGCTGGCCGCCTTCAGCCAGCGCATGTACAGTGTGCTGCAAGCCCGCCACGCGGAATTGCCCGAGCGCCTGCAGCACATGTTTCGTTACATGCGGCAGGACGATTGGCTTACGAACTACGCCCGGCCGGAAGGCTTGGAACGGGCATTATATGGCCTGAGCCGCCGCGTACCAAGCGGGGCCGTACTGGCTACCGGCGCCGCGGCGTTTCTGGCGGAACGGGCGGCATATGAGGCGGATTTCGCGGAGTTTTGGCCGGAGCTTCGGGCGGCCGTTGAATCGATAAACTAAACGATATGCAAGACGCTGATGTGTTGGCCGTACGTGACGCCATTGTGCAACAAGCCAAGCACCTCCTGACGGAAGCAGGGGAGTTTTACCCCTTTGGCATGGTGCTGAAAAAAGACGGATTGGTGGTGCCAGTCAGCGCGTTCGAAGCAGACGAGCAACCCGAACTAGAGACGCTGGTGCCGCTGCTAGAAAATGACATTCGCACGGAATTAGCCTCCGGTAAGTGCTTGGCTGGTGGAATAGGCGTGGATGTATGCCTGCGTTTTTCGGCCGACACGCCTCCGACCGATGCCTTGCACATCCGGTTGCTCCGGCACGATGGGCAGGCCGTCGATTACTACATGACTTATCGATTAGCGGAAGACCGGCTGATCTGCGACCCGCTGTTTGAAGACGTGGGCACCTTCACGCTGGAATAAACAACGCTCGGCCCGCCCGTGAATACAGGCAGGCCGAGCGTTGTTCTTGTCAATCCAAAATCAGCAGACGGTTTAAGCAAAGGTGCTTTAATCGGCCGGAACGTAGGCAATTTCCGGGGCGCTGCTGCCCGGCGTTTGAAGCACGAGGCGGTCGGCTGTTAACTCCTTTACATTGATTTTTCGGGAGCCGCCTTCTTCATCCACGATGGTAAGCGTGCGGGTTTCCTCGTCGAGCTGCCAGCGCAGCTTGTGGCCGGCAATGAGCAGCTTGGTTTTGACAATGCCGTTGGGCCGAAACTCGTAGCGGGCCATGTCCATGACTTTGCGTACGGCTTCCGGATTCTTGGCCAAGGTCTCGGCTTTCTTGGGGTCTTTGGCCTGCATGCGGGCCGTAATCTGTTGCGCGGCTGCGTCGAGCGAGGCCGGGGCAATGCGCCACTGGCGTAGCAGCAGTTTCTGCAGCTGCACGTAACTCACCTGTACCTCGCCAATCAGGTAGCTCTGTTCCTCCAGGGCTACCTCGGTGCCGATTTGGGCGGCGGGCAGCGTCAGGGGCTGAAAGCCGAGGTGTGAAAACGTAAGTTTGGCGTTGGGTGAAGCGGTGGGTAAACGCAACGAAAAGCGGCCCTTTTCATCGGAAACCGCGCTGGTTTTCTGGTCTTCTACCCGCACCGTAACTTGTGCCAGGGGCTCTTTGGTGCTGCGGGCAATAACGCGGCCGCTCACCACTTGCTGGGCCAGGGCGGCTGTGTTCAGCAACGCCAATAACAATAGAATCAGGAAGTAAGGCCGGTGCGAGGAGAGGCGCATTATGTAATGAGAAATAGGAGTGATGTGACGCTTACGTTAGCGTGTTTGAAGGTAGATGTTAGCGCAGCAAAATCGGTTGCATCTGTTCGAAGCGTGTTGCAGGCAATAGGGGCGGGGTGACGCAAAATTCTAGAACATGAATGTCGAACCGCAAAAAAAACGGGGCCGTGAAGCCCCGTTTTCGTTATCAGCAAGTCGTTGAAACCTAGTGATGGTGGCCGCCTTCGCCGTGTACGTGGCCGTGGTCGAGCTCCTCTTTGGTGGCGTCGCGCACGTCTACCACTTTGCCTTCGAAGTGCATGGTCATGCCGGCGAGGGGGTGGTTGAAGTCCATCTGTACGGTGTCGTCGTTAATGGCCACCACTTTGCCTTGCAGCTGGTTGCCTTGGTTGTCCGACATGGGCAGGTAGTTGCCGGGCTGGAGCATTTCCTGGTCCAACTGGCCATCAATTTCGAATACTTGCTTGGGCAGGTCCACCAGGGCATCCTGGTCGTAGTCGCCGTAGCCGTCTTCGGGCGAGAGGCTGAAGGCGAAGGAGTCTCCCGGGTTTTTGCCTTGCAAGTGCTGCTCAAACTGTTCGGGAAGGCCGCTCATGCCGAACAAAAACACCATAGGCGAATCGGCTTCGGCCTTTTCGACGAGCATTTTTTCCTGCTCGTCGTTGGTGACACTCAGGTCGTAGGTGAGGGTCACCACTTTGTTGTCGGCAATCTGCATGGGGTATCGGGTCTGGTTGAAAACCGTGTGAATTAAGGGCAAGTACGGGAAAATAACGAAGCCGTTCCGCGGGCGGCCGCATAACCTCCTGCTTATTCAGGCCGTTACTCCACAGTAAACTACACGCATTCTGCTGCATATGTTCGTTCCGTTTTCTTCCCGCTGGGCTGCGCTACTCGCCAGCGGCACGCTATCAGTGGCCTGCCAATCGAACCCTGAAACGCAAACACCGCCCGAGCGGGCCGCCACCGACCTACCCGCCATGGCGGCCGCCCCGGCTACCGACAGCGCGCAGCAACGCATAGGCACGCACCGGTTGCTGTTCGCCCTCGACAGCACCCACAATACGCCCGATGGCATGGCGCTGGCGCCCAACGGCAACATCATCCTGTCGGTGCCCAACCTAGCTGATAATAGCCATCCGGCTACGCTGGTGGAAATTGTGGGCGACTCCCTGCGGCCGTACCTGAGCAAGCTGCCCGTGGAGCCCAGCACCAAAAAGGCCGCGCCCATGGACCTGGCTTTCGGGCCCGATGGCCACTTGTACTACGCCGAAAACCAGTACGAAAACGACAAGAATTTTAAGTCGCGGCTGATGCGGGTGCGTATCAAAGACGGCAAGCCCGGCGCCGTGGAAACCGTAGCCGACAACTTCGCCCTGGCCAATGCCGTGCTCTGGAAAGGCAATACGCTGTACGTAACCGACAGCCAGTGGGACCTCGCCGATAACGACAAAGGCAGCGCTGTTCTGCGCTTTTCGCTGGACGAACTGAACAAAGGCGTGGTGCACCTGAAGCCCAAAACCATGGACCCGCACGTGCTGGCGTTTTTTACCACCAAAGTCAACGAAACCGGCCTCGACAACGGCGCCGACGGCCTCGACTACGACAGCCAGGGCCGCCTGTACACCGGCTCCTTCGGCGACGGCACGCTCTACCGCCTCACCCTGAAATCCGATGGCAGCCTCGATAAGCAGGACGTGATTACGCCCAGCGGTAAGGCCATTCCCTGCGTCGACGGGCTGATTATTGACCGGAATACCGACAAGTTGTATCTGTGCAACTCGCGAGAAAACGCCATTGAAATGGTGGACTTGAAAACCAACAGCGTAACTACTTTGGCCCAGAACGGCGACACCGACGGCGCCAACGGCCTGCTCGATCAGCCCGCCGAAGTGCTCATGAAAGGCAACCGCCTCTACATTGCCAACTTCGACAAGCCCGATAAGAACTTCGTCAACACCAAGCACGATGCCCCGCATACGGTATCGGTCCTCGATTTATAGGAGGAAGGGCTTTAGTCCCAAGTAAAATAGGCGAAGGGCCTTCAGCTGCTAGTGGGTATCGTTTTTACGATTGTCGTGCTAGCAGCTGAAGGCCCTTCGCCGTGTTTAGGTAACGAGTACGGCAGTGCCCGACCTTACTGCTGAAACTCCCAGGCCGTGCGGTATGCGCCAATGTCCTCCACGTAGTTCACGAAGTCGCGGTAGAAGGGGTGCGAGCTGAGCGTGGCCGAGTCGCCGACCATGAGCAGCTTGCGGCGGGCCCGCGTCATGCCCACGTTCATGCGGCGCACATCGGAGAGGAAGCCGATGTCGGAGGCGGCGTTGGAGCGGGTGAGAGTAATGGCAATGATGTCGCGT
Organism: Hymenobacter koreensis; assembly: GCF_039541855.1. NCBI lineage: Bacteria > Pseudomonadati > Bacteroidota > Cytophagia > Cytophagales > Hymenobacteraceae > Hymenobacter > Hymenobacter koreensis. The sequence goes on from NZ_BAABHA010000010.1 coordinate 220,482, forward strand.
TCCTGGCCTTGGAACGAGTCTACGGTGCCGATGCTGAGCTGACGCTTAATGAGCAAGTCGTTTAGTTCGGGAATGTCCTCCACGCGGTCTTTCAGGTGGTTGATCTGGGCCCGGTAGGGGGCAATAACCCCAATGCTGAGCGGTTGTTGCTCGTGGTCGTCGGCGTTGTAGTCTTGCAGCAGCTCCACGAGGCGGCGCAGCAGCAGGTCGGCTTCCTCGGGGTTGGCTACCGAAGGGCTGTCCAGAATACCCAACTCCTCGAAGCCACAACCGGCCGTGTCGATGAACTCCACGGCGCCGGGCTCGGGGGCGAAGCGCACGTCGTAGGCGTGCAGGTCGGCGCGGCGCACGCGCTCATCGGCCTGCAGGCGGCCGCCGTAAAACTGATCGGAGGAGAAGCGCATGATGTCCTCGTGCATGCGGTATTGCACTTCCAGCATCCGGGCCGTTTCGGGCTGACGCGTAATGCACTTCTCGAACAGCGTTTCGCGCAGGCCCTGGGCAGCGGCTTTGTCGCTTTTCACGGTGGGCGGCAGCTGGCAATGGTCGCCGGCCAGCACCACGCGCTCGGTTTTGGTGATGGGAATCCAGCAGCCCGGTTCTAGAGCCTGCGCGGCTTCGTCGATGAACACCGTTTCGTAAGTAAGGTGCCGAATGGCGCGGTTGGCGGCGCCCACCAGCGTGCAGGTAATTACCTGCACTTTCTCCAGCAGGTCTTCGGTAATGTACTTTTCCAGCTGATCGGATTCCTGAATCAGCTGATGCGCCTGCTCCTTCAGGTGTTGGCGCTGCTGCCGCTCTTCCCAGCCGTAATTGCGCTTGTATTGGCCGGCCTGCTGGCGGTATTGCTCGGCCGTTTGGCGCAGGCTGCGCATCTCGGCGTAGTGCTTGTGGGTCATGATCTGCGCGTCGAGCGTGTGCTCGAGCAGCAAATCCGACACGCGCGAGGGGTTGCCCATGCGAATCACGTTCACCCCGCGCTCGGCCAGCTTTTCGGTGAGCAAATCCACGGCCGTATTGCTCGGGGCGCACACCAGCACGCGCCGCTCCCGCCGAATGGTTTCCAGAATGGCCTGCACCAGCGTGGTGGTTTTGCCGGTGCCGGGCGGGCCGTGAATAATGGCCACGTCCTTGGCAGCCATAACGTGCTGCACGGCGGCGGTTTGCGAGGCGTTCAGCGGGTTGGGGTAGTACAGCTTCTCGGTTTGCTCCGCCGATTTGTACTCGGCGGGGCGGTGGCCCAGCAGGGTGTCGCGCAGCTCGGCGAGGCGGCCGTAGGCGCCCTGGACCTTTTGCAGGGCCAGCTCCATTTCGCGGTAGCTCACCTCGTCGAAGGTCAGATCGAGGCCCAACTTGCCGCCTTCGTCAATCCAGTCCGGGAGGTCTTCCTTGTTGGTGGCGAGCGTGATTTTGTTGCGCCGCACGCTGGTTACCACACCTTGCAGGGTGGGCTTATCGGTGCCGGAGCGGCCGGGCACGTTGCCGAACAGAGCGGCGTTTTTGCCCACCTGAAACAAGTGCAACTGCTGGCTCTGGCCGGCGGGGCGTTCCAGCTCCAGCACCATCTTGCCGCCAAAGCCGATGTCTTCCTTGCTGATTTTAACGGGGTACCAGCTCAGGCCGCGGTGTACACGCTCGGCAATGGTGCTTTTGGCGTTCCGGATGCGGTATTGCTCCAGGTCTTCCTGCTGCTCCACGCGTAGCAAACCTGCTACACGCTTCAGCTCGTCGTAAACGGATTCGAGGGCGGGGGTATTGGGGGTAGCTTCAGCCAAGCTTGTATTCTGAATTGCGAAAAAGTAGACCAGGTCAACAAGCGTTGAACGGCAAACGTGCGGACGAAGGTCGAGTGGAAAGGGGGAATGCGTGGCGCTACTACCTCGCAGCGACGGTGTGAACGTAGCCAGTCAACAGATCCATGTCGCGAAAGACAGGGCCTACCAAGGCCAAGAAGCCCTGTAATGCCCTGTCGCTGTCTACATGCATGTTCAGCATGTATTCTTCCTCGTCAAAGTCCATGTGGTCGAATAAGTTTGGGCTATTTTCTTCGATGATTAGCGCGACTACATCAACCAGCGAAATCAATCCTTCCGAGGAACAGCCATCAAACAGCATTTTATAGCTTGAAAGATTTGGATCCGCAAAATCGGCAGCTATCCGGTACATCTGTTCAGGTGAGCTGTAAGAAGCTCCATCAACAAACGTGACGCTGAAAGGAAAAGAATCTATGTTCATAAGCTAAGCGGTAAAAATGGGGCTTCCCCTTGACAAGGTGAATTAGGTCCTAGTTACCACATTAGTCACGTCCCGCCCCTGAATAGCGGCGGCCATTAGCTCCGGAAACTTATCCGGCGTACAAGCGAAGCTCGGAATGCCCAGGGCCGCCAGTTTCTCGGCTACGCTGCGGTCGAAGCTGGGCGCGCCTTCGTCGCTAAGCGCCAGCAGCACCACCAGGGTAACGCCTGCGGCTTTCAGGGCGGCGGCGCGCTTGATCATTTCGGTGGGGTTGCCGCCTTCGTACAAGTCGCTGATGAGGATCAGAACGGTATCGGTGGGGCGGGTAATGAGCTGCTGGCAGTAGGTGAGGGCGCGGTTGATATCGGTGCCGCCGCCGAGCTGCACGCCGAAAAGCAGGTCCACGGGGTCCTGCAAATCCTGGGTGAGGTCGGCCACGGCGGTATCGAACACCACCATGTGCGTGCGCACGGCCCTGATGGACGCCAGCACGGCCCCAAACACGCCCGCATACACCACCGAGGCCGCCATAGAGCCGCTTTGGTCCACGCACAGCACCACTTCCTTGAGCGCCTGCCCGCGCCGGCCGTACCCAATGAGCTTTTCGGGCACAATGGTGCGGTGCGTGGGCTGGTAATGCTTCAGGTTCACCCGAATGGTAGCCGGCCAGTTGATTTCGCGGTAGCGCGGGCGCGGGTTGCGCACGGCGCGGCTCAGGGCGCCCTGCACGGCCTGGCGCAAGGGGTTGGCGAGGCGCTGCTCCAGGTCGCGTACCACACGCTGCACCACTTCGCGGGCTGTGCTGCGGGCCTTGGCCGGCATCACGCGGCCCAGCGACATGAGCAGGCCCACCAAGTGCACGTCGGGCTGCACCGAGCGCAGAATTTCCGGTTCCAGCAGCAGCTCGTTTAGACCTAGGCGCTCCATGGCGTCTTTCTGCATCACGGCCACCACCGACGACGGAAAATACTCCCGAATGTCGCCCAGCCAGCGCGACACGCGCGGCGCCGACGCGCCTAGGTTGCCGCGGCGGTCGGTGGAATTGCCTTCGTAGAGGGCCGTTAGCACATCGTCCATGCGGCCGTAATCGGGCGGGAGGGGAACGGTATTGGCCTCATCGGCGGCGGAGCCGAGGACGAGTTTCCAGCGGACGGCGTTGCTCATGGGCAGTAGGTACGGCAGGGCTTTCGGTGCAAGCTACGGGAGGCCGGACGTTAACAGCCGGCTTCCGCCGGCTTAGCCGCGCTGTTCGGCCAATGTGATGATGAACTCGGTGAATTCGCCCTCCCGGGTTTCGGCGCGCAGGGTGCCGCCGTGGCCCTTGGTCACAATTTCGTAGCTCATGGATAAGCCCAGGCCGGTGCCTTCGCCCGCGGCTTTGGTCGTGAAAAAGGGGAGGAAAATCTGCTCCCGAATCGACTCCGGAATACCCAAGCCGTTGTCGTGCACCCGAATTTCCACGGCTTCGGCCAACTGACGCGTGCTCACGCGTACGGCGGGCGTGTAATCCTGCTCGGCTACTTGTACACGCTGCCCCACGGCCTGAAAGGCGTTGGTCATTAGGTTGACCAGCACGCGGCCTAGGTCCTGGGGAATGAGGCTGACGCTGGGCAAGTTGGGGTCGAGGTCGAGGGTAAAGGAAGGGGCCGAAACGGCGTTTTTCGTTTGAAACGGCTCGTAAGCTAGGCGGGCGTGTTCGGTAACCAACTGGTTGAGGTCGGTGTGCTGGCGGCGGTCGGTGCCGGTGCGGGCATGTTCCAGCATGTCTTTGATAATGGACGAGGCCCGCAAGCCATGCTGACTGATTTCCTGCAGGTTTTGCTTGAGGCCCGCCAGTATTTGCTGCTCCAAGCCCCCGCGAGCCGTGCCATTGCCGGGTCGCTGCATGTCGTCGAGCATGGTGGAGCTGACTTCGGCGAATCGCTTCATAAAGTTGAGCGGGTTTTGCAGCTCGTGGGCAATGCCAGCCGATACCTCGCCCACAAACGCCCACTTTTCAGCGGCCACCAGCTGGGTTTGGGTTTGACGCAGTTGCTCCAGGGTTCGTTTGTTGACGCGCAACTGCCGGTACAGCACCACGCCCAAGCCCGACATCATGGCCACCACAAACAGCACGCCGCCCAGCATAAAGCTGCGCTGCCGCAGCCGCAAGGTTTGAAAGGCGTTGGCGTGTTTCAGGTCCGCAATTTTGGCGTTTTGCGAGTTTTCCAGCCGTTCACCTTCGTACTGGGCAATGTTAAAGCTGGCGTGGGCCGCATTCATGGAATCCACCAGGGCCAGGTAGGTGCGGGTGTAGCGCAGTCCCTTTTCGGGTTGCTTCTGCGCGTCGTAAAACCGAATGAGCTGCTGGAGCAGGTGGGGGCGCAGCATGTTGAACTTACTGGTGGTGGCCTTGCGGTAGGCCATTAACCACCGCTGCTCGGCGCGGGCGTAGTCGCCACGCGCTAAGTAATAACGCGCCCAGGTATCGTCCAGCACAAACTCGCCAGGCCGTCCCGATATGGGCAGTTGCATAGAATCGGCCAGGAATTGGGCTCGGGTAAGCAGCTGGCGGGCTTGGTCCAGTTGCTGCATTTTGATGAGCACCGCGCTTTTCTGCACCAGTCCGTAAGCCGTGTACAAGGCCCGGTCGGCGGAGTCGCGCCGGGCAGCCTGCAGGGCTTGGTTGGCAAAGCTCAGGGCCTGGGGAAGCTGGTTTTCCTGCAGGTACAGCCTCGACAAGGCCTGCAGGGTGTAAAAGCGGCGCAGCCCTTCCAGCTTGTATTTATTTTCCAGCGCCACGGCCTGGTGCAGGTAATGCAGGGCTTTGCGGGTGTTGCCCCAATCGGCGTAGGCCGAGCCGGCCACCATCAGCTCGTTGCTGTAGAGCATGCGGTCGAAGTGCTTGAACAGGTCGGCGGCGTGCAGGTAGTTGCTGATGGCTTGGTTATAGTTGCCCATGTGGCGGTACGAGCCGGCCAGCACCAGGTAGCAGGCGGCCTCGTTCTGCATGGGACCGTGCACGCGGTAGAACTCCAGCTTCTGCTTGAAGTAGGCCAACCGCTCCTCCGACTGCTTGAGCCGGTTGTAAAGCGGCGCTAAATCAATGAGCAGGCGTGGAATGGGACGGCGGGTTTCGTCAAACAACTCAACCGCTTGCTGCAGCAGCTGCATGGCCTGAGCGTCGTCGGTGGCGTTTACCCAGAACTGCACGCCGCGGCGCAGCAGGCGGTACGGCCGGTCGTCGAAACGCTGCAGTTCCTGGTTGAGCACCACCAGCCGGTCGAGAAAGGGCAGGGCTTCTTCGCGGCGGCGCGCCTCGGTTAGCTCCGTTACATCCAGCAGGTGCACAAGGGTGCGCAGCTCGGCCGTATCCGACTGCTGCCGCGGCAGCACGCGGCGCAGCGAGTCGTAATCGGCGTTCCAGTAGCCTCCGGCCCATACGTGCTGACTAAGCAACAGGGCGAGCAGCAGTAATGAGGTGCGGAGTGCGGCAGAAAGCACAAGTAACTGAATAAAGCGGTGTGAGGCCGGCAAGCCGGATGCCAGGTAATAGAATGCGGAGCAGCGGGTATCAAAAATACGGGAATACCAGCAGTCAATTGCTGTCGGGCAAAACGAATTGTCCCATTTTGGGATGGGGTGCCGTTCAGGCTTTACCCAAGCAGGCCGCGCAGCTGATCCAGCAGTACCGAGCCGCTCATGTAAGCCATAACCAGCACCACCAGCAGGCCAAATACCCCCAGCCACAGCGGGTGCCGGTAGCTGCCCACTATTTCCTTCCGAAAGGCCGCAACAAGTAAGGTGCCCAGGGTAATGGGGAGAATGAAGCCGTTGATGGCGCCGGCCCACACCAGCAGGCGTACCGGCTTGCCCACCGTCACAAACACCAGCGTAGAAACCACGATGAATCCGATGATATAGCGGTTTTCCGGGGATGCCACGCTGGGCACCAGGGACTTCAGAAACGAAATAGACGTGTAAGCCGAGCCGATGATGGACGTGACGGCCGCCGCGAACATTACCACCCCGAACAGCTTGTAGCCCAGCTGCCCGGCCGCCTGCTGAAACACCGAGGCCGGCGGGTTGGCCGCATCCAGCGCAAGGCCCTTGCTCACCACGCCCAGCGTGGCCAGAAACAGCAGCACCCGAATCAGCGACGCCACCGACACGCCCATAACGGCGCTTTGCGTTACCTGCGGCAGCGCGGCCGGGCCTTTCACGCCCGCATCGAGCAAGCGGTGCCCGCCCGAAAACGTGATGTAGCCGCCCACAGTGCCGCCCACCAGGGTTACAATCGACACAAAATCGATGGTGGCGGGGGCCACCGTGCGCAGGGCGGCTTCGGCCACCGGGGGATGGGTAGTAAAGGCCACGTAGAGGATAATCAGAATCATGACCAGGCCCATAAGCTGCGCGAAACGGTCCATAACCGGGCCGGCCTCGCGTACCAGAAATACTGCCACGGATAAGCCCGCCGCCAGCACCGCGCACAGGGTAACCGGCAGGCCGGTTAGCACCTCCAGCCCCAGTCCGGCCCCGCCCACATTACCGATGTTAAAGGCCAGGCCTCCCAGCACAATCAGCACCGAAATAAAACCGCCCAGGCCCGGCAGCACCTTGTCGGCAATGTCCGGTGCCCGCATTTCCGACACGGCAATAACCCGCCAGATGGTGAGCTGCACGCCGATGTCGATGATGATGGACGTGAGAATGACGAAGCCGAAGCTGGCCCCCAACGACTGCGTGAAAACCGTGGTTTGGGTAAGAAAACCCGGCCCCACGGCCGAGGTGGCCATGAGAAACGCGGCGCCCAGCAGCACGCCCCAGTTGCGTACCGGCTTCATAGCGCGGCGCGGTGTTGCGGTCCGGCCTGAACGGCAATGCCTTCGTGGTGCAGCGTCGCCCGGATTTCGCGGGCAAACTCCAGCGCGTGGGCGCCGTCGCCGTGAATGCACACGGTATCGGCCCGAATGGCTACGTCGGTGCCGGACAGGGCGCGCACCTGGCCTTCTTTCACCATGCGCACTACCTGGGCAATGGCTTCGGCGGGGTCGGTAAGCAGGGCATTGGGTTGGTTTCGGGGCGTGAGCGTGCCGTCGGGTTGGTAGCTGCGGTCGGCAAAAACTTCGTTGGCGGTGGCCAGTCCTAGCTTTTGCGCGGCCTGAATTAGCTCACTGCCGGCCAGGCCGTAGAGGCAGGCTTCGGGTTGTGTGCGGTACACGGCTTCGGCAATGGCCTCGGCCAGAGCGGCGCTGGTGGCGGCCATGTTGTAAAGCGCGCCGTGGGCCTTCACGTGGTGCAACTGGCCGCCTTCAGCCCGCACGAAAGCGGCCAACGCGCCAATCTGGTACACTACCATGTCGTAGGCCTCTTCGGGTGAAAGAGCCATGTTGCGGCGGCCAAAACCCACCAGATCGGGTAGGCCGGGATGGGCGCCGATGGCGACGTTGTGCCGCAGGGCCAGGCGCACGGTGCGCTTCATTACGGCCGGGTCGCCGGCGTGGAAACCACAGGCAATATTGGCCGAGGTTACGAAGGGTAGAATGGCTTCGTCGTGGCCCAGGGTGTAGGCGCCGAAGCTTTCCCCCATGTCACAGTTTAAATCGACGCGGTGGGTTGGGGTCATCAGTAGCGGTTGGTGGTCAGCGCAATGGCGGTTTGGAGTTGCTGAAGGTGTTGTTCCTGAGCCAGCAGGACTTGCTGGGCCTCGGCCAGCGTAACTTCCTGAAAGCGAATAGAGCCACCCGGCGGCACCTGCGCGAGCGGTGAAAAATCGGCGGTAATTACCTGCGCTAAGCGTGGGTAACCACCGGTGGTTTGGTGGTCGGCCATGAGCACGATGGGGGCACCATTGGCCGGGACCTGCACCGTGCCGAAGGTAACGGCGCTGGAAAGAATTTCCTGCGGCGTGTGCTGCTCCATTCGCGGACCGTTCAGGCGGTAGCCCATGCGGTCGGAGTGGGAACTGAGGGTGAATTCCTGCTGCCAGAAAGCCTTCTGGCTTTCCTCGGTAAACGCGTGGTACTCGGGCCCGTGCACCGCTCGAACGATGGTGGTGCTGCCCGCTCGGCTGGGTTGCTGCAAGGGCCCCGCAAACCACGAAGCCGCTTGCCACAGCTGCTCTGTTTCGGGAGCGGTTACGCTGCGCCGCAGCCTTTGACTTGATGCCGATGCTTCACCAACGGGCAGTTGGTCGCTGGCTTGTAAAGCGCGGCCCTGAAAACCACCGATGCCGGCCCGCAGGTACGTGGCCCGGCTACCCAGTATTTCCTCGGTAGCCAGACCCCCGGCCACGGCCACGTAAGCCCAACGGCCCTGGCGTGGGGCGCTGAAGGCTAATTCGCAGCCGGCCGCCACGGCAACGGACCGCCACATGGGCAGCGGAGTGCCGTTCAGCGTGGGAGCAAGGTCGGCCCCCGTAATTGCTATCAGGCATTCGGTTTCAAGGCGAAGCCGGGGGCCGGGCCAGGTACACTCCAGCGCCGCGGCCGTGCTGGCGTTGCCCACCAGTAAGTTGCCCAGGCGCAGCGCTACGCCGTCCATGGGGCCGCTTATAATTACGCCGGCCTGGCGGTAACCGAAGCGGCCCGCGTCCTGCACGGTCGTCAGCAAACCGGAACTCAGTACGCTAATGCTCATGCTGCTGGAGTTCTTCGTATTCAGCTGCCGAAATGGGCACAAACCGCAGGCGCTGCCCGGCGCGGAGCAAGCTGGGCGAGTCGGCCTCGAGGGTAAACAGGCGCAGGGGCGTGCGCCCAATCAGCTGCCAGCCGCCGGGCGTGGGCAGCGAGTAAATGCCGGTTTGCGGGCCCGCAATGCCCACCGAACCGGCCGGGACCAGCGGGCGGGGCTGCGGCTTACGGGGCGTGGCCAGCTGCGCGGGCATTCCGCCGAGATAGGGGAAGCCGGGCGCGAAGCCAATCATGTACACCAGGTAATCGGGCTGGCTGTGCAGGCGGATGATTTCCTCCGGGCTAAGGCCGGTGTGCTGCGCTACTTCGGCTAGGTCGGGGCCGTACGGACCGCCGTAGCACACGGGTACTTCCACTACTTGCGGCGGGGCCAGTTCATCGGCAGGAGGCACCCTGGGCAAAAGGGCTTGCAAGTGCTCAGCTACGTGGGCGTACGGATCGGGGTGGCCGTTCTGCCGAATCTGCCAGGGGTTGTAGAAAACGGTGAGCGTGGTAAAGGCCGGCACGTACTCGATCAGGCCCGGAAACGGGTGCAGGTCGAGGAAAGCGGCCACGGCCTGAATGGTGCGGTGCGTTTGCTCGCTAATTTCGTCGCCGAACTGCAGCACCAGCGCGGCGTCGCCGAGGGGAAAAAGCTGCACCGGATACCGCATAGCTGAGGTCGGCTGCCGCGTGGGCGTGGGCCGAATGAAATACGTAGGAAACTTTCACGGCGCTAGAACCGTCGGACGAGCATGAAATATAGCAAGTATGCGCGCAGGGGCACCGGTTGGCTCGCGCTGGGACTCATGGCCTGCACCAAAGGCCTGGTGGTTTCCGATGCTCCGCCCGCCGCGCCCGCGGCCGAAGTAGCCGTGGTGCCGGGCGTGAGCGAGGAGCTTGCCGCCGACCGCACCCGCCGCGTTTCCCGCCTGGGCTATGAGCTGCAGCTGGCCATTCCGGAAAGCAAAACGGCCGACATTCGGGCTTCCGAAACCGTGCGTTTTCATCTCGCCGATGCCCGCCAGCCGGTGCAGCTGGATTTCAAAGAGCTGACCTCGAACCTGAAAAGCGTAACGGTTAATGGCCAGTCCGTGGCCATCGACCACCGCCAGGAGCACCTGGTGCTGCCCGCCGCCAATCTGCGCGTGGGCGCCAACGAAGTCGGCATCGAGTTCATTGCCGGCAACCAGTCGCTTAACCGCAACGAGGACTACCTGTACACGCTGCTCGTGCCCGACCGCGCCCGCACTGTGTTTCCGGTGTTCGATCAGCCTAACCTCAAGGCTTCCTTTACCCTGAGCCTTACGCTGCCCAGAAACTGGCAGGCTATGGCCAACGGCCCGCTGCAGGATTCCACCGTCGCGGCCGCCAGCAAAACCTACCGCTTCGCGCCCTCCGATACCATCAGCACCTACTTGTTCTCGTTTGCGGCCGGCAAGTTCACGCGCCTCACGCGTACCGTAGCCGGCCGCGAAATGCAGATGCTGCACCGCGAAACCGATAAGGACAAGCTGCGCCTGAGCCTGAATCCTATCTTCCAGATTCACGCCGATGCGCTGGCTTTTATGGAAAGCTACACCGGCATTCCGTACCCGTTCCGCAAGTTCGATTTCGTGGTGCTGCCCGATTTCCAGTACGGCGGCATGGAGCACGTGGGCGCCATCGACTACAAAGCCAGCACGCTCTTCCTCGACGAAGGAGCTACCCAGGATCAAAAAATAGCCCGCTCCAGCCTCATCAGCCATGAAACCGCCCACATGTGGTTCGGGGATTTGGTCACCATGCAGTGGTTCAACGACGTGTGGATGAAGGAGGTGTTTGCCAACTTCATGGCCGATAAAATCACCCAGGTGGCCGTGGCCAACTCGAATTACGACCTCAAGTTCGTTATCGACCACTATCCCGCCGCCTACGGCGTGGACCGCACCAGCGGCGCCAATCCCATCCGCCAGAACCTGGAAAACCTGAAGGACGCCGGCTCGCTCTACGGCAACATTATTTACCACAAAGCGCCCATTATGATGCGCCAGCTGGAGCGGCTTATGGGCGAAGACGCGTTCAAGCAAGGCCTGCAGCAGTACCTAAAAACCTACGCCTACCGCAACGCCACCTGGCCCGACCTCATCCAGATTCTCGACGCCCGCACCCCCGCCGATTTGCAGGCCTGGAACCAGGTGTGGGTAAACCAGCCCGGCCGCCCGGTGTTCGATTACGCGCTGAAAACCAGCAACGGCAAAATCACCGAGCTGCAGCTCACCCAGCAGGCCGAAGACGGCTCGGAACGGCTCTGGCCCCAGCTGTTTGAGGTGTTGCTGGTGTACCCCGACCGCGTGAAGGAGCTGACCGTGAACATGGGCCAGCGCCAGGTAGTGGTGCCGCAAGCTGCCGGCGAAGCTGCGCCCACGTTCGTGCTGTTCAACTCTACCGGCCTCGGCTACGGCGTATTCCCCATCGATAAGCAGCAACTGACATCGGGCCTCACCAAGCTCACGAACCCCGTGGCCCGCGCCGCGGCGTACGTTAATCTGTACGAGAACATGCTTAACGGCCGCCAGCTCAGCCCGCAGCAACTGCTGGGCGTGTACCGCCAAGCCCTGGCCACCGAGCAGGAGGAGCTGAATATCAAACTGATTTCGGGCTACGTGAGCGACATGTTCTGGAAGCTGCTCAAGCCCGCCGAACGCGTGGCCCAAGCTCCGGCGCTGGAAAAGGAGCTGTGGCAGCGCCTGCAGCAAACCGCGGCGCCCAATTCCAAGAAGTTGCTCTTCAAAACCTACCAGTCGGTAGCGCTGAGCAAAGACGCGGAAAAGCGCCTGTTCCAGATCTGGCAAACGCAGCAGGCCCCCGCCGGCGTAACGCTCACCGAAGACGACTACACCGCCTTAGCCCTGGCGCTGGCCCTGCGCGACTACCAATCCACCACGCCCATTCTGCCCACGCAGCTGGCCCGCATCAAGAACCCCGACCGCCAGAAGCGCATGCTGTTTCTGATGCCGGCCCTGTCGCCCTACGCCGAAACCCGCGACGCGTTTTTCGCCTCGCTTACCGACGAGCGAAACCGCGAAAAAGAGGCTTGGGTGGTGTCGGCACTGGCGTATCTGCACCACCCGCTGCGCGCTGCTACCTCGGAGAAATACCTGCCGAAAAGCCTGGAGCTGCTGGAAGAAATTCAGCAGACCGGCGACATTTTCTTCCCGTATTCCTGGCTGCAGGCCACGTTAGGCGCCTACCAGACGCCCACGGCCGCCCGCACCGTGCGCGAGTTCCTGGCCGCACATCCGCAGTACAACCCCAAGCTGCGCGCCAAGCTCCTGCAAGCCGCCGACGACCTGTTTAGGGCTGAGAAACTGGTGATGTAAGCATCTGTATAAATCAAACAATAAAGACCTTCATGCTGAGCTTGTTGAACCGAAGGAAGACGTAGTCAAGCATCTCTACCGCTTCGTTACTCCTCTGTAACCGATAAACCTGATGAGCACTACCTCGACGTGGATTGAGCACCTTGTGAATCCCAAAACGATAACGAGTATTTACACAACGGAACCACCATCATTAGCACAAGTACACTTGTCTGAGGTGTCGATTGTTTGTGGCAGTGACCTACAATGTAGACTCCACTTCGACTTGAAAGATTTTCCTGCTGACGCCCCAATCAAATGGGTACAGCGGAAATGCAATACAGTTCAACTAAGCCTGAACCTGATTCAAATTGAGCTAACCCAGTGCACTATACCCAGCGGAAGCGGCATTGGAGACTTGATTATCATACACGATGGGACACGCTTTCATATAACCTTCACCACCCAGCCGCAAGGAGTCGTTTTTCAAGCAACGGCTACTTGGATACATGTTGATAACATATCGGGCTATCAAAAAGAACAAGTTTCGTTGAGCGCCCAATGAAGCGGTAGAGATGCTTCGACTGCGCTCAGTATGAAGGTCTTAACGCCCGTAAGGACTATCGGCCTTAAACTGCCGCTCGAACTCTTCGCGGGAGCAAATCGACTTTACGTCCACCATGCGGTCCAGAGTTAAAATGCCGTCGAGGTGGTCGATTTCGTGCTGCAGCAGCTCGGCCAGGTCGTCTTCGCGGCCGGCGTAGGTTTCGTGCCAGTTGCCGGCCAGGTCCTGGTAGCGCACCGTTATCCATTCGTGGCGCTCCACCTGCAGGAAGATCGACAGGAAGGACAGGCACGCGTCCCACACCACCATCGTTTCGGGGCTGCGGTCGATGATGCTGGGGTTGATGAGCGGCCACGCTTCGCGCCCCGGCAGGCGCAGCAGAATAACCCGTTGCAGCTCCCCAATTTGCGGTGCTGCAATGGCGCGACCGTAGCCCGTGGTTTCGCGCCAGTGCGCTACCGTATCGGTCAGGTCTTGTACTAGGGCGGCTACGTCCGGTGTGGTTGGGTCAGGAACGGGCTGAGCCACAGCGCGCAGAAGCGGGTGGCCGAGCTGAAGTACGTCGCGAATGGGCATGGCGAAAAGCTAGCGGTTTTTAACGGCCTGCACCATAGCGCGCAGGTCCTGGGCAGTGTACACATTGCCGCGCGATACCACCGTGTGGACCCGCCGCAGGTGGCTGATGTTTTCCAACGGATTGCCGTCGAGCAGCACCACATCGGCGTCTTTGCCCGCCCGAATAGTGCCGGAACGCTGGTCGGATTTCAGGAACCGTGCGCCGTTAATGGTGGCGGCTTGTAGGGCCTGCGCGGGCGTGAGGCCGGCTTGTACCAGCAACTCCAATTCGCCCAGCAGCGAGGCGCCGGGGTACACGTAGGAATTGGAAGGGCCGCTGTCGGAACCGGCCAGAATGGTCACGCCGGCGGCTTGCAGAACCGGAATCAGGGTCATGAATTTGGCGCCGAGCTGCTTGTTAAAGGCGCGCGTAGCCGGGCTTTGCGCCCGGGCGCTGGCAATGCGCCGGGCGTAGGTGGTTTGAATGCCGGGCGCAATGTAGGCCAGCATGGTGTCGCGGGAATGGTCGGTTTCGGGTAGTTCCGTCAGCAGCTTCTGAATGAAGAGCGTGGGCACTACGGCCGTGCGGCGCTTGGCCAGCAGCCGGAAGGTTTCCTGAGCTACGGCGGGGTCGTAGGTGCGCAGTACGGCCGGCAGCACCGCAAACAGGCCCAGCGGCTTGCTCGTGCCCAGGCTGTTGCGTACGGCCGTGGTAATGCTGTCTTCCCTGGCAGAACAGGCTTTGAGCAGGTAATACAGGTGCTCGGTAGCATCCAGCCCGCGCTCGGAGGCCTCGCGCAGTGTGGCCGTGTAAGGCATGTGGCCGGTGGTGGTGAGGCCCCGCTTTTCAGCGGCCGCAATGGCGTTCAGAAACGCGTCCCGCGAAATAGTGCTTTCGTAGAGCTTCACGTAATCGACGCGCAGCTTCTGGAGTGAGTCGAGGGCCCGTTCGATTTGCGCCGGTGTTTCTATTTCCAACGAGCCGGCCCAAAAGGCTTTCGGACCATCGAGCTTGGGGCCGGAGGTGAAAATGCGCGGCCCGGCCAGCTGCCCGGCCTCCATTTGCTGGCGCCAGCGGTACACGGCCGGCGTCAGGTCGCCGCCCGCGTCGCGCACGGTGGTAATGCCGTGGGCCAGGTACAGCGGCAGCAAGTTGCGGTTGGCGTTAGTGAGCGAGTCGCCACCACGGAAGTGCACGTGCATGTCCCACAAGCCCGGCATCAGGTAGCGGCCCTGCGCATCAATGGTGCGGGTTGCCGGTGGAGGCGTAGCGGCCGACTTGCTTATCCGCTCGATACGGCCTTGGCGGATGCACACCGTTTGGTCGGGCAGCAGACGGCCGGTTTCCACGTCCACCACGTTGGCGTGGGCAATAACCACATCGTAGCCGCGCTGGGAGGTACTGCCGGCGCAACCGCAAAGCAGAAGGGCCAGCGTGCCGGTTAGAAAGGAAGGGGGAAACCGCATGTCAAGATCAGAAAAGCACGAAATAGCCCGAGAAGGTAGTGCAGAAACCGCGTTTAGGCTGAGTGGTTAAGCCGATAGTAACACTTGCAGGGTTAAATCGGCTGCGCGGCTAGGCGCCCAACAACTCCCGCAGCACCGGCAACACGCGCAGCCCGCGCTCCAGGTCTACATCGTACTTCTGGACTGAAACGGCCGCCAATTCACCGGCGGCCAGGTTCAACACCTGTTGCCGCTCGGGCTGACTGAAACCGATGAACGAGCGGCGCAGCAGCGGCACCGTTTCCTGGAAAACCGCCTCGTCGAGCCCGCTCAGCCAGGCATCAAGCAAGTCGAACAGCACGCGGTTGTGGATGAGCAGTAGCCCGCTGCCGCGCAGAAAGCCCTCAATCCAGGCAGTGGCATAATCGGTGGGTTGCGCGGGTGCCAGGGCCAGCCCGAGCAGCGTAGCAGTATCGTCGGGCAGGAGCTGCTGGGCATCGAAGAGCAGGCGCGTGGCAGCACCCGCTAGCAGGCCGCTGCTGGTGGGCTGCCGCGCGGTGGTGTGCAGGGCCGCGTACCAATTGGCGTGCTGCGCCTGATCGGGCAATAAACGAATGGCTTGGTGTGCGCCCTCAATGTGCTCCAGCAACTGCCGGGCCGCGTCGGCATCGAGGCCGGTGGTGGCCAGCGGCAACGAGATGCACAGGCGCGGCACCAAATGATGGACCACTTGGGCAACCTGCGCGCTTTCGGTGCGGCGCACGTTGCCGTAGCGCAGCACATTCACCAACGGCGGTAGGGCCGCCAGCAGGTGCGCTACGTCGCGGGTGCCGGCGCTCAACGCTTCCAATTGAGTTACTAGCGCCGGCAGGGCCGGGGCAAGGTCGGCGCGCAGGGCTTCTTCCAGCAGTTGGCTGATTTGCGCCAAATCGGTGGCTTGCCGGGCACGGTGGCCGACGGCACCGCTGGCGG
This sequence comes from Hymenobacter koreensis, assembly GCF_039541855.1. Lineage (NCBI taxonomy): Bacteria > Pseudomonadati > Bacteroidota > Cytophagia > Cytophagales > Hymenobacteraceae > Hymenobacter > Hymenobacter koreensis. The sequence goes on from NZ_BAABHA010000010.1 coordinate 236,249, forward strand.
CGGCCAGCACGGTGTTGCCCCAGCGGCCGGCTTCCAGTATACCCAGCACCATTTCGGGCCGCCACTGCAGCTCCCACACTTCGTGGAAAGTGCCGCTTTTGCCCTGCACGCGCTGCGGCCGGCCCCAGGCAATGCCCAGCAACTGCAAGCGGTGCAGCAAGTGGCTGCGGCTCAAGTCGAGGTCTTTGCGTAAGTCCAGGGCCAGGGTTTTGCGGGTGGCTTCGGGCTTCAGGCGCAACGCTTTTTGTTGCTGGGCCACATCCTGCTGCAGCGGCGAGGCCGGTAGCTCCTCCGGCACTTCGCCCAGCTTTTCGCCGATAACCAGCTGCTCATGCACCAGCCCCAGCGCCTCGGCATAGCCCCCACCGAAAATGGCCACCGCAGCTTCCTCTAATTCCTCGATGCCCGGCAGCGCCAGCCCGCGAACGGCTGCCAGCGCCTCGGCCAGCCGCACGCCCTCAATGGCGTGCGCCGACGACGCATCTACCTGTTGGGCCCGCAGCAAGTGGGCCGCCCGTACCATCCAATGCGTTACCACCCGCTCGTGCGGCTCCGTGAATAGCAGCTCGTACCAGGCCGGGGAAAGCACGCCCGCGCCGTAGCCCGATTGCCGGGCCAGCCGCTCGTAAGTCCACGGAACCCAGGTGGCTTCGGTGGTAACCTTCTTGATGCCTTTCAGGCGGGCCTTGTCGTCTTTGGCGTGGCGCGGCAGCTCCTCGGGGCGCAGCACTGGCGCGTGCCAGGCTCCGCACACCACGGCCACGCGCTGGTAACCCTGCTTGAGCGTGTTGCGCAGGGTTTCGCGCATGTAGGCCTCGCGCAGCAGCGTTTCTTCCGATTCGGGCAGGGCCAGCTCTTCGCGCAGCGCGGTCATCATCTGCAGTACCACCTCAAAAGCATCGGCGTTGCCGGTGCTGTGCTCGATGCGGGCTTCCCACCACCGTTCCCCGTCGGCATACCCGTCGAGGCGGGCAAGGTGGGCAATGGGGTCGAGGCGGAGCGGGGCTTCGTTGGGGGCTGAAGGTTCGTCGCCCGTTGGCAGTATGGTTTCGGCCTCCGGCACGTCAGAAGCGGTTGAATCGGCTTCAGCTGCTTCTGCCGGCACGCGCTCCACGGCGTCGGCCAGGGCAAAGCGCAAGGTCATGGGCAGGTCGAAGCAGCGCAAGTGGGCGCCGTGCTGCTGGCACCATTGCGCGGCCTGCCACTCGGGCGAGAAGTGCGCGAACGGTAAAAACGTAGCCTGGGCGTGCTGCTTGGGGTTGTAAATCAGCAGCGCTACGGGCGGCCGCAATGCCGGATCAGCGGCCACGGCCAACGCTGCCTCGCCGTCGGCGGGGCATTCGAGCAGCACCATGTCGGGCTGAAAAGCATGCAGGCCTTTTAGCAGGCTGGCGGTGCTGCCCGGGCCGTGGTGACGAATTCCGAAGAGGCGCGTTTCGGGTACCATGCTCACGATACATCAAGACCACGCTCCTGCAACAGTTGCAGCGCGGCCGCATGGGCGTCGGGCACTACCGCCCGGCGGCGCACGATTTCCTGCAAGCTGGCATCGGAGTACCGGGCGTACGTGGCTTTGAACCTGGCAATTTGCTCGTGGTGATATGCTGCCTGCTTTTGCGGGCTGGGCGGAGGTAGCATCTGGGTACGCAGCCTGCTCAGGAGCCGTTTTGAGCTGCGCCGATTAAGCAGGTAAAAACCGAGGATAAACAGCAGCGAAAGAGGCTGAATGCCTGCCCGAACCGAACCAAAACCCATACCTACGCTGAAACGATCGGGCGTAAAGCTCAGCACGTCCAACAGGCCCAGCAGTAACATGCCCAGCAGCGTGAATTTAAACCGCCGCCGGTTCAGGAAATACACCGCCAGATTTAGAGCCACGGCCGCAAACGCCAAGTAGTGCCGGTAGGTAAACGCCCGCTGAAAGTACTCGCCCTGGCTGTACACCTCCTCGAACCAAATGACAGCCGCAGCGTGAATGCACAAGCCCACCAGTAAGAGTAGAAGAAGCAAGTTGCGGTGCCTGTACAGAAGCGGCATAAGTGCTGAATAGAGGCCCCGGCCAATACAACCGGGGCCAACAAAATAAACCATAAAAAAAGAGGCTTCCTACGCCGTAGGAAGCCTCTTTAGTAAGAATGCCGCGCTGGTTAGTTGCGCGTCATCAGGCGGTTGGTTTGAAGCTCCGTTGAGGGAATGGGCCACACATAGAGCACGTCGCTGGGGTTAACCGCGCTAACCGGGCCCTTGCCAGGAATAGGAGCGTTAAGGCGCATGATATCGATGTTGCGGATGCCTTCACCCAAGAACTCGATGCGACGCTCAAACAGCACCGCATCCACGGCGGCCTGGGTCGACGTGAACGGAGCATACTGGAACGGCGCGGTAACCGGGTTCGTTAACGGCGTAGCGCGCAGCGGAATGGCGTTAAGAAGCGCCAGAGCTCGGACACTGCCAGCCCCTTCGGTGCGGAACAGGGCTTCTGACAAGCTCAGCAGCACTTCGGCGTAGCGAATAACCGGGGCTTTGTCGAGGTATGGGGTGCCGCTTGGGTACTTGCGCAGGTAAGAGGTAGTGCCAACCGTCGTCACGAAGTTTATGCGGCGGTCATCATTGGCCCGGAAAGCAGGGTTAGCCAGCAGGCTACCGGCAGCGGTGTTCAGGTTGTATTCACCGCCGCCACCTAAAGTCGTGGGCAGGTAGTAAAAAGCCAATTGGTTCTGCGTACCGGGCGTGTTTTGGGCCGAAAACGGAAAGGACAGGATGCTTTCCGTCGTCTCCTGGGGCGGAGCAAACACCGCGGCCACCGATGGGTTCAAGGCGTGGGGTACGCCCGTCGTGGCTCGGAAGGGGGCGGTCGGCGACACTATTTTGTTCGCTTCCCGAATGACATCATCGTACTTACCCATGGTGAGGTACACCCGCGTTTTCAGGGCAATGGCCGTGTTGCGGTGGGCCCGCGTCACGTTCAGCACCGCGCTGGTGTAGGTTAACGGCAGGTTGTCTTCGGCGAAGTTCAGGTCGGCTAGAATCTGGGCGTAAACTTCTGCCACGCTGCTGCGGGCCAGGTCGTTGTTATCCATGCCGGTTTCAGCCTGCAAACGCAGGGGCAAACCGGGCTTGCTGCCGTTTCCGTCGATGTAGGGGCGGGCGTAGAGCTGCAGCAGCGAGTAATAGGTCAGGGCGCGCAGCAGCCGGGCCTCGGCACGGTATTGTACGGCCGTGGTAGTTACGTAGTTAGCCGGGAAGGGCGTGGTGCCCAGCTTGGCTGCGTTGGCATCGAGACCGGCCAGAAACACGTTGATCTGGTTGATGGCCGCGTAGCCCGCCGTCCACGTGTTTACCACGTCGTTTTGCGACGTCTCGGTGAGGGTGTGGTTCCACACGCCCACGCCGGTAACCCCGTTCGACGTACGGTTGATAAAATCGTTAGCCCGGATGTCGCCGAAAATCTGGTAGCGGCCACCCAAAAAGTTGCCCACTTTCACGTAGGCGTACATGTTGTTCACCTGCAGCAGCACGCGGGCCGGGGTGTCGAACACCACTTCCTGGGGAAACAACGTTTTGGGCGTGGGGTCAAGCTTATCGGTTTGGCAGGAAACCGCACCGAAAGCCAGGAAAGCAGCAAATAGGCTTGCCGCGACGTTATTCTTATTTAGGGTCTTCATCAGACTACTGCAATTAGAATGCGATGTTGAAACCTACCGTGTAGGTGCGGGCCTGGCCCACAGAGTTGCGGTCGACGCCGGCGCCGGTGTTGCTGGCACCGTTGGTCGAAATTTCGGGGTCGATGCCCGAGTACTTCGTCAGCAGGGCGGCGTTCTGCACCTGGGCGTACACCCGGGCGCTCGACATGTTAAAGCGGCCGAGGAAGGTGGGCTTCAGGGTGTAGCCCAACGACACGTTACGCAGACGAATGAAGTCGCCTTTTTCTACGTTCGAGGACATCACCAGAGCCGAGCCGTTCGAAACGTTGTCGCCGTACACCACGCGCGGCCACTTGGCGTTTTCGCGGTTGCTTTCCGTCCAACGCTCCAGAATGTCCACCTCGTTGTTCCAGAAACGCATGTCGTGCAAACCGGCCTTGGTACCGTTGTAGATGTAGTTACCGCCCGAGTACTGCAGGAAAATGCCCAGGTCGAAGCCTTTGTACTGGAAGCTGTTGTCGAAGCCGCCGTAAAAAGTGGGCAGCGTCGGGCCGTAGTACTGACCGTCAACGAGCTGGTTTGGAGCCGACGTGGGCCGGTCGCCGTCAACCGTGGTCCAGCCTTTGCCGAGGTGGTCGTACTGCACCACGGTGCCGTCGGCCTTCTGCAGCATGCGGCGGCCGTTAGCCGGGTTAACACCCAATGAGGGCACAGCCAGAATTTCGCCTACCGAGCGTCCTACTTGCGTGAAGTTTACCGTTTCCAGGCCCGAGGTAGCCGTGCCAATGCGCTGGCCTTCGGAGGCCAGGGTCAGCACTTCGTTTTTCAACGTTGTGAAGTTGCCGCTAATCGTCCACTTGAAATCGTCGCGCTGAAAGGCGCGTACGGTCAGGTTCAGCTCGATGCCCGTGTTGCGCATGGAGCCCACGTTCGCCAGGAAAGAGTTGTTGTTCACGTTGGCCACGTCGCCGGGAGCGGCGCCGGTGCCCGGAATGCCTTTGGAAGGAGCCTGTGGCACGCGCAGAATCAGGCCGTCCACGTCGTTGCGGTAATACGACAGGTCGCCTTGCACGCGGTCGTCAAACAAACCGAAAGAAGCTCCTACGTCGGTTTTCTTGCTGGTTTCCCAGGTTAGCTGCCGGCTGCCGGGGCTGCTGAAGTACAGCGTGGCCAGCTCGCCGTAAAAGTTGTTTTCGTAGGTAAATAGGGAGCCGAAGTCGTCGACGCCCTGGCTGTTGCCTACTTCGCCGTAGCTACCCGTAAACTTCAGGAAGTTAACCGGAGCCAGGAAGCCAGTATTCTTCCAGAACTCTTCTTCGGAGATGATGTAGCCCACCGAAGCGCCGTAGAAGTTACCCCATTTCTCGGCCCAGGCCGAGTACCCGTCGCGGCGGAAGTTTACCGACGCCAGGTATTTTTTGCCGAAGTCGTAGTTCAGGCGGGTGAAGTACGAGAGCAGGTAGTTTTCGCCCTGAAAGTTACCGGCGGCGGCAATGTTGGTGTGCAGCCCCTGGAAACCCGAAAGGAAAGCATCGGCAATGGCGGTACGGTTAGCACCCCACCGGTCGATTTGGGTGTACTGCTGCTCGCCGCCCACCAGCAAGGAAATGTTGTGGTTCTCGCCAACGGTCCGGTCGTACTGGGCGGTGTTCTGCCAGTTCCAGCGCTTGTTGGTGCGGTAGTAGTTAACCGACTGGCCGCCGAGGGAGAAACCGTCGCCCGCAATTGGGGTGAAGAACGATTTATCCTCGAAGGAGATATTGTTGATGCCGTAGGTCGTGCGCAGGTTCAGGCCCCGAATGGGTTCCCAGTTCGCGTACAGGCTGCCTTGAATCTCGCTGCCGTCGGAGGTGAAGTAGTTGTTCTCCAGGTCCACCAACGGGTTGTAGTAACCGGGGAGCAAGGGCGCGTTGTTAACGCCCGTGGGGTTGATGTTCGCTCCTGGGCCAATGCCGGCTCCGCTGATGTTGTAGGTGCCGTCGGGGTTACGGGCAGGAATGTTGGGCGGCAGCACCAAGGGCAGACGGCCCAGACCGGCCGTGCCGAAGGCGCCGTCGGCCACGGAACCCGAGTTAGGGGCCTCGTTTCGGCTGTTAGAATAACCCACGCGGGCCCCAACAGAGAAGTTCTTGTACACCTTGTGGTCCACGTTCAGGCGGGCCGACATGCGCTTGAACTCGTTGCGCTCCAGCATGCCGCTCTGCTTGGTGTAGCCAACGGAGGTGTAGTAATTGGTTTTGTCGGTGCCGCCCGAGAAGTTCAGGGTATTGGAAGTAGCGAAGCCCGTGCGGTACACGTAGTCGTACCAGCGGGTATCTACCGGGTTGCCGTTGCCGTCGAGGGTGGGGCGGAAGCCCTCCACGTTGGTTGCCGGCTGACCCAAAGCGGCGCGGTTGGCATTCAGGTTGCGTACCGACTCGTTTTTGATGTCGATGTACTGCTCGGCATTCAGAATGTCGTAGAGGCGTACCGGCTCCGAAACCCCTGCCCAGGAGTCCAAGGAAATCCGGCTCTGACCGAGCTTGCCTTTTTTGGTGGTTACCAGAATAACCCCGCCAGCGGCCCGGGAACCGTAAATAGCCGTAGCCGAAGCATCTTTCAGCACCTCAATGCTTTCGATGTCGTTCGGGTTTACGTTGCCCAGCGGGTTGTTCGGCACGCTGCCCACGGCCGAGCTGTTGCCGCTGAAAGCCGGAATACCGTCAATCACAAACAGCGGCTGCGAGCTGAGCGTAATGGAGTTTACACCCCGAATACGAATAACCGGTGGGTTGTTGAGCACGCCGTTGGGCGTGGTAATGTTCACGCCCGGCGCCTGGCCCTGCAAAGCTTGGTCGAAGCTTTGCACCGGCTTGGTGGCAATTTGGGTGCCGCTGATGGAGGATACCGAGCCCGTCAGGTCGCGGCGGGTTTGGGTGCCGTAGCCTACCACCACTACTTCATCGAGGCCGGTGGTTTTGGCGCCCAGCGTCGTGTTAACGCTTGATTGGTTGCCAATAGCTACTTCTTTGGTGTCATAGCCTACGAAGGAAAAAACCAATACGCCCGACGACTCGGGAACTGACAGCGAATAGCGGCCTTCAGTGTCGGTGGAAGTGCCTTGCGAGCTGCCTTTTACCACCACGGTAACACCCGGCAGCCCCGACCCGTCGGTGCCCACTACACGTCCCGTAACGGTTCGGTTCTGGGCCTGCAAATCGGGGCTGACCAGCGCAATAAGTGCAGCTGGCCCAAACAGTAAAGCTTTCCTCATGTAAGTGATTTTTATGGTTTATGCATTGTTTGGCGTTAATTACCAGGAGAATTTACAAGCAAACAAGTGTTAGGCTGTAATTTTTAAAAAATTGAGGTGTACGAAATGCAACGCTTGAGCAGTATTTCCGCCTTTAAAAGTTTATCCTGATCGTTCGAAAGAAAGCCAGAACGCCCCAAGCCTGTAGACTTGGGGCGTTCTGGCTTTCTTCGTAAAGTGCTTATTTGTAGCTTAATAGGCTTTCGGCTACTCAGTCACTTCCCGGCATGCCCGGTACAAATCCTTCCATCCGTCGCGTTCCTTTACCACTGTTTCCAGGTATTCCAGCCACACCACGCGGTCCTGCACGGGGTCTTTCACCACGGCGCCGGTAAGGCCGGCAGCCAAGTCGGCGGCTTGAAGGGTGCCGTCGCCGAAGTAAGCGGCCAAAGCAAGGCCGCTGTTGAGCACCGAAATGGCCTCGCCGGTACTGAGTGTTCCGCTGGGACTTTTGAGCTTGGTTTTGCCGTTCTCCGTCACGCCCGAACGCAGTTCCCGGAAGATGGTAACCAAGCGGCTGATTTGCTCCAGAGCCGCCGTGGTGGGCGGCAATTGCAGGGCTCGGCCGGTTTTCTCTACCCGCGAATGCACAATCTGCACTTCCTTAGCCACCGAGGTAGGCAGCGGCAGCACCACGGTATTAAAGCGGCGGCGCAGGGCACTGCTGAGTTCGTTCACACCTTTGTCGCGGTCGTTGGCGGTGGCAATAACGTTGAAGCCGCGCGTGGCCTGGATTTCGGTGGCCAGCTCGGGTACGGGCAGCACCTTTTCGGAGAGTACCGTGATAAGCGTGTCCTGCACATCGGATGGAATGCGCGTGAGTTCTTCCACCCGCACCAAGGCTCCTTCTTGCATGCCTTTGAGCAGGGGCGAAGGCACCAGCGCCGCCGCCGACGGGCCCTCGGCAATGAGGCGGGCGTAGTTCCAAGAGTAGCGAATCGCGTCCTCGGAGGTGCCGGCCGTACCCTGAATGAGCAGGTTGCTGTGCCCGCTGATGGCCGCCGTCAGATGCTCCGATACCCAGCTTTTGGCCGTGCCGGGCACGCCCAGCAGTAGCAGGGCCCGGTCGGTGGCTAGCGTGGCGACGGCAATTTCCATCAGCCGCCGCTGCCCAATGTACTTGGGCTCGATTTCGAAGCCGTTATCGAGCGTGCCGCCGAGTAGGTAGGTAACCACGGCCCAGGGCGAGAGTAGCCAGTTGGGCGGTTTGGGGCGGTCGTCAACGGCGCGCAGGGCCGCAAGTTCTTCGGCGTACTGCACCTCCACGTGCGGGCGCAGAATGTTATCGGGGCTGTTAGTGGCGGACATGGTAGAAATAGTAGAGCTAAAGCTACAGATTAAGACAAGCGTGGAGCGACGAAGCTCGTTCGAAGCAGAAAAACCCGTCAGCTGTCAGGCCCGGGCGGCTCGAGGAGACTTGCCGCCATCTGCCGCCGGAAATACAGCGTGTCGAGGGTGCGATGCACGAGGCGTTGGTAATCGGGGAAGTACTCCAGAAGTGCCTGCAGCTGCTCGCTTACCGAATCAAATGAAGCTGGTTCAGCAGCATGGCCGAGGTGATTGAGCAGCCGGTCGAGGCCCTGCAGCACTTGGTACCCCGTGGGCGACTGAGCAGCGGCCACGATGGTGTTTTGCACCAGTTCTACGGCCCGCTCGTTCAGCCGCCGGGGCCAGGGGCCGGGCAGGTAAGCCAGGGCTTCGGCAGGCCGGGAGGCCGGGTACGTAAGGCTGTTAAGGCTTTGCAGATGGGTTAACAAAAGCTCCGCCACGGCCGCCCGGGGCGGCACACCCAGCAAATTCCAAGAGAACGAAACGTTCTGTTCCTGCGCCAAGCTCACGTTCAGCAAAGCCAAGGCCCAGGCTCTGTCGTGGTGCAGCTGGGCCGCGGCAGACCAGGCCGGAAGCAGCAGCGGAGCCCAGTCGCTTTCGATTACCAATTCTAACAAACGGCTCGGCGGCAGTTTGAACTGCTCCGTCCAGCGGGCGGGCGGAATCAACGCCAGCATTTGGCCCAGCCACGCCGCTTTTTCGCCGGTAAACCGGGCATCTTTCTGCTCAACGCCGTCGGCCTGCCATTCAGCGGCCCAGGCCTCTGGTAGTTCAATGTGCAGTTGCCGGCCGTGTAGTAAACTGCGCTTTACCTGCACCATTTTGCTGGCCCGCAGCCACAGCCGCTCGGCCAGCGCACTGCCGGAAATACGCGCCAGCATGGGAGCCACGACCTGGCGCACTTCCTTGCCTTTCGAGTTTAGGTACTGTTCCAGTAGGGCGGCGTCTTCGGGCCCTAGGTTTACAGTCAGTGCAGTGAGTAAGGCGGCTTGTTGCTTGGCGGCTTCCTGGGGCAAAGCGGCAGACAGTAATTCGCGGGCTTGCTGTGGGTTTTGCAGGCGCAGGTTTTCCAGGTAACGCTGGCGTTGCTTGTGCGTGCCGGTTTCCCAAAGGGCTTCTTCGTCGGGCATAGCAAAGACGGGCGCCCAGGCAGGATTAAGGCTGGCCAGCCACGGACCTCGCTCGCCCAGCACGTCGGGGGCGTGAAGCTGTAGCTCGGGGCGTGGCGTTATATAGTCGAGCAAGGAAGGCAGCAGGCGGTGGGGCACGCGCCGACCGTGCTGCGCCAGCTGGGCCAGGTACTCGGCAAACAACGGCGCGTGCTGGCCGTCGAGTAGCTGTTGCAGGCATTGCAGGCCTACACTGCCCAGCGTCGGCAGAATTTCAGTGGGCGCAGCAGCCGGTACGGCCGGGGCATCGGCGGCGGGCTTAAAGCCGGCTTTACGAATCAGCGCGAGGGTTCCGGCGGCTTGTAGCAACTGGTTTTCACGTGAATCGGGAACGGGCAAGCCGCCGGTTGCGGGTGCTGCTTCGCCGCTTTGGCGAGTACCGAGCAGGGCGATGCGCAAGAGCTGCTGCCAATCGGATTGCGGGTTCATGGCGCGACGGTTGCAGGGTGGAAGCTAAGGGGCAACAGGCGTACGCCGTTCCACTCCCCAAAAATGGTGAGCGGATGCCCGCCGCTTACGGCCAGCAGTTGCCAGCGCAGGTCTTCGTCGGCACTCACCGGTATCGAGGAAGCAGAGTCCGAAGCCAGCAAAACAACGTTGCCGCCGGGCAGCAGTACGGGCACTACGGCAGCCAATAGCACTGGCCATTCACGCAGCCACGGCTGCTGGGCAAGAGCGTCGGCGTAGGTGGATAAAACCTCCTCTGGGTTGCCGGAAAAAAGCAACTGACCCGGCGCTGCCGTACCCTCAAACGACCAATCGGGCCCGATAACAGCCCGTAACGAGGCGGTGCCGGGGTAAAAAGCCAAGCCGCCGTGGTACCGCCCGTTCGGCACCAACGGGCTGGCAAAAGCCTGGCCGCCGAAGGCGTATTCCAGCACCAGCGCGTAGTGGCCGGTTTCGTGCCCGCGCAGCCAGGTACGGCGCACCAGCAGCCGTTCTTCCTCGAAAGTAAGCTGGCCCATTACCAGCCAGGTATCCACCACGGTAGGTTCCAGGCGCAGCACCTCGTCTTTCTTAACGTTCACGCCCAGCAACTGCAATACGTCCTGCTGCCGAGGCGCCGGCAACTTATCAAACCGTTGGAAAGCGCGCACGAGCAGGTACAGCTCACCCAAACGCGCCAGCATACGCTCGGGCCAGTCGGGACCGTAGTGGCGCAAGCTGGCTAATTCGCGCAGTGTAGCGGCCAAACCCGGCAACTGGTCATCTATGAGGCGGGCCGCCTGGTTTTCCCAGAACGCGGCGGGCTGTTTTTCGGTCTGGGCCAGGCCGGCGCCCACCAAATCGTGCAGCCACGTCAGCAGCTCATCGGCACCGCGCCGCATGCGCTCCAACCGTTGCGCCGAAACACCTGGGCCTTTTTCTTCCTGCGGGGCGCCGGCTAATGGTGCCGTAGGGGGAGGTGCTTCGGTCGGCTTCGCTGCTTTCTTCTCTTGGGTGCTTTGGCGTTTTTCGAGCCACTCAGCAAGCCACGTGGGTGGCGTAGCGGCGTTCAGTATTTGCGGCTGACGGGCCAGCAGCAACAATAAACCCGCGCCGTGCTTGCAGGGAAACACCCGGCTGGGGCAGGAGCATTTGAAGGCGGGCTCCGAGAGGTCGATGCCAACCAGGTAAGGCTTGGCGCCGCTGCCGGCGCACTCGCCCCACACGGCGGCTGCGGTGCGGCCGAGGTTGCCCCATTTAACGGGCGCGGCCAACTCCATTCCGCGTTTTAGCGTGCCGGAATCGGTAATGAGGGCGCGGGCCTGGTCTTCGGTCCACATGAAAGCAGCGAGAAAATACAGTAAACAGGCCGCGGCGGGCACGAGCTGCCGGCAAGATAACGCAACCGGCCGCAAGCATGCCGGTATTTCAGCCGGCCAGTTCCTCGCCGCAATTGCGGCAGCGGTATACGGTGGTTCCGGCGTAAAACAGCCGTTTCAGCCACGAGCGGTGGGCTTCCGGATCGGGCCATACATCGTAGGAGCCGCAATGGGGGCAGCGCACGGCGGCGCGCTCGGTGCGTTGCTGCTCGAAGGCCGCCACAATCTCGCGGGCCGATTCCACGTCTTCTTCTTCGATGAGCAAGCGGAAATAAAGGCCGTCGCCGAAGGGCAGGGTAGCAGGGCCATAGTTCTTGACCAAACTCACCACGCCCACTTCGTCGTGCAGGCGGCGGTACAAACCCACGGCTTCGGTGTAGGTCAGGTATTCGGCGGCTACAACGAGCATGGCGGGCAGGAAACGGCTAGCGCCGACGGCGGGCCGGCGCAGCGCTCAGTTGCTGGCGCTGCCGAAAGATAACCCACAGCAAGCCGGCGCACAGCAGGGCCAAACCGGCCGCCAGCAGCTCGGGCGTGGAGCGGGCGGCCTCGGCTTCCTTGGCGGTGGCTTCGGCGTCGCGCAGTTTCTTCTCGCGCTGCTTGTCGCGCAGTTCCAGGTTCTGAATCTGGTTTTCGAGGTCGTAAAAACGCTGGCGGGTGGCGGTTTGGTCGGTGGTGGCCACGGTAACCTGCTGCTCGGCCTGCTGCTTTTCGGCCACAATGCCCGCTGTGCGCCGCAACGACGTTTCGTTCAGGGCCTTTACAATCTCGGTGTCTTTTCGAATGATTTCCTTGAGCGCGTCAATCACTTCCTGCAGGTCCTTTTTCGAGGGTTTATTGGCCAAGAAGGCGTTGCGCTGGGCACTGGCCTGCTCGTACTGGCTCATGAGCGTTTGCCGCTCCTGCAACAGGCTTTGCAGCCGGTCGTCGGTGGGGGCGGAGGCTGGCGCGGGCGTTTGGGCCAGGGCCGGCAGGGAAAGAAAAAGGGCGAAGAGTAGCGGGCGGAGCGTTTTCATAGGGTGGGCAAAAATACGCGGAAACCGGTAGGGGGTTCCTGCGGCTTACGCCGCTCGTGCCTGCCGCGCTTTGCCCACGCGCGGCTTTTTATAGAAGGCCAGGATCAGAATGGGCAGCAAGGTCAGCTCGGCCACCACGCCAAACAGCAGCGTGAGGCCAATGAGCAGGCCCACGTAAAACGTGCCATCGAACGACGAAAACAACAACGTGCTGAAACCGCCCACCAGAATGAGGGAGGTAACGATAACGGCCTTGCCCGCCAGCCGGTATGTGTGGCTTACGGCCCGCTTCACGGTAGGCTCCTTGCCCAGCATCAGGCGCAACTTGCTGATGAAGTGAATGGTGTCGTCGACGGCAATGCCGAAGGCAATGGTGAAAATGATGCTGGTGCTGACTTTCATGGGCACACCGCACACGCCCATTACGCCGCCCACTACCACAATGGGCAGCAAGTTGGGAATGAGCACCACCGGCACCATGCGCAAGGAGCGGAACAGGGCCAGCACAATAAGCGTGACCATAATCACGTCCACGCTGATGCCCAGCAGCATGTCGCGGGTCAGGTTCTGGTTGTTTTTATCGATAAGCAGGGCCGAGCCGGTCAGGCGGGTTTGCAGCACCTGCGGGTCGGTGTTGGTGCTCAGGAAGCGTTTCAGACCGCCATTCAGGCCCGCTACCACGGTGCTGCCGGGGTCGGGCATGCGGCCGGTTAGGCGGCCTTCCTGGCCGTCGGGCGTAGCTAGGGCGCGGAATTCAGGCCGCTTGCTCACGCGCCGCAGCTGTTTCTGCAGGCGCTTTAGCTCGGCTTCAGAAGCCGGCAGGCGGTATTCTTCCAGCGCGCCGCCGTTTAGGGCCTTGCGCACCGATTTCACCACCGACACCGGCGAGGCCACGAAATGCAGGCCGTACTGCCGGGTAAGGTAGTTTTCGATGGCCTCGGTTTGGCGAAGCACGTCCAGATCATACACCGAGCGGCCGCCTTGCGGCTGCAGGTTCAGCTCGAAGGGCCGCACGCCGGCAAAGCGCTCCTCAAAAAAGCGAAAATCGAGCTGTACGGGGTCGTCCTGGGCCAAATCATCGAGCAGGCGCGACTCAATGCGCACCTGACTGGCGGCGGCAATGCTACCGACCAGCAGCAGCGCGGCAATGCTCAACACCCAGCGGCGGCGCTTCAGCACGTGAAACAGCAGGCGGTTGAAAAACGCGTCCCAGGAGCGGCCTGCGCCGTAGCGTTGTTGCGGCCGCGGCAACAGTACCAGCAAAGCTGGCAGCAAGGTATACGTGAGGCCGTAGGCCAGCAGCACCGACAAGCCCGTGTACAACCCGAAGTTGTGGATGGGCCGAATGTGACTGGCCGTGAGCGTGAAAAAGCCCAGGCTGGTGGTTAGGGCCGACAAGCCCGAGCCGAACATGGATTCCCGCATGCTGATGCGCAGGGCCGGCACGGTGGCGGTGCCTTCGCCGGTTTCGGTGACGTAGCGCGTAAGCAGGTGCACCGAATCGGCAATGCCCACCACGCACATCATTACGGGCAAAAGGGCCGTCATCAGGTCAATGCCGGCGCCGCTCCAGCCCACCAGCGCCAAACCGCCCACAGTAGCGCCGGCCACTACGGTAAGCGGCAGCACCACACCCCACCACGAGCGGAACGTGAGCCACAAAAGCCCCATTACCAGCAGTACCGAGAGGGACACGAACACGGCCATTTCCACCTGCAGCCGGTCTACAAACACCGATTGCGCCACCAGCTTGCCGCCCAGGTGCACGTGCTCTTCGGGGAAACCCAGGCGGGTTAGCTCGGTGCGCAGGGCGGTCATGAGCGTGTCGCCGGGCGGTTTTTTAAGGTCGGGGGTGGTTTGCAGCAGCACCGTTACGGCGCGGGCGTCACGCGCAAACAGGTTGCCCACGAGGCCGGGCGTGCGGAAAATCAGGCTGGAATCCTGGGCGCGCGACGCTGGGTCGGTCAGGCGGTCGAGGTGCAGGTAGGGAATGTTGAACACGCCCAGGCCTTCCACCACCGGGTTAGCGGCCGTGGTGGGGGAAAGCACGTGCACCACGTTGGGCTGCCGCTGCGCGAACTGCGTGAACTGATCCACGCGGCGGGCGAAACCGGCATCGAATAACGTGCGGTCGGCAGGCGTTTCCAGGCCGATGAGCACGTAGTCGTTGTCGTTGCCAAAGCGGGCCGAGTACTTCTCGTAGAAAGCCAGGTCCGGGTCGCCGGTGGGGTAGAAGTCGTTGAAATTATAATTGAACCGCAGGCGCATCAGGCCGGTGACGCACACGGCGCCCACTACGGCCAACAGCAGCAGGGTGAGGTAACTAAGGGAGCGAACAGACATGCAAAACGAATACGGAAACCACTAAGCGAAGGCCCGGCAGGGTTGCCGGCGCGCCAAGTTCGGCGGACCAGCGCAGCCGGGCTGCATCGTTGCCGAATTCTACTTATCTTTCAACCCAGCGGTGAGCCAACCGCCCGTTTTCCGCTTTTGTTTCTACAATCCTTCATTTTCACCACCCATGAAAAACGCATTGCTCGCCCTGGCCCTGTTCGCATTCGTCGGCTCCGCTTCCGCCCACGACGGCAAGGATGAAAAAGGCAAAAAAGGCAAGAAGGCCAAGTCGGGCCAGTCTCATTGCGCCTCAGAGGCCAAAGAAGCTACGGCTACGCTGGGCAGCACGCCCTCTTGCTGCTCGAAAAAAGGCGCGGTAAAAACGGCGGAAGTGAAGACGACCGAAGCCACGCCCGCAGTTAAGTCGCTGTAACCAGCAACAGTTTATAAAAGAAGCGCCCCGGCTGTAAAGTCGGGGCGCTTCTCGTTTATCTGATATTGCATCATTCAAATAGAATATTACATTTAGGCTCAAGCATTCATTCATCCCCTTTCATATGGAATTAATAGATCAACTCACCAATCTAGCCTCACGTGTACAAAAGCAAGTAGGGCACATTCAGACAGAGGAAGCTACCAAAAACGCCCTCGTACTACCATTTATTAATGCGCTTGGCTACAACGTCTTCGATCCGACGGAAGTAGTACCAGAGTTTATCTGCGACATCGGTACTAAGAAGGGCGAGAAAGTCGACTACGCGATTTTTCGCGAAGGGAAGCCCATTATGCTCATTGAGTGTAAACACGTTGGAGCCGACTTGAATATCAATCATGCCAGTCAGCTTTTCCGCTATTTCCACGTGACTGAGGCACGGATTGCTATTCTCACTAACGGGGTAACCTACAAACTATTTACTGACCTAGAGCAGGCTAACAAAATGGACGAGCGGCCTTTCATGGAGTTCGATCTATTTAACTTCCACGAAAACGATACTACCGAGCTTCGCAAATTGAGCAAGGCTAATTTCAGCATCGATGATATGCTGTTTGCTGCCTATAATCTCAAATACATGCGGGCCTTCAAAAAATACTTTGATGAGCAGCTAACTCAGCCTTCGTCTGACTTCGTGAACTTTGTATCAAAGCAGGTATATGACGGAGTTCTGACGCCTAAACTGAAAGACCAGTTTGGCTCTTTAGTGCATCGTTCGTTCCATCAGTTTCTGAACGATAAGGTCACGGGGCGTTTAAAATCAGCGCTTGTAGACGCGAGCAGCCAAACTATGCTGCCGCCCGCTTTTCCTGTAATTGCTAAAGCAGAAGAATCTACAGTCGCTTCTGAAAACGGAGAAAACAAGGAAAAAGACATCGTGACCACCGTTGAGGAAACGGAAGGATTTATGATAGTGCGCGCCATTCTTCGCAAGATGGTTGCAGTTAACCGGGTTGTGATGCGTGACGTGCAATCGTATTGCGGCATTCTACTCGACGACAACAACCGCAAACCTATCTGCCGGCTTCACTTTAACGGAAGTAAGAAGTACGTAATGGTCTTTGATACCGAAAACGGCGAACGAGTTGATATTACTTCACTCGATGACCTTTACGGATTAGCAAGCCGTATTCGCGCTGCTGTAGAAAGGCATGAAACCAAGTCGAAAGAAGCGGTAGCCAGCGCTTAGCAAACCACCTTTCAGCAAACAAGCCGCTCCATTGGGGCGGCTTGTTTGCTGAAAGGCTTCGACAACTTGGTGCTTCTACTTCTTACCGGGCCCGGTAGTCCTTAATAGCTCCCTCGCAAATCCAGTTGGCCAAAGCCTGGCGGTTCTGGGAAAGCACGAAGCGGCGTTGGTCGTTGCTGTTGCGGATGTTGCCCAGCTCAATGAAAACGGTGGGAGCGTAGCTGTTGCGCACCACATACAGGCTGGTGCGCGGCGAAACCGTGCCCACGTAAGGCCGGTTAGGTTGGTAGCGCTTGTAGCGGCTGCTGAACGTTTGGTGAATGTTTTTGGCCAGGCGCAGGCCCACGGCGCTGTTTTCGTGGTGGTAGAAGAACACATCGGTGGTCATGCCCGCGCTGCGGCTGTCGATGTGGATGGTAATCATGCGCTGGTAGGTTTTCCGCCCGTAGCGGCCGTGTAGCCGGTTGATGGCATTTACGTACTGGCGCAGCCGCGCCACGTGGCCCAGCGGAATGGTCAGGTTGGGGTGCGTCAGCTCGTCGGAGTCCATGGGCAGCACGCCTTCGTCGCGGATGCCGTCGTTGGGGTCCTGCACAATCATGTGCACCGTGGCGCCGTGCTCCATCAGCACGCGGGCCAGGCGCAGCGTTACGTCGTAGGCGTATTCGTCCTCGGCCAGCTTGTTGGCGCCGTATTGGCCCACCGCCCCAGGATCGGGTCCGCCGTGCCCCGACATGAGGTAGTACACCGCGCCGCGCAAAGATTGGCCGGAGGCCGACGGGCGGCCGTACTTGCCGAACAGCAGAGCCGTTTGGCCGCTGTGCTTTTTGTTTGAGGCTTTGGCGGCCGCGGTATTCGGGGTTGCGCCTTTCCCGGCTACGGCCTTGGGCGCGGCGGGCTTGCGCCGGGGCAGCCGGTAGCTTTTGCCCGCCCGCAAACTGTTGCGCGGCCCCAGCAAGGGCTTGTTCAAGGCCACGAAGTCCCGCTCGTAAAGCCGCGGGTTCAGCCCGTGGCGCACCAACAGCGTCGAAATTACGTCGCCGCGTTTGGGTACTACTTTGCGGTATTGCTGGCTAAACGCTACAGCTGGAATGAGCAGGAGAAAGAGCAGAAATAGGCGCAAGGCAGCGGGGCGACGGGTGAAAACGAAACGTAGGTGTAACCGAATAGTGAGAATGGTAGGACCAAAGTCCGGCAGATAGCCGCATGCATATAGGGTAATACTACCGCAAAAGTAGTTACAGGAGTTGCTGCGAGAAGTATGCTGGCGGGTTCTGGGGTAGAAAATGCTGAAGTTGCGCCGCGGCCCCGCGCTACATCCTTATTTTTGCCAACTCCCCAATCCGCTCCGCCGCCATGCAGCAGTACCTCGACCTCGTTCGTCATATCCTTGAAAACGGAACCCAGAAAACCGACCGCACGGGTACCGGCACGCTTTCGGTGTTCGGCCATCAGATGAGGTTCGATTTGCAACAGGGCTTTCCGTTGGTGACTACCAAAAAGGTCCACCTGAAAAGCATCATCTACGAGTTGCTTTGGTTCCTGAACGGCGACACCAACACCAAATACCTGAAGGATCATGGCGTGAGCATTTGGAACGAGTGGGAGGACGAAAACGGCGACCTGGGCCCCGTGTACGGCAAGCAGTGGCGGAGCTGGCCCGACGGCCGCGGCGGCCACATCGACCAGATGCAGCAGATCCTGGACCAGCTCCGCCACTCGCCCGACTCGCGCCGCATCCTCGTCTCGGCCTGGAACGTGGCCGAGCTGCCCGACATGAAGCTGATGCCCTGCCACGCCTTGTTCCAGTTTTACGTGGCCGACGGCCGGCTCAGCTGCCAGCTTTACCAACGCTCCGCCGATGTGTTCCTGGGCGTGCCCTTCAACATTGCCAGCTACGCCTTGCTCACCCTTATGGTAGCCCAGGTGGTAGGCCTGCAGCCCGGCGAGTTTATTTGGACCGGCGGCGACACCCACCTCTACAGCAACCACCTGGAGCAGGCCCATTTGCAGCTCACCCGCGAACCGCGGCCGCTTCCCCAGATGCACCTGAACCCGGCAGCTCTGGACCTTTTTAATTTTCAGTTCGAGGATTTCAAGCTGGAAAACTACGACCCGTGGCCGGCCATTAAAGCGCCCGTAGCAGTGTAGCGGGGCTTCTAAACAGGTCAAAACGTTTCCTTCGGGCTTGGCCGGCAAATTCAGGCCGCTTCGGAGTGAAATAATATTTAGGCACAGGCACAAGCCTCGATTACCCGCTTAGGTAGGAAGGAGCTTGATCTTTACCAAGGTTGTTTATTGATTTAATCGGACCCGGGAAGGATGTCGGATAAATTACTGGGATAATCACATATAGATGTGAGGGTTTTAGTTTGCTTTCGGCAACATAACCATGGTTTTTTGCGTTGGGGAAATTAAACCCGCCCAGTAAAATCCAATCCAACGGCAGTTCCCGTATCTGCTGCATGGCACCTTCCCACCCGCGTCCGTTGCTTACCGCCACCCTAACCTCGCCTAGCTCCTTGCCACGTCAGCACCGGGCCTGGATTGCTCTTTATGCCCTGGAAGCCGGCGCCGCGCCCCGGATTCAGGTCTTACGCGATAACGACGTATCTGAAACCGACTTGTTGGAATTCGAAGAGAGCTGGCTGGCTTTGCGCTGCCGAACGGTTACCCCGGCCTCCTAAGCAACTTGCTCCCAAACGCGTAGGTCTTGTAACAGAGCGTGGTCTTCGCTCTCAAACAGGCTCTGCTCAATTCTCTGCACGGCGCGAAGTCCGGCCACGTTGGCCGTAAAAACAGCTTCCGAGGCTAACACTTGTGCCGCCGAAAAGTGCCCTTCGTGGCATTCGATGCCCCTTTCGCGGGCTACTTGCAGCAGGTGGGCCCGCCGCACGCCGGCCACGCAGCCGGTGGTTAACGCGGGGGTGTACAAAGCGCCGTCCTGAATCCAGAATACTGCTGCTGCCACGGCCTCGGCCACGGCACCGTGCGCATCGAGCAGCAGCAGCTCACCGAGGCCACGGGCCTGGCGTTCCTGGGCGGCCAGTACGTACAACCAGCCTTGGGGCCCCTTGCAAAAAGCCAGCGGTCCGGGCAGCGTTTGCACTTGCCGGGCAAAACCAGCTTCGTTTATCGGTTTATCGTTTAGGTGCAGGTCCGCAGCGGCAAGCAGGTAATCGGCCCGGTTTGTTTCGGGCAAGTACAAACCTGCGCCGCCGCGCCAGCATTGCAGCCGCAGGCGGGCTTGCTCGCGGCTGGTAGCGGCTACCAGGCGGCTTGCTTCCGCCGCAATTGCTTCGGCCGATTGCAGTTCGGGCGGCAGCTCAAGCCGTAATACGGCGGCCGCTTGTTGCAAACGGGCAAGGTGCCCGGCCAGGTAACCCACGCGGCCAGCCGTCCACACCATTGTCTCAAAAAAACCGTCGCCGTACAAAGCAGCCCGCGAGGAATGTGGCAGCGAAAAGCCCGCCGCGGTCTGCAATTGCCCGTTGTAAATCACGTAATCGGCGCCGGGTGTCATATCCGCGCGAATTTTTTTCCCGGTAAAGCCTTCACCAATCCTCGGAATTCCAGGCCCAGCAGCAGCGAGGCCGTTTGGTGGCCCGGTAACTGGGCCCGCCAGCTCAGCTCATCAATTTGCTTTTCGCCCGTGCCCAGGGCCTCGAGCAGCCGAAACTCCTCGGGCGTGAAATCCGCAGGGTCGAGCGCGGCTTTGGCTGGTTTGGTGGGGTGCAGGGCGTTGTCCCAGTTCAGGGTTTGCTCGATGTCTGCAGGTCCGGTGTAAATGCTGGCCTGCTGGTTCCGAATGAGGTGGTTGCAGCCCTCCGAAGCCGCGGCACCCAGGTTGCCGGGTACCGCCAGCACTTCGCGGTCGTAGTCCAGGGCCAACTCAGCGGTGATGAGCGCGCCGCCTTTTATTGCTGCTTCCACTACCACGGTGCCATCGGCGAGGCCAGCTATGATTCTGTTCCTCGCGGGAAAGTTGTAACGGTCTGGGCCAGTGCCGAAGGGGTATTCCGTCAGCAGACCTCCGTTTTCCAGCATTTTCTCGGCGGTGCGCCGATGCGCAGCGGGATACATCTGATCGGGACCGGTGGCCATAACGCCAATGGTGGGCAGGCCTTCCTGCAGGGCCGCGCGGTGCGCTACAATGTCGATGCCGTAGGCCAGGCCGCTGATGATGAGCGGCTGGTAAGGCGCCACGCCTTTAATGAGGCGTTCGGTTTGCTCCCGGCCGTAATCGGTGGCTTGGCGGGTGCCCACCACGGCCAGAGTGCGGGGGGCATTTAGCTCGGCGGTGCCTTGGTAATAGAGCAGCACCGGCGCGTCTGCTAGGGGCCGGAGGCGAGTGGGGTAATCGGGGCGGGTGTAGTAGAGCAACCTCGTACCGGTTTTTTCGGCTTGACGCAAGATGATTTCGGCCTGCCGCAGGGCTGCAGCTTGGTTGCGCAGGGTGGCTGCTACGGCCGGACCCACACCCGGTACTTTCTGCAGCTTTGCGGCTGGAGCACTGAGCACCGCCTGCGCCGAACCAGCGTAGCTAATGAGCTGCCGGGTTAGCAAAGGCCCGATGCCGGCCAGCAGCGTCAGGGCTACTTCGGGTAGTAAATCAGCTGAAGCAGCTGGCTGCGGGCCTTCGGCGCCAGCTTGCAGGTCGGGAGAAGATGTAAACAAAGGCACCTGCAATAACTGCTAGCGAATAGTGATGATACGTAAAGTCGGAATTAGCGGAGCCGTGCAGGCTCGGCTATTCTTTATCAAGAGTTAGCTGTTCAAATTCTTGCTCGTAGCATCTAACTCCTTGCGCAGGCCCACCAAAAAGTTGCGCACTTTCTCCAACGAGTGAATCACGTCTACTTTTTCCTTGAGTTGCGGGCCGCGCTGTTTCATTAGGTCGCGGGCACCGGGAATGGTGTAGCCACGCTCCTTTACCAAGTGGTAAATGGTGCGAAAAATCTCGATGTCCTGCGGCGAATACAGCCGGTTGCCTTTCTTGCTTTTGCGCGGCTTGAGGTCATCAAACTCGGTTTCCCAGAAGCGAATGAGCGACGGTGCCACGTCGAACTGCGCCGCCACCTCGCCAATGGTAAAGTATTGTTTCTCGATGTCGTGCTCTTTGTAAGGCATAAGGGCGTAGGCGGGGCGGTTTAGGGCAGCTACCGAACTCGGTAGAGCCGGAAGTGCGCTGCTGTGCAAGCTAAAGCCGGCGGCGCGTTCTTTCTTCCATGCGAAGTGGCTACTTTTGCCGGAAGTGCTTTCCGAGGCGACTTTACTCGCTTCGGAAGCCGAAAAGTAGCCAAAAACCCGGCCGTTGCCAATTCTCCGGCTGTCGGGTTTGTTTCTTCCGATACCTAACGATTCGCGAACCTCGTGTTCGTGCTCCAGCCGCTTATGTCGCTTCCCTCAGCCAATCAAGTTCGTCAGCAGTTCCTTGATTTCTTCGCCTCCAAGGGCCACCACATCGTGCCCTCGGCGCCCATTGTGGTGAAAGACGACCCCACGCTGATGTTCATCAACTCGGGCATGGCGCCGTTCAAGGACTACTTTCTCGGCAACAAGCCCGCGCCGTACGCCCGCATTGCCGATACCCAGAAATGCCTGCGCGTGAGCGGCAAGCACAACGACTTGGAAGAAGTGGGTTACGACACCTACCACCATACCA
Source organism: Hymenobacter koreensis (assembly GCF_039541855.1). NCBI lineage: Bacteria > Pseudomonadati > Bacteroidota > Cytophagia > Cytophagales > Hymenobacteraceae > Hymenobacter > Hymenobacter koreensis. The sequence continues at coordinate 258,185 of NZ_BAABHA010000010.1, forward strand.
TGTTCGAAATGCTGGGCAACTGGTCGTTTGGGGACTACTTCAAAACCGACGCCATTGCCTGGGCCTGGGAGCTGTTAACGGAAGTGTACAAGCTGCCGAAGGAGCGCCTGTACGTAACGTATTTCGAAGGCGACCAGGGCGACAAGCTGGGTGCCGATACCGAAACCCAGGCCCTGTGGCGCAAATACACCACCGATGACCGCATTCTGCCCGGCAACAAGAAGGACAACTTCTGGGAAATGGGCGACACCGGCCCCTGCGGCCCCTGCACCGAAATCCACATCGACCTGCGCGACGAGGCCGAAATTGCCCAGCAGGGCGGCGCCGAGCTCGTGAATGCCGACCACCCGCAGGTAGTGGAAATCTGGAACAACGTGTTCATGGAATTCCAGCGCAAGGCCGACGGCTCCCTGGAAAAGCTGCCCGCCCAGCACGTAGACACCGGCATGGGCTTCGAGCGCCTGATGATGGCCGTGTCGGGCGTGAAGTCGAACTACGACACCGACGTGTTCCAGCCGCTGATTCAGTTCATTGCGCAGGAAGCCGGCGTTAAGTACTACGGCACCGCCCCAGCCACCGTGACTGACCAACCGGCCACCGAGCACGAAAAAACCGACATTGCCGTGCGCGTCATTGCCGACCACGTGCGTACCATTGCCTTCACCATTGCCGACGGCCAGCTGCCCTCCAACGTGAAGGCCGGCTACGTTATTCGCCGCATTCTGCGCCGCGCCGTGCGCTACGCCTTTTCGTCGCTGAACCAGAAGCAGCCCTTTCTCTACAAGGTGGTGCCGGTGCTGGCCGACCACATGAAGGCTATTTTCCCCGAGTTGAAAGCCCAGCAGTCATTTGTGACGCGCGTGATTGAGGAGGAAGAAATTGCCTTCCTCAAAACCCTTGAAAACGGCCTGCGCCGCCTCGACGCGCTGGAAAGCGGCTTCCGCCAGAACAACAACCACATCGACGGCAAGTCAGCCTTCGAGCTAAGCGACACCTTCGGCTTTCCCTTCGACCTAACCGCCCTGCTGGCCCGCGAAAAAGGCCTGACGGTGAGCGAAGACGAGTTTAAAGCCGAGCTGGAACAGCAGAAAGCCCGCTCGCGCAACGCCTCTGAGCAGGAGCAGAGCGACTGGACCATTGTGGAGCCCTCGCAGGAGCTGCCGCGCTTTGTGGGTTACGATGCCATCGAGGCCGAGGCGCGCATTCTGCGCTACCGCGCCGTGACGCAAAAGGGCAAAACCGAGTACCACATCGTGCTCGACCAAACGCCGTTCTACGCCGAGTCGGGCGGGCAGGTGGGCGACACCGGCTACCTTATTACGCCGCTTTCCAAAGTGCGCGTAATTGACACCCGTAAGGAAAACGACCTGATTGTGCACACCGTGCTCGATTTGCCACAGGACCTGGATGCACCGGTGGAAGCCAAAGTAGACCAAGCCCGCCGCGAGCAGATTCGCAAAAACCACACGGCCACCCACCTCATGCACGCCGCCCTGCGCGAAGTGCTGGGTACGCACGTAGCCCAGCGCGGATCGTTGGTGAACGAAAAGCTGTTGCGTTTCGACTTCTCGCACTTTTCCAAGGTAACCGACGACCAGCTGCGCCAGGTGGAGCGCATTGTGAATGAGCGCATCCGCCAGCAAATTCCGCTGGGCGAGGAGCGCAACGTACCCATCGACGAAGCCCGCTCGCGCGGAGCCATGGCCCTGTTCGGTGAGAAGTACGGCGACTCGGTGCGCGTCATCACCTTCGACCGCGACTACTCCGTGGAGCTTTGCGGCGGCATTCACGCCCCGAATACCGGCGAAATCGGCTTCTTCCGGATCGTGAGCGAATCGGCCGTGGGCGCCGGTGTACGCCGCATCGAGGCCGTGACGGCCGACCTAGCCGAGAAGTTCGTGGACGAGCAAATGGACCTGCTGGCCCAGGTGCGTGAGCTGCTCGGCAACCCGCAGCACTTGGTTACCACCATCCAGAAGCTCTCCGACGAAACTGCCACGCTGCGCAAGCAGTTGGAGCAAGCCGAAGTGCAGCAGCTTGGGCAGTTGAAAGACCAGCTGGCCGGCCAGGTGAAGGCGTTGAACGGCGTGAACTTCCTGGCTGCCAAAGTGCCGGCTCGTTCGGCCGATGCGCTTAAAACGCTGGCTTTTGGCCTGCGCCAGGTTGTAGAAAACCTCGTGCTGGTGTTGGGCGCCGAAGTGGATGGCAAGCCGCAGTTGGCCGTGATGCTGGACGACGAGCTGGCGAAAGGCGGCAAGCTGAACGCTACGCAGATGATTCGCGAGCTGGCCAAAGAAATCCAGGGCGGTGGCGGCGGTCAGCCGTTCTTCGCCACGGCCGGCGGCAAAAACGCCGCCGGGTTGGATGCCGCCATTGGCAAGGCTGAAGGGCTGGTGAGCGGCCTGCTGAGCTAGTCTTAGCGCCGCAAATGCAACATTGGCGCTGGCCGCTTCTTTCGCTCTACACCGAGCGAGGGGAGCGGCCAGCAGCTTTTTGGTGGTGCGCCAACCGCTCCATACATTTATATTCCCAAGGTATTATTCAAATACTCCCGCAGGGTATTCGCCTCTTTTATTCTCTTCGCAATGGATCAGCTTTTACGCGTTGGCTTGGCTGGTTTGCTAGCTGCCTTACCTATTTCCATGCAGGCGCAGCAAACGTCCGGCTCCAACGAGCCGCGTACGGTGGTGGAGTATTTCGATGTCAATAACAAGAAACTTCCTTCGGCGGAAGGGGCTGTTACGCGGGTAGAAACCCAGTTCGCGGATAGTTTACACGCAGTTGAGTTTACCTATAACGCCAACGGAACCAAGATTGCAACTTGGCCCTACGAGCATTACCGCAAGCATATTACACACGGCGTGGCGGAGCGGTGGTACAAAAACGGTCAGCTGCATTGGCGCGACACATGGGTACACGGCCAACGAACCGGCGAATTAGTAGTTTATCACCGAACTGGACAACTCAAGCGGCGTGAGCAGTTTGTGGCGAACGAATCAAAGGGTGGCACTTGCTACGCGCCGGATGGACAGGTCGTGCCCTACTTTCCCTTCATGCAGATGCCCACGCCGCCCGGTGGCATGGCTGGGCTAATGAATCATCTCGGCAAAAACATCCATTACCCCGCCGAAGCCTTGCGGGAGCAGGTGCAGGGAAAGGTTTTCGTTGGGTTTGTGGTGGATACCTTGGGGAGGGTCACCAATCCCGTGGTCCGCCAAGGCCTGCACCCGGCGCTTGACGAGGAGGCACTTCGCGTTATTTCCGATTTGCCTGATTGGGAACCGGGCCGGCAGGATGAAGTTCCGGTTACCGTAGTCTACACCGTGCCGGTCACTTTTACCATTAAAAACGGCTTTGCGCCGCGGCGTAACAAGCGGCGCGAGGCCGCAATGGAATAGCTGCCCGCGCCGTTCGCAGCCATTGTCTTCCGTTTACACCTAATTCATTCTTTTCATCAACCCGCCTATGCAACTTTCTACTTTGTTTACGGGCTTACTGCTCGCCGGCCTCGCCACCACCGCCTCAGCCCAAACCTTCACCGACCCCGGCGCCTACAATAACTTTATTGTGGCTGAGCAACGGGCCATGCTCAAGAAAAACCTGCGCTACATCAGCAAAGCCGCGCACTCCGACAACGAAAAGAAAATCGATGCCAAGCGCCTCGATCTGGTAAAGCAAACCGAGCTGTCGTTGAGCAAGCTGGGCAAAATGCCGGCTTTTCAGGACGACAAAGGCTTTAAAGACCAAAGCATTGAGGCTTTTTTGCAACTCCTGAAAGTATATTCCGAGGATTACAAAGCCGTGGATATGTTGGCGGCCACTCGCACCGCTACCATCGAAAACATGGAACAGTATTTCCGGCTGCAGGAAATTGCCGAGCGTAAGCTGCAGGTAGTAAACGACTCGGTTGACGCCGCTCAGCAACGCTTTGCCAAGCGCCACGGCATGACCACCACCCAGGACCCCGAGGGCAAGCGTCTGGCGCAGTACATGGCGCAGGTGTCGGAGGTCAACAGCTACCAGCACCGAGTTTTCCTAGCCGAATTCCGCATCGAAAAGGCCTCGGCCAAGCTCACCGATGCCATGAACGCCCAGGACGCCGCGGCTTTCGAAACAGCCCGCCTGCAACTACTGGAAGACAGCAAAACAGCCTTGTCGGCGCTGGCAACTGTGCCCGCTTTTCGCGGTAAGGATGCGCAGTACCGCGAAGCCGCCAAGAACCTGGTAAACCACTATGCCGGAATGTGCCAGAACCAGTTTGTGAAAATGCAGGAACTGATGCAACGCAAAGACGCCCTATCGAAGGCCGATGTCACAGCTTTTAACGGCTACATCAATTACTTCAACCAGAATAACCAGAAATACATCGACGCTTATAACCGCGCCAGCCACCAGTTTATGGCAGCTTATGTGCCGGTTTTCAACGATTGATTTTAGAAGTTTTGACCAACGTAATCGAGTACAGTGAATCCGTCGCGTGAGGGTCGGGTAGTTCTTTCCAGGCTTTCGATGGGAGCTGATGATAACAGTATCTTTGCTCGAAGCCCTTGCCGATGAAAGCACTGTTACCCTTCGCTTTAAGTCTTGCTGCCTTGGGTGCACAAGCCCAACAGTCGGTGCTCACGCCCTGCATCGACGACTCCATGGTGCTTTACCTCGACGAAGATTTGGTACAAGTGCCTATGGCCAAGGCCTACTACACGCAGGTGCTGAAGCCAACCAACGGCGCACCCAAAGCCCCCGCCGTAACCCTCACGTTTTTTCCGGATGGGCAGCTGTACTCGGAGGTAACCTACGCCAACAACACCCGCCGCGTGCAGCAGGGGCCGGCCCGCAGCTTTTACCCCAATGGCCTGCTGCGCCTGAGCTACACCGCCGATGACGGCCAGACCGACGGTTACCTGCGCACTTACTACCCCGACGGCAGCCCCAAGCGCAACGACCTTTACGACCACGGTCGGCTGATAAAAGGCCAGTACTTCGCGCCCGATGGCCAGCTTGTGGAGCCTCATGTGCCGTTTCGGCAAGATCCAGCGTTTCCCGGTGGCAACGAAGCTCTCGTGGCGCACTTGAGTAACCACCTGCGTTACCCAAGTGGAGCCCTGCGCGACGCTGCCGAAGGCCAGGTGTTGGTGGCCTTTACCGTAACCGCCCGCGGCAACGTGGACGAGGTGCGGGTGCAGCAGGGTATTAATCCTGATTTAGATGCCGCCGCCGTGGCTGCCGTGCGCACCTTGCCTGCCTTCACACCCGGCCGCGCCGACGGCGAACGGATTCCGGTAACCATGCTGGTTCCCATCAGCTTTAAAGCGCCCGGTGCGGTAAAAGCGCTCCGCCGGCTGGGCTTGTAGGAAATTCGGTTGGGCAAAGCCTGATTAAACAGACATGCAGCAGGAGCGAGGTTGCGCGCTTAACAGTATCTTTCGCTTGCTATGACTTCATTCTACGTTCGTTTGGCTGCCCGGCGCGGCCTCTTGGCTTCGCTGCTCGTTGCGCCGCTTGCCGTTGCGCAGGCTCAGGTTAAAACCGTGGCTTCTCTCGAGCAGCTCGACGGCCATAAAGTAGCCGTGCGCTACCTCGACCGCAACGCCGTGCCGCTGCCCTCAGCTCAAGGGGCGTACAGCTACGACATCATGCGCCGCGCCGATAGCCTGGGCGTGAAATGGCGGGTGCGCCGCTATACGCTACAGGAGCACAAACAACTGCTCGATGCCGGTTTCAGCAGCGACGTGCCCTTTGTGACCCCGCACGCCCGCACCCGCGAGTGGTACCCGAACGGCCAGCTGCACGAGGACCTGAGCTACCGCGCCGGCAAGCTCGACGGCCCCATGAAAACCTTTTACCCCGACGGCAAACCGCGCCGCGACCAGCAAAACCGCGCCGGCACCATTGTAAAAGGCGAGTGTTTTGGCGCCGGGGGGCAAGTGCTGGAGGTTTGTCCGGTGTACCGCACCGCCGCGAAACTTACGGGCAAAGGCGCCGGACAAGCCGTGGTGTTTCAGGCCCTGCAAAAGCAATTCGCGCAGTTTATCCCTAAAGGCTACGCCCGCGCTACCGACGGTGCCGTGCATGTGGCCTTCGCCGTTGATAGCCTGGGCAACGTGCAAGACCCGCGCGTACTCACCTCCGACGACCCCGACCTGAACGCGCCCGCCCTAGAAGCCGTGCGGCGCTTGCCGCGCCTTGTGCCGGCCACTGAGGAGGGCCAGCCCGTACCAAGTGTAATGGAAGGCACCTTCTTTTATTACCCCACGCGCCGCGCTGCCGCCGCTTCCAACGAATAAGCGCAGGCTCACCTAAGAACGCCCAAAGCCCGCCGCGGCCCGAAAGCACACGACTTTGGGCCGCGGCGGGCTTTGCGCATTGCCGAGCCTTTCTCCTCCTAAAGCTTAGGCGGCGGACGTCGGCAAAAAGCGCGCGGGCTGCTAACTTGCGCCCTCAATGCCGGCGGGGCTGAATCCCGCGCCGGCGCCTTGCTTATGGACGAGAACATCAAATTGAAATACCAGCCCGTTATTGGCCTTGAAGTGCACGCACAGCTGCTCACGCGCAGCAAAATGTACTCGGCCGACGAAAACGAGTACGGAGCCCTGCCCAACTCCAACTTGTCGGTAATTACCCTGGGCCACCCCGGCACGCTACCGCGCATTAACCGCACGGCGGTGGAGTACGCCATTAAAATGGGCTTGGCCACCAACTGCCAGATTACCCGCGACAACCTGTTCGCGCGCAAAAACTACTTCTATCCCGACCTGCCCAAGGGCTACCAGATTACCCAGGACAAAACCCCGCTCTGCACCAAGGGCCACGTGGAAATCCGGCTGGCCGACGGTTCGACCAAGAACGTGGGCATCACGCGCATTCACATGGAGGAAGACGCGGGCAAGTCCATGCACTTGGCCGGGGAAACCGAAACGTTGGTTGATTTGAACCGCGCCGGCGTGCCGCTCATCGAAATTGTGTCGGAGCCGGACATCCGCAATGCCGACGAGGCCTACGCCTACCTGACCGAAATCAAGAAGCTGGTGCAGTACCTCGACATCTGCGACGGCAACATGGAAGAAGGCTCGTTGCGCTGCGACGCCAACATTTCGGTGATGCTGCAGGGGGCCGGCAAGTTCGGTACCAAGGTGGAGGTGAAGAACATGAACTCCTTCCGCAACGTGCAGCGTGCCATTGAGTACGAAATTGAGCGGCAAATTGCCTTGCTGGAAGCTGGGGAGGAAGTGGTGAGCCAAACCCGCGGTTTCGATGCCACCACCGGCACCACGCAGGCCCAGCGCACCAAGGAAACCATGAACGATTACCGGTACTTCCCCGAGCCGGATTTGCCGCCCGTAATCGTAGACGACGCCTGGCTGCACCGCGTACAGGCCGAACTGCCGGCCCTGCCGCAGCAGCTCTATGCCCGCTTCACGGGCGAGCTGGGCTTATCCGATTACGACGCCAACGTGCTGACTGCTGAGAAAGACATTGCCCTGTTTTTCGACGAGCTGACGCGTCTTACGCCCAACGCCAAAGCCGCTGCCAACTGGATGCAGGGTCCCGTGAAGTCCTTCCTGAACGAGCGGGCTTACACCATGAGCGAGTTTCCGCTTAAGGCGCAGCAGCTAGCCGACATCATCGGCCTGATCGACGGGGGCAAGGTAAACCACTCCGTAGCCTCCAAGCAGCTCTTCCCGCATTTGCTCGACAACCCTGCCCAATCGGCCAGCGAAGCTGCCGAAAGCCTGGGCTTGTTGCAGCAGTCCGATGCCGGCGAGCTGGAAAGCATGGTGCAGCAGGTGCTCGATGCCAACCCCGCCAAGGTGGCCGAATACCGCGCCGGTAAAAAGTCGCTGACCGGCATGTTCATGGGCGAGCTGATGAAGCTCACCAAAGGCAAAGCCGACCCCAAGCTGGCCAATCAGCTGCTGCGCGACAAGCTGGAGCAGGCGTAAACCGGCCGAGCCCCTTGCAACTTCACGCCCACTCATTGGTCTCCAGCGGGTGGGCGTGTTTTTTTGCCGCTCGTTCTTGGTTATGCGCCCAACCTTCTTGCTGCCGCTCACCTTCCTGCTCACCCTGGCCGTACCGGCCGCCGCCCAACGGCGCCCCGCCGCGCCCAACTACGAAGTCAGCGGGCAACTGCGCAACGCCCCGGCCGGCACCTGGGTGCAGGTCAGCGACTACCGCGATGGGCGGGACGTGGTCCTGGATTCGGCCCGCACAGATGCCGCCGGGCGCTTTCGCGTGCGGGGGCGGGTAGCGGCGCCGGGCGTGTACTCGCTGCGCGTGCCGGGCCAGCGCGCCACCGCCGGCTTGGCCCTGGCCCCCGGCAGCCACCTGCGGGTGCGTGCCGACGCGACTAGCCTCTGGCTGACGGGCGAGGTCAGCGGCTCGTCCGCGGCCGTGGCGCTGGCGGAAATGAACCGGGAGCACGCCCGCATTATGGGGCGCATAGAGGAGTTGGCCCGGCGCCCGCCGCCAGTCCCCGCCGACACGGCTGCCCAGCGCCGGGTGGCGCAGGAGTGGAGCGCCCACGCGGCGGCTCTCACCGCCGCGGCCAAGCGCGTGGCCCGGCAAAACTCCTTTGTAGCTCCGTACGCGGCCATGTCGTTTCTGAGCGGGGCCGCGTACGAGGCCGACCAGGCGTTTGTGGATTCGGCCACCACGCGCTACGCCCGGCAGTGGCCGGAGTTATCCTACACCCGGCGTCTGTTACAGTACCAGGCCATGCGCCGCGCTACCGCCATCGGCCAGCCGGCCCCGGACGTGCAGTTGCCCGGCCCCGATGGCCAGCCCCAGGCGCTGAGCAGCCTGCGCGGGCAGTACGTGCTGCTCGATTTCTGGGCCTCTTGGTGCGGACCTTGTCGGCAGGAAAGCCCCAACCTGGTGAAACTGCACCGGCAGTACCAGGGCCGGGGCTTCGCCGTGTACGGCATTTCCGTCGACAGCAAGCGCGAGGCCTGGACGGCGGCCCTCGCGCAGGACCAGCTGCCGGGGGCGCAGGTGCTCGACGCGTCGGGCGAGGCCAGCGTGGCCGGCACCAAGTACAACGTCTACGAATACCCCACTTCGTTTCTGCTGGATCGGCAGGGGCGCATCATTGCCAAAAACCTGAAAGGCGAGGCGCTGGAGAAAAAGCTTGCCGAACTGCTGCCGTAGCCGTCGGCAGGGAACCAACCCACCCGCCTACGACTTGTGCAGTAGCCGCGGAGTGCCGATTGCTTTCCAAACCGGCCGGCAATCGGCATCTTGCAGTCTGAACTGTTCGGGCGCCATGCCAGCTGGCGGTGCCGTGAATTTTACCCGCAGATGAAATACCCCATGTACAGCCTCTTTCTGGCCGCCGCCGTGTTTGGCGCCACCCACACCTCCTGTTCCGAATCCACGCCCGCGGGCAGCGCCGAAACCGTAGCTGCTGCCAAAGATGGATTCGAAATTACCGGCCAGCTGCGCAATGCTCCGGCCGGTACCAAGGTGTACTTGTCGGAGCTGACCGAAACCCAGTTCGTGAGCCGCGACACGGCCGCAACCGACGCGCAGGGGCGTTTTAAATTCAAGGGCAGCGTAACGGAAACCGGGCTGTACCAGGTGAAAGTTAACGAAGCCAACCAGGTGCTGCTGGCTCTCGACAACAAAACCAAGGTGCAACTAACCGGCGACGCCCAAAAACTGGGCACCGACTACACTGTGAAGGGCTCCAAAGACTCGGAGATGCTGCAGCAGGTTACGCGCACCATGAACCAGTCACGCAAGTCGCTGGAGTCGCTGAATGCCCGCTTCCAGGCGAATGGCCAGGCCGGGCGGGAAGACTCCATGAAAATTATTGAGCAGCAGTTTTACAAAGCTCAGGCCTACAGCACTGCCTCACTCAAGAAGCTGATGCTGCAGAATCCGAAGTCGGTGGTGTCGGCTTTCGTGATGACCAACCTGGTAAACCCCGACGAGAACTTCGGCTTTGCCGACTCGCTGGCCACCGGACTGAAAGCCAGTATCCCAAACTCGCGCTACACCAAAGCCCTGGTTGCCAAGCTGGAGCCGCTGCGCAAAACGGCGGTGGGCACCGTAGCCCCCGATATTAACCTCGCCACTCCCGATGGCAAAACGGTTTCCCTGAGCAGCCTGCGCGGCCAGTACGTGTTGCTCGATTTCTGGGCTTCGTGGTGCGGCCCCTGCCGCCAGGAAAATCCGAACGTGGTACGCACTTTTAACAAGTACAAAGACAAGAACTTCACCGTGTATGGCGTGTCGTTGGACCAGGACAAGGGCAAGTGGGAAAAGGCCATCCAGGCCGACGGGCTGACCTGGACCCACGTCTCGGACCTGAAGGGCTGGCAATCGGCCGCCGGGCAGGCGTACGGCGTAACGGGTATTCCCATGAACTTCCTGCTCGATCCGCAGGGTAAGATTATTGCTAAAAACCTGCGCGGCGAACAGCTGGAGGCCCGTTTGGCCAAAGTGCTGAAGTAAGCTTAAAACCGGGTGGTGTAATGCTGCTTGTTTTAACTACGGACAGAAAAAGAGCCCGCGGCATGCCGCGGGCTCTTTTTCTTTGTGGGAGGGGTAGAAAAGCCTTTACTAGCCCAGAAACATGCGCTGCAAGGCCTGCCAGAGCTGCTTCTTGCGCGAATTGTCGTACTCTATAATCTCGATTTCAGCTGCCGGCAGGTAGGCCACGTCACCAAGGCGCACGGGCTCGTAGGGCTGTGTGCGTTTGGTGGCCACGTCGAGCAGGTTCTTACCGAAGCCCAGTACCTGAGTGGCGGCCAGGCCGCTGGCGCGCAAATCGGCAATGCCCACGGGGTAGGGACTGCGCACGTTCACCACCACGCACTCTTCCATAACCCGCCCAATGGCCTTGAGCATGTTGTTCAGGAACACGTTGCGCTGCAGTTTTACGAGGTTTTCAGGCTCCACGCGCACTAGCAGCACAATGCCGGTTGGGTTACTGCCTAACGTATCGAACGGTACGGGTGGGCGGGCTATGGGTACCTGGGGTAGGGGTTGGGCAGCGGCGGCAGGCGCCGGGACCGGGTTTGGCGTGGCAATGGCCGGTGCCATTGGCGCTGCCGGAGTGGGCTGCGGAACGGCCTCCCGGGCCGCTTTCAAGTCGGCTAACGACGGTAGGCGGCTGGGGCCTGCTGGCGCAGCCGCAACCGGCACGGGGGCCGTTACAGAAACCTCAGGAGCTTGTTTGTTGGCTACCGGTAACGCAGAAGGCACCACCGAAGGAGCCGCAACGGCAGGAGCAGCTGGTACCGGTTTGGCAACTGCTGTTGGGGATGCAATCGGCTCGGACGCGGGCTCATTTACCACGTATAGGGGCGTGCCGTTGTAGAGCTGCTGGTAGAAGGCGGGCGTTGCGTCGTCCACGGGTAATAAAATATGGAAATGAGACGGGAAGAGGTTTGAAGAAGCGCCGGGCTGATGCTGGCAGCGCTCCTTCAAGTTAGCTCTTTCACTATTCCATGTCAAACAAGGCTTTCAGCTCATTGGCTTCCTGCGGCTTCATGCGGCCACCCAGCACAAGGCGTAGCTGGCGACGGCGCAGGGCCCCGTCGTAGTGACGAATTTCCTCTTCGGTTTCAGCCACGGCCTCGGGCACGTCAATAGGCCGGCCGGATTGGTCGACGGCCACGAAAGTGAAATAGGCTTCGTTCGACTTGACTTTGGTGCCGCTGGGAATGTCTTCGGCCCACACGTCGATGTGCACTTCCATGCTGGAGCTGAAAGCGCGCGTCACCTTGGCTTCCAGTGTTACCACGTTGCCCAGCCGAATGCCCTCGCGGAACGAAACGTTATCGACCGAGGCCGTAACCACGATGCGGTTTGAGTGGCGCTGCGCGGCAATAGCGGCAGCAATGTCCATCAGGTGCATCATACGGCCGCCCATCAGGTTGTTGAGCGTATTGGTGTCGTTGGGCAGCACCAGCTCGGTCATTCGGACGAAGGATTCCTTTACGGGTTTCTGTTTGCGCATCACTGGCAGGAGGTATAGCGGGAAATCGGCCGCAAAGATAGACTACCGCTGCTCTCTCTGGTCTTTCCATAAAAACAACACGGCCCCCGCACAATTGTGCGGGGGCCGTGTTGGCCGAAAAATAGGCGCCTGTTATTGCACCAGCACCCGGGTGGTGTACCGCTGCTGATCCAGGGTGAGCTGTACCACGTACACGCCGGCGGCCAAACGCTTGCCGTCGGCCTGCAAGAAAATGCGCTGCTGACCAGTGCCTAAGCTGCGCGCTTCGGTGCTGAGTACCGGGCGGCCCAGCAAATCGAACACCTGCACCTGGGCTGTGGTGGGCTTATCGAGGCGGAACTGCACAGCCGTTTCGCGGGTAAGCGGGTTCGGGAATACCGTAATGCCGCGGCTGGCCATATCAGCCGCCTGGTTCGAGGCCACTACCGGTTCGGCTACTCGGAAATTATCGAGGTAAAGGAAGTTGCCGCCAGCCGAGGTAACCTCCAGGCGCACCAGCAGACGCGTGGCGCTCTGCAAGGTGGGCGGAATCGGAATCGACGTGGTGGCCCACTGCGTTGGTTGCGGAATGAACGTGCCCGGCACAAACGCGCCGCCATTGGTTACCAACGAAGCCGTGCTGATGGTGATGGAACTCGTCCAGGTAGAGCCACAGTCGCCGCTGAAAGCCACACGCATTACCTCGGCCGAAGAGCTGTTGCGGCGGGCGTAGGCGCGGTCAAAAGCCAATTCGTAGCTACCGCGAACGGGCGTGGCTGCCAGGTTGATCAGGGGTGAGTAAAGCGTGGTAACCGTGCCGTTAGGCAGGCTGCTGGAGCCATTGGCCAGACGAATAGCAATATCGTCGGAGGGGCCGAGCAGGGGTGAGCCAACGCTCTGCAGGCGCACCCACTTACTTGCCGTAGGGGAGCTGCTTTCCACGCGCCAGCTTTTCTCGGGGTCGGTGGCGTTGTTAGGCCAGGAAGAGTTAGCAAAAGTTTCGAAGAAGGGCGCTACGAACGCCGCATTGGCTCCGATTACGCGTACAAACTGCTGCTGGGTGAGGGTGCCCGCCGGACCGTTGGTGGGCGTAACGGTCAGGGTTACGTCGTAAACGCCTGGGGTATTATAGGTAACCGTGGGCGTGCGCGCGGTAGACGTTGCGGGCGTACCACCGGGAAAACTCCACTGGTAGGTGGCATTGGCCAGGTTGGCATTGTAGGAGTACTCGGCAAAAGAAACCGAGCCGCCCTGGCAAATGGTGGAAATGGACGAGCGGAAGGCCACCGTGGGGGCGCACAACACCGGCGTGTAGCCGTCGTTCGTTCCCGTAGCCACGAGGTTAGCGGAGGAAACCATGGTGGACCGGCAGGCCAGATTCAGCGAGGCGCGCATCACGGCTTTCTGGCCTTCGGTAAACATCTTCGCGCAGGAAGAATAGTCCATGTAGTTCTGCACGTTGGCCAGCACCCCGCACGACTGGTTGGTGAGCGGGCAGCCGGTACCGCCGATGCCACCGCCTACGCCCACAGTGTTGGGCGTATCGGCAATGCCGTCGTCGAAGTTGCAGTTAGAGGCAGCGCCCGGCGTGTTGCCCGGACCCCAGGTATGGGGCAAACCAAAGTGGTGGCCCATTTCGTGGGTGAGGGAACGGTTGCAGAAGTTGCTGCCGCAGGAGCGGCCAATGCTGGCAAACTGCGTGTTCAGAATCACAATGCCATCGAGCAGCGGTCCGCCACCGCAGGGCAAAAAGGCGTAGCCGCCGGCGCCGTTGGCGCGGTCAACTACCCAAATGTTCACGTAACGGTCGGCAGGCCAGCGAATCACGTCTTTCACGTTGCTGTCGCCCACGTTGGTTTGCGTGGAGTAGGTGCGCGTGATGCCGGTCGTGCAGTTGCCGTTCGGGTCGCGCTGGGCCAGCCGAAACTGAAAGCCCACGCGGGCATAAATCGGCTGGAACGCGGCAATTACGTCCGACGTGTCGCGGTTCAGCTTGTTGAAATCTTCGTTCAGGATACGAATAGCGTCATACACCTGAGCATCCGAAATGTTATTTCCCGTGCCCGTGTGCATAACGTGCACCACCACCGGCACCGTTACGTCGGGCATGGCCCGCAACTGGTTGCGCTGGGCCGGCGTCATGGCGGCCACTTGCTGCATGAACGCCTGGTATTCGCGCTTGGCGCCGGGGTTACGTTGCCATTCGGCCTGCTGCACGCTGTCGAAAGCGCAGCGGAAGCCATAGGAGTGCTCGGGGTGCGACTGGCGTTGCGCCTGGGCCGGCGCCGCCGACCAAAAGACGCTGACGGCGAGCAGCAGCGCGGGTAGAAGTTTACGTAGCATGAACAGTAGAATGGTGGAACAAAAAAATACGGCTAAGCCCGACCGTTTAAGGCAGTGGAATGCAGGCGTGAAGCCATGACCGGGCCGTAACGGCTGGCCAATTTACATCAGCGCTTCTCGAATTCAAAGGCATGATAAAGAGGCGGTTCACTCACCCCAGCCTGCGGCTCCGCGCAGCGGCACAAAACGAAACTCTTCGAATACCTCCTGGGCGTAGCCTTCGGCCGATTCGCGCGTTACCCGCACCATGCGCTGCACGTGTTCGTCGCCCACCGGAACCACCAGCCGCCCGCCCACGCTCAACTGTCGCAACAGCGGCCGGGGCAGGGTAGGCGCGGCTGCCGTCACCAGAATGCGGTCGAAGGGCGCATGCTCGGGCAGGCCCACCGAGCCGTCGCCGCAAAACAACTGCGCGCCGGCAAAGCCCAACTGGGCCAGTCGGTGCCGGGTGCGTTCGTAAAGCACGGCATTGTACTCAATGCTGAACACGGTGGCCTGCAGCTCCAGCAGCACGGCGCACTGGTAGCCCGAGCCGGTGCCCACCTCCAACACCCGTTGCCGCGGGGCTACGTCAAGCAGTTGGCTTTGATAAGCCACGGTGTAAGGCTGGGATATGGTTTGGCCTTCGCCAATGGGAAAGGCTTTGTCCTGGTAGGCGTGCGACTCAAAGGCCCGCTCAAAAAACAGGTGGCGTGGCACGCTGCCAATGGCTGTCAGTACCCGCTCGTCGTGAATGCCTTTGCGGCGCAGCTCCTCCACGAGGGCGCGGCGCTGGCCACGGTGACGGTAGGTATCGGCGGCTGAATCGTGCATGGCGACGGAGTGGCGGGCGTTTCGGGTTGTGGAATCCTGCCCTACCTTTACACCCGGCTTCTTGCGGGCATTTTCAGTCGCTAAGCTACGCCGGCGGTACGATTTTCGCGTGCGTCGGCGTTTATTCAGCCGCCTCTATTTTCTCTCCTTGATTCGTTCCCTGCAAAAACTCAAGCTGCTGGCCGCCGATTTTGGCGCGGCGCTGTTGGCTTGGGTTGCGTTTTTTCTGCTGCGCAAGTACCTGCTGAGCGAAATCAACGCGGGTTACCGTTTTACCGGCGACCAGCTGTTCACGCTCACCGGGTCGGCCCTTATGATTGCCACCTTCTGGGTGATTCTCTACGCCCTCATCGGCGAATACCGTGACATTTTCCGCAAGTCGCGGGTGGCAGAAATCATTCGGCTGGCTCGCATTTCAGGTCTGGGGGCGGTGGTCATTTTCTTTGCCCTGCTGCTCGACGACCAAGGCGTGAGCAACTACCGGCTGTACTACAAAACCATTTCGGCCTATTTCCTGCTGCACTTCTCCATCACGGCCGTGCTGCGTACCTGGGCCGTTACCTCCATTCAAAAGCTGGTGCGGCGGCGCGTTATTTCCTTTAACACGCTGATTGTGGGCGCCAGCGCCCTGGCCCGTGACACCTACCGGGAACTGGAGCGTTCCAACCGCCACCTCGGCCTGAACATCGTGGGTTTCGCGCCCGTGGGCGAGGCCGTCGACCCCGACTTGGCCACCGAACTGCCACGCCGCGGCTCATATGAGCGCCTCCCAGCGCTTATTCGGGCCCTGAAAATTGAGCAGATTGTTATTGCCCTGGAGCCCAGTGAGCATGAAATGATTCAGCGGGTGCTCGACCGACTGGAAGGCACGCCGGCCCGCGTGAGCGTACTGCCCGACGTGTACCAGATTCTGCTGGGCTCGGTGAAAGTGAACCACTTGTTCGGTACGCCGCTCATCGAAATCAAACATGATTTGCTGCCGGTGTGGCAGGAGGTGGTGAAGCGCATAATCGATGTGGTGGGTTCCGGGCTGTTTTTGGTGCTGGCCTGGCCGGTGTACGCCTTCACGGCCATTATGGTGCGGTTGTCGTCGCCGGGGCCGATTTTCTTTGCGCAGGAGCGAATCGGCAAGCACGGCCACCCCTTTAAAATCTACAAGTTCCGCTCGATGTACGTGGATGCGGAGCGCATGGGGCCGGCTTTGTCGAGCAAAAACGATCCGCGCATTACGCCCTGGGGCCGCTTTATGCGCAAGGTGCGCCTCGACGAGCTGCCGCAGTTCTGGAACGTGGTGAAAGGCGATATGAGCCTGGTGGGCCCGCGCCCCGAGCGGCAGTTTTTCATTGACCAGATTGCCAAAGTGGCGCCGCACTACCGCCATTTGCACCGCGTGCGTCCTGGCATTACCAGCCTGGGACAAGTAAAGTACGGCTACGCCGAAACCGTGGAAGAAATGGTGCAGCGCTTGAAATATGACATCCTCTACATCGAAAACATGAGCCTGGCCATGGACTTTCGGGTGATGCTTTACACGGTGAAAATCATTGTGGAAGGACGCGGGAAATAACGTGCTGGAATGCGGAAATGCGCGTAATGTGGCCGTTGAGTTATTCTCAGGAATTGGCCCGTCAAACATTTGCACATTCGACCACATTTAGCACATTCAACCACATTAGAAACAATGTTCACCGGCATCATCGAGTCACTCGGAACCATAACCGAAGTGCGTAGCGAAGGCACCAACCGCCACTTTACCGTGGCCTCGCCCTTTTTCAGCGAATTGCAGATTGACCAGAGCGTGTCGCACGATGGCGTATGTTTAACAGTGGTGGCCCTGGATGCCGCCGCTGGCACGCACACCGTTACGGCTATTGACGAAACGCTACAAAAAACCAACCTGGATTCCTGGGCCGCTGGCCGGCAGGTGAACCTGGAGCGCTGCCTCGCCGCCAACGGCCGCTTCGATGGCCACATCGTACAGGGCCACGTAGACCTCACGGCCACTTGCGAAGCCGTGGAAGACCAGAACGGCTCGTGGCTGTACCGCTTCCGCCACGAAACCGGCCCCGGCCGCGTGACGGTAGAAAAAGGCTCCATTTGCATTAACGGCGTAAGCCTGACGTGCTTTAACAGCACCGACGACGGCTTCTCCGTGGCCATCATTCCTTACACCTACGAGCACACTACCTTCCAGCACCTGCGCCCCGGCGACAAGGTGAACCTGGAGTTCGATATCGTGGGCAAATACGTGGCAAAGCTGCTGGGGCGGTAAAATTCAACAGTCAAGCAGAAAGCATACGGATAAAGAACGCGCATAAACACTGCTTCCACGAACATGCAACAGGTGGATGAATCGGGACCAATGCGGGTGAATAATTAAGAGTATCACTTGTATAATACTGCGCATCAACCGCTTTTCGAGCAAGGTTAAACCAACTTCAGGGTACAGGCTGCGTACGAACTGGCGGACTAACTTCCCCCAAGCCATGTCGAAACGCGAGCTAATAGAACCCAACGAAGGCGACAAGCGCTACATCCGTCGCGATGGAAAAGGCCGGATTACGGAATCAGATGACCTGAACCGTTCCCTGTCGCAAGACGACCGTAAGAATTCGAAGACTACCACGGAGTCCGGCCAGGGCGACCGGGGCGACGGCCACACCGGCAACCGCAAACCGGCCAAGTAAATGCGTAAAAAGCCCCGCAGTTAGTAACTGCGGGGCTTTTTTATTGGGAGTGGTTAAGGCGTTACGCTATAAGCCGGCCACCAACGGGCTTCGCCTTGGCGGTAAAGCCAATAACAGAACCATCCAAGCAATGCGCCCAAAGTGGCTCCGGCAATTACATCGGAGGTATAGTGGGCCACCAGGTAAATGCGGCTGTAGCTAAGCACGGATGCCCAGATGAGAAGGAGCACTTTCACCGGCCGAAAGCGTTTGGGCAGCACCAGACACAGAAAGACGGCCATGGAAAAGGAGTTGGCCGCGTGCGAGGAAATAAACCCGAACTGCCCGCCGCAGCCGTTCACCAGGTTCAGCGTTTCCGACAGGTCGGGGTCGTGGCAGGGGCGAAGGCGGCCAAAAAAGGGCTTAAAGAACCGGCTCGAAATGGAATCGGCCAGGGCCACGCTCAGGCCCATCAGCGGCAGAACCAGGTAGGCCCGTTTGCCGAAGTAGTAAATGAGCGCAACGATTATGACCAGGTAAGCCGGAAACCACACAAACCGCTCCGACATGAAAATCATGAACTTGTCGAGGCCGGGGGAGTGGGTGCGGTTGGCCGCCTTCAGCAGCCAGCGGTCCAAATTCTGCAGGTAATCAATCAAGCGAAGAGGTGGAATTTTCCAGCCAATTTACGCCCTTTCGCAGCCACTGCTGCGTGGCGGCTTCGGGCGAGCCGGGCTCGGGTTGGGTGTTGTAGTGCCATTCGCAGCGGGGCGGCAGGCTCATCAGGATGCTTTCGGTGCGGCCGCCGGTTTCCAGGCCGAATTTGGTGCCGCGGTCGATGGCCAGGTTGAACTCGGCGTAGCGCGAGCGGCGCAGCATTTGCCACTGTACTTCGCGCTCGGTGAAGGGCAGGTCGGCATTCTGGCGCAGCAGCTCGCAGTACGTCGGCCCAAAGGTGTCGCCCACAGCCTGCACAAAGGCGAATAGCTCCTCGCGGGTGCCGTCTTTGCCTACCGTAAGGCGGTCGAAGAAGATGCCGCCCACGCCGCGCGTTTCCTGCCGGTGGGTGATGAAAAAGTAGTCATCGGCCCAGGGCTTGAAGCGGGCGTAATAGGCCGGGTTGTGGCGCTGGCACACGTCGTGCAGCTGCTGGTGAAACCAGCGCGCTTGCGCCTCGTCCACGTAAATCGGCGTCAAATCGATGCCGCCGCCAAACCACGCCTCGCCGTTGCCGGCCTCGAAGTAACGCACGTTCATGTGGGCAATGGGCACCATGGGGCTGCGCGGGTGCTGCACCACGCTCACGCCGGTGGCGAAGTAGCGCGGGTCAGGCATGAGCAGCATTTTGGCGGCGCGCTCGTCCATTTGGCCCTGCACCGCCGAGAAGTTCACGCCGCCTTTTTCCAGAATCCGACCGTTTTCCAGCACGTTCGATAAGCCCCCGCCGCCCGAGTGGTGCTGCCACGCGTCGGGCCTGAAACGGGCCTGGTCTTCCACGGCTTCCAGCTGGCCAATGAGGCGCTGCTGGAAGTCACGCATCCATTGTTCGACGGTGTGGCGGAAAGGGGGAAGTTCAGTATCGGTCATGAGAAAAAGCGGGGAGGCGTCAGCGTGGTCGGCGGGCTTGTAGAGGCGAAAAAGCGTTGCCTGGCCGCTATCGGTCCTGCACCGAAGGAAGCTCAACGGTTGTTTTCGGCATTGCAAAGGTGGCGGGTTTTAACGGAAGCTGCCATCCTGTACTGCCCCGCGGGCCACCTGCAGCTTTGCCGAGTGCTACTACTGCCGCGGCGCCGCTTGGCGAAGCTGGCGCAGAAAAGTTGGATCGACCGCAGCCGGATTCAATTGGCGGGCGCGGTCCGTCCATTGCCAAGCGCGCTCGTAATCCTGCTTGCGGAAATAACCCATGGCAAGAGCGGCATACACCGGTATCCGGGATTCATTTCCGGACGCATTATTTTCCCGCGACACATACAGTTCGAACAGTGCCAGGCTGCGTTCCAGGTCCGCATTGGCGCGGAAAGCATCGTAACGCTGGAGCAAAGTACCAGCTAAATCCGCCGTTAAATTCTGGTTGTCAGGCTGCCGCTTCAGGCTGTTGCTAAGCAACGTAATCGATTCGTTGTAATCACCTTGGGAGCCGCGCAAAATGCCGAAGCCCCAATAAGTATCTGCATTGGTACTGTCGAGCAGCCACGCTTGGTTGAAGCGCTTCATGGCAGTGGCGTAGTCGCCGGCTCGAAAATAGTCCATGCCTCGCTTCACAAAATGCTTGGCTGCCACGGCGCGGTTAGGTTCGTTACGGTCGGTTGTAGCCAAGAAAAGCTCGTCGGCTAATTGCAGCCTTTTGGGTTTGCGGGCCCCGCCGTACATCGGCAGCAGGTTAATGTCGACCCCGTTTAGCTTGCTTTGCGCCTGGGCAGCGTGTTCGGTTAGTAGAGAAAATGATACGAGGAGAATGAGCCAATAACGCGCCATTGATTGTTGAATAATGGAGTAGAACATCGACCAAAATAAGCGGTTTGTGAACCCGCTCCAAAACAAAACAGCTTAGTAGCTTGAATTTATACGAAAGCTACGACCCTCTCATTCAGGTTTTGTGAATGCAAGTAGCTCCGGCTCCGTTTGCCGATTTGAATTAGTCACGAAATCATACAGCCCAAACCTCAGACGTAGCAGCAACCCGTAACCACTGTCTGCGCCCGATGCCGTAATTTCGCCTTCCCGTCACCGCTTTCCCCATTGCATGCAAGCCTCCACCGACCTGGAAACCCCCGAAGCTGACTTTGCGCCCGTTGCAGCTCCCACGCAACCCGACCGCGCCACCTTGCTGCGCGCCTACCGGCTGATGCACACGTCGGCGGAAATGGCCCGGCTCTACGAAGAAAACAAGGCCGTAACGGCCAAATACGTACACGCCTCGGCCCGCGGCCACGAAGCCATTCAGCTGGCCGCCGCCTTCCAGCTGCGCGAAACCGACTACTGCGCCCCGTACTACCGCGACGACGCTTTTTTGCTCGGCCTGGGCCTGCAGCCTTATGAGTTGATGCTGCAGCTCATGGCCAAGCGCGACGACCCGTTCTCGGGCGGCCGCACTTATTACAGCCACCCGTCGCTGCGCCGCGCGGGGGTGCCGGTTATTCCGCACCAAAGCTCGGCCACCGGTATGCAGGCCATTCCGGCTACCGGCATGGCCCATGGCATCAAGTACCTCGAAAGCCAGAACCAGCTCCCCAGCGCTGCCCAGCAGCCAGTGGTAGTGTGTTCTATTGGCGACGGCGCCATGACCGAAGGCGAGGTGTCGGAAGCGCTGCAAATGGCCGTGCTGCACCAGCTGCCGGTTATTTACTTGGTACAAGACAACGAATGGGGCATCTCCGCCACCGGTCGTGAAATGCGCGCCATGGACGCTTACGAGTTTGCCGCCGGCTTTAAAGGCCTGCACCGCCTGCAATGCGACGGCGCCGATTTCGTGGACAGCTACACTACCATGGCCGCCGCCACGCAGTACGTGCGTAGCACGCGCGGGCCGGTGCTGGTTCACGCCAAATGCCCGCTGCTGGGCCACCACACCAGCGGTGTACGCCGCGAGTGGTACCGCGGCGACAACTTGGCCGAACATACGCTCAACGACCCACTGCCGCGTTTTCATCAGCAATTGATTACCGAGGGCTTCGACGAAGGTGAGCTGGGCTACGCCGCTGCCGCCGCCCGCACCACCGTGCTGGAAGACTACCAGCGTGCCTTGGCCGCGCCTAACCCCGACCCGGCCACCTTTGCTGACCACGAGTTTGCACCGCCCGCTGTTACCCAGGAAACCGGCCAGCGCAGCCCCGCCGGCGCCGATAAAGCCCTGATGGTGGATGCGGCCCTGCACACCGTGGATGATATTCTGCGCGAGTTTCCCGAGGCGCTGTTCTACGGCCAGGACGTGGGCGGCGAGCTGGGCGGCGTGTTCCGCGAAGCCGCGCTGCTGGCCAAAAAGTACGGCGACGCCCGCGTGTTCAATACCCCCATTCAGGAAGCTTACATAGTGGGCAGCACCGCCGGCATGTCGGCCGTAGGAGCCAAGGCCATCGTGGAAATTCAGTTTGCTGATTACATCTGGCCGGCCCTGAACCAGCTGGTGGAAGAACTCAGCAAGTCCTGCTACCTCTCGAACGGCAAGTTCCCGGTGCAGTCGCTCATTCGCGTACCCATTGGGGCATACGGCGGGGGCGGGCCCTACCACTCGGGTTCCATCGAAAGCACGCTGCTTACCATTCGGGGCATTAAGGTGGTGTATCCGTCGAATGCGGCCGATATGAAGGGCTTGCTGCGCGCCGCTTTCCTCGATCCGAACCCGGTGGTGATGCTGGAGCATAAAGGGTTGTACTGGAGCAAAGTACCCGGTACTGAAGACGCCAAAACCACCGAGCCGGAAACGGGCTACGTTATTCCGCTCGGCAAAGCCAACGTGGTGCAGGAAGCTTCGGCCGAGAAGCTGGCCCAGGGCGACACCTGCGCGGTAATTACCTACGGCATGGGCGTGTACTGGACCAAAACGGCCAGCAAGCAGCTGCCCGGGCAAGTTGAAATCCTGGATTTGCGCACCCTCAACCCACTCGACTGGGAAGCCGTGGAAGCCGCTGCCAAACGCCACGGTAAAGTGCTGGTGCTAACCGAGGAGCCGCTCATGAACTCGTTTGCCGAGTCGTTGGCGGGTCGTATTCAGCGTCACTGCTTTCAGCAGCTCGATGCGCCGGTGTTTACCCTGGGCGCTGCCAACCTGCCGGCCATTGCCCTGAACGTGGAGTTAGAGAAGCAAATGCTGCCCTCGGCCGACAAAGTGCTTGCTGCGCTCCAAGAACTACTGGCCTACTAAGCTGCTCCGCTAATCCGCGTAGCTAATAACGAAAACGCCTGCTTCTGTAAAGAGGCAGGCGTTTTCGTTGGCGGTTAATAGCAGTTAGAACGGGTAGCCAATGCCCACGTTCAGGGCCGGGGTATTCAGCCAAGGCTTGTTCCTGTTGCCGAACACAGCGAAGTTGCGCAAGGCCCACCGGTCCTGCGCTACGGCCGTGGGGTCGTACACTTTCACGGCGAAATCGAGGCGCACGATGAGGAAGGTAAAATCGAAACGCAGGCCGGCGCCGGAGCCCACGGCAAACTCGCGGTAAAAGCGTTTGGGGCTGAACCGGGCGCTGCCCTGGGTGTAGCCGGTGGTGTCGCGGCGGGCGTCGCGCTGCAGCGTCCAAACATTCCCAAAATCGGTGAAAACGGCGCCGCGCACGTAGCTAAACAGCGGAAAACGGTATTCCACACTGCCTTCGAGCAGCAGCTCGCCCGGCTGTTCAATGTTTTCGTCCCGCAGTGGAATGCCCCGGCTGTCGAGTATTATGTCTCCGCGGTTGTTGTACTGATACGTAGGATAAGAGCCCACGCCAAGCCGACGGGGCCGCCACGCCCGAACACTGGAGCCGCCGCCGGCGAAGAAGTACTTGTCGTAGGGAATCAGTAGCGACGAAGTGACTTGGCCGGATTGCAGGTTCCGTAGTTCGGTGGGAGTAAGGGCTTGGGCTATGCCTCCATTTAGTCGCCAGGTAAAGTATTGGCGGGATGTTAACTTATGGTAACGCCGGAAGTCGGCTCCGGCTCGGGCGTAGTCCAGCACCAGCAGATTACCCACCAGCGTTTCAAGTTGTTCCTGGTTTTGCGTGCCGATGGTAGTGCGGGTGCCCGGAGCAGTGTAAAACTGCCGGCCAGGGGCTCCCAATTCGGTGTAGAGCCGCAGGTACTTGGCGTCTAACGTTTGTACGAAGTCGTTGGAGTTGTAGAGCGAGCTGGCGTTAATGCTGGGAATCAGCAGGCGGTCGAAAGAGCGCAGCAAAGCGCCTGAATTGGACTGTTTCAGCAGTACGTCGCGAAAGGCAGCATCAATTTTAGGCGTGTTTACCAGGCTGACATTGAGCGGCGTGAGTACGTATTGGTGAAACGCGTTGCGCTGCCAGATATAATCGTAGGTACTCTCCAGCGTGGTACGGTTGTACTCCGGCCGGTCAACATAGGTATAGCCTAAGGAGAAACGCGTGCGCGGACTGTATTTGGTCAGCAGCGGATTGGCCCGCCACGGCACCAGAAACTGCGGCAACGTTAACGTGGCATTTGCTCCAAGCTGGAGGGTGTATACCGATGGTATTCTGGCATTAGACCCGGGAGGTGTGGTTGTGGCCTTATACTGTCCCTCCAAACCGGCCCGCAAACCAAGGTCAAGAATCTCGGCGCCGCCAAAAGCGTTGCGCACCCGCAAGCGGAAGTTTCCAAATGGACCTGGCTTTTCAGCTACTACAGTGCCGCCTATCTCGCTGGTTTCCTGATACTTTTTAAGTAACGAGGTGCTCACAAGCGCATCCAGCAAGCCGGTGGTGGTATCGGTGGGCATCGGCACTTTCTGGTACGTAACCCCTTGGAAACGAAATACGTCCAGATCGGCCAGCTGCCGCTGGGTAAGAATGGACTTCGAAAGGCTGTACTGCTCACCGGGGCGCACGGCCACCTTGCGGTCCAGAATACGGGTGCTGAAGCGGTGGTCGTAGGCCAGGTAATTGATCCCGTTGCGCTGCACCGTATCGCGCTGCACGCCAAAGCGGTTCACGCCCGCATCGGTTATCATGGTCACGTTGCGCACGGAATACGCGCGGTGGCCGGGCTCGTCGGGAGGGTTTTCCACCATTACCAGCAGCCGCACCGAGTAAGGCGCGAAACTGGTGTCGGCTTCCAGGGAAATGTATTGCTGCCGAAAATCAAAGTAGCCCCGGTTTTTAAGCATACTCTCCAGCCGGCCCCGCTCACGGCCAATCAGCTCTTCGTCGTACGGCTGGCCTACGCGCAGCAGCGCCTGACTGGAATCGGCCTTGATAATGCGGGCCACGGCCGAGTCGGCAATGTCGTAGGCCAACTGGCTGATGAGAAACTGCTGGCCTTCCTGCACACGGTAAGTAACCGCCACGCGGCGGCAGCCCAGGGTGTCGCGTCCCTGCTTGCCGGGGCCGCCAAACAGGCCGCGGGGGCAGTCGGTGGTGTCGGTGGCCGACACACGGGAGCGGAAAAAGCCCTTAGAACGCAGAAAAATCCGCATTTGCTCGGCAGTTACACGCGTGAGCTGCTCGTCGTAAATAACGGGCGGGTCGCCGAGGCGCATAATGGCATTCCCCTTGTCGATGGCGGCCTGCAGGCGCTGGGTGCGTTTCTCGCGCTTCTGCAGCAGCTTGCCCACGGCTACCGAGTCGGTACCGGCGGCGGCAATGCGCCGGGTGTATTCAGCGCGGGTGGTGTCGAGCTTCTGCTGCAGCCGCTCGGGGTTGTAAAACGTGTAGCCGAGATTGTAAGTGGCTAGCTTGGGCAACGGAAAATTATCGTTGGGCCGTTGCCGGTACAAAGCCTCCAAGCGCTCTTGGTCGGCTTGTTTCACGCCTTCTAGCTGTACTTTCGTCAGCAATTGCTGCCGCGGGCCCAGCAGCCGCATGGGCGAGCAGGCCGCGGCTCCCAGCAATACGGCCACGGTCAAGCCCTTGCTAATCAGGTGCCGAACCGGGCCCACATGCTCACTCATTACCGAAACAGATGGTTTCAAAAGCCGTTGCGAAATACGTGCAGTCGTTGCACCAAAAGAAATACCGCCAGCGTCACGGCGCCTTTTTGGTAGAAGGCACCAAGAACGTACGGGAGCTGCTAAGTTCTGCACTTACGGTGGAACGGTTGCTGTATACGGCTGATTTTGCCACTGCCGTACAAGTTCCGCACCAGCTGGCAGGCGTAGCCGATGTGGTTACGCCCGACGAGCTGACCCGCCTCGGCACGCTGCAAACCAACGACGCCGCCCTGGCCGTGGTGCGCATTCCCGAGGAACGTCCGCTCCAAGCGCAGGCCGGCGAACTGCTGCTGGCCCTCGACCAAGTGCGCGACCCCGGCAACGTGGGTACGCTCATTCGCTTGGCCGATTGGTACGGCCTAGCCGGCGTGGTGTTGTCGGAAACCTGCGCCGATGCCTGGAACGCGAAAACCGTAGCCGCCAGCATGGGCTCGTTTACCCGGGTGCCCGTGTGGCACCGCCCGTTGCCCGAGTGGCTGGCTGCCTTGCCACCCAGCCTGCCCGTGTACGGAGCCGATCTGCACGGCGATAACGTGCACCAGCAGCACCTGCGCCCCAGCGGCGTACTTGTAATGGGCAGCGAGTCGCACGGCTTAACGCCGGAAGTAGAAGCGCATCTTACCCAGCGGCTGCACATTCCCGGCCGCGGCGGCGCCGAAAGCCTGAACGTGGCCATTTCCGCCGCCATACTGCTGGATAATTTTTTTCGCCACGAATAAATCGACTAAAGTCGTACCCAGGGAAATAGCCTGTAAACAGGAAAGGACCTTCTCACGCCCAAACGAGTCGTTGGTACGATGCTCGCTCGGTGGTGAGAAGGTCCTTTGCTGCAATTAAGCTGACCGATGAACCGCGGTTACAGGTCGCTGAAGGTGATGCCGAAGCTTATTACTTGGGCTTTCGGGCCGCGGTTTTCTTTGAACAGGTCGTTCATGTTGTACTTGGCAAATAAGTCGAAGCCGTGTACGCCTACGCTGCCTTGCACACCGTACTGGAAATCCTCCAGGTTGTAGCTGCCGCGGTCTTTGTCTTTGCGGGTGCTGCCTTCGTCTTCGTACTTCAGCTTGGTGTGCGAGGCAATGCGGTAGCCCACAAAACCGCCGGCCCCGAGGCGGAACATCTCGTCGTGCTTGCCGTTGCGGAACTTCAGCGTAAAGCCCACCGGCAGGTTCAGGTTGGTGGTAGCCAACTTGCTTTTCTCGTACTGACGGGTGCCGTCCTGTATAATGTTGGTGCGGGAATCGGCCTGCACGAAGCGGCGGTTGCCTTCCAGCATGTAGTTATTGAAGGCAATTTCCGGCCCGAGGTGGAAGTACAGCGGGCTGTTTTTGCCGGTCCGGGCCCAGTAGCTCCACTTGAAGCTTACGTAGCGCGAACCGAATGGCCGCAGGTCGAAGGGCTGTTCCACGTTGTCGCCGCCAAAGTACGGCTGACGGTTCACCAGCGCGTTCAGACCTACGTCGAGCCCAAAGTCGGTGCCGGTGAGGCGTTCCTGATGGGCCTTGCGCTTGGCTGCTTTCAGCGAGTCGCTCTTGGGGTTGTCAGTATTGAGCTTTACCGAGACGCGGTCCTTGCCGTTGTCGATGTCCTCGTCGGATTCCACCAGGATGCCCATTTTGCCCATCATCACCTCCACGCGCTCTGATTTCGCATTCTTCGGGCCGCGTACTGTTACGCGCACTTGCTCGGGAGCGGCTTTGCTGTTGGGCTGCTCTTTGGCGGGGTAAAATTCCATGGTAACCTGCCCGTTGCCCGACTTGTTGCCGGCGGCTTCGGCCTGGCTGATGTAGCCCGAGAGCAGAATCATGAGCGAGTCGAGCTTGTATTCGCGCAGCTCGCGCAGCTGTTGTTTGTCGCGGGCCACAATGGTCATCGACACTTGGTTAGGCAGCTTCACCAGAATGGTGTCGTCGTTGCCGGCGGTGGGAGCCAGCGTGCGGGCAGAGGCAGCAGCGCCGGTGAGCAGCAGCGCCGCCGTGGCAGCGCAGAAAAACGCGGGTTTCATACAGGTAGAGAAATCGGAAAGTCGGAGGAAGAGAGGAGGGCGGCAGCGGGGCTGCGGCTACAGGGAAATCGTTTTGGTGAGGGTGTGGCTGCCCAGGCGGGCCTGCACCGTAAGGGCAGGGTTCGAAGGCAGGCCTACTTCGGTGAGGTCAGGCTTTTCGCCGCGCACCACACGGCTTACTTGTTTCACTACCCCAAACAGTCGGCTGCGGCGCGAGGCCTCAGGTTCTACTCCGGCGGTGGCCACCACCGGCAGGTTCGCGGCTGATTCACGCACTTCCACTTCAATGGCACCCTGCGGAGCCTTGGGCAGCCCAGTAGCTGCCAGGGCCTGGCTGCCGGCCGGTACTGGCGCCGGCGAGGTAGCGAGAAGTTCAGGGGCCGGAGCGGCAGCAGGTTTTACTGCCGCTACCGCTTCTTCGGGCTGCGGCGTGGGGCGAAGTGCGGGGCGCTGCTCCGGAGCAGGCGCCCCGCGCTTCGTGCGGGCTACCATCCGGATGGCGTCCCGCTGACGAGCAGCTTCTGGCGTGGGGGTGAAAGAATCGGTGGTTTGAGCAGGCGTGGAGCGGTTGGTATCGGCCGCCGGAGCGGCCGTTTCTTCAGATGAAGCAGAAGGAGTGTTGGCCGCCAGCGCGTCGGGTTGAGCAAGCGCTTCTTCGCTAACGGAGCCCTGGGTTTGATCAGCAACGCCGGTTTGCGGCGGCGAAACCGTGGCCAACTCACCCAAAACCGGGCTTTGGCTCAGTTGGGTGGGGCGCCACACCAGCCAGCCGGTGCCGGCCACCAGCAGCAGCGTAATGGCAGCAGCTACGGCGTACATCCAGAATCCGGCGCGGCGCTTTTCTTCCTTCGGTTCGATGCGTTCCTGCAGGTCAAACCAAAGGCCGGGCGGCGGGGGCGTTACGTGCTGGTCGAGCTTTTCCCGAAACAGCTTATCAATATCTTCCGGTCGCATAATATTCTTTCGGTGAGGAGTTGGACGAGGCCTGGGCGCTGGCGGCGCCGAGGCGGCGCTGAAGCATGGCCCGGGCCTTGCTAAGCTGCGATTTGCTGGTACCCTCTGAAATGCCCAGCAGCTCGGCTATTTCGGGGTGGTTGTAGCCCTCTACGGCGTACAGGTTAAAAACCGTGCGGTACCCGGCCGGTAGTTCGCTCAGCAGCTGCATTAAATCGGCAGCGGCCAGGTTGCTTTCGGCGTCGGCTTGCGTGGAGGGCACGTCGGTCACCATGTCGTCGATGGCCAAGTGCAGCGGTTCCTTGCGGCGTAGCTGCCCGAGGGCTTCGTTTACCATGATGCGCCGAATCCAGCCTTCAAACGAGCCTTCGTGGCGGTACTGATCGAGGGCGCGGAACACCTTCGTAAAGCCCATGAGCATGGCCTCCTCGGCGTCGGTGCGCTGGCGCAGGTAGCGCAGGCACACCGTCAGCATCAGTCCGGCAAACCGCTCGTAGAGCTGTTTTTGCGCCCGGACGCTGCCTTGCCGGCAAGCACTGATGAGTTCGGCGTCGTTCACGGCTTTGGGTAGGAGTAGAGCAGTAGATTGGGCGTTTGCAATGGTAGATGGAAGCGTGGCAAGCAGCGTTGCCTGGGCCGTGCGAAAAAGTTGCAAGACTATTTTGTATACTTATTAATCTATTGAAAATCAGTTGTTTAAATAAAGTATGGGCCGTTTGAAAATGTGAAAATATTTAATGTCGCATCGATAGAAAAAGCCCCGCCACCGCTGCTAAAGCGGGAAGCGGGGCTTGCAAAGCAGGATATACCCGTTTAGTAGTTGCCTACGGAGAGCATAACTAAGGTGCAGGCTTCTTCCGTGCGGATGCCCTGCTGCTGGGCGCGTCGTTCCAACTCGTCGTTTTCAGTACCAGGATTGAAAATGATGCGCTTGGGCTTTAGGTCGAGGATGTAATCGTACCAGGCGGGTTGGTTTTGCGGGCCCACGTATAGCGTAACGGTATCAACGCCTTCTACGGCCGGCTTGTCGAGGGCAATGTCGAGCCCGGCTACCTGGCCCTTGCGGATGCCCACCGGCACCACTTCGTGGCCGTGGGCTTTCAGCCGGTGCACGGCTTGGTAGGCATAGCGTGAGGGGTTATCGGATGCACCGATGACGACTGTTTTTTTATTAGCCATGGGGAGGAAAATGTCAGGCGTGATATATGAAAGGACGCGGCCTGTTTCAGGGAAACAGCTTCCGCAGCACTTTGTACGAAAAAACCGCCACCAACGTCAACTATTAACGGCCAGCAGCTACCTGTACGGCAATGGCTTCGGCGCACCGTTCCCCGTCCATCGCCGCTGACACGATACCGCCCGCGAATCCGGCCCCTTCGCCACAGGGGTAAAGTCCTGTTACTTCCGGGTGCTGGAGCGTGGCCGGGTCGCGCGGAATGCGCACCGGGGCCGAAGTTCGGCTTTCCACGCCCACAATCTGGGCCGCGTTAGAGGTATAGCCCGGAATTTTACGTCCGAAAGCCTGGAAGCCCTGCCGCAGCCGGTTGGCCAGGTTCGAGCCCAGCACCTCGTCCATGGGCAACGACGTCAGGCCCGGCTGGTAGGAAGTTTCCAGCAGGCTGCGCGAGGTTTTGCGCTGCACAAAGTCGCCGAGAAGCTGCGCCGGGGCTAACTGGGTATTGCCGGCCAGCTGGCAGGCGCGTTGCTCAATTTCCTGCTGCAACTTCAAACCCGCCAGCACGCCGTAGCGCTTCAGGTCCATGTCTTCGGGCTCAATAGCTACCACAATGCCAGAGTTAGCGTAGCGCGAGTCGCGGCGCGAGGGGCTCATGCCGTTTACCACTACCTCGCCCTGCGTGGTGGCCGCCGGTACGATGAAGCCGCCGGGGCACATGCAAAACGAAAATACGCCGCGCTGTCCGCCCGGTCCATCGGTTTGCTGCACCAAGGCATACGAGGCGGCGGGCAGCTGGCCGCGGTCGGTGCGGTGGTACTGGGCCTGGTCGATGAGGCTTTGTTGGTGCTCCACGCGCACGCCCAGGGCAAAGGGTTTAGCCTCGATGCGCACTTGCTGGCGCAACAGCAGCTCGTAAATATCCCGCGCCGAGTGGCCAGTAGCCAGCATTACCGCGTCGGCCTCAATCGTGGTGCCATCGGCGGTAACCACGCCGCGGGCCCGGCCACCGTCGAGCAGTAGCTCGGTCATGCGGGTTTCAAAGCGCACCTCGCCGCCGTGGTCCACAATGGTTTGGCGCAAGGCCTGCACTACGGCCGGTAGTTTGTTAGTACCGATGTGCGGGTGGGCATCCACCAGAATTTCGGCGGTAGCACCGTGCTGCACGAATAATTGCAGCACGCGCTGCACGTCGCCGCGCTTTTTAGAGCGGGTGTACAGCTTGCCGTCGGAGTACGTACCGGCGCCGCCTTCGCCAAAGCAGTAGTTGGAGTCGCTGTTTACTACGTGCTCCTTATTCAGGGCCGCTAAATCGCGGCGGCGGCTGCGCACGTCTTTACCGCGCTCCAACACAATGGGCCGAATACCCAGCTCAATGCAGCGCAGGGCCGCAAACAAGCCCGCGGGGCCCGCGCCCACAATCACGGCGCTGTGCTTAGCGTCGCTCACGTTTTTATAGTGTACCCACGGCCCAAACAGCTCCCGCGGTGGGGGCGTCTGGTAAATATCGGCCCGCAGGCGTACGCCCACGTTGCGGCCCCGCGCATCAATGGAACGCCGGGTCAGGTGCACGAAATCGGCTTGGCCAGGTTTCAGGCCGGCGGCCTGCAACAGCGCTCGGTAACGGGCCAGCTCGTCATACGCCTCGTCGGGCGCCAGCACGAGTTCTACTTCTTGTTTTTGCATAAAGAAGGCGGCAGGGAGTTAGGCCTGCAAGCCAGGTAGGGTTCAGACTGCAAAGATAACCTGATGGTTCCTTAGGGCGCCGAAGAGGCGACGGGAAGCTTATTGTATGGTAAACGTAATGGGCTGGGTGAATACCACCTTGGTTGGCTTAGCATCGATGGTGACTGGCAGCCACCAGTTGTCGAATACCTGCCGAGTGACGCGTAGGGCCTCTGCATCAAGGGCCGTATCCAGGCTTTCAACGACCCGAAAATCACGGGCATTGCCGTTCTCATCCACAATGAATTCTACCATGACCCGGCCGGCAGCTTGGCGTTTAAGAGCCGAGTCGGGATAACGGATGCGCCCGTCCGCGCCCAGCCAGCGGATTTCGTCGCCGCCGACAAACAATACGGGCGAGGTGAGCCGCTGCCGCCGACGTTGGCCTGCCAGCTCGACTACCCAAGTGGTAGTATCGGCCGGAGTTACTAGATTTTCCAGGGTACGCGTACTGTGGTTGTATCGACACCGCAGCTTGCCATCCGGCCCCCAGTACTCCCAGCGTCCGGCTTTCTGACCTACTTGGTAGCGGCCGCGGGACTGCAACTGCCCGCTAGGCGCGTAGTAAAAACTCCATATGCTGTCTTTACGCCCCTCCCGAAAATAGCCACGTACCAAGGCGCGGTTTAGCAATCCGTTTTTTGCGTACGGCCCATGCCGTACCCGGCTGTCTGCAGTCAGCACAGCGTACGTTTCGGTGTAGTAAGGTTTCTCCCGTTTCACTGTAAGTAGGCGAGTGGACTGGCACAGCACGGTCAGGGGGAGCACGCTGAGTAGTAGGCTCAGCATGCTCATTTGCAGCCTGCACATCAAGGGGAAAATAAAGTGAGACCAACAATAAGTACGCAGTTGAAACGCAGCGTCGTATCCGGGTATTGCCCCGGGGGCGCATTGCTTTGTGCCGGCACGAAAAAGCGACCCTGGCTTCGTGAAAAAGCCAGGGTCGCTTTTTAATGTGCGTTATACCGCCCCGCGCTGCGCGGTTGCTGCTTACATGTCGTTTACCTGCATTGCTGCTTACGACAGCACCACGCCGGGCGTGTCGGTTTGTTGCTCGCGCACGCGGGTTAGCCGCTCGTTGTACTTCTGAATTCCCTGGTTTTTCGGGTCACGGCGCTGGGCCAAGCGGAAATATTCGCGGGCTCCTTTAGCATCACCCTGCATACTGAGGCAGGCGCTGAAGCCGTAATACACGTTACAGTTGGTGCTATCGAGCAACCAGGCTTGGTTGAAACGCTTGATGGAAACTTCGGGGTTTTGCTGCGCCAGGTGCTGCCAGCCTAATTCCACGCTTACATCGGAGGCAGCGCGGGCATCGTTGCGGTAGCGTTTCAGCTCGGCGCCCACAAAAGCCCTATCAATCTTTTGCAATTCCTTAGACTTAGCCTTACCGCCGTAGCGCGGCAGCGTGTTTAGGGGCTGTTGCTTTACCTGGGTGCCGGCTGCCACAGGCTGCGCCAGCAGGAACGTGAAGGCCGAAAGGGTAGCGAGAAGCAGGCGTTTCATAGCAGGCAGCGGGTCAGTCTATAAACCAAAAATAGCCAGTCGGAATTATATTCCGACTGGCTATTCGTTTTTTATCTATTTGGTGCTCATGGCAGCTACTTCTTCCAGCACCTGATCGACCCAGGTTTTACCCCATTCTTCCAGTTCTTTTTCGGTCCAGAGCTGGGGGTAAAAAATGCGTTTCTGAAACTTGGGAGGCAAATACTTGCGCCAGTTGGTGCCGCCAGTAGCCGGAACGGCGTCGCCGGCCTGCCGCTCCAAATAGCGTACTGCCGACTTGTAGTGCATCAGCGGCCAGTTGATGTTCACGTTCACATCCAGCTGCTTTAGCTGGCGCATCAGGCGCGGGTGGCGGCGGTCGTCTACGGGCAGGCGGTCGACCACGGCCCACACGTTGCGCTGGCGGAAGCGGGCAGCGTGGTCTATGAGCAGCTGGTGGTATTTCTGCTCGAACTGCAGCAGGGTAAGGGTTTTGGCGCCGTCGTGCTCCTGGGTAGCGCCGGCCTTCCAGTAAATGCAACCCATCAGCTCCTCGTGGCTGTCGGACTCGCCCAGCAGGCGGTGCTTCTCCTTGTCCACGAGGTTATCGAGCGACGTGGAGGCAATTTCAATCATGCGGTATTGCACCGACTGAAAGCCAGAAGCAGGCATGAGGGCCATCCGAAACTGCAGGAACTGCTGCCGGTCCATGCCGTCGACCATCACATCGAACGAGTCGATCAGGTTTTCGAAGTAGCGGTTGATGCGGCCCAGGCGCAAGACCAACTCGCCTAGCGTGGGCTTTTGCAGGTCCCCAATTTGTTCGTATTCCACCAAACAGAGCTTGAAGTACAGCTCCGTAATCTGGTGGTACATGATAAAAATCTTCTCGTCGGGAATCTTGGTTAGCGGCCGTTGCAACGAAAGCAGGGTATCCAGTTCGATGTAGTCCCAATAGTTGACGTAATCGGCGTGGTATAAGCCTTCGAGGTAAGCGGCCAGATCTTGGCCGTCGGCGGCGTACTTCTCCTGCAATCGGCGTAGCTGGGTGACTACCGCCGGGGAGAATTCTTCTTGGTTTGGCATTGGGTGGGGAGGTGGGAAAGCGGGGAGGGGACACAAAGAACGAAATTCGGCGCAAAATGTAAGCTTGCCGAGCAACCCTTCGCTATCAGTATTCATCTAGCCGGTACACCGGCACTTCGCGAAGTGCTTTAGGAAGGGCATAAGGGTTGTTTTTACCCGCACAGCCAGTACCTTTAGCTCACTTTATGGCTGAAAAATCCAGTATTTTTGATATGATCGGGCCGGTGATGATTGGGCCCAGCTCGTCGCACACGGCAGGAGTCGTGCGCATTGCGCGGGCGGCCATCCGGGTGTTGGGGAGTTTGCCCACGCACGCCACCGTCACGTTCTACAATTCCTTTGCCCGCACCTACGAAGGGCACGGTTCCGACCGCGCCATTGTGGCCGGCATGCTCGATTACCCCACCGACGACAAACGGATTCGGGAGGCTTTCGAGCACGCCAAAGCGGCCGGTTTGCAGTACACCTTTCAGGGAGTGGGCAACGCTTCCACCATGCACCCCAACACCATTCGGCTGGAGCTGCGCGACGAGCGCACCGGTCAGCAGGTGGAGGTAATTGGGCAGAGCCGGGGCGGGGGAGTTATCCGCATCGTGGAAGTCGACGGGTTTCCGTGCGACTTTTCGGCCGGGCTGCACACGCTCATTATCGATGCCGACGACGTGAAAGGCTCCATTGCCTTTATTGCCGACGTAATTGCCCACGACGACTGCAACATTGCTACCATGAACGTGAGCCGCAAGGGCAAAAACCAAGTGGCCCGGCAATTCATCGAAATGGACTCGCCGCTTTCTGATTTAAGCCTGGAATACCTGCGTCACCTGCGCTGGGTGCATCAGGTTCGCTACCTTCCCGCCATCGATTAAAGTCCCGCTGCGGGCTATTGGCGTTTCCGCAGCCGATGAGCTGCTGGCCCTTATCAGTTTGAGAACCCCTCGCACGAAAACAACTACTATCCCCGATGACTCCTTTTGCCTCGCTTTTGTCGCGTCAGGCTACGCGCTCGGCCAGCGCCCTGGTGCTTGCTACGCTGGGACTGGCCCTGCCCGCGGCGGCCCAAAACCGACCCACACAGCCGCCCGCCGCGGCACTGCCGCAGGCCACGGCACCTTCGGGGCCGTGGACGTTGCAGCAGGCAGTAGATTACGCGCTGCAGTACAACCTTA
Source organism: Hymenobacter koreensis (assembly GCF_039541855.1). Classification (NCBI taxonomy): domain Bacteria; kingdom Pseudomonadati; phylum Bacteroidota; class Cytophagia; order Cytophagales; family Hymenobacteraceae; genus Hymenobacter; species Hymenobacter koreensis. The sequence continues at coordinate 293,173 of NZ_BAABHA010000010.1, forward strand.
ATGTGCGGCAGTCGCAGCTAACGGCGGAAGTAAACGACGCCGTGTTGCGCCAGAGCCGGCTGAACCGCCTGCCCACGGCCAACGCTTCGGCTTCACAAACCTGGAACTACGGTACCAACGTCGACCCGCTCACGTTTACCTTCCAGAACCAGACCACCCGCGCGAACAACCTCTCGGCCAGCGCCCAGCTGAACCTGTTTTCGGGTTTTCAGGTGCGCAACTCTATTAAGCGCAACGCCCTCGATTACCAGGCCAGCTTGCTCGATATTGACCAGGCCCGCAACGATTTGTCGGTGAACGTGGCCTCGGCTTACCTGCAGTTTTTGCTGGGAGAAGAATTGGTACGCACCAGCGAGGCCCGCATCAGCTCGGCGCAGCAGCAAATCGACCGCACGCAGAAGCTGCTGCGCGCCGGTTCGGTGGCCGAAAGCAATTTGCTCGACAGCCAGGCCCAGCTAGCCACCGACGAGGTGAACCTGGTAACGGCCCAGAATCAGCGCGACCTGGCCCGGCTGCAGCTCACGCAGCTGCTCAATCTGGAAGCCGAACGCGCCGCCGCGTTTCAGGTAGCGGTGCCCGACTTGCCCGACCCCGACGAAATGCCCGCCATGGACGCCGACATAGCCGGCACATTTCAAACCGCGCAGAGCACGCAGCCGCAGATTCGGGCCGCCGACTTGCGCGTGCAAAGCGCCATGCGCGGCGTGGAAGTGGCCCGCGGGGCTTACTACCCACGCCTCACGTTTGGCGGTAGCATTTTCTCGGGTTACTCGTCGGCCCGCATTGGCCGCCGCCTCACCGGCGACTCTACCATTGTGCCGGCTGGTTTCATTTACCAGATTACCCCCACCGGCCCGCAGCAGGTACCTGGTGTGTTTGCCGGCGTGAACCAGCCCCGGTTCGAAACGCTGGAAGAAGGCTTTGGGTCACAGGTAAAAAACAACCTGGGCAAGCAGCTCAGCTTTAACCTTTCCATTCCCATTCTCAACGGCTGGCAGGCGCGTACCAACGTGCAGCGTTCCACCATTGGGGTGAAGCAGGCCGAGTTGCGTGCCGAGCAAAGCCGCCTCCAATTGCGCCAAACCATTCAGCAGGCCTACGCCGATGCTTTGGCCGCCCAGCGCCGCTACGCCGCTAACAAGCGCCAAACCGAAGCCCTGACTACGGCCTACCGCAACGCTGAAATCCGGTTTAACAACGGCCTGATGAACGGCACCGACTTCAACATTGCCAAAAACAACCTGACCGCCGCCGAGTCAGGCATGATTCAGGCCAAGTACGAATACCTGTTCCGGCGCAAAATTCTGGATTTCTACCAAGGTAAGCCGCTTTCGTTGTAGTCTCATTATCAATGCGAAAACGGCCAAACGTCTCGTTATAGCCCGGCTGCCACGCCTGCGCCTCTGCCGAGGTGTGCGTGGCAGCCGTCTTTTTTACTTCTTTTGCCCCGCCGGTGCCTTCGCCGGTTCATGCTGACCCCCATTCTACTGGTTTTATGCGCAACAACCGTCTGTTGTTTATTTTGCTCGGCGTACTGGCCGTGTTAATCGTGGGCTACGTGGTAGCCAAGAAACAAGGCTGGATAGGCAAACCCGCCGGGGTGGAGGTGCTGGCAGCCAAGGCTGGCCCAGCAAACATTGTAGAGAAAGTGAGTTCCTCGGGCAAAGTGCAGCCCGAAACCGAGGTAAAAATCTCGCCCGACGTATCGGGCGAAATCACGGAACTGTACGTGCGTGAAGGCGACTCCGTGCGCAAAGGCCAGCTCCTGTTGCGTATTCGCCCAGATAACTACCAGGCCATGGTTAGCCAGCAGTCGGCCGTGGTGGGTACGCAGCAGGCCAACGTGGGCCAGTCGCAGGCGCGTTTGCAGCAGCTGATGGCTTCGGCCAAGCAAACCGAGCTGGCTTACCGCCGCAACGCTTCCTTGTTTAAGCAAAAGGTGATTTCGCAGGCCGAATACGAGCAGTCGAAAGCCGCTTACGAAGCCTCGCAGGAAGAAATTAACTCGGCCCGCGCCAGCATTCGGGCGGCCCAGAGCAGCGTGCAATCGGCTCGCGCCGGCCTGGAAGAAGCCCGCCGCAACCTCGATAAAACCACCATTTACGCCCCCGTTAGCGGCACCGTTAGCAAGCTGAACGTGGAAAAAGGCGAACGGGTGGTAGGAACCTCGCAAATGGCCGGTACCGAGATTATGCGCATTGCCAACCTGAACTCGATGGAAGTGCGGGTGAACGTGAACGAAAACCAAATCGTGAATGTGAGCCTCGGCGACTCGGCCGACGTGGAAGTGGACTCCTACACCAGCAAGGGCGAGAAGTTCCGCGGCATTGTGACCAGCATTGCCAACAGCGCCAAAGACGCTGTGACGGCCGAGGCTGTAACCGAGTTTGAGGTGCGCGTGCGCCTGCTGCCCGAATCCTACCGCCAGCTGGTGCGCACGGTGGGCGGCCGCACCATTGTTCCGTTCCGCCCTGGCATGACGGCCTCGGTTGATATTATTACCGACCGCCGCGCCAACGTATTATCGGTGCCGCTGAACGCCGTTACCACGCGTTCCGACAGTGTTATGCAGGCGGGCAAAGAGAAGGAAGGCGGCTCGCGCATTCGGGTGGGCAGCCGCGGCGGATCGGGTACGCCCGAAGCCGAAACCATGCCCAAAGGCGACGTGCAGGAAGTGGTATTCGTGATTCGTAACGGCAAGGCCGTGCTGGTGCCAGTGAAAACGGGCATCAACGACCTGGAGCACATTCAGATTCTGGAAGGTGTTAAAGCCGGCGAGGAAGTAGTAAGTGGCCCGTACGGCGTGGTATCCAATGCACGGCGCCTGAAAGACGGCAGTGCGGTGGTGGTGAAGGATGCTAAGAGCCTGAACCGCGCTACGTTGAAGGAAGACCAACCGGAAGAAGATTAGGCAAGGCGGTTCTTACAGGTTCGAACCTGAGAGAGGCCGGGGCTGTGTGCAGCCCCGGCCTCTCGCTTTTTTTAGCTAAAATGCCGCTTGTTGCGTTGCAGGCGTGCGCCACAGCGCGGCCGGCCGTTGCGCGTTTACCGCGGTATGGCCACATAACTACTCCTTCCTCATGCCCGCGCTGTGGCGCGGCTTTGCTCTTTCCCCGTGGATAAAATAGCCATGATTGGCGGCGGCTCTTGGGCCACCGCGTTAGTGAAGATTCTTTCTGAAAACGGCGCCCGCGTGGGCTGGTGGATGCGCCACAAGTCCGACGTAGAGCACCTGCGCAGCACCCGTCACAACGCGCGCTACCTCTCGTCGGTGCAGTTTGACCTGACCCGTGTAACGCCCTCCACCGACCTTAGCGACGTGGTGAAAGATGCCGACTGGGTGGTGCTGGCCGTGCCCGCTGCCTTCGTGAAAGAAGCCCTCGATAAGCTTGACCGCGACGCTTTCAAGAACAAGCGCGTCATTTCCGCCATCAAGGGCATGATTCCGGGCCGCAACGAGTTGGTGACCGACTACGTGATGGAGCGTTTCAAGGTGAACCGGGAACGGCTGGGCGTGGTGGCTGGCCCGTGCCACGCCGAGGAAGTAGCGCTGGAAAAGCAGAGCTACCTCACCATCGGCTCGCCCGACCTTGCCTTGGCCGAAGACTTCTGCCAGCGCCTGCGCAACCGCTACGTGAAGGCGCACCCCGCCGCCGACCTCGACGGCATTGAGTACTGCGCCGTGATGAAAAACATCATTGCCCTGACCTCCGGCATAGCCCACGGCCTTGGGTACGGCGACAATTTTCAGGCGGTGCTGGTGGCCAATGCCGTGCAGGAAATTCGCCGTTTTCTGTACGCTCTCAGCCCTCAGCCGCGCGACCTATCGGCCTCGGCCTACCTCGGCGACTTGCTGGTAACGGCCTATTCCCAGTTCTCGCGCAACCGCACCTTCGGCAACATGGTCGGGCGCGGGTACTCCGTAAAATCGGCTCAGATGGAGATGAACATGGTGGCCGAGGGCTACTACGCCGTCAAAAGCATTTTTGAGCTCAACAAGGACCTGCGCGTGAACATGCCGATTACCACGGCCGCCTACCACGTGCTGTACGAGAAGATTGCACCGGCCGTGGAGCTGGAAATTCTCAAGGAGAAATTCAGGTAAGGCGGTAACAGCGGCTTCATTTTCTAGCCCGGAGTTTTAGCAGCCGGTTGGCCGCTTTAGCATGCACCAAATGAGTCAGCGCTTTTCGGCAGGGTTGTGGTTTTGTTCGTTGGGTGCGGCCATGGTGGCGTTCCTAATCATGGTGGTCTGCTACATCTGGTTTGATGCGGCTCGTTGGCTAACTTCCGGCAATGTGGGCGGGACCCTTTACCCGCCGCTGGCCGGACTGCCGCAGGCTGTGCCAGAAACCAATTCCGGTGACCCAGTTGACTTTTTACTGTACATGGGGGCAGTGTACGCCGGCGCTGCCGCAGCTACGGTTTCCATTGGGTTTTGGCTGGCCGCCTGGACGAGGGACCGGCAGCGTCGGTTGGTGCCTGAGCCGCAGAACAAACTGATATGGCTGCCGCTCGTGCTGCTTATTCCATTGGCTGTTCATGTGGCTGCTATGGCCTACCACGCAGCATCTGACCCGCAGAACTTTGAGGAGAGTACAGCTCTTGCTTCTTAGTTCTGCGTAAGTGCTTTTCCATTCCACCTAACCACTTCCACACATGGGCGCCTGGGGCTACTTTAACTTCGACAACGACGCCGCGGCCGATTTCGCCGGCGACTTTCGCGACAACCACACCGAGGCCATGCTCTACGAAGCACTGGCTACGGCTTCCGAAGAGGAAGGCTACCTCGAAGTCGATGAAGCCAGCGAAGCATTGGCTGCCGCCGAAATTGTGGCTGCTATTTTGGGTAAGCCGGCCAAAGATTTTCCTGCCGACCTTATTCCCGTTATTCTGAAGTTGGACGCTTCCGAAAGCGAAGACCTCCGCGACCTAGCCATTGAAGCAGTAGAAGCGGTGGTGAAAAAATCGGAGCTGCAGGAAATGCGCTCTGAAACCGATGATTACGCCAACTGGCAGCAGCTGCAGCAGGATCTGCTGGCGCGACTTAAATAAGATGCATTGGCTGGCTCTGGCGCTGCTCACGGCTTTCAGCCTGGCGCTGTATAACTTCTTCATCAAGTTGGCCTCCAGTCATGTGCAGGCAGCGGTAGGCGCCGTGGTGTTGCAGCTGGTGGCTGCGGTCCTGGGTGCCGTGTGGCTGCTGAAACTGAAGCTGCAAGGCCAGCCACTGCCCGTAACCAGTAAAGGGTTGTGGCTGGCGGCCTTGGCCGGTGTGGGCGTGGGGCTGGCCGAAATTCTCACGTTTGTGGTGTTTAGTCGCGGGGTTTCATCGTCGGTGGGCACGCCGGTTATCGTGGGTGGTTCGGTACTGCTGACGGCCATACTAGGCATGGTGGTGCTGCGCGAGGCGCTTACGGTTTCGCAACTCCTGGGCCTGCTATTGGTGGTGGGCGGTATTGCGCTGTTGGCCCGCGGCCATTGAGTTCAGGCACATTTGCACGTTACTGCGGGGCCCGTTCAGTAAAGCTGGACGGGCCCCGGTGCGTTAAGCAGCTTCCTGTATGGCGTGGGCCAGTGCCACATGCATGTGCGATGCCCACAACATGCTTATGCGATTGTGCCCCGCTGCTTGGTGCTGCTCCTTTGCTCTGTTCGTTAGCACCCTAAAGTCTGGGCTGCTGAGGAATGCCGAAAGAAGGCCCGGGAAGCACTTCCGGCCCGTTCTGGTCGGCCGAGGTTGTAGCGGGCTTTCCGGTTAATACCATGAAAAACGTGCAATGGCTGTGTTGCGGGCTGGTGGTGGCGGCCGGTCTGTTGGGTGGAGGTTCTGCCGGCTTCGGTGTCGGCTCTGCCGCAAATGTGCTGCAGGTGAAGCCTGCCGTGCAGCTTGGGCAGCCGTGGGCAGCTAGGTGGCTGCTTACCCGGGTGAATAATGGATCGGGAGCTAACACGTCCGAAACCGCACAAGCCTCCGTTGTGCGGGCCCTCGGGCGTTTGGTACGCGCTTACGCCGACTCAGCTCCGCGGTAAACTCCACCGGCGCATCAGGTCAGCGCTGCGCTCTTCTTGGCCGCTCGTCTTCAGGCGTACTCCCTGGCAACCCCTTTGTAAGTGCTCTGGGCGTAAGAGCCGATGCTTTTTTACCTCCGTCACCAGCTTGGCTGTAACCGACTTGGTGGCGCGCCGTACCTTAGCCCCGATCAGCAAGCCGCTCCCCTCGGGCTTGCTTTGCGCGGTAAGGCGTGCTGGTAACGCCCACCCAAGATGGTACGATAAGCCGAGCTGCTGATCAGCTTCGGTAAAGAGGGTTGCTTATGATTTCTGCTACCACTGCCTCGGCCCCGGCCGTTAACCGCACCCACCGCTGGGCCGTGTCGGCTTGGTTTTTCTTGCAAGGGTTGATTTTTGCGAGCTGGGCCTCGCGAATTCCCGCCATTCAGCAGCGCATGGGCTTCTCCGATGCCACGCTGGGCCTTGTGTTGCTGGCGTTGCCGTTGGGCCAGCTGCCGTCGTTGCCGCTCACGGGGTGGCTGATACACCGTTTTGGCAGCCAACGGACGGCTGTAGCGGGCGTGTTGCTGTACAGCAGTTCGCTGGTGGGTTTGGGTTGGGCTCAGCAGCCATGGCAGCTATTGCCCTGCATGGTGCTCTTCGGCTTTGCCAGCAACCTGATGAATATTTCCATCAACACCCAAGCAGTGGGAGTGGAGGCGCTGTACGGCAAGCCCATCATGGCCTCGTTTCATGGCATGTGGAGCTTAGCTGGCTTTACCGGCGCGGCCGTCGGCACGGCCATGATTGGTTGGCAGGTGTTGCCGCAGCTGCACTTTCTGCTCATTGCCGGGCTGGTGCTGGCCGGCGGTCTAATCAGCTACGGCGCTTTGCTGCCCCACTCGGTTTCCGACGATGCCGGTGAGCAGCCTGCCTTCGTACTACCCGACCGCACCCTGCTGGGGCTCGGTGCCATTGCCTTCTGTGCCCTCATTTGCGAAGGCGCCATGTTCGATTGGAGCGGCGTGTACTTTCAGAAAGTGGTGCGGGCCGAAAAAGCCTGGGTGGGTGCGGGCTACACCGCCTTCATGAGCACCATGGCCCTGGGCCGCTTCGGCGCCGATTGGCTAACGGCGCGCCTGGGGCCGAAAAGAGTTATTCAGTGCAGCGGGCTGCTCACGGCAACTGGCTTGCTGGTGGCAGTGCTATTTCCCACGCTGGGCACGGCCTTGCTGGGCTTTATGCTGGTGGGTTTCGGAACGTCGTCGGTGGTGCCGCTGGTGTACAGCGCGGCGGGTAAATCGGAGGTAATGCCGGCCGGCATGGCTTTGGCGGCCGTGTCGACCATCGGGTTTCTGGGTTTTCTGATCGGGCCGCCCGTTATCGGCTTGGTGGCCGGGGCCACCAGCCTGCGGTTTTCGTTTGCCCTGATTGCGGTAATGGGTTTGTGTGTGGCGGCCGTTGCCACGCGTGCTAAATTAAGATAGGGCCGGTGAACCGGGTTAAAAAATGTGGGGTTTTGGTATGGCTTGATTATGAGTGGAAATGGGAATGGGAGAAATTCCTTCTGGAGAATTATTCTCCGGAAGGAAACAGAATGGATATCTTGTCGTTAGTAAACTCCTACCCTTAAACCCCAAATGCCTATGACTCCCGAGCAGCCTCAGAACGGCCACAACGGCCATCAAAACGGCAACGGCCACAGTGCTGCCGATGGCACTGGTACGGCCGTAACAGGTAGCGGTTCTTCGCATGATCAGCGCACAGCCGCGGGCGAAGACGCCCAAACCCTGACCACCCGCCAAGGCCACCCGCTCTCCAACAACCAGAACATTCGCACGGTAGGCAACCGTGGCCCGGCGACGCTGGAAAACTATGCCTTCATTGAAAAAATCAGCCACTTCGACCGGGAGCGGGTGCCCGAGCGCGTGGTGCACGCCCGTGGCGCTGGTGCCCACGGTGTATTCGAGGCCTACGGTACGGTAGGCAACGAGCCCATTGCCAAGTACACCCGCGCTAAACTGTTTCAGGAAAAAGGCAAGCAAACGCCCGTTTTCGTGCGTTTCAGCACGGTAGGGCACGGCGGCCACTCGCCCGAAACCCTGCGCGACCCGCGCGGTTTTGCGGTAAAGTTTTACACCGAAGACGGCAACTGGGACTTGGTGGGCAACAACCTGAAGGTGTTCTTCATCCGCGACGCCATGAAGTTCCCCGACCTCATTCACTCCCAGAAACCCGATCCGGTACACAACCGGCAAACCGGCGAGCGTATTTTCGACTTCATCAGCAACACGCCGGAGGCCATGCACATGGTCGCCTTCCTGTTCTCGCCCTGGGGCATTCCCGCTAACTACCGTCAAATGCAGGGTTCGGGCGTGAATACCTACAAGTGGGTAAACGCACAGGGCGAGGCCGTGCTGGTGAAATACCACTGGGAGCCGTTGCAGGGCATTAAAAACCTGACCGCGGCCGAAGCCGAAGCTATTCAGGCCAAGAACTTCAACCACGCTACCCAGGACCTGTTCGAGAACATCAAGGCCGGCAACTTCCCCGAGTGGGAGCTGTGCGTGCAGATCATGAGCGACGACGAGCACCCGGAGTTGGATTTCGACCCGCTCGACGATACCAAGATTTGGCCCCAGGACCAGTTTCCGTTCCTGCCCGTGGGCAAGATGACGCTGAACCGTAACCCCGAGAACTACTTCGCCGAGGTGGAGCAAGTGGCTTTCGGTACCGGCGTATTGGTCGATGGCCTCGACTTTTCCGATGACAAGATGCTGCAGGGACGCACGTTCTCGTACTCCGATACGCAGCGGTACCGCGTGGGCACCAACTACCTGCAGCTGCCCATTAACGCTCCCAAAAAGCACGTGGCCACCAACCAGCGCGACGGCCAAATGGCCTACCACGTGGATGCGGCTCCTGGCCAGAACAACCACGTGAACTACGAGCCGAGCAGCCTGAACGGCCTGAAGGAAGCCCCTCGCAGCGCCCCCGACCACATGCCGCAATACACCGGCCGCCTGATTCGCCAGACCATCGACCGGCAGAACAACTTCAAGCAGGCCGGCGAGCGGTACCGCCTGCACGAAGACTGGGAACGAGACGACCTCATCAGCAACATGGTAGGTGCCCTGACAGATGCCAACAAGGTGATTCAAGACAAGATGATCGAGCTGTGCACCAACTGCGACCCGGACTGGGGCCGCCGCGTGGCCGAAGGTCTGCAGAAAGCCAACAATGGTAAGCAGGCCGAAGGCGGGAATCAGTACAACCAGCAGAAACAGGAACAGGCCGTGGAGCAAGCCGAAGCACGAGGCCACGAAGCCAAGCCTTACTAAGTACTGATCATATTTAAAAACAGAAAGGGCCGGCGGATATTCCGCTGGCCCTTTCTGTGTCATGCACTATGTAACGAAATGTGTCGCATTCGGCCAACGAATACCTAATCCACTACTTGCCACGCAATGGCTGCGAATGCGATGGTCAGAATGGTAAGGAATACCAACGCGGCAGAATCGTAACCCTTTATGGCAAAAAGTTGCGGATTGTTCGGTGAGTAAATAACGTTGACTTTATCACCTATGCAGAAGTAGCCGCCTGCTTCTTCCGTTCCATGCACTGATTTTGCTTCTATGTGGAGGCCTTCCGCAGTGTCAAAAGCTATTACTGGAAAATACACCGTTCCATCCCCGGTGTCGTCTTTGATCAACTTTACTACTGTTCCGACGGTACTTCGCCCTTTCAAACGCAGGTACAGTATCCGCCAAGCTATCCATCCCCAAATGCCTAAAAGGATGCTTCCAATCAGATAAGTCATTTACTGGTTTACAACCCCAAAGCCCAGCTTTTCCAATTCGGTGTACACGCGGTGCACTGGCAGACCCATTACGTTAAAGTACGAGCCTTCCAGACGCGTTACGGCCACCAACCCAATCCAGTCCTGCGCGCCGTACGCGCCGGCTTTGTCGAGCGGGCGGTAGTGCTGCACGTAGTAGCGGATGTCGGTTTCGCTAAGGGTGCGGAAGTACACCCGGGTTTGATCGGAGAATACTACCCGTTTGCCTTCGCCGGTGAGCAGACACACGCCGGTAAATACGTCGTGGGCGCGGCCTTGCAGTTGCAGCAGCATGCGCACGGCATCTTCCTCGTCGGTGGGCTTGTTCAGGATGTACTCGTCCAGGCACACAATGGTGTCGGCAGTCAGCAGCACGTCGCCAGGTACCAGTTCGTCGCGGTAGGCGCTGGCTTTGTGTGCGGCCAGAAACTCGGCTACTTCGGCCCCTTTCAGGTGGGCGGGGTAACTTTCGTCTACGTCCTTGAGGCGCACTTCGTAGGGCAAACCTAAGTCGGCGAGGAGTTGACGGCGGCGCGGGGAGTTAGAGGCCAGGATTAAACGGGGCATACGGCACGGGTTCGTCGTCGCGGATGCTGGTGAAAAGCAAACCGCCGAGGGTTTTAGGGTAGAAGAACGTGGATTTGGGCGGCATCACGGCGCCCGACTGGCACACGCGCTCCACTTCGTCCATGGTTACTTCGTTGGTGATGATGGCGGCGCGGGCCTCGCCCGAGTCCACACGCTGCAGGCACTCGGGGAAATTACGCACGTACGTAATGCCCGACCATTGCCGCTGCGCATCGGGGCCTACTATGCCCAGTACACGTTCCAGCACGAAGTAATGCAGCACTGTTAGGTCCAGGGCTTTTACTTCGGGGGTGGTGTCCCAAGCCAGCTGATCGTGTACTTCCGGCTTCAGGCGCAGTTTGTAGGGCTGCCCGCCCAGGTACAGGCCAAATGCCCAGGGCTTGCCGGCAATGATTTCGGGCAGAGCAAAGGCGTCTTCGCGGGAGGTTACGGTAAACCACTGGCCGAGGCGTTCCAGCAGTTCCGCATCGGTAATGTTTCCTGGCAGCTCCAGCAGCAGGCGGTGCGTGGGCAGAATGCGCAAGTCGTCGGCCGCCGCGTTGGTCAGGTACATGAGGTGGTAGTGCCACGGTTCGTGCCCGTTGTGGTTGGGCTCGGCGGCCATGCGGGCCTGCCGATAGGCCAGGGAGCCTTCATAACGGTGGTGGCCATCGGCCAGAATTACCTGCCGCTGGCTGAGCACCTCCTGAAAGCGCCGAATGACGGTAGCGTCCTGAATAACGGCCAGCACGTCGCGGGCACCCTGGTAGTCTTCCTCGGTTTGGCAGAGCGGATCCAGAATGGCTTCGTCGCAGTAGCGTTCCAGCTCGAAGTCCTCGTCGCGGTACAGGCCGTGGGTGGCGCTGGTCTGAAACTGCGTGCGGGCCAGCAGCTCGGCGCGGTCGTTTACGGCCGTGGGCAGCGTGTTTTCGTGGCGCAGTACTACCTTCTCCGCCCAATCGTAGGCCCGAATATGGCACATGAAGCCTTTTCGGCAGTATTCACGCTGACTGCCGGCCAGGCGGAAGTATTGGTAGTACACGTAAATGCCCGCCAATGCATCTTGCTCCACCACGCCCGACTGCTGCCATTCGGTAAGCCGGCGCAGGGCCTCACCGGCTGCATCGTCGCCACGCGGCACCGAAAGATGGATGCTGTTCAGCGGATTCTGGTACAGCAATTCCCGCTGTTTCGCCGACACCACGTCGAACAGCGGCGACACGTACTCATCAATGCGTTGGCTTAGGCCAGCGTTGTAGCGCCAGGCCCGAATGGGTTGAATTTCGGCCATGTAAGAGCGTAAGCTGAGGCTTGCGCCGACGCGTTAACGTCGGGCAGAAAGGAGGGAAGGCCAACCGAAATCAGCCTAATGGCGGCGCAAGCTAAAAATTACCCCACACTCTTCACGGCGCCAAGCGGCTGCGCTGCCAGCCCGTGGCCGTTTTTTCGTACAGCAGCCGGTCGTGCAGGCGGGAGGGGCGGCCTTGCCAGAACTCCATGCGGTGCGGCCGAACCACGTAGCCGCCCCAGTGCGGTGGGCGCGGCAACGGATCTTGCCCGGCAAACCGGGCGGCTATTTCCTGCTCGCGTTGTTCCAGCTCTTCTCGGTTCGTTATGGTCTGGCTTTGCGGCGAGGCCCAGGCCCCGATTTGGCTGCTGCGCGGGCGGCTTTGGAAGTATTCCGTCGAGAGGTTTTCCGGCGCTTTTTCCACGCTGCCTTCCATACGCACCTGCCGTTCCAGGCCCGGCCAGAAAAAGGTAATGGCTGCTTTGGGCAAAGTGGCTAATTCCTGCCCTTTACGCGAATCGTAATTGGTGTAGAACAGAAAGCCGGCATCGTCGGGCAGACCTTTCAGCAACACAATGCGGGCCGAGGGTTGTCCGTCGGGCCCCACCGTAGATACGGTCATGGCGGTAGGCTCGTCAAGCTGAGCTTGCAGCGCTTCGTCGAGCCAGCGGCGGAACTGCCGAATGGCGTCGGTATCGGCGGCGGCTTCGCTGAGTTCGTGTTGGGCGTAGGTTTTGCGCAGGTCGGCTAACGACTGGTCTTGCATAGGGGAGAGAGAAAAGAGCAATGCGGTACAACCAAGTTAACGAGCCACGCTTTTTTGTCGCTTGGGATACCACGCGTAAAGCGAAAGCGCGCCGTTGCGGTGCAGCAGCTCCAGCTGTTGCTCGCGTATGAAATCATCGTTTCGCTCAAAGGTTTCCTGCATGAGCTGTAAATCGGGGTGGTTCTTGAGCCAATCACGGTAGTAATTGTTACGCCCGTCGAAGTAAGTGGTATCCAGATATACCAGGATGGGCCGCTCGTCGAGGCGGGCAAGCAGCGCAGGGTCCATCCCCTCCGGGCGAAATATGCTGAAGAGCTGCTGCGCCTGCTGCGCGGGGGTGCGTGCGGCCTTGTGGCTCATCAGCGGCAGGTTGGTAATCATGGAAAGCTGGAAGGTCCGGTGCAGGTGGGGCTCGTCGGCGTCCAGCGTGTACTGGTTGTCGCTGCCGGTGTAGGTGAAAGGAAGAGGCAGAATGGCCTGGTAGGGCTTGGTGTCAACCCAGCCTACAAACTCCTGCATAGCAGCCCGAGTGGGTTCGTGGGTAAGTAGGTTGGGACGCTGGGTGTATTCTTTGTAAAAGCGCGCGGCGGCCACCACATCGGGCACCAACAACAGGGGCAGCGCCAGGCTCAACCATTTGGCGGGGCTTGTGCGGGAAGCGGTCCACCACTGGCCCATCAGCCAAACCAGGAAAAGATTCACGGCCCACCAAAATGGCCATACGTAGCGGCCCAGGGCCCGAAACTGCGTTACGCGCTCGGTGACTTTGCGCAGCCAATACAGGGGGTTGAGGTAGTTGTTTAACATATAAGCCCCGCCGTCCAGCTCGTATTTCTCGCCCAAAGCCATGAAAACCAGCGGCACGCTGGCCAGCAGCAGCAGCAGCAGGAAACGGCCGGGCACCGTCAGTCGGATCGGAATATTGGGAAGGCGTTTCACGAAGTACAGGACCAGCATCGCCAGTAAGGTGTAGAGCACAAAGGCGCCCAGGTAGGCGTTGGACTCGTAGGGAACCGCCTGAGTCGGATCAAGTAAAAAGCGCAGCTTGTTGTACACGGGAGCCTGAATAAAGCCGCGGAACTGCAATTTCCACTCAATCCAGTCGTACCCCCCGCTGCCGGCATCACGCAAGGCGTGGTTGCCGTCAAGCAAGAGCAACGACCCACCCGTTGCCACCACCGCCAGCCCGAAAACCAACGCGAAATCGCGCAGGAGGGAAACCCACGGTTTTCGGTCGTGGAGGTTTTCAACGGTCCAGACCAGGAAGAAAAAGCCGGCGAAGGCCCCCAGAATGGCCAGGTAGTAAAAATGCCAGTAGGCAGCTGCTGCCATACTCACGCCAAACATCACCAGCCATTTGCGGTAGGGCAGCCCCGCGGTGCGGCGCAGGTACGTTTCCTGTAGTAGCCACACCCCAACCAGAATGGCGGGGGCGTACGCCAGGCTCATGTGCCCTACCTGCAACCGAAGCGTTTGGGGAGAAATCCAGGGCAAGGCCACCGCGGCAAGTACGTGCAGCCCTGCTGGCAGCTGCCAGGGCCGGAAAATCCGGTGTAAAAGGAAGGTGCTCAGCAGTAAACCGCCCAGCGTAACCAAGTCGAACAAGTATAAACCATACGGCGCCAAGGCCGGTACCAAGCGCACCAGCAGGTGCACAAGCTGGATAAGCAGCGGCGCACTGTCGGTGTAATACATGTACTCCCCAAACGGATAATTGTGCCCGTATACCACCATGCCTTTGCTCAATGGCTGCCGCAAAAAGCTTTCCATAGAGAAGTAGCTTTTGATACCGTCGTAATGATCTATGATCAGGTAGTCTCCGGGGTTAAAAATCAAGGCCCGAAAAACATATAGCACCAAAGCCAGTTGCAGGGTTACCCCAATTAATCCTACCGCAGTGTTGCTAGTCAGTCTTTCGCGTAAGCGTTTAAAGAAAGTAGTCATATTTAGGGGTAAAGCCAGGGTCAAATATCTGGCTAAAAAACCAGTTCAGGCACACAGCAGTTGAAGGGGGGCAGCGTTGCCGGTTCGTGTGTGGCAAGGATGTTTGAGGGAACCTATTTTCCGGGGGCCAACGTAACATTAACTCCCACGATTCCTTGCGCGCTACGCACTGCCGCGCATCTTTGCAGCACCGCTGTGCGTCCGTATCCTTGTTTTTCACTTCCAGCTAGCCCACCATATGCCCCAGCTACGTAGCGGCAGCCTGCTGATTTCGCAACCCTTTCTGGGCGACCCCAACTTCGAGCGGTCGGTGGTGCTGCTGTGCCGCCACGATGAGGAAGACGGTTCTTTCGGTCTTCTGCTTAACCGCCCCACAACAGTAGCGTTGGGCGATGCATTGAGCTTGCCCGAGGGCGAAGACCATCCCGCTGCCGGCCTTACCCTGCATGTGGGCGGCCCCGTTCAGCCCGATACCTTGCACTACCTGCACCGCCGCGCCGATATCCCCAATGCCGAACCCCTGGGCCAGGATGTATACTGGGGCGGGGATTTCGACGTTCTACTAGGCCTGGTAGCCAGCGGCGAGTTAACCGAAGACGACCTACGATTGTATGTAGGCTATTCTGGCTGGACGGCCGGCCAGCTGGCAGGCGAAGTGCAGGAAAATACCTGGATAGTACATCCTAATGCTGCCGGGAAAGTGTTTACTTTGACTACCGATGCCTTTTGGCAGGCCATTTTGCGCGAAAAAGGCGGCCGTTTCCGGGTACTATCCAACTACCCCGTCGACCCCCGTTTGAATTAGTTTCCCTCCGTTGGCCCGGCCTGCTTGCGCCGGGCTCTTTATGCTGAGCAGCCATGCAACCCGAGAACGAGAACACCGCCCCCAACCAACCCGACGCCAACGAAGAATCGCCGATGAGCATTCTGGAGCGTCGGCTGGCCGAAATTGCGCGCACGAAGCAAGCTGATGCGCCCGCTGCCGCAGCTGAGTCGCAATCCGCTACACCAGCGCCCACGCAACCTGCCGAAACTCCCGTAGTGCCCCAGCCTGCCGAGGTAGGCATGGCCGTTCCCTCCGCTGCCGATTTGCCGGCCGCCGCGCCCACCGAGGCTACTGAGCCAGTCGCATCTGAGCCCATGGTTCGTGCCGAGCTGCACTACGGAACCGCCAACGAAGGTGTGCAAAGTGCCTTGGCTGCCGAAGCTCCCGGCGAAATTCAGCCGGTACACATCACCATGACTTCGCCCGAAGCCACTGCGACATCTGCCGACGCCCAGTCTGCACCGTCAGAAGCCGAACCCTTGGCTGTTACGTTGCCCGCCCACGAGCTGCACCAAGCTGCCGACATCGAAACGGCACCCGAGCCGCTGGCCGCATTGCCCACTTCAAATAACGAATCGGCTTCCGAAGCGGCCCATGCCGCTGAAGATGCGGGTGTTTCCGCATCACACGTTCCCCAAGCTGCTCTGGAAACACCCGGCGAAGTGCAGCCCGGTGGCTCTACCGATGCGCCCCAAGCCCAGGCAGTCAATCAGGCCGCTGCGGCTGCGCACGAGGACGAAGAGGAATACGTGCCCGAAACGCCGGCTCCCGATTTTGCCACCCTCGATGTAACGGCGCAGGGCGCTTACTTGCTGAGCCTTTTGCAGCGCCAGGATGCCCGCCAGAACCGCAAGCAGATTGCCGATCTGCACCGCGTTTACGAGCAAAACATCAACTCGGAACGCCAGGCTGCCCGGCAGCGCTTCGTGCAGGAAGGAAACGACGCCGAAGCATTCAACTTTGCCGGCCCCGAAGGCTACGCCGATGTGAGCAAAGCCGTGCAGGATTACCGCGACGCCCGCGTGCGCGATGCCCGCCAGGAAGACGAGCAACGCGCCAAAAACCTGTTGCACAAGCAGCATCTGCTTTCCCAGCTGCGGCTGCTGGTTGAGTCGGCTGAAACCAAGGATTCCTCGGCCCGCATCAAAACCCTGCAGGCCGACTGGAAAGCTACCGGCCCGGTGCCTCAAGCGCAGGCCCAGGAGCTGTGGAATTCCTACCACGCTCTGCTCGATATTTACTACAACAACCGTGGCCTATTCTTCGAAATGAAGGAGCTGGACCGCCGCCGTAATCAGGAAGCCAAGGAAGCCCTGATTCAGCGCGCCGAGGCTTTGGTAGGCCAGTCGAGCATTAACAAGGCGTTGCAGGAGTTGCGGCAGCTGCACGAGGAATGGAAGACTGTCGGCCCCGTGCCCAACGAAATGCGCGAGCCGCTGTGGCAGCGGTTCCTGCAAGCCTCCGAGAAAGTACACGACCGGAAGCGCACCTTCCTCGATGCTCGCTCGGCCCAGGAAAACGCCAACTTGGCCCGTAAGCAGGAAATCCTGACCCAGATTCTGCCGTTCGGGGAATTCAAGACCGAGCGCGTGAACGAGTGGCGTGCTAAAACCGACGAACTGCAAACTCTCAAGGAGCAGTGGGACAGCGCCGGCCTCGTGCCGCGCAGCCAGGCCGAGAGCATGAACAAGCAGTTCTGGGCCGCCTACAAAGGATTCTTCCAGCACAAAAACCAGTTCTTCAAAGCCCTCGACGAAGAAAAGTCGAACAATCTTAAGCAGAAAATAGCCCTCTGCGAGCAGGCCGAAGCCGCGCTCGAAAATCCGAATTGGGAAGAAGGCCGCGAAACGGTTATCCGGGTCCAGAAGGAGTGGAAGCTCGTCGGCCGCGTGCCCGAGAAGCAGTCGGATAAAATCTGGCACCGCTTCCGCACTGCCTGCGACGCTTTCTTTGAGCGCAAGAACCAGGAAGTACGCCACCGCGAGCAGCAGGTGCAGCAAGCTTCAGCCGAGCAGTCGGCTTACCTCGACCGTTTTGCCGAGCAGGTGGCCGGTTTATCAGTCGAAAACCCCGGCACTGCAGAAGGTCTCCAAGCCATGGTGCAGGAGTGGACGCAGTTCGACGGCCAGGGAAACCGCCGCGGCAGCGCCCAGGCCGAGGAGAAATTCCTGGGCTTGGCCACCAAGTACATCGATGCCATTCCCGGCCTTTCGTACACCGAGCGCGAGGAGCAGGCGTTCCAGCTGCAAGTGCAGCG
The DNA here is from genome assembly GCF_039541855.1 of Hymenobacter koreensis. Taxonomy (NCBI): domain Bacteria; kingdom Pseudomonadati; phylum Bacteroidota; class Cytophagia; order Cytophagales; family Hymenobacteraceae; genus Hymenobacter; species Hymenobacter koreensis. The sequence goes on from NZ_BAABHA010000010.1 coordinate 310,653, forward strand.
CATGAAGGCCAATCCCGATGCCCAGCAGTTGCTTTACCGCAAAGAGCAAACCCTGCGTCGCGAGATAAACGAGCTGGAAAACGACATTGCTACGCTTCAAACCAACCTCGATTTCTTCGCTCGTTCGAAGAACGCCGGCCAGTTGCGAGAAGAATACCAAGGTCGTATCGACGAAACCAAGGTGCGCATCGAACGCATGAAGCGCCAGCTGCGTATCATTCGCAGCTAGTTTACACTCGATGCCTGATTGCTTGAAAGCCCCGTGCCGTAACTGGTACGGGGCTTTTTCAATGGGTTTATGTATGGATAGCGGGGATATATTGGAGGGCTATCAGGAATCATTTAACCCCGGTTTTTAGTTCTCTCGTATATTGTCGTCAAATGACGGTTTTAAAATAGTCAAATGCTGCAAGCACACACAACTCCGGTAGCCAAAGTGGTCGAATTACTGGGCGGAAGCTCGCTGGTACGGCAAGCCGTGCACAACGAGCTGGACTTGCTGGCCCTGGCTGCCCGCGGCTTGTCCATTCAATCGTTGCGGGCTTTGCAGCGCCGCATGCAGTTTTCGAACAAGGAAATCAGCGAGTTTCTCGACGTGTCGGAAAGCACGCTGCAGCGTCGGCAGCAAACCAAGCGTGCCCTCACGCGCGACGAAGGCGAAAAAGCCATTCAGCTTTCGAGCGTTATGGCCAAAGGCATCAGCGTGTTCGAAGACGAAGAAGATTTCCGGCACTGGCTGGAAACGCCCAACGTAGCGCTGGGCGGCATTGAGCCGAAGGAGTTGCTGGGGTCGTCCATTGGGCGCGAGCAGGTGCGCGAAATCCTGTTGCGCATTCAGTACGGCATCTACTCGTAAGCACGGCGGTCATGCGGCTTTTTAGGCTGGCGAAGGGCCAATACATTGCCGATATCAGTGGTACGGGCGGGCTATATGCCTCTGGCCGCTGGCACGAGCAGGGCACCCGCATTTTGTATACTTCGGAGCACCTCTCGTTGGCTAAACTGGAGGCACTGGCTAATTCACCGGTATTGCCGCGCAATTACGCCTTGCTGGAGCTGGAAGTGCCCGACGATGCGCCGGTAAAGACCGTGCGGGCGGAAGAATTGCCCGTTAATTGGGCCGCGTTGCCATACCCGCAGGAACTGGCCCTAATTACCCGGCAATGGGTGGAAGAAGGCAAGTACTGGCTGATGCGGGTGCCTTCTGCGCACTCGTTAGGAGAGTGGAACTACTGCTGAACCCCTTGCACCCCGAGCACGTCCGCTTAGAAGTGGTAGCCATAACCCCACACGAATTTGATCCTCGACTGAAAGCCAATCAGTCATCTTCCAGGTAGGCAGCGGCTAACATACACCGGCTTTTACAAGCCGATAGGCATTAGTAAGCACATTTATTGAGCCATTCGCAGCAATAACAACGGGCTAATGCCGAATGGGTGGGCCAATTCATACGGTATGAATTGGGACTATCGGTAAATGCTACCTGCCTTTTGGGGAAACAGACGGTGTACTAGCTGTTACCGAAGGTGCCGATAGCACCAAGGCCATGGCAATAAGTGCAAGTGAAGAAGAGGGAGTCATGAGAAAGCCTATTGATTCCTCAAATTTCAGGCTACGGTCGGGCTGTTCACAGGAAGAATGCTTGTCGCCTGTGACGCTTGTGTTTTAATGAATAAGGTGGGCGGCAACTGTAAAACGGGCTTGAAATGCTTTATGTCGGGCTTTGCCGTGTAGGAAGCATCTTGTTTGTGACAAAATTGCAATGAGTACGGGAAGGGTACTGTTAGGATAACTTTTGCTCGATCAAGTAGCGGCAACCTTTGGGATTTTGAAACGGGTGTCGTAGGTTTGCAGCACCAAATACGCCTCCATAGCTCAGCTGGTAGAGCAACTGACTTGTAATCAGTAGGTCGCTGGTTCGATCCCGGCTGGGGGCTCATATTTGACAAAAGACCCCGTGAATATTTGTTCACGGGGTCTTTGGCTTTTCTACCCACTTGCGTTTTGAAATCGGCTTGCCAGGGTTTATCAGGCAACTAGAACGACAGCGCAATGCTGGAGGTGAGGTTGCCATAATCATTGGCAAGGCGGTTGTTCGAGTGGGAAAAGATGTCGCGCCGGGCGTTAAGCAAGCGCCCTTCCAGGCGCACGAATACGTGGGATGTGGGAGTGTAATCAAGGTTAAGTGAGGCACCGTGCACCGTAAAGTGGTTGTGGCTCGCATTGGGCGACAACGACTGAACCACAACGCCGCGGTCGGCGTGGTAGTACTCGGCACGGGCGGCTGCGGCCCATTGCCCGGTGAATTGGTAGCGCACAAAGGCCGCGCCGGTGTGCCAGGTGTCGGCTTTTTCACCGCGTTGCTCGTGCTCCTGCTTGCCCACGTCAAAAACCAGAGCCACGCTGAGCTGCTCGGAGGCGGTGTAGCGGGCAAAAAAGTCGTGGAAATAACGACGCCGCCGGGGTTGGCTGGCGGGCTGCTCGTTGCCGTAAAACGAGCTGCTGTTGAGCAGTAACTTATCGGTGGCCTGCCACTGCAGTTGTGTGCCCAGGGCTTTGGCCTGGTTGTTTTCGCCAATGATTTGCCACCCGTTCAATACAAGGCCGGTAAGTGTCAGCTTCGGATCAACTTCGTACGTAACGCGAACCCCGGATTCGTAATAAGGCGAGTTTTCGGCCATCAGCGAGCGGGTAAGCGTCCAGTTGTCTTTGCTGATGGCCGACTCGAAACCGATGTGGGAGGTGAAAATGCCCGCGTCGAGCCAGATTTTGCGGAAGGGCCGGAACCCAGCGTAGGCCTCAAAGATGTGCCTGAACACGGGTTTCTCAGCAGCGTAATTGGCGGCCGGGTAAGTGCCGGCGTGCAGGCCTGCGGCGCCGCGCACCCGGTCGTTGTCGTAGCGGAGGCCCAGCAGGGCTTGGTTCACGGTGAACTGGTTGTGCCGGTTGTGGGAGTAGAGGAAGCCGGGCCGCGTGTGCGTATTGGGTTGGCGAAAGTCGTAGCCGAAGTAGCCGTCTACGCAGCCATACACGGCAAGAGACTTACTGGCCGCGGCTGAATCAGCAGCTGCGGGTGCTTGCGGCCAGGCCGCAGGGGCAGCTGCCAGCACAAGGCCGACCATTAAGAGTCTTTTCATAACGCGAGGATAACGTGGCGCGGGTGTTTGCAAACGCCCGGCTTGCGCAATAGTACGCTGCCTGCGCGTTTACGCTTGCATGGCCGGACCACGGCCATGCAAGCGGGTTTCGGGCGCAGATACTGCCATGGCTTTGTTGTGGCTACCTTAGCGCCTCTTTTCGCCTTGCTTTCTGATCCTTTGTTCTGCGCCTATGCAGCTTGTTGAAGTTAATTCGCCGGAACTGGCCCGCGAGTTCATTGAATTTCCGGTGCGGCTTTACCGCAACGACCCCAATTACATCCGCCCGCTCGATCAGGACGTTGAACAGGTGTTCGACCGCAAGAAAAACAAGTTCTTTCGTCATGGCGAGCTGGCGCGCTGGTTGCTGCAGGATGCGCAGGGCAGCACCATTGGCCGGGTAGCTGCGTTCATCAACAACCGCACCGCTAAAACCTTCGACCAGCCCACCGGTGGCATGGGGTTCTTCGAGTGCATCGATAGCCAGGACGCCGCCAACGTACTGCTCGATGCCTGCCGGGACTGGCTGGCTGCCCGGGGCATGGAGGCCATGGACGGCCCCATTAACTTCGGCGACCGGGACCAGTGGTGGGGTTTGCTTATTGATAATTTCGGGCCGCCTACGTACGCCGTGAACTACAACCCGCCGTATTACCAGCGGTTGTTTGAAACCTACGGTTTTCAAGTGTACTTCAATCAGTACACGTATTTCCGGAAAGTGGCCGAGCCGCTGGACCCCGAATACCAGGAACGGGTGCAGCGGTTGTTTACCGGTACGGAATACCGCTTCGAGCACCTGCGTCTCAAGCAGCTGGATAAGTACACCGAGGATTTTCGGCAGGTGTACAACAAGGCGTGGGTAAACCACGTGGGGGTGAAGGAAATGAGTGTTGAGCAGGCCAAAAGCATCATGAAGAAGCTACGGCCGGTGCTGGAAGAGAAAATCTGCTGGTTCGGGTATTACCGCGACGAGCCCATCGGGTTTTTGATTGCGCTGCCGGAGCTGAACGAGTTGTTCCGCTACGTAAACGGCAAGCTCGACTGGTGGGGTAAGCTCAAATTTGCCTTCCACCGCTGGCGTGGGGCTGCTAAAACGTTCACGGGAATTGCCTTTGGTATTGCGCCTGCCCATCAGCGAAAGGGCGTAGAAGCTGCTTTTGTTCTCGCTTCTTCTAAAGTTTTGCAGAACAAGAGCAAGGTCAAGTACGACGACTTTATCATGAACTGGATCGGCGACTTCAACCCCAAAATGATGCGGGTGGCCGAGCAAGTGGGCGCCAGGATTTGGCGTACCCACGCCACGTACCGGTATTTGTTCGACCGTACCAAGGAGTTCAAGCGGGCACCCTTAATTGGGTAAGCTTATTCATCAGCCTTGGCAACTCGCGGGCCGGTTCCATTGCGGAACCGGCCCGCGGCGTTTATGCAAGGCGAAGTCGGAGCGGATGCGTTGCTTTGCAGTTGCCAAAGCAACGTCGGGTCGCCGCGTTGCCTTATCATTCACCGCTATACCCGACATGTTGGAGCCTTCAAAACAGCACATCATTGACCAAACCGCCGCTTTCGTGCGCGAGAAATTCCTGGGTGAAGGCTCCGGCCACGACTGGGAGCATATCCGCCGGGTGTGGCAGACCACCCGTGCCTTAGCGCACGATACCACCGGCGCTAATGTTTACGTAGCCGAGCTAGGAGCGCTGTTGCACGACGTAGCCGACTGGAAATTTCACGGCGGCGACGAAGAAGCCGGTCCTCGCGCGGCCCGGACCTGGCTAACCAGCCTGCATGTGGAGGAGGAGGCTATTCAGCGGGTGGAAGCCATCATCCGTGAAATCAGCTTTAAGGGACTTGGCGTAGCCACGCCCATGAGCACCGTAGAGGGGGAGCTGGTGCAGGATGCCGATCGGCTGGATGCCATCGGGGCCATTGGCGTGGCTCGTGCCTTCGCGTATGGCGGCCACAAAGGTCGGCCGCTGCACGATCCGGCCATTCCGCCCGTGCAGCATGATTCCTTCGAAGCATATAAAACCAACACCGCGCCCACCATCAATCATTTCTACGAGAAGCTGTTGCACCTGCACGAGCGGTTGAACACGCCCGCCGCCCGCAGCGCGGCCGTGTCGCGCCAGGCCTTTTTGGAGCATTTTCTGGCGCAGTTCCTGCGGGAATGGTCGGGAGAAGATTTACCGCCGGTCGAGCCAGTATAGGGCACGTATATGGCCTTTTTTGCGTTGTTTTGTTTATGAAGTTTGAGTTCTACAAGCTGCGCCGCTGGTTACCATTCTTGGTAATGGCCGTGGCCATCAGCAGCTGCCGAACGTGCCCCATGGATTCCTGCCGCGTACGCAAGGTTCATTTCCACAACGGCAATAAGTACCGGGGCCAGCCGCTGTTTAAAAAACAGAACCCCGAAATAGGCGAGAAAATCAAAGTGCACGGCCAGCCAAACGGCAAAATGCACAACAATCGTTCGAAGCCCAAACCTTGATTCCTGCTAGGAAAAAAGGCCTTTTTTGGGTATCTTGCCAGCTTAAACACGAGTTTCCAACCAGGCTTGTCAACTGCGTTTTGTAACATTGGCAACCCATAGTTTTGATCATGGCTGAAGGCGAAAAGATCATTTCCATCAACATCGAAGACGAGATGCGCGGTGCGTATATCGACTATTCGATGTCCGTTATTATTTCCCGCGCCCTGCCCGACGTGCGCGACGGCTTGAAGCCCGTGCACCGCCGCGTGCTTTACGGCATGAGCGAGTTGGGCGTATCCTACAACAAAGCCCATAAGAAAAGCGCCCGTATCGTGGGCGAAGTGCTGGGCAAATACCACCCGCACGGCGACTCCTCCGTGTATGACACCATGGTGCGCATGGCCCAGGACTGGAGCCTGCGCTACCCGCTCGTCGACGGGCAGGGCAACTTCGGTTCCATCGACGGCGACTCGCCGGCCGCTATGCGTTACACCGAAGCCCGCCTCAAGCGCTTGGCCGACGAAATGCTGGGCGACCTGGACAAGGACACGGTAGACTTTCAGGCAAACTTCGATGACTCCCTGGAAGAGCCGTCGGTGATGCCCGCCAAGTTTCCCAACCTGTTGGTAAACGGTTCCTCCGGCATTGCCGTGGGTATGGCCACCAACATGGCTCCGCACAACCTGACCGAAGTAGTGGACGGCATCATTGCCTACCTCGATAACGATCAGATTACCATTCAGGAGCTCATGGAGTACGTAAAGGCTCCTGACTTCCCCACAGGCGGCATTATTTACGGCTACGAAGGCGTCCGCCAGGCGCTGGAAACCGGCCGCGGCCGTATCGTAATGCGCGCCAAAACGCACTACGAAACCACAGCTACCGGTAAGGAGCAAATCGTGGTGACCGAGATTCCCTACATGGTCAACAAAGCGGCCATGATTACCCGTACGGCGGAGCTCATCAACGAGAAGCGCATCGAGGGTATTTCCGACTTGCGCGATGAGTCGGACCGCGACGGTATGCGTGTGGTGTACGATCTGAAGCGCGACGCCGTGCCGCAGGTAGTCTTGAACAACCTGTTCAAGTACACCCAGCTGCAAAGTACCTTCGGCGTGAACAACGTGGCCTTGGTGAAAGGCCGCCCCATGACGCTCAACCTCTACGACCTGATCCATCACTTCGTGGAGCACCGCGGCGATGTTATCGTGCGACGCACCCGGTTTGAGCTGGCCGAAGCCAAAAAGCGCGCCCACATCCTCGAAGGCCTGCTGATTGCCCTCGACCACTTGGATGAGGTAATTGCCATCATCCGCGGCTCCCGCGACCCGGAGCTGGCCCGCACGCAGCTTATTGAGCGGTTTACGCTCAGCGACGTGCAGGCCCGCGCCATCTTGGATATGCGTCTGCAGCGCCTCACCGGCCTGGAGCGCGACAAGATCGTGAACGAGTACAACGAACTCATGAAGCTCATCGATTACCTGAACTCGGTACTCGATTCGCCGGTGCTGCAGCGTCAGATCATCAAAGACGAGCTAATCGAAATTCGGGAGCGGTACGGCGACGCCCGCCGCACGGAAATCGAGTACGCCGGTGGCGACATTGATTTTGAGTCGCTGATTGCCGAGGAGTCGATGGTTATTACCATTTCGAACGAAGGCTACATCAAGCGTACCTCGCTCGACGAATACCGGGCCCAGGGTCGCGGCGGTACCGGTGCAAAGGGAGCTTCTACCAAGGAGTCGGACTTTACGTCGCATCTGTTCGTTGCCTCCACCCACGACTTCCTGCTGCTCTTCACCGAAGGCGGCCGTTTGTACTGGATTAAGGCCTACGAGTTACCAGAGGGAGGGAAGGCTGCCAAAGGCCGCCCCATCCAGAACCTGATTCCCGACCTGGCTACCGACCCCGTACGCTCCGTGCTGAACGTACGCGACCTGCGCGACCCGGATTACGCTCAAAACAACTACTTGATGTTCTGCACCGAGCAGGGCACGGTAAAGAAAACGACCCTCGAAGCGTACTCGCGTCCCCGTGCCGCCGGTATCAACGCCATTACCATCAACGAAGGCGACCGTTTGCTCGACGTGCAGCTGACGACGGGTACCAGCGAGGTTATTTTGGCCTCCAGCAACGGGCGAGCCGTACGCTTCAACGAAGCCAACGTACGTCCAATGGGCCGTACCGCCGCCGGTGTGCGTGGTATCACGTTGGCCGATGACGGCAAAGACCGCGTGGTGGGTATGGTTTGCCTAGCCGATCCGCAAAAGGAGTTGCTCGTTGTATCCGAGAACGGATACGGCAAGCGCAGCCCCATCGACGACTACCGCATTACCAACCGCGGCGCCAAGGGTGTAAGCACCCTTAAAGTGACCGACAAAACCGGGGCACTGGTGTCGATTAAGGACGTAGCCGACGACGATGACCTGATGATTATCAATCGTTCGGGCATCACCATCCGCATGCACGTTGCCGATGTGCGTTCTATTGGCCGTGCCACGCAAGGTGTGCGCCTGATTAAAATCAGCGAGGGCGACGAAATTTCGTCGGTAGCGAAAGTAGCTGCCGATGACAAAGAGCTCGAGCTGATGGATTCCGACGCCGGCGAAGGCGTGTTGGTGGCAACTGAAGACAGCCAAGAGGAGGGAGGCGCAACCGCCTCTGCAGCCTCGTCTGATGCCACTTCGGGCACCGATGATGAGTTAAGCATTTCCTGAACCATGTAGGTCGCTTCCCCGTTTGGGAAGCGACTTCTTTTTTGTTTCCCTTCCTCAACAACTCCATGAAGAAGATTTTTCTGACCCTCGCAGCGGCGCTAGTTCTACAGGGCGCCATGGCGCAGAACTCTGCCGTTACCAATGCCATTATCATGCAAAAGAATGGCACCCTGGACAAAGCCCGTGTAGAAATTGATAAGGCAATAGCTAATCCCAAGACTTCGGAAAAGGCCAAGACGTGGTACACCCGCGGCGAGATTTACGAAGCCATGGCGCAAAGCCCTATTTACAAAAAGTCGTTAGGGGATACAGACGGTTCGAAAATCGCGTTTGAGTCGTATCAAAAAGCCATTGCGCTGGAAGGAAAAGACAGCGACTATGGAAAGCAGGCCGCGCAGCGCATGGATAATTTCTATGGCATTGCGCTCAACGCTGGTGTAGAAAGCTACAACGCCCAGAAGTACGACGAGGCGTTGGCTTCCTACAAAATGGCCAATCAAATTCGTCCGCAAGACACCACTGCCTTGCTGTACGCTGCATTTGCATCGGAAGCAAAGCAGGATTACGGGCAAGCGAGGGAGAACTACAATAAGTTGATGGCCATCAACTACAAGTCGCCGCAGATGTACAACCGCTTGCTGCAAATGGCCCGTCAGGAAAAGAACGAAGCTGAAGCTGCAAAAGTGGTGCAGCAAGCCTTAGCCGCATACCCGAACAACAAAGTCTTTTTGCTGGAAGACCTGAACATGACGCTGAGCTCGGGACGCGGTACCGAGGCCATCGACAAGATTCAGAAGGTAATTGCTGCGGACCCCAATAACTCAAACCTGTATTCGGTGCTGGGCTCAGTGTATGAGCAAAGCAAGCAGCCTGAACTGGCATTAGCTGCGCACAAGAAGGCCGTTGAGTTGGATCCTAAGAACTTCGATTCGCAGTACAACCTGGGTGTGTACTACTTTAACAAAGGCGCTGAAATTTATAAGGCCGTCAATAAGATGGACTTGAAGACTTATCAGGCCAAGGGTAAAAAGATGGAAGGCGACGGTAAGAAATTTATGGAACAAGCCATTCCGTATTTCGAAACCGCCATCCAACTCAATCCGAAAGAAAAGGCTGTGTCTTCGGCATTGCAGAAAGCTTACACTAGTGTAGGTCGTAAAGCAGATGCTGAACGCTTAGCTGCTCAGTCGAAGTAGGAGGATACAAAAGCGGGCCACCTAACGAGGTGGCCCGCTTTTAAAGAACATTACTTAACATAATATAAATTATATAACAAAAATCTACGTTTGGCTTGGCTCGTTGTTTATTTGTTGTTTATGCTTTGAAATTAATATTCATCTGGTTTGTAGAATTTCATTTAGTTAGGTCAATCATCGTGATGAGTTTCTGCTGAATGAGTTTAATCCTTACTGTTGACTTGTTTGTTGAATACTATTTATGTGTTGTGAGTCGTGCTTTTTCTTTTTTTGCAGATAAGAGTTCTATACTAAAAGTTCTAATGTTTAGACTCTTATTGAGGAGTTGACAGTTTTGGGCCAGCCGGGTGTTGTGAATTTTTTGTGTAGCTGTTTCATGTTGCCATTAGTTCTGCTATTTAAGCTTCTGACGATGCTTTGCGTTATTCCATCCACGGCAGCCTACTTTTTGTTTTGGATAGCTTAACTGGCTCTGTAGTCCCCTCTGCTACTTTCTTTTTTGAGGACTCCCCTTTCCTTTTCCCCCTTTGTTAGATAGATTTTATTGGTTTGTGTATTGTGAGTCTCTAAGTATGAAAGTGGGTGCACTAAGTATTAAATAGTACAAAAAGTTTATTTCGGTATTACTACTTTATACTTTTTATGCTTTATTGTTTCTTTATATACTTCTGTTCTTAGTACCTTTGAACTATGCCAAAGACAATCGATTATCCCCGCACTTCGTATCTAGGAGCTTGGGAAGCTGCTGAAGTAGTAGATGATACGGGTGGAAAGTGTTCTGTAGAAGCATGTGCTCGTAAGCTTAACCGCAAGGTTAGCGGCAGCTTTAAGGCTATCCTTGGATCTGCTGTTAAGTTCGGGCTACTAACTAGCAAACGGGAACTGCTTACTACCACCAATCTTTTCAGGCGCATTAAACATGCGTATGACAAGCAAGAAGAAAAGATATTTCATCGGGAGGCTTTTCTTCACCCTCCACTCTTTACCCACATCTGTCGGAAGTTCCGCAACCGCGAACTACCCGTGCATATGTTCGATGTGATGCTGGTGCGTGAATTCGGTGTGGAAGAAATAAATGCGCAATCAGTAGCCAAAGCATTTTTGGATGGTGCCCGAATGGTTGATGTCATAGACGAGCGCAACATTATTGCAGACATCGATAAACTAGCTCAGGCTATACCACGTCGTGATGTGGCTAGTCCGGAAATGCCCGTAAATCTGTTCCCTACTCAGAACCCGTCTACTGCAGTAGTATTACCTGTAGTGCCTGCGGTTACTTCAGCAGTATTACCAGATGCTGTTTCCTCCTTATTCGGCTTAACCCCCACACAGGCAACTGACACAACGCCACCGGCACAAACTCATATACCCGCCGAACGGCCAGCGGAAACAGGCAGCCGAGCACATACTATTACCAAGCCTGCCGACCAGTTACCACAATCAGGTATATCAACAACACGACCCATATACCAAGCGGCTCCAGCCACTATGGATTACATAAGAGCCGAAAGTCAGTCGCTAAACACTGCAACTGAACCTGCAACTCATTATACCATCCATATCAGCGGCCCGGGCATTGATTCTCAGCTGGCAGTTCAGGATCGGGCTGATCTTAACATAGTGTCAGCCCTTCTCGAAAAGATTAGAAAGCAGCTTCCAGAATAATATGTTGGCATAAGCAAAAGCTTCTACCCTACTTAGCCTAAATATGTAATAGAACGGAATATAATTATGTTAACCAGAGTTTTCAAACCCGACCCTCTCAGTCGAGTTACTGTACTTGTAAACGGACCTGTGGTCGATACGCAGCAGGCATAAATGCCTTTTGTTCTACCTTTGCTCCTCTCTGAACAGTACCCACACCGGAATCGACGGAGTACTTAAGGGGTACATCCTTTGCTGGCAACCGCATGCATACGGTTTTAGTAACGGGCTGCGCGGGCTTTATCGGCTCACACCTGTGTGAACGGCTACTAGCCGACGGTTTCCGCGTACTTGGCCTGGATAATTTCGATCCTTTTTACCCGCGTGCGCTAAAGGAGCAGAACCTCTCAGCCGTCCGGAAACACCCACAGTTCAACTTTCAGGAACTGGATTTACGCAGTGGAGTAAGGGCCCTCGATGCCGCATGGCCCCACGAAACACCCGACCTGGTGGTACACCTGGCGGCCAAGGCAGGCGTGGGCCCTTCCGTACACGAGCCCCTCGCCTACCTCGATAACAACGTTCTGGGAACCGGGCACCTGCTGGAGTGGATGCGCCAACGCCCGGTTTCACGGTTGCTGTTCGCCTCATCCTCGTCTGTATACGGAAACACGCGGCGGTTGCCGTTTCAAGAAACCGAGCCTCTGCAACTAGCTTGCATTTCCCCCTACGCCACCACCAAGCTGGCCGGCGAGGAACTGACGTTTACCTACCACCACCTGTACCGTTTGAACGTGCTCAATGCCCGCTTTTTTACGGTATACGGTCCGCGGCAACGCCCCGATTTAGCCATTCACAAGTTTGTGAGGCTACTGCAAGCCGGACAAACCATTCCCGTATTCGGGGATGGCACAACGGCCCGCGACTATACCTACGTAGCCGATATCATCGACGGCATTGTACGCGGAGTGAAGTATTTGCTGGTTAACGAACAGGTATACGAAACCGTGAACTTGGGCAATAACAAGCCGGTGCCGTTGCTGCAACTCATAGAAGCCGTGGCGGAGGCCGTGGGCGTACCCGCACGGCTTCGCTTTGAGCCTATGCAAGCCGGCGACGTGGACATAACGTTTGCCGATATCAGCAAAGCCCAACGCCTGCTGGGCTATGCGCCCCGTACTCCCCTTTCCGAAGGCTTGCAAGCTTTCGTGAAATGGCTGAAGGTTTCGGAGCAAACCCCGGCCCTAAAGTAGAACGCCCCTATCGAACTAGCGTGAGTGAAGCGGCGGTAGCTCTTCGGTGACTTGTTCTGCTGCACGGGCAGGCGGCCCCGTGTGCCGTTCTTCCCGACGCAGCAGCATGATGTTACGGCCGTACACCACCGCACCAAAAACATTACCCAGAATAAGCACCACATCAACGGGACGACGCGCCAGCGCGTAAACCAGGATCAGCAGGGACCCCACCAGACTCACTACCCAAAATCCAAGAGGCAAGACGGATTCCCCTTTGCGTTCCGAATAAGCCCATTGGTACACGAAACGCAGCAGAAAAATAAACTGCCCCAAGGCCCCCAGCACCAATACCCCACCCGGTATGCGGTTGCGTAGCATGGCTGCAAGGCTGAAATGCTGATTGCCTACCACAAACCAGCCAAGCACCGCCAGGGGAAAAACATAAGCGGCGGCCCGGAACCAACCGCTAAGCTTGAGCCATTCGCCCAGCAGCTGCAGGTTCCGGATGTAAATAATGTAGCTGATGAGCTGGGCCCCCAGAATAATTGGGTCGTGCCGCAGCATACCGTAAAGGATCATCAGCAAAGACGAAACCAGGCTGATTTGCCAGAATAAGGTGGGTACCAGAACGCGTTTGGCCTGTTCGCTTTGCACCCACTGGAGCACAATGCGGCTGGAAAACAGCAGCTGCGAAGCAAGGCCCGTAACCAGCGCAAGGGTTTCGCTTTCCATGGCCTTGTTTACGATGCCGCGTGGGAGTGCTGCTCCCCGATTTCGTAGTTTTTCCAGCGCGAGCGGATCCACCGGTACCCAAAGGTATCGACCAACGGTTTCCAGAGCCGGTTCCAGAGGTTGTACTTGGCGGTACCGGCAAAGCGCGGAAAATGCCGCACAGGCAATTGCTTTACTTTTCCGCCTTGCAATTGCACCAACGCCCCCAGAAAGCGGTGCATGCCGTGGAATAGCGGGATGCGGCGGGCATAATCGGCTTTGAGGATTTTCAGCGGGCAACCGGTGTCTTCAATGCCGTCGTTGATCAGCAGGCGCCGAAAATTATTGGCCACCTTCGACGATAGTTTCTTAACCGGCGAGTCCTGGCGCTGGGCCCGGATGCCCGTGACCATGTCGTACTCGGGGAAAAACGGCAGCAAAGCCAGAAAGTCCATGGGCGTGGTCTGGATATCGGAGTCGATGTACCCAATAAGGCTGCCGCGGGCGTGGTCGATGCCGGCTTTCAGGGCCGTTGACAGCCCCCGGTTGTGCGCCAACGACACGAACTCGTAACGCGCATCCTGCCGGCAGATATCGCGCATAATGGGCAGCGAGTTATCGGTGGAGCCATCGTTGACGAACAAAACCGTGGTGGCCACGGGGGCCACGGCCAGGTAGTGGTTCATTTCCACCACAAACTGACGAAGGCTTTCTTCTTCGTTGTACACGGGTACCAGCACCGTGAAGGATTGAGTGGCCAGAAAGTCCGGATCAACTGATGACATAGGCTAAGGAAACGGCGGGCGCAAAGTACAAATGAAATTCAGGCCCGCATGGAGCAACTCCGCAAGGCCGGCGGGCAACATATGGAACCAGGAGGGCCAAACGACCGAAAGAAACCGCGTGCAACCGTAGCCGGTGCACGCGGCTCATGGCTCCAAACGTTACCCCTACTTTCCATGAAACGACACTGTGCTCCTCTATTTTGTTGCCTGATCGTATTTACCGCCTCCTCAGCCGCATTTGCCCAGGTACCCAGTACCACCGCAACGGATAGCCCCGCCCGTACACATCAGCTGAAGCTTGGGCTGCGCTCCACCTATTACGACGGCTTGCTGCCCTCAGCCGCTTACGAATGGCAGGTAGCCCCGCAGCTCTCCATTGAAGTGGGCGGAAGTTTCCTGATGGGCTCCTCCAAAAGCGGCTGGGACTACGTGGATGGATCGGGCGACATTTCCCGCAACCGCTATACCAGAAGCCACCTAAGCGCGGCAGTGTTTGGGCAAGCCAGGTATTATTTACAGGCCAGTAAGGCTCCCCTAACGGGGTGGTACCTGGGCCTGGGGTTGCAATCCACCTACTCCTATTACCGCATCAGGTTCACCGAGGGCGGCACGGGTTCTACCCAGTACGCCCGCTTTCTGGTGCAGCCACAACTGCGGATCGGACGCCAGTGGGCCTTGGGTCAACGCCTCAGCTTAGACACCTACCTGGGCCTCGATTACGTTCCGAATAACAATGGTAACGGCATTGGCGGGCGGTTACGGCCAGCTACCGGTGTGCAATTGGGCTATCGGTTCTAGTCGCGGCGGAAACCGGCGGCAATGCTGAAATGCCGCTGACGCAGTACCTCCACCACATCGTCGAGCGTGAGGCCGGCGGCCGTCAGGAGCACCAGCAGGTGGTAAAGCAAATCGGCTGCTTCGCCCTTCAGTCCGTCCACGTTGCCACCCACCGCGTCGATAACCGTTTCCACGGCCTCCTCGCCTACCTTCTGAGCAATTTTGGGCATGCCCTTGGCAAAGAGCTTTACGGTATAGGAGTTGGGCTCTTCATCCGGAAATTGCTGCCGCCGCTGCACCAGCCGCTCCAGCTCCGCCAGAAAGCCCACGGGGGCTGTGGGCAACGCGGCCTGTTGCTCGTGCTCGAAACAGCTTACGGTACCGCGGTGGCAGGTGGGTCCATTGGGGCGGGCCCGGATGAGCAGCGCATCGTTGTCGCAGTCGGGGTGCAGGCTCACCACCGTGAGGAAGTGGCCACTGGTTTCGCCTTTGGTCCAGAGGCGGTTTTTAGAGCGCGAAAAAAAGGTCACGCGTCCCTCCTGCTCGGTTTTGCGAAGCGCCTCCTCGTTCACGTACCCCAGCATCAGCACCTGGCCCGTATCGGCGTCCTGCACCACGGCGGGAATCAGGCCGCCCATTTTCTCAAAGTCGAAAGTCATGTTCTGAAGTAGTCAGTTGCTGGTTGTCCGCTGTCAGTTACAGGCCGGATTTTCGTTGCGAAGCGTGGGTGCTCAATACGTGGCAGCGTTTTGAAACGGACCAAACACCCGTCCGTTAACTTACCACTCATCTTAAAAGCTGGCTCAGAGCCGAACGGGAACCCCTGCCTGGCGCAGGTGCTGCTTGAGGTCGGTAATGCCGATTTCGCCGAAGTGAAAGATGCTGGCCGCCAGCCCGGCGTCGGCTCCGGCGCGCTGAAACACATCGGTAAAGTGCTCCATACGGCCAGCCCCGCCCGAGGCCACCACGGGCACGGACACGGCGGCACATACGGCGCCGGTCACGTCGAGGGCAAAACCATCCTTGGTGCCGTCGTGGCTCATGGAGGTTAGCAGGATTTCCCCCGCGCCGCGCTCAGCCACTTCCCGGGACCAAGCCACGGCCTCGCGACCGGTGGCCTGGGTTCCGGCACGGGTATACACCTGCCAGCCGGCATCGGGGGTAAAGCGCGCATCCACGGCCACCACAATACACTGCGAGCCAAACCGGCGGGCCAGCTCGTCGATGAGCTCGGGCCGTTGCAAGGCCGCCGAATTGATACTAACCTTATCGGCACCGTTCAGCAACAGGGCCTCCACATCCGCCACGGCTCCAATGCCTCCGCCCACGGTAAAAGGAATGTCCAGCTCCCGGGCCACGTCGCGCACCAGGGCCACCAGGGTTTGTCGTTTCTGGTTGGTGGCCGTAATGTCGAGGAACACCAGTTCGTCGGCGCCCTGGCGGGCATATTGGGCGGCCAGCGCCACGGGGTCACCGGCGTCGCGTAGTCCCTCGAAGCGGATGCCCTTCACGGTGCGTCCGTCTTTCACGTCGAGGCAGGGAATAATACGTTTGGTTAACATATGGAGAGGGCTGCTAAGCAGGCGTGGCTTCGGCTAGAAATTGGCGAGAGTCGATGAACAGGGCTAAGCCACCAATCGGCGCAGATCTTTAAGCTGAATCGTGCCTTCGTAAATGGCTTTGCCGATGATGGCGCCGTACATACCGACCTCCGCCATTGCTTCCACATCGGCCATGGTGGTTACCCCGCCACTGGCTACCAACTGGGCAGCGGGCAACGCCGCGCGCAGCTGGCGGTAAGTTTCCAGCGACGGGCCCTGGAGTTTACCGTCCTTGCTGACGTCGGTACACACAAAGGTGGCGGCTCCCTGGCTCAGGTAAGCAGCTACAAACTCCTCCAGGGTGCGTTCCGACTGCTCGGCCCAGGCATTTATGGAAATGTGCTGACCGCGGAAGTCGGCCCCGATCAGGATGCGCTCGGCCCCGAAGGTTTGCAGCCAGTGCCGTACCGTTTCGGGTTCACGCACGGCAATGCTGCCGGCCGTAATCTGCGCCGCACCGGCGTCGAAGGCCTGGCGTACGGCTGTTTCGTGCTGCAAGCCGCCCCCGAAGTCCACCACCAGGTTGGTGTGGCGGGCAATGCGCTCCAATACGGGCAGGTTCACGGGTTGCCGGGCCCGGGCCCCGTCGAGGTCGACGAGGTGCAGGCGGCGCAGGCCGTGCTGCTCAAAACGCTGGGCTACGGCCAGGGGGTCGGAATCGTAAGTGGTTTGCTGGCTGAAGTCGCCCTCGGTCAGGCGCACGCACTGGCCACCGATAAGGTCGATTGCAGGAATGATTTCCATGGGTTCTGTAAAAGAAACACGGCCCCGCCCGGTTGCATACCGCCGGGCGGGTTACCGGGCTCCGCGTTAGAGGTTCAGGAAGTTCTCGAGGATGCGGGTGCCCACCGGGCCGCTTTTCTCGGTGTGAAACTGCACGGCGTAAAAGTTACGGTGCTGCACGGCCGCGCTGAACGGGGCCGGGTACTGCGCCTGGGCAATGGTGTACTCCCCAACCGGCGCATAGTAGCTGTGCACGAAATACACGTGGTCCTGCCCTTCGCGCAGCCCCTCGAACAAGGGAGAGCGAAACTCCTGCAGGGTGTTCCAGCCCATGTGCGGCACCTTGTGGGCGGCGTCGGCGGGAAAGCGCTTGACGGTGAAGGGCAGAATGCCCAGCAGCTCCGTATCGTTTTCCTCGCTGTGCTGGCCCAGCAGCTGCATACCCAGGCAAATGCCCAGGAAGGGTTGCGTGAGCGTGGGCAGCAGCTTGTCCAAACCCTGCGCCCGTAGCTCGCGCATGGCCGAAGCGGCCTCGCCTTCGCCGGGGAAAAGAATCTTGTTGGCGCGGCGAATCTCCTCCGCATCGGCCGTGAGGGTTGCCTGCACGCCCAGGCGCTCCAGGGCAAACAGCACCGACTGTACGTTCCCCCCTTTGTAGTCAACAACTGCTATATTCATTTGAAAACAGTTAGGGATTACACATTTGTTGTTATTAAAATTAAGCCGGCTTGCATGCACTCAACAAGCACCAACTCATATACACAAATGGGTAAACAAATGAATAAATCCTACAGAACGCCCTTGGTGCTTGGTATTTCCATTTTGGCGGCATCTCGTACCAGCGCCATCTTGGTTGCTTTGGCTACGGCTTTGAAAATGGCCTCAATCTTATGGTGCTCGTTGTCGCCGGCTACCTGAATGTTCAGGTTGCAACGGGCAGCATCGGCAAAGCTTTTAAAGAAATGGTAAAACATTTCCGTGGGCATATCTCCTATTCTTTCCCGCTTGAAGTCCGCGCTCCACACCAACCACGGCCGCCCCGAAAAGTCGATGGCCGCCTGCGCCAACGAGTCGTCCATGGGCAGCAGGAAACCGTAACGGGCCAGACCGCGCTTGTCACCCAACGCCTGAGCAAAGGCTTCGCCCAAAGCCAGGGCGGTATCTTCAATGGTGTGGTGCTCGTCGATGTGCAGGTCGCCTTGTACTTCAATGAGCATATCCACCCCGCTGTGCTTGGCCAGTTGGTCGAGCATATGGTCAAAAAAACCGAGGCCGGTTTTTATACTATGCCGCCCGCTGCCATCCAGGTTCAGCTCCACGCGGATTTTTGTTTCGTTCGTGTCGCGCTGCACCGTGGCCGTGCGGGCGGGCAACTGTTGCTCCCGCAGGAACTCCACGATGGTTTCCCAACTGGTGGTGGAGAGGGCGGCTCGCTCGTCGGGCTCCTCGCGAATCAGGATGGCCTGACTGCCCAGGTTCACGGCCAGCTCCACGTCGGTAAGCCGGTCGCCGATGACGAAGGAGTTGCGCAAGTCGTAGCCGTTGGCCGGGTCCAGGTACTCGGTGAGCAGCGCGGTGCCGGGTTTACGCGTGGGCAGCTGCTCGTGCGGAAAGCTGCGGTCGAAGAAACTGGCGGTAAACTCCACCCCTTCCCCGCGAAGGATGTTGACCATCATGTTCTGGCAGGGCCAGAAAGTGTCCTCCGGAAAAGATTCAGTGCCGAGCCCGTCCTGGTTGCTGACCAGTACCAGCTCGTAGTCCAGCTCGCGAGCAATGCGGGCCAAACCGGATATGGCACCCGGCAAAAATTCAAACTTGTCCAGGCTATCGACTTGCTGACTCGGCTGGGGCTCGATAAGGATGGTCCCGTCGCGGTCGATGAAGAGTACTTTTTTCATGGGAAGGCGCTAGTAAGGGTATTGCTGCAGGGCCGCAAGCAACTGTTGATTTTCGGCTTTGGTACCTACCGTCAGGCGCAGGCAACCGGCGCAGCCGGGCTGGGTAGTACGGTTACGTACCACAATGCCGCGGGCCAGCAGGTGCTGGTACATAGCCGTGGCATCGGGCCGGAAACGCACGAGCAGAAAATTGGCATCGGAAGGAAACACGTGCTCCACAACGGGCAGTGAGGGTAGCGTGCTTTCTAACGCCCGGCGGCCCTCCAGGAGTTGTTGCCGCATGGTCTCGTACCGGCCTACGTCGGCAAGGCCGGCCAGCACATGCTGCTGCGTGGCTTCCGACACGTTATAAGGAGGCTTGATTTTGTTGAGGTAGCCAATGACGGCCGGTGAGGCAAAGGCCATACCGAGCCGGAGCCCCGCCAGCCCCCACGCTTTCGAGAGGGTTTGCAGCACTACCAGATTCTCAAACTCCGCCAAGCGGGTCGTCCAGCTGGGCGCGGCGGCAAAGTCCACGTAGGCTTCGTCCACAACCACCAGTCCAGAGAAGCCCTGCAGGATTCGCTCAACCGCCGTCTGGTGCAACAGGTTACCGGTCGGGTTATTGGGCGAGCAGAGAAACACCAGCTTGGCCGACGAAGCCAACACCTTGGCAATAGCGTCCTCAGAAAGCTGAAAGTCGGAAGTTAACGGCACGCGCTCCACGCGCACGTCGTTTAAGTTAGCGGCTACTTCGTACATGCCATAGGTGGGCGGCAGCACCAGAATGCTGTCCTGGCCGGGCACGCAGGTCAGGCGTACGAGCAGGTCGATGGCTTCGTCGGAACCGTTGCCGAGGAAAATCTGCTCAGGACGAACGTGCTTGAGCGCCGCAACTTCGGTCTTAACCAGGCGCTGCAGCGGATCGGGGTAGCGGTTGTAGGCCGCGGGGCCTACCGAGCCCTGGCTGTTTTCGTTGGCATCGAGCATCACGCGGGCATCGCCCTGGAACTCGTCGCGGGCCGAGGAATACGGTTGCATGGCCCGTACATTGGGCCGAATGAGGTTATCGAGGTTCATGTCGTCGATGTTCTGTCACCACGGCATCCTGTGCAGGCGTGCGGCCGGCACCCTGCCGCAGCCACCGCCACACAAGGCCAGTAGATATTACTTGTCAATGGATTCCAGGCGCACGGTTACGGCGCGGGCGTGGGCCCGCAGTCCTTCTGCTTCGGCCAGGGTTTCCACCACCGGCCCCAGCTGGCGCAGCCCCTCGGCACTGATGCGCTGGAACGTGATTTTCTTCACGAATGAATCGAGCGAAACGCCGCTGTAGCTGCGGGCGTAGCCGTTGGTGGGCAGCGTATGGTTGGTACCCGAAGCGTAGTCGCCAGCCGCTTCCGGCGTCAAATGCCCCAGAAAAACCGAGCCGGCGCTGGTCACGCCCTCGGCCAGTTCCTCCGCGTTGTCCACGGCCAGAATAAGGTGCTCGGGGGCGTACTGGTTCGAGAAGAGCAGCATTTCCTCTTGGGTGCGCAGCAGCACGGCGCGGCTTTCGCGCAAGGCCAGGGCGGCCACTTCGCGCCGCGGCAGCTCGGCCACCTGGCGTTCCA
This sequence comes from Hymenobacter koreensis, assembly GCF_039541855.1. Lineage (NCBI taxonomy): Bacteria > Pseudomonadati > Bacteroidota > Cytophagia > Cytophagales > Hymenobacteraceae > Hymenobacter > Hymenobacter koreensis. The sequence goes on from NZ_BAABHA010000010.1 coordinate 331,136, forward strand.
CCTCCCGTACCACATTTGCCAGCAGCTGGGTAGAAGTGGAAAGCAGCACCACTTGCGAATCGGGCCCGTGTTCGGCCTGCGACAGTAAGTCGGCGGCAACGAAGGCCGGCGTGGCCGAATCATCGGCAATAACCAACACCTCCGACGGACCGGCCGGCATGTCGATGGCTACGCCGCGCTGGGCGGCCAGCTGCTTGGCGGCGGTTACATAGCGGTTGCCGGGGCCGAAGATTTTATCAACGGGCGGCACCGACTCGGTACCCCCTGTGAGGGCCGCTACAGCCTGGGCGCCGCCTGCTTTAATAATCGTGGTAATTCCCAGCAACTCGGCGGTAAACAGGATAACCGGATTTACTGAACCGTCGCGGGCCGGGGGCGTACACAACACGATATCGGGGCAGCCGGCCAGCCGCGCCGGTACACCCAGCATCAGCAGAGTACTGAACAAGGGCGCCGTGCCCCCGGGAATGTAGAGGCCCACGCGCTGCACCGGCACCGCACGGCGCCAGCATTCCACGCCCGGCATGGTTTCCAGGCGCAGCTCGCCCTCGCGCTGGGCGGCGTGAAACCGCTCAATATTGGCGCGGGCTTGCCGAATGGCGGCCTGCAGGTTTTCGGGAACCTGCGCGGCAGCGGCAGCAAACTCCTCGGGAGTCACCCGCAACTGGGTGAGCGTAGCCCCGTCGAGTTCCGCGGCATAGTGGCGCAGGGCTTCGTCGCCGCGCTGGCGCACATCGTCGAATATCTGTCTTACCCGCTCGGCCACCTGGGCGGCTTCGGCTTGGGCGGGGCGCTGCTGCAGCGCGGGCCACTCGGCGGCGCTGGGGTAATTAATGATTTGCATGGCAGCTACCCGATTAGGCAATCATTTTTTCGATAGGGAGCACCAGAATGCCTTCGGCGCCCACGGCTTTCAGGCGGTCGGTTACGTGCCAGAAGTCGTCCTCGTTCACCACCGACTGCACCGACACCCAGCCTTCTTCGGCCAGCGGCGTGACGGTAGGTGACTTAATGCCGGGCAGCAGGGCTTTCACGGCGTCGAGGGCCGCCACCGGAGCGTTCAGCACAATGTACTTGTTACGACGGGCGCGGCGCACGGCTTGCATGCGGAAGCGTAGCTGGTCCAGCAACTCCTGCTTTTCAGCCGACAGGTTTTGGTTGGCAATCAGTACGGCTTCGGAGCGAAACACGGTTTCTACTTCGCGCAGGCCGTTGCCCAGCAAGGTGGAGCCCGAGGAAACGATGTCGCAGATGGCATCGGCCAGCCCAATGCTGGGGGCAATTTCCACCGATCCGCTGATGGTGTGCAGGTGTGCCTGCACGCCGCGCTCGGCCAGGTAGCTGCCCAGCAGCTGCGGGTACGAAGTAGCAATGTTCTTGCCCTGCAAATCATTTACCGAGTCGTAGGCCTGGCCACGGGGCACGGCCAGCGACAGGCGGCACTTGCTGAATCCCAACGGCTCGACTTCCAGCGGCATCAGGCCGGCTTCCACCAGCACGTTCTGGCCCACAATGCCCAGGTCGGCCACTCCGTCCTGCACGTAGCCGGGAATGTCGTCGTCGCGCAGAAACAGGATTTCGAGAGGAAAATTGGTGGCTTCGGTTTTGAGTTTAAAGGTGCTGCTCAAAAAGCCGATGCCGCACTCACGGATGAGCGAGAGGGAATCTTCGCTCAGGCGACCGGACTTCTGAATGGCCAAACGGATCATGTGGGGAGGGGTAATCGAAAGAAAAATAGCCCACGAGGCGCAGCTCCCGAAGGGCCAGCGTTACTCAGGCAAACACTAAACAGCGGAGGCGCCCAAAAGTCAGCGGCGAGCGGCTGCGGGCGAAGGGGTAAACCGGGGCATCCGGCGCACTAGCCGGATGCATGTAGTGTATCTATTCCTCCTGGGAGGAATGGTGATGATGGCCGGCATGCGCGTGTGCGGCAGCCCGAAACGGGGCAACCGGCAACAACGAGGGGCGCACAGGAGCAGCGAAGAATAGCATGCGGCGAATAATCGTGCCGCAAAAGTACACCCGGTTTCGGCTTTACCAAATTTTTAACCCGATTTGCATCACATGATGATGTGACGATTAAACCTCGTGCGCCCCCGCCTGTCGTATCTTGGCACTTTCTCAAGGGCTGAGCCGTTTTTTCACTACCCTCGCCGAAAACCTATGCCACGTATCCTCTCTTTCCTGGCCGGCAGCTTATTGCTTTGCTCGGTGGCCACCGCCCAGGAATTCCCGCAGCCGCAAGCCAGTCCGCACGCCGTGGTTACCCAAACCATCGGCCTGACCGAAGTAACGGTGGACTATCATGCGCCCAACGTAAAGGGCCGCAAAGTGTGGGGTAACCTGGTGCCGTACGGCCAAATATGGCGGGCCGGCGCCAACGAAAACACCCTCATTACCTTCTCCGACTCGGTGCGCGTGGGCGGCAAGCCCGTGCCAGCCGGCAAATACTCCCTGTTTGTGCTGCCCCTGGCCGACGAGGAATGGCAACTGGTCCTCAACAAGGTAACCACGCACTGGGGCGCCGAGGGGTACGACGAAAAGAACGACGTGGCCCGTTTCCCGGTGCTGCCTGAAACCGCCCCCATGCGCGAAACCCTGAACTACTGGTTTTCCGACGTGCGCCCCGGCACCGCGCGGCTTAACCTGTCCTGGGAAGAGCGCACCATTAGCGTAAGCATCCGCACCGATGTCAACACGCAGGTACTTCGGGCCATGCGCAAAGCCGTAGCCGAGAAACCCAACAACCCCCAACTGCTGGCGCAGGCCGCCGAATACCTCATTCAGAACCAACTGGAAGGCGAGCTGGCGTTGCGCTACATCAACCAGGCCATCGAGCTTAACAACACCTACGCCAACAACTGGCTGAAAGCCAAACTTCTGGCTCAGAAGGAAGACTACACCACGGCCGTAGCCTTTGCCCGCCGCGCCATTAAACTGGGCGACAAAGACGACGAGTCATTCAAAACGCAGCTGCCCAGCATGCGGGCGGTGCTCACGCAGTGGCAGGCCAAGGCGTATTAGTTACACGTCTAAAGAAAAAGAGGCTCCTGGCGTTGCCAGGAGCCTCTTTTTCTTTGTACCTAAATTTGAAATCAAAAGCGTGCAATCAGGCGCAGGTTAATCACGCGCTGAGAGAGGTAGTTGGGCACGGCATACGTACGGGCGTTTAAATCCTGCACGTAGCTGTAGCCGGCCACGTTGTTAGCGGCCAGCACGTTCAGCACTTCCAGGCCCAGCCACAGGCTTTCGGGCTGGTAAAACTTGCGCATCTGGTCGTTGCGGGCGCTCAGCACTTTAGAAACGCCCAAATCCACGCGCTTGTAGCTGCGGGTGAGGCTGGTGGTACCGCGTAGCTCTGGTAAACCGGGCGGGCTAAAAGGCAGGCCGGTGCCAAACACCAGGTTCACGTAGCCGCGCACGGAGGGATTGTTGGGCAAGTGGTCCTGGAAGTATACGCCTAGGTTCAGGCGCTGGTCGGTGGGCCGGCGAACGTAGCCTTGCTCCTTTTTGCCAATGGCGTTGCCCGCCTCGTCGCGCACGGTCAGGGAGTCGCCCTCCAGGTTTTCGCGGGTGGTGAGCAGGCCCAGGCTAAACCAGGATTCGGCGCCCGGCACAAACTCGCCGCTGATGCGGGTATCGAGGCCGGCGGCATAGGCCGTGGCCATGTTTCGGGCGAAGTAGCGCAGCCGCACGTTGTCTACGTCGTAGGGAATGACGTCGGTGAGGTACTTGAAATACACTTCGCCCGTGAATTGGAACGGCCGGCCCCACTGCTCAAAGCGGTACTCGGTGCCGGTGATGAAGTGCACCGAGCGTTGGGCGCGCAGCTCCCGGTTCAGCTGGCCCTCCAGGTCGCGCAGCTCGCGGTAAAACGGAGGCTGGTGGTACATCCCGGCCGCGGCTTTGTACGACAGGTTGCGGTTGCGCCGCGAAGTAACTGCGTACTGCACCCGCGGGCTAGCCACCAGCTGCCCGTTCACCGACCAGTAGTGCAAACGTGCCCCGTAGGTGAGCGTGCGCAGGGAATCGAAGCGTACGGTGTGCTGGGCGTAGGCCTGGTAACGCTCCGACGTCAGGTCGAGGTCGGTAACCAGGCGCGTAAAGCGCTGCACCGGCACGAAGTCGGCCGAATCGATGAAAGTGTATTCGTTTAAACGGTCGTTGATGCTTTCCACGCCGGCTTTAACGCCCCAGCGCAGCGTATGCCGCTCGTTGGGGTCGTAGGTGCCGCGGGCTTCCAGATTACCGATGCGAGCCAGCAGGGAATTGCGCGAATGATCGAAGCGCGAACCCACGTCGCGCTGGCGCACTACCTGGTTGAAGTCGGGCGAGCGGGGGTTGCTGTTTACGTCGGCAAAGCGGTAAGCGGCCTCCACGTCGCGCAGCTCCTGCTCCCGCGACACGAGCCCGCCCAGAAGCACCTCGCCCGTGAGTCGCGACGAGAAATGGTGCGTCAGGTTCAGGCCGCCCTGATAGGTATTGTACTGCATCCGCTCACGGCCGTCGTAAAAAATGAACAGCCGCTGAAACTGATTCAGTCCCGAGCTGAACGTAGCCTGCCCGGTTTGGGGCGCGAAACGAAAATTGTTGCTGGCCATGGTCGTGAGCAGGCCCAGCGTGGTGCGCTGCCGGTCGGTATCGGGGCCCAAAGCCGCGCTGATGTAAAGCTGGCCGTCGGCGTACGTGGGGTCGTACGCGCCTTGGTTCTGACGCAAGGACCGCAACACGTACTGCGCGTTTTTGTAGCGCAAACCCGCCAGGTAACTCACCCGTCCCGATTTCGACACTTCTTCCAGGTGCAGGGCACCGCCCACCATACTGGCCGTAACCGATGCTGCCCGCCGCTTGGGCTGCTTGTAATCAACGTTGAGCACCGACGACAGCTTATCGCCGTAGCGCGGCTGCCAGCCGCCGGAAGCAAACTGCACCCGATCAACCAAATCGGGGTTTATGAAGCTCAGGCCTTCCTGCTGGGCGGCCGTCACCAGGAACGGGCGGTATACCTCGATGCCGTTGACGTACACGAGGTTTTCGTCGTAGTTGCCGCCGCGAACCGAATACGTACTGGTCAGTTCGTTGTTGGCCACCACGCCGGGCAGCGTGGTCAGCACTTTGTTGAAGTCGCCGAACGCCGAGGGCAGTTCCTTGGCCGTGCGCGGGTCGAGCTGGGTAATGCTGATTTGCTCGCGCGTGTCTTCCTGACGCCGGCCCCGCACGGTTACGTCGCCCAGGTTGCGCGCATCGGCCTGCAGGGAAAAGCTTAGTTCGGAGCCGGCCGTGAGCTGTTCGGCCGTGAGCACGCGCCGCAGGGAAACGTAGCCCAAACGACGAAGAACCAACACCGCTCCTTTCCCGGCTTCCAGCCGAGGTACAACCAGCCGAAACCGACCGGCGGCATCGGTGTTTGTTCCACCGGGCTGACCCTCCAGCGCCACCGATACTTGCTCCAGGGGCTGCCCGGCCGCATCGCGCACCGTGCCGCGCAACTCGATGCGGGCGGGTGAAGCTGTTTCCTGCGCCTGGGCCGCATGGGGAACCACAAGGCCCGCGGCCGGCATCAGCAGCAACGTACGCAGGGCCAGCGCCGGCGAAAACGCGAAACGGGAAAACGGTACGGGTAAGTGCATTAGTGCTCGGCTATGGCCGCAGAAAGCTGGGCGCGAAGTTCGGCCAGGGTAGCCACGGGGTCGGGCGAGCTGAACACGAAACTACCGGCCACCAGCACATCGGCGCCGGCTTCAATCAAAGGCAGTGCGTTGTCCTGGTTTACGCCGCCGTCAATCTCGATCAGGGCGTCGGAGCCGGCATCCACCAGCAGTTCCTTTAGCTCGGCTACTTTTTTAAGCGTGTTCGGAATAAATGCCTGGCCGCCAAAGCCGGGGTTCACCGACATCACGCACACCAGGTCTACATCGGCGGCTACGTCCTGCAGCACCCAGGCCGGCGTATGCGGGTTTAATGCCACCCCAGCGCGGCAACCTAACTTTTTGATCTGTTCGATAACCCGGTGCAAGTGCGTGCAGGCCTCGTAGTGCACCGTAATGTTAGCCGCACCGGCGTCGCGAAACGCTTCGAGGTAGTGCTGAGGCTCCTCAATCATCAGGTGCACATCGAGCGGCTGCTGGGCGTGGCGGCGAAGTGCTTGGAGCACCGGCAGGCCGAAGGAAATATTCGGCACAAAGCGGCCGTCCATGATGTCGCAGTGCAGCCAGTCGGCGGCGCTGCCGGCCAGGCGTTCGGCTTCGGCTTGAAGGTTCGCGAAATCAGCCGCCAGCATCGACGGGGCCAGCAACGGAGCAATACGGCGAGTCATGTTCATGCCGCGAAATTAGGGGATTAAAGGATGGAGCAAAGGCATAATATGAGCAGCACAGCCAGCGCATTAGCGGAATAGGTAATTCGGTTGTAAGGAATTCCGATTCTACTTTATAGCCAGAGGGAAGCGCCAAAAGCCCTGCGTGTTGAAGTAAGGAACTTCCCAATTGGAGCGGCTGGTGCTGCCCTTCGGCTATTCCCCCTTCTTCCAGGGCTGCCAGTCTAACTCGCCGTTTTCCCGGCGGCGCAGGAAAACCGTTTGGTCGTCGCGCTGCATCTTGCCGAAGGTAACGTCGCCGCGGCAGTCCAGGCACTTCACTGAGGTGTACTTAAACTTATCCTGGGCTACCCGCGAGGTTAAATCGAGGTTATCAGAGCCGCACAGCCCGCAGGCAGGTACATCGGGAAAACTAAGCCGGTCGTATTCGGCTACGACTTCGTGAAAGCTGCTGCCCTGCACGGTAAAATGAAACTGGCGCCGGCCAATGCGCTTGGAAACCATTAACTGCAACATCGATTCAAAATGAATAAGGGGTTTCAGATTTGTAATGCCCGCTTGGCACTACGCCAACGCGGCGACGCGGACGGTATTGCGTCCACGTCGCCGCGCACAAGGTAACGCCACAGCTAGTGCTGCATGAAACGCAGCGTGCGGGATTTTCCGCCGCTTTGCGGCTCCACCGTGCACAAGTACATGCCCGAACGCAAAGGCTCGGGCTGCAGCGGCACTTGGGCAGCGGCACTCGGCGACATTATTTTCTCGGCCACCAACGCCCCCCGAACGTCGTAAATCACCACGCGCAAGGCTTGGTTGCGCAGCTCGGCCGGCAGGTTAAGGAACAGGTCGCGACCGGCCGGGTTCGGGAAAATGCTTAGTTCGCCATCGGGAATGGTGCCGCCGTTTTTGGCGAGGGTATTGGCCCGCTCGGCATTGGGAATGCCGTAACCCAAGAAATTATTAGGGTTATCGGCCAACGACGCACTGCGCTGCAGCCAGTGCATGACTTGCTGCGCCGTAAGCGTGGGATTGGCTTGCCAGAAGGCCGCGGCCGTGCCAGCCAGCACCGGGCAGGCGAACGACGTTCCGTTGCCACGGGCCACGCCGCCGCCCGTGGTAACGAAGGCCGCCAAATACCCCTGAGCCGCAAGGTTAGGCTTGATGCGACCATCAGCAGTGGGCCCTACGGAGCTGAAACCGGCAATAACGCCGAGCGAATCCACCGCGCCCACGGTCAACACCGAATCGGCATCGGCCGGTGCGCCAATGTAGCGCCAAGCGCTGCCGCCGTCGTTGCCGGCCGAGTTCACCACCAGAATACCCGCACGGGCGGCCATGGTGGCGGCCCGGCTGGCCACCGAAGTGCGGCCGTTCATGTCGGCATAAGTGTGGCTGCGCGACGGAAAATCAAAGGTGGTATAGCCCAGTGAAGAGCTGATGATGTCGACGCCGGCGGAGTCGGCATACTCGGCGGCGATAAGCCAGTTGGCCTCCTCAATTGGGTGTTCCGACGACACGTCTTCCGTCAGCAGCAAGTGGTAACTGGCCTTGGGTGCGGTGCCGATGTAAGTGGTGGCCAGGTTACCGGCCATGCAGGAAAGCGTGTTTGTGCCGTGGCTGTTGCGCTCGTACACGCCCCGGTCGCGGCCCACAAAATCGAAGGTACTGAGCAGGCGGTTCTCGTTGCGCATCGAGGCAAACGGCGCCGACTGGTTTACGCCGGGAAAACCGGCATCGAGCACGGCAATGTGCATGCCTTCGCCCCGGAAGCCGGCGTTGTGCAGGGCTACCGCCCCAATCATATCGGCCTGCCAAAACGCCTGGCCGTAGTTTTTGTCGCGGGTAGTTAACAGGTCGGCTACCGACGCGGCTGCTTCCGTGCTTGTTGGCTCGGCGGGTAAGCTACGGGTGCTGCTGCGCGTGGTACGGTTCAGGGTTTGGGCCGAGCGAACGAAAGGCAAAGCTTGCAAACGCCCCAGGGCAACGGAGTCGCAGGCTACCACGGCCGCGTTAAACCAACGCGAGGTGTACCAGAGCTGCACGCCCGAAGTTGCCTTTACCTGTGCCACGTACGTGGGCGACACGGGCAAGTCGCGGGGCTGTACCGGAATGTTCTGCCGCTGCCGTCGCTGTACGGCCCGCGCCGAAAGAAAAGCCTGCGGCTGCGCTATGGTAAACGGCGTACCGGCTTTATCGCGGAAGTAAATGAGGTGGCGACGCACGGTACCAGTGGTTTGCACGGGCGGCGTAGGAGCCGCTTCGGCAGCCGTTCCTACGAGGGCCGTGAGCAGCACAGCGAGAGAAAAAAGGCGCATGGGCAAGATGGCAGGAAAACAGATGAACGACGACAAGATAAGTATTTGGTTGCAGGCTACCCGGGGTACCCCCGCATACCCAGACACGCCCGGCGAATCGATTGTTTCCTACCGCGTACAAACACCGCCGTTGATCGTGTTTCACAACGAAAAACCCCGAAAAGCGAAGATGCTTTTCGGGGTTTTGCCTTCTTGTTTCCGAGGTATTTAAGGCTTGTATTCGATGAGGGTTTCGCGCCGCTCCTCCCCGATTACCACGTAGCCCGAGCCGATCTGGCAGTTCTGACCGGGAGTACCCTGGCAGTAGTTTAGCACACGCTTTTCGCGGTAAACCGGGCCCACGCCCTGCGCGAATATCTGGCGTTGGCTGCGGCGGTAAAAAATGGTATCGGGGCTGGGGTCAACGGTGGTTATGGTGCGGTTATACGATTGCCCTCCGATGGTGTATGCGGCTCCCACGGCCTGGTACTGGCGGGTTTTGGCAATTACGGTGTCGCGGTCGTTGTACACGTCGCGGTTCCACTGCACGTCGTTTTTCGCCGGAAACACCAGCTCCACGGTCCGCCGGTTGTTGCTCGACAGCTCCACGGTGGTTGGTTTCACGGTAAGGGTCATCACGCTGTCGTCCTGCCAGGCGGCGGTGGCGTTAGGCCGCACCGAGCGAATGAGGCGGTACGTAAGCGCACCGCTAACATTGGTGTACGTATCTACTACCCGCTCGCGCCGCTGCAGCGTGGAGGTAGTCACCACGTTGTTCGAGTAGTTCTTTACTTCAACCCGGTACACGCGGTAGCTGCCTACCTGCAACGGATAGTAGTCGGTATCGGCCGGCTCGGGCTTCAGGACTTCGTTTTCACAGCCTGCCAAGGCGAAGCAAACGCCCAGGAGAAAACCGGCCGCAACACGCATCCGAGGGAAAAGTAAAGTCATAACAAGGCACTAAACAGGTGTAGAAACCGCAAAACCCGGCAGCGGAACCGGCGGGGCCAGCTGTGCCGGACTCCGCTCTATCCAGCCGCCACCCAGCACGTCCTGACCGTCGTAGAACACGGCGGCCTGGCCCGGTGCAATGGCGTGTACGGGCTCGGGAAAATAAACGTACACTTTTCCGTCCTTTTCCTCGAGGAACGAGGGTGCGCCACCGTGGTTGTAGCGCACTTTGGTAACCGCCGGCACCAGGCCCCGGCCTTCCAGCGTGGCGAATTTGCCGTGATTCACCCGGCCCACCACCGTGGCCGAGCGGGCTAGCTCGTCGTAATTGCCCAGCACGACTTCGTTGGTTTCGGGCCGAATTTCCACCACGTAAGCCGGGTAGCCCAGCGTTACGCCCAGGCCTTTGCGCTGGCCCACGGTGTAAAACGGATAGCCTTCGTGCGTGCCCACGGCCGTGCCATTGGTTAGCACAAAACGGCCGCCGGCCACCCGCGCTTCCAGGCCTTCCACCCGGCGCTTGAGAAAGCCGCGGTAGTCGTTATCGGGAATAAAGCAGATTTCGTAGCTCTCGGGCTTGTTAATGAGCTCGGTGAAGCCGCGCTGGCGGGCATACTCCCGGATTTCCGATTTGCGCAGCTGGCCCAACGGGAAAATGGTGCGCGCCAGGCTTTCCTGCGACACACCCCAGAGCGCATACGACTGGTCCTTGCTTTCGTCGAGGCCTTTGCTGATGACGTAACGCCCGTTTTCCTGCCGGATCTGCGCGTAGTGGCCGGTGGCAATAAAGTCGCACCCCAACTGATCGGCGCGGCGCAGCAGGGCATCCCACTTGATATGGGTGTTGCAGAGCACGCACGGGTTGGGCGTGCGGCCAGCCAGGTACTCGTTCGTGAAGTCATCGATGACGTGGCCGCCGAACTCGTTGCGGATATCGATGATGTAGTGCGGAAAACCCAGCTCCACGGCCACGTAGCGCGCGTCGTTAATGGAATCGAGCGAGCAGCAGCCGGTTTCTTTTTTCGAGCCGCCGGCCGTGGCGTAGTCCCAGGTTTTCATGGTCATGCCCACTACTTCGTAGCCGGCCTCGTGCAGCATTACCGCTGCCACGGATGAATCGATGCCGCCGCTCATGGCGACGAGTACGCGCCCTTTGGACGGTGTAGAAGTGGTATCTGGGTTCATATGGCAACGCCCGCGAAGTCAAGGTTCGCGGCCGAATTGGCAAAGGTAACACATGCGAGCCGGCGCAGGTTTCGCTACTTTTGCCGAATCGATGTTTGAAGGCCTACAGATGGGGCGGCCGGCGCTGGCCGCAACCTTTGGGCGGGTCAAACATTTATTTGTTTTGACTGTCCGTCTTTCTAACGTCCGGTTTCGCCCATTCCCCGACCTTCTGCTCTGTGGCCCTTTTGATTCCCGTTATCGTTCGCGGCATTAACAACCTTTCCGATGCGCGCTACTGCGCCGGCATGGGTGCCGAGTATCTTACCTTTCGCCTCGACCCGAGCCTGCCCGGCGCCGTAACGCCTGAATTGGTGCAGGAGCTCAGCAGCTGGGTAGCAGGTGTTCACCTGATCGGAGAATTTGACACCCTGCCCGCCGAGCAAATCAACGCCCTTGCCAGCGCCTGCGGCCTGCACTCGGTCATGCTGCACCGGGTGCGCCGGCCCGAAGAAATGGCCGAGTTGGCCCTGCCCGTGCTAACCCTCGTGAAATGGGTACCCGACATGCTGCCCGAAGACGTGGACAACCGCTTCCGCACCTTGGCCCCGCACGTGGCCGGCTTCGTGTTGTCGATGCCGCCGCCCCAGCCGCTTACCGATTTTCAGATGGCCCACCTCACGGAACAGGCGCGCGCCTACCCCATTTGGTTGTCGCCGGCTTTCGCATCGGGCCCCCTGCGCCGCCTGCTAAGTACGGTTGCCCCTACGGGCTTAGTGCTGGAAGGCGGCGACGAAATCAGGACCGGCGTGCGCGACTTCACCGAGCTGGAAGCGGTGTTTGAAGAGTTGGAAGCCGAGGAGTAAACGCCCCGGCTACGCCATAACGGCGGTAAGCTTGCGTATAGGCTCGCCCAGCCGTTGGTCGCCGGTAATGCGCACGTACTGCTCGGCACTGGTTAGCTCCTTGCTTAGCAGCTGCCACATTACGGCCCCATCCACCTCAATGCTGGTTACCGGATCAACCACGAACTCGCCCAACATCCATTTATCGGTTGAACGGTGCAGGTGCCATTCCTGCGCGCCAGGCCCCGTAACCGTAACCCGTAACACGGTTCCGGCAGGAGCTTCCACCGCGCGGTAATGGTGCGGCAGCGCGTGCATGGACGTTTGTAAATAAGGCCCGTAGAACCGGGGTTGCAGCAGTTCCTCTTCGCCACGCCCCACCGCCTGGCGGATTTGCTGCTGATGGTGCCACTTCTCGGTAAACTCCCGCGCTACGTGAAACCAGTTCCGGGACTCGTTTTCCCCGGCCCAGGCTACCGCAAACGCCGCCGGTGCCCAGGGGTCCAGCGTACTTAAAAATCGGCTGTATTCTTTTCCGGTTGCTTCCAGCAGCCATACCACCACCTCCGGACTCAGGCGGCGGGTGGCCGTAATCCAGTCGGCGTTGAGCTGATTCAGAAAGCTGACCAGCCCGGTGTGCGTGCCCAAATCGGTTTGGGGCGCGATGCCGAAGTGCCCGTCGCGCAACATAGACAGGGTCCGCAGATTCCCATCCAGCAAGTGCAGCGCTACATCCATCACCTTCCAGCGCGGAGCTAAGGTTTGCTGCTCCCATTCGGCTGGCGACAGGTTACCCAGGAAGTCGATCAGCAGGGCATCGATTTCCGGGAACAAGTGCAGCGTTTCAATGGGAACCGGGCGCGACATGGCAAATGAAGTAGGTGAGCACACAAGGCAATGTTGTTTGCCTCTGGCGTCCTGTTTGAGGTTTAGGAAAGCGTGAAATGCAGGTATTTGATGGGCACACCCCGCTCGCGGTATTTCCGCTCGTAAGTGGTTTGAATGTCGTGCGCGTGGGGTAACAGTTCGGGCGTTTGGTAGAGGTCGTAGGTTACCACCAGGTTAGAGGCCTGCCTCTCCTGCAGCAATTCTACGCTGTACTCAAACAAGGAGTCCGAGTCGGTTTTGAGGTGCACCATACCGCCGGGACGCAGCACCTGGCGGTACAGCTCCAGAAAGCGCGGCGAGGTAAGCCGCCGCTTGGTGTCGCCGAGCCGCGGACGTGGATCCGGGAAGGTTATCCAGATTTCATCCAGCTCGCCGGGACCGAAGTGTTCCAGCAGCTTTTCGGCCTGCACCCGCAGAAACCCCACATTGGTTAGGCCCTGCTCTTCGGCCAGCACGCTGCCGCGGTGCATCCGCTCGCCTTTGATGTCGAGCCCCAGAAAATTGCGCTCGGGATAACGCGCCGCCAGGCCCACCGTGTACTCGCCCTTGCCGCAGCCTATTTCGATGGTAATGGGGTGGTCGTTGCGGAAGAAATCGGATTTCCAGCGGCCAATCAGGTTGCCGAACGTGGCTTTCCCCGGCTCCACAATGTCGGTACGCTGGGCGTTGTCGGCGAAGCGCTTCAGTTTTACTCGGCCCATGAAGGCAATGTGCTTGTGTGAATAATTTCGGTACGCCCTGTTTGCTCAACCAAGGCAAGGCAGGCTAATTAGCCCCGTACAAATCGGGTACTTCGGCTACTACAAAGGTGCTGCCGCCCACGAAAACCACATCATCGGGCGCGGCGGCTTCGCGGGCGGCGGCCAGCGCCAACTCCACCGACGCGTACGCCTGGCCTTGCAGGCCGAGCTGTTGGCCGTACCCGAGCAGGTCGTTGACGGGCAGCGCCCGCGGAATGCTGGCCTGGCAGAAGTAATACGTGGCTTCGCGCGGCAGCAAACGCAACACGGGCTGTGGGTCTTTGTCGTTCACCATGCCCAGCACCAGGTGCAAATGCCCGTACTGTAACCGCGCCAGCTGCTTCATAACCAGCTTGATGCCGGCTTCATTATGACCGGTGTCGCAGATTACCAGTGGGTTTCGCCCCACAATCTGCCAGCGTCCGCGCAGGCCGGTAAGCGTTTGTACAGAGCGTAACCCCAGGCGCACGTGCTTGTCGGTTATGCCGAAGCCCTGATTGCGTAATTCCTCTACCGTGGCCAGTACCCCCGGCAGGTTCAGCCGCTGGTAGTCGCCCACCAGCCCGAGCTCCAGGTCATCAAACCATACTTCCTGCCCGCGCCACACGCGCAGGTGCTGTGTAGCCGCGGACGGGTTATCGTGGAGCAGTTCGGCGCGGTACCGGGCATCGGCAAACAGCAGCGGCGCTCCTACCTGCCGGGCTACTTCGGTAAAAACCTCGGCAACCTCCGCCTGGGTCTGGCTGATAACCGCCGGCACGTTGGACTTGATAATTCCGGCTTTTTCACGGGCTATCAGCGGCAGCGTATCGCCCAGAATGGCCTGGTGGTCGTAGCTGATGTTGGTGATGAGCGACACCAGCGGTGTGATGATGTTCGTGGAATCGAGGCGGCCGCCCAGCCCTACTTCCACCACGGCTATATCAACCTGTTCGGCAGAAAAATAGTCGTAGCACAGCGCTACGCACATTTCGAAAAAAGAAGGCTTGACCTCTTCGAAAAGCCCCTGCCATTTTTCCACCCACTGCACCAAATAAGTTGGGGTCAGCTCCTGCCCGTTTAGGCGGATGCGCTCGGTAAACTCCCGCAAGTGCGGGGACGTGTACAACCCGGTGCGGTAGCCGGCTGCCTGCAACACGGCCGCCAGCATGTGCGAGCTGCTGCCCTTGCCATTGGTGCCGGCTACGTGTACGGCCCGAAAATTTCGCTCCGGATGCCCCATGGCCTCCACCAGGCGCTGTACCCCCACAAGCCCGTCTTTAAACCCGGCCGCACCCACGCGCTGGAACATCGGCAGCTGGCCGTAGAGGAAAGCAAGGGTTTCGGGGTAATTCATAGCGCGGGGCAGTTCAGGGTGCAAAAAAACGCCGCCGGCCGGAGAAATCCGACCGACGGCGCTAATTAAGCCGAAGATGTGCGGCTATTCTACCCGGAAACGGTAAGTGTAAAAGCCGGTGGCTCCTCCTGTTCCGCCCTTTACACGGCGGAACGTGGCCTTATTCGATACGGCGTCGATGCAGGCCTGCACCTGGCGCGGCGACATGTTGCTGCCCACTTTGGTTACGGACACAATTTCGCCGTCTTCGTCGATCTTGATTTTCAGGCGCACATAACCGCCTTCGTTGTCGAGCGGCTCGACGCGCGGCGTATTCTCGAAAGCCCAGCCGCTGTTGCCAAAACCGTCGCCCATGCCGTCGCCACCGCCGGTACCTCCCCCGCTGCCGGGGGAACCGTACAGGGCGCGGCCGTCGAGGGTACCTTCTGGGCTGCCCTGGTCGCCCACGGTGCCGGGCTTGTCGCCGTTGTTGTTGCCCGAGGGCGAGTTGCTGGTGCCGCTGGTGCCATTGCCTCCACCGGTGGCGGAACCACGCGGGGTAAACACGGCCCGGCGGTCAACCTTGGGTTTCTCGGGCTCGGCGGGCTTCACGGGTTCTTCGCGCGGACGCTCGGCGGGCTTTTCAACCGGCGGAATTTTTACGTCGTTTTCTTCTGCGTCGCTTGTCAAAATTTTCTCCTCGGCAGGCTGCTCGGCTACCGGCGGAGTACGCACGGCAGGTTGCGGCTCGGGGTCGGGCTGCTGGGCAGGTGGGCGGCTGTCTTCGCGGTTAGGCGAGTCGTTGGCCGGCGCCGTGGTCTGGATGTCGCCCGAACCCGCTTCGTCCAGTCCGTAGTTTAGCTCCACTCCGCCGCCACTGCTGAGCACGATGTCCTCGGGCGGGTTTTTGAAAACGATCAGGAAGAACAACAGGGCCAGCAGGCCGTGGAAAGCCAGGGTACCGATGAGCGCCTCGCGGCGGTGTTCTTCGCGAAATTCAACGGCCATAGTTCAAAGTTGAAAAGAGGTAAAAGCTGCGTTGCGGTTAAACAACGTGCCCCGGTGCGGCTGGGGTTCAGCGCATCGGGGCAAGTTAGGGGCCAAGACCGAAGAGGCTAGCCTTTGGACTGCTCCGCGGCGGTGGCCATGACCATTTTAATTTTTAGTCGATTCCCGATTTCAAGTACGTCCACCAGCTTCTGCACGTTCAGCGCTTTATCGACGCGCAACACCACGGTGGTTTCTTCGGAGCCTTTGATGCGCTGACGCAACGCTTCTTCGAGCCCGCCGGGCGCCAGTGGCTGACGGTCGAGGAAGTAAGAACCGTCGGCGGTAACCGAGACGTTAATGGTTTGCTTCATTACAGCCTTGCCCGACCGCGCATTGGGCAGCAGCAGCTTAATCACGTTCGGGTTAACCATCGTCGACACGATAAGGAAGAACAGCATCAGGAAGAACATGATGTCGTTCATCGAGCTGGTCTCGACGTGCGAAGAAAGTTTACGACGGCGGCTTAAATCCATGGGGCTAAGGTGGTACGCTTCGCTAATGTGCGAATGAGGTGGAATGTGCTGATGTGCATACGATGCCTTCAGAGCGGCTTGAGCACATTACCTTCATTTAACCTCATTGGCACATTAAAAATTTAGTTGTCCTGCAGAATGTCCATGAACTCGATGGCCGAGTTTTCCATGCGGAACACCAAACGCTCTACCATTAAAGTGAGGCCGTGGTACCCAACGTGTGCGATGATGCCCACAATAAGGCCGGCCGCCGAGGTTACCATTTTGGTGTACAGACCGCCCGAAATCTGGGCAATACCGAAGTCCCCGGTGGTACTGATGGCGTAAAAGATTTTGATTACCCCGACGATGGTACCCACAAAACCCAGCATGGGCGCAATACCAGCCACAATGCCGAGCACGCTGATGTTCTTCTCGAGGCGCGCAATTTCCACCTTCCCTACGTTTTCCACGCTGGTCTCGATGTCTTTGAGCGGAATGCCAATGCGGCGTATTCCCTTCTCAATCATGCGGGCCAGCGGCGAAGCGGTTTGGGCGCAGAGCATTTTGGCGCCCTGCAAGTCGCCCTTCACCATCAGGTTCCGGATTTGCGACATAAACGAATCGGGCAGCGCGGCGGCTTTCCGGATGGTGATGTACCGCTCGATGATGATGTAAATGGAGAGCAGCGAGAGCAACCCGATCGGGAGCATAATCCAGCCCCCTTGCAGGATCAAGTCGATGACCGAAAGCTCTGGCTGGGCGGCGGGTGCAGCCGCAGCGGCGGCGGTGGGGTCGGCGGCGGAGTCGGCCGCAGCGGTGGTTATCTGCAGCAGAAAAGGTGCAATCATGCTAATAGTTGTAGACCAGAATGTCGGAGCCGTATTGTTTGCGCAGGGCGGGTAAGCCCTGCCGGGCAGCGGCTTGGGTGCTGAAATCAGCGACGGTGAGACGGAAATGTTTGGTACCGCGAACTTGCTTGGAACCTCGGCGCGGCAGTAGTACTTTGGCGACCCGGCCTTTGCGGGCCAGGTTTAAACGGGCCTGTTCTACGCTTCGCAACGAGTTAAAGCTGCCCACTACCACGTAAAAACGGTTTGTAACCCCCGAAATTGTGGTGCCGGCTGCCGACGATGATGTTACCGACGGCGCAGGCTTGCGGCTGGTTGCAGCAACCGGCTTTTTAGCGGGCACGGCGGGCGCCACCGCACGGGCGCTAACGGCCTTTTTGGTGGCAGCAGCCACGGCTAGTTCCGCATTTGCGGGTTCCGGCTTGGCTATTTCGGGCTCCTCAACCTTGCTTCCGTCGGGCAGGGCTACCTCGCCAAAGGCTGTATTGGCCAGGTTGGCGGCTTGAGGCTGGCGAGCCAGTTCAGTTGTTGATTTGTTGGCATTCAGGTGCCATTCGTCGGGCCATTTAGCGTAGCCGTTCTGCACCGCGAACTGGTAATTGGCCGTCAGGAATAAACCAGCCAACACAAACACCGACGCAAAATTGAACACGCGGCGCAGTCGGGCACGGTTGCCGGCGGCCAGCAGCGGCTGCGGCGCTTCCCGTACCCGCTCCCGAGCCAGCAGGGCATCAGTAGCACGCACGGGCCGCGACGTAAGCTCGGGCAAGCCAAAGCTGGACGTAAGCAAGTTTGCCGAACCGGTGTACTCGAAATCCAGGCCGCGGTCGGGGGCGCCGCGGAACACGCCGATACCCGGCAACTCGGTGCGCTGTTGGGCTTCCAGTTCGCGCTGCATGGTGGCTACGGCTTGGCGGACCTGCTGGCGAGCCTGCGCGGCGGAAATGGCCAGGGAACGGCTGAGCGCGTCCACGAGCAAGCCGTCGTTGCGGGTAAGTGCTTGGTTAAAAGCCACGCGTTTAGCGGGCGGGGCCAGCGTGTGGCGCACCGGGTGCAGCCGGGCCGGTTCGTAATCCGCAATGAGCCCACCGAAATCGGGAATGATTACGCAGTCGTGGTCCCGGAGCAGGCGTTGAATGTGGTCGGATAGCTGCAAGGCGCTGAGGTAAAGGGTGATGAATGGGGTAGGCAACCGGGTTTGGCAAGCGAAAGCGGCAGAACACCGCCACAATTTACCGCTCGCCTAAAACTGGTAACCCAAACCGGCCAGTACGTTTATGCCCTTCACGGGGTAGTTCAGGAAACGCTCGTACTTGCGGCCAAGCAAGTTATTGCCCAAAACAAAGAACGACAAGTTTTCCGAAAAGCGGTAGTCGGCCCGCAGGTTCAAGTCCACCACGGCGTTGGTGGCGCGTAACTGTTCGCGGAATTGCGGCGTGGTGCTTCCCACGGGGTACCGCACCGAACCGTAGCTTGAGCTAAGCGTGTACAACTCACCACCCAGCAACAACTTATCGTACATGTTGTACGAAGCAAAGAACACGCCCTGGAAGTTGGGCCGGTGAAACGGCTCGGCCAGGGTTTTCACGTTGTAGCCGTTGTAATCGAGCCGGGTGCCCACCCGCAATTTCTCGGCGGCGTTGTACACCAGCTCGCCGTGCACGTTCAGCAGCTGCGTCGACTTGGGGTCGTATACCAATTCGTAGCGGGTGGTGTCGCGGCGCGAGAGGTTGTAGAAATACAGGTTGTCGTCGTTGCTGAGGGTAACCTTAACCGATGCCTGCAGATTGCGGACCGGTGCAGCGTTGAAACCGAAGAACACCGTGGGTCCCCGACGCGTGTCGGCCACTTGCTGGCGTTTGCCGAGCCACGCGTTTTCCTGGGTTAGATCGTAAAGCGTAACGCGCTGCAACCCGCCGCCGAGCCCGCCGAAGAGCACGAACTTGTCTTCGACCACGGTGTAGCCCAAGCGCACGGCCGGGAAAAAGTTTACCTGCCGGGCATTATTAATGGTGTCGCCGGTGTAACCAACGGTTCCTCCCACCGATACATCCAGGCGGGTACCCACTTTCTGCTCGTACGCCGCCGTGGCCTGGGCGAAGGGCCGGCTCAGGGAAAAGGCCGAATCTTTCTGGGAAATGAATGACAGGTCACCGTCGAAGCGCACGCGGCCCTTTTCGGTTACGTAGTACGCCGTACGCAATTGCCCGTACACGTTCGATTCCTTGGCATCGAAGCGGTCTTGCCAGTTGCGGTAGCCGCCGGCAATGTCGTACTGAAATGCGGCATCCCGGTCGCGGTTGCGCAGGTACACTTGCCCGTCGACACGGTAAAATACCTGCTTGATGCTGTCGGGTTCGGGCGTGGGCTCCAGGTTCGGGTTATAGCCGTAAAAGTTGGCCCGGTCGCGGCCCAGGTTCAGGCGGGCTCCCAGGGTTAGCGGGCCGTTGTAACGCTCGCCCTGCAGCTGCAGATTGCTTTGCGCTACCGAGGAGTTCTTGCCATCCACCGGACCGCGGGCAGACGAAATATGGTTGAGGTCGAGCCCGTAGGCGTAATCGGCGTTTCGGGTGGTGTGCAGGTGGGCCTGCCCCAGCAACGAAGCGTAGTTGCCCACGCCCAAGCGGGCGTAATTTCCCTGCAAGGGTGTCAGTTCCTCCTGCTTAATGGTCAGTACCCGAACCGATGGGTTCAGGTTCTGGCTCGGCAGGCGGAAATCAGGAAAGGTATAGCGCACCTGCCGGTCGGTTTTGGGTGCCGGGGCCAGCTGAATTTTCTCAAAGTTGCGCGCCGCCTCGGGGAGTTGGTTTTCGCGCTCTTTTACAATCTCAATTTCGGCCTCCTCGATTTTACCGCTGCGCGGCCGCGTGGGCTGGGCTTGCGCCAACGTCGGTACGACAGCGGCGGTCAGGAAAGCGGCCAGAGTTATATGCCGATGGGAAGAATGGCTCATTCAGGAACGTAGGTCTGCGGTTTCGAAACTGGCGGCTTGTGCTTTTTGCACCCGGCCGCCAGTCCCACTACCCGGCTGTTCAACGACTAATTTGATAGGAAACCGGCGGTTTTTACTCTTCGTCTTCCGTGTTCGTCGGCGTAGGAGCCGGCGAGTCGGTAGTGGTGGAGTCGGACTGCGGCTGCAAGGAATTGCGAGTGGCAGAGCGGCGGCCGGTAGTGGCGGGTTTGGGGGTGGCACCCGGTTTGGCTGCCCCCGCTTTAGGCGTACCAGTAGCTGGGGTGGCGGCCCCTCCTTTCGGAGCACCGGCCGGGTTGGCAGCATCCAGCGCGGCCAGCTTCTGTTTGGCCGCTTCCAGCACTTCAGCTACCGGAAACTTATTATCGATGATGGAGCTGAGCGTGGCGCGGGCCTGGAAGGTTTCCCCTTGAGCCACGTAAATGTCGGAAATCAGCAAGAAGGCTTTACCCAGCCACAAATCGTACTGGTTGAAGCTGGAGTTTAGCTTGAAAGCCGCGTCCAGCGCCGCTTCGTTTTTCTTCTGCTGAAACAGCACCTCCGCCAGCGTATACTGCGCTTCGGCACCGTTTACATCCACGGTTTTAGCGGCGGTGGTCAGCTCGGTTACCGCGGCATCTAGTTCGCCGGCTTTGTAGCTGGCTTTGCCGGTGTAGAGCTGCGCGGCGCTGGTAATGGCAGGCGTCGCACTGCCTTCGGCCAGTAATTCGGCGGCCACGCGCTTGGTGCCCGCATAGTCGGCGGCTTCAAACAGGCTGCGCATCAGGCCCAGACCGGCATTTGCCCGGTCGCGGCGGTTGCTGGTGGTTTCGCGCAAACGCGTGTAGAAACGGGCGGCCTCGCCGTAGTTCTTGTTCTCGAACTCCAGTTCGGCCACGCGGCCCACGGCGCGAATCACGTTTTCGCTTTTGCCCTCTTCCACCACAGCCCGCAGACGCGGCAGGGCCTCGGCCTTTTTACCGGTTTTCAGGTACGAGTCGGCTAGGAAGTAGCGCGCATCAGCAGCCAGTACCGTTTGGCTGTATTGCTTCAGGTACGCTTCGAGGCGCGGAATAGCTTGGGCGTATTTCTCAGCCGTGTACAGCGACTTGGCCGCCTCGAACTCCACGCTTTCCACGGCTTTGTCGTTCGGGTTAACCTGCTTGTACTGCGCCAAGGCCTGGTCGAAGTCCTCGGTGCGGCCTAGGGCCGACAAACTCTCTTGCAAGCTCAGAATAGCGCTGGAAGCCGATTTCGTGCGCGGGAACTGCGCCAGCACCTGCCGGAAATCGGTTACGGCTTTCTCGTGCTGTTGCAGGTTTTGGTAGGCAATGCCACGCTTGAGCAAAGCCTGCGGTACCAACGGGGAGTTGGGTCGGCGCTCAATCAGGCGCGAGAAGCCTTCCACAGCCGGTTGGAAATTGCCGCCTTCGTAATCAAGCTGGGCCTGCTGGTATACCGCGTCGTCGGCGTAACGCGAGTTGGGCGAGGTGCGCAACAGCGTCTGCAGCGTTTTGGCGGCGTCGTCTTTGCGGCCCATCAGACTTAGCGCCAGGCTTTTTTGGTAGTACGCAAAGTCTTTGTCGGCCGCATTGGCCTGAATGACTTTGTCGTACAGCTCAATGGCCTGGGTATAGCTTTTGGCCACGTAGTACGTGTCGGCGAGGCGCAGCGTCACGTCATAGTAGTTCGGGTCGGAAGCCGGCTTGGCTTCTTTGTCACTCAGGAAAGCCTGGAAATACGGCCGGGCCTGGGCGTACTGCTTGTTGTTATAATACGCATAACCAAGGCCGTAACGGGCTTTTTGGTCGAAATCGGTTTGGGCCGCAGATCCGCTGCGGGTGGTGCTCAACGCAGCGTTGTAAGCCCGAATAGCCGGCTCGTACTGCAGGCCCACCGAGTAAATCTCACCTTGCAGTACCTGTGCAGCTGCGCGTAGGGCATCGTCCTGCTGCACCCGCAACGACTTCTCGACCAGCGGCAGCGCTTCGCCGTACTTGCCGTTGTTGTAGAGCGTGGCCGCCTGGTAGTAGGCCACGCGCTGGTAAGTAGCGTTTAGCTTAGCCGTACGGTCGTCCAAGCCTTCGAGGTAGCGCAGGGCCCGGGCGTAATCGTTGCTGCCCAGGTAAGCATCCGACAGCAGGTCGTCGGCAATGGCGCGGTTCTTTGAGCGCGGGTACTTCTTTCCGAATTCCTCCAACGCGTCGATGGCATCGGGCGTGTTGCCCAGCTCGTAGCTTACCTGCGCGTACTTCAGCTGAGCGTTTTCGGCCACCAGCTTGTCGAACGGCGCCCGGCGGGCAGCATCAAACGAGGTTAGGGCCAATTGCTTGGAGTTGTTTTGCAGGTAGCTCAGTCCAAGGTGGTAGGCCGCGTTTTGGCCAAGCGAGTCACGCTGGGCCGCCACACCTTTCAGGCTGTTGATAGCGCCTTTGAAGTCGCCTTGCTTGAAGTTCGCGTAACCGATTTTGTACTGCACCATCGGCTCGATTTTCTTGCGGCCGGCGGCGTATTTATCGAAGTACTCGGCGGCTTTGGCAAAATCCTGCTTCTGGTAGAACGCGTCGCCTACTAACAGCTGAATTTCGTCGGCGCCCTGGGGCGGCGGGGTTTGCGCCAGCGCCTTGGTACCGTAGTCGATGAGCCCGTCGAGGTTGCCCTCTTTGTAGAAAATCTGGCTCATGATGGCCGGTACTACGGGCCGGTAAGCGTCGTTCTGCTCGGCGGTGGCCAGGTCCTGGCGCGCTGCGGCGTAGTTACCGGCTTTAAAGGCGAGGTAGCCCGCGTAGTAGCTGCTGGCGTAGCGGTACTGGTGGTTGCCTTGCTTGTTGCGGTCGAAAATCAGCTTGGCTTTTTCAAAATCCTTCAGGGCGAAGTAGCTGTAAGCCAGCTTGAATTCCGACTCGGCCCGCTGCTCGTTGCCGAGGTTATCGGGCGCCACGCGCTGCAGGTATTCGGCGGCGCGCTTGTAGTCCTTCTTGTCGAAGTACGTGCGGCCCAGCTCGAAGTACGCCGACGCGGCCCGGGGGTGCGCGGGGTTGTTATCGGCGAAGGCCAGAATGCGGCTTTCCGCATCGGGGTGAAACAGGTACAAGCCGCTAACGGCGTAGTAGTACTCGGCGTCTACGGTTCGGTCGCGCAGGTCGCCGCTGCGGCGCTGGGTTTGCTCCAGGTACTGCTGAAAGGCAGCTTGGGCGGCCCCGTACTGGGCGCGGTCGAAGAGTTCGAGGCCTTCGAAGAATGGGCGTTCTTCGTTAGTGAATTTCTGGGTATGCTGGGCTTGCGCGGCCAGCGGCGTCGCGGCACTGAGCGAGGCAGCCAGCGCCAGGCGAGAGAGAAGCTTCATTTGCGGAGCGTTGCGGGAGGAAGGGCCCCGTCGGCCCGGGATGTTCAAAAGTAGGGAAAAATGGCCGCGGGTTGCGCCTATTCCCTTTCCTTCAACGTGGATTCAGCCGAATATGGTATTCCGGCCGGCGGCCTTCGTTTAAAGCAAGCCAGGACTCGCGGCTCCAATACGCAAAACCGGCTGCCGGGGCTACATAGCGCCAGCAGCCGGTTTTGCTACTCACAGGTCCGTAGCCTTAATACGCGCATCGAAGCTGAACTCCTCCCGCCCTAGTATTTGAATGCGGCTGAAATCGGGGTGGCGACTGTGCAGGATAAAGTTGCTTTCCTGCGGCACAATGGACGACGGCACCCGCAGCACGGCTGAGCGGCGCGCTTCGTACCAGGCGCTGCCCAAAGGCTGGCACACGGCGTAGCGGCTGGCTTTTTCCCAGCCCGGCGGCAAATCCGCCGGGTTGATTTCTTCCACCAGCAGGTCGTCGGGCACGTCTATCACCAGCACCCGAAACTGCTCGTTCAGGCCTTCGCCGCTGCGGTGCACCACGTTTTCGAGGCAAGCCAGGGCCCGGCTGGCAGCGGTGTAAATCACGAACTGGTCTTTGAAATTCCAGCGCGCCCGGTAGCCCGAGGCAAACAGCCCGTCGGCGTACTTAGCCAGGCAAATGCGGTATACCAGCACGGGCTACGACAAGTCGCCGTGGGCAATGCGCTGCAATTCCTCGGCCACCAGATCTATGCCGCCGGAAGTTTCGAGCAAACGCAGGGGCACTTCCTGGTCGAGGCCGTGGGCGGGCTTATCCAGCCAGCGCAGAAAAGCGGCCGCTTCGCCGAACACCTCTACGCCCAGGTTGTAGAGGGCAATAATCTTGAGGGTCTTTTCGCTGCTGGCGGCGCTCAGCGGCTTTTTCTCCTGCGAGTAGCTGCGCAGCGTCTTCGTCGACAGCTCGTAGATGGCCTCCAGCTCGTGGGCCTGCAGCTGGTAGGCCTCGGCTACCTCGAAAGCCGTGGCAGCCGGCACGCCTTTGCGCGCCTCCAGCACCAAGGCAAACGAATCTTTGCCGGTGCGGCCCCAAGCCGCCCATTTCTTGCGCAGCCCCACGGGCAAGGCCGTATCTGCTTTGGGTTTGATGCTGGTAGTTGCCATGGTACTCTGAGGAATGCAGCCGAAACTTAGGGAAATTTTTCTCTTTAACGTGGAAAAATTTCTTTTAGGTTCATTCTTATATCAAGGAAGTCCGTTCAGGATTTAAATAGTCCAGACTTCTGACTTCAAACAGGTCCTCTAAAGCCTCCCATCCTTTTTGGATCTTATAATCACGCTCCGCTTCCGTAATCGGAATGAGCCAGTAGTGCATTAAAGAGTCATTCCCGACCTCAAACTGCTGTAAATCTTCTTAATCCAGATACGGCCAAGAAATAAACCCATGGTCACACACCGAAGAATCCATCCAAGCCTGTCCAAAATTCACGGTGTGGTTCAACCCTAGCTCAGCAACATTGCGGTGGAAAGAAGCTGCTGCAACCAGGAGTTCCACTAGGTCAATGCTTTCCTTTGAAGAGAAAAGGTGCAGTTCAAACAATTCCCCCGCCATGCCCAAGGTCATGCCTAGAGTTGAGTAAATCCAAAAGCTGTGAGTGCCTCCTGGCTCAAACTCAAGGACTCTAAAATCGGGATGTAGCTTTTCCGTTGGCCCAAGCTCCCATTTTATCCTGCGGCTTTGGGTTTGCCACACCGACTCAAGATGGCATTGTAGAGCGTCGAGGTTGTATTCCATTTCGCTCCTGTCACTTAC
Organism: Hymenobacter koreensis; assembly: GCF_039541855.1. NCBI lineage: Bacteria > Pseudomonadati > Bacteroidota > Cytophagia > Cytophagales > Hymenobacteraceae > Hymenobacter > Hymenobacter koreensis. The sequence goes on from NZ_BAABHA010000010.1 coordinate 356,090, forward strand.
CCCAGCACCGCCGCCACCGGCACTTGCGGGTGCAGAATCATGAACACCAGCTCCTGCAGAATATCACCGTCGGCCATGGAGCCGCTTTCCACGCCCTTGCTTTGCAAATCGGCGCGGCGGATGAGGCGAATGATGTCGCGGGTGCGTTGGTAGTTGAATACCTTTTGGGCCTGCTGGTATTCCTTCTGGGCAAAGGCGTGGGCAATGCCGAGGCGCTTCCAGTCGGCGGCCGTGGGGTTGGGCAGCGTATGCAACTGCAGCAGCCGCAGGAAGAAGTTAAAGAGCAACGTGAGGTTGGGAATAAGCGGGTTATCCTTAGGGTTGGCCGCGAAGTGCTGCACGATGCGGTTAGCCTTCAGAATATCACGCGTTACCAGGGCCTTCTGCAGCTCGAAGATGTTGTAGTCTTTGCTGATGCCCACCAAACGCTGCACTGTGGCCGCATCAATGGGCTCACCCGGCTTCAGGTTCAGCTCAATCTTCTGGATTTCGCCCAACAATCGGCCCAGGTCCGGCCCGATGTATTCGCTCAGCAGTTGCACGGCATCGTCGTGAATGGGCCGCTGGCGCTGCTTCATGGTGGCCTGCAGCCACTGCGGCACCTGGTAGTCGCGCAGTTTATCAGACGTAAGCAGCACCGCATGTTCGGCTATCAGCTTGCCAAGCTTTTTGCGGCCGTCGAGGGTTTTGTGCTTGTAGCCGAACACCAGCACCGTGCTCGGCAGCGGGTTTTTCAGGTAAGCTTCCAGCTGAGTGGCGCCGCTTTCGGAGTCGAGGCCGGGTAGATTCTGGGCTTCCTTTACAATGACCACCGTGCGCTCGGCCATCATGGGAAAGCGGCGGGCCTGGCCCAGCACGGTGGGCACGTCGGTGTCTTTGCCGTACAGCACCACCTGGTTAAAACCTTTGTCGGCTTCGCTGAGCACGTTTTTCTCGATGAAGTCGGAGGCTAAATCGATATAATACGGCTCCTCCCCTTGCAGAAAATACACCGGCGCAAACTGCCGTTTCTGCAGTTGCTGCATGAGTTGGTCGGCTGAAAGAGCAGGCATAATCGGAGTTGTCAGTTGGGAGTTATCAGTTGCCAGGGCGCGCAACAGCGGATAACGCCCTACTCAACTTCCGCGCAAAGGTACCGCCCTGCCCTTACCTTTGCGCCTCCAGTGCATCGGTTTTGCCCATTGGCTACTGACAACTGACAACCCGCAACTGACAACTGAATGGACCTGATTGAAGAACTGCGCTGGCGCGGCATGTTTCACGACATGATGCCCGGCACCGACGAGCACCTGCGCCAGAACGCCCCCATCAGCGGCTACATCGGCTTCGACCCCACCGCGGCTTCGCTACACATCGGTAACCTGGCCACCATTATGCTGCTGGTGCACCTGCAGCGCGCCGGCCACCGCCCGGTAGCCCTGGTAGGCGGGGCCACCGGCATGATTGGCGACCCGTCGGGCAAGTCGGCCGAACGCAATTTGCTGGACGAAGAAACCCTGCGCCGCAACCAGAACGGCATTAAAGCGCAGTTAGAGAAGTTTCTCGATTTCTCGGAAGGCCCCACCGGTGCCTTGGTCGTGAATAACTACGACTGGTTCAAGGAATTCGGCTTTTTGCAGTTTTTGCGCGAAGTAGGCAAGCACCTCACGGTGAACTACATGATGGCCAAGGACTCGGTAAAGCGCCGCATCAGCGGCAACGAGGAGACCGGCGCTGAGGGCCTGAGCTACACCGAGTTCAGCTACCAGCTGCTGCAGGGTTATGACTTTCAGCACCTCTACAAAAACCTGGGCGTAACGCTGCAAATGGGCGCTTCCGACCAGTGGGGCAACATCACCACCGGCACCGAGCTGATCCGGCGCATGAGCGGCGGCGAGGGAAAAGCCTATGCCCTCACCGGTCAGCTCATCACCAAGGCCGACGGCACCAAGTACGGCAAGAGCGAAACCGGCACCGTGTGGCTCGACCCCACCATGACTTCGCCCTACCAGTTCTACCAGTTCTTCCTGAACGCCGCCGACGCCGACGTGCCGCGCCTGATTCGCGTGTTTACGCTGCTCAACCAAGCCGAGATTGAAGCCCTGGAAGCCGAGCACGCCCAAGCCCCGCACCAGCGCCTCCTGCAGAAAACCCTGGCGCAAGACGTAACCACCCGCGTGCACGGCGCAGCAGCTTACGAAGCGGCTTTGTCGGCCTCGCAGGTACTGTTCGGTGGCGGTGACCTGGCCAGCCTCGACGAGCCCACCCTGCTCGACGTGTTTGCCGGCGTCCCTCATCTTTCGGTGCCCCGTGAGCAACTTGCGGACCTCACTGTACTCGATTTAGTAAGCGAGGCCACCGGCTTCCAGATTTTCCCCTCCAAAGGCAAGGCGCGCGAGCAGGTACTGGCCGGCGGCGTAAGCCTGAACCGCCAGCGCGCCGACGCACCGGCCCAGGCGGCTACCGAGCTGCCCTTGGTGCAGGACCGCTACATCGTAGCCCAGAAAGGCAAGAAGAACTACTACCTGATCAAGCTGACCTAAATCAGCCACAACAGAGAAAACAAAAAGGGCGCCCGACATGTCGGGTGCCCTTTTTGTATGGGTAACAGAGTGCGGCCAGGCGGCCGCGCCGAATTACTTCTTTTTAGCCGGAGCAGCTTTCTTAGCAGCAGCCGGAGCAGCCTTCTTAGCAGCGGGCTTGGCAGCACCAGCAGCGGCACCGGTACCGGCAGCGCTGTTTTTGGTGTTTTGAACTTCCGAACGGATGGCCTGGGCCATGTTCTTCAGTTCCTGCATGCCTTTGCGTACACGCGTACCAGCAGCAGAGTTGTTCTTGTCGTAGAACTTCTCGAAGTCACCTTCCAGAGACATTACGAGGTCACGCAGGGAGCCAAAGTTATTAGCCATGATTAAAAGAGAGAGGTTTGTGGTGTGGAACAAGAATTTGACCGGGTCTAATATACGGGCATTTCAAATACAAGCTAATTTTTTACTTTTTTTTTAAACGGCCAATACAGCGCGTATGGGCCCATTTCGACACCCAAAATCTGCGTTTTAGCATTTAACAGCTCATCAATTTCTCCTCATATAATACAAAAAACGAACTGCCCGCTGCGGGGTGCAACGGGCAGTTCGTGTCTTTAGCAAAATGGCGTTTTAAGCCGTTGCGGGCTGTTTCGAATACAAGCCCTTATCCAGCTTGGCTGCCACGGCCTCAAAGGCCGCAATGGTCTGCCGCACGTCTTCCAGCGTGTGGGTAGCCGTCGGAATCAGGCGCAGCATAATCACGTCTTTCGGCACCACTGGGTACACCACAATGGAGCAGAAAATGCCGTAATTCTCTCTCAAATCGAAGGTTAGCTGCGTAGCATCGGGGATCTGGCCGTTGAGCAGCACCGGCGTAACCGGCGACTCTGTGGTGCCGATGTTAAAGCCCTTTTCGCGCAAACCGCTTTGCAGGGCGTGTACGATTGTCCAGAGGTTATCTTTCAATTCCGGCTGCGTGCGCAGCAGCTCCAAACGACGGATTGCGCCCACCGTAAGCGGCATGGGCAGGGATTTGGCGAAAATCTGGCTGCGCATGTTGTAGCGCAAATATTCAATTACCGATTCTGGCCCGCCCACGAAGGCACCGATGCTGGCCATGGACTTCGCGAACGTCGAAAAATAAACGTCAATGCCGTCCTGAATGCCCAAATGTTCGCCCGTACCAGCGCCCGTTTCGCCCATGGTCCCGAATCCGTGCGCGTCGTCGACGAACAAACGGAACTCGAATTTCTCTTTCAGGGCCACCACTTCGCGCAGCTTGCCGAGGTTGCCCGACATGCCGAACACGCCTTCGGTAATCACCAGAATGCCGCCGCCGGTTTCTTGGGTCATGCGAGTGGCACGCTCCAGCTGCTTCTCCAGGCCGGCCATGTCGTTGTGCGGGTACACAAACCGTTTGCCCTGGTGCAGGCGCACGCCGTCGATGATACAGGCATGCGACTCGGCGTCGTACACAATCACGTCGTGGCGCGACACCAGCGCGTCGATGATGCTCACCACGCCTTGGTAGCCGAAATTCAGCAGCAGCACATCGGGCTTGTTGATGAACTCGGCCAGATCGGCCTCCAGCTTCTCGTGGTAGTTGGAGTTGCCGCTCATGATGCGGGCACCCATGGGCAGGGCCATGCCAAACTCGGCAGCAGCCTCGGCGTCCACTTTACGCACCTCGGGGTGGTTGGCCAAACCGAGGTAGTTGTTCAGGCTCCAGTTTAATACTTCCTTGCCCCGGAAGACCATTCGGGGGCTGATTTCGCCTTCGAGCTTGGGAAAAGTAAAGTAGCCGTGGGCGTAGTGCGAGTGGCTGCCGAGCGGGCCGCGGTTGGCGGCAATTCTCTCAAAAATATCCACGCGGGAATGCTTTTGGGTGGGGTAACTGAAAAATGACGGTCCTGCACCTCGTTGAGGCACGGCCGAACACGGCGCAAGTTACGAAACGACGCCCAGCCCGCCGTTAGTAAGTTGCGAGGTATTAGGAAGTGCGATGCGGTAACAGGTGATGCGGTTAATAGGTGACAAGTCTGCGGCCAAGAAGTTTTACCGATAATTTACCCTCGTGCGTTCCGCGTCTCCTCAGGACCTGTTACGTGTCACCCCTACCTATTACCTTCGGCCCGCTAAATCTGCTGTTCCCCTCCGCCCCTTCGGCATGAAGAAAATCACCAAGCTGCTCGTCGCCAACCGCGGCGAAATTGCCCTGCGCGTGCTGCGCTCGGCCCGCGAAATGGGCCTGAAAACCGTGGCCATTTACTCCGAAGCCGACCGCAACGCCCTACATGTGCGCTACGCCGACGAAGCTGTGTGCGTGGGCGGTCCGCAATCCAGCCAAAGCTACCTGCGCGGCGACCGTATCATTGAAGTTTGCCAGGAGCTAGGCGTCGATGCCATTCACCCCGGCTACGGTTTCCTCTCCGAAAACGCCGAGTTTGCCCGCAAGGTGAAAGAAGCCGGCATTACGTTCGTCGGTCCTTCGCCGGAGGCCATGAACATTATGGGCGACAAGCTTTCGGCCAAACAAGCCGTGAAAGCCTACGACATTCCGCTGGTACCCGGCACCGACGAGGCCATTTCCGACGTGGAAGAGGCCAAGCGCATTGCTCGCGCGGTGGGTTTCCCTATCCTTATTAAGGCCTCGGCCGGCGGCGGCGGCAAAGGCATGCGCCTCGTGCACCAGGAGTCCGAGTTTGAAGAGCAGATGAAGATGGCCGTTTCGGAAGCCGTTTCCTCGTTCGGCGACGGCGCCGTGTTCATTGAGAAGTTCGTGACCGGACCGCGCCACATCGAAATTCAGGTGCTCGGCGACGAGCACGGTAACATTGTGCACCTGTTTGAGCGGGAATGCTCCATTCAGCGCCGCCACCAGAAGGTAATTGAGGAGGCACCCTCGGCGGTGCTCACGCCCGAGCTGCGCGCCGAAATGGGCCGCTGCGCCGTAGACGTGGCCCGCGCCTGCAACTACACCGGCGCCGGCACCGTGGAGTTCCTGCTCGACGACCAGCGCAACTTCTACTTTCTCGAAATGAACACCCGCCTGCAGGTGGAGCACCCCGTAACGGAGTGCATTACCGGGCTGGATTTAGTAAAGGAGCAGATTAAGGTAGCCCAAGGCCAGCCGCTAAGCTTCCGCCAGGAAGACCTCTCCATTACCGGCCACGCCCTGGAGCTGCGCGTGTACGCCGAAGACCCGCAAAACAACTTCCTTCCCGACATCGGCAACCTGGCAGTGTATGTACGCCCCCAGGGCCCCGGCGTACGAGTCGACGACGGCTTTGAGCAGGGCATGGACATTCCGATTTACTACGACCCCATGATTGCCAAGCTGGTCACCTACGGGAAAGACCGCACCGAGGCCATCGAGCGGATGCTGCGCGCCATTGCCGAGTACCAGATTACCGGCATCGAAACCACGCTGCCCTTCGGCACCTACGTCCTCACCCACCCCGCCTTCGTTTCCGGCGACTTCGACACGAACTTCATCAAGGACCACTTCCAGCCCAGCGTACTGGCCAACAACGCCCCAAACGCCGAGCTGGAGCAACTTGCCGCTGTTTTCGCCGCAAAGATGCTCACGGAGCAAAAGGCCACGGCTGTTGCGAATGGCGCTAACGCTAATGGTTCGGCGGTGGGGGCTTCTAATTGGAAGAAAAATCGGTTAACGCGCTAGTTATAGAAACGCGCACGCCGGGCCATAACTGGTCCGGCGTGCGCGTTTCTATACTTATGATTGGCTCACCAAACGCGGAAGCCAATATTTCTACAAGCGGTTGGCAAGCAATGTTGGCATGTTGGAGGTTTTTACAAGCCGGAAAACACTTAACGAGAACAAGATTCAAAACTGCTTTTCTACGATTTCAGCTTGTAGAATTTCTGTAATGAAAAATGTGGGAATTTGTGTACTCAGCCATGGCTTCCTCTTATTGGAATTAGGCCTAAAGGCAGGATTGGGTAGAGTAATTAATAATTCTTTATAGGCAACGTAACGAAACTTTATTTTTACAAGATGCAATTCGCCAGTTATGCCTCGCGCACGCCAAAATTTATTATAGTGCAGGTTCTGTGCGCCGAAGCCGTGTCTTATACTTAGCAAAAGTGGACTAGTAACTGTTTCACATGCTGCAAGATTCCGTTGAATACTGTCCGCCATATCTGGGGGCAGAAAGGCGCCAAACCGAGTGAAACTGGTAAAAAAGACTCCTGCTTTCAATGCCTTGCTGAAACGTAACGGCTTGTTTCGGTATTGGATGAAGTAGTTTCCTCCCACAAGGCCCACCGGTAAAGCGGTAGATATATCCCCTTCAGATGTATACCCACCAACGACACCTGCGTAGCCAGGCATTAGCACAAACCCCTCGAAGGTCATAGTGTCGCCTTGTGGGCAGGTTTCTTTCTGGGAATAAGAGCTGTGAGCACATAGCAATATTACGAGCAACAAATAAAAAACATGTTTCATACAAAGGAGGCCAGTTCTATAGTGAGCTATGTGGTTTGGTTTGTATAAGCCACATGATTAAAACCATTATTGCAAAAACCAGCGGAATAGCTAAGATGATCAGGATTCCCCGCACGCGCTTTTGTTTTTTTGACTCTTGTTCCCACCGTTTGGCAAGCAGGGGATACTTATTATAGTACCTAAAAGAATTGTAAACCAATAGCAGCGTACAAACCACGATAGCAGCATTTCCCCACGTTTTCGAATGGTTGGGCGAAGCAAGGCCACCCAGGACAAACCCTATCCAGGATAAGCCCAAGATTGTAATCAGCAAAAACTGCAGCGCGCTGAGTCCCACAACAGCAGTGGCGGCACCTACGCCATCGTTTTTGTAATAGGTTTTTGCCACACGGTAGAAGAAATAATCGAAAACTTTCATTCAGAATATAGATTCTAACTAGAACACTCAAAAGAAGAGCCTTTACTGCAGTTCCGTTAAATCCTGCACCCCAATCGGCCGCTCCACGGTAAATCCTTCGCCGAATTCCACCCCGATGATGTGTCCCATTTCGCGGGCGCGGGCTTCGAGGAACTGCCAGAACACGGGCGAGGAAATATAGGTCTGCTCCTCCCCTTCGCCGGCCACGTTAAATTGCGACTTGAAGGCGGCAATGGCTTCGCGCTTCTTCGCCCAGTGCGCCGAAATATCCACGATGAAGTCGGGTTTGATCTGGCGGTCCTGGATGTAGTGGTACACATGCTTGGGGCGCCAGGCGGCTTGCGGCTGCCCGTCGGGGCCCAGCGTCTCTATCATCTTCAGGCCCGAAAGGAAACAGGCCTCCGACTCCAGCTGCGAGCCGCGGCCGTGGTCGGGGTGCCGGTCGTGAATGGCGTTGAGCAATACCACCTCGGGCTGGTAGCGCCGGATGGCGGCAATAATGGGCAGCTGATGTTCGCGCACGTTCTGGAAGAAGCCGTCGGGCAGGCCCAGGTTTTCGCGGGCGTGCAGGCCTAGAATCTGCGAGGCCGCGGCAGCTTCTTCGGCGCGGGTAGCGGGCGTGCCGCGTGTGCCCAGCTCACCGCGCGTGAGGTCTACAATTCCTATTTTCTTGCCGTTAGCCGCCGCAGCCAGCATCGCGCCTGCGCACGACATTTCCGCATCGTCGGGGTGGGCGGCCAGCGCCAGAATGTCGAGTTTCATCCTAATTGAATTGTTAAATGGCTGGATGGTTAAATGGTTGGTCGTTCTTCCGTATGCAGCGCAGAACGACCAGCCATTTAACCATCCAGCCATTCGGCCATTTATTTGATACGGAGGGTACGGCCCGGCCGCAAGGTAGTGGAGCCGGAAATGCCGTTCAGGCGCCGGATCTGCGCCTGCGACACGCCGTACTTATCGGCAATTTCCGAAAGCGTATCGCCCGGACGAATGCGGTGCGACACCACGCGGCGGGCTGCCGTAGGCTTGCTCGAAGTTGCCCGGGAACGTGCCGCGGCTTTCAGGCGGGCCGCCTGCCCGGCATAGTTGAAGAGAGCAGCGGTAATACTCAGGTTCTCGGTCCGCAGCTGGTGGTCGGGGAAATCGTAGACCTGCTCGGGGTCGATGGGGTTGCCCTCGTAGCGCACCTCATAATGCAGGTGCGAGCCGGTGCTCCGCCCGGTGCTGCCGCCTTTGCCAATGAGCTGCCCGGCCTTCACAAAAGTACCTGGCTTCACCAATTGCTTGCTGAGGTGGCCGTAAAGCGTTTCCAAGCCGTTGTAGTGGCGAATAACCAGGTAGTAGCCGTAACCGCCGCCGTCCCAGTTGGCCACGCGCACCACCCCGTCGAAAGCAGCCTTTACCGAGTCGCCGGTTTCCAGATCAATGTCTACCCCGTAGTGCCAGCGGTAGCCCCGGAAGCCGAAATCAGAAGTAAGTGGTGTTTCCGTCATGGGCATGCGGGCAAACCGTTCACGCGGCGGATCGGTGAGGCGCAGCGTAAGCGTGTCGCGCAGCCGGCGCCCGTCCATGCGGTAGGGGTTTACCGAGCGGGTGTCCCATATGGAATAGTAGCCGGCCACTTTAATCCAGGAGGAATCAATAAGCACCTCCTCCGACATTTCCACAATGCTTTGGGTGCCTTCGTTGAGCGTAGTAGTGTCTTCGCTCACAATACTCAGGGGCCGGGCCGGGCGAAACACCGATTTAGCTGCTTCGGAGCTTTCGTCGGGCAGTTCCTCGGTTTCGATGACGACCGTCGTATCGGGCCGCACGTAACGAATCTTGGGCGCTTTGATGCGGAAAAAGTCTTTGGGCGTGCCGGCTTTGGCCTTGGGCGTGGGCCTGCGTCGGCGCTGGGCGTGCCCCTGATCGGGGGCCAGCCAAAGCAGCACCGCCAAGAGCGTCAGGAGCCAGAATTTGAGCGTATTGGACAAGGGCAAGTAAGGTGGAGACGAACTAAACCCCAAGTGCTGGGCATGGCCGCCCGGCGCTTGGGGAGGCAAAGTACGGAAGCATTCAGCAAACGGGCCGTTCCGCCAGCGGCAGAACGGCCCGGACAACGGCAGCTTAGTGCCGTTTAGTATTCCTTAAGCTAAGGTTGACCAAGTAAACTTAGTGGACGCCCAGCGCCGCCAGGTACCGCTCTGCATCGAGCGCGGCCATACAGCCGGTGCCGGCCGCGGTAACTGCCTGGCGGTACACAAAGTCCTGTACGTCGCCGCAGGCAAACACCCCGTCGACGTTGGTTTTGCTGGTTCCGGGCAGGGTTTTGATGTAGCCCTGCTCGTCGTGGTGCAGGTACTCGCGGAAAATAGCCGAGTTGGGCTCGTGGCCGATGGCCACGAAGAAACCCTCGATGGCAATTTCACGGGTTTCGTGCGTCAGAATGTTCTTCACGCGCACGCCTTCCACGGCATGCTGGCCGAGGATTTCGTCGGTGGTGGTGTTAAACAGCACCTCAATTTTCGGGTTGTCGAGCACGCGCTTCTGCATGATCTTGGACGCGCGCATCTCCCCTTTCCGCACCAGCATGTACACTTTATTGCACAGGTTGGAGAGGTACGTAGCTTCTTCGGCAGCCGTGTCGCCAGCGCCCACAATGGCCACGTCTTTGCCGCGGTAGAAAAAACCGTCGCACACAGCACAAGCCGAAACACCCGAGCCGTTTAAACGTGCCTCCGACTCAATGCCCAACCACTTGGCCGAAGCACCGGTGGCAATGATAACCGTATCGGCCGTAAGCGTGGTTTTCTCATCAATGGTAACCCGGTGCGGATGGCCCGAGAAATCAACGCTGGTTGCCAAACCGTAGCGGATATCGGTTCCGAAACGTTCGGCCTGGGCTTTCAGGTCCTCCATCATTTCGGGTCCCATTACGCCTTTCGGATAACCGGGAAAGTTCTCAACGTCGTTAGTGATGGTGAGCTGGCCGCCGGGCTGCAGCCCCTGGTACATCACGGGTTGCATGTTAGCGCGGGCCGCGTAAATGGCGGCGGTATAGCCGGCCGGACCCGAACCTATAATCAGACACTTGATGTGTTCAGTGGTGTTTTCCATTGATTGGGAAAATTCAAAAGAGAGCGGCAAAGGTAGCATTCATCGGCCCGAACTGTACAGTTTGCAAACCGATGCCAGTGCACAACGTCATCAGGCTGATAACAACCAGTATGCCCCTTAAGTGCTACAAAAAACCCCGACCGGTGGGCCAGGGTTTTTGTATTAGTAGAGTAAAAGTAGAGCCTAGCCCAAGTACGGCTTCAGCGCCTTGCTGCGCGAGGTGTGGCGCAGGCGGCGAATGGCTTTTTCCTTGATCTGGCGCACCCGCTCGCGGGTGAGGTTAAACTTCTCGCCGATTTCTTCAAGGGTCAGCGAATGTTCACCGTTCAGGCCGAAGTAGAGCGTAATAACATCGGCTTCGCGCTTGGTGAGCGTGCTCAGGGCGCGCTGCACTTCCTTGCGGAGCGAGTCGGTCATCAGGCCGCTGTCGGGCGTCTCTTCGTCCTCGTTTTCGAGCACGTCGAGCAGGCGGTTTTCTTCGCCTTGCACGAACGGAGCATCTACCGATACGTGACGTCCCGAAATCTTGAGCGTATCCACCACTTCCGAGGTGGTCAGCTCCAGTACTTCGGCAATTTCTTCCGGCGACGGCTCGCGCTCAAACTTCTGCTCCAACTCCGAGAAAGACTTGCTGATTTTGTTCAGCGAACCAACACGGTTGAGGGGCAGACGCACGATACGCGACTGTTCGGCCAGGGCCTGCAGGATGGACTGACGAATCCACCACACGGCGTAGGAAATGAATTTAAAGCCTCGGGTTTCGTCGAAGCGCTTAGCTGCTTTAATCAGACCGAGGTTGCCCTCGTTGATCAAGTCGCCGAGCGACAAGCCTTGGTTCTGGTATTGCTTGGCTACCGACACCACAAAGCGAAGGTTGGCCTTGGTAAGCTTTTCCAGTGCCTGCTGGTCGCCTTCCCGAATGCGCTGGGCCAGCGTTACCTCCTCGTCGGGGGTTAACAGATCCACCTTGCCAATCTCCTGGAGGTACTTATCCAGCGACTGACTTTCGCGGTTGGTAATCTGCTTGCTGATTTTTAACTGTCTCATTGTGAGTTGCGCGGAAGCGAGTAGAAAGGTGCAGGTTGAATTTCAGAGTGAAAACCGGCCGAAGTCCGGTCAGAAGGGGCTAACGCCCACTTCCGACCGAAAGTTCGGCTTCAGCAGCTTACTGGTTCTGGGCGTCGTTGTTAGAGGACTCAGTCCGCTCCGGGCGGGGTCCACGGTCAGGGCGCGGACCGCGGTCGGGACGTGGGCCCCGGTCCGGACGGTCGCCACGCTCGGGGCGCGGGCCGCGGTCGGGCCGGTCGGCACGTTCCGTGGGCTCCACGTAGCCTTCGGGCTTGGGCATCAGGCTCTTCATCGACAAACGGAATTTGCCCGTTTTCTTGTCGACTTCCACTAGTTGCACTTGCACCTCCTGGCCCACCGTCAGCACGCCTTCCAGCGTGGGCAGACGGTCGTAGCTCACTTCGGAGATGTGCAGCAGGCCGTCTTTGCCCGGCATGAACTCCACGAAAGCACCGTATGCCTGAATTGAGCGAACGGTACCGGTATAGGTTTCGCCCGGCTCCGGCGTAGCGGCAATGCCGCGGATGCGGGCCACAGCGGCCTGCATGTCGTTGGCGTTGGCCGCGTAGATGTACACGTGACCTTTGTCGTCCTTCTCTTCGATGGTGATGGTGGCGTTCGTATCCTTCTGGATCTGCTGTACCACTTTGCCACCCGGGCCGATGATGGCACCGATGTACTCCTTGTCCACCAGCACTTTCTGCGAACGGGGAGTATGAGGCTTCAGGTCACCAGCAGGCACGCTAATGGTCTTGGCCATTTCACCGAGGATGTGCAAGCGGCCTTCGCGGGCCTGCATCAGAGCGTTGGTCAGGATTTCATTGCTCAAGCCTTGGATTTTGATGTCCATCTGGCAAGCCACAATGCCTTTCTCAGTGCCCGTTACTTTAAAGTCCATGTCGCCGAGGTGGTCCTCGTCGCCAAGAATGTCGCTCAGTACGGCGTATTCACCGGTTTCCTTGTCCTGCACCAAACCCATGGCAATGCCCGAAACAGCAGCGCGAACCGGCAAGCCGGCGTCCATCAAAGCCATTGAGCCAGCACACACGGTAGCCATCGACGAAGAGCCGTTCGACTCCAGGATGTCCGACACGATGCGGATGGTGTAGGGGTTTTCGTCCTCGGCGGGCAGCACCTTCTTCAAGGAGCGCATAGCCAAGTTGCCGTGGCCGATTTCGCGGCGGCCGGGGCCGCGGTTAGGCTTCACTTCGCCGGTCGAGAAGGCCGGAAAGTTGTAGTGCAGCAGAAACTTGTTGTAGCCTTTCACCATCGCCTGGTCCACAATCTGCTCGTCGAGCTTGGTACCGAGGGTTACGGTGGTCAGGGACTGGGTTTCACCACGGGTGAACAGGGCAGAGCCGTGGGCACCGGGCAGGTAGTTCACTTCGCTCCAGATCGGACGAATTTCCGTCAGCTGACGACCATCCAAGCGCGTACGCTCCTTGATCATCATGTCGCGGATAGCTTTTTTCTCAGCCGAGCCATAGTAGCGGCTGAACATCTTCATGTCAAGTTCCGGCTGCTCCAGCAGCAACTGGTCCAAGAACTGCTGCTTCACCGCCGAGAAGCCTTCCTTACGGCCGGCTTTGCTGGTGTTGCCGCTCTTGGCCACGTCATAGGCGCCCTGGTAAATGGCGTCGAGGATGCGCTTCTTCAGTTCCTCGTTCTCCTCGTACTTGGGGTACTCGCGCTTTACTTTGCTCTTCTCCACCTCGGCGGCGAGGTCGAGCTGCAACTGCACCTGCTGCTTGATGGCTTCGTGGCCGAACTGGATGGCTTCCACCATTTCCTGCTCGCTCACTTCGTTCATCTCGCCTTCCACCATGGCCACCGAGTCGGCGGTAGCACCCACGATGATGTCCATGTCGGCCCGAGCAATGTCGGCCGTCTTGGGGTTGATGACAAACTGACCGTCGATGCGGGCTACGCGCACTTCCGAAATCGGGCCGGCAAACGGAATATCCGAAATCGAAATGGCAGCCGAAGCGGCCAAGGCGGCCAGGGCATCGGGCTGAACTTCCTTATCGGCCGAAATCAGCGAAATCATTACCTGCACCTCGTAGTGGTAGTCCTTGGGGAACATCGGGCGCAGAATGCGGTCCACCAAGCGGCAAATCAGGATTTCGTAATCCGACAGGCGGCTTTCGCGGCGCTGGAACGAACCGGGAATTTTACCGGCCGAACCGAATTTTTCTTGGTAATCAACCGACAGCGGCAGGAAATCAACGCCCTCGCGCTGGCTGGGCTGCGACACCACCGTGGCAAGCAGCATCGCATCGCCGAGGCGAACTACGACGGCGCCGTCGGCAAACTTGGCCAGTTTGCCGGTTTCGATGGAAATCTGCCGGCCGTCGGGCAGGGCGAGGGTTTTGGTGACAGCGTTGTAAGGAGGCATTCCTTCAGGGGTAGCTTGGATGATGATGGACAGCTTTGGGCAGCGGGTTGGGCCGCGTGAGTGCACCCAAAGGTGCGGCGGCCGGGTCGGCGGGGTTAAAACAACGCGCCCGGCCGTTTAGGTACCGGGCAGCGCAAAAAAAGTAGGGAACCCGGCCGGCGGGCTCCCTACTGGCATGGAGTGGGCTTACTTACGGATGCCCAGTTCCTTGATAATAGCGCGGTAGCGGTTGATTTCGCGCTGCTGGAGGTAGTTCAGCAGACGACGACGCTTACCGACGAGCTTCAACAGGCCCAGACGCGTCGAGAAGTCTTTTTTGTTGATCTTCAAGTGCTCCGTGAGGTGGTTGATGCGGTGGGTGAACAGCGCGATTTGCGATTCGGCCGAACCGGTGTCAGTGGCCGTCTTGGCTACACCGTGCTGTTCGAAGATAGCCTGTTTGGCTTCGGTAGAGAGTTTCATCGGCAGATAGGGATTCAAACCCCGTCTTAGATTAAAGTGAAAAAAGAGAATTCACGCCGGGCATAGCTCGCCGTGGCCGCAAAGGTAAGGGATTTTTGCGGGCCATGCACTAAAAAAGGCCGCCCCGCACCGTATGATCGGTGCGGGGCGGCCTGTGCAAGGTTGCTTTGTAGCTTTAGCCGGGTACCAGGTCCGAGCGGCGGCTCAACCACTTCGGCAGCTTGCGGGCCAGCTTCTGCCAGAAGTCTACTTCGAACAGGCTGGAATCGTGGCGCGCCTGGTAGAGGAAGAACAAACCGGCCGGCAGCAGCACCAGGTTCGACATCCACATGCCCAGTCCCACGGGCATCACGGCCTCACGCCCGTACTTCTCGCCGATGATGGACACGACGTAGAAGATGATGAAGAAGAATATGGAAACCAGGGCAGGAACCCCCAAACCGCCTTTCTTGATGATGGACCCCAGCGGCGCCCCAATCAGGAACATCACCAGCACCGCCACCGACTGGGTGTACTTGCGGAAGATTTCGATGCGGAAATTACCCGCTTCGCGCGCCTGATTATGTAGACGTTCGCCGTAGCTGGCCACAAAGGCCTGTGCGTTACGCACGCGCCCCGTGGCGCTTTGAATGGTAGTTGGCGTAAGAGGCTTCAGGCGGGTTGCCGGAACTACCAGGTCGGCCACCCGCGCGTTGCTGGCCTGGCCGGTGGTATCGAAGCGGAGGTAGGAAAAATACATGTTCAGTTGGGGCAGTAGCGCTTCCCGATCTTTGTTAAGTTGCCGCTGCACCGAGTCCACAAAGGCGTTCAGCTGAGGCAGGTTCTTCATCATCTTGTTCTCCGAGAAGAGCTCAACGTTCGTACGGTCCAAGCTGAAAGAGGCCAGCGAAAACGTAACATTCGTTTTCTCGAAGCGCTGCTGCACGAAGCCGGCCCCGGCCTGGTCGCGGGCGTTGGGCTGTTCCACGTACTTGCGACCGTGGTGAAGTTCCAGGCCCAGGTACTGCCCGCCAAACTTGGTGTACATACGGCCCGAGTCGGCCACCATCATGGCGGCGTTGCCGCTGGTTCCGCTGTGGTCGTAAATCATCACGCCGTGCAGCCGGTCGCCGTTTTCGCCCAGCTTTTTATCCACCTTGATGGTATAGCCGGGAATACCGTTGTAAAACACCCCCTCTCGAATGTCCAGGGCCAGTTTTTGCTGGCGCACGTCCCACAATAAGCTAAACGCTTTCAGGTTGGCCTTGGGCACAATAGTGTCGTTAAACCAAAAGGCGAAGCCGGCAAGTAGTACGCTGAACACCATTACCGGCCGCAGAATGCGGGTAAGAGAAATGCCAGACGTTTTGATGGCTGTGAGTTCGTGATGCTCACCCAGGTTGCCGTACGTCATTAAAGAGGACAGCAGCACGGCCAGCGGCAGGGAAATGGGCACGATGAGCACACTGAAAAAACCCAGCAGCTGAATCAGCACCCCGGCGCCTAGGTCTTTGCCCACCAGGTCGTCCATGTACTTCATCATCGTTTGCGTCAGGAAAACAAATTCCGTAACCGCAAACGTGAGTAGGAACGGGCCGACAAAGGCCCGCATGATAAGCTTATCTAATTTCTTCATTCGCAAGAATCACACGACGGCTGCGCATCGAAAAGGACCGCAAAGGTAAGCGGCATATGGGGAGCCTTACCATGAACAGAAAAAGGAGCGGCCGGCCGCTTGCTGGCGGCCTCCTCTCCTTTTGCCTAAACGAAGCACGTTCCGGTTTGGTGCGCTAACCGCCTACCAGCTCCCGGAGCTTTTGCACCATGCTGTCCCACATATCCTGCAACTCCAGGTCATCGGTTTCTTCAGAATAATCGACTACGCGCAGAAAATACTCCTGCGTTAACTCCGAGGACTCGATGGTAAAATCAAGATAGTTGGCATCGGGAGTGTGCCGACGGTTGGTGTCAAGAAATACGAACCGCGCCGACCGGTTGGTCCGCTGCGAGGTTAATTCGGCGAAATGGTGCTGATTATCCCACACAAAATTGAAGGTGTGGTGGTCGATCATAATTACATCCTGGCAGAACCATTGCCGCAGGCCGGAGGCCGATGCTAAGTAAGGGTAGAGGATTTTGGGAGAGGCGTTTACGGGGAACTCGTGAACGAAACGATGTTTGGAGCGAGTAGCGGAAAGAGGCATAAGCAAGCGGAAAAGGCACGCAAAAGGTTCCGCTTGGTCTAAGGGCATCCAGCGGTTTGCGGCAAGATACACGGGTTTTTTTTCCAGCAAGGCTTGCGTCGCTCGAAATCTTCGCCTTACCTTTGCGCCACTAACCGGCGGGGTAGCTCAGTTGGTTAGAGCACAGGATTCATAACCCTGAGGCCACGAGTTCAACTCTCGTCCCCGCTACGTAGCTAAAAACCGTCTTCCCTAACCCGGAAGGCGGTTTTTTTATTTGCCTTGGCTTTGAGAGCCTTATAGGCCAACCGCGTGATTTCGCACTACACAGCGGATGCTTTTCGGGGTAAAAAAACGGGTGCTGCACACAATATATCTACTCAGGCACGTTTTTACCGTATTGTTAAGCAATCTGGGGCTGCGAACCTTGCGCAAGCAGGTCCCGATGTGTCCTCGTTGCGCTACACACACCCGTTGCAATGGCCCTACCCACCCCCGATCAATTCACCTCCACGATGCGCGAACACGCGCTGGAACACGTAAGCCCCGAGCAGCTTAAAGAGCTCATGCCCCATTTGCTCTCCGCGTTCGAGACCTTGGCGCCATTCCAGCCAATGTCGGTACGCCCCGTGCCACCGCCCTGGCGAAGCACAGCGCTGGCATTTGAAGCTTCCTGGCCCGACGCCTATTCCCTCACAGTTGCTACTCGCCTGCCTCCTTTTCAAGGCTCCCCTACCCAAATTACGCTAAGCAGGGCAGGTCAAATGGTATACGCGCTTGGCTCTACCTACGACCACTTAGCAGCCTCCGTTGAGCTTTGCATGAGCCACCGCCCCGTGGTGCTCGTTCCGCGCAACTAGGGCATTAACGCGCTTAACTGGCTTCAAAAGCAAAACGCCCGGTTGCTTTAAAGCAACCGGGCGTTTTGCTTTTGAAGCAGTTTGAGCTTACGCCTTTACTTTCTCCACGATGCCTTTGAAAGCCTCGGGGTGATTGAGTGCCAGATCGGCGAGAACCTTGCGGTTCAAGTCGATGCCGGCACGCTTCAGGCCGCCCATAAACTGCGAGTACGAGAGGCCGTACTGACGGGCACCAGCGTTGATACGCTGAATCCACAGAGCACGGAACTCACGCTTCTTAACCTTACGGTCGCGGTAAGCATAAAGCAAACCTTTCTCAACCGCGTTTTTAGCTACGGTCCAGACATTCTTGCGGCTACCAAAGTATCCTTTGGCCAAACGCATTACCTTTTTGCGACGGTGGCGCGAAGCCACGTTATTGACGCTTCTTGGCATAACCTACTGAGTTTTTGGCGGCCGGTGCCGTCTCTAATGTAGAGCGGCTTGTCTTCAGACCGGACGCCGGGTTAAAAAATGATTGGCAGATTGAAAGCAGGGAATTGAGAACTGATAAGGCATAAGCCCATCAGCCGCAAACAACCCGTAGCAATCTAGATGTTCAGCATGTCCTTCACGCGCGACATATCAGCCGAGCTTACAAGGGTAGCATGCGTGAGGTGGCGCTTGCGCTTCGTGCTCTTCTTGGTCAGAATGTGCGACTTGAACGCGTGCTTGCGCTTTACTTTGCCCGTACCCGTCAGCTTGAAACGCTTCTTGGCGCCGGACTTGGTTTTTACTTTCGGCATTTTGAAAGGTGTAAAAAGGTAAAACAACAACGGCGGCCGGCTGCCTAGGGCCGGCTCGCCTGAAAAGTTGTGCTAAAGCTGCGCAAGGCAGCTAAGAAGATCTATTCTGCGGCTTCGTTCCTGGACTCCTGCTTTTCGGCTTTCGGAGCCTTGGGCTTGGCCTCGCCTTCTTTAGGGGCAGCGGGCTTGGGCTTGGCTACCGATGGCGCCACTTTCGGGGCAAGGTACAGAAACATGCGCTTGCCTTCCAGCTTGGGCAGCTGCTCTACTTTGGCCAGGTCCTCGAGGGCCTGAGCAAACTTGAGCAGCAGGATTTCACCCCGCTCTTTGAAGACGATAGAACGGCCTACAAAGTGAACGTACGCCTTGATTTTAGCCCCCTCCTTCAGGAATTCCTGAGCGTGCTTGAGCTTGAAAGCGTAGTCGTGGTCGTCGGTGTTGGGGCCGAAACGAATTTCCTTCACGATGACCTTCGTCTGCTTGGCCTTCATCTCGCGCGTGCGCTTCTTCTGCTCGTACTTGAATTTCGAGTAGTCGATAACGCGGCACACCGGCGGCACGGCCGTCGGCGAAATCTCCACCAGATCGAGGCCTTGTTGCTCGGCCATGCGGCGGGCTTGGTCCGTTGGGAAAATGCCCTGCTCCACGTTTTCGCCTACCAGGCGAACCTCGCGGGCCGTGATTTTATGGTTGATTTTGAACGGCTCCTCTACCTGGCGTGGAGGGAGGCGGCGATTGGGGGTTCTGATAAGACGAAGGATTTAAGGTGAAACTTGCGGAAGAACAACCCGCCTAAAGGCATTGAGGTTCAGCTTTTCCGATGGAATCAGCGGGCGAATATCCGCCATTTTTCTGGAACCACAAAATACAGCGCGCCGGAAACGACTGTTTCCGGCGCGCTGACAAGGTTTACGGCAGCAGGCTAACGAAGTTTCAGCTCGATTGGCAGGCAGTTATCAAGCATTACACGCGCACGACGCGCCCGCTCATTACTTCTTCTACCTGTTCCTGAAAATTGCGAATGAACGCGTCGATGGGCATGGAGCCCAGGTCGCCTTCACCGTGGCGGCGGACGGAGACGATGCCGTTGTCGGCTTCTTTTTCGCCCACTACCAGTAGATAGGGAATCTTCTGCATCTCGGCGTCCCGGATTTTGCGGCCAATCCGCTCGTCCCGTTCGTCGGTGGTGCCACGCAGGTCGGCCTGCATCAGTTGTTCTTGTACCTGACGGGCATAACCGTGGTATTTCTCCGAAATGGGGAGAACCACAAACTGCTCGGGAGCCAGCCACAACGGGAAATTACCGGCGCAGTGCTCGATGAGTACGGCCACGAAACGTTCCAAAGAGCCAAACGGGGCGCGGTGCAGCATTACGGGGCGCTGGCGCGAGTTATCGGGCGCCACGTACTCCAGTTCGAAACGCTCGGGCAGGTTGTAGTCGACCTGAATGGTGCCCAGCTGCCACTTGCGGCCTAGCGCATCGCGCACCATGAAATCCAGCTTGGGGCCGTAGAAAGCCGCTTCGCCGAGCTCGGTAACGGTGCGCAGACCGCGTTCAACTGCCGCTTCCTGAATGGCGCTTTCAGCGGCCGCCCAGTTTTCGTCGGAACCGATGTATTTCTGCTTGTTTTCCGGGTCGCGCAGGGAAATCTGAGCCGTGTAGTCTTCGAAGCCGAGGGCGCGGAAAACGTACAGAACGAGGTCGATAACCTTGATGAATTCCTCTTTTACCTGATCGGGACGGCAGAAAATATGGGCATCGTCCTGGGTAAAGCCACGCACGCGGGTTAAGCCGTGCAGCTCACCCGATTGCTCGTAGCGGTACACGGTGCCGAACTCGGCGAGGCGCAAAGGCAGGTCGCGGTAAGAACGCGGCTTGGTCTTGTAAATCTCGCAGTGGTGGGGGCAGTTCATGGGCTTGAGGAAGAATTCCTCGCCCGGGTTCGGCGTCTTAATCGGCTGAAACGAATCGGCGCCGTACTTCTCGTAGTGGCCTGAAGTTACGTACAGCTCTTTCGAGCCGATATGCGGAGTAACCACGGGCAGGTAGCCGGCTTTTACCTGAGCACGGCGCATGAACTGCTCTAAACGCTCACGCAAAGCGGTGCCTTTGGGCAGCCACAAGGGGAGCCCCGCTCCTACTTTCTCCGAAAACGCAAACAGCTCCAGTTCCTTGCCCAGCTTGCGGTGGTCGCGCTTGCGCGCTTCCTCCAGCTTGTGCAAATACTCCTTCAGTTCCTTGTCTTTAGGAAAAGTAATGGCGTAGATACGAGTCAGTTGCTTGTTCTTCTCATCACCGCGCCAATAAGCGCCGGCAATGTTCAGGACTTTGGCCGCCTTAATGTTAGAGGTATCAGGAATGTGAGGCCCGCGGCAGAGGTCGGTGAAGTTACCTTGGGTGTAGAACGTAATGGTTCCGTCTTCGAGGCCTTCGAGCAAGTCGAGCTTGTATTCGTCGCCTTTCTCTTGAAAGTAGGCAACGGCCTCGGCTTTGGGCACGGCGCGCCGTTCGTAGCGGCTTTTGTTCTTGGCCAGCTCCAGCATTTTCTGCTCGATGGCGGCGTAATCGTCGGGCGAGATGCTGCGGCCTTCGCCGAGGTCAACGTCGTAGTAAAAGCCGTTTTCAATGGGCGGGCCGATGCCGAACTTTACGCCGGGGTACAATGCCTCCAGGGCTTCGGCCAGCAAGTGAGCCGACGAGTGCCAGAATGTATTTTTGCCAGCGTCGTCATTCCACGTGAGAATTTCCAACGCGGCGGAGTTGTCGATAGGGCGGTGCAGGTCGCGGACTTCGCCGTCGACGCGCACGGCCAAGGCATTGCGGGCCAGGCCTTCGCTGATGCTCGCGGCAATATCGTAACCGGTTACGCCGGCTTCGAACTGGCGCTTGGAGCCATCGGGGAGCGTGATGTCAATCATACCAAAATAGGGCAAAAACTGCAGTAGCCCGCAAGTTAGCAGCTTCGGGCGGGGAAACCACGCCACGTCGTAAAATGCCCACGGAGGGACTAGCGCGGCGTCAGCAAAGTAGGTTCTTTGGCTTCCAAAGGCTCAAAACTGGGCCTAAGGCTGCTAGGAGCACGGCGCGGCACGGGCGGCGCGCCGTACAGCTGCCGAAGAGAATCGAGCAAGATCGGCTCAATTCGGCCACCTATTTTCCAAATTTTAAAGGTATAGTGCTTGTTGCCGGGGAACTGACGCACAAGCTGCCGATAAGCCACCCAGGCCGGAACGTTTTGCCCAATTTGCTCGTGGCTATCGGCCACCATAAGCCCGATATCGGGCAGAAACTGGCTGCGCCGCTTGGCGCGGCTGAGCGGGCGAATAGCGTCTCTAAACCGTTTGGCTTTGTAGTGGTACAAGCCCAAGCGGTAATCGGCACGGTAGAGGGTGGAATCGAGCTGGGCGGCGCGGGCGTAATGGCGAGCGGCGCTGTCGGGCTGACCAGCGTAATCAAATACACGGCCGCGGTCGTACCAGAGCGATGCATGCGCCGGGTCAATTTTCAGGCCGCGCTCTATGTATAGCGCCGCTTCCTGGGGTTGCCGGCTGGCATTCAATAAATAGGCGAGCTGGTGAAGCACTTCGGGCTGCCGGGGTGCCCGTAAAGCACTGGCCCGCAAGAACTCAAGCGCTTGTGCCGTATCGCGCAAGGCCGAATAAGCCAGCCCCTTATAGAATAGAGCGGACGAGTTTTCAGGGTTGTCGCGCAATACTCGGTCCAGGTAATCAACGGCTAAATCGAAGCGCCGCGCAGCCAAGTTGGTTTCGCCAAGCAGCAAGTGAAGTTCGGGCGGGTTATAACCGCGCTGCTGGGCTTGCGCAGCGGCTTCGATTGCGGCCTGCAAACGCCCCTGACCGCGCAGAGCCCGGGCCTTGATGAGGAAGTATTCACCGGGCGCATCATCGTCCAACTCTATGGCCCGATTGATGTCGCGCAGGGCTTCGGTCTGATTACCGGCCTCTACCTCAAAAGCGGCGCGGCGGGCATAAAGCGCGGCATTCCGCGGCTTGCGGGCAATGGCTCCGTTGAGTTCAGCGGCCTGAATGGCGGGTCCGCTTTTCACCGTGCGCAGGTTAACCATCCGCTCAGAGGTACGCGCAGAACGCGCATCGCCACCACAGCTGGTAAGCAGTAGCCCGCTACCGCAGAGCAACAACGCAAAGGAACGAACTGGAAACACAACGAAAGAAGCAAGCTTGACCGCAGCAAAGGTACAACCCGTGCTCCGGTCAACGATGTTTCAAGCTCAGTGGTCGGCGTTTGTCAGGAGAGGCTCGGCCGATATTTGGTAAAAGGCCTTGAGCAGGGCCGCGTCGCGGCCGTACACATCGGCGTGGGTACGTAGCGTCGGTCCATCGGCTTCGCAGGTTAGGTAGCGGATAACAATGGGTAGTGGCCGGCGCAGGGAAAAAATCACTGTTTCGCCGCTGTACACGCTGTCCCACATGCGCTTGATGCGGGGTGTAGCATCCTGGTTTGCATCACGCCGCAGCAGGAAAGAGCCCAACTGCAAGGGATTTTGCAGCCGAATGCAGCCGTGACTCAGGGCGCGGTTAGGTCGTTCGAAAAACTCCCGGGCCGGGGTATCGTGGAGGTATATGTCGTGGGGGTTCGGAAACCGGAAGACCACGTTGCCCAGCGCATTGTCGCAACAAGCGGTTTGCCGAATCTGGTACGGGAAGTTTTCGGGGGTAATGGCAGTCCAATTAACCGCTTGCGCCTTTACCAGTTTACCTTGGTGGTCGTACAGATTGTAATTATTACTGGCCAAATAGCCGGAATTACGGCGCAAGCGCGGCAGAATCTCATTTACTGCAATGCTGCGCGGCACCCGCCATTCGGGTGAAGTTTGAAAGTATGTAAGGCGGCTATAAAACTCGGGCGTGGGAGTTGCCTTCCCTCCCACTACCACGCGGTGGGTGCGCACTATGCGCGGACCTCGCACAATTTGTAGGACGTAAGCCGGTATGTTCACCACTAGATAAACCGAATCGGCCTGGGGCTCCCAACGCAGGCGCTCCAGATTTACGGCTACTAGTGGCTTTAAGCGACGGGCGCGAACGGTGTCGGTGCGCAATAGATGCTGCCAAGCCCAGAGCAACCGCACATAACTGCGACTAGTGGGCTGCAAGGCCAGTATTGTTTGCGCAACGGCACCGGCCCGGCGAGCCTGGTGCAATACCGCAACGCCGTTCAGCGCAGCATCAGCAGCGGCTAATTGCGGGGGAAAAGGCCGCTGGGTTAGGCGACCATACCGCAGGTGCTGACTGAACTGCAGGAGCCCGGCGGACAGCAACAGTTCGGCGCGAATACGTTGCCGAAGCCGCAACTCGTCGGGTGCGGGGCACTGAAGCGAATCGGTCAGTTGCAGTAACGCGTTTGTGTGGTAATCGGCAGGCAGTAAACCAAATTCCGGTGCCCGGCTCAGAAGTCGTAAGCATTCGGAAGCAACCGGCAACCACCCCGCTTCTGCGGTCCAGACTGGCTTGTACGCCACCACACGATAAAAATGCCGTACCGAAGGCGTCCAAATAGAAACCGTTGCCGAATCCTGATGCAACAAGTACTGCAGCCGGGTCGTTACGGCCGCTTCGGACTGAGCGAAGCTTGGCACTGCGGCTGCCAACGACCACAGCAGCCATAAAATTGAGCGCGCATGCAGAAAACCACTGGAGCGCATAGCAGCCGGTACGGTTTAGTGGACCTTCCCATCACTGCTTAAGGTACGCTTTTCTGGCTGGTAAGCGCATCCGCTCAGCATTTTACTCTGCTCAGCTTCAACAAGCTACTTGGACGCCGTAGGGGCACAAACGTCACCGGGCATGCCACAGCTTTTGCGCACCTGGCTTAGGAGCTTAGTGCATTTGCGGCTGGTTTCCAGATCCTCACTGGTAACGGTAGGCAGGGCGGCAGCCAGTTCCAGCACCTGCATGGCTTCGATGGTTAAACCCTGGTTGTGGTATACCCGAGCCAAATCATAGCAGAATTGAATGCGCCGCGGATCCAGCTCGTGGGCTTTGCGCAAAGCTTCCATAGCACGGGTATTCGATGCACCAGCCGGCGTGCCTCCCAAGAACAGCCGACAATAAGCCCGCTCAACCACGTTAAAATGCGCCACACGGTAGTGCCAGCGCCCAAGCATTTGCCAGGCTTCGGGTAAGTTGGGGCTGCATTCTACGGCCCGCCAGGCATAGGGCTTCATTTCCTTGTATAACCGAATACGCTGGGGTGCATTCAGCAAGGTAGCGCGTTGGGCCAGCGTGAAGGCCACGGCATAATTCGCTTCCCCACCCTGCGGATTAACCGCATAGGCCCGGTCGGCATACTGGCGGGCCGAGGTGAAATACGCGGCCCTACGACTTTCATCGGTGTAGCGCATTCCAATGGTGGCGCTGAGCATAGCCGCACGCCACAGGGCTTCGTAGTAGCGCGGGTGCTGATTCAGCACTTGCTCGTAACGCGCCAAAGCCGCCGACTCGCGGTACTGTTTATGCAGTGCCCGCGCCTCGGCCATCAGCTTCGATACTTCAGCCGCTGGATTTGCGGGACCATCCGAGTCGTTGGCCCGGCCGTCGAATGCCACTAACAAGGCCATGCCTATGAGCAGGCAGCGCAGGTTTAAGGGCAAAACACGAACAAACAACATAGCGGGCAGACGGAAAGCGCAAAAAAGATACGCAAACCTTGGTTTTAGTCCTAAACGCCAAGCGGCCCGGCATCGTTGCACATCCCGCAGGAGGCAACGGCACCGGGCCGCGTAATACAAGTCAATCAGGCTTAAAACAGCGTCATCTGCGACTTGGGCCGGCGCAATATTGCCTGTGCTTGCGCCACATCTTCGGCGGTTACTTCTACGTCGCCTACGTGCTCGGGCAGAGGCTCGGCTTCTCCCGCTGCACTGCCGTTAACGGGCTTGGGAATGGTGGCCGGACCCTTCTTTTTCTGCTGGGCTTTGCGCTCCGGCTCGGGGCCTTCGTCGGTGAGTAATTCCACGCTCAGCACCTTAAAGTAGTTGAGCTTGTTGCCCATGGCCTTCCAGCCTTTCACGTCGATGAACTCATGCAGGTGAATGCGCTCGGTGAGCTTCTCCCCTTTTTTCTCCTTCTGCACCTTTACCTCTATTTCGGGCACTACGCCGCAGGTTACGCAGGACAAGCTCGTGCCTTTGGTTTCGGGCAGGAACGAGAAGCGCTTAGCCACGGTGCTCGTTTCGATCCGGAAACGTTTCACGAAGTAGGTCTTCGTTTCACCTTCCAGGTACACCGCGTTGATGACCGTATCGGGCTCGAACTTGCGCAGCAGCGCGATGTTGCGCACTTCGAAGTGAATAGCTGGGTCGGGCGGCGTCAGTTCGTACGAGCCGTCTTTGTACACCACCAGCACCGTGTTGTCGGTATCGAACGTACCCAAGAAGCGACCGTGGCCGCCGGTGTTCAGGCGGCCCACCACCTCGTCGAAGAAGATTTCGCGGCCTCCAAGGGTGGAGTCGCCTAACGATTTCTGGGTGATTTTCTTGACGGGTTGCTTAGTCACGATGTTGCCCATCGAACCCTTGCCCTTGATGGCCAATTCGGCAAAATCGAAGTCGAACTGCTTTACCCTTGCCGGGGCCTTGTCCGAGAGCTGAATGGACAACACCTCTGATTCGGAGTTCGGGTTAGCCGTTAGGTACAGCACCTTGGAGTTTTTGCCGCCCTTGGTCAGGTCGTAGCTTTTGTCGCGCGTAATGCCCGTAACCAGGAAACGCTTGCCGTAGCTGATGCCCGAGGGGCCATCCTGGTACACCATGTTGTACACCAGTCGGTCGTCGTTCTTGTTGTAGATGCCCACGTGCAGAATATCCTTGCCCACGAAGGTCTTCTCGGCAATTTTGGTCACCACGAACGATCCGTCGCGCTTGATGGCAATGATGTCATCGAGGTCGGAACAGTCGCACACGAACTCGTCCTTTTTCAGGCCGTGGCCCACAAAACCGTCTTGGCGGTTCACGTACAGCTTCTGGTTGGCTACGGCTACTTTTTGGGCCGTTACCACATCAAACGTGCGCAGCTCGGTTTTGCGCTCCTTGCCGTCGCCGTACTTCTTCAGCAGGCCCTCGAAGTAGCGAATGGCGTAGCGGGTGAGGTTGGCCAAATTGTCGGCTACTTCTTCCAGCTCGGCTTCCAACTTCTGAATCAACTCGTCGGCCTTGAAGCCGTCGTACTTGGAAATGCGCTTGATGCGGATTTCGGTCAGGCGCGTGAGGTCGTCTTCGGTAATGGCGCGGCGCAGCACAATGCGCGCGTCGTTGGCCCGCTCCTTCTCGCCCTGAATACGCACGTATTTCTTGAGGCCGGTATCGATGGTCTCCAGAATTTCGGCCCAGGTTTCGCACTCCTCAATTTTGCGGTAGATGCGGTTTTCGATGAAGATTTTTTCCAGCGACGCCGAGTGCCACTTTTCCTGCAGCTCGTCCTGCCGGATTTCCAGCTCGCGCTCCAGCAGCCGCAGGGTTTTCTGGGTGCTCAGGCGCAGCATATCCTCCACGGCCACAAAGCGCGGCTTCTCGTCGATGATGACGCAGGTGTTGGGCGAGAGGCTGATTTCGCAGTCGGTGAAGGCGTACAGCGCGTCCATAGTCAGGTCGGGCGACACGCCGGTGGGCAGGTGCACCTGAATTTCCACGGTGGCGGCGGTGTTGTCGACCACCTTCTTGATCTTGATTTTATTCGCCTCCGACGCCTTCACGATGCTTTCCATCACCCCAGTGGTGGTGGTACCGTAGGGCACGTCGCGAATCACGAGCATGGTCTTGTCGGCCTTCTCGATGGTGGCGCGCAGGCGCAGCTTGGAGCCGCGCAGGCCACCATTGTAGTTCGTTACGTCGCAGAGGCCGCCGGCCGGGAAGTCGGGGTACAGCACAATGTCGCGGCCCTTGAGTACGTCGATGCTGGCCTTGCACAACTCGCGGAAGTTGTGGGGCATAATCTTCGTGGAAAGACCCACGGCAATGCCTTCGATGCCTTGCGCGAGCAGCAGCGGGAACTTCACGGGCAGCGTTACCGGCTCGCGCTTGCGGCCGTCGTAGCTGGCCTGCCACTCGGTGGTGTCGGGGTTGAAGACCACATCCAGCGCGAACTTGCTCAGGCGGGCTTCGATGTAACGAGGAGCGGCGGCGCCGTCGCCGGTGCGTACGTCGCCCCAGTTGCCCTGCGTTTCGATGAGCAAGTCCTTCTGACCCAGGTTCACGATGGCGTCGCCGATGGAAGCGTCGCCGTGTGGGTGGTACTGCATCGTTTGGCCGATGACGTTGGCCACTTTGTTGAAGCGGCCATCGTCCATTTCTTTCATGGCGTGCAGAATGCGGCGCTGCACGGGCTTGAGGCCGTCTTCGATGGCGGGCACGGCCCGTTCCAGAATCACATAGGAAGCGTAGTCCAGAAACCAGTTCTGGTACATGCCGCCGATGCTGGAAATGTCGTGAATGGTTTCGCCGGGCTTAAAGTCGGCTTCTTCGGGCTGGGCTGGTTCTGCTGCCTCTTCATCGGAATCAGCATCGAGCAAGCCATCGAGGTCGTCGAGGGGCAACTCGTCGGGGTTATCGGCCTGCCCCGAATCAGAAGCTTCGGGGGTGTCTGCCGCGGCGGCGGAGTCGCCAAAATCTACCGTGTCGCCCGCGCCGAACAGTTCCGGCTGCTCGTCGCGCGGGGTATCGTCGGGGGTCGGGAATTCAGTGTTGACCACAGTTGGTGCGGATTGGTCAGGAAGTGGAATGCGTGTTGCCATCAAAAGTACCGTAAGCTGCGCAGAGCGCAACAATTTTCAAGGCTCTGCACGCGCATAAAGTTCCTAAATTATTTAGTATTTAACTAGCCGCGACAACTCAAAATGTTAGCAAATCCACTCATTGCGCACCAATCTGATGCCCGTACACAGGGTAAATCAGTCAAAATACGCTTTGGCTGTTTCCTAGCAGGCTGGGCCAACCATGCACGTCGTATTGTGATGACCCAACACCACCTGAAGCCCAGCCTGACAGCTCCACATACCCCTCCTTCTAGCGCCCTGATGGCCTGACGCTACCTTGCACTACCACGAGGTTGGGAGCTGGAACTCAGCAACCGCATTAGCGGGGAAACAGGGCCGTAAATACCGAACCCTGCCCAATTTGGCTTTGCACCTCAATGTGCCCGCCCGCGTTTTCCAGAATCTTCTTGACCATGTACAGGCCAATGCCGCTGCCTTCCACGTGGTCGTGGAAGCGCTGAAACATGGTGAATAGCCGCTGACTTCCGGCTAAGTTCAATCCCAACCCGTTATCCGCCACCACCAAACGCACGTATGGGCCGGCTTCGGTGCAACTAATCTTCACCCGCGCCGGACGACCGGAGGCGCTGTACTTAAAGGCGTTGCTCAGCAAATTATACACTACGCTGCGCAGGTTCTTTTCGGCAAACGAAATAGTTGGGCAGGTCTTCACATCTACCTCCAACTCGCCGTCGACGGCGTGCATCAACGGGGCCAGATCCTGTTGTACGTCGTGAATTAGGGCTTCCAGATCGACCAGGGCCGCGGGTTGCTCCTGCTCCTTTTGCAGCTTGGTTACCTCGGTTAAGTGCTCAATGGTGCGCTTAAACCGGTCGACGGAATCCTGCATCATAGCCAGCAAAGGCTGCACCTGCTCTTGAGCCAAAACGGCTGGCGGAAGCTCGCTTAGCAAGGCCTGCAACAGGCCTTCAATGTTGTTGATGGGCGCCTTTAGATCGTGCGAGGCGGTGTAGATGAAGTTATCGAGGTCGACGTTTGCACGCAGCAATTGAGCGTTGTTATCCTGCAACTGATGCTGGGCCTGGTCGATGCGCTCCAGGGCCAGCTTGTGCTCGTGAATGTCGGTGTACGTGCCTATCCATTGCATTATGGCGCCTTGCGCATCATACGATGGCAAGGCCCGGCCCAACATCCATCTATATTGACCGGAGGCATCCAAAATCCGGCATTCCACTTCCAGCGGCTCGCCGGTGGCCAAGCATTTCTGCCACCCTTCTCCCGCCGTCGCCAAATCATCGGGGTGAATGTGGTTGCCAATGATGCTATTCATATCGGCCTGGGGTGTTTGGCCGGTATATACAAACCACTGACGGTTGAGGTAGGAATTCCGGCCGTCGGGAGTGGCCGTCCAGGCAATTTGGGGAATGCCTTCCAGCATACGCTGGGCTTCGGCAATGGCTTGTTCGGCTGCTTTGCGCTCGGTTTGTTGCCGGGCAAGCTGCTCGTTTTTGTACTCGATAAGCGCATCCTGAGCCGAGATACGCGCTTGAATGACCTGCATCTCGCGTTGCGCGGCAAGGTCGGTTAAGATAACCGACAGCACCGGCGTGCCATTGAACACCAACGCTTTCATGGAAAGGGCCAGTGGACGAAACACGTCTTTGCCGGAGCGCAACGGAAGTTCGCCTTTGGCGCTGCCGGCCCAGCCCTTCGCGAGCAAGGCTTGCCAGCGCAGCAGCAGGTTGTCGGGAAGCAGGTTCGCGAAGGAAGTACCGATAAGGCCGTGGAGCGGCTCGTAAAGCCACGCGGCAACGCAGGCGTTAGCGTAAAGAATGAGGCCGTCTTCGCTGAGCAGCACCGCCCCTTCGTTCATCTGCTCGATGAGGGTGCGGTAGCCCTGGTCGGCGCCTTCAAGGGTGAAAATGCGCGGGCCTTCGGGGCCCTGCACGGCCAGCGCATCCACGGCGCCGGTACGAATGGCGGTAAGCAGCTCTTCGGCCTCCTGCAATTGAATTCGCAGCTCCTCGTTTTCCCGGGCCAGGTCCTCAGCAAGCATGGGAGGCACGTTGTTCATAGGTTAAAGGGTGCTGGCGTCGAAAGGCACGCCCAACACCTTCAGCACCCGGCTACGGTCGGAAAGGTCGCCAACCAGCCAGCGCGTGAGGCCGGGTTTCTTTTTAACGAGCGTGGGAGCCGCAATTATCTGGTCCTGCTGAGCCAGTTGCGGCTGTTGGTAAATATCCACAACCAGCAACTCGTAACGTCCCTTCAGGTACTGTTCGCAAATGTCGGTAATGTTGCGCACTGCTCGGGTGGAGTTGGGCGTAGCGCCCGTAATGTAGAGGTGCAACACGTACTCGGGGCCGGCGGTTTCAGCTGATTCTTCTGTTTCCATCCGCCCGCTATTTGTTCTCAATAGCTCGAATATCGAGCCCCACCAGCACGCGCTCCTGGTTCGATAAGTCGCCGATGATTTTGCGGATGGGCTGGGGCACTTTGCGCACAAGCGTGGGAATGGCTAATATCTGGTCGCCTTCGGCCAGCTGTGGGTTTTGAAGCAGGTCGATGACTTCGATCTGGTACCGGCCCTGCAAATGCTCTTCGCAGTATTTTTTCAGATTCGCCAAGGCCGTAACCGACTTTATGGTTTGACCAGCTACGTAGAGGCGCAGTTCCCAGATTTCCTCGTCCATGGCTGATGAAGTGCTTGCGGGTACCGTTTGCATAAAAAGGTCTACGAATGTTGGGGAGGCTCGGGCGTGGCACCCGGCTGTTCGGAGGGAAAATGATGGGCAATTTGCTGCCGCCCGTGGGTGAGCGTTTGCACGCGCTGCCGCTCTTCGTGGTTGATCTGGCGCAGTTCCTCCTCCACCGACTCAAACTCGGTGCGCAGGTTGGCAATAGTAGCTTCCAGCACGCGGCGCTTGCGGGCCAGTTCCCGGTCTTTGCGCTCGGTTTCCTGCTGCGCGGCCAAAGTCTGCGCTTGCTCCTGCATTTGCTGCGACAAGCGACTGGCGCCGGTAACAATGCCGCCCGGGCCAATTACCACATCCAGGAGTTTAATGCCCTGTTCGGTTACCACAAACTCCCGCACTTGGTTGGAATGCGCCATGCCGCGGGATTTGAGGATGCTGATGCCGCGGTTCCGCTCTCCTACGCCTTCCAAATCACGCACGCTAATCCAGGTATCCACGAGCGAGGAAACCCCTTCCTCCGTCATTTCCTGCTGCACGTTGCGGCCGCTCACCAAAGCCGTGAACAGGGCAGTGATATTTTTCACCTTCAGGTAATCGATGAGACGGGTGAGCATGCTGCGTACTTCCGCAATGTTGCCCACCGTAATAAGGTTGCTAATGGGGTCGATGACCACGGCATCAGGCTGCAACTCGTTGATGAGCCGGTGCAGCGTAACCAGGTGCTTCTCCAGGCCATTGAGCGTGGGGCGGGAAGCTTCAATGTACAACTGCCCCTGCCGGATGCACGGCTCCAGGTCCAGGCCCACCGAACCCATGTTGCGCACCAACTGCTGCGGCGACTCTTCGAAAGCAAAAAACAGGCAACGTTTGCCTTGGCGGCATATTTCATGGGCAAAACCAGCCGCCAGCGTGGTTTTAGCCGTGCCGGCAGTACCGGTAATAAGCACGCTGCTGCCCCGAAACAAACCGCGGCGCCCAAACATATCGTCGAGCCCGCCCACGCCCGTCGACACGATTTCGTCGGATACGTCGTGGGCCAGCTTGAGCGAGGTTACGGGCAGAACCGAAATGCCCGATTCGCTGATCAGGTAAGGGTATTCGTTGGTGCCGTGGGTACTGCCGCGGTACTTCACAATGCGCAGCCGGCGGGTGGTAATCTGGTCGATAACGCGGTTATCAAGCAGAATAACGCAGTCCGAAACGTATTCTTCCAAGCCTTGGCGCGTGAGGGAGCCTTCGCCCCGCTCGGCGGTAATAATGGTGGTTACGCCCTTGTCTTTCAACCAACGAAACAGCCGGCGAATTTCGGAGCGGAGCACCCCTTGGTTGGGGAAGCCCGAAAACAGAGCCTCAATGGTATCAAGCACCACGCGCTTGGCGCCAATGCTGTCGATGGCGTAGCCCAGCCGAATGAACAGGCCTTCCAAGTCGTATTCGCCGGTTTCCTCGATTTCGGAGCGGTCCACATGCACGTGGTCGAGCTTGAGCTTCCCGGCGGCCTGCAAGGCTTTCAGGTCGAACCCCAGCGACGTAACGTTGGCGGCCAGCTCGTCGGCCGTTTCTTCGAAAGCCATGAGTACCCCTGGCTCGTCGAATTCCTGAATGCCACGCACCAGGAACTCCACGCCCATCAAAGTTTTCCCGCAGCCTGCGCTGCCGCACACCAACGTGGGGCGCCCCAGCGGCAACCCGCCTTCTGTTATTTCATCGAGCCCATCGATGCCCGTGGGGGCTTTGGGCAGTTTGGGCAAAGCGGCGGCAATGGCAGTCATAAACGCGGCAAAAATTCAGCGGTAATAAGCGGCGCTGCCAACCATTGAAAAGGAGCCAAACAAGAAGCTCACGGACCTTGGGCAGCAGCAGCCAGTTGGAAAGGTACGTAAATACAGCCGGGCCGTTCAGCGTAAGCAGTGGTAAGACCAGCTCAATGCCAAGCCGGCGGCTGCTTTTAGGCTGGCTTCTCTACTTGCCTACCGCTCCCCTGAAGCTATTACCGCAAGCCAAAGCCTGAAACACAAAAACGCCCCACCTGCGCGTGGCCGGTGGAGCGTTTCGTGGTGCGTAAGCGTATGCTACGCCGAAGCGGCTGGGTAATGGGTTTGAGCCCCCAAAATCCAGGCAACCGATCCTTCTACCGGGCCGCTGACGCTGGGCGCGGGCGGGGTAAGCGTAATGGTTACCGAGGAGTTGCTGGCGTTGGTTTGCACCGAGTGGGAGTAGCTCGACTCGGTTACCGAGGCCAACGGGATGCCCAGGAAAGAAGCTTTTACCGTGCTGGATTGCTGGAACGTGGTAGCAATGCTTTGGTAGCTGCTGCTGGTAACGGTGATTTGCACCGTGGGGTAGTTGGATATGGCAACGCCCGTGAGGTAGCCAAACGGCCCGTTGGGCGAGAAATCGAGGGTGCAGGCCGGAGAGAAATGGAAGCCCGACACATCGGCGCCCGCGTTTTGAATGGCTTCGGTGATGGGCTCCATCCAGAGCCAGTTGGTGTTCAGCGACGGGTTAAAGGAAACCGGCCCGAAATTGACCAGCGTTACCCCGCTGAAGACCATGGAAATATCGACCGAGTTGGAGCTGGTGGCGATGTTATCGGAAAAGTAGCTGGCGCTGGCCCCAACCGAAACGCTGAAGAAGTCGAAAATGGGAATGGAGAAGCCCGTGCTGCCATTCACCGACACCGTTACCTCCGATTCACTGGTGCGCTTAACGGACATGTGCAGCGGCACCGCGTTCGACGTATCGGCCAAGCCGTTGATGATGTCGTTGAGCGGCGTGGAAACCGCGTACGCCGGCACCAGCTGGCTGATGGTGTCAATGGCCATGCCGCCGTTAGCAGCCGTGGGCGACTGCACGGCCAGCAGAGCGTTCTGCAGGTAGCCGTTGTTCATGGTGGTGGCGTTCTGCAGCGAAACACTGGTGCCCAGCGCGTTCAGGTAAGCAGCCAGAACCGGGCGAATGGGCTGGCCGCTGGCGGGCGTGTTGTTCAGCAGCGCGTTCAGGTTAGAAGCCTGCTGAATGCTGGTGAGGTCAGTTGCCGGCTTGGCCCAGGTGCTGGCAATGGTGCTCATAATAATATCGATGGGCTGCTGGGTGGCGGTAGCGGCCGGCAACGAACCGTAGGCGGCCCGCCAGGCATTAAGCAGCGCCATCTGCTGGTTGGTGGCGTTTTTCTGGGCCTGGCTCAGCAAGTCGTTATCGGCAGCAGACAAGTGGTAGCCGATCTTGCTGAATACCTCAATGTAATTGGTCGTGAACAGGTCGCTGTCGAGCTGCGCGGGCGTGGCCTTGGCTGCCAGGTTGTGGCCTATCCAGTTGTAGGTAGCTCCGTTGAAAAGCAGGTTGTTGGGGTTCTGCCAGTAATAAGGAAAATTGCCCGCGCTGCCAACGGCAAAACTCACGAGTGGGCTGCCTTCCAGCGCCGTACCAAGAATATCATCGGCCTGGGAGCGGAGTGCATCGATAATAGCGGAAGCTTCGGTGGCGGGCACAGCTTCGGCCACGGCCAGGGTTTCGGAGTTGATCATGGGAATAGATTGCTACCTGTAAGGGGAATGGATGCTTACTCTATCGCGGCTTTTCAGCGTCCGCCGTTGTCATGGGGTGAAGCTTCAGATGACATGTCAAAGGACGGCAGCGGCGAAGTCCGTTTTCAGCGTAGAAACGCCCTTATTTGTAAATCGAGTGTTTCTACTTGGCCCAGGTGGAAAAGCGTCGCCCCGCTGTTCTTCCGGCCGAAAAACGGGGAAGTACAGCGGAGCGAAACCCGGTAGCGCAGCAGGCGGGTATTACTCCATCTCAATGAGTTGGTGCTTCACCGCAAACAGCGCCAGGCTTACGGCGTTGCTCATGCCGGTTTTATCGAGCAGGTTTTTGCGGTGCCCCTCTACGGTACGGTAGCTGATGAACAGCAAATCGGCAATTTGCTGCGAGCTGAGGCCCTTGCAAATCAGCGTCAGTACTTCCCGCTCGCGCTCGGTTAACTCCAACGGCGCCACCGAGCCCGGCAGCTTTTTGCGGGCAAGGCGCGGACTTGCCGGTTCCTGAAGCCCCTGGCGCATTACCTGCGCCGTGGTGGCATCAATGTAGAAGCCCTGCATGTGCACCTGGGCAATGGCCTCGCCCAACGTTTTCTGGTCGATGTCTTTGGGCAGATACGCGTGTACGCCCAGGCGCATGAGCTCTAGGATGAACTCGGGGGCGTAATTCATCGACAGAATAATGATGCGAACGGCGGGGTACTGTTCCCGTAGCACTTGGCTGATAGCGCGCCCGTCCATGTCGGGCAGGTGCAGATCGAGCAAAACCACATCCGGCTGCTGCGCTTCCAAAGCCGTGAGCAGCTCCGGCCCCGAACCCGCTTCGATTATAACCTCGTGGTAGCCCACCCGCCCCAGAATGTGCCGCAAGCCCTGGCGGAATAGCTTGTGGTCGTCTACAATGGCAAGCGTAATCGGATTCATGGCATTTGAAGTATTACATAACGTTTTAGACTCGAAGCCTTGCCCTATTGCGGCAGCCGCAACCGCACGTGCGTGCCCTGCCCCACCGCCGACACCACCGATAACTGCCCCCCGTGCAGTTCTGCGCGGGCCTGCATGCCGCCCAAACCCATGCCCGGCGGGCGGTCGGCCAGCGCCTGGCCCTGGTCGAAGCCGCGGCCGTTATCGGTTACGCTGAGCAATACCCAAGGGCTTTGCGGCTCGATGCGCAACGACACGTGGGTGGCACCAGCATGTTTTATGGTGTTACCCAGAGCCTCCTGGGCAATGCGATACACGGCCAATTGTTTGGCTTCGCTGAGCGAGTCAACGCTTGGGTCGAGATGCACCTGCACCTCAATGCCGGTGGCCGCCAATCGATTGATAATGGTTTCAAGCGCTTTGCGCAGGCCCAGTTTGTTAAGGTTAGCCGAGGAAAGGTTATGTACGATTTCCCGAATACTCCGCACCGTTTCGGAAATGATGTCGGTGGCCTGCTCGGCCAGTTTGGCCACATCGGGCGAGGGAGCTTCGTACTGAATTTGATTCACGAACAGCTTAGCCACCGACAGCGAAGCCCCGATTTCGTCGTGTAAGTCGCGCGTAATCCGCTCCCGCTCGCTTTCCTGGGAGCCTATCACGGATTTAATCATTTCTTTCTGGTACTCCAGCGCCAACTGTTGCAACCGTACCTGCTGGCGGTACGCACGGCGCTGGTAGATAATCATAATCATTACCGTGGTTGTGGCCAGCAGCAGCATTACGCCCACCCCGCCAAACAGAAGCCAGGCAAACTCTACTTCGGCGGGCTTATCCATAGAGCGTAAGCATAAGCGGCGTACAGCACCAGATTTAACCCGGCATGGGTTGCCCAAATATGAAAATTAAGCTGCTGGGAGTAGTTCAGCGCGTAATTGATGAATAAGTAAATGAAAAAGTTAGCCGAAAAGAACACCAACAGCCCCAGCGACACCCACAGCATGGGCTGGCGCCACAGCTCCCCGGCCACCGGCTCCCGAAAACTCCGGTAGGCATGGCGCAAAGCCAGCGCTATAATCATAACGCTTTCGGCGGAGCGGGCCAGGTTGCTGATGACCAGCGGCTGGTTGCTGCGCCACACAAACTCGGTTAGTACTCCGGCCATGAAAAGGCCAATGGCTACCGTGGCGTACTTCCGGTACGGCGGCGTAACCAAGCTGTACAGCCACACGAGCAGGGCGAATTCCACGCTCATGTAAATGGGCCACAGAAACAGGTTGTTGATTTTCAGGAACCAGCACACCCGCGACACCACTTCCGTGGCCAAAGCAAACCACACCAGCGCTGTCAGCACCCGCCCCGTTTGGGGCAGGTGCCGAAACCGATAGGCCGCCACGCCGCTGGCCAGCAAAACGGGCGCAACCGCCGATAAAATGATTACCTGCTCGCGGGTGTACGCCATTACCCAATCAGGTAGCCGCTGCCTAGCACGTGCGTGGGCAAGGGGCCGTTAAGTCGAAGTACACGTCGTCGGTTGGGTCGGCGGCACCCACTGCCACGGCGTTAAACAGCAAGCCGAAGGTGTAAACCAACCGGCCTTCGGTGTCGTGGGCTTCTTTGGGCAAACCGAAGTACTTGTGCAGCCCGAAGGAAATGGCCACATCGGGCGAGCTGGCGAAGGGCTTTACGGCCTCCATAAACTCGCGCAACGGGTAGTTATAGCCCTGCAAAAATCCGTACGGCGTTTCAAACATGGCCGCGGTTACTTCATCGGCCAGTACTTTTTCCTGCCAATGTTTTTTCCACTGAGCTGCCAGCTCGGCCGGAAGGTTTCCTTGTTCTCCGCTGGTTAAAGCAGCGTTGCTGAACTCGCCTGCCTGGGGGTTGAAGTAGGGCGTAAGGCGCTGGCCGTAGTTATCAACGCCAAACAGCAGCAATTCAAAATGGTGGGCACCCTGGTCGTCCTGACGCAAGCCGAAGCGGATTTTGACGGTGCTGGCCCCCATGGTGGAGAAAAGCAGATTGGCGCTGGCGTGCCCCAAAACAACGCCTTGCTGGAAAGCCGAATCGCGTTTGAAAAAGGGCAAGGGCTTGGTGTTTTCCTGCTGTTCTGCCCAAGCCAATGTCCACTTGGCAAAAACGGAGTCTGAAATCAGATGTACGGATTGTAACATTTAGTAAGAATTTAATTAGCACGGCCAAGGTACACATTATCCGAGGCAGCACTGCACATTCACTATATTAAATTCATTTGCCAGCACGTTTAGAGGCACAAAAACGCCCCGCTGGAGTGGGTTCCAGGCGGGGCGTTTTAAAATAGCACAGGCATTTTTTAGAAATGGCTTCTAGCTAAAAGCCAAATCCTCTTCGGCTACGGTTTCGGCCGGCAAGGTATCGGACGTCACCAGATCCTTCTCGATGCGCAGGTGGTCGATGATGAAGGTCTGGCGGTCGGGCGTGTTTTTGCCCATGTAGTAAGTCAGCAGCTTTTGGATGGAGCGGTCCGACTGCAGAATCACCGGCTCCAGGCGAATGTTGTCGCCGATGAACTTGCCGAATTCGTCGGGGCTGATTTCGCCGAGGCCTTTGAAGCGGGTGATTTCCGGGTTGCGGCCCAGCTTGCGCATGGCGGCCTGCTTTTCCTGCTCGTTGTAGCAGTAAATGGTGGTTTTCTTGTTGCGCACCCGGAACAGCGGCGTTTCCAGAATGTACACGTGCCCGTTGCGCACCAAATCGGGGAAGAACTGCAGGAAGAACGTGAGCAACAGCAGGCGAATGTGCATGCCGTCCACGTCGGCGTCGGTGGCAATTACCACGCGGTTGTAGCGCAGGCCTTCCAGGCCTTCTTCGATGTTGAGCGCGTGCTGAAGCAGGTTCAGCTCCTCGTTCTCGTACACGATTTTTTTCTTCAGCCCGAAGCAATTCAGCGGTTTACCGCGCAAGCTGAATACGGCCTCGGTTTCCACGTTCCGGCTTTTGGTAATGGAGCCCGAAGCCGAGTCGCCCTCGGTTATGAACAAGGTGGTAAGAAGGGCTTGGTCGTTGGTGTCGGCGCCGAAGTGGAAGCGGCAGTCGCGCAGCTTGCGGTTGTGCAGGTTGGCTTTTTTGGCGCGCTGGTTGGCCAGCTTTTTCACGCCCGCCATGTCCTTCCGCTCCCGCTCGCTCTGCTCAATGCGCTTCTTTAGGTTCTCGGCCGTTGCGGGGTTTTTGTGGAGGTAGTTGTCGAGGTTTTCCTTGAGGAAATCGACCACGAAGTTGCGCACCGTCTCGCCATCGGGCTCCATCACAATGGAGCCGAGCTTGGTTTTGGTTTGCGACTCAAACACCGGCTCCTGCACGCGAATAGCCACGGCGCCCACAATGCTGGCCCGAATATCGGTGGCGTCGTACTCCTTTTTGTAGAAGTCGCGCAGGGTTTTCACGATGCCTTCGCGGAACGCGGCCAGGTGCGTGCCGCCCTGCGTGGTGTTCTGGCCATTCACGAAGGAGTAGTACTCCTCGCCGTAATCGTTGCCGTGAGTTAAGGCAATTTCGATGTCGTTGCCCTTCAAATGAATGATGGGGTATCGAATGGCCTCGGGGTCGGTTTTACGCTCCAGTAGGTCGCGCAGGCCGTTTTCGGAATGGTACTTCTGGCCGTTGAAGTTGATGGTGAGGCCCGCGTTCAGGTACGCGTAGTTCCACATCTGGCTGTCCAGAAACTCCGGGAAGAAGCGGTAGTTGCGGAAGATGGTGTCGTCGGGCTCGAACATCATCAAGGTGCCGTTGCGCTGGCTGGTCTTGATGGGCTTGGGGTTGCTCTTGAGAATACCGCCCTCGAACTCGGCCGACTTCATCTGGCCTTCGCGTACGCTCTGTACCACAAAGGTTTTACTGAGCGCATTCACGGCCTTGGTACCCACACCGTTCAGGCCCACCGATTTCTGGAAGACCTTGGAGTCGTACTTGCCACCGGTGTTGATCTTGCTCACTACATCTACCACCTTGCCCAGCGGAATGCCGCGGCCGTAGTCGCGCACGGTTACGCGCTGGTCGGTGATTTTCACCTCAATGGTGCGGCCATAGCCCATCATGTGCTCGTCGATGGAGTTGTCGATAACCTCCTTCACGAGAATGTAAATGCCGTCGTCGGGCGAGGAGCCGTCGCCGAGCTTGCCGATGTACATGCCCGGGCGCAGACGAATATGTTCGCGCCAGTCCAACGAGCGGATGGAATCCTCGTTGTAGCCGTGGTCGGCGGTTTTGGCGTTCAAGTCGAGGTCAGCTTCTTCGGCGAGCGGGAATTGCTGGTCAGCCATGCGTAATATCCTTC
Source organism: Hymenobacter koreensis (assembly GCF_039541855.1). Taxonomy (NCBI): domain Bacteria; kingdom Pseudomonadati; phylum Bacteroidota; class Cytophagia; order Cytophagales; family Hymenobacteraceae; genus Hymenobacter; species Hymenobacter koreensis. Next base: position 395,533 of record NZ_BAABHA010000010.1, read on the forward strand.
AGTACGTTTAAGCGGTAAAATAACGCAGAAAGGCGATGTTTACCGCCTCTACCACGCTGCGGCGCCAAGCTATTATCCTTGGCAAAACCGCATCTTGCCTAACCTTGCTAGCAGCGGATAGGTTCAGCCAAAAATCCGAAAATTCCGGCAGTATTCCAAGATTCTCCCCTCCCTCCTTCTCCCAATTTATTTAGCAAATGTTTCCTCCTCAGAACAACTTTCACGTACCTCGCTCCCCACAAGGGCCGCCGGAAATCAAGTTTCCACCGGCGGTTTATTACACCTTAGTGCTGCTTGGGCTGGTGCTGCTCGTGTATTCCCTGCGTTTGCTCGACGATGTGCTGCTCCCTTTTCTGTTCTCGGGGCTACTGGCGCTGTTGCTGCTTCCGCTCTGCCGCCGCTTCGAAACCTGGGGCGTACACCGGATTTTGGCCATTGTGCTGTGCATTCTGCTGCTGTTCCTCATTCTGGCGGGTATGATTTACCTGTTTGGCTCGCAGATTATGCAGTTCCAGGAGGAGTTGCCCAAGCTGCAAGACAAGCTCATTCAGTACTTCGACCAGATTCAGCAATGGCTTAGCCAGAAGTTTAACATGAAGCCGGTGAGCAAGGACGAACTCATCGACAAATCGATGGACTCGGTGAAAAAGCAGGCCGGCGGGTACCTGGGCAGTACCATCAATACCACCACCGGCGTGCTAAGCGTACTAGCCTTGGTACCGATTTATATTTTCTGCTTCCTCTACTACCGCGACCATTTGCGGCAGTTCCTCTTCCGCTTTGTATCGCCCGATAAACGGAAAGAGGCGCTGCATACCATGGATAACGTGCAAACCGTGGTGCAGGCTTACATTACCGGCTTGCTCACGGTTATCGTGATTGTGGCAGTGCTAAACGCCATCGGCTTACTGGTACTGGGGGTGAAGTATGCCATTTTCTTTGCCGTGTTTGCCTCAGTGCTGGCGGTTATTCCCTACATCGGTATTCTGGTGGGTGCCACGCTGCCGGCACTCATTACCCTGGTGGAAACCGGTTCGCCGGTGCGGGCGCTGCTGGTGGTGGGTGTGTTTGTGTTCGTGCAGTTTCTGGAGGGCAACTTCATTACGCCCACTATTACGGGTTCCAAAGTCAGCATCAACCCCATGGCCGCCATTATTGCCTTGATTTTGGGCGGTGAATTGTGGGGTACGCCAGGCATGATTCTCAGCATTCCGCTGGTGGCCGTGCTCAAAGTGATGATGGATGCCTACAAGCCGCTGGAGCCGTTCGGCTTCCTTTTGGGTGATGTGGCCTCCGGCGACGATACGCAACAGGATTTAACCGACTCTAACCCCAACTGGCTGAAACGTGCCTGGCGCAAGCTGCGGAGCGAGGGTTGAGTTTTTGGTGTAACCCCGCCGCCCGCAGTGTAGTATAAGCTCCGGAAGCCGCGCTTCGGCCGAGCTTCCCTCGATCCACTTCTTACCACACCAAAACTGTTCCGTAATGGCTGCTATAACCCCAGAAACTGCACGTGCTTTTAACGACCTGGTAGAAATTAACCGTACCGGCGCAAAAGGCTATCAGGAAGCCGCCGAGGGCGTAACGAACCCCCAACTGAAATCTGAACTGAGCCGATTGAGCCAGCAACGCGCCCAATTTGCGTCGGAGCTGGAGCAACAAGCTCGCTCGCTTGGCGTAGAAGCTCCTAGCAACGAGGGCACCATCGAAGGCGCGTTAACCGACGCCGCCGCCGCTGTGCACCGGGGCTGGATTAACTTGAAGTCGGCTGTAACCGGCCAGAACGACTCGGCCATTTTGGGCGAGTGCGAAACCGGCGACAGCGTGGCCCTGACGGCCTACGAAACGGCTTTGAAAAGCACTCATTTGCCGGCGCAAGCCTCGTCGGTAATTCAAAAGCAACACGGCGAAATCCTGGCCGCTAAAAACCAGGTAACGCAGTGGAAGGCCTCCAACCGCTAGGGTTAACCTGGCTGTTGAGAGAAGGGACGGTCCGCTGCAAGGCGGGCCGTCTTTTTTTGTGCTTCAGCGAGTTAGATTAGCTCCGTACGGTTGCAGCCAAGGCAGGCTGCTGTTCGTTTTGCTAAGCCGGGAGCCAAAAGCCGGCTAACTTTGTTATCAGCCGTTACCGAACGTTTTAGCAGCAGCCCGTTTGTACGCAATTATTGACCTTGAAACCACTGGTGGCCAGCCCACGCAGGATCGAATCACCGAAATAGCCATCTTCATTCACGATGGCGACAAGGTGGTCGATTCCTTCGCGACCTTGCTTAACCCCGGCCGGCCCATCCCCTTCTATATTCAGCAGCTTACGGGCATTACCGACGACATGGTGCGCGAGGCGCCGCACTTTCATGAGGTGGCCAAGAAGGTGGTGCAGATGACCGAAGGCTGTGTGTTTGTGGCCCATAACGTGCGCTTCGACTACTCTTTTCTGAAAAAAGAGTTTGCCGATCTGGGCTACACGTATTCGCGCAAAACCCTATGCACGGTTCGCCTGAGCCGTTCCCTCATTCCGGGCCAGCCCAGCTATAGCCTGGGCAAGCTCTGCCAGAACATTGGTATACCGCTGGAAAACCGCCACCGCGCTGCTGGCGACGCCGAAGCCACGGCCATTCTGTTTGACCGCCTACTGAAAATCAGCCAGCAGGCCGAGGCCCCCGGTTACGAGCAGGCCGCGCCCGCCGATAAGCTGGCCGCCGTGGATGCCAACGCCCCCAGTCACAACAGCCAGCGCACTAAGCAGCCCTCGGCCCGCAAGGTGGCAGCCGTGCAGCAGGCCATTAAAACGGCGCTGCTCCCTCCCAACATCACGCCCGAATTAGTAGCCTCGCTTCCACAGGAAGCCGGCGTTTACTACTTCCACGATGCTCAGGGCGAGGTGATTTACGTGGGCAAGAGCATCAATATTTACAAGCGCATTCAGCAGCACTTCGCCATTGACTATAAGTCGCGTAAGTCGTTGGAGTTCAAGAACTCGATTTCCGATATTACGTGGGAGTTAACCGGCTCGGAACTGGTGGCGCTGCTGCACGAGTCTTCGGAAATTAAGCGCATGAAGCCGGCTTATAACCGGGCACAGCGCCGCTCCATTTTTCCGGCGGGCATTTACCTGCGCGTGGATGAGAACGGCTACAAGCGCCTGTATTACGGCCGGGCCGATATAAATAACGCCGAAGTGCCCATCATTGCGCTGGCCAATCAGTTCAAGGCGAAGGGTTTTCTGTACCACAAAGTGTCGCGGTTTAACCTGTGCCAGAAGCTGTGCGACCTGTACAAAACCAACGGCTCGTGCTTCGATTACCAGGTGCACCGCTGCAAGGGCGCCTGCGTAGGTCAGGAGTCACCGGACGAATACAATGCCCGCGTAGACGAAGCCGTGGAAAGTATTACCTACGAACACCAGTCGTTCGTTATCATCGGGGCCGGGCGCCGAGCCGATGAACGCTCGGTGGTGGTGGTGGAACACGGCCGGTACCTGGGCTTCGGCTACATCGACGATACGTTTACGGCGCGGCGGCTGGAAGCCTTCAAAGACGTGATTAAGCCGCAGGTAGATAACAAGGATGTGCAGCAGATTATTCGGCAGTACCTGCGCACCAAGCACAAAGACAAGGTGAAGGTTTTTGCGTAGATCTGCCTTCTTAAGAGCCTCTATCGAACACTAGCTCAGCAGCAGGCTTGCTTTAGTACAGCCGATGCCGCAGTAACCACCCCACGCCGTCGTACTCGTTGGCTTTGGGCTGGTAGCTCTCTACTTCGAAGTGGTTTTTGTCGATTTCGATGGAATTACCGTCGCCGGAATCGTACACGGTAACCCGCGTTTTGGTGCGGCTCCGGTCGGTAGCGGTTGCAGGCTGTCGAATTACATCTTGCCCTTGCCCGTCGTAAATACCGATACGGATGCGACGGTCAGGATTGCCCACTACCTCAAAAACATCGTTTCCGCCTAAACCGAATAACTTGATGGAAGCGGTTTGGCGGGCATCAAACAGCCGGTCACCTACGGGTTTCATAGCCCCACCCGTACCTGCTGACAGCACTTTTACCCGCACTTTCCACGGGCCGGCGGCTTCCACAATAAAGTGCTCGGCTTGGTCGGTTCCGGGAATTTCCACGTCGCGGGCCAGTTGCCGGTAAAACTCATCGGCTACGCGGGGCAACTGCTCGCGCCGACTGGTGAGCTTGTTCCTAAACTCTTCGCCCGACAATGCATAAATTTCCTTGGGCCAAATGCCCAGGGCATTACTAATTATGCCATCGGTGAGGCGCAGGCGCAAGGAATCGGCCACCTGCCGAAAATCCTCCTCGGTTAGGTATACGAGCAGTGACTTATCCATGGGCCGCGCGGCGCGGTTCAGGCCTTCCACGTCGTGAAGGTGAATTTCGCGGGTGAACGTTTGGTAGTTCGTCTTGATAAAACTGATGAGGCGCGTCAGCACCCCATCATCGAACTTGAAAAAAGCGTGGTCCCGGTCGCGAGGAATGGCGCGGTACACCGTGGCGCTATCGGCCGCTGGAAACGAAGCCCAGCGCCATTGGTCTTCGCGGCGGCTCCAGTCGCCGAGCCACATATCGAACAGGCGGCTGCGCAGGTATTGGCGGGCATCCACTTGGTGCCGTGCGTTCAGCAAGAGCCGACCGAATACCACCCGCGAGCTAACTACCTGCGCCGAGTTTCCGAAGCTGCTGACGGTGCGCTGGTCGCCTTCGGGCCGTTCTTCAAAGAGGTAGAGCGCGTTGGCAAACGACTTCCGAAACTCGCCCAAGTCCGGGTCGTCGGCCAGGTACACCAGCCGCGGATTAGTATGGTACACGCCGGCAGCAGCAGCTAACGGCGGCACGATGTACGCGCCGTACGGGTGAATTACGCTGGTTTGGTCTTTCATCAGCCGCCCAATGCCGCCGTCGCGCAAGCCTTCGGGTAGCGCTACCGTGGCGTCTTTATCAACGGAACGCAATACAAATTGCTGGCCGTTTTGGGCCACAAGGCGCAGGTTTTTGGTTTGAAAGGAGCCGCCTTCTTTCACGGGTTTTAGTCCGCCGGGAACCGCCGTGCGCAAGCTAAACACCGGCGCCGGCACGGGCGTAGCCCATTCGTCGCGGTAATGAAAGCCCCAAAACAGCCGATGCAGCCAGCCGCGTTGGTAATGCGGTCCTGCGGCGGCGTGTACTACCGAGTCGGGGCTGATTGCGGGGCGTGGCGGAACAGCCGCCGATACGGAGGGTGCGAAAGCACTGCTTAAAACCAGCAGCCAACCGTAAGAGGAAAAAACTGACAACAACGGGCGGGAAAAAATAACGGCAAAAACCAGCCGCGTCGGCGGCAGGCTGATTGCTTATACCTTTCCTGAGGCTTAGCGGTTATACCCACGCGCAAATAGCCGTTTCTGTTCAGCTTGCGTTCAAGTACCCTGAACGATTGTATTTGCCCTACTTCGCCCCTATGCGCCCACCGCGCCCCCTTATTTGCGCTAGCCTTCTGCTGGGCCTGCTGGCCGGCAGCGGATGTGCCCGCCGCAATTTTTTTCAGCCCGACGCCCGCCTGACCACCGAGCCGCTGCCCGCCGGTACCGAAACCGTGCGCGCCACGCCGGGCCGCCATTACCAGCGTGGCGTGCTGCACCGCATGTTGTTTGGGGCGCATTATCGTCGTGTATGGGCCACGCCGGTTACGGTACCAGTTTTCAACCTGCAAACAGCCGAAAAGACGGGGCTTAAGCCTGGCAAAATTGGTGGGGGTTTCCAAACCACCAGCATGACGCTGCTAGGCCCCAACGACCGGGAATTTGCCCTGCGCACCCTCGATAAAGACCCGTACAAAACGCTACCCAAAGTAATGCAAAAGACGTTTTTGCTGACGTGGGTGCGCGACGTCACCTCCGCTGGCATGCCCTACGCGGCGTTTGTGGTACCGCCTCTGGCCGAAGCCGCCGGGGTACGGCACAGCACGCCCGAGCTGTTTTACATTCGCCCCGACGAAAATGGGCTTGGGGAAGCATCGGAACGGTTTCGGGGCAAGATGGTGATGCTGGAAGAAAAGCTGGAGGGCGAAGAAGTACCGGCACCAAATGGGCGCAAATACGAGATACAAGAAACCGAGGATATCCTCGAAGAGTTGTACGCCAAGCCAACCGGCGCCATTGCCCAACGCCCCTTTGCCCGCGCCCGCCTGCTGGACCTGTGGCTCGGCGACTGGGACCGACACGAAGGCCAGTGGACCTGGGAACACCGCAACAACGGCCAATTGTACGTGGCCATTCCCAAAGACCGCGACCAAGTGTTTTTCCGCTTCGACGATGGCATTCTGCCGTGGATAGGCAGTCGGTTTGTGAAGAAGTTCCGCACGTTTAAGCCGCGGTACGAAAACATAGAGGGCTACACCCGTAACGCCCGTTTTCTCGATGAGCGGGCCCTCAACCAAGTCACGCGGCAGCAAATGCAGGCCGAAGCCCGTAGCCTTCAGCAGCAACTTTCCGATTCGGTAATTGCCCAAGCATTGCGCCGCCTTCCGCCCGAGGTTTACGCCCTGGAGGGTCCGCGCCTGGCCTCTGCCCTGCGGGCACGCCGCGAAAAGCTTCCAGCCGCCGCCGACACCTACTATCGTATCCTGGCTAAAGAAGTGCTGGTGCCCGGCACCGACGAAGCCGAGCGTTTTGTGGTGGAACGCCAGAGCGATACGGCCACCGTGGTATCGGTTTACGCCCTAGCCGATGACGACAAGCCCGAAGAAGGCCGGCTGCGCTACCGCCGCGTGTTTCACCCTTCCGAAACCGAACGCGTGGTTTTGCACGGCCTGGGCGGCAAAGACTTATTTGAAGTACGCGGCAAGGTGCGCCGTTCGCCCCGCATTGATGTGTACGGCGGCCCACACGAAGACACCTTAAAGGACAGTTCCCGCGTGGCCGGTTTGGGCAAAAAAACCCGTTTCTACGATACCAAGCGCAACAACGTGTTTGAACCGGGTGCCGAAACCAAAGACGCGCGCAGCCGCGGTGTGGCTTCATACGCTTTCGACCGCGACGGATCGGGACGGTAAGCAATTATTTGGCGTCGAAAAAAGCCCCCGCAACCGAGGCTGGTTGCGGGGGCTTTTTTTAGTAGAATCTGCTTTAGGTATTAACGGCCCCTACCATGTCCAGCACCAAGTGCTCGGTAGGCGTCAGCAAGTCGTTTTCGTCAGGGTCGGCGTCGTGGCGGCGCAGGTACTCGATGAGTTTATCGGACTTAAAAAGCTCCACCACTTGCGGGTGAATGTAGTATTTAGAGCAAACCGTAGGCGTATTGCCCAAGCCGGCCGCAACGTCTTTAACGGCCCGTTTCAGCACTTTGTCTTTCGGTAGGTCTGGTTCTTCTTGCAGGATACCCTCCAGGCACTCCACCATTTTCACGGTGCCGCCCCAGGTACGAAAGTCCTTGGCCGAAAGCACGATGCCCGTTACCTCGCGCAGGTAGTCGTTCACGTCGCCCGATTCCAGTTCCTGCCGTTGTCCGTCGGCATCGTAGTACTGAAACAGGTGCTGACCGGGAATTTCTTTGCACTTCTGCACCAGGCGGGCCAGTTTTCGGTCGTTCAGGGTAACATCGTGGGCCACGCCTTTCTTGCCTACGAAGTTGAAACGCACTTCGGCTCCATCCACCTGTACGTGTCGGTCGCGAAGGGTCGTAAGTCCGTAGCTCTTGTTTTTCTTGGCGTACTCCTTGTTGCCCACGCGAATGAACGATTGGTCCATGAGCGTAAGCACCAAGGCTACTACTTTCTGCTTGTCCAGCTTGGCTCGCTTCAGGTCCTGCTGCATGCGGAGGCGCAGCTCGGGCAGTTTTTCACCGAAGGCCCGCAGCCGGCTGAACTTGGTGAGGCTGCGCGCCTGGTCCCACAGCGGATGGTAGATGTACTGCTTGCGGCCCTTCATATCGCGGCCGGTTACCTGCAGGTGCGCATTTGGCGAGGCGGCAATAACCACATCAGACCAAGCCGGGGGAATTACGAAGCTGCTCAGGCGCTTCATGATTTTTTCGTCGGTAATTTCTTCGCCTTTGGCGTTTGCGAAAAAAAAATGACCGTTATGTCCGGGCTGCCGCGTAAAGCCGCCCTTGCGAATATCGGCCACATACCGCAGGCCGGCCAACTCGGCCTGACGCGCGGGGTCTTGGTAGAGTTCGTGGGCGTCGAGCTCCACGGGCACTAACTTCTTTTTCTTGACTTTAGGCCGCGCAGGCGCTGATAAACTGGGCATGGACAATGGCTTGGGAAAGGCACCGGCTCCACGGTGGAACGGTGCGGAGGTTGTACGTACAACGCGCAGCTTAAGCTGTAAAACTGGCCTTTAAAGCACCTGGCACAACATCACGGCTTAGCGGTGCGTATCGGCATCGGTTGGCCGGCTGGCATTGTTTTTTCTAGGGGCCTTCCTAAGCAGCACGCCGCGCTGCCTTTCCGTACGTCTCACCCCATTCTTTTTACCATGTTCCGACGCTCACTTTCCCGTTTATACCTGATGGGTGCCCTGGCCCTTTCGCTGGGTGCCGCCACCTCTTCCTGCACCGATAAAGACGGCAACCCCGTGCTGTTCAGCATCGAAGACGATATTGCCCTGGGTGCCCAGGTTGCCCGCCAAACCGACTCCACGTACCGCGCCAAAGGTCAGCTGGTGGAGCGTGCCAGCAACCCCGCCGCTTACCGCGCCCTCGACAACGTGGTGCAACGTGTCCTGAACTCGGGCCAGGTGCAATACCGCAACGAGTTTAAGTGGGACGTAAAAATCATCAAGGACGACAACGTACAGAACGCGTTTGCCTCGCCGGGCGGCCACATCTACGTTTTCTCAGGTCTCATTAAGTTTCTCGACACCGAAAGCCAGTTGGCCGGCGTGCTGGGCCACGAAATGGCCCACGCCGACCGCCGCCACACCTCGCGTCAGTTACAAAACGAGTACGGCATTAGCCTGCTGCTGAGCGTGGTATTGGGCGAAAACCCCGGCCAGCTGGCGCAAATAGCCGCCGGCTTAGGCACGCTTAAGTTTGGCCGCGACTTTGAGCGCGAAGCTGACGAGTACTCGGTTATTTACCTCAATGGCACCGGTACCTACGCCTGCGACGGCGCGGCGGGGTTCTTCATCAAGGCCGAGCAGCAAAGCCAGGGCAACCCGCCCGAGTTCCTGAGCACCCACCCCAACCCCGGTTCGCGCGTGGAAGCCATCCAGAACAAAGGCACCGAGCTGAACTGCCGCAACCGCACCCCCGGCAACGAGAACCTGCAGATCCTGAAAACGAGCCTGTAGCAAGTTGTTTCCGACATAAGAAGGCCAGCCGCATCACTACGGCTGGCCTTCTTTATTTCCGGGTTATCTGTACTGTGTTGCTTAAACTCTTGGTGGCCGGAATTTGCGGGGTAGGCCGGCTTTTGGAGTAGCCGTACCCCACAGCTTGCAACCGATAAATACCAGTGGTTCGGTTGAAATATTTCGCGCAATTCAAGGAGCCTCGCGCCTCTGCAGAATCGATAAACGCCGCGGGAAACAGGCGGTTAAAATCCAGCTGCAGATTCACGGTGCGCTGGGCGCCTGGTGCCAGCTTTTCCGGTTTCCGGTATTTGACCTTAAATATGCAGTGCTGGCAGATGGCCAGGGAGTCGCCTTTGGGCGTGGTGCCTTGCACCACCAACCCGCGCCAGGATGAGCAGGCCGTTTCCACGGTATCGGGGTACTTTTCAACCCAAACCGCCCGGGTGCTGGTGTTGGTCACTGTTGCCCGCAGCCACACGATGTTGAATGCATCGGCGGATTGCGCCTGCAGCTGCACGGCCAACGGCGGGGCTTCCCCGGCATAAGGACGGGTGCCGCCGGCGCAAGCGGCCAATACCGCGGCCATCAAGCTGGTTGCTATTGCCTGTTTCATGTACTGAATTTTTCGCAAGCGCCCTCGCAGCGCGCACCAGGCTTCCTACGCAAGCGGCCTAACCTCGGCTTAAAACCTCCCGTACCGTAGTTTCGCGCTACTCCCACTGCCGCTTGCCATGCCTCTACTCGACCGCCTCTCCGAATTCGCCGAAAACGCCGACGACCTGCTGCGCCGCGCCCGCACCCGCTTGGGCTTGCTGCACCCCGTGCAAGTATTGCCCTACCGCAGCTACGGCACGCCCGAGCGCCTGTATGTGAAAGGCCGTGTGCTAACCGACAAAGGCATTACCGACCCCGACCCGTCGGATTCGCGCTGGCACAACCTGCTGAACATGTACCGCCGGTTCGACTCGCAGGAAATTCCCGGTGCGCAACTGCGTGTTCGGCCCGGCGACGGCACCGAACACCACGTAATTACCGACGAGGAAGGCTATTTCACCCTGAACCTGGAACCTCAGCGGCTCAACCAGCCCGTTGATTTTCTGTGGCACCAAGTAGAGGTAGAACTAATGCACGCTCCCGGTCCGCAGCCCGCCCAACGGGTGATGATGGCGCCGGTGCTGGTTCCACCCGCCGATGCGGAGTACGGCATCATTTCCGACCTCGACGACACGGTAATCCAAACTTCCGCCACCGATTTGCTGCGCATGGCGCGCACCGTGCTACTGCGCAACGCCCGTTCACGCTTGCCCTTTAAAGGGGTGGCCGAGTTTTACCGCCAGCTGCAGCTGGGCCGCAACGGCAAGCGCAACAACCCGTTTTTCTACGTGTCGTCGTCGCCCTGGAACCTCTACGACTTGCTGGAGGACTTTCTTACGCTGAATGAAATTCCGCCCGGCCCGCTGCTGTTGCGCGACATGGCCGTGAAGCGCAAAGCCAGCGGCGACGCCTCCGAGCACCACGGCCACAAGCTCCGCGAAATCGACAACCTGCTGCTGACCTATCCGCAACTACCGTTCGTACTCATCGGCGACTCGGGCCAGGAAGACGCAAACATTTACCGGGAAGTAGTGCGCCGCCACCCCGGCCGCGTGCTGGCTATTTACATCCGCGACGTGAACCTGCCCCAGCGCGCAGCCCTGGTTACACAGGTTTCCGAGGATTTACGTGGCCACGAAGTCGAGATGCTGCTGGTGAAAGACACGGTGCAGGCTGCCGAGCATGCCGCCCAAACCGGACTGGTTTTCAATGCCGCCGTAGAGGCCGTGGAAGCTGAAAAGCAGAAAGACGAAGCCACACCCGAAGACCCGGGCGAAGTAGCCGAACAGGAAGGCAAATAGCTAGCTGTTGTTGGTTGTCAGCCAGGAGCACTTTTCGTCTGACAACCGACAACTCTCCTTTAGCTGGAATGGTCAGCCACTATTACCCACTGCCCATTCTGCTGCCTGAACAGCAGCGTAAACCAACCTTGCAGGTCGCCGGCGGCCGGGCGGCGCAGGTGCCAATGGCCTACCACGTGCGCCGCGTCGGGGCTGAGCGGCGTAACGCGCAGCTCCGAAAACGTGAGCTGGCCCATTGCGGCCGCATCGGGGTAATTGCGGCGGTAGTTATCGAGGGTGCGCTGCCAGCCGTAGGTAGGGCCGTTTTTACCTATAAACAGCAATGAATCGGACTGCCAATAGCCCGCCATGAAAGCGGTAAGGTCACCGCGGTTCCAGGCGGCACTTTGAGTGGCCAGAACGCTGCGGATCTGGTTTTCGGCCGGGGCAAACTCGGTTGCGGTGGGCGCGCTGGGTTGAGTGCGGTTGCAACCGGCCAGCAGACCAACGGCCAACGCCGCATGTAGTAGTAGGATTTTAAGCATCTGAAGAGAGCATTAGTCTTGGTGAATGAGCCCGCGCACGAAAGCGGTACCGCCCAGCCGACGCATGTTGCGCATTACGCGGCGCTGTTTGGCGCGGGCTGTGGGGCCGGGGTGGCCAGCCTGAAACTTTAGTGGATTGGGCAACACAGCGGCCAGCATGGCGGCCTGCGCCTGCGTCAGGTTTTTAGCCGATTTCCCAAAATGCTTTTGCGCCGCAGCTTCTGCCCCAAACACACAGTCGCCCATTTCGGCCACGTTTAGGTATACCTCCAAAATGCGCTGTTTGCTCCACAGCAGCTCTATGAGCACGGTGAAGTAGGCTTCGGCCGCTTTGCGCACGTAGCTGCGGCCCTGCCACAGGAACACGTTCTTGGCCACCTGCTGCGTAATGGTGCTGCCGCCGCGCAGCTGTTTACCGCCCTCAAAATTGCTTTTGGCGGCTTTTTGAATGGCATCCATATCAAAGCCGCGGTGCTGCAGGAACCGTTGATCTTCGGCGGCCAGCAGGGCCAGCGGCAGGTGCGGCGATACTTCGTCGATGTATCTAAACTGGTAGTTAATCTGGCGCGAGGCTGCTACGGGCAGTAAGCCGCCGTAATTGGCCTCGGGGCGGTGGCTGCGGCGCTCCAGCATCAGCCACGTAGCCGGCGGCGACACCCAGCGGTAGAGCAGCACCCACACCACTGACATCAAAAACAACGCCGCCAGCGCCTGCAGCGCCACTTGCCGCGCCAGCCGTAACCGATCCGCTAAATCCTTCATCAATTTGTTTGTTGTATCTACGGCCTGACCACGGCGGCCCACCGGGCGAAATTAGCACCTTCCGCACGTAGCCAACCGGGTTTCCACGTATTTTCCCTCTCTGCTTTACCCCTTCTCTTTCATGTCTCGCCTCCTGCCGCTGTTCCCGCTAAACCTCGTGGTGTTTCCGGGTGAAAAGCTGAACCTGCACATTTTTGAGCCCCGCTACCGCCAACTGGTGCACGATTGCGCCACGGAAAACATAACCTTCGGTATTCCGGCGTTTCTAAACGGCGAAGTGCAGCCCATTGGCACCGAAATGCGCTTGATTCGCATCGAGAAACTCTACGAGTCGGGTGAATCGGATATCCGAACCGAAGGCGTGGGCGTTTTCCGCCTCGGTGAAATGCTGCGGCAGGCGCCAGGCAAGCTCTACGCTGCCGGCTACGTAGACGACCTGCCCGACGATGCCACCGAAGATCCTGACGTTCGGCAGCACATTGGTACGCTGGTGGCGCAGCTCTACAACATTCTCGGCCTGAGTCCTACCTTGCTTACCCTGCCGCCGCACTACCGCATGTTCGACGTGGCACATCAGCTGGGCCTTAGCAACGAGCAGGAATACCAGCTGCTGACCCTGCGCTCCGAGGCCGAACGGCAGGAGCTCGTGCGCGGGCATCTGGAACAAATTCTGCCCGTACTCAGCGAAACCGAGCGCCTGAAAGAACGCGTGCGACTAAACGGTCATTTCAAGAACCTGACGCCGCCCAGCTTTTAGAGCGGCTCGCCCCCACGCAATAACCTCCGGCACAAGGGCCCGTAAACCTGCCAAACGTACCGCCTTCCGTGTCTGTAGAATCCGTAGTGTTGTGGCTTTTTGCCGCGTTAGTGGCGTGGCTGGCATACCGTTTTTTTCTGGAACGGCGTGTACGACGGCTTCCTTACGTGGCGCCGGCTTTGCGCCATTGGAACGATGACGCCCCGCCCGCCGTTGCACCCGCCCATCGGATTTGCCTGATTGGTGACTTGGGAGCCGTGAGTACCGACGGCCACGACCCCGTGCTGAACTTGCTACGCACCTGGCTAGTGGAAGCCGGGGCACAGGGCACCGTGGTACTACTGGGCGACAACGTGTACCCCGTGGGCCTGCCGCCGGCCGGCCATCCGCAGCGCGAAGCCGCCGAGCGCCGGCTCGACATTCAGCTTGACGTCCTGCGTGAGTTTTCCGGCCGCGTGGTGTTTCTCAGCGGTAACCACGACTGGAACAAAGGCCGATCCGACGGTTACGAATACTTGCGGGCTCAAGAAGCTTACGTGCGGGAGAAGCTGCCCGGTGTGCAATACCTGCCCGCCAACGGCTGCCCCGGCCCGGTAGCCCTGCCCCTTGCCAACGGCTTGGTGCTGCTAGTGCTCAATACCCAGTGGTGGGTGCAGCGCGGGCCGCGTCCTTTGGGTCCGGCTCACGGCTGTACTGCCACCAACCCCAAGCAGCCCTTCGAGCAGCTACGGGCTTTACTGGCTCAGTACCACAACCAGCGTATTGTGGTGGCCGGGCATCATCCCATGTATTCCAATGCCGTGCACGGTGGCAAATTCACCGTGAAGCAGCACGTGTTTCCCCTTACCGCCGCGCACAAGCGGGCGTACGTGCCGCTGCCGGGCATTGGGTCGCTTTTTCCCATGTACCGCCGCGTGGTAGGCGCCGCCGAAGACATGGCCTATCCGCCCTACCGCCGCATGCGTCGCCGCTTGCTGCAAGTACTGCGCGAGGCTCCCGGCGCCGTATACGCCGCCGGCCACGACCATAACCTGCAGTACTTCCTGCGCCGTGGTGTACACTACTTAATCAGTGGAGCCGGCAGCAAAACTTCGTTCGTGCAGCCAGGTGGTCGGGCCGCTTTTGTGCACGAGCACAAAGGCTTCTTCACCCTCGATTACTACGCGGGCGGTCAGTTATGGCTGCACACGTGGCAGCCAGCCGATGCTACCGGCACGCGGGCGGCACCTGTTTTCAGCTGCCCGTTATCGGTAGAACCAATTACGCCGGAACCAGCACCCGCAGGCTCCGCGGGCTAATGGTTACTTCGAGCGGCGTACTGAGCTCCATGGGCTCACCATCTACCTGCACCTGCACCTTTTCCTCGTTCAGCACCCAAATTTGAGCTTTGCGGCAGCGTAGCCGTCGTGTGTAGTCGGAGTTTTCGAAGCCTTCGGTGTAGAGGTCGTACAGAATGCCGGGGGCCGCTGCGCCTGGAAAAGGCTCGATGATGCACAACTCAAACCAGCCGTCGTCTAGCTGACTATCGGGGTTGATGACCACGTTGCTGCCGAAGGTGCGCGCATTGGCAATGGTGAGCATGAAAGCCTCGCCTTCCCAGTGCTCCGTATCGGTTTCGATGCGGTAACGGGCAGGCTCGTAGCCCATGTATTCCTGCAGGGCTACGCGCACGTAAGCACCGGGGCCACGAGTGTCGCCGGTGCTGAAACGCTCGACCACTACGGCATTAAAGCCCAGATCGGCCAGGTGTACGGTTAAGTGGCCGCTTACACTCAGCGTGTCGATTTCACGCACACGGTGTTCCCAAAGCACGTTAAGCGCCTCGTCGGCTTGCTGCGGTATGTCGAGGTCTTTGGATAAGCCGTTGCCTGAACCCAGCGGAATGATGCCCATGGGCAGGCCCTCCGCCAGCACGGCCTCGGCCACCAGGCGCACCGTACCGTCACCGCCCGCTCCAAATACTACATCGTAGCTATTTTCCTGCAACTGTTGCCGCAGGTTGGTCAGGTCATTCGTGCCGGTGGTTTCAAACAGGTGTACCTCGTTGCCTCGCTCGGCGCACACCTGCTGCAACTGTTCAAGCACAGTTTCCTTGTCGATGTCGCCCGAAATGGGGTTCATCACGAACAGCACGCGGTGCAACGGTAAAGGAGCGTCGGACATGGATGGGTAAGTAAGCGGGAACGGACTTTAAACGCGACAGGCACAGAAAAAGCCGGCGCACGGGCGCCGGCTTTAGAAAAAACTTTTGAAACGAAGGTGGTTATTTTTTCAGGCCGCTGGGCACACCGCTGGGAAAAACCGCGGCAATTTCCTTTTCCAGCACGCCCACCCGGTTACCAGGGTTGGGGTGCGTACTCAAAAACTCGGGCGTACGGCCGCCGCCGCCTTTAGACTCCAGTACGCTCATCACCTCGATCATGGCACGGGGGTCGTAACCGGCCTCTGCGGTGTACTTCACGGCTAACCGGTCCGACTCCAATTCATCTTCGCGGCCGAAGCGCAACGACACAACCTTGGCAATGGCAGCGGCAACGGCAGCGTTGGCAATGGATCCGCCCGGGCGGTCCGGGTCATAAGCCGCAATGCCGGCCGCACCGGCTAAACCCTGCGTGAGCTGCGACTTTGCCAACTGTTCGGCAGAGTGCCGCCCAATAACATGCCCGATTTCATGGGCCAAAACGCCAGCTACCTGACCTTCGGTAGACATGGCTTTCAGTAAGCCTGCCGTAATAAAAATCTGCCCTCCGGGCAGTGCAAACGCATTAATCGTCTGCTCATCGGCCAGCAAATGGAAGTTGAACTTATACACCGACTGCCCGGCTCCGGCGGCTTGCACCAAGGTTTGGCCGATACGATCGACGGCAGCCCGGGCCTGCTCGTCGGGGTGCAGGCCACCGTATTGCTGTGCCATTTGCGGCGCCGCCTGCAAACCGAGCGCCACTTCCTGTTCGGCGGTCATGTTCACGTGTTGCACCTCGCCGGTTACCGGGTTGGTTTGCCGGTTGCAGTAATAGGTGATGAAAGAAAAGCCCGCGACAATTAGGGCTATAATGTAACGGAGGGAGCCTCGCATGATGAGATAAGCTGCGGTGGGGAATGGAAAACAACGCCAGCTGCGCTGTAACCCGTCTAACGCGCCACGCGCAACAGGGTTATCCCAACCATGCGCAGCCAAAAACTACCGGCTTGCGTATCAGGCCTAATTCCCACGCGGGATGGTCAAACGGCTTTTTTCGCTGGCCGCCTCGCCCCACACTCCTACTTCACCATGAACCAGAAACGCACATTTGGGTCGCTGCTTACGCTGCTTGGCATTGCGGCCCTTATTTATGGTGCCCTCGGCCTTTTGGGCAAAGTTGGGCTTAGTCAGATAAATTCACTGGTGCCCATCGGTCTGGGCCTCATTTTCTTCTTTGCCGGCATCAGCCTCGTACGGGCCACCGGCGACCGAGCATAGGCTTACCAATCCCCGTAAAAGAGCCGGCCCGGCGAACCATACTGTTCGCCGGGCCGGCTCTTTTACGGGGAGATATTATTGCATTACTGCCCAGCCATGGGGCTAATGCCATGGGAACGGGCAAACGAAGGCAGGGCCGCATCTAGGTTCAGCCATTGAGAAGAGTAAGTCACGCCGTCGGGTGCGTGTGCATACACAACCGAGCCTCCCTGAATGGTTTTGATAATGGGAGCCGACTGCTCCTGCGGCAAGGCGGGGCAGCCTTGGCTGCGTCCTAAACGCCCGTGCTGGCGGATAAAATCCTGGCATACGTACTGCGCGCCGTGTACCACTACCGCCCGCGGTCCGGCATTGGAGTTGAACTTGGGGTCCATACCACGCAATTTCAACGACAGGCCGTGCTTGCCTTGGTAGGTTTGCTGCGTGAGGTAAAAACCCAGGCTGCTTTGCTCCGAGCCGGAAACGTTAGAAAAAGCTTTGGCAAACTCCTCACCGGTACCTTTGCCGTGCGCTACCAGTGTATGGTACAGCAACCGCTGCTTGGCCAAATCAATAACCCACAGCCGGTTAAGCCGACTGGAACGGCTGAAGTCGATGATGGTTAATACCGGCTTACTGGCAAGGCCCCTACTGCGCAAGTTGTAGTAACCCACTAAGGCATTGCGCAGCACCGTGGTGCTAAGGCCCGTATTGGCCAGCCCCGCACCAACATAGGTACGAACCAGGTTTTGTTCGAAAGCAGCGCGGTAAGCGGCTAACGCCGGATTAGGCGGCGTTGTGGCCGGGCGCGAAGCAGCGCCGGTGGTGTGTACGCACAACGCAAAACCCAACGCAAGGCAGGTTTGTAGAATACGCGCAGGCTTCATGGCAAGGTGGAGGAAGCTTAGAAGTCGCAAATGGGCTGGGGTAAGGGCGGCTAAATATACTAGTTTTGTGCCGCCGTGCCCTCTAACGACCGAGGATCGGCCTGGGTTCCAACAATGATGCACCGCATATTATTATTTGGAGCAGTTGCTTCACTTCTAGCATCTTGCAGTGGCCAAAGCATCACTATTCCTGGCTTCGACGATGCTACCTGGCGCCGGGATTCCCGCGCCTGCCAAGGCCTGCGCCGCAACCTTCTCCCACCCCTCGACCAGAACCGGCAACTGCTGTACGGCAAGACCAATGGCGCAATTAACGCATTGCTGGGCCACCCCGACGAGGAGGAACTGGAAGCGCAAACCCAACGCGCCTACTACTACTACCTCGAACCTGGGGAGCAGTGCCAGCCGGGCCATCCGCGCAGTGCCGCTCGCCGCCTCTTGCTACGCTTCGGCGCTTTAAATACGGTTACGGAAGTGCTCTACACCACTTCCGCGCCCATTTACCACAAGCCAAACTAAACAACAACGGACCCCCTCCTTTCGGAAGCGGTCCGTTGTTGTTACTTGCCGTTGGCCGGGCTTAAAGCGTAGGATGCTTATCCCATGCCGTTCTGATTGGGGTCGGCAGACTGAGGAGCTTCCATGGCAGGCTTTTCTTCCCGTAGGGCACTCAGCTGAGAAGGAGTAAGAATAAGACGGCACTCTTGCTCGTACTGCGCTTCCAACTCCATTATGCGAGCTTGGCGCCCGGTTGGGTCCTGCTCGTACTGCCATTGAATTTCATCCAAACGCGCCAGCTTAATCTCATTAACGGAGCGCAGCTTGATAATCTGCGCTTCATTTAGGTGTAAACGGACAGCCATTTTACGGGTCAGTTCTTCAGCTTGCGCTGCCGAAACCCGACTTGGGTTAGGAACTTGTCGGTCACGCATCTGCCCGTGGGCCGACAAGCCGAGGCCGCAGCACACTGCGGCAATAAACAACGCTTTCATGTGGTGGAGCAAAAGGAGTGAAATTGGACGAATGGAAAGCCGGTTGGCACGACTTTGTGTAGTCCAATTATATATTATTTAAGTTTAAATTCAAATTCTCTTTAAAACATTTTCCTGTTTGGGTATAGTTCCCACATCGGGAAGTATACCAGTAGAGCAAGCGCATATAAAAAAAACCGGCCCGGCTTGGTGCTTAACGCCAAATCGGACCGGTTTGTATAACACATGCACAACTCGCTAATCGAGTTGCTCCATGGGCTTGTGGTCGGGGCTCTTAAAGTACTGCATGGCAACGAGTGAAATGATCATGCCCGACATTACACCTTGCAGCAAAACGGCCAGAAAGGCGATGGTTACCGAGAGGTCAAACCCAAACAAATCCTGAGCGCGCAGTTGCTCCACAAAGTTGGGGTTAACTACCATGTAAATGATCAGGAAGAGGCCGAACACAACAGAAGCTACGGCTGAAGTAATGATGCCCGTACCAAAACCGTGCAGGTAGGGCATCCGGTCGTGGCGCGCCCGCTTGTAATTTGAAATGGCCATGCAAACACCAATGGCCAGCACAATGCCGTTCAAAAAGCTGTACTCAATGCGGTCGGCCCAGCCGATGATACTGGCCAGCAGGAAGTAGGCAATCATTCCTACGGACGTAAAGAGTCCGTACCGAATTCCATTTTTTTCCGGGGAAAGAAGTGCGTCAGCCATAAGGCGAAAATTTGAGGAGGAACAACGAAGAGAGAAAAGAGCAACCAGCTGAACCACTGACAAGCGGTGGGTTTAGGTAGCGGTGCTGTTTTCCTATACTGAAATCGGAGCGTAGCGGTTGTGGTTTGTCGGCGCTGGAAAGAGGATTTTGTTTTTTAACCCGTTGATTATGTGTGGGCAGCCGATGGGATTTTTTGCGACACCAGCGTTGTTATCATCACCGATACGCAAGGGCCACGGTGCATTTTGCCTACCTTTGCGCGGTTTTTAGCCTCACCAGGCTTCTTTCATATTGATTTTTTCGGCAGCTACTGCATGATCAGCACTACCAACGTCAGCCTGCGCTATGGAAAGCGCGTGTTGTTTGAAGACGTTACCATCAAGTTTATGCCCGGCAACGTGTACGGCCTGATTGGGGCGAACGGGGCAGGTAAATCCACGTTTTTGAAAATCCTTTCGGGCGAAATGGAGCCGAACACCGGCTCGGTGGATATGCCCAAAGGCGCCCGCCTGTCGGTACTGAAGCAGGATCAGTTCGCGCACGACCAATACCCGGTGCTGCAAACGGTAATTATGGGTCACCAGCGCCTCTGGAAGGTGATGGAGGAAAAAGACGCCCTGTACGCCAAGGCCGATTTCTCGGACGCCGACGGCGAACGGGCCGCCGCCCTGGAAGGCGAATTTGCCGACCTCGAAGGCTGGAACGCCGACTACGAAGCTGCCGAGCTGCTCTCGGGCCTTGGCATCGGCGAAGACAAGCACTATACCCTTATGGGCGACCTGGGCACCTCCGACAAAGTGCGCGTGCTGCTGGCCCAGGCGTTGTTCGGTAACCCCGATGTTTTGCTGCTCGACGAACCAACCAACGGCCTCGATGCCGAGACGGTATTGTGGCTGGAAAACTTCCTCGACGACTTCCAGAACACGGTAATTGTAGTGAGCCACGACCGTCACTTCCTCGACGCGGTGTGTAACTACATGGCCGACCTCGACTTCTCGAAAATCACCATGTACCCCGGCAACTACTCGTTCTGGTACGAGTCGAGCCAGTTGGCCCTGCGCCAGCGCCAGGATGTGAACAAGAAGACCGAAGACAAGCGCAAGGAGCTGGAAGAATTCGTGCGCCGTTTCTCGGCCAACGCCTCGAAGTCCAAGCAGGCCACCTCGCGCCAGAAGCTGCTGCAAAAACTTACGCTGGAAGAAATCAAGCCTTCCTCGCGCAAATACCCGTACATCGCGTTCAAGGCCGAGCGCGAAGCCGGCAACCAGCTGCTCACGGTGGAAAACCTGAGCGCCAAAGTAGACGGCGAAGTGGTATTCCGCAACGTGTCGTTCTCGCTCGACAAGAAAGACAAAGTAGCCATTGTGGGCCGCGACGACCGCGCCGCTTCCCTCCTGTTCGACATTTTGTTCGAGCAGATTAAGGCTGCCACCGGCACCTTTAGCTGGGGCACTACCATTACGCCCTCGTACTTCCCCAAGGAAAACACCGAGTTCTTTAACACCGACTTGAACCTGGTGGACTGGCTGCGTCAGTACTCCACGGAAAAGGACGAGTCGTTTATCCGGGGCTTCCTGGGCCGTATGCTGTTCTCGGGCGAAGAGTCGCAGAAGAAGTCCAATGTGCTGAGCGGGGGCGAGAAAGTGCGCTGCATGCTCTCCAAAATGATGATGGAAAGCGGCAACGTGCTGGTACTCGACGACCCGACGAACCACCTGGACCTGGAAAGCATCACGGCGCTGAACAACTCGTTGCGCGACTTTACCGGCACCATGTTATTTGCCTCGCACGACTTGCAGTTTATTGACACCGTAGCCAACCGAATTATTGAGCTGACGCCGGAAGGCATCATCGATAAGCGCATGAGCTACGAGGAGTACCTGGCCGACGAAACCATTAAGGCCCAGCGTCAGCGCATGTACCAAACGGTAGGCGCGTAACGTTCCAACTGAAAGGCCGTGGATGCAACGCTCCGCGGCCTTTTTGTTTCTAGATTGCGGAGACGCGGCTGCGTCATCCGAAACTACTGCTCATTTCCTCTGCTATGAAGCGTTTATTGCTGGCGGCCGCCGTTGGCTCGGCCGCGCTGCTTACTGCCCCCGCTGCCCTGGCCCAGCGCACCGACTCTACGGCCGTGAAACCGCAGCTGAACACGGCGCCTCCCGGCCCGGTGTTGCCGCGCACCCGAACCACCACGCCCACCCCAGCGCCTACGGCGCCTAGTCCGGCCCCAACCCGGCCCACTACTCCGGCTCCAACCCAGCCCACAACCCCAACCCAGCCAAGCACCACCATCGACGACGATGGCCGCGAGGCGAAACCACTGCCCTCTACTGCCCCGGCACCGCGTACAGCCCCGCCGGCCACTACGCCCCGCAACGGCACTATTGACGACGACGGCCGCCCGGCCAAGGCCTTGCCATCTACCGGCACGGTTCCGGGCGCTACGCTTGATGAGACGCCTGAAAAGAGCAAGTATTTTATCTACGGAAACTTCAGCCTGGGCCTGAATGGTAACAGGGTCGGCGGCACGTCATACAACGTGGGGGCCTCACCGGCACTGGGCTACCGCATTACCGAGCGTATTGCCGTCGGCCCCGGCATTGTGTACTCGCACTCCGGCTACAGCATTCCGGCTTCTAATTCCAATACCGGCGTTCGGCAGCGCATTTCGGGTAACAATTACGGCTTGAAAGCATTTGCGCAGGTAATAGTATTCAAGCAATTCTTCGTGCACGCTGAGTATGAAGTAACCCGTGCCCAAATCATCTATGAAGTGCTTACCAGTCCCACTACTTTGATGATTGAGCGCCAGGAAGCTACAGTGCGCACTCCTTTGTTAGGCGTCGGCTACCGCCAGTCGCTAGGCGACAGGGCAGCGGCCGACATAGCTGTTCTTTACAACTTCAATAACGGCCTGCAGGCCAATATTTACGGGCAGCCGGTAATTCGCTTCAGCTTCCTGTTTGACATCGGAAAGTAAACTCTGATTTCCGCCCATACAAAAGGGGCGGCCTCCGCAATGGAGGCCGCCCCTTTTGTGTTTTTCAGACGCAACAAGCGTTGGTTCAGCTTATACTGATCCGCCGCGTATCAGGCGCAGAATAATGGCAATAATGGCAATTACCAGTAGGATGTGGATGATATTGCCCATTCCAAAGCTGTTGAAGCCAAGGAAGCCAAGTGCCCAGATGATGATGAGCACAACGGCAATGAGGTACAGCAGATTGCCCATGGTATTTCGAAAGATTAAGTGAGGGTGTGAAAGATTTCAAAATTCTCGCGACCCGTTTCCATCCAGTTTGGAGGTGGCGTGAAGCGGCATTCTGCGGGTTTGTACGCGGGGTTGTGCAAAAGGATATGTTCCAACTTATAATTTCATCAAAAACATATATATCTCGCTATACATCAAGCTGCTAAACATTCCACTTGCTTTCGGGTTATCAGAAGTTGTAACCACTGCTAGCAGGGTAAATACCCACAGTTGGGCGCCGTTTGCCTTTCCCGTAGCTTTGCCGGCGGCGAAGACGTCGCCGCTGACCTGTTTCCTCCCCTTTCTATTTCCCCTCGCATGCTGAACGTTGCCGTCATTGGCTCGGGCACCATGGGCAATGGTATTGCCCACGTGTTTGCCCAGTATGGTTTCCCGGTTACCCTCATCGACCTCAACCTTGACAACCTGAACAAGGGCCTTGCCACCATTGGCAAGAACCTGGACCGGCAGGTAGCCAAAGGGACTTTATCGGAGGACGATAAAACGGCCATCATGGGTCGTTTGCGCCCGTCGACTTCCCTGGAGGAAGGCGTACGCGACGCGGGCCTGGTAGTGGAAGCCGCCACCGAAAACGTGGAGCTAAAGCTGACCATTTTCCGTCAGCTTGATGAGCTAACGCCCGCTGGCTGCATTCTGGCGACCAACACCAGCAGCATCAGCATTACCAAGATTGCAGCTGTAACCAAACGCCCGGAAAGTGTGATTGGCATGCACTTCATGAACCCGGTGCCGGTAATGAAGCTCGTGGAGGTAATTCGCGGCTACGCCACTTCCGATGCCGTTACGGCGCAGGTAATGGAGCTGTCGCGGCAGTTGGGCAAAATCCCCACCGAGGTGAACGACTACCCCGGGTTTGTGGCTAACCGCATTCTGATGCCCATGATCAACGAAGCGGTGTACGCTCTGTACGAAGGCGTAGCGGGCGTTGAGGAAATTGATACCGTTATGAAGTTGGGCATGGCCCACCCCATGGGGCCCTTGCAGCTGGCCGATTTTATTGGCCTGGACGTGTGCCTGGCCATTTTGCGCGTGTTGCATGACGGCTTAGGCAACCCTAAGTACGCTCCCTGCCCCTTGCTGGTGAACATGGTAATGGCCGGCCGCCTGGGCGTGAAGTCGGGCGAAGGGTTCTATAAGCACACGGCTGGTTCCAAGGAGCTGATTGTGGCCGAACGGTTCCGCCGATAAAAGCATCCTGACGCGTACGAAAAGCCCGAGCCGCCCATGCGGCCCGGGCTTTTTTACGTTTTAACCCTACAAGCTATTGGTATGTCCGTAAACCCGCAGCTCAGGTGGTAACGAACATGCCTGGCTAGGCCAGACAGCACTTTTCGAAACCTTATCAACTGGAATACGCTTATTCCCCTACCACACACCTTCATTTTCAACTGCATATGGAATTAGCAACCTTCGGGGCCGGCTGTTTCTGGTGCGTCGAAGCCGTTTTTCAGAACCTGAACGGCGTCGAGAAAGTCGTTTCGGGTTATACCGGCGGCCGCATTGCCAACCCCACATACAAAGAAGTCTGTTCCGGTCTTACAGGCCATAACGAAGTCATACAAGTCAGCTTCGATCCGGAAAAAATCAGCTTTGCCGAGCTGCTGGAAGTGTTCTGGAAAACCCACGATCCTACCACGCTTAACCGCCAGGGCAACGATGTGGGCACGCAGTACCGCTCGGGCGTGTACTACCACAACGCCGAGCAAAAACGCCTGGCCGAGGAGTACAAGCAGAAGCTCAACGACGCCCACGCTTTCCCGCAGCCCATTGTCACGGAAATTCTGCCGCTGTCGGTGTTTTACCCGGCCGAGGATTACCACCAAAACTACTTCAACCTGAACGGCGGCCAGCCTTACTGCCAGTTCGTGGTGAAACCCAAAGTGGACAAAGTTCGCCAGGTATTTGCCGACAAACTGAAAACAGCCATGAGGACCTGAATGTGCTTACAGTTGCAAAAAGCCCGACCAATGGTCGGGCTTTTTTGTTTGCCCACCCAATTAGTACGGCGGCTTTTCCCAACTAGAAGCCCCGCGCCGCGTAACACTTGCACCCGCATGATGAAGCTACCACACCCCCACTTTTACTGCAGTATCCCATCATGGGCAAATACGTTATTGTCATTCACGGCGGGGCCGTCAACACCGATCCGTCCACGATTCCCAAGGAGAAGGAACAAAAGTTGAAGCAAGGCCTTGAGGAAGCATTACAGGCCGGCTGGGAAATTCTAAGCCGCGGTGGTACCGCCCTCGATGCCGTGGAATCGGCTGTGCAAAGCCTGGAAAACCACGAGCTGTTTAACGCCGGCAAAGGCGGCATGCTAAACCTGAACGGCGAAGTAGAAACCGAGGCCAGCATTATGGACGGGCAAACCCTGCGCGGCGGTGCCGTAAGCGGCCTAAAGCTGGTAAAGAACCCCGTTAGCCTGGCGCGGCTGGTGATGGAGAAATGCAAGCACTCTTTCCTGACGGCCGAAGGCGCCCATGAATTTGCCTTGTCGCAAGGCCTTACCCTGCTCGACCCTAGCTACTTCAAAACTGAGGAGCAACAGGAAGAATGGCTGGAAATCATACAGGGGGCGCAGGTAGAACACGCAAACAAGCACGACACCGTGGGGGCCGTTGCCCTGGATCAGCACGGCAACATGGCTGTGGCTACATCCACCGGCGGCATAGAAGGCAAGTTGCGCGGCCGCGTGGGCGACAGTTGCATCTACGGCGGCGGCAGCTACGCGAACAACGATGTGTGTGCGGCTTCCTGCACCGGCGACGGCGAAATTATTATGCTAGCGGCCGTGGCCCACGAAGTATACGCCCTGCGCAAGTACAAAGAATTACCCATTCGGGAAGCCGCCCGCGAAGCCGTAGCCATGTACGCCGACAAGCTGGCAGGCGACCGGGGCATCATTGCCGTGGACCCGGAGGGCAACATTGCCATCGAATCCAACACCAACGTGATGCGCTGTGCCTACCGCGTAGGCGAAGAGAAACCGTTCGTGGCAGTCTGGAAAAAGGAAGTTGACAAGCACCTGCGAAAGTAACCCTCACAAAAAAGCCCGGCTGCCGAAGCCGGGCTTTTTTGTGGGCACTTGTACCGGTTACACTGCCACGTCGTGCTCCCGCAGCGCATCGTTGAGGCTCGTTTTCAAGTCGGTGCTGGGCTTGCGCTGGCCGATAATCAGGGCGCAGGGCACGTGGTACTCCCCGGCCGGAAACTGCTTGGGCAGCGTGCCGGGAATGACCACCGAGCGCGGCGGCACGTAGCCCCGGTATTCCTTCGGTTCCGAGCCCGATACGTCGATGATGCGGGTGCTGCCGGTAATGGTAACCCCGGCACCTACCACAGCTTCTTTGCCGATGTGGCACCCTTCTACCAGAATGCAACGCGAGCCAATGAAAGCACCGTCTTCAATAATAACGGGCGAGGCTTGCACAGGCTCCAGCACCCCACCGAGGCCCACGCCGCCGCTCAGGTGCACATGCGAGCCTACTTGCGCGCAAGAACCCACCGTGGCCCAAGTGTCCACCATGGTACCCTCACCCACGTAGGCACCAATGTTCACGTAGCTGGGCATCATGATAACGCCGGGTGCCAGGAAAGCCCCGTAACGGGCCACGGCGGGCGGCACAACGCGCACTTTTTGCTGGGCGTAGTTGGTCTTGAGCTTCATTTTGTCGTGAAACTCGAACGGGCCCACCTCCATGGTTTCCATTTGCTGCAGTGGGAAGTACAGGATGACGGCTTTTTTAACCCAGTCGTTTACCTGCCAGCGACCTTCCTCCGTGGGTTCGGCAACGCGCAGCTGGCCGCGGTCGAGGTGGTCGATAACGGTGCGAATGGCCTCTTGGGTATCGGCTTGCTGAAGCAGGCTGCGGTCGGTCCAGGCGGCTTCAATGAGGGCGTGAATGTCGTTCATGAGAAAGGCGTGCGCGGCCGGCTGTCGGCCGTTTTGAAGGTAAAGTACATTGCTCTGGCCTGCTGTAACGGGGTATAATTCCGGTATGGCGGCTGCAGCGGCACGAAAGTAGTAGGTTTGGCGTGGTATGACAGCCTCTGTTTCTCGTCCGGTGCGCGTGTTGCTGGCCTCGGTGCTCAAGCCCGTGGACGATACCCGCATGGTCGAAAAGTTTGGCCGCACCCTTGCCGAAGCCGGCTACGAAGTGCACGTGGCGGGCCGCCAAGCCCCTGATGCAGCCCCGGCATCATTTGTACAGCGCCACGTGCTGTTCAGCGCGCACCGCCTCGCCTTCAGCCGCCTCACCGCCCAGTGGCGCTACTGGCAGCTGCTGATGCACAGGCGTACTGCGCCCGACGTGGTGGTGGTACATGCTCCTGAACTGCTTCCTCTTACCCTGCTTTGGCATTTTCTCAACCCGAAGCGGGCCTTCCTCTACGATGTTCGCGAGAACTACGCGCTTAACATTGAAACCCAGCAAGTGTACCCAAAGTGGCTGCGGGGTATGCTGGCGCGAGCTGTACGGGCCGTGGAAACCGCCGCCGCCCGTCTTGCCACCCAGGTACTACTGGCCGAGCGCAGCTACGCCGACGAATTGCCGTTTGCCACGCCCGAGCGGACGCGCATCCTCGAAAACAAGTACCAACCCCAACCCGGCGAACTGGCTCTTTCGGGCACCATTTCGCTTCCCTCTCAGCCTGATGTTCCTTTACGGCTGCTGTACTCAGGTACCATTTCCGAACTGAACGGCGTGTTCGATGCGCTGCGTTTTGCCCAGGCCCTGCACGCGCTGTGGCCCGGTACGCGGCTTACCATCATGGGTTACTGCCAGCGCCCCGAGCAGCTACGGCGCTTGCAGCAGGCGGTGGCGGACGCCGGCCCGTGGGTGCAGCTAATTGGCGGCGCCGCGCTGATACCCCACCCGACCATTGTGGCCGAAATTCAGCGCAGCCACTTTGGTCTGATTCCGTACCAGCCTCACCCTAGCACGTGGCTGTGCGTGCCCACCAAGCTGTTCGAATACCTAGCCAACGGTTTGCCGATGCTGGTGCACCGTAATCCGCACTGGTCCGACTTGGTACACGAGCACCAGGCTGGCTTGCTCATCGACTTCGCAACGCCGGAAGCCGCTGCCCGCCTGGTGGCCGATGCGCTCCGGCAAGGGAGGTCTTTTTACGCGAGTGGGGCGCCCGCTTCCGCGCTTTGGGCCAGCGAAGCACCGCAGTTACTAGCGGCGGTGGCTACTGCCCTGCGGGGGAAAACCGTCCGGTAGCACACATCCGGCCGTTAAAGGCGGCAACACCAGCTGGCGCGACGCCGTTGTAACAAGCGGCGTAGGCGTTGCTATCTTTGGCGCCCTTTCCCCGGCTCTGTTCTGTACCACACCCCCATCATTCCCATGTCCCAACTTTTTACTTCCGCCATTGCCGGCGTCGGCCATTACGTGCCGTCTCGCGTGGTACCTAACGTGGAGCTCGAGGAGCTCATGGAAACCACCGACGCCTGGATTCAGGAGCGCACCGGCATTAAAGAGCGGCGCTGGTTTGAAGAAGGCACTGACACCACCGCCAACATGGGTGCTGCGGCTTCCCGCAAGGCGCTGGAAATGGCCGGCCTCACGCCCGACGACGTGCAGCTCATCGTTTTCGCCACCCTCTCGCCCGACTACCTGTTTCCCGGCTCGGGTGTGCTGTTGCAGCGTGAGCTAGGCATTCAGGCACCCATTCCCGCATTCGACGTGCGTAACCAGTGTTCGGGCTTCATTTATGCCCTGTCGCTGGCCGATCAGTTTATCAAAACCGGCATGTACGAAACGGCGCTGGTGGTGGGCTCCGAAATTCACTCTTCGGGCCTCGATAAAAGCACCCGCGGCCGGGCCGTGTCGGTTATTTTTGGTGATGGTGCCGGGGCCGTGGTGCTCAAGCGCAGCACTGAGGAAGGCCGCGGCATCCTAAGCACCCACCTGCACGCCCAGGGCGAGCATGCCGAAGAGCTGATTACCCGCGAACCGGGCTCGAACCGCGACAACCGCGTGCAAATCGTGCTCGACAAGCCCGAAGACATGTACCCCTTTATGAACGGGCAGCAGGTGTTCAAGCACGCCGTAACGCGTTTTCCCGAGGTTATTCAGGAAGCCCTGCAAGCCAACGGCTACCAGGCCTCCGACATCGACATGCTGATTCCGCACCAGGCCAACCTGCGCATCACCCAGTACGTGGGCCAGAAAATGGGGCTGTCGGAAGACAAAGTATTCAGCAACATCCAGCGCTACGGCAACACCACGGCTGCTTCTGTGCCCATTGCCCTGAGCGAAGCCGTGGGCGAAGGCCGCATCAAGCCCGGCGACCTTGTGTGTCTGGCCGCGTTCGGCTCGGGCTTTACCTGGGCTTCGGCGCTTATTAAATGGTGAGCCCCTTTTACTGAACCGGACCGGCCGGCAAGTTAATTCCAAGGTTGAGGCAGGCGTTTTTCGCCTGCCTCGCTTTTTTTTGGGACCTTTGCTCAGGTTACCGAAACCGTTTTCGATTCCTGCGCCACCCACAGCAAGCACCGCTTTGCCGAGTCACACCGAGGAGAACTACCTAAAAACCATCTTTAAGCTGGCAGAAGCCGAGCCGGGGATGGAAGTCAGCACCAACCGCATTGCCGAGCTGCTGCAAACCAAGCCGGCTTCGGTAACTGACATGCTGCGCCGCCTCGGCGAGAAAGGTCTGCTCAATTACCAACGCTACCGCGGTGTGTCGCTCACGCCCGAAGGCCGGCAGCTGGCCTTGCTTACCATTCGCAAGCACCGCTTGTGGGAAGTGTTTCTGGTGCAGAAACTCGGTTTTGCCTGGGACGAAGTGCACGACGTGGCCGAGGAAATGGAGCACATTCAGTCGCCGCTACTCGTGCGCCGCCTCGATGCTTTCCTGGGCTTCCCACGCCTCGACCCGCACGGCGACCCTATTCCGGCTGAGGATGGGGGCATGAACCGCCCGCAGCTCCAGGTGCTGGCCGACCTCGCCGCTGGCGCCACGGCCTCCATTGTGGCGGTAAAAAATACCGCGCCCGTGTTTTTGCAGCACCTCAGCAAGCTGGGGCTCGAACTGGGCACGCCCGTAACGGTGCTCGACTGCAATGCTTACGACCAGTCCATGCTAATCCGGATCGGTTCGAGCGGCATCGAGCGCATGGTGTCGGCCGAAGTGAGCCGCAACTTGTGCGTGACGGAAACCTACTGATCTGCCATGCTGCCAACCGCGCTTTCCGACACCATTGTTGCGCTTTCCACGCCGCCCGGCGCCGGGGCCATTGCGGTAGTACGCCTCTCAGGCCCCCGCGCCATTGAGCTGGCTAACGGGGTTTTTCGGGGTAAAAACCTAACCGAGCAGCCCGGCAACACCCTGCACTACGGTACGCTCCGCACTGATACCGGCGAGGTGCTCGATGAAGTGGTCGTTGGTCTGTTTCGCGGCCCCCACTCCTACACCCGCGAAGACGTGGTGGAAATCAGCACCCACGGCTCCGACTACATCGTGCGCGAGCTGCTGGCCCTGCTGGTGCGCCGCGGTGCCCGCCTCGCCGAACCCGGCGAGTTCACCAAGCGCGCCTTCCTGAGCGGCGCTTTCGATCTGGCCCAGGCAGAAGCCGTAGCCGACCTTATTGCCGCCGACTCAGCTCTGCAGCACCGCGTGGCCCTCAACCAGATGCGTGGGGGCTTCAGCCAGGAGCTCAAGGAACTGCGCCAACAGCTCATAGACTTTGCGGCGCTCCTGGAACTGGAGCTGGATTTCGGCGAAGAAGACGTGGAGTTTGCCGACCGCTCGGGCTTGCTGCGCCTGCTTACGCACGTCCAAACCGTGGTGCAGCGCCTGCTGCGTTCCTTCGAGCTGGGCAACGTCATCAAGAACGGTGTAACTACGGTTATTGCGGGCCGACCGAACGCGGGCAAAAGCACCTTGCTCAACGCTTTGCTCAACGAGGAACGCGCCATCGTATCGGCCATTCCCGGCACCACTCGGGATTTTATCGAAGACGAAGTCAGCCTCGACGGCATCAAGTTCCGGTTTGTGGATACGGCTGGCCTGCGCGAAACCACCGACGAGGTAGAAGCCATTGGGGTGCAGCGCACCCGCCAGCGCGTGGAGCAGGCCTCCGTGGTTCTCTACCTCTTCGACCTAATCACCGCCTCACCGGCCGAAGTAGCCGCCGATATAGCCGCGCTACCCGTTCCCGGCAGTGCCAGGCTACTGCTCGTGGCCAACAAGCTCGATCAGGCGCCGCCCGCTTCGGTAGCCATTTTTCAACAACAGTTTCCTGACTTGCTATTACTGGCTGCCGCGCCCCGTACCGGCCTCGACGAGCTGCGGCAACACTTGCTGGCTACCGTGCGCCGCGAAGGTCTGGATGCGGGTTCGGCCACCATCGTGACCAACCTGCGCCACGCGCGCAGCCTGGAAGTGGCCGCGCAGGCCCTGGAAGCCGTGCAACTTGGGCTAAACACCGGTGCCGGCACCGAGCTGGTAGCCGCTGACCTGCGCCAGGCATTACGGGCCCTGGGCGAAATCACCGGCGACATTTCCTCCGACGATTTACTGAGCTCGATTTTTACCCGATTCTGCATCGGCAAATAAATTTTGAACAAGCATAACGCTTTCCCTGTACTAGTGCGCGGGAGCAGCAAACTCGCCTTTGGGTTGCAGGGCAAGCTCCTAATTGCGTACTTCGCCCCCGTCGTTCCCCACCCTGTCCAATAACCTGTTTCTAATGGCAGAAAACGCTGAAATAATCCTCGACGGCAAGTCGTACACTTTGCCGGTTGTTGAAGGTACTGAACAAGAAAAAGCATTCGACATCGGCAAGCTGCGTGACCAATCGGGTTACGTAACCCTCGATTCGGGCTACAAGAACACCGGTGCTACCAAAAGCGCCATCACGTTCCTCGACGGCGAAGAAGGCATTCTGCGCTACCGCGGCTACCCCATCGAGCAGCTCGCCGAGCACTCCAACTTCATGGAAGTAGCCTACTTGCTGATTTACGGCAAGCTGCCTACCGAACAGGAAATCACCGATTTCAACGGCCAGATTGCCCGCCATACCCTCGTTCACGAGGATATGCGTAAGATTTTCGACGGCTTCCCCTCGAGCGCCCACCCCATGGGCATCTTGTCGTCACTGGTTTCGGCCCTCACTGCGTTCTACCCTGAGTCGCTCGACCCGAACCAGAGCGAGGAGGAAATGAACTTGAACATCAAGCGCCTTATCGCCAAGATTTCGACGATTGCCGCTTGGTCGTACAAGAACTCGGTTGGCCACCCGGTTAACTACCCCAAAAACAAGCTGGACTACGTGTCCAACTTCCTCCACATGATGTTCGCCTTCCCCACGGAAGATTACGACATCAACCCGGTGGTGGTAAATGCCCTGAACAAACTGCTGATTCTGCACGCCGACCACGAGCAAAATTGCTCGACCTCCACGGTGCGCATGGTGGGCTCGGCTAACGCCTCGCTTTACTCGTCGGTTTCGGCCGGTATTTGCGCCTTGTGGGGCCCGCTGCACGGCGGTGCCAACCAAGAGGTGATTGAGATGCTGGAAGAGATTAAGGCCGACGGTGGCAACACCGACAAGTGGCTGGCCAAGGCCAAGGACAAGAACGACCCGTTCCGTCTCATGGGCTTCGGTCACCGCGTGTACAAAAACTTCGATCCGCGCGCCAAAATCATCAAGAAGGCCGCCGACGATGTGCTGTCTGCCTTGGGTATCGACGACCCCATTCTGGAAATTGCCAAGAAGCTCGAAGAGGCTGCGCTTACCGATCCTTACTTCGTTGAGCGTAAGCTATATCCGAACGTTGACTTCTACTCGGGCATTATCTACCGGGCCATTGGAATTCCGACGGATATGTTCACGGTAATGTTTGCCATGGGCCGCCTCCCCGGCTGGATTGCCCAGTGGAAAGAGCTGCGCGAAAACAAGGAGCCAATTGGACGTCCGCGCCAGATTTACACGGGCGAAACGGAGCGCAACTACGCGCCTATTTCGGAGCGTTCCTAGTTCAAAGGTTTCTAATTAAACAAAGCGGCCAGCCCTTACCGGGCTGGCCGCTTTGTTTTTGGCCGAGCGGCTGATTAACGACCGTTCACGGCAATGGTATTGGTCTGGGCTTGCTTATATGCTAGCAGCTGTTGCGAATTGAGTACAGTAGCCAAGTTAGCTTCATACGCTATCTGCAGCTCACCGATGCGCTTGGCCAGTGCCGCAGGCTCGGCGGCATACATGGCCTTGGCCTCCTGCTCGGCTGTGAGCATATCGATGGTCATTCGCCGCACTTTTAAGTACTGGGCTTCATTAAGCTGAGAAGTGCGCACCATTTGGCGCGCAATGCCGGTAGCCCGCGCCTCTATGGGTTGGTCGCTGATCGGCTGGGCAACCAATGCACCACAGGATAATGCCAGGCTGAACACGCAGGCGTAAACGGTTTTCATAGTAAGGTTTGAAAAGAGGTGGAAGTATGATGACCCTGAGTCAGAAGCAGCAGTAAAGGCATCTGCCTAGCGCCGATCCAACATAACAATATTAACAATAATTTATATTTGTCAAATATTAAGTTTGATTTATTTTCTATCCATGGTTCCGCATGGCTCCCGATCAAGCCCACGTAACGCAACAACGCCAGCCCAATTCGGACTGGCGTTGTTGCATCGTGAAAGCGGCTGAAGTTAACGGCTCGGCTGGCCGAGGGCGGTCATGCTGCTTTGGTTTTTGGTAAACGCTACCAACTGGTTCGGCCGTAGCAAAGTGGCTAATTGGCGGTAGTAGCTTAGCTGAGCATCGGCCATGCGAATGTCCCGGATATCGGGGTCGGCGGCGAAACGCTCCTTAATGTCTTCCAGGTCGGTGAGCATGCGCAGGTTCAGTTGCTTCAACTTCAGGTACTGGCCTTCGTCGAGCAGGGCCTTCTCGGCCATGGTGCGCGTAAGGGCCGTGGCGCGGCTGTTAAGCGCGCCTGTTTCATCGGGCTCCGAGCTGGCAGCGGAAGCACCTTGTAGACCTGCGGCCAAACCCGCGACGAGTAGTAGCTTTTTCATGGTGGAGAAGTGTGGAAGATGGAAATGTGAATGGAAGGGTGTTTTTAAGCTGTTGTGAGAGGCTATGCTGCTGTTGCGCTTTGCATCAGAGCACATTCCAAACATACAGATAAATTTTAAATAAAAAAATAAAAATTATAACTATTCTAATCAATATCTTTGATGAAGAACACTCAATTAACTGTTTTTCAGACGTTTATTAACAACCCCAATTAGCACTACTTCAGCAACCTAAAGCTTTACTTTAAGTGCGTAAAAAAGCGGCCAACCTACGAATAGGTGGCCGCTACCAGAATAAAATAGAACAAGCTTCTACAGAATACGCAGCTCGATGCGCCGGTTTTGCTGTCTGTGCTCTTCTGAATCGTTCGCCGCTACGGGCTTTTGCTCGCCGTAGCCCCGGAAGCGAAGCCGCCCGGCCTTCACGCCGTGCTCAACTAAATAGTTGTACACCGACCGAGCCCGGTTTTTCGACAGCACCAGGTTGTCGTCGTCGCTGCCCACGTCATCGGTATGGCCCGAAATTTCCACCTGTATTTCGGAGTACTGGCGCATGAACTGGATCAGGCGGTTCAGTTCGGTGCGGGAGTTCGGCTTCAGCGCGTATTCCTTGGTATCGAAAAACAAGTTGTTCAGCACAATGCTCCGCCCCGAACGAACCGGCTCCAGGTAGATGTCAAGAGTCAGCGGATCAAAATTGCGCTTGTTGGAATAGTCAAAGTTGAGGCTTTTCATCAGGTACTTATCGGCCGCGGCGTACATGCCGTATTGGCGGCCTTCATTCAACACCACCGTGTACTCACCGTTTTCAGGGTCGGAGGTTACGAACTGGGTTAGCTCATCCGTTTTCAGGTCGTAAATCTGCACATCGGCCTGAATCGGCTTCTTGGTAATGGCATCGAAAACCCGGCCCTGCGTGTAGGTACTGTTTTCGCTCGACTGGACTTCCTTTGGCACTTCGAAGCTGAATAACTCCACCGGCCGTTCCCGCTCTTTCACAGTGGCCTCGGCCGGTCGGGTGCGTGAACAAAACCCGCGGCGGTTGTCCGATGACACAAACATCGAAGCTTCGTTTTCAAAGGTATTGAGCGGATAGCCCAGATTTACGGGAACCGACCATTTGCCCCCCGCTAGCGAGGTGCGGTACACATCGAGTCCGCCCATGCCTACTAAGCCGTCGGTAACATAGTAGAGCGTGGTGCCGCTGGCGTGAATGAATGGCGCCATATCCTTGCCGGCAGTATTCACGGGCTGCCCTAAGTTGCGCGCCAAGCTCCACGAACCGTCGGTTTGCAGGGTGGTAACGTAAACATCCTCTTGGCCCTGGCCACCGCGGCGGTCAGAAGTAAAATACAGCGTACGACCGTCGGCAGACAGGGAAGGCTGCGAATCCCAATTAACGGAATTGACGTTCCGGCCCAGGTTGCGCGGTTTGCTCCAGGTATTACCCGTGCGACGCGAAATGTATAAGTCGCAGTTACCCACGGCGCCAGGACGGTCACAGGAGGCGAAAACCAGCGTTTTACCATCGCCGGAAATCGATCCGGCTCCTTCGTTGAACTGGGTGTTGATGTTTGACGATATCAGCGAAGGCTCGCTAAAAGTACCGTCTTTGCCCATGCGACTCACCACGATGTCCTCGTCGGATTCTCCGGTTTTGCGGGCTGTGTACACCAAGAAGCGGTTGTCGG
Source organism: Hymenobacter koreensis (assembly GCF_039541855.1). Lineage (NCBI taxonomy): Bacteria > Pseudomonadati > Bacteroidota > Cytophagia > Cytophagales > Hymenobacteraceae > Hymenobacter > Hymenobacter koreensis. Next base: position 430,772 of record NZ_BAABHA010000010.1, read on the forward strand.
CAGTAACGGCGGGGAAATACTGAAACCGAAACGTGTTCAGCGGTGCGCCCAGTCGTTGCGGCGTGGTGCCTACCGGATGCTGAATGGCGTTCAGGGCAAACTCACAGCTCTGCAGTTGTTGCTGAGCCTTGGGAATGTAGCGTTGGCCTTTAGGAGCTGCTTTCAGGTACTTCTGATAAGCGTCCTGTGCCGTTTTGTATTCGCCGAAGCCCAACGCTAACTCGCCCAGAATGAAATAGTCGTTCATTCTACCCGCTTCGAAAGGCGTTTTCTCTAAACCTTGCCGATACGCCTCAAACGCGGCAGGTTTATCGCCCATGATGCGCAACAAAGAGCCTTTCAGCAGAAATGGCTCCCCCATGGAGGGAAACTTGTCGTTCAACCCATTCAGGGTTTCAATGGCTTTATCAAATTGCCGATCTTTGACTTGCTGCTGCGCTTTTTCCCAAAGGTTTCGGGCTTTGGTATTGGTAACGGGGCTTTTGGCTTGCGCAACTGCTTGGGGAGCAGCCGATAGACAAACCAATACAACAGCCAACAACGGCAGCAACATGCGGCGCATAAACTCGGGGCTACGGAATGTCGAGGTACTTATGCGTCTGAAGCGACACCTGCCAGCGCGGGTGTTGCTTGACGTATTCTATGAGCAATGGGGTAATTGAAGCGGCTTTGCTCCACTCGGGCTGTAAGAAAAGCCGGCAAGTGGGACCCACCTGAGCGGCATGTTCTTCGGCCCAGGCAAAGTCGCTTTTGTGGAATACCACCACTTTTAGTTCGTGGGCTTGTGCCAGTACATCGGGGCGTGGGGCTTTGAATTTCTTGGGCGAAAGGCAAATCCAGTCCCATTCACCGGACAGCGGATGGGCACCGGAGGTTTCGAGCCAGGTTTGCATCCCGGCTGCATGCAGAGAACGTGTAAGGGCGCCTAATTCGTGCATCAGGGGCTCACCGCCGGTAATAACCACGGCTTTGCCAGGGTGCTGGCTGGCCTGCGCCACCAAATCGGCAATGGCATATTTGGGATGAGCCTCAGCGTCCCAAGATTCCTTTACATCACACCAATGGCAGCCCACATCGCAGCCACCGAGGCGAATGAAGTATGCGGCACGGCCGGCGTTAGCGCCTTCGCCCTGAATGGTGTAAAACTGCTCCATCACCGGCAAAGCTGGCGCAGAGGCTGATAGGGAGGCAGGAAGTACGGGAAGCGGGTAAGTCAAAACGAATGAACTGCGCAGAAAAAAAGCCGGGCCGTCGAGTTTACGGCAGCGCCGCCAAATGCGATGCTCCCGTTTACCGGCGGCCCGACTTTAAAAATAGAACAACCCGCCGGCTTTAGCAATTCCCGAGCTGTTGAAATTTTGGATTTATTTACGAGGGTAGACCTCACCTGTTGCTGCACGCAGGGTATTTTGTAGCAACATGGCAATAGTCATGGGACCTACTCCACCCGGTACGGGCGTGATGTAACTGCATAGCGGCGCCACTTCATCAAAGTTCACGTCGCCCCGCAAAGCCCAGCCAGCCTTCTTGGATTCGTCGGGCACGCGGGTTGTGCCCACGTCGATTACCACTGCGCCGGGGCTAACCATGTCGGCCGTTACAAAACCCGGACGACCCAAAGCTGCCACCAGAATATCGGCGGTACGGGTTATGCTGGGCAAATCCTGGGTGCGCGAATGGCATAAAGTAACAGTGCAGTTACCCGGCTCTAAATTCTTAGCCAGCAGAATACTAACCGGTGTTCCTACAATGTTGCTTCGCCCAATAACTACGCAGTGCTTACCATCGGTAACGAGGTTGTAGCGGCGCAGCAGTTCTACAATGCCCGAGGGAGTAGCGGGCAGCAACGAGGGCAACCCAGCCACCATACGGCCGATGTTCATGGGGTGAAAACCGTCGACGTCTTTCTCGGGCCGAATGGCTTCGATGACCTTTTGCGACGAGATATGCGCCGGCAGCGGCAGCTGCACAATGAAGCCATCTATTTCAGGATCCTGGTTCAGCTCGGCTACTTTGGCCAACAGGTCGGCTTCGGTAATATCCTCTTCGTACCGCAGCAGCGTGGAGCCAAAACCCACGGCTTGGCAGGCCAGCACCTTGTTGCGCACGTAGGTTTCGGAGCCGCCATCATGCCCTACTAGTATGGCGGCGAGGTGGGGAATTTTGCGGCCCGCGGCGCGCAGCTTCTCCACTTCCTGGGCAATTTCACTTTTGATGTCCTCGGCGGTTTTCTTGCCGTCGATGAGGCGGAAAGTAGTGGCGGCTTCGGGGGCAGTGGTCATGCGCGTTTAGGCTTGGGTCGGTTTATGGGTTTGTTCGAATTGAGCAATTGCCTCGCGACCGGACTTCAGGATTTCCTGTTCCATTACCGGCCAATCGTCGCGCCACCGGAACTTCAGTTCCTGGCCGCGGCGTATTTTCTCGAGTTGGGCTTCGTTTGTACAGTTCTTGGTGAGGCTGTTATTCATGGCAATGCATTTATCAAACAGGGCTTTTGCAAGAACTGGATGAGGTGTGAAAATGAGTTAAGAGCAAAAAAAACGCGGCTCGGGGCCGCGTTTATGAAATCAATCAATTTTTAGCACTGCCAGAAAGGCTTCCTGCGGTATCTCCACGGAGCCCACTTGTCGCATCCGCTTCTTGCCTTCCTTCTGCTTTTCGAGCAGCTTGCGCTTACGCGAAATGTCGCCGCCGTAGCATTTGGCAATTACGTTTTTGCGCAATGCCTTTACCGTTTCGCGGGCCACGATTTTCTGACCAATGGCGGCCTGAATGGCAATTTCGAACATCTGGCGCGGCAGCAGCTCCTTGAGCTTTTCGCAGAGGCGTTTGCCCCAGTCGTAGCTCTTGGAGCGGTGCACAATAGCCGACAAGGCATCCACCTTCTCGCCGTTGAGCATTACGTCCAGCTTCACCATGTCCGACTCGCGGAAACCGATCAGTTCGTAATCGAGCGACGCGTAGCCGCGCGAAATGGTTTTGAGCTTGTCGAAGAAGTCGAACACGATTTCCGACAGCGGCAGCTCAAACGACAGCTCAACACGTTCCGACGTGAGGTAGCTCTGCCCCTTGATAAGGCCGCGCTTCTCCATGCAGAGCGTGATGATGGGTCCCACAAACTCGGCCGCCGTAATGATCTGGGCCTTGATGAAGGGCTCCTCGATGAACTTGATCAGGTTGGGCTCGGGCATTTCGCTCGGGGCCGATACCATTTTCAGTTCGTCGCGGTTGGTAGTTACCTTAAACTGTACGCTGGGTACCGTGGTAATAACCGTCATGTTGAACTCGCGCTCCAGGCGTTCCTGCACGATTTCCATGTGCAGCATGCCCAGGAAACCGCATCGGAAACCGAAACCAAGGGCGGCTGAAGTTTCCGGCTCCCACACGAGTGAGGCGTCATTGAGCTGCAGCTTTTCCATGCAGGAGCGCAGCTCTTCGTACTCGGTAGTATCAACCGGATAGATACCGGCGAATACCATAGGCTTCACGTCCTCAAAACCCACAATGGCTTCCTGCGTGGGACGGGCTACGTGGGTGATGGTGTCGCCCACTTTTACTTCGCGGGCTTCTTTAATGCCCGAAATAAGGTAACCTACGTTGCCGGCGCGCATTTCGGGGCGCGGCTCCTGGTTCAGGCCCAGAATACCGATTTCGTCGGCGCCGTACTCCTTGCCTGTTGCCAGGAAGCGGAGTTTGTCGCCCTTGCGCATGGTGCCGTTCTTGATGCGGAACAGAACCTCGATACCGCGGTAGGAATTGAATACCGAATCGAAAATGAGGGCTTGCAGGGGAGCTTCCGGGTCGCCGGCGGGGGCGGGTACGCGCTCCACGATGGCATTCAGGATATCCTCGATGCCCAAGCCAATTTTGCCCGACGCGTGGATGATGTCTTCGTGCTTGCAGCCGATGAGGTCCACAATTTCGTCGGACACTTCCTCGGGCATGGCGTGCGGCAGGTCAATCTTGTTGAGCACCGGAATGATTTCCAGATCGGCCCCAATGGCGAGGTAGAGGTTGGAAATCGTTTGGGCTTCGATGCCCTGCGAGGCGTCCACAATCAGCAAAGCACCTTCACAGGCAGCAATGGAACGGGACACTTCATAGCTAAAATCGACGTGGCCGGGGGTATCGATGAGGTTGAGCGTGTACACTTCCCCTTTGTAAGGGAACTGCATCTGGATGGCGTGGCTCTTGATGGTGATGCCCCGCTCCCGCTCCAAATCCATGTTATCGAGCAATTGGGCCTGCATATCGCGCTTGGCCACGGTGCTGGTAAATTCCAGCAGGCGGTCGGCCAGCGTGCTTTTGCCGTGGTCGATGTGGGCAATGATGCAGAAGTTGCGGATGTTCTTCACTCGGCTGGAATAGGCGTTCTTTAACCACAAAGGTAGGCCTTTCGGGCCGCAAAAACTACGCTGCCGCCCCCTCACCTCTTGTTGGCATAGGGGCAACCGCCGTACTTTGGCCGGAGTTCCTTTCGCATATGGCTGCAACTGATACCGCTTTCACCACTTCTGCTTCCGATGTTCGGCAAAAAGCCCTCATTGCAGGGTTGAACGCTACCGTTCTGTATGTGCTGGCTTATTTGCTGGCCAACACCCTTTACCAGGCCGCTACCGTGGCTATGGCGGTTCGCCTGAGCATCAGGGGCGTGTGGGAACTGGAGCGCGTAAAGTTTCTGATTGCCGATGGTGAATGGGTGCGTATTGCCGTGCTGGCCGTGTACAGCGTGGGTCCGCTGCTGTGCGCCGGCCTGGGCGTGGCTGCGGCGCTATGGTTCTGGTATTCGGCCCGACTGAAGCGCGGCTTGCTGAAGCTGTTTCTGGTGTGGGTGGCGCTGCATTGCTGTAACCTGTTTTTCGGCGCCATGGTAGCCGACACTTTTACCGAAAACGGCTTCTGGTACATTCCAAGCTGGCTTTTCCTGGCCGGTAACGGTCCTAATATTGCCGTGGCCGTGGTATTCGGCCTAATTCAAATGGTGTTGGGCTACTTCGCGGCCATTCTGTTTCTGCAAAGCCACGACTCTATTACCCTGATGAAGTATGTGAACCGCCGCGTACTGATTTACGCCACGCTGTTTGCGCCGTGGCTCGTAGGCTCGCTGGTGCTGGCACTAGCGAAGTTTCCGCACTTCGGCCGCAACGAGCAGTTGCACTTTGCCACCATGCTGCTGCTGCTGGCGCCGTTGTCATTCGCAGCCGCTAACGAGCTGTTCGAGTTTACTCTGGAAGCGCCGCAAAAGACGCGTATAGCCTGGGGCTTGGTGGTGCTGGCGCTGGTGGTTTTGGTTGCTATGCGCCTCGTACTGGGACCGGGTATTCATTTTGCGTAAGAGACTAGTAGATCAAACCGACCTCCTACTTAGTCATACTGAATAAGCGGATTTGCGTATTGGATCTACCCTCCAACCTTACTCCTACCGCTATGTCAGTCAAACTGAATCCCCAGGCCGTTTCCTACGCCAAACGCCTTATTCAAGAAGGCAAGGTACTACACGACGAAGGCCACTGGGGCGAACATAACCCCGACTCAAAAGCCGAAAACGCTTACCTGGAAAAACACGAGTACGGCGAGTACGGCAATTGGCACCTCGGCCTCGACGCCGAGGCCGGCGAAGACACGAAGGGCCGTTACAAATTCCCCATCGGCGACTTTCAGAAGATTCACCGCGACGGCCTGATTGCGGCCAAAGAGCGAGCCGCCCAGCAAGGCTACCACGACATCGAGCAAGCTGCCGATAAGCTTCTGCAGCTCGTAGATAATAAACAGTAGTGCGCTTTTCAGCTCAATTAAAAGCCCTAACCTTAGCTGGTTGGGGCTTTTTTGCTAATCGAACGACAACAGCATACAACGTACTGGGGAGCCGCTGCATCTTCTTCGTAACGTTTCCCACTACAAATTATATGCGCATCGTATTTGCTCTTTTTCTGTTTCTGCTGCTTTGCTCTTCAGTCCTACGAGCCCAGCAACTAACCGGCAATGTGGTAACCGCCGATTCCGGCCAACCGGTTGCTTTTGCCACCGTTGGTGTAAAAGGCAAGGCCGTAGGTACCACCACCAACGAAGCCGGCCGCTTTGCCTTTACCGCCCCCGAATCGGTGGTGGCGCAGGATTCCGTCATCATTTCCTGCATCGGGTATCGGCCGTTGCGTCTCACCATTGATCAGGTAAAGCAGTCGAACCGCACCTGGCAGCTCCAGCCCGCGCGTCAGGCTCTGCAGGAAGTACGGGTGCGCCACGGCCGAGTCGCGCCTGCGGTACTGGGGCGCGATGCCATTGGCGGTGCAGCACACTGGACCACGGCCCTGCGCGATGTGGAAGCGCTAAAAACCGACGAGCGGGGCTGGGAAATAGTTACTCTCCTGCCAGTGCGCAAATCCTGTTACCTCGATGCCTTCAGCGTGTATATTGAACAAAACGGCTTCCAACCCGTGCGCATGCGTTTCATGCTCTACAGCGTGGAAAACGGCAAGCCCGGCCGGCAGCTGCTCACCGATGACATCCAGTTTGTTATTCCCAGCCAGCAGACCGGCTGGGCTACCGTCGACCTGAGCAGCTACAACATCCATTTGCCCAAGGGCCAGACCGTAGCCGCCGGTATTCAGTGGCTGCACGGCGAAAAGCTCCCAAACGCTACGCAGGCCTTGGGCGGGCCCGGCGCCATTCCTTCCGTTGGCAGCCGGGTGGCTATTCGCAACAAAAGCGAAGACAACTGGCGCGTGCTGCCCGTTAACGTGAGCATGTACTTAGCCGTGCAGCAATACAAATGATATGCTTACAAAACCCTTTTCATTCAGCGCATTACCAAAATCAGCTGCAAGGACCTACCGACAGCCCCGCCAACGGGCGCAGGTAGCTGCAGACTAACACACCACGGTGCGGTGCCAGTGCGCCTCACCTACCCGGCTCAGCGCTTCTCCTTGTAGGGCTTGATGCTGTGCACCATCTGGGTAAGTAGCTCGTCGTGAGTGGCGAAAATTTCGGGCGAGGCATACAAGTACACCAGCAGCACGTGGCCGCGGTGGTGAGCCGCCAAGGCATCGTAACGCAGCTCCTGACCGGCCAGGCGCCCGGCACCGGTGGTTTCCACAAAGGCAATACCGTTGTAATGCGTGCTGTAGCGCTTGTTTCCCTGCACCCCGAAGCGTTGCAGCAACTCGTCAAGGGCCTCGTGTTGGGTATGGCGCCGGGCGGCGTACCGCAGCTTGGCCACCACCAGCAGAATCTGGCCGGTAGGATCGGTGTGGGTTACAACGGCAGCGCTATCCGTTGCTTCCATTTGCACCCGCCAGGACTGCGGCACCTGGTATTGAACCTGGTAGTTGGAATTCCGAATCCATTCCAGCTCGGAGGCAGCGGGCGTTTGGGCTTTCCCCACTACCGGTAACAGCAGTACCAACAGCACCCAAATCCAAAACCAGATATTGCTTAGGGCAGAGGCAGCGGTTGGGGCGACCAGTTGGGCAGCAGGTACCGCAGCGGCGACTCGGCTTGCGCCCAGGGCGTGGTGGACAGGAACAAATGCACCACGGTCGGCTCCGTGGCCGGTGCTTGCACCATGGCCTCGTAGTAAGCCACCGCGCCGCGGTAGCGGCCGAAACCCGTGACCAGCGCGGTAGCCGGTCCGGTGGGCACCACGCTCGGCGCCGCCGTAGGCACCAGCCCCGCGTGCCGCAACAATCGGTGTACGGCTGGCTCGGGGGCTATCGGGTGCGGGGCTACCCAATGGCCTACCAACAACAGGGCGGCTTGCTGCGGATGCCGGTAGCTTACTACCCTTAGCGTGTCGGGCACTACGTGGCGCAGCTCCGACCACCCGCTGGGCGCCCGAAACTTGAGTTGCCGGGCGCGCAGGGGGGCCGCAGGGTCGTTGGCCGGCGCGGCTGTTGTCAGGCCGGTGGCGAGCAACATTAAACAAAGCAGAAGCGGTTTCATGGCACATAGCAGAACAAAAGGTTGGTGGTCATTTAAAAGAGCGGAGTATGTGAGCAGCGTCATTTCAGGCGGTTGCCGTTGCCGGGTTTGGGGCCCAGCTACTTCCATGCATGGCCTCGGAGGCAGAACGCACGCGGCGGTTTACTGCCCGCAGAACCCTTACCCGCGCGGCGTACGGCCGTCGACCGGGGTGGTAAATAGGTTCTGCTGGGCCTGCGCCTCCGCTACCGGAGGCAGCAGGCTCAGCAGACCGGTCGCCAGCCTACGCGCTGGGCAGCCGGGCAAAAAGCGGATGGAAAGTGAAGGCATCTTACTGCGCCAGGGTGTTCAGTATGGGCGTGTCGCCGCCCGAAATGATGGTTTTGGTGTTCTGCGACTTCGACAGCTCGCGGAACGCCTCGATGCCCTTGTAGCGCAACACCTCCTTGGTAAGGCCCTGGCTGATGAGCCGGTTGGTGGTTCGCACGGCGTCGGCCTCAATGCGCATGGCCTCGGCCTGCCCCTGGGCCCGTAGTACCGCGGCCTGCCGTTCGCCTTCGGCCCGCACAATGGCAATGCGCTGCTGGCCTTCGGCCTCAATCACGCGGCGCTCGGCATCCTTGGTTTCGCGCTGCTTCAGGAACTCCATGCGCTGGGCGTCCTGCTCGGCCTCCAGCTTGTCTTCGATGGCCTTGGCCAGCCCGCCGGGCAGCACAATGTTCTTCAGCAGCACGTTCTCGATAACAAAGCCGCGCTTTTCCAGCGTAACGCTCATTTGTTCGCGAATGGCGCGCTCGATGGCAGCGCGCTCGGCGCTGTGCATGTCCTTGGCATAGTAGCGGGCGCATACATCGGCGGCCGCCGAGCGAAACACGGGTAGCAGTAGCACGTCGGCGTACTGCAGGCCCACGTTTTCCAGCATGTTGGGCACTTCGGCACCTTGTACGCGGTAGAGTATGGAAATTTCGGAGCCTACCGTCAGGCCTTCCTTCGACGGGAGGTTGGAGCGAATTTCCAGGTTCTGGGTGGTGGTAGGCACCTTAATAATGGTGCTGATGAGGGGATTAAAAACCTTAGCCCCGGCATACACCACTTGCTTATCCACCTGCCCAAAGCGGCGGCGTACGCCCACCTCGCCCTGGCGCACCACGGTGCAGCTGCTAAGTAAGGCCGCTACCAGCGGCAACGCCAGCAGCAGCCGGCCCGGTAAAAATGCCGGTAGCGAAAGGCGCCGCAGCCGCGTGCGGAAAGCAAACGGCCTGCGCAGTTGCGTGTTTCCGTAAGCGGCACGGGCACTAATTGGAAGCAGGAACTGCGCCGCGTGCAGGCCCCGACGGGTAAAGAGCTTGTGAAACCACACCTGAAGTTTCATGGCTACGAAAAAGTTGAAGTGAGAGAAACGTCTGCGTGCACCGCCGCACGCCCAGCTCCGGAATACCACTACCTCGGTCTGGCCAGAACCAAAGCATGATTATCATGCATGATAGTTTTACTATCATGAACGAAAGTAAGAACATTATGTTTGAATAAACCCAACGAAGCCAATTTTTTTTCGCCGCTCAGCCGTTCCGTTTTCGGACGACTGAATCCGCTTGGCTGATCAGCAGGTTTGCGGCGCTACCCGAGGACCATTCGCTGCTGAAGCGAGGCTGCACGAAGAGCCCATTGGCATGCACAGGCCTCCAATGTTTGCAGCAATTCCTGTACTAAGCAGCTGAGCCGCTTTCGGGGCAGGTCCCTTGGTTACAGGCTGTACCCCGGCCGCGTGCTGGGCCCGCCCTGGCTTAACCTTGCTGCGCTGCGCTGGAGATAGTGCCGCCCGGTGGCTGCTGGATTTAAGCCAGGGCTGATAGAGTCTGTTTATCAGGATGTACGTATATGCTTAACCAAGAATACTCATGAATCCAAACCTAACCTGCGCCTGCTGCGGCTATAAAACCATTGGGCGTGAATTCGAAATTTGTTATGTCTGCTGGTGGCAAAAGGACTCTTATCAAGAAGAAGTAAATCCCGATGATGATGACGGCCCTAATTATGTATCGTTAAAAGTTGCCAGGGAGAATTACAAGCAGTTCCGAGCGTGCGATAGGAAATTTGAAAAACTCGCCAAATCACCTGCGACCTACGACATGTAGGAAATCCAACCCGTAGTAAAGCGGATCCTTAAAAATTGTCAGCCACTTCAAACCGCAAGACACCCTAAGGCTAACGCAACCTATGCTAACACCTGTAAGTCCCGAACGTACCCCGCCGGGGCTTTTTCGTACCTTCGCTGCCCAATTTCCCACTCGCTCCACGCTGCCATGCATCCAGCTCCCGTAGCTCCTTACAAACCGACCAACCACGTCCGCATTGTTACCGCAGCGGCTTTGTTCGACGGCCACGACGCGGCCATCAACATCATGCGCCGCATTATCCAGGCCAGCGGGGCCGAAGTCATTCACCTCGGCCACAACCGCTCGGTGCAGGAAATCGTGGATTGCGCCATTCAGGAAGACGCACAAGCCATTGCCATTACCTCCTACCAGGGCGGCCACAACGAGTTCTTTAAGTACATGTTCGACCTGCTCAAGGAGCGGGGCGCGGGCCATATCAAAATCTTCGGCGGCGGCGGCGGCGTAATCCTGCCCTCCGAAATCGAGGACCTGCACCAGTACGGCATCACGCGCATTTACTCGCCCGACAACGGCCGCGCCATGGGCCTGCAGGGCATGATTAACGACCTGTTGCAGCAGGCCGACTTCCCGACCGGCCAGAACCTGAACGGCGAAGTAAGCCACGTAAAAGAAAAAGACGCCCGCAGCCTGGGCCGCCTGATTTCCGCCGCCGAAAACTTCCCCGAGGAGTTTGAGCGCGTGAAGAAGTTTCTAGTTGACAGTTATCAGTTGTCTGATAACGGCGACCAGAACGACCTGACAACTGACAACCAGCAACCGACAACTAAAAAAGCCCCCATCCTGGGCATTACCGGCACCGGCGGCGCCGGCAAGTCGAGCCTGGTGGATGAGCTGGTACGCCGTTTCCTGAACGACTTCCCCGAGAAGACCATTGCCATCATCTCGGTGGACCCGAGCAAGCGCAAAACCGGCGGCGCCCTGCTCGGTGACCGTATCCGGATGAACGCCATTAACAACCCGCGCGTGTACATGCGCAGCCTCGCCACGCGCCAAAGCAACCTGGCCCTGAGCAAGTATGTGCAGGACGCCGTGGACGTGGTGCGCGCCGCCGACTTCGACCTGATTATCCTCGAAACCTCCGGCATCGGGCAGTCCGACACCGAAATCATCGAGCACTCCGACGCCAGCCTCTACGTGATGACGCCTGAGTACGGCGCGGCCACGCAGCTGGAGAAAATCGACATGCTCGATTTCGCCGACGTCATTGCCCTCAACAAGTTCGACAAGCGCGGCGCCCTGGATGCCCTACGCGACGTGCGCAAGCAGTACCAGCGCAACCACCAGCTCTGGGACAAGCCGCTGGACGAGCTGCCCGTGTTCGGCACCATTGCCTCGCAGTTCAACGACCCCGGCATGAACCGCTTGTACCGCGCCGTGCTGGAAACCGTAGAACGCAAAACCGGCACCACCTTCGCCTCGCAGCTCGAAACCTCAGCCGACGCCAGCGAGAAGGTGTACATCATTCCTCCGCACCGCACGCGGTACCTTTCCGAAATCACCGAAACGATTCGCCAATATGATCAATGGGTGGAAAAACAGGCTGAAGTGGCTCAGCAGCTCTTCGGCCTCCAGCAAAGTCTTCTCGCCGTTCGAAGCCTCGGATCCGGAGCACCTAACACCGGCGGGGGGAGCAGCACAAACGGCCTCGACGCAGGAGCACTCGTGGCCGGCTTGGAGGGCACATTCGAGGAACTCAAGCTCCGGCTCGATGGGCAGAACTGGAAACTCCTGGAGACCTGGCCGCAAAAGGTAGCCGCTTACAAAGCCCCCGAGTTCATCTTTAAGGTGCGCGACAAGGAAATTCGCATCCAGACGCACACCGAAACCCTCTCCCACCTGCAAGTACCCAAGGTGGCCACCCCGCGCTACCAAGCTTGGGGCGACCTGCTGACGTGGATGCTGCAGGAAAACGTGCCCGGCGAGTTTCCCTACACCGCCGGCGTGTTCCCCTTCAAGCGCGAGGGCGAAGACCCCACCCGCATGTTTGCCGGCGAAGGCGGCCCCGAGCGCACCAACCGCCGCTTCCACTACGTGTCGGCTGGCTTACCCGCCAAGCGCCTTTCCACGGCGTTCGACTCGGTGACGCTCTACGGCGAAGACCCCGATTTCCGCCCCGACATCTACGGCAAAATCGGTAACTCCGGCGTGAGCATCTGCTGCCTCGACGACGCTAAGAAGCTTTACTCCGGTTTCAACCTCGCCGACCCGGTTACCTCCGTGTCGATGACCATTAACGGTCCGGCCGCCACCATTGCCGCGTTCTTCATGAACGCTGCCATTGACCAGCAGTGCGAGCTGTACATCCGGGAAAACGGCCTGGTAGACGAGGTCAACCAGAAGATTGACGCCATCTACCAAGAGCTGGGCCAGGAGCGTCCGCGCTACCAGGGCGAGCTACCCGAAGGCAACGACGGCCTCGGCCTGCTGCTGCTGGGGGTAACCGGCGACCAGGTGTTGCCCCAGGATGTGTACCAGCAAATCAAAGCCCGCACGCTCTCCCAGGTGCGCGGCACCGTGCAGGCCGACATCCTGAAGGAAGACCAGGCCCAGAACACCTGCATCTTCTCTACCGAATTCAGCCTGCGCCTGATGGGCGACGTGCAGCAGTACTTCATCACGAACAAGGTGCGGAACTTCTATTCCGTATCCATTTCGGGCTACCACATTGCCGAGGCCGGTGCCAACCCCATTACCCAGCTGGCCCTCACGCTCTCGAACGGCTTCACGTTTGTGGAGTACTACGTGAGCCGGGGCATGGACGTGAACGACTTCGCGCCCAACCTCTCGTTCTTCTTCTCGAACGGCATGGACCCCGAGTACGCTGTGCTGGGCCGCGTGGCGCGCCGCATTTGGGCCAAGGCCATGAAGCTGAAGTACGGCGCCAACGCCCGCTCGCAGATGTTGAAGTACCACATCCAGACGTCGGGCCGCTCCCTGCACGCGCAGGAAATCGACTTCAACGACATCCGCACCACGCTGCAGGCGCTGTACGCCATTTACGACAACTGCAACTCCCTGCACACCAACGCCTACGACGAGGCCATTACCACGCCCACCGAGGAATCGGTGCGCCGGGCCATGGCCATTCAGCTCATCATCAACCGGGAGCTGGGCCAGGCCAAAAACGAAAACCCGCTGCAGGGCTCGTTTATCATTGAGGAGCTGACCGACCTGGTGGAGGAAGCCGTAATGGCCGAATTTGACCGCATTACCGAGCGCGGCGGCGTGCTGGGCGCCATGGAAACCATGTACCAGCGCGGCAAAATCCAGGAGGAAAGCCTGTACTACGAGATGCAGAAGCACACCGGCGAGCTGCCCATCATCGGGGTGAACACCTTCCTCTCGTCCAAAGGCTCGCCCACGGTGCAGCCCGCCGAGGTTATCCGCGCCACCGAGGAGGAAAAGCAGTACCAGATTGCCATGCTGCAGAACCTCCAAGCCCGCAACGCCCAGCAAACCGAAGAAGCCCTGAAGCGCCTGCAGCAAGTGGCCGTGCAAAACGGCAACATGTTCGAGGCCCTGATGGAAGCCGTGAAAGGCTGCTCGCTCGGCCAGGTGACAAACGCGCTGTTTGAGGTGGGTGGGCAGTACCGACGGAATATGTAATTCGCTGCTACATTGGCTAAATGGAAACGGGTGCTACCTTGCTGAGGTAGCACCCGTTTTTATTCTACTAGATATTCGGTACAGATATTACTCGCAAAACTTTAACTGTCATTTCAACTACTTTTAATCATACCTTTTTCAATCAAAAAACAGGCTAAATAAAGTAATGCCATTTCCCAAACGAGCAAAATCTCAAATAATATGAAAATTTTATCCATACTTCTCCTTACATTCTACTCCTCAATTAGCAACCTTTATTCCCAAAGCAAAATCATTAATGGAAGAGTTATAGATGATAATTTAGAAATCTTGCCATACGTGTCAATAATGCTTAATGATTCAGTTCAAGTTGGCAAAACAGATTTAAATGGGTTCTTCCAAATAAGTATACCTATTTCTATTAATAAAATATTCTTTAGTGCTGTTGGAATAGAACCAGCATCCATAGAACTTATGGATAAATGCAATGAGGCAGAAGTTGTAATGATGTTAAGGGGTACTTATTGTTTTAAAACTCTTAAAAAAGCAGATAGACTGCGTATGAAAACATTCATGAAGCTACCAGAATTGCATAGAGAAGCATTCAAAAAGAATATATTTAAAACAAACAACACTTGTTATACACGAGAGTTTATACCTGATTATATTAAAAAATAAATTGATGCTAATAAGAACAATAACTTCCACCCCAACTGGCGCGAGTTTAGCGCAGCGTAACTTGTTACCTGCCCTGACGTGGAGGCTGCGCCTCCACTGCCGCCCCAGCGGCAAGCCGGCACCGCGCTACTTGAAATTATTCAATGTTTTATTTATCGGATGAATTCCGGGAAAGAAAATACACAAACCCTGCTACTACTAAAGGAACACACAAAAAAAACACTGTGAGATATTGATCCGTGTTGTCAGTTCTATTCATATCTGGCACAGGCCAAGAACGATAACCAATAAATGCTAATATAAATGCAATAATAAGTCCTATTGGCTTCAATTCTGATTTTCGCCAGTTATGAAGCAAAAAATACAATGACGTTGCATAGAGGATTACAATAAACAACAGTTTGAAAAGCCCTATTGTAGCAGTTATTGAAGAACCTTCGTCAAGTAACAACATGGCGTACATGAGAACCAATTACTAGAATGAAAGCTGCGAATGGTGTCGGGCAATGGACTGATTGACTCTATTTCAGTTTGACCAGTCATGTCACCTATTGGGGTATTACAACAAGTTAACGCTTTCTCCAACTGGCGCGAGTTTAACGCAGCGTAACTCGTGACCGGCCATGATGTGGAGGCTGCGCCTCCACTGCCGCCCCAGCGGCAAGCCGCTACTGCGCCACTTGAAAATAACCTACACAGGTATCGTTCTGACGGGGGAGGCCCAGCCTCCCGGCATAGCTGGTCACGAGTTACGCTGCGCTAAACTCGCGCCAGTCCCTGCGTACCTAAAGCGGTAGATGCACCGTACTTTTTCGTGGTATTCCCTATTGGGGTACACGATGAGAACGGCACACCAACACCTCCGCTACTACTGTGAGCAAAGCGCCTAAGAGGATGGGCAGTCCAGTAGAATCTTTCCCACCAGTCAGCATAAACAGGCTACCCCACCAAGTCAGACAGCCTACGGTAATTGTGCTAAACAAGCCGCCCTGTAACACCGTGTCCTCGCTCGTATCGGAGCGGAAGTAAGTATAGACCAGCAGAGCCAGTCCGACAGGAACGCCAAAGATGACGAAGATTGCAGTCCAGAGCACTTGGCCCATGCTGCTTCCTTTGAAGGCTTCTGCAAGGGCTGGCATTGTTACTACTAACAGAAAGAACATGCTCAGTAACGTAGCCCGAGCATTGCGACGGGTTGTATAGGAACGAAATGAACGCATCGTGAATCTGTGTGGTAGCTGAATTGATGCAGCAAGCTAATTTATATCCAACAAGCACTCGGTGCTGTACTTTGCCTTGCAATAGAAGCTTTTCTCGTGGCCTAGCGGCAAACTGTTTCTGCAACTCTACTGCACGCGCGGGTGGCAGCTGCGGCCGCTTGCGAGTAAGCATGGCTGGGTGCCTATGTGAAATAGAGAAGGATGTTGCGTTGAATTAGCTCCAGCTATAACTGTTCTGTCCATCGTAACCCCTCGACTGGCGCGAGTTTAGCCCCCCAACTGGCGCCAGTTTAGCGCAGCGCACCTGACGTATCACCCGGGCCAGATTAACTACCACCGGCGTTTGCTCGACGCTGAGCTGCAGTAGCTCATTAGGCTACCTGCCTGATGCACCCGCTTAGGTGATGCTACCCCGCGTCGAATGTATTTGCAGGAGGCAGGCAAAAAATGCTTGTCGTTTTTTCGGTTGCCGGGAGCGGTACGTGTCCTCGTCCTTTGCCGAAAAAAGGCCCATGACTACCTCCTATCAGCGCTTCCGAGCACTCCACTACCAAACCGGGCCGCTCCTGCTGCCCACCATCTGGGACGCCCGCAGCGCGGCCGTCAGCCAGCAGCAGGGCTTTACGGCCGTAGGTACTTCCAGCGCGGCTATGGCCAGCATGCTGGGCTACCCCGATGGCGAGCAAATGCCTTTTGCCGAGCTGCGCTACCTGGTGGAGCGCATCTGCAAGAGCACCACGCTGCCGGTGTCGGTAGATATGGAGGGAGGCTACAGCCGCCAGCCAGCCCAGATCGGGCAGCACATCCGGGAATTGGCGGCCCTCGGCGTAGCCGGCCTCAACCTGGAAGATTCGGTGGCCGCGGCGCCCGGCCAGCGGCAGTTGCTGCCGCCCGAGGCTTTTGCCACTACCCTGGCCGAAGTGCGGGCCGGTCTGGCGGAAGCCGGCGTGGAGGTGTTCATCAACGTACGCTCCGATACCTACCTGCTTCAGGAGCCGCAGCCCCTGGCCGCCACCCGGCACCGCCTGCGCCTCTACGAAGCCGCCGGAGCCGACGGCCTCTTTGTGCCCGGCCTCACCGAGTTGGCCGACATCCGCGACCTTTGCCAGGCCACGCCGCTGCCCCTCAACCTCATGGCTCTGCCCACCCTGCCCGACTTTGCAACCCTGGCCGCGGCCGGGGTGCGGCGCCTGAGCATGGGCAATTTTCTGCTCGAAGCCCTGGGCCAGCGCCAGCAACAGCTAAGCCAGCAAATCCGCCACGACCAAACTTTTGCCGCCCTGTTTGCCTGATGAGTACTCCGTTGCCTGCCTCCGCCCACGAATGCTACCGCGCCCTGGTGGCCAAAGACGCCACCTACGAAGGCCGTTTCGTGGCCGCCGTGAAGACCACCGGCATCTTCTGCCGTCCCACCTGCACGGCCCGCAAGCCCAGGCCCGAAAACGTGGAGTTTTTTGCCACACCCAAGGAAGCCTTGCTGCGCGGCTACCGGGCCTGTAAAGTGTGTACGCCGCTCACCCCGCAGGACGAAGCTCCGGCGGCCATGCAGGCGCTGCTGGAGCAATTGGCTGAGCAGCCCACGGTGAGGATAACGGACGAGGCCCTGCGCCAGCAGGGCCTGGAGCCGGCCACGGTGCGGCGCTGGTTCAGGCGCCAGCACGGCCTTACTTTCCAGGGGTACCAGCGGCTGGCCCGCCTGAACCACGCCTTCAAACGCCTGCAGGGCGGGGATACGGTGACGGCTGCGGCTTATGACAGTGGCTTCGAGTCGTTGAGCGGTTTTCAGGATTCGTTTAAGGCCGTATTTGGCGCGGCCCCCACTCACAGCCGCCAGCAGCAGCTCATCCACCTAACCCGGCTGGATACTCCGCTGGGCACCATGCTGGCCTGCGCCACCGAGCAGGGCATTTGCCTGCTGGAATTTACCGACCGGCGCATGCTGGAAACCGAGCTGCGCGACCTGGCGTCCCGACTCCGCGCCACCATCGTGCCCGGTGCCAATCCGCACTTCGAGCTGTTACGCACCCAGCTGGCGGAATACTTTGCGGGCCAGCGCCGTGAATTCTCGGTGCCGCTGCACACGCCGGGCACCGAGTTTCAGCAGGCCGTGTGGCAGGAGCTACGGCAGATTCCCTTTGGGGCCGTGCGCTCGTATGGGCAGCAGGCCCTGGCCCTGGGCCGCCCTACGGCCGTGCGTGCCGTAGCCGCGGCCAACGGCCTGAACCGCGTAGCTATTCTGATTCCGTGCCACCGCGTTATCGGCGCCGATGGGCAGCTCACCGGCTACGGCGGAGGCCTGTGGCGCAAGCAGAGGCTGCTGGAGCTGGAGCAGCAATCGGATAGGTAAGCTTGTTCGCCTCGTCAGGCATCCTCAGCCGCATTTGCCTAGGTTTGCCCTTATGCGCATGGCTATCAAACGGTTGAAAAACGTTCTGCCAGTCCTGGTGCTGGGTATAGCCGTCTGCTCTTCACGCCAACTGGCGCGAGTTTGGCGCAGCGTAACTCACGCCCAGCCATGAGGCAGAAACTCTAGCCTCCACTGCCGCTCCAGCGGCCAGCCGGTACCGTGCCGCTTGGAATCATCCGGGCGGCAAGGACTGTGTTAGCGCCTACTCAGCCGCTAGCAGCGCCGCTACTTCCTGTTTCGGCTGCGGCAGGTGGCGCGCCACAACGCTCGAGGCCCATTTCATCCGACACGACATCGTAGCCGTGAATGCTGCGGTTGCGGGCCAATGCGTAGTCGTTAAACAGCCGGCGGAAGTGCAGCTAGAAGGCTTCCCTTGCGGCAGGCGGCTGCCTGGTATTTTGGGCCGCATTGGTAATATTGCATATAAGAATATTGCCTCGCTGCCGGCCTTTCCTCGGTTTGGCGCAAACCCTTTTTGCCTCCCCTACCCACGCTATGAAAGCATTTTTACTCCCTGGCCTGCTTGTTCTGCTGTTGGTACTAACGGCTGGCGTGGCCCGGTCGCAGACGTACCCCCTGGCTACTTCAGGCACCAGCACCATCACTACGTGCAGCGGTACCATCACCAACACGAGTGCCGGCGGCCTGTACCCGCCCGACCAAAACGTAACGCTAACCATTCGGCCCGCCACCGTGGGCAGCAAAGTATCCTTCACCCTGGCCAATACCTTCATTGAACAGGGCTATGATTTTCTGAGCATATACAATGGCAGCAGCACTGCCGCCCCCTTGCTCGCCACGCTCACTGGCAACGTTAGCGGCACCTACACCGCAACCGCCGCCGATGGCAGCCTCACCATCGTCTTTCAATCGGACGCCATTATCCAGTACCCGGGCTGGACGGCCACCATCGCCTGCGTGCAACCCCCGCCCCGCGTGGGTATTGGCACCAGCAGCCCTACGCAGGCCCTGGAAGTAGCCGGGCAGGTGTTCAGCAACACAGGAGGCTTCCGCTTCCCCGATAACTCGGTGCAAACCACCGCCGCCAGCGCCCCGGACAATCTGGGCAACCACACCGCCACTCAAAACCTGCGCCTCAACGGCAACTGGCTGTCCAACGACGGCGGCAACGAAGGTTTGCGCATCGACAACAGCGGCAACGTAGGCGTGGGCACCGCCACCCCCAGCGCCCGCCTCGAGGTAGCCGGCAGCAGCGGCAGCCCGGCCCTGCGCCTGAGCAACGGCACCATGGTACTAAGTGTGTCTACGGCCATGGCGCCCACCACGGCCAGCACGCTGAGCGTAACGGCGGCCGTGCACTATTTTGTAAACAACGCTAACCCGAACGGCAACGTGACGCTAAGTACCACGGGCGCCCAGGAAGGCCAGGTGCTGCTGGTAGGTAATTTCGACGCCCAAGCGCTGACGGTGGCCTACGCCACTTCTTCTACCTCTATTCCAGCCAACGGCATTGCGCAATTTGTGTTCCTGAACAGCGGCTGGCGGCTGCTTTAGGCGGCCTGTTCCCGCGAGCGAAGCAGGAAAAAAATGGGGCGCCTGCAGCAAGTGACCGTGCAAAACGGCAACATAGAGGCCCTGATAGAAGCCGTGAGAGGCTGCTCGCTCGGCCAGGTGACCAACGCGCTGTTTGAAGTAGGCGGCCGGTACCGGCGGAAACGGATCAGAACGCTGTTCCAAGGCAGTCAAGACCTAAACGTATTTTGGGTAAGCGACGAAGGCGTGTACATGCTTCGTGCAGACAACGTCATCACGCTTAAAGCGGCCTTTTTTGGCGGTCCTGCGCAAGTATATGGTGGCACGCTGACGCTGTTACAGGTTCGGTAACGGCTTCCGGTGCTCACCACATCCCAACGGTGCAGGTTTAACGCAGCGTAACTCCTGACCAGCCATTACGCAGAGGCAGCGCCTCCATCACCGCCCCGGCGGCCAGTAAGCTTCAGTCCATTGTTGACATCAGGGCGGCGCAACGCACCATTCGAGGCAAGTAGACAACACCAAGCACAAATATACTTCTATGGCCTCAGACGATTCCACACCAAAACTCGGGGCCAAAGCAGGAAAAGCTAATCCCGTTTCAGGTGCAAAAATAGATTTACATTCTCTGGTTCGTGGCCCACATTAATGTGCTCGTCTTTGAAACCAGCCTGTTTGGCCAGTTCCATTAACTCATCACTCGTACGGTGATTCAGAAACCACTCGCCAAACAGCTCCATGTACAACCTGCTGGGGTTATGCTCCTGGTTGAAGTTACCAATCACGATTTCTCCTCCGGGCTCTAACCACCTGGAAATCGATTTTAACACAACTACAAATTGCCGATCATTGAAATAGTCGAACAGGCCGGCAGACCAAATAAGATCGAATTTAACAGTGGCTTTGTAGAGCAATATATTCTTGTTTACAAAGTCAATTTTACTAGCAAACTCCTTATTCAGTAAACCTGCGTAATAAATTGCTTCCCTATCGAGCTCCACACAAGTTGTTACAACTTTAGAATTTGGGTTTTCGATATAATATTCAAACAGGTCCCTCCCAGGACCACTTGCAATATTCAATAACTTCCCTTGACCATGTATCTTCTGCGATACTACTTTTTTAAAGTAATCTTTTCTGTTCCTCACGGCCTGAGCTGCAGAATTAGCAAGGGAATAATCGTCCCATTTACGATATTCACGAGAGGCGTTACGTGTATATATTCTATCTATGATAGAGAAGTCGCCCGCATAACCGTACGGCTTTTGGCAAATGTGCCCCATAATTGACTTTACATCATTCAACAGCTGCATATTCCGAACGAAACCAGATACGGCTTCCTTTTCTATCTTCTGGTCTGTAATCCTCTGACCTAATTCATTTACCAACATAGTAAAGCTTTGATATTCTTCTTCCTCGGGGCCATTGTTCGCAATATAGCGTTGGATTTCGCTGATAATTTCCGGGTTCTCTAACTGTGTTACGTCTTCCAGAATTGGGGTGGTTTTCATGGGTGAAATCGGCTTAAGGCAGAATTACCTACCAGTGGAAATGTTTTCAGGATTATTACGTCACAAAATTAATTTACACGGGTTTTCCCTCAGTCACATAATCATGTAGATCAGCAACTACAGACCATAACATATAATGTGGAGAAGCCAGTACAGCGGATTTGCAGACGCGGTATCGTTCAACTGGCACTGGTTTGAGGCAGCGCAACTTGTGGCCGGCCAGTACTTGGAGGCTGCACCCCGTTGTTAGGGCAACCATGGTGGTAGACCAATGTTGATTTTGTTGTTGAGGTGCGCGCTGGTAATCAGGTTCCGCTTTTTGCTCTCTGCTATGGGTGCTTCCATCTGGGACTTGCGTGGCTTCCAGTAAAAGCTGTTTCCGCTGCGCCTCCGGCAAAAGCGGTGTTGCCGCCTACGGCAAAGAATGTGTTGCCTATTTAGGGCTCATCTTGGCGTACCGGTCCCGTACCCCAACTCAAACGCGCAAACCATGCTCACCGATACCCTCCGCCCGCTCTTCCGCCGCGACCTGAACCGCGTACAGCAGGAACTCACCCAGTACCGCGACGAGCACAACATCTGGCACGTGGCCCCCGGCATAGCCAATTCCGCCGGCAACCTGTGCCTGCACCTCATCGGCAACCTGAACACCTACATCGGCGCCGAACTAGGCGGCGTAGCCTACACCCGCCACCGCGAACTGGAATTTTCGCTTAAGAACATTCCGCGGCCCGAGCTACTGGAGAAGCTGGCCGAAACGACTCGTATTGTGGATGATTCGCTGAGCAACCTAGCGCCCGAAAGGCTGGCCCAGGAGTACCCCCTCCTCGTTTTCGAAGAAAAGACCTCGACCGAATACTTCCTCGTTCATCTGGCCACGCACCTCACCTACCATTTAGGACAGATTAATTACCACCGCCGAATGCTCGATGCCGGGCCGCAATAGCAGGTGTGGCTACGCGCTAAAGCGGGACATTCCCTTTACAAACAGCTCATCTGGCAAACACTTGTCAGACTTCAAAACACCACGGCGTTGAGCATTCTTTCAGGAGCTTCTTCTTCCCTGAAGCCTTTTCTTGCTTACTACCAGCTTCAGCAAGCACCACCAATGCCCACGGGGCAATGCTATGCCGGCGCCTGTGCAGCGGTTTCAACTGCCGAAGCTGCATCTTAGCGGCCCCGACCTTTACGCTTCCCCTTTCCCTACATGCTCCGGGCTTCCCATCCCGCCACGCCGCGCGTCCTGCCGGTTATCGTGCTGGCCCAGTTTTCCTGTACCTCCCTCTGGTTTGCCGGCAACGCCATTGCGCCGGAGCTGGCGGCCTTGGTACAGCAGCCGCCTGCCTTTGTGGCGCACCTCACCAGCGCGGTGCAGTTTGGTTTTATTACCGGCACGCTGGTCTTTGCTCTGCTCGCCATTGCCGACCGCTTTTCGCCTTCCCGGGTGTTTTACCTCAGCGCCGTAGCCGCGGCCATGTGTAACCTTGGCCTCAACCTCCGCGGAGCCGACGCCGGCAGCCTGCTCGCATTACGGTTTCTGACGGGCTTTTTCCTCGCCGGTATTTACCCGGTGGGCATGAAAATAGCCGCCGATTATGCCCCCACCGGCCTGGGCAAATGGCTGGGCTTCCTGGTGGGCGCGCTGGTGCTGGGCACGGCTTTCCCACACCTGCTCAAGAGTCTCGCCGCGCAACTGCCGTGGCAGGCCGTGGCCTGGACCACCTCTACCCTCGCCGTGCTGGGCGGCTTGGCCGTGCAGCAATGGGTACCCGATGGGCCGTACCGTAAAACCGGGCAGCGCCTGCAGCCCAATGCCTTTCTGAGTGGCTTTCGGCTGCCCCGCTTCCGCGCCGCGGCGTTCGGCTATTTTGGCCACATGTGGGAGCTGTACACCTTCTGGGCGTTCTTGCCGCTTATCCTCGCCGCCTACAACCAAGCGCACCCTGGCGCCGCGCTGCCGGTATCAGCGTATTCGTTTGGGCTGATTGGAGCCGGCGGACTAGCTTGTGTGGGCAGCGGACTGCTCTCACGGGTGGTACCAGCTCGTGCTCTTGCTACCACGGCACTGGCTTTGTCGGGGCTGTGCTGCCTGTTGTCGCCGCTGGTGCTGCGCAGCTCCTCGCCCGCCTTGCTGCTGGGTTTTCTGCTGTTTTGGGGGCTGGTTGTTGTCGCCGATTCGCCCATGTTTTCCAGCCTCGTGGCGCAAAGCGCGCCACCAGCTTCCTCCGGCACCTCCCTCACCATTGTAAACTGCCTGGGTTTCGCCATTACCATCGTCAGCCTGCAGTTTACCCACTGGCTGGCCGGCCGGGTGCCCATCCACAACCTCTTTCTGGTGCTGGCCATCGGTCCAGCCCTGGGGCTGCTGGCTCAGCTGCTTGGCCGGCAACAAGCCGTTACGCCACCTCTGAAGTGAGCTTTTCGCAGAGTGCCCTACCGGTTTCGGACAGTGCCGGGCTTGGGTTAAGTACCGCGTGCCGGACGCAAGCCCGGCAATTGCCTAGCTTTACTCCATGCGCACGGCTTTCAAAAACTGGGGAAAAGGCATTATTGCCCTGTTGCTAGGCCTTATGGCCTGCTCCTCTCCCGACCAACAAGCCAACGACCCCACGAAGCCGGCCCAGGAGCCCAACCAGAATTATACCCGGCGGCGCGTAGTGGTTTCCGATTCCCTTTTTCGCGGCCGCATCCTCGACCGCTACGACTCGGTGCTGGTAGCCACCCGGCCCCAATACCTGCTGAAGCTGCCGCGCCGCGCGCCGCTCGACACCCTCGCCCTGGGCCAGTTGCTCGGCTGGGACTCCACAACGGTCCGCAAGCGCATAACCGACGCTCTGCCCTACGGCAAAGCCTCCACCGGTTATCAAGTGCAGCTTAGCCTAACCGCGGCCGAGGTAAAACGCGTACGCCGCGACAGCGCCGCCTGGCCCAAGCTAACCCTCGTGGCGCGCCCGCGCCGCGCGTATACCACCGGCGCGGGCGCCCCCGTGCTGGGCTACACTGGCCCCGAGGCTCAGTCTTTTTTCCGGCAGGCTCGTCGCACCGGTCGCGGCCGCTTCTACCGGCTGCGCAACGGCGGCGTCGAAACGTATTACAACGGCTTGCTTACCGGGCACTGGGGCTACCTGCACCCTCAGCTGGATGAAAAAGGCCAGCAGCACGGTACCTGGGCGCGCGACACCGCCTTTCAGCAGGGCCAGGACTTGCACCTCACCATCGACATCAAGCTGCAGGCCTACGCCGAAAAGCTGCTGGGTGGCCGCAAGGGCTACCTCGTGGCCCTGGACCCGCGCACCGGCGAAATCCTGGCCTACGTGTCGGCGCCGGTGTACCCAGCCGCCACCATCACCGCGCCCGACCAGGCCGGCGTGCGCAACCAGCTGCTCGAGCACGAAGACATGCCGTTGCTCAACCGGCCCGCCATGCTGGCCAACCCACCCGGCTCGGTATTTAAGCTGGTGAATGCCGCCGTGGCTCTGCAGCTGGGCGCCATTACCACCGGCACCGCGTTCCGCTGCGACCAGTCCCTCGTTAGTTGCGTGCACCGGCACCCGGCGGCTAAAAGTTTAACCGCCGGCCTGAAGTACAGCTGCAACCCCTACTTCTACCAGGTCATGCGCAACCTCATCAACCGCGTGCCCGATAGCCTGGCCCAGGATTCAGCCGCCGCCCGGCATGGCAACCTGGCACTTTGGCGCCGCTACGCCCGCTCCTTTGGCTTGGATTCGGCGCTGGGCGTAGACGTAGCGCGCGAAGCTCCCGGATTTCTCCCCACTCCGGCCTATTACGACAAAGCACGCCGCACCCGCTTCTGGACCTACCGCTCCGTGTACTCCCTCAGCCTGGGCCAGGGCGAAATCAACCTCACGGGCCTGCAAATGGCCAACGTGGCGGCAATCGTGGCAAACCGTGGTTGGTATTTTACCCCTCATCTGGTGCGCGGTATTGGGAAAGGCGGCCCGCTGCCGCGCTTCACTCAGAAGCACCACACGCTCATCGATAGCGTCCACTTTGCAGCCTTGGTGCCTGGCATGGTGGCCGTAATGCAGCGCGGCGGCACCGCCGACGCTTCCAGCCTGGCCGATGTGGGCATCACGGTAGCTGGCAAAACCGGCACCGTGCAAAACGACCAGGGCGACGACCACGCCGCGTTCATCGGTTTTGCGCCGGCCGACAATCCCAAAATAGCCGTGGCCGTGTACATTGAAAACGCGGGATTTGGGGCTACGGCCGCCGCGCCCTGCGCCGTGCTGGTGATGGAAAAATACCTGCGCGGCAGCATTGCTCCCCGTCGAAAGCGGTGGGAAGCACGCATTCAGCGCCGTGCCCGCCGCGAGTAGAGCGCAACCGGAGCAAGGATGCTTAACCGGGCGGCGGCAGACGCACCACAAACGTGCCGTAAGTGCCCGTCAAACCCAGAAGAAAGTTGCTACCTGAATGCACACATACCTATGTACTGCATTATTCCTCACGCTTTCACGCCACGGCCCCACAAAAGCCATGAATATTGACCAACAAATCAGCCCCCTCGCTGCCTTGCCGACTATGCTCATCGGTTAAGGCAGTATGGGGGCTGAAAACAGGAATCAGAAGCGTCTCTGTCGAATGGACTAACCTAATAGCCAGCACTCAGGGGATGGAAGTTAGCTGATGCTAGCCGACACAGCTACCTGCGCCGGTGTTACCTTTTCCACTACCGCGTCGGTAGTAGGCAGCAGCAATACGGGTTGCGTAACCCGGCGCAGCACCCGGGCCGTTACGCTTCGGTGAAACAATTGCCCCAGAAAGCTCCGTCGCCGGGCTACCAGTACCAGTAAGTCGGCTTCGTGCTGGGTGGCGGTGCGCAGGAGGCCCGCTTCGGGCGTTTCCGCCAGCGGCTGCTGAAAAGTCAGTTTGGTTTCGGAATCCAACAGTCCGCTGTGCTGCACGGTCCGCAATGCTTCGGTGCGGCTCACACTGGTGTCGGGCGTGGCGGCGCAAGTCAGTACCAGTTGGGCCTGCCAGGTGTTCAGCAATTCCTGAAACAACTCGCTGGCCGGTGGCGCCACGGCAAACGCTTCGCCGTCGATGCCCAGCACCACGTGGCGCGGAATTCGTGAACTCACGGCGCTGGCCGGAACCAGCAGCACCGGCACGTTACCGTATTGCAGCAACGGCAGCGCCCGGTTGGTCAACATCGCCTCTACATAGTTCTCGGCAGCTGAAAGGCCCAGTATTACCAGCCGCGGCCGGTAACGAGCCAGCGCAGTATTCAAAGCCGGCCCGAACGTCCCCTCCACAACCTCAGCAACCGTTGGTACAATCATGTTACCGGCAATGCCTTCGAGCGCGTAGGCCATTTGTTCACGGTTATACTGCAAGGCACTTCCTAAGCCCGGCACCAGGTCGCCGGTTAGCACCGGGGTTTGATGCACGTGCAACAGCACCACACGGGCACCCAACAGCGCTGCCACTTGCGCGGCGTAGCGACGGGCGTTTTCGGCAGCTGGCGAAAGGTCGGTGAGTACTAGCAGGTTTTCCATGGGAGGTGAGGCGGTTGAATTACCCCGTAAAAGTGCGGCTCCCGCCCCCGCCGGCCGATGAGTTTAGTCAGCCTCCGAACCTGATTTTTGTCAGAACTGTGTTTGCTGATCGGAATAGCCGACGCAACAAAACAATGATGCATGCATAACAACTAATTAACTTTTGCGGCGTATCTTTGCACCAAGATTCTGAACATCACTAACATAGAACATAGACAATGAAAAAGACCACCGCCTTATCGACGCTTTTGCTGTTGGGTGGCCTCGGTTCCCTGGGCATCATGGCAATACGTGCGCTGCGCTTCAATTTGCGCATCGATTCGCTCGACGAAGACTGGGCTGACTACTGCTGCTAGTCCCTGCTAAACAGTTCCTTTCGGTAAGCCGGCTCCGCTATTGCGGGGCCGGCTTTTTTTACTGCCCGGCCGCTACCTAACTCACCCAAAGCAGGCTGCGTAGTTTAGCTGCAGAAAAGCACCCTTTCGAATTTTTCCGGCGCAAGCTGATTTTTGCAGATAATGACTCGCCTTTTTGCCTGCCCGCGTTTAGTGGCCGCGTTGTTATTGCTTGGCTTTTCTGCGGGGCCTTACGCGGTGCGGGCCCAGCAACCTGCCGCTCCGCGCGACACATCGTTTACGGTACACAGTGCCTTGGTTAAGGCCAGGAAGCAGTTTCCCGAAATCAGCGTGGCGCGGCCGCCTAAACCGGATAACGTACGTTCCCGGCTGGCGCTAACTTATTGCACCCTACCGACCGGTCGCGAACTGAAGCTGGACGTATTTTACCCCAAAGCCCGGCGCAAACAGCGGTTTCCGGCCGTGCTAATCGTTCACGGCGGTGGCTGGCGCTCCGGCGACCGGTTGCAGCACGCGCCACTGGCCGAGCAGCTGGCGGCCCGCGGCTACGTGGCGGTTACGGCTGAATACCGGCTTTCCACCGAAGCTAAATATCCCGCCGCGGTGCAGGACCTGAAGACGGCCATTCGGTGGCTGCGCGCAAATGCTAGGCGCTTACCCGTTGATACTGCCCGCGTGGCGGTGTGGGGATTTTCGGCCGGGGGGCAGCTGGCGGCCCTTATTGGTACTACCAATGGCGAAAAGCTTTTTGAAACGCCGCCGTACGCTTCGCATTCGAGCAGCGTGCAAGCCGTGGTGGATGCCGACGGCATTCTTGCTTTCATTCACCCAGAGTCGGGGGAAGGCGACGACCGGAAAGCGACGTCTGCAGCC
Source organism: Hymenobacter koreensis (assembly GCF_039541855.1). Classification (NCBI taxonomy): domain Bacteria; kingdom Pseudomonadati; phylum Bacteroidota; class Cytophagia; order Cytophagales; family Hymenobacteraceae; genus Hymenobacter; species Hymenobacter koreensis. Next base: position 458,512 of record NZ_BAABHA010000010.1, read on the forward strand.
ACGCACTGGTTTGGCAGCCCCAAAACCGAAAGCGCCGAGCTGTGGCAGCAGGCCTCGGCGTTAAGCCACATTAGCGCCCATACGCCGCCCTTTCTGTTCATTAACAGCGGCGTGGAGCGCATGCACGCCGGGCGCGACGATTTCCGGCGTCAATTGGAAGCGTTTGGTATTTACAGCGAAGTGCAGCATTTCCCTGGCGCCCCTCACCCCTTCGTGTTTTTTAACCCGTGGTTTACGCCCACCCTGGAATACACGGTTAACTTTCTCGACCGCATGTTTAAAGCCCAATAGCCACGCGGGCCCCTTGATGTGGGGGAAGTAGCTTTAGGTCTTGTGCAGCCTTTAATACCAGTGCCTCAACCCTAGCCCAGCCGAATAATCGGGTTTAAGGTCGACGGCATGGCATCCATGTACTGGGCAAGCTAAGCAACACGGAGCCTTCTTTTTTTGCACCTTCGCCCCGCCGAACCCGTATGGTTTCGGTGCGGGCCAGCGCGATTTTCGCTGAGCGCCCCCGCCTTCCTTTCCAGCGAAATCAGCTCTAACAGCGTCACCCTGCGACCTATGGAATTGACCTCCCTTAAGCAGCAAATCAGCTACATCATCGGCCGCGACCTGGCCCGCAACTTTGCCCAGCAAGGCCTCGACCTGGATGTGGACGTACTGGCTGCCAGCCTGAAAGACGCCCTCAGCGGCAAACCCAGCCAACTCTCGCCCGAGCAGATGCAGAAGGCCATGCAGCAGTTTCAGCAGCAAATGGAAGCAGCCGACCCGCAAAGCGGCGGCGGCCAGCAGAGCGGCAGCGACAACAAAGCGGCCGGCGAAGCATTCCTAGCCGAAAACAAGAACAAGCCCGGGGTGCAAACCCTGCCCAGCGGCTTGCAATACGAAGTACTGAACGAAGGCTCCGGCAAGAAGCCCACCCTCACCAGCTCGGTTACCACCCACTACCACGGTACTCTTATCGACGGCTCGGTGTTCGATAGCAGCTACCAGCGCGGTCAGCCCGCTACCTTCCCCGTGAACGGCGTAATTGCCGGCTGGACGGAGGCCCTGCAGCTCATGCCCGAGGGCTCGAAGTGGCGCTTGTACATTCCGTCCGACCTGGCCTACGGCAAGCGCGGCGCCGGCCGCGACATCGGCCCCGACTCGGCCCTGGTGTTCGACGTGGAGCTGATTAAGGTGAATAACTAGCGTAGCTTGGTAAGGCCGGCCGGAGCCGTTGCTTTCTTAGTAGAGCACCGCTATGGCCGGCCTTTTCTTTTACTTCATTCGTGCTCAACCCGAGGGCGCTTTTACCTGTTGCTCCCCTATGGAGCCATTTTCTTACGCTTCCTTCCTGCCTCCCACCCCGCCGCCCCGCCCTCCCGTGCGCAGCGCCGACGGACGTGTGGAGCTTACCGACGATGTGCTGACCGTGGAAGGCAACGCGTTTTCCTTGCTGGAGCTGGAAAGCGTATCGGTACAATCGGTACGCTGGCTGCTGTGGCTGATGCTGGGCGCGCTCGTGCTGGGCGGGTTCACGCTGGCCTTTTTGCAAAACTGGATTCGTACCCCCACGGCTATGGTGGGCATGGCAGCAGGCGCTTTGCTATTGGCCTGGGGCAACAGGGGCGCCACGCGTTTTGGGTTGCACCGGTTGGGCCGCGAAACTGCTTTCTATGCATTTTCTGGCGAACTAAGCCAATGGCAAAAATTAGCCGCCGATGCGAACCAGCGAATTCAGCAGCGGCATCAGCGGGCCGCCGCCGAAGCCATGGCCCTGCTAACCTGGCAACAAGCGCAGGAACAAGCCGCCGCGGAATCGGCCACGGACGCGCCCTCCACTGGCACCTAAAGGCTTGGTTTAGCGCTTCTTCCCTCTCCTAACCTTACGTAAAGCGCATGCTTGCGGGGCACCCGGCCCTGATGTGCTACCTTTGCGCGCCTCATTTTCGAGGGCGTACTTTCTACTTTTCTTTGTTGTCGCGAACCATGAGTGACACGAAAACGCTGTCCGAAGCCAAGTCTGCTACGGCGCCTCATGCCCACACCGCTATTTCCACGGCGGGTTTGCTTATTGCCCTGGGCATTATTTACGGCGACATTGGCACTTCGCCTTTGTACGTGATGAAAGCCATTGTACCCGGCATCATCACCGCCGATTTGGTGTACGGCGGCATTAGCTGCGTACTCTGGACGCTCACGCTGCAAACCACCGTCAAGTACGTGTTGCTCACGCTGAACGCCGATAACAACGGGGAAGGCGGCATTTTCTCGCTGTATGCCTTGGTGCGTCGGCGGGGGGCATGGCTGTCGGCCGTGGCCATCATTGGCGGCGCGGCCCTGCTGGCCGACGGCGTTATTACCCCTCCCATTTCGGTATCGTCGGCCATCGAAGGGCTGGAGCGGGTATATCCCGGCATTCAAACCGTACCCATCGTTATTGCCATTATTGTAGGGCTGTTTCTGCTGCAAAGCTTTGGCACCCAGATAGTAGGCAAGGCCTTTGGGCCGGTGATGTTCCTGTGGTTTTCCATGCTGGCGATACTGGGTATCATGGGCATTAGCCAGCACCCGGAGATTCTGAAAGCGGTAAACCCCTACTACGCTTACAACCTGCTGGTTAACACGCCGGGCGGTTTCTGGCTGCTGGGGGCGGTATTCCTCTGCACCACCGGGGCCGAAGCTCTGTATTCCGACCTGGGTCACTGCGGCAAAGGCAATATTCGCATCAGCTGGATGTTTGTAAAAACCTGCCTGCTGCTCAATTACTTTGGGCAGGGCGCGTGGCTGGTGGCAAACGAAGGCCAGCCGCTGAACGGCCGCAACCCCTTTTTTGAGCTGATGCCCGAATGGTTCCTGCTCATTGGCATCGGCATTGCCACCATGGCCGCCATTATTGCTTCGCAGGCCTTGATTACGGGTTCGTTCACGCTGGTTTCGGAAGCCATTCGGCTGAACATGTGGCCCAAGGTGCGCCTCAATTACCCCACCGATGTAAAAGGCCAGCTGTACGTGCCCAGCATGAACCGCCTGCTGCTGCTGGGCTGCATTGGCGTGGTGCTGTACTTCGAACGGTCGGAGAACATGGAAGCGGCCTACGGCCTGGCCATTACCATCACCATGATGATGACCACGCTCCTGCTTTCCATGTGGCTGCGCACCAAGCGGGTAGCCGGGCCGCTGGTGCTGCTGTTTCTGGTGGTGTACGGCGGTATTGAGGGCTCTTTCCTGATTGCCAACCTCATCAAATTCCCGCACGGCGGTTGGGTATCGGTGGCCATTAGCCTGTGCCTGATTGGGGTAATGTACGTGTGGCTGCGGGCCTACTTCATTAAGCGGCGCCTTACGGAATTCGTGAAAATAGACCCGTACATGGATGCCCTCAAGGAACTGAGCGACGACGACACGGTGCCGAAATACGCCACGCACCTGGTGTTCATGTCGTCGGCGGAACGGCAGACGGAAATAGAGTCCAAAATCATCTACTCCATCTTCCAGAAACGCCCCAAGCGGGCCGATATCTACTGGTTCGTGCACGTGGACACTACCGACGAGCCCTATACAATGGAGTACAAGGTTACCGAGCTGGCCCCGAACGATGCCTTCCGGGTGACGTTCCGCCTGGGGTTCCGGGTCGAGCAGAAAATCAACCTGTACTTCCGCAAAGTGGTGGAAGACCTCGTGCGCAACAAGGAAGTGGACATCACCTCGCGCTACGAGTCGCTGAGCAAGCAGCACGTTACCGGCGACTTCCGCTTTGTGGTGCTGGAGAAATTCCTATCGGTGGAAAACGAATTCCCCTTGGTAGAAAAGCTGGTCATGCAGGCCTACTTCTACCTCAAGCAGTTCATTCCTTCCGAAGACAAGTACTTCGGCCTCGATACGTCTTCGGTAAAAATTGAGAAGGTACCGCTGGTTATTACGCCGGTGCGCAGCGTGTCCCTGAAACGGGTATACTGATTTGAGAGGATATCAAAACGAGGAAGCCCCGCTGGTTTAGCGGGGCTTCCTCGTTTTTAGTCCTTGCCAAAATACGCGGCTTGCCGAATATTTTCCTTGCCTTTGTGGCGAAAACTGCTTGCTTTACAACACGTTTCCTTACCACCACAACCAAAATCTCTATGCAAAAAACTACCCTGTGGCTGGCCGCTGCATTAGCAGTTGCCAGTTCCTGTCAGCGCGCGTCCGACGATGAGCTGGCCAAGCCCGATCCGGCCCTGAGCGGCGAAGCTTTAAGTACCGGTCAGCTCGATGAGCAAATCTGGGCCCGCGTGCGGCAAACCGGCTCCTACGAATGGCAAGGCGCCTCCGACCACGTGGTGTGGAGCGCCCTGGAACGCTCCGACAACGTGCTGAGCATTGGCTACGCCCCTGCCGGTAACCGCTGCGGCACGCCCGGTGCTACCGACCAGCTGCCGGCTCGTGCCGCCGACGACGAAGCGTTCCGCCGGGTACGGCAGCAGGTGCTGGAAATGGTGCTGGCCGAAGAACGCAAAGGCAACCCGGCCCTCACCATGGAGCAACTGGTGGTGTTTCAGGACGAAATACTGCCCGTACTGAGCGTACGCGTGCAACAGCTGAGCACCGTGCAGCGCTTGCGCAGCTCGCCGCTGGTGCGCTACGCCGAGCCCATGGGCTACGAGCCCTACCACCCCGGCACCGCCAACCGCACCCTAAGCAGCAGCGGCTGCGGCAGCAACTCTGCCACCCCCAACCTAATAGCCGGCTCCGATTTTACGGTGCTCAGCAACGGCAGCAAATCGTCGTGGAACCAGGCCGATGTGTACCACGGCATCCGTTCGGCCTGGACGCAAAGCACGGGGCGGGGCATGAAGCTGATGATCATCGACTCGGGCTCCTCCAGTGCGCAGGAAAACCTGGGCTCGGCCTTTAACCAGGGCCTGAGCTCGGGTCGCACCATCGAGCGGCTGGTCACTATGCCCCGGAACACCATTTTCGGCATTCCCTACGGCGACGTGGAAACGCCCAACGACGGCTGCGGCCACGGCACCAGCATGGCTGGCGTAGCAGCGGCCCCGCGCGGCACCGACGGCGCCTCGGTAGGCGTTGCATATAATGCAAACCTGGTAACCGTGCGCGCCGCCGCCGACGTATTTCTTGACGAGAGCCGCGAGGTAAAAGGTGTATCGGATGCCTTTACCCTGGCTGGGAACCGCTCCGATATTCGCATCATTAGCATGAGCATGGGCCGGGTAACATCGTCGTCGCAAATGACGGACGCCATCCGGTACGCGCACCAGCGGGGCAAGCTCATTTTCTGCGCCGCCGGCACTTCCTTCGACTGGACCGCCGGATGGGTAGGCGTTATTTACCCGGCCAGCTTGCCTGAGGCCATTGCTGTAACCGGCGTGAAAGACAACCTCACTTCCCGCTGCGACGAATGCCACGTGGGCTCCGATGTAGAGTTTACGGTGGTCATGCAGAAGTCCAGCAACAACCTGCGGCCCCTGTCGCTGGCCATGAGCGGCGACGCCCCCAGCACCGTGGGAGGCTCGTCGGTAGCCACGGCCACCATGGGTGGCATGGCCGCCGTGGTGTGGGCGCTATACCCCACCGAAACCCGCGACCAAATCAGGCAACGCCTCATTTCGGCCAGCTCTAATGCCACCAACCGCAGCCCCTCCTTCGGCTACGGGCGCGTAAACCTGGCCCGAGCCGTGGGTGCTAACGTAGTGCAATAGCCAATTCGTTTAGAAACACAAAAAAAGCCGCTGGAGATATTCCAGCGGCTTTTTTATGCAAGCGGAGAAAAGAAGCGCCGAGACTTTACGGCTTATCCCTTCAGCTGAAGCCATTTTTTGCGCACCGCAAGCTGGGCGGGCGTGGCGTTTTCTACGGGCTCCATGCGGTAGCGCACGGCCTGGCTGGCCAGCAGCGGAATTGTTAGCTCGCGCAGCTGCCCGTCGCGGGCTACCAGCATGCGCACGGTGCTACCCACGGCGCGCCCGGCCAGGCTGCGGCTCAAGTCGTCGGTGGCGCGCATGCCGTCGAGGGCCAGCACTTCGTCGCCCACGTTCAGGCCGCCCTGCCAGGCGCTGCCGTCGCGCACCACGCCGGTCACGGTAGGTTTGCCGCTGGCAATGGAAATAGTTGCCCCCAGTGAGGCTTCGGGCTGAGCAAGGGTGTTTACCAGCCTCAGGCCCGCGTAGCCCAGTGCCCCTTCGTAATCGAGACGGGCAGTGCCGTAAACCGAGCGTTTGAAGAAATCATCGAACCGACGGCCGGCCACTTTGGCTACGGCATCCTGAAATTCGGCGTCGGTAAAGCCGCGGTTCAGCTTTTTGTAGTACTGATCGTAGAGCAGGCGCATCACGTCGTCGTAGCTCTTTTGCCCGGCCGTGGCATTTACAATCATCAGATCGAGTACGGCCCCAATTACCTCGCCTTTGTCGTAGTAGCTGATGGCGGTGTTGTTCGAGTTTTCGTTGGGCCGGTACTGCTTGATCCAGGCGTCGAAGCTGGCATCGGCGGCCGACTGCACGCGGTTGCCGGGCGTATTCTCCACGCGATTAATGCCGGTAGTAAGGTCTTCCAGGTACTTTTCGGGCTTGATGAAGCCGGCGCGCTGCACAATCTGGTTCGAGAAGTACTCCGTGCCACCCTCGCTCAGCCACAGCATGTTCGTGTAATTCTCCCGGTCGTAATCGAACGGGCCGAGGGCAATGGGCCGGATGCGCTTAACATTCCACAGGTGGAAGTACTCGTGCGCCGCCAGGCCGAGCAGGCCAAGGTAGCCAGCCTCTGTGTTGTAAGCATTGCGCGACACCTGCAGTGTGGTGGAGTACAAGTGCTCCAAGCCGCCGCCCCCACGTTCCAGGTTGTGCACGATGAACAGGTACCGATCGAGCGGGTTTTGCCCCACCACTTCTTGCGAAGTCTCGCAAATGCGCTTAAAATCGGCGGTAACGCGCTCGGGGTTGTAGTTGCCCGGGCCGTACATGGCAATGCGGTGCGGGGTGCCCTTCACGTCGAAAGTCAGCACGCGGTGGTTCCCGATTTCGATGGGCGAATCGGCCAGCTCGTCGTAATTGCTCGACTGAAACGTGAACGACGGCCCGGCCCCAACCGGCTTTAGACTCGTCGACACCTCTTTCCAGCCATCGGCCGGGCGTACCTCTACCGTGCTCGGCAGCTTCTGCTGACCTTCCGGGTACATGAATACGCTGGTGCCGTTCAGGTAACCGTGCGAGGCATCGATAAAGCTCGTGCGCACGCTCAACTCGTTGGCGTACACGCGGTAGCGCACCGTCACGTTTTTCTGGCCGGGGTGCGCAATACGCCAGGTGTTTTTGTTGATTTTTTCGACTTGCAGAGCCTGACCGCCGCCCGTGCTGGCCGCAAAGCCCTCCACGTTTTTGGCAAACTCACGGATCAGATAGGAACCCGGAGCCCACACCGGCATTTTCACGTCGGTGCTGCGGCCCGAAAAGCCGCTGAGCTGCATTTCAACTTCAAAGTAATGGGTTTGCGGTGCCGGCATCGACAGCACGTAACGCAGCGTGGGCGCAGCCAGCAAGGGCGCGCCGCTCAGCAGCACCAGCGCCGCGGTAGCGCCTAGCTGCCGAAAAGGAGTAGAAAGCATGTAAGAAACGGTGAGTGAAAACAAAAGGGCGAAAAACGAGCTACCGACGGCGGCCCGCCGGCAAGGCTGCAAAGTAATTCCGAAATGGCCTTGTTCGGCCCCGTGGAAACGCCAACCGGGCTTGTTGCGTTAGAAAAAGGCCTGATCGAGCTCCACACCTCCTCGTCTGGCACGATTATGCGCTACGTATGGCTGATGTTTGGAATTTTTGCTGCTTCACTGCTGGGCCTGCTGGCCTGGCAAAACCTTCGCCCTGCGGCCCCGGTGCCCGCCAGCGGCGACTTACCTCCCGTGCGGGCCGTGGTATACCGTGCGGCCACCTCGGGTAGCTCCGTTACCCGCGCCGACAGTGTAGTGCGCTATGCGCTGCGCCAGCTAGGCAAAGCCTACTGCTATGCCGGCACCACGCCCGAGGGCGGATTTGACTGCTCCGGTTTTTTGACTTACGTGTACAGCGAGTTTGGCGTGGCATTGCCGCACTCGTCGGCTATGCAGTATACCACGGGCACGGCCGTTCCGCGTCCGCAAGCCCGCAAAGGCGACTTAATCATTTTCACGGGCACCGCCCAAGGTAGTTCTACTCCTGGGCATGCGGGCATTGTTATTTCGGAGCCCGGCCAACCGCTTCGTTTTGTGCATTCGTCGTCGTCGCGCCGCGACCCGGGCGTGAAGATTAGCCAGGTAGACGGTACCGACTACGAACGTCGCTTTCTGGGCGTGCGCCGGGTGCTTTAGTTTATTACTCGGTTTACGGCATTCGTACCAGTGTTAAAGCATACTTTTTGCTAGTGAAGCACGTCTTTGTTATTTGCTTGTTTTTCGGATTGGGAACATGGGCGGCGCAGGCCCAATCAAACCGGCCTTCTGCCAAGCCCCAACGTTTTGTGTTACCGGTAGCACCGCATACCGGGCGCGTTACCTACTACGACACGGTGTGGGTGCCCGGCGCTACCGCCGAAAATCTGCGCAACTCAGTCTACGACACCTACGCCAAGAACTTCATATTCGCCGATTATCGGCGTGGCCTTCCCGACTCGGCTCAAGTACTTCGCCCCCGGGAAAAGGCCGCTCTAAATGAGTATCTGATGCTAAGCACCGTAATGCTGGTGCAACCTGGCGAGGAAATCGGGTACGTGGCCGGAGTGAGCCCTGCCGCCAATGCAGAGGCAACCACGCCGGTTCGCTATCTGCATTTTGTGTTGCGTTTGCGCACCGAGCCTGGTGTGTGTTACCTTACCATTACCGATTTGCACCAGCGTACCACAACCATGAAAAGGGAAATGGAGCGCCGTATGGCCGAGTACACGCTCTTGACCCGCGGGAAGCAAGCGGTTGAGCCTTCGCTTATACCTGTCAGTACACCCGTCGAAACAATGTACACCGCTTGGCTACCCGGCTCAAAACCAGTTCCGGTCACCAGCAAAACAGCTGCTCCCAAGCTTGGAACGCCCACTCTGCGAGATGCCCAACTGCTGGACCGTACTGCCCGATCGGTTTTTGCCGAGCTGCGCCAGCACCTCGTTCGTCAAGGCCGGTCAAGCAAAGCCGCACGCCAAGACTAGGTGAGTAGGGGCTCGGGTATAAAAAGCGAAACCCGGCTGCCTTCACAGGTAGCCGGGTTTCTAATCCTGGGGCCATCTTACCAAGCGACCGGCCACCGGGGACACCGGTGCGGCCATCTTAGCTCAGACCTGCCGTAATGCAGGGAAACATACGCTCCCCCACGACACTTGAGATGTTACGCGCGTTCGGCGGTGAAGCGAACGACATTACTCAGGCTTGGCAGGATGGATTTGGGACTATCAGACATTTTGTACCTCCTTTCTAATTGGTGAAACATAACTCCGGGGGCGCTACCAGCAACTTAGGTCCGCTGGCCGGAGCTGTAGCCCTCGCTACGGTCTCTAAAGTTATATCTCATACGATTGGTTCAAAATAAAGCCCCCATAATTTTAGTGAAAAAGCCACCTAAAGGGCCAGCAGCCTGAAATTCAGAGCATTTATTTTTAGCCCAGCCCCACTACGTATCAGTATACTTTAAGCTTGGTACACTACTTGCAAACTCCCACCGTAGTGCAAGTGCGTCATCAGGACGATTTTGTATCTTTTCCCAATAAATCCTCCCTCCCCCAACTTCATCATGAAAAAACTTTTTCTGTGCCTGGTAATGCTTCTAGGCGTGGCCGGCTATGCTTCGGCTCAAACCCTTTCTCCGCTGGGCATATGGACCAACAGCGAGAAGAAAGCCACTTTCGAGATTTACAAGTGTGGCAACAAGCTGTGCGGCAAGATTATCTCGCTGACGGTACCCAACGACCCGGCAACGGGCAAACCCAAAACCGATAGCCAAAACCCCAACCCCAAGATGCGCAGCCGGCCGCGTTTAGGCCTCGTGTTCATGGAAGGCTTCGAGTACGACGGTGAAAACAAATGGGACGATGGCAAAATCTACGACCCCGAAAGCGGTAAGACCTACTCCTGCTACATGAAAATGAACAACGCGAACAGCATGGAAGTGAAAGGCTACATCGGTTTTTCCCTCATCGGCCGTTCGCAAAACTGGACCCGCGTTAAATAAGCGGTTCGGTTAGCTGGTTTTCCGGCGCCCGCTCCCGATACGGAGCGGGCGCCTTCTTTTTTGTACCTTTTGCTCCGTCCGAATTCCCTTGTTACTGTTAATGCCCGTGAATCTGCTTCTGATACTTGCCTTTCTTGGGCAACTCGCACTGCCGCATAGGCCGGGTTGGCAAACGCCAAACCCGGCTCCGTTGGGGGTGTGGGCCGATGCCCGCGGCGAAACGCAGGTAGAGTTTTACCACTGCGGCGGGGAATTATGCGGCCGCATTGTGCAGCTGAGCCAGCCGACCGATGCCAACGGCAAACCCCGACAGGACCTCCACAACCCCGACCCCCGCCGCCGCTCGCAGCCGTGGCTGGGCTTGGTGGTATTGCAACATTTGCAGTACAATGCCGCCGAGAAACGCTGGGACAATGGCGCCATTTACGACCCCGAAAACGGCCGCACCTACTCGTGTTACGTGCGCCAGTTGTCCCCTGATCTGCTCGAGGTTAAGGGTTATATTGGCTTTGCCTTCGTGGGCAGAGCGCACGTATGGAAGCGCGTCCGTTAGTCCAGCGAGGCAGAGCAAGCATCTAAAAGGCATCTTTGCCCGTTCGCGGATAAACTATTTCCGCCGATGGGTGTTTTTGACCCGATCTGTGAGCTTATAACGTGGTGCACCTTTTTAAACAGCTTTGGGGCGGAAAAAAGCCCAACGAAGCGTGGCTGCCCTTGCAGCGCACGCCCGCCGAGCTGGGTGCGTACACCCAGTGGGTTGAGAAGCGGACTTATCTGAACTGGCTGGGACCCTACTTTAAAGCGTATCACTACGCCAAGGCCGGGTTACCCACCGGGGCCGGCGGCTTACGTGCCCAGCTCCTGCACGCCTGCGGTCAACGTGGCGCCATCCTGCTTTACGACCCCAGCATTGGCCCCGACAATTTTCGCCATTTGTTTCACCTGATCCGCGACCGGGTGCTGGAATTAGGTTACCACGCCGCGTGCTCCGATGTGCGCACACGTCAACACGAGCGGTACACCGAAACCATTGCCAAGCACTTTTTGAAGCCGTTGCCCACCAGTTGCCCCGAAACCGGGCGCTGCCAGCAACGCTTTGGCACAATAGCCGTGGACCTGGTTAGCATTAATAACTTGCCCGGGTTTATCAGGGTAGCGGCCAATGCCATCGACGATGGCATGTTTTGCGAGGCCTTTACGTTCGAAGAGCTGATGGAAGCCGTTTTTAACGTAAATGAGTAGATAATAGCCGCCCACCACCCAGTAAGCAGAAGCGCCCCCGCCAAGAGTTGGCGGGGGCGCTTCTGCTTACTGGGTGGTGCCGATTAGTTCTTCACGAAACGCGCAAACTTCACGGCCTGGCCGTCGGCGAGTAGGCGCAAGTGGTAGAGACCGGCGCGCAGGTGCAGCACATTTACTTGGGGCGCCGTGGCGTTAACCGGTTGCCGCAGCACCACGCGGCCAGTGGCATCCGAAACCTCGGCTACCGTTGCGCGGGCAGGCAGGGCACTCAGCCGGAGAACATCGTGGCAGGGATTGGGGAATACCTCTACCCGCTCGGCCCGCTGAGCAGCCGCGGTGGCTAGCACCAGCGAGTTGTCGCGCTGAATGGTGCCCACGCCATTCAGTATCCACTGGTTCGGATCGAGTTCAATGCCGGTAACGGTTTGCCCGGCTGGAATCTGCACGCCGAACTCGGTAACGGCTTGGGCCTGACGCCGACGCACCACCTGGCTTTGCCCCGAGGAAAAGCGGATTAGAAAATCGAGCTCGGTATTAAAAAACGGCGTTACCGACGACGTGCTGGTTTCCGTGGACCGCAGAAATACACTGGTGCCCTGCTGGTTCCACCGTACGCTGAAAACAGGGTAGCCTTCGCCGTAAATCCACTGGTTAAAGAAATACCCGAGCGACTGGCCGGCTTCCTGCTCAAAAACGCGAATCATGTCGGGCGTGGTGGCCGTGCGACCGGCGTACGTGTTCTGGTAGGTGCGCAAGGCGCGAAAGAATTTCACGTCGTCGTTCAGCAGGTAGCGCAGCATGTGAACCACCGTGGAACCCTTGGCGTAGCTCAGGCGCGAGGAGAAAATACGCCCCACGTCAGTCGAGTCGGCATCGGGCACGCGCACGCTGCCGCCAGGGCTCGAGGTTACGAAGCTATGCTGGCTGTCGAGCCACTGGCGGGCGTTGGCTGGGGTGCTCAGGGCATTCAGCGAGAGGTACTCGCCGTAGGTGGCAAAGCTCTCGTTCAGCCAAATGTCCTGCCATTTTCCGCAGGTTACGTTGTTGCCAAACCACTGGTGAAACAGCTCGTGGGCGGTAAGGGTAAAGCCGAAGTTTTGCTGGGTGGTCATGGTTTGGTGCTCCATGCCGCCGCCAATGGGGCCCATGGAATGGCCGTACTTCTCGTTGGCAAACGGGTAGGGTGAAACCAGGGTCGAGAAGTTCACCATCATGGCCGGCGTTTGGTCAATCAGCGACTTTTGATCGACCAGCACCTGGTTGTTGTAGATGTAGTGCAGCACCGGCACTACCCGGCCATCGGGCAGCGTGGCGGGCGTGTTGTAATCAATGTAGGGCGCACAGGCCACCGAAATGAGGTAGTAGGCCATGGGGTAGCGTGACTTCCACTCGTAGCGCACCCGGTTGTTAGGCAGGTTTACCGTGCGCTGTAAAAGCCCGTTCGAGCCCACTTTATTAGGTAGATTGGTAGTCGCCCACACATCTACCGAGTCGATTTTATCGGTAAGCACCTGCTTGCAGGGAAACCACTCGTAGGCCGAAAAGGGCTCGCTCAGGCTCCAGGTAACCTGGGTGCCGTAGGTGGAGCTGGTTCCGTTATCGAGTCCGTTACCAATGGCGGCCGAGTTGCCGCTGGGCGCCGTGCCCCGGTAATACACGGTGGCATCGAACAGGGCGTTGGCCGCTACGGGCTGCGGTATTCTGGCCGATACGTCGCCGTTGGCGCGGCGCCAGCCGGAACTGCGCCGTCCGTCCACCACCACCGAGTCGATGGTGTAAGTAGAATACAGCTCGAAAGCCACCGAATCGAGTGGCTGGCCGGAGGTATTGCGGGCACGCATGCGCACCGAGCCGCCCATTTGCAGCGACGTGTTCGTCAGGCTGATGTCGAGCTTGTAATACTTCACGTCGTAGCGCTCCATCTTTTGGCGGTGCCGCACCGAGTGTACCGGCTGACGCAGGGAGCTACGCTGGTGCGCGGCGGCGCACTCGGCCGCTGCCGATTGGTACACGGGCCGTTGTGGAACATCTTGTGCCAGCACCGAGGAAGCACTTAAGCCCAGCATGCCGGCCACAGCAAAGAGTAGAAAACGCATGTAAACTGCGGTAAAGTGGAGAATAAGAAAACCAGAGAGGACAAACGCCGCAGCGCAACGCCCCAAACGCAGGCCAATGTACGGTAGGTCTTTCACAAACCGCTTGAGGCGCAACGGTGTTCCAGCACAACGAAAGGAGTCGGATTCGTTGTAACTTGGAAGTAAGCCGGCCCTGCTACTTTTACGCGGTCCGCGCGACTCTCGGCCCGAAACCTACCTTACTATGCGCCTCCATTTCTACGTGTTTGCAGCCCTGGCGCTGCTTTTTGCATTGCCGGCCCGCGCCACCCACATCGTGGGCGGTGAGTTGGGCATGCAATACCAAACCGGCGACTTGTACCGCCTGACGCTGACCTTGTATTTCGACGCGATAAACGGCAACGTTGGCGCGCTGGACCCCGATGCCACCGCCGGTATTTTTGAGCAGGGCACCAACCGGCGCATTCGCAACATTACCCTGCCGCTCACGCAGAACACCTTTGTCCCCTACACCAATATTGCCTGTACCATTGGTTCGCTGAGCACCCGGCAGCTGGTGTACACGGCAGCACTGGAACTGCCCGCCAACGTTTACAACAACCCTCGTGGGTACTACGTGGCGGTGGAGCGCTGCTGCCGCAACAACAGCATCAGCAACATTGTGGGGCCCGGCAACGCCGGCCAGGTGTACTATCTGGAGTTTCCGGCCGTAGTACGCAATAACCAAGCTTTCCGGGATTCGTCGCCGCGTATTTTCCCGCCGCTCAGCGACTACGCCTGCCTGAACGAGCTTTTCTACTTCGACTTTGGCGGTACCGACTCCGACGGTGATTCGCTGGCGTACGAAATGAGCACGCCGCTGAATGGCAATGCCAACTCCCTGGACCCGCGCCCCAGCCAGCCTTCGGCGCAGCCCTACTCCCTTATTACCTGGAACGCGGGCCTCAGTCAGTCGGCTCAAATGCCCGGCGCTCCTACCTTAAGCGTAGATGGCCGAAGCGGTAGACTCACGGTACGCCCCACGCGCCTGGGTTTGTTTGTGTTTGGCGTGAAGTGCTCGGAATTTCGCCGGGGCATCAAAATTGGCGAGGTGCGGCGCGACTTTCAGCTGCTGGTTATTAACTGCCCCACCAACCGTACGCCCGAAATGGTGGTGGTACCGCCCGGCCCGGGCCGGGCCGCGTACGTGCCGGGCCGCGACACCATGCGCATTCGCTCGGGGCAGGACCGCTGCCTGCGCCTGCGCTTCACCGACCCCGACCCCGCCTCGCAGCTACAAATGGAGCTGCGGCCTGTGAATTTTACGGCGCAGCTGCCCACGCCTTCGGTGCGAAGCGGTGGCGTGCGCATGCCCGGCCAGCCCGATACCATTACCTCTACGCTATGCTTTCCCGAGTGCTTCAGCACGCAGGGCCGGGTGTACTTGCTTGATGTAATCGTGGCCGACAACGGCTGCAGCCTGCCGCGCCGCGACACCGTTCGGGTGGCATTTACCGCCGAAGCGCCGCCTAATTCCTTGCCCCAAGTTTCGCTGATTGCCCCTCCTACGCAGTTCCCCATTGCCGCCCGCGTGGGCACGCTGGTGCAACAGGATGTGCTGGGCCTAGACGTGGACAACGACGCCATGACGCTGGAGCTAACCGGAAGAGGATTCTCGCCGGCCGCCGTGGGGGCGCAGCTGGTTACGCTTACCAATGCTAACGGCCGCATAACGGCGCGGCTAACGTGGCAGGTTGATTGCCGGGCGGTGGACCGGCAACTCTACGAGTTCGAAATCCGGGCCGCCGCTAACCCTTGTCAGTTACGCCAAACCAGTTTGCCCGTGGTGATACCCGTTCGGGTTGATTACCAAAACCAAGCCCCTGCGCTAACGTCCAGCTTCCCCGCCGATACGGCCGTTGTAAAGATGCGGCTGGGCGACCGGTACGTGGCTCAACTAAAAGGTCTCGACGGCGACCTTGACGGCATGACCTGGGCCGTGGTAGATGACGGCGTGCCGCTGGCAGCAACCGGCATGAGTTTCCGGGTGGCCGACAACCGCGCGGGAGAAACCAATGCGGTGTTTGAATGGGTAGCCGATTGCGGAGCCGTGGAGGGAAAACAACTGGAAGTGGGGGCCAACGCGTTTGTGCGCAACCTCACGTTTGAATTGCGCGATGTTACCTGTCGCCCGGTTCCCCGTTTCCGCACGGTCCGCTTCGAAATCATTCGGCCCGAAGCGCCGGAATTCCTGCCTCCAAACATCTTCACGCCGAACAAGGACGGCCGAAACGAGGCGTTTCAGCTAACCACTCTTCCCCCCGACTTCTGCACGCAGCGCTTTGCTGACATTACAATTTTCAACCGCTGGGGCAGTAAGGTGTACCGCTCCACCGACCGCAATTTCCGTTGGGATGGTGCTGGCGTAGTAACCGGCGTGTATTACTACTTGGTCAAATTTACCGATGGCCGGACTTTCAAAGGCACGGTAACCGTGGCTCCGTAGGTCCTCGGCACTCTTCGTAAAAACAAGCGCGGCCCGGCATGCTAAGCATGCCGGGCCGCGCTTGTTTAAAACTGCTTTTCTAAAACAAAAAGAGAAAGAGCATGAACATGGCCACCCACAAGGCATCTATAAAATGCCAGTAGGTGCCAAGCAACCGCAGCTGCAGCCTGCGGTAAGGGTTCCGGATGAACACCAGGCTGCGCACACCGTCGCGGGACGCGTGCAGGCTGCGCAACAGGAGCACCAGCACAAACAGCATACCGCCCAGCAAGTGAACGATGTGAAGGGCAGAAATCAGGTACACGTACGTTCCCGAGGGTTCACCGGTAAAGAAGATGCCCTGATTGACCAGCTCGCGCCAACCCAGCATTTGCAGGCCGGAAAAAATACTCCCCAGCAACAGCGTAGCACCCAGGCAGCGCGCCACGCCTCTGATATCGTCTTCCCGATACAGTCGCGGGGCCTGCGCCAACGTGTAGCTGCTGATGAGCAGCACCACCGTGCTTAGTGAAAACCAGCGCGGCAACGGATGCACACTGCCCACCGACCCGTTGTTGGTTCGGGTTTGGATGTAGAGCACAATAAGCACTGCAAACAGCACCCCAATACCCGCCATGCCAATATAGAGCAGCATAGCCAGCGGCTGCACCTTCTCGATGCGGCTAAAAGCCGGGGTTGGCCGCCCCGCACCCACTTTGTCTTTACGTTCCTTGTCCGAATTCATGGCTTAGAGGCGGCTTGAACCGCATGACTAAGACCAATGGAGACGCAAAAGGTTCCGATGGTGGAGCGGGCACGGCCTTGAACCAAGATACGCAAAAACCCAGCGGAGGGCCAGGGCTTTTTTTGCGCACTTCCAGCCTCGCTATGAGCGAAAAAACGAGCCGATTTTCCCTAGCACGGCATTCAACGTAATCTTGGGTCCGCGGCCGGCGCCGAACGTCACCCAGGTTTTTCCGGCCACGCGCAAATCAATGACCAAACCCAGGCGCAGCGCCAGCTCGTTAAGCTGCTGCATTGGATCGGGGGCGTTAGCTGGTTTGGGCGGCTTGGGTCCCGGGCGCTTGTTGTTAGCGCCGGTTAGCTCGTCGAGTACCTGTGCGCTGGGAATATTGAGAATCAGGTACGTGCCCGAGCCAGCCAACTGCAGGTCATGGCCGTTCCAGGTAATTACCAGGCGGGCTTCAATGTCAAGTCCACTAACCACCGATGGCGGGGTTGTTAGCGGCCGGTGCGGCGGGCGGATTTTCGCCACGGGTCCGAATACGCAAGGAGCCGTTCAGGCGCCAGGTGGCGGGTGCCGCGCCCGGGTTCTGCAGGTTAGGCATTTGCAGCTCCATTTGCTCGAAGGTGCAGGCCAGCTCCACGCCGCCCGAAAGCTTAGAAAGCAGCGAGGCGGCCATATCGGCCCAGTTTGCGGAAGGTTGTGCGGAATCGGCCATGCGAAAGGAGAAAGTGGAATACGGGCTGCAAGAAAGGAACTAGGGCGCAGATGGGCAAAGCCAGCGGCAACCTGGGCCGGTGCCCACGCCTCTCCCTAAACCCGACCGCAACGGTTCAGGTTACGTATGCGGGGTAGTTCCCGTTTTGTACGGGGACTGATTCACCTGCTTTCTGCTTATGACAACCGCTTTCCTCCGCCCGACAGCCGCCCTGCTGGCGCTTCTCTGTGGCGTGGCCTGCACCCGCCCCGACACGTCCACCAAGCCCGTTGAAACGCCCGTTGCTTCCGCCTCCGCTGCAACCACTGAGGCTGCCGCCGTAGTAGCTGCGGATTGCCGCCACCCCTTTGGGCTGTACGACAATACCGAACTTACCTATCAGCTCACCGATAACGACGACAAAATAACGGGCACCCAAATCCTGAAAGTGGCGAGCATAACAGCGCATGCTGCCGAGAAAAAAGAGCCGGCCCGTACCGATGTGCTGTTGAAAAGCAGCCTTTACGACGCCGACAACAAACTGCTCAGCAACGACGAATTCGTGTTCAGCTGCCGCAACGACAGCGTGCTGACCGACGGCCGCCTGCTACTGGCGCCCGATATGCTGCGCTCCTTCCGCGACCGGCGTTTCAGCTACGTTCCTACTGCCTTAGCCTGGCCTAACCGCCCCGAAACTGGCTCCTTGCCCAACGGCCAGCTTACGGTGGAAGTCCGCAGCCCCAGTGTGGATATTGCCCGCGTAACCACCACCGTTAGCCAGCGTCAGCTCAACGGCCGGGAGGCGGTAACCACGCCCGCCGGTGTATTTCAGGCCTATAAAGTAGAGTCGAAATACGAATACGCCACCCAGCTTAAACCCGACCTCGTGCGCCGCTCTACCCTGCGCGTTATCGATTATTACGCCCCCCACGTGGGCATCGTGCGCACAGAATTCCGCTCCGACAACGGCAAGCTCGAGCGGGCAATTGTGCTTGCGCGCCATAGCTCGGTGCAGTAAGCGCGGCTTTTTCTACCTTTGGGTCAGTCCTTTGTCCCAAACTTCGCCATGAAAAGCTTTTACCTCGTGCTGGCCCTTGCGCTGGCCTCCTGCCAGTCGCAGTCATCAACCGAAAATGCTACCGCCACCAAGCAAACTGCGGCGGCCACCGGCCAAACGTACGGCGCTGCTGTAACCGAAGAGGGCGCGCAGCCGCTTTCTGTGCTCCCCACTGTATTAGGCAAGCAGGACTCCGCGCAGGTAAAGCTGGTGGGTACCATCACCGACGTATGCCAGGCCCGCGGCTGCTGGATGAAAATGACCACCGCTGAGGGAAAAGAAATGCGCGTAAAATTTAAGGATTACGCCTTTTTCGTGCCCAAAGACATCAAGGGTAAAACCGCCGTTATCGATGGGTGGGTGCACCGCGAAGAAGTAGCCGTGGAAGACCTGCAGCACTACGCTACCGACGCCGGCAAATCGGAAAAGGAAATTGCCGCCATTACCAAGCCTGAGGAGCAGGTAAACTTCGAAGCCAACGGCGTGCTGATTAAGAACTAAGCCCCGCTGGCTCGTTTTCATTTGCCGAAGGCCGCTCTTAACCGGGGCGGCCTTCTTATTTTTGACCAGCTCCGGCCCTTGTTCCTTCCCGCATGACCGATCTGTTCTCCATCCAGGATAAAATCCGCGCCCTCACCGAGCGCCTGCACTACCTCAATTACCAGTATTACCAGAACGATGTGTCGGAGGTGCCCGACCAGGAGTTCGACCGCATGCTGCACGAGCTGCAGGACCTGGAAAAGCAGTACCCCGAGTACGCCCAGCCCAACTCCCCCACCCAGCGCGTGGGCGGCACCATTACCAAGCAGTTTCCCACGGCCGAGCACCGCTTCCCCATGCTTAGCCTCGCCAACACGTATTCCGAAGCCGACCTGCGCGAATTCGACGAGCGGGTGCAGCGCGGCCTTGAAGGAGCCTCTTTCGAATACGTGTGCGAACTAAAGTTCGATGGCGTGGCCATGAGCCTGCGCTACGAAAACGGCCAGCTGACCCAGGGCGTAACCCGCGGCGACGGTACCCGCGGCGACGTGGTGACTAGCAACGTACGCACCATTAAAACCCTGCCGCTGCACCTGCGCGCCGACGCCAACCAGCCCAATGATTTTGAGGTGCGCGGCGAGGTATTTATGCCGCTGAACGTGTTTAACGACCTGAACGCCGAGCGCGAGCAGAACGGAGAGCCGCTGCTGGCCAACCCGCGCAACGCGGCCAGCGGAACCCTCAAACTGCAGGATTCCGCTACCGTGGCGGCCCGCCGGCTGCGCTTTTACGCCTACAGCTTCCTCAGCTCCCGCCGCGACTTTCCCTCGCACAGCGCGGCTTTAGAATCCTTGAAACGCTGGGGTTTGCCCGTATCGGATACTTGGCGCAAAGCCAGCACCATCGAAGAAGTGTTGGCCTACATTCACGAGTGGGATAAAAAGCGCTTCGACCTGCCGGTGGCCACCGACGGCATCGTAATCAAGGTCAACGATTTTCGTCAGCAGGAGCAGTTAGGCTACACCGCCAAAAGTCCCCGCTGGGCCATTGCTTACAAGTACCCCGCCGAGGCCGGCCGCACCCGCCTGAACGAAATCATCTACCAAGTGGGCCGCACCGGCGCTGTTACCCCCGTGGCCCTGCTTGATCCGGTGCCGCTGGCCGGCACCGTGGTTAAACGCGCCTCGGTGCACAATGCCAACCAGATTGCCGCCCTCGATTTGCGCCTCGGCGACATGGTGTTTGTGGAGAAGGGCGGCGAAATCATTCCCAAAATCACCGGCGTCGATTTGCTTGCCCGCCCCGCCGATTCGCAGCCCGTGGTGTACCCCACCACCTGCCCGGCCTGCGGCACTCCGCTCATTCGGCCCGAGGGCGAAGCCCATTACCGCTGCCCGAACGAACGCGGCTGCGCGCCCCAGCTGAAAAGCAAGCTGGAGCACTACGTGTCGCGCAAGGCTTTGGACATCGACGGCTTGGGCGCCGAAACGGTAGGCCGGTTCTTCGACCTAGGGATGGTGCGCACGCCCGCCGACTTGTACGAGCTGCCCCAACGCCGCGACGAGCTTATTAAGCTGGACCGGATGGGCGAGAAATCGGTACAGCGGATGGTTGCCGGCCTCGAAGCCAGCAAGCAGGTTCCTTTCGATCAGGTGCTGTTCGGCCTCGGCATCCGTTACGTAGGCGAAACCGTGGCCGAAAAGCTGGCCGCGCACTACCGCAACATCGATCTGATACTGGCCGCGTCGGCCGAAGAGCTGGCGGCCGTGCCCGAAGTAGGCGGCGTTATTGCCGAAAGCGTAGCTGCCTGGGCCCAGGACCCCGCTAACCGCGAGCTGGTGGAGCGCCTGAAAGCCGCCGGCGTGCAACTGGAGCTAACCGGCGAAGCCCCGCAACCCCACAGCGACCGGCTAAACGGCCTCACCTTTGTTTTGTCGGGCGTTTTCGAACAACATAGCCGGGAAGAGCTAGAGCAATTAATTGCCCTGAACGGCGGCAAAGTTACCGGCTCCATCAGCAAGAAACTGAGCTACCTGGTGGCTGGCGAGAAAATGGGTCCTGCCAAGCGCGAAAAGGCCCTTGCCATGAAGGTGCCCATCATTGGCGAAACCGATTTACTAGCCATGGTATCGGACGGGGGGCTTTAAGAAAATTTAATATTAGAGGGGCACATAATTGGGTAGTGCTGTTGTTACCTTAACGACGCTTCACTCCCCCGCTATGAAAAACCGCATACTCTTCTTATTCTCTGTACTACTGCTAGTTGGCAGTACAGCATCGGGCTGCGCACAAGCGCAAACCCTCGACGCGCAACAGGTACAACGGGTGCTGGCCAAGCCCAACGTGGTACTGCTGGACGTGCGCACCCCCGACGAGTTTGCCACGGGCCATGTGCGCGGGGCCCGTAACCTGAACTTCCTCTCCACCGATTTTACCGACCAGGTTGCTAAACTCGACCCTAACGCTACCTATGTTGTGTATTGCGCCAGCGGAAACCGCTCGGGTAAAGCAGCGGCGCTTATGCAGCAAAACGGGTTTAAAAATGTGATGAACGCCGGAGGCTTTCCCGCGCTGAAAGCCGGAGGACTGGCAACAGAATAAAGGTTTTCGTCATCAGTAAAAGGCCAGGCCTGGAGTTGCTAATTGCGGCTTCGGGCCTGGCCTTTTTCTGATCGTGT
Organism: Hymenobacter koreensis; assembly: GCF_039541855.1. NCBI lineage: Bacteria > Pseudomonadati > Bacteroidota > Cytophagia > Cytophagales > Hymenobacteraceae > Hymenobacter > Hymenobacter koreensis. The sequence goes on from NZ_BAABHA010000010.1 coordinate 480,116, forward strand.
TACGGCTGAACCATGAAAGGCATATTTGCTGTGGCCGCGCTGCCGTGGCCGTCGGTAACGGTAACGCTGATGCGGTAACGGCCGGGCTTGGCTGGCGCAACTAAATCGGCTTGCAAGCCCGATGCATTGGCTACGGCGCCAGGCACTTCCTCGGGGCGGGTGCTGCGCACTTCAAATGCTAAACCTAACTCGGTGTCGGGCCGCACTTCCCAGTGGGCTTGTAGGGGGTCATGCTCAGGATCGGAAGCGGCTATACGGGCGGAGCAGCGGATGCCGGGGCGTAGAATCAGGTTTTCGGAATCCCGTTTGCCGCCTACGCGTAGCCCCGTCACCAGCGGGGCCGCATTGGCAGGCTTACGCCCCGACCACAATTCCTGGATCATATCCACGACGGCCGTTTTTTCGCCGGTTGGCGTAAACAGGCTGAACCACGAATCGGTGAATTCAAATTTCTGCCCCCAATAAAAGGCGTACGACCCCAGGCACCGGCTGCTATCGGCTAACACGGCTTGTTCATACCGCTCGCGCAGGAAATTGGCTTTTTGCGTGCTGTTTTGCTCTAAGGGAGCGTTCCATGAAGTTGTTTGCGACTCCCAGTAGCCCTTCCCACCGTATTCGGTTACAATATAGGGTCGGTCCCATCCCTTCTTCTTTAAGTCGGCGGGCAGTGTTTTCAGGCTACCGAAGGCATTTACCGACAGCACGTCCACATCGGGACACCAAGCCGAAATATTCCGAATCATGTTCAGCTGCCCCGATAGCGTAGTGGTTACCGGGTGATATGGGTCCAGCTCGTGAATCATGCGGGCCATGTCGTTCACGGCTGCATACACCTTGGGGTTGGTGGCTTCCATATCCAGCTCGTTGCCCAGACCCCACATGAGCAGCGCGGGGTGGTGCCGGTACCGCAGTACTTGCTGGCGTACGTACTCTTTCTGGCGTTGCACGGCCGCCTCGTCGTAGTAATCGAAGCCTTCCCGTTCGCGGGCCAGCCATATGCCCAGCAGTACCGATAGGTTTTGCTGGTGCGCAGCATCCAGCAAGGTATCGGCATAATCGGTACTCCAGAGCCGTACAGAATTCCCGCCCGCTTCGCGTATGGCCTGAAAGTATTGCAAGCCCGCTGCTCCCTTAATGAAGTATGGTTTACCAGCCCGCAGCAGTTGGGCATGCCCTTGGTAGCTCGCCATTTGCACAGGAATTACCCCGGGCGGTGGTGGGGGCAGTTGCGCCGGCTTCGAATCGGCAGGCTGACAGCCGGTAAGCGCCCACGCTCCCAGTAAAATACCCGCGGCTAATCGGACGCAGAAAAAAAGGGGTGCCAGCATGCAGATAGGTTCGGTAAAGCAAGGTGGGGACACGAGGCAAAGCGCACGGCTAAAATGCTACACACTCGTGAGACTTCAACAAAATAAATAATATTTTTTATTGTTTAAGTACATTATTATAATAATTTAGCCCTAGCGCACTCCTCCTGCTTTCTATCTCAGCAGCAGCTTTTACTCCCTTCTCCGGCACCTGCAGCAAGGATTATATGCCTTTGTCCTCCACTTCGACTTCGACTAGACCTAACGCATCGGTCGGCTACGCCTTGGCCCAGGGTAGCTGGCAAATGCGGCTCCTGGTGGTATTAGGCATTGTGTGCATGGCCCAGTTCGTCTATTGGTTTGCCGATGCCAGCCACATTGGGTATGCCCCGCTCTTCTGGCTTCTGGCAGTTTCAGTAGGATTTAAGCTCCTACGCATGGCCCACGAGTGGTACCACTACGTGAACGTGCGTGAACCCATGCGACCAGCTGGACCACATGCACCGCTAACCGTGGATGTACTTACAACCGCTTGCCCCGGCGAACCGCACGCCATGATCGTGCGCACCCTGGAAGCCATGCAGCGCATTCGATACCCGCATACCAGTTACCTCTGCGACGAAGGCAACGACCCTTACCTGCGCGCTGTGTGCGAGCGACTGGGTGTGGTGCACGTTACCCGCACGGTAAAGGTTAACGCCAAAGCGGGCAACATTAATAACGCCTTGCGGCAGGCAACCGGGGAGTGTTGCGTAGTGCTCGACCCCGACCACGAGCCTAGTCCTGACTTTCTGGACCGCGTGATGCCGTACTTCGAAAACCCGCAGATCGGCTTTGTACAGGTGGTCCAGGCCTACGGCAACCAGCACGAAAGCCTGGTTGCGCGTGGTGCTGCCGAACAAACGTATCATTTCTACGGCCCGCTCATGATGGGCATGAACACCTACGGAACCGCACAGGCCATTGGGGCAAACTGCACGTTCCGGCGGGCCGCGCTCGATTCTATTGGAGGACACGCGGCCGGACTTACCGAAGACATGCACACGGCCATGCGGCTGCACGCGGCCGGTTGGAAGTCCGTTTACGTGCCCGAGGTGCTCAGCCGCGGGCTGGTTCCGGCTTCACTGGGCGCTTATTACGCGCAACAGCTGAAATGGGCGCGCGGGGCTTTCGATTTGCTTTTCCGGGTGTACCCGGCTTTGTTCAGTCGGTTCAGCTGGCAGCAGAAGATTCACTACTTCACGCTGCCGCTATACTTTCTATTGGGGGTTGTGGCCCTCATCGATTTATTCGTGCCCCTGGCCAGCTTGTGGTTAAGCAAGTTTCCGTGGCACGTATCCCTCCCCGATTTTGCGGCCCATATGCTGCCGCTGATGGGTGTAGGCTTGCTTATTCGGTTAACAGCCCAGCGCTGGTTACGGGAGCCTCACGAGGCCGGCCTGCACTTGGCCGGCGGCCTGTTGCGTGTGGGCACATGGTGGATTTATACGCTGGGCTTCGTGTACACCTTGCTCAACGTGAAGGTCCCTTACATTCCCACACCCAAAGAAGGTGAAGCCCGGAACGAGTGGCTCATCAGTTTACCCAATTTAGCGCTGCTGGTGGCTTCATTGGCGCTGGCGGTGCATGGGCTGCTCCTTATGCACGACGCGTATGGCTGGGTTCTGGCCGGCTTGGCCCTGATTAACGCGGCCATTATGCTGGCCGTGGTGCTAATGGGCCAACAAGCCCTGCTAAACCGCCTGCGCGAAAAGCTGCACCACCGCACCGTAATACAGCCCATTGCGCAAACTCTCCAACGCCTGCATTCCTGGGCCCACGAAGGGCTGCTGCTGAAGCTGCCCCGCGTAGCTATACCGCTGGCCTTTGTACTAGTGAGTGTAAGCGGAGCCAGTCAATGGAAGCTCGACGAATGGAAGGCGCAGAAACAGCAGTATATCAATGACCTCTGGCTACTAACCGGCGACGCCCAGGTTCACACGGGCTCCGAACTGCGACGGCCCCGGGCGTCGCACGCGCTGCTTACAAGTGCGCCCGTTTCTCTGCCCAGTACCGATTATCCCACCGCTACCGGCTTGGTGGGCCTTAATTTCCCCGAAGGACCTTTTCCACGGGTAGCACAAGCAGAGCTGATGGACCCGCTTCAGCGCGGCCAGGTTCCGGTACTTAGCTGGGTAGTACCCAACGGGGCAATGCACGATACATCCTGGATCAAACGGGCCCGGAAAGGTGCCCGCGTCAGTCGTCCCATTCTGTTGCGCCCGCTCATTCAGGCCACGTCGGCCCGCGAGTACCGGGATACGTGGCGCAAACTGGTGGAGGGCGTACGGCAAGCCGGAATAGAACGAACGGTGTGGGTGTGGACGCCTCCGGCCACCGATTCCATTCCTTCCTACTTTCCGGGCCTGGCTTACGTCGACTGGCTGGCCATCGACGACAACCCGCAGGGACGTGGCAACCGTCCCACTGCCTCCTATCCAGCATTTCGGCGGCAAGTGGCCATGCACACCGCCTTCCACCACCGGCCGGTACTGGTGCTTACTTCACCCAAGGAAGGACAAACGCCAGAAGCTCGCACGCAGGAACTTATTCAGCTCTACCCCGAAGTAAAGGCGGTTATGTTTAAAGCCGACCCCAAGCGTGCCTCTCCGCTGCTGGCACAAAACAACCCGCTGCTATCCGCTGGAAAGTAGCGGGCAGCAGCGGGTTGCTGAAATTAGTAGCCGAGGCTGACTAGAAGCTTTGCACCATGCTGTTGTGCAGGGTACGGGCGCTCCAGTAGCCGCTGGCAATAATCCGACGGATGGTAAAGAGCGGGTCCTGCTGGTCGCGCTTTTCGGCGAGTACGAAGGCGGCTACCATGCCACGCTGCTTAAGCTGCGGAATGGCCTCGGGGTTCCACAAACCAAAGGGGTACGCGAAGTACTTTATTTCCTTGCCCGTAATTTCTTGCAGGGTTTTGGTGGGCTTCTCAATTTGCGTTACCCAGTCCTCGCCTTGGTACTTCTTCACGTTGTGGTGGTCCCAGGTGTGCGAGCCGATGACGTGGCCTTCATCCGACAGTTGCTTCACCTGGGCTTTGCTCATGTAGCGCGGACGGCCGAGGCTCACGGTCATCACGAAAAACACCCCCTTGTAGCCGTACTTATCCATTACCGGCTTGGCCACCGTGAACTGGTCGAGGTCGGTATCGTCGAAGGTGAGCATCACGGGCTTGCTGGGCAAGGGCGCACCGGTGGTGAGGTAGGCGTACAGCTGATCGGGCAGAATGGTGTGGTAGCCCGAGTCGGCCAGCATCTGAATCTGCTTTTTGAACGCGTCTACCGGTACAATGTAATCCTTCGCACCTTTCGAGTCTTTGGCCGTCCAGTTTCGGATTTGGTGGTAGCACAAAATGGGTACCTGCGGCCGGGCCAGAATGGCGGCGGCATTGCTCGTGGCCGAAGCCGGAATGGTGCTGGGGTCGGGCGCCGGGGCAGTAGCCGAGGTAGTTACGGCAGCGGCCTGCTCGGCGGCGGCCGTAGCGGCAGTGCCCGACATGGCTTCGGCCGTAGGCGAAGCATTTTCGGTGGCCGAAGCTTTTTCGGAGTTACAGGCGGGCAATACAAAGCCGGCGGCTACGGCAGCAGTGCCGAGCAGGAAAGCGGAGAAACGGTGCAACATGCGGTAAAAAAACGCGCCCAGCGGCGGCAAAACGAGAAAATCAAGCCCAAAAACCAACCAAAGCCGGGCGCGGTGTTACCTTCGCACGACCGGTTCTTCCTACAAAGCAACGGTTTCTGCGTCTGCCGCACAAACTTGGTTTTCTCCTTTTTCCCATAACCTCCCCGTGGCTGATTCGCCCCTTCCCCTTTTTCACGGCACCGGCGTAGCGCTGGTTACGCCCTTCTCCCCCTCCGATTTTTCCGTTGATTACGCCGCCCTGCGCCGCCTGCTCGATTTTGTCATCGAGGGCGGGGTGGAATACATCGTGATAAACGGCACCACGGCCGAGTCGCCGACTACTTCGACCGAGGAAAAAGCCGAAATCCTACGCGTGGCCAAAGAGCACGTGGCCGGCCGCGTTCCGCTCGTGTTCGGCATCGGTGGCAACGATACGGCCGCCGTGGAACGCACCATCCGCAGCACCGACCTGGAAGGCGTGGCCGCCATTCTGTCGGCCTCGCCGTACTACAACAAACCCTCGCAGCGCGGCATTATCGCTCATTACGAGCGTTTGGCCGATGCCTCGCCGGTACCCATCATCCTTTACAACGTACCCGGCCGTACCGCTTCAAACCTTACTGCCGACACTACGATTCGCCTGGCCCAGCATTCGAACATTATCGGCATCAAAGAAGCCAGCGGCAACCTGGAGCAGTGCATGCAAATAGCTTCGTTGAAATCGGATGATTTCCTGCTCATTTCGGGCGAAGATGTACTTACCACCTCCATGATTTCCTTTGGGGCAGTAGGAGTTATTTCGGTACTAGCCAACGCTTTCCCGCGTCCTTTCACCGACATGACCCGCGCTGCTTTGGCCGGCGACTTCGCCACGGCCACCGAGAAACTGTTTGAGTTGCTGCCGCTGAACCCGCTCATGTACGAGGAAAGCAACCCGGTGGGCGTGAAAGCCGCTTTGGAAGTACAAAGCGTGTGTTCGAACGCCGTGCGGCTACCGCTGGTAGAAGCCTCGGAGAGCCTGCAGCAGCGCATTCGTAAGCTGATATAAGCCCGTGCGCAACAAGTGTCTGGCTAAGACAAGTCCCTAGCTAAAAAAACGCCCGTCATCTACTTCGGTATGACGGGCGTTTTTGTATGCGGGAAATAGGTTAGCCACCTAATATCGTTCGACCGAGACAGAAAATGAAGGGGGCAAGAAGAATTCCTAAGAACAGCGTGTAGTCTATGCGTTTCTGTCCCTTAGCTGTTACCATTAAGATTACCAGAACCAAGGCAAAAACGGTTGTAATCAAAAATGTTAGTACTACCAATGCCCCGTTTGCCGCCCCACATGAATTTGGGTAAGCAGCTGCACCCGTCGAGAACCACCGGATTACATAAGCCCACCACAATGCGTACAACGCAAGTGCGAAGCTGGACTTAATATGGCGGGCGAGGATCTGTAAGACAAACACGTACCGATGGTTAAAACAAGGTCCCGTTTACCACCCACTAGCCAGCACATCGGCCACATGGAGTGTCTTCAGCGGCTTGCCTTCCTTCCGAATGTACGCGTCCAGGTGCATCAGGCAGCTGGTATCGGTACTGATAAGGTATTGGGCGCCAGTGGCTAACGCATGTTCCACTTTCTGCTGAGCCATGGCCACCGAAATCGGCTCAAACTTGACGGCGAAAGTGCCACCGAATCCGCAGCAAGTTTCGGTTTCAGCCATTTCCAGGCGCTCTAAGCCGGCTACCGAGTCGAGTAAACGGCGCGGCTCTTCACGGATGTGACACTCGCGCAGTGCGGAACAGGCGTCGTGGTAGGTGTAGGTACCTTCCAGCTTGGCGCCGGGAATCTGGTCGATGCCCAGCACGTCGACGAGGAATTCGGTAAACTCGAACACCCGGCGCTGCAGGGCCGGAAACTCGGCTTTGCGGCTGGAATCGGTGAGTAACTCCTGGTAACTGTTGCGCACCATGCCTACGCAGGAGGCCGAAGGCGCCACCACGTAACGCTCAGCCGGCCCGGCAAAATCGGTGAGGAATTTCTCGGCCACGCACTGGCTTTCCTGGCGGTAGCCGGCGTTGTAAGCCGGCTGGCCGCAGCAGGTTTGATTGGGGTTATAATTAACCTGGCAACCCACGGATTCCAGCACCTTCACCATGTTCATGGCGGTGGTGGGAAACAGCTGATCGACAAAGCAGGGAATGAAAAGGTCAACGAGGGCGGCGGGCATAATTAAAAGCGTAGTTAAGAGTATTCGGCTCTGAAGGGCAGGAAACATTCAAACGGTTGGACCAACCACGAAAAACTGCCACCGGGCTTTGCTCAGGCAGTTTTACCGCCGCTTAATGCCCCGCAAATACCTGCTGGCTCATCTGTTGTACCTCGGCCAGTGCCGCCGAATTTAGGCCGGTGGGCACGCCCTGCTCGGCAAAATACCGCACCAGGTTTTCGGTGGCCATGTTGCCGGTCAGTTCGTCGGCGGCCATGGGGCAACCGCCAATGCCGCCCAGGGCGCCATCGAAACGGCGGCAGCCGGCAGAATAGGCGGCCTCCACTTTTTCGCGCCAGCTGGTGGGCGTGGTATGCAAGTGGGCACCGAACTCGATGTGCGGGAAAGCCGCCGTAAGCTCGCGGAATGGCGGAATGATGGTTTCGGGGGTGGAAGCGCCTATGGTATCGGACAGGGCCACGATGCGCACGCCCAGCTCATCGAGCTTGCGGGTAAACTCGCCTAATACGGCGGGGTTCCACGGGTCGCCGTAGGGGTTTCCGAAGCCCATGGACAGGTACACCACCAGTTGCTTGCCGCGCTGCTCGCAGAGGTTCTGCATTTGCGCCACTTCCTGCAGTGCCTCGGCAATGCTCTTGTTGGTGTTGCGCTGCTGAAAAGTTTCCGATACCGACAGCGGGAAGCCCAGGTACTGAATTTCGGGGTAAGCCACGGCCGTTTCGGCGCCGCGCAGGTTGGCCACAATGGCCAGCAGCTTGGTGTTGGTGCTGGTCAGATCGAGGCCCGCCAACACTTCGGCGGTGTCGCGGAGCTGCGGTATGGCTTTCGGCGACACGAATGAGCCGAAATCAAGCGTGTGAAAGCCCACGCGCAAGAGCTGATTGAGGTAGGCAGTTTTGGTGGCAGTCGGAATAAAATCCGGCCAGCCTTGCATGGCGTCGCGGGGGCACTCGATGAGTTTCATGGGCGGAGCGGTTGAGGGCAGCCGCGCAAAGGTAACGGCCCTCCCGGCAACCGCACGCGGGTTACGCCCCCTACTTCCGCACTACGCCGAAGCGCCCACCCGCTACATCCAGAATTACGGTGCGCCCGGCAAACACCTCGTTGCCCAGCATGCCGCCCAAGCCAGAGAAACGCATCATAAGACTCTGGAACAGGTTCATGCCCTCGATGTACGTAACCGTGCCCAACGGAATTTTGGCAGCTCCCAGGTGCATAGCCGCAGCAGTGGGCGCGGTATAGGAAGTCAGGGTTTTGCCCCAGGAATTAACGGCCTGGGTATGCACCGGCGCCTGGGGCTGAATCAGGGTTTTCCAGTTGTTTTGGCTGGTTATCAGCGCGTAGGCGCTGGTACCGGAGTCGAAAAGCAGGTTTCGGGCTTCGTTCTGCAGATTAGCCTCAAACATTACCCGCCGGCTTTCAAAGGTTAAGGGCACGAAATCGGTTCGGCGGGCCAGGTCGTCGGGCACCTTGTTGCTCAGAGTAAGGCGGCGGCTAGCGTAATCGATCAGCAGCACCCGCCCTTCCAGCACATCGGTTCCGAGGGTACCAATAACGAAAGGCTTGGTGGAGTCGGCCGGTATTTCCCGGGCACCGAAATTGAGCACCGGCAACCTGCTAACGCGAACCTGAGCCTGGCCCAGGGCAAAGCGGAAGTTGTGAACAGTATCGGCCGGTGCTTGCAGCATTGCCCTGGTGGCGGGGTAACGGGCCCGAAGGGCAGCAATGGAGGGCGCGTAGAGCAGGGTGTACGGCGCGCCCGTGTCGAATTGCAAAAAGCACGTGCGGGAACAACCGGGAATTTGTACCGGCACCAATTGGGCGGCGTGCGCCACCGCCGGCTGAACAGCGTTATTAGCCTCCCACTCGAAAGAAAAGTTGGTCGGCAACCCAGCTACGGTTAACTGATTGGCCGGCGCTTCAAACTTTTTGCGAGCGTAAAAATAGCCACCAACGCTGCCCGCTACGAGCAGTGCCAGCACGAACAACACGATTTTGCGGAGGGTCTTCATGACGGGAAATGATTTGCCTGTTTGATGAAGCAAACCTACCGGCTTCGGCAACTCGCCCCTGCGTCATTTTGCCGCCATTGTCACGCCATTCTTTTCAATACACTGATATATAGACTACTGCTTAAAGCCGTATTGGGTACACGCGCAGGTCGCCACCGCGCAAACGCACCGCGTAGTAGCCTACGGTAAGCACATTAACGAGGTAAGAGAGAACAAACACGCCCAGGTACGTACCGGGCACCACGGCATTGAAATACCGCGCCGCCACCCAATGCCCCAGCACCAGCAGCAGGTAAGCAAAGAAACACCCCACCTGCCACAGAATCTGAAACCCCAGCACCCGGCGGCCTAATTCGTTTGCATGCTCGACGTCGTGCCGGTGAGCCCGCCACATGAGCAGGGGAACTACAATGTTGAGAAAGGGCAGCACCAGAAAGCTCAGCGCGCTTAGGTTAAGTAGCTGCAGAAAATGCGGATCGGGGCGCTTGGCTGGTTCAGGCAGCAATACGGTTTGTGGCTCCTGCGCTGGTGTTAATGCAACCGTAAAGCGCGGTGGCTGCGGCGTGGGTACCGCAGCAAAATCTACGGATTCAAGCCCGGATGAAACTTCCTTCACGGGGGCAACTTCAACCCGAAAGTCCTCCAGCGTTACGCCCAGCGCCGCAGCCAATGCTTGTAGCGTATGCCCACGGGGTACGGTTTCGCCTTGTTCCACGCGTTGAATAGTGCGCAGACTCACGCCCGATTGCTCCGCTAGAAGCTCCTGGGAATACCCTCTGCTTTTTCGAATGGAAGTAATGCGAACCGCAGAGAACATACCTGCAACAAGTGGAAACGATGAAGCCGCAATAATACCGCTTACGGGCCGCAGGGTAACGCCCGAAGCGCCGACCCTACCCGCGCGTTGCAGCATGTATCACCAAGTAAATTCCTTCGGCGCATCCTGATGTAGCCCGAACCCTCTCCCAACGTAAGGTGTTTGACGTTCATGCGCCTACCAACAACGACGCCCCGGACCTTATACCGGCTCTGGCCCCTGTTCCTGTTCTCCATGCTCCTGCTCTCCTGCGGGAAGCAACAAACCCTGCAGGGCATCTTCAACCAGAAACGCACCCCGCACGAAACCTACTCCCACCGCTTGCGCCAAAGCCGCCTCGACCAAACGGCCCTGGGCCGCGACTGGCTAGCCGCGGCGGACCGCGCCCTACAGGATTCACTGGTGGTAACGTTGCCCTTCCGCGAAACCGGTTTGTTCCGCGCCGATCAGGCCATGGCGGCCTCCTACCGCTATGCCGTGCGGGCGGGCGAGAAAATTAACATTGCGCTTACCGTGGAACCGGCCTCCACCGATGTGCACGTTTTCGTGGATGCCTTTGAGCTGAGCCCCGACGACAACCGCCTGCGCCCCGTGGCTTCGGCCGATACGGCCTCCCGGGCCTTTAGCTACGTGGCCGAAGACGACCGGCAGCATGTTTTGCGGGTGCAGCCGGAGCTGCTGCGTTCGGGTCGTTTTACCGTGCGCATCCAGCGCAGCCCATCTTTGGCATTTCCGGTGAAAGGCAAGAGCGACGCCGCAGCCGGCTCGTTTTGGGGTGCCGACCGCGACAACGGTGCCCGCCGTCACGAAGGCATTGATATTTTTGCCAAGCGCGGCACGCCCGTGGTAGCCGCAGCGCCGGGCATGATTACCCGCGTGGGCGAAACGCCCCGCGGCGGCCTGGTGGTGTGGCTGGCCGATGCCACCCACGGCCAGCACCTTTATTACGCCCACCTCGACAAGCAACTCGTGCAAGCGGGCCAGATTGTGAAAACAGGTGACACCCTAGGCTTAGTGGGCAATACGGGCAACGCCCGCTCTACCCCGCCACATTTGCACTTTGGCATTTACCGCGGCGGCTACGGAGCCATCGACCCGTTTCCGTCAGTACGCAACGCGGATAAAGAGCCAGCCGCGCCGCGCACTTCGCCGGAACGCCTGGGCCAGTGGGTGCGCCTGACCGATAGCCGAACGGTTTTACGCACCGTGCCTGCGGCGGCCAAACCCGCCAGAAAAACACCTGGCTTGCCCAGGCATACGCCCCTGCTCGTGGTGGGGGCCACGGCCGACTGGCTCCGCGTTCAGTCCCCGTCGGGGCAGTTGGGCTATGTTCCGGCCAGCGTAGTTTCCACCGAAGCGCTGCGCCGTGAAGCCCTGCCAGCCGCTGCCGATTTGCTCAGCCACCCCACCGCCACTGCCGCGCCCCTCGATACGGTACCGGCCAACGGCCGCGTGGCTGTGCTGGGCGAGTGGAGTGGCTACCGGCTGGTGCGCAACGCAACCGGCCAAATTGGCTGGCTACGTACCACCTAGGCGCCCCGTTTCGCGCTGGGAATACAAACAACGGCCCGTTCCACAACCGAGGTGGAACGGGCCGTTTCGCGTAGGTAGCTGCCGAAGCTTACTCGGCAATTACCACGGCTTTGTTTAGTTTTTTGGCAAACGCAATGCGCTTCTCCCGGCCCGAGGCATCGGTATAGTCGAATCCAATGGCACGGTTGTCGGAACGCACGGCCGCCCAACCCTCCGGGTCGGCGCCTTCGGGAGCAGATGTAACGTTCTTGGGAATAGCCGGCGAGTCGAACTTGTCTTCAGCAAAAAACTTGTTCATGCCTTGCAGAATGGCAATTTCCCGGGCCCGCACGCTACCAGCCTGCGGATCGTCCTGCATGGCGCGCTCGTCGATAAGGACCGATGCGGGCATTACCTCGTTTCGCAGGGTGTCGCCTTTGGCCGAAATGATGAGAAAACGGGCATTGGCATCGGTCACGCGGGTTCCCTGTAACAGGAGCACAAAGTTGTCTTTGGCGCGGGGGTCAGAAAAAGCATGCTGGGCTTTAACGGTGCGCAACACCGTGTTGCTATTCATGCGGGCGCGGCTGGCTTCGGGCTTGGGCGTGTAAAGCTTGTCGGCGTTATTGGAAGAGCCTACTTCCCGGTCGGTGGTAACACACGACGACTGAGCCAGCAGAGCAACAAAAGCAAAAGGGAAAAGATATTGTCTCATAAAAGTGGAGGTTCGGCAGTCCGGGTGCGGCGCAGCACAAAAAAGAAGGGCATTAGCCCGGACAGCAGGCAGCCGCTATTTTCGTACCAATGGACTTCTGTTGGCCGTACGTAGCTACGCAGGTGCGGTTGCGCTCTTTTGCTGGCAAATAGCTTAAAAAAGCCCGATTTCCAACCCGGCTTCCCAGCGCGGCAGTTCGGGGTAGAGTGAGTTAGACGCAAAAACATCGGAAAAGCGGTAGCGCGTTTGCACGGCGTACCGGCCCGCACCCAGCCGGGCACCCGCCCCGTACGCCCACCGGTTGAGGTAGCGGAGGCCACGTTCGGTTGTAAGCACCCGCCGGGCGGGGCCGCTACCGGGGCGGTCGTCGGTGTGGTGTGCGGTTCCCATAACCCAACCGCCCCAGCCCGCTACATCCAGGTAGTTGCCGATGGCGTTTCCGCGGCGGCCGGCATTCAAACGCAGCCACACTTCGCTTTCGGCCCGTTGCCAAACCAACGACTCGCGGTGGTGCAGCGCCGCCGATGGCAGCACTTTCTGCTGGGTTTGGCGCAGCGCGTACGTGTGGCGGGCGTAGCGAACATCGGCCCCTACGGCCAGGCTTTGCGTAAGCCGCAACTTGTGGCGCAGCCCGACAAGCACGGTGCCCGAAACGCCGTAGCGTACCGGCGCCCCGTCCGGGCTGGGGCCGATAACAGCCGTGTAGCCCACGTACAAGTGCCGAAACAGGCGGCGGTTCGGGCCGAAAGTCTGGCGGGCCGTGTCGGCGGCCACGTTGCCATTGAGTAACACGGTTTGGGCCACAGCAGGCGTACCACTTAACCACAGTACGGTTCCGGCTAGCTTTATCAAGAAAAAGCGCATCAGGGCTTGGTGTATTCGGCGGTGTAGCCGGCTATGTGCACCCGAAGCACGTCGCCAGAAGCCAGCTCGGTTAAGGGCAAGCGTAGTACGGCCCGCTGGACAATATGCAGCACTTGGTAGCGACGTATCCGCCCTCGGGTATCGGCAATGTGCCAGTAGGCGTAGTCCGTGCCAGAGAGTGGCTTTGGTGCGGCCGCCACGTTGGCGGGGGCGGGTAGCGCGGTTGGCTCATCGCGGCCCACGCGGGCCGATTCATGAGCTGGAGCTGGACCGGCCAACACACCGCCCGCAGAAACGAGCGAATCGAGGTACAGCGGGAGCGGCTTTTGCGGCAGCGCAGTGGTTCGCAGCACCACTTGCACCACATCGGAGGTGCTTACAAAATCGAAGTTGGGCGTAGCAAGTGTGCCGGGGCGAAGCAGGCGGACGGCCATGGGCATGCCGAAGCCATGCGCGTAATCGAAATAGGGAAACAGCTCGCCGGCGCCTTCTAACCGCTTGAAGAGACGCATGCTGGAAAGCGTACGATCTTGCTGCCACACGCAAGCGGCTAAGCCGGCCACCAACGGACTGGCAAACGAAGTGCCTTCCAGGCGACTGTAACCCCCGTTCGGATTGGCTACCACTACCACCCCAAAAGCCGCCACGTTGGGCTTGCGCCGCCCCCCGGCCGCCGGGCCACAGGAGCTGAATTCGGTAGCCAAAAAGGAATCGGGGTCGAGGGCACCCACGGCCAGCACTGAGTCAGCGTCGGCGGGAGTACCGATCAGGCGCCAATGCGGGTCGTCGCCGTCGTTGCCGGCGGCGCACACCACTAGCATGCCTTTGCGGGCCGCCATGTTAGCCGCCCGCGCCACTAAACTGGTACGCCCGTTCATTTGCTCCCTGAAATAGCGCCGGTCGGTATACCCCAACGACGAGTTGAGGATGTCGGCGCCGAGGCGGTCGGCCCATTCAGCAGCGGCCAGCCAGTTTAGTTCTTCTGAATACAGCTCGCGGTGCAACCGTTCGGTACGGGCCAGAAGGTATTCGGCATCGGTTGCCAGTCCCAGGGGCTGCCCATCGGGCAGTACCCCGGCCAGGCACGATAGTACTTCGGTGCCGTGCGCCCCGCCGTGGTACACATCCGGCTTATTCCGCACGAAATCGTGGGTGGCTACTATGCGTTTCTGGCGGCGCAGGTGCGCAAAAGCGGGGTGCGCATCGGTACCGGTAAAACCAACGTCGAGCACGGCAATGCGCAGGCCCCGCCCGTTGAGTTGGGCTTGCTGCAGTGCCTCGGCACCGAGGGTGCTGATCTGCCGGCGAGCCAGCTGCCGCTCTTCGGCGGTGAGCGGCTCGCTTTCGGACGGACGGACCGGATTGCGCCGGGCCGGCACCATTCGAGCAGTTTCCAGCGGCTCTACGCTGCGCACACCGGGCAGGCGTTTCAGCGCGGCCTGCTGGGCTGGCGTGGCCCGGCAAGCCACGGCATTAAACCAGCGGCTGGCAAACAGTACGGTGTCGGAATGCGCTTGCACCTGCGCCAAATAATCGGCCCGAAGCGGAAAATCGGTGCTGTCGATCTGGGGCAAGTGCTGACGTTGGCGACGCGCCAGCGCAGGAGCGGAAAAGTAAGTCCGGGGGTTAAACCGTACGCCAGCCTTGTTGCGAAGCACTACCCAACACGGCTCGGTCAGCGGCGCCGCACCAACCGATAACGAACACGTAATCAACCCTAAAAGGCAGTTCAACCAAAGTAGTAATCGAATCACGCGGGGCGGGTGCAGCAGGGAATATGGGCAGGGAGCAAGGTACGGCGGCCGGGCGGATACCGCAACGCTGCTTGCAACGTGCGCGGCACAAACACTGGGTAAACTCCTCCGCAGCTTGCCTCGTACGCCCCGCATCGGTTTCCTGTTGCCGAGCCCTACCCTATTCACATGAAAACTTTCGTTTTAAATGCCCTGCCCGTGGCCGCCGCCCTGCTAAGCGCAGTGGTGCTACCGAGCTGCGTCTCCCAGAAAAAATACACCGCCCTGCAAACCCAATACAGCGACTTAACCAAGTCAAAGGAGCAGCTGCAGGCCGAGAAAACCGCGCTTGAACAAGAGAAACAACGTACCGAAGAAGAGCTGCGGCAACGTTTGGTGTCGCGCAGCCAGCAGGTAAACCAGCTAAACCAAAGCCTAACCGGCGCCGAGCAACAGAACTCGCAGCTTTCGGCCAACCTGCAGGACCGCGAGCAGCGCCTGGCCGATTTGCAGCGCAAGCTCGACGAGAAAGACCGGGCCGTAAAAGCCCTGCGGCAGCGTGTGGCCGATGCTCTGCTCGGTTTTAACGCCCAGGATCTGCAAGTGAATCTAAAAAACGGCAAGGTGTACGTGTCGCTTTCGGAGCAGCTCTTGTTCAAATCGGGCTCGACGAAAGTAGACCCCAAAGGCCAGGATGCACTTCGGAAGCTGGCCGCTGCCCTAAAAGGGAACCAGGACGTGAACGTGGTAGTGGAAGGCCACACCGATAATGTGCCTATTGCCCGGGGCACGGCCGGCATGCGCGACAACTGGGACCTGAGCGTACTGCGCGCCACCGAAATTACCCGCATTCTTACCGAATCGGGCTTGGGAGCGGCGCAGGTCACGCCTTCGGGCCGTGGCGAAACCCTGCCGGTAGCGGCAAACACCACGCCCGCCAATAAACAGATGAACCGCCGCACCGAGATTATTCTCACGCCCAAGCTCGATGAACTGTTTCAGCTGCTGGAGCAAAACTAAATTCCGCTCCGGTTTACGTTAGCTCGACTGCTTGTTTTTGAAGTAATAAAAGCCCCGCTGCAGTGTGCAACGGGGCTTTTCAATTAGCACCTACAATCCTGCTGCTCCGCTTCCCAAGTGAAATTCGGCAATGGCCTCCCACTGCCGGCCGTTATGCCGAAACAACGCAAAACTGCCGACCTCAAACTGGGCCTGGAAACTACGCTGTGCAAATTCCAGCTTCAGGGCGGGCACCTGATCGGGCGGCAGGTCCCGGGTGGCCAGCGTCATGTGGGCCGTGAAGGCGCGTTTTTCGCGCGGCACGGCGGGCAAATGCTGCCGGCACCACGCGGTAAGCGTCCGGTGAAACGTCTGCAGTGCGCTGTCGTCGGAAACGTGCACGAACAGCGTGCGGTGGCCAAACCAGGCAAAATCGTGCAGGCCCACGCGAAACGGGTGTTGCCCAGCGGCAAACGCGGCCAGGGCGGGCAAGGCCAGTGGCTCGAACTCCGAAGCCCGCAAGCGGAGCGGCGGAATGAGCGTAATGTGCGGCGGCAGACGCACGGCGTTTCGGCTACCCGTACGCTCGTGTATCTCCTGCTTCATGGCCCAAACCGCCGAAAAAACCGGCTCGGGCGGTAACAAGGCCACCAGATACAACGACGGCGGAATGCGCAGGGAATCGGCTGTTTCAGTCACAGCCTTTCCTAACGCATTCCGCCGGTGAGTGGGTTACGGTTCAGGTGCGGGTTATAGCCCGTACTTGCTTAGCAGGTAAATCAACGATGCCATGGAAGCACCGCCCAATTCCAGCTCGCGGCGGTGTACCTGGTCGAAGTTGTCGGCGGCGGTGTGGTGCAGATCGAAGTAACGCTGCGAGTCGCCGTCGTAGCCAATGAGTGCCACGGCTTGATCTTTCAGCGGGCCGATATCGGTGCCGCCGTGGCCAGGGCCAATTTTATCAGAGTGGTACGGCGCCAGCAGCGGGGCCCACTTTTGCACGTTTTGCACCACGGGCAGCGGCGCCTCTACCCCAAAGCCGCGCGGCGTAAACCCGCCCCCGTCCGACTCGATGGCGGCCAGGTGCTTTTCGCCGGCGGCTTTGGCCAGCTCGGCGTATTTCATGCCGCCGCGGTTGCCGTTTTCTTCGTTCATGAACAGCACGGCCCGTACGGTGCGCTCGGGCCGCAGGCCCGAAGCCAGCAGCAGGCGCAGCGCCTCAATGCTTTGCACGCAGCCAGTGCCGTCGTCGTGGGCGCCCTGGGCCAAATCCCAGGAATCCAGATGGCCGCCCACCGTAATGATTTCCTCGGGGCGCTTCGAGCCTTTCACTTCGCCCACCACGTTATAGGATTTAACGTCGGGTAGGGTTTGGCAGGCCATTTCCAGCTCGAATTCCAGATTAGGGTCGGTTTTCAGGGCCTGGCTCAACCAATCGGCCGAATTGGTGCTGAGCGCGGCGCTGGGCACCTTCGTTACTTTTTCGTCGTAGCGCATGGTGCCGGTATGCGGCAAATCGTCGCGCGAACTGGTCATGGAACGCACCAAGGCCCCCACGGCACCGCGCTTGGCGGCTTCAATGGCCCCGCGCCCGCGCTGGTCTACGGCGCCGCTGTAAGCGGCGCCAGGCTCGATGTGCCGGTCGTCGAAGGGGCGGTTGAAGAACACGAACTTGCCCTTCACCTGCGCGTCGGAAAGCTTGGCCAGTTCGTCCCAGCTGCGCACTTCCACCACACCGGCTTTCAGCTTACCGCCGGTAGCCACCGACCCGCCCAGGGCGCAGATATTCATAGTTGGGGCCTTCCCCACCTTCTTGGACTTCACACTGGCTTTTTCTTTGGCCCCGCGCACCCAGTGAGGCACCATTACCTCCTGCAGGTACACGCGGTCGAAGCCCAGTTTTTCCATGGTTTGCTTGCCCCATTGCACGGCCTGGTCGGCCTGGGGCGAACCGCTGAGCCGTGCGCCAATGCGGGTGCAGAGGTAGCGGAGGTTCTCGTAGCTCTGCCCACGCAGCAGGGCCTCGTCGTAAATTTTTCTGATGTTAACGGAGTCAGATTTGAATTCGGCAGCGGTTTGCGCATGGGCGGACTGGGTGCCAAGCAACGCGCAGAAGCCGGCTACTACAGCGCGGCGAAACGAAAAGAGCATGTGCGGTACAGAGTTAGAGCCTTGGCCCAAATGGCAGGCTCATGCAAGGTAAAACGGGTTGGCTTGGTTTGCACCCGACCCCAAGTCGGAGTGCCGATGAAGTACAATTACTGGGCTCCGTAGCGCCGGGCGCGGGCGGTAGCCGGGGCGTCGTTGGCCGGAATGGTTACCTCAAACAGGTAGCTGTACTCCTCGTCGCCTACGGCCGGCACGGGGCGCGGGGCTCCCAGCGCCTCCACGGTTTCAAGCACCGTATTCGAGTGGCCCACTACCACCACTGCTTTGCCACGCGGCTGCGCCCGAATTAGCTTGGCAAGCTCTGCCAGTCCGGTCGGTTTCGGGTCATACGAGGCCACGGTGAGCTTCTTCGCTTCGGCCAGCGGCTGCCCCGTCATGCGGGTGCGCTTGGTATCGGTTGAGTAAACGGCTACCACTGGTGTGCGCAGCAGCGAGTCGCGCAGGGCCAGCGCACGTTGGGTACCGGCGGCGGTAAGCGGTGGGTCTTTGGGGTCGACGCTGGTGTCTTTTTCGGCGTGGCGCACTACGTAAACGGTTAGCGCAGTGGGCCCGCTTGCGGTTGGCTTTGAGGTGGAACATGCGCCGAGCAATACCGACAAGCTCAGCAGCAACGCACGAAACGGAACGATCATAAAAGAGAAAATCAGCGGTTAAACAGACAGGAAGACACGCCCCCACGGCCAAGGCTGCATCATTTCAGCGCCATAATCTGCTTGAGCTCGGCTTCCGACACCGTGAGCAGGCCCACTTTGGGCAAACGCTGGGTGAGGGTGCGCCAGTTGGGCTCCTGCTTGAAGATGGGCTGTAGCAGTTTCAGGGCCGCCGGCAGTTGGCCTTTGTTAGCCAGGGTAATGGCGTGCCAGTAGCGCATTTCCAGGTTGTCGGGAAACATTTTCTCGGCGGCCTCATACTCGCGTACGGCGCTGGGCATGTCGTTTTTCTCCACGGCCAGGTCGCCGGCGTTCATGTGGTCGTAGGCGCGCTGCAACCGCAGCAAACGGCGCAGCTCCTTGAGCGGCGCGGGGTTATCCTCTACCCGCAGGTCCACAATACGGTCGTCCCAGGGCTGCTCGCTGGCTTTGCCGCGCACCACCAGCAAGGCGGCTGATTGCCGGCCGCGAATGTCGCCGCCAGCGGCTTCGGCGGCGTCGAGGGCAGCCAGCACGCGCTCGGCCAGCGGCAGGGCGGCACTTTGCTCGTAAGCCTTAGCCATGGCAGGCCACACGGTGGCATTCAGCATCATGTTGGCTTGCACCGAGTACTGGGCACCTTGCTGATGGCCGGCCATGTCCACACACTTTTTACCGGTATGAGTAGCCACCCCACCTTTGGCATCCACAATGGCTACCTGGCGCACGTCGCGGCCTTCGTCGGTGGCTAGTAGCTCGTCGAGGGCCTGCTGGGCGGTTTTGCCGCTTTTAAGCAGTGCCAGGCCGCGCATGCCAAACGATTTATTGGTAAACGACTGCGTGGCCACAACGCCCACGCCGGCTTCGCCCCAGCTTACGGCCGTGCCTACCGAAAACCAGTGGCTTTGCACGGCTACGGCCATGTCGCCGGTTTTAGGGTCGCGGGCCACTATGGAAAACGTGTGCGCCAGCGGGTCGTGCCCGGCGTACACTTGCTGGGCCTGAGCGCTGCCGATAACGGCAGTTAAACCCAACATCAGCAACAGGAAACGAAAAAACTGCATGAAAATCCAGAGTAACAGTGAGACGGGAAACGAGAACAGTGGGCCCAAGATAAGAGCCGTTGCACGTAACAGATCCACAGCGGGCCGACTCGGCCATAAACAACAAGCGCCCCGGTTGTAGCCGGGGCACTTGGGCCTTGTGAGACACTGGCTTCGGTTTAGCCGTTTGGATTGGCGGGACCATAGTTTTCCGGCCCTACGGGGTGCGGCTTGGTGGGCACGGCCGGGGCTGGCTGGCCGGGCAGCTGCAGCTCCCAACTTTGGTTCATGTGGGGCAGGCCATGATAGGCCGTGAGGTCGTATTGGCAGGGCACAATGCTGATGAAGTTGTGCGCCAGGGCCCATTCGTCGGTGTCGTCGCCGTGGTCGAGGTTCACGAAATTGCCCATGAGCCAGTAGTACGGACGCTTGTATGGGTCGTGGCGCATGTCGAATTCCTCCTGCCACTTGGCGCGGGCCTGGCGGCAGAGCCGGATACCGGCAATGGGGTCGTCGGACTTCTTGGGAATGTTCACGTTCAGGGCCGTACCCGCCGGTATGCCGTTAGCCAGGGCTTGACGCGCAATGTGCTCGATCCAGGGCTCGGCGTGCGAAAAATCGGCGTCGGAGGCGTAGTCACACAGCGAGAAACCAATAGCCGGCATGCCTTCGATGGCGGCTTCGATGGCCGCCGACATAGTGCCCGAGTACAGCACGTTCACCGACGAGTTCGAGCCGTGATTAACGCCCGACACGACCAAATCGGCGGGCCGGTCCTTCAGCACGTGGTGCTTGGCCACTTTCACGCAGTCGGCAGGCGTGCCGGAGCACTCGTAAGCCTCCACGCCCTCGAAGCGGCGGCTGTGGTCGAGGCGCAGCGGCTCGCCCAGGGTAATGGCATGCCCCATGCCCGACTGCGGCGAGTTGGGCGCCACCACCACCACCTCACCAAGGCGTTGCATTACACGTACCAGCGTGGCAATACCGGCCGAATGGATACTGTCGTCATTAGAAATCAAAATCAGCGGTTGAGAAGGTTGTTTCGACACGACTAATGAGGTTTTGGGTGGGCACTGCTTGCCGCAAAGGTAGCCGCCCCGGCGCCATTGCGAGGCCATCGGCTGTGACTACACCACGCACGGTGGCCGGGTACTACGGTACCGCAGCGGTTCTTGTAAACCCGAACCGCTGCCTTGCGTAGGTTTGCGCCATGGAAAAATTCCGCCGTCTGCCCCTCCTGCCGGCCTTCGCCGCTGCCCTGCTCCTTACTTCGGCCTGCGAGCCTAATCAACGCCCCGCTTCCGAAGCTGCCACGCCCAACATCAGCACCGCACCTACTCCGCCCGTTCCCCAACCGGCTCCGGCTACGGCCGTTACGCCCGCGGTTTCGGCAGCCGAGAAGGCCTATTACACGCTGGGCCGGGGCTTTCTGGGCACCGAATTCATTCGGCTGAACATGACCGAAGAGCAGCTGCGCCAGAAAGTACCGGCCGACCGGCTCAAGCGCATTACCCGCGAATCGGAAGGTATTGAGTACCCGGCTTACGAGCTGCGCAACCCCCAGTACCCCGACGCCCCGCCCGTAATTCTGGAGCTGGCCGAAGACCTGGCCGGACGGCCGGGCCTGCGGATCTGGCGCATTGAGGTACGCGACCCGCGCTACCGAACCGGTAAGGGTGGTATTGGCGTGGGCAGCACTTTCGGCGAGGCGCGGCAGGCGTATGGCATTCAAACGGTGGAGCAAGCCGACGCGGGCCTGATTGCCGTTTCGGAAAGCGTGAGCATGTCGTGGATACTGGACCCGACCGGAATTCCGCAACCCACGGGGCGGCCGCTGCTGAAAGACGATGTTCCGCCGGGCACACGAATAATTGGGGTATTACTTTTCCGCTAAAGAAATAGCCCAGCGCGTGTTAATACGGCTGCAGTTATGTACTTTGGCAGCCACCTTCTCAAATCTGCATCACCTTTTGCCGCTTTCGCCCCTCATGCCCTTGCTGGAAAACCGCTACCGCACCGCCGATTTGGGTCTGCTGCTGCTGCGGCTGGGCTTGGGCATTATGTTCGTACTGCACGGCTACCCAAAGCTAATGGGTGGGCCCGAAAAGTGGCTGGGCCTGGGCGGGGAAATGAAGTACCTGGGCATTCAGTTCGCCCCTACGTTCTGGGGCTTTATGGCCGCCGTTAGCGAAACCATTGGCGGCCAATTACTGCTGCTGGGCCTGTTTTTCCGCTGGGCCTGCGTAGCCTTGCTGCTTACCATGATTGTCGCGGCCATATCGCACATCGGAGCCGGCGACGGGTTTGGGGGCTACTCCCACGCCGTAGAGTCGGCGGTGTTGTTTCTGGCGCTGGCGTTTATTGGTCCGGGCCGTTTCAGCGTCGATCAGGTCTTGTTTCCGCCCCGGCGGCGGCTGTATTAAGATTAGCTTTCCTTCAAGTTCTAAATGCCCCGGCCCGGTAGCCGGGGCATTCTGCTTTTTGGCGGGCCTGCCTGGTTTGGTTTTACCCTGTGAACTGTCTGTGGAATTCTACAGTCGAAAGCGGGAAAACGGCTTGTTTAGGCTCACCCAAACCTGCGCCTATCTTTACCACGCTTACCGTATCGCCCATGCTCGTTGCCATGCTCCTCGCTGCCGCCCTTCTCCCCGCCGACCCCGCCAAGCCCGACTGGCGCACGCCCTTTGAGCGCGGCGACGGCAACACCACGGCTACTTACGCCGAATGCATTCAGTTTTACCAGCGGCTCGACGCGGCTTACCCCGAAATAACCATGCGCGAGGCCGGCAGCACCGACAGCGGCCAGCCCCTGCACGAGGTGGTGGTGTCGCTCGACGGGGACGCGGACCCGGCTTCGGTGCGGCAGAAAAACCGGCGCGTGGTGTTTATTCAGAACGGCATTCACCCCGGCGAGCCGGAAGGCATCGACGCATCGATGATGCTGGTGCGCGACTACGTGCAGAAGAAAGACCTACGCGCCCAACTCTCAAACGTGACCTTGGTGGTGGTGCCGGTATACAACGTGGACGGCATGCTGAACCGCAACAGCACCACCCGCGTGAATCAGAACGGCCCGCGCGACTACGGTTTCCGCGGCAACGCCCGCAACTACGACCTCAACCGCGACTACATCAAGCAGAACTCGCGCAACGCCCGCTCGTTCGCGCAGCTGTTTCAGCGCTGGCGGCCCGAGGTGTTCGTGGAAACCCATACCTCGAACGGCGCCGACTATCAGTACACCATGACGCTCATTGCCACGCAGAAAGACAAGCTGCACCCGGCCCTGAGCCAGTACCTGCAGCAGCGCCTGCTGCCCGCGCTGTACCAGGGAATGGAAAAGCGAAAGTGGCCCATGGTGCCCTACGTCGACTTCGAAGGCCAGACCCCCGAAAGTGGCTTGGTGGGTTTTCTGGAAACGCCGCGCTACTCCACCGGCTACGCAGCCCTGTTTAACACCATCGGGTTCATGCCCGAAACCCACATGCTGAAGGCATTCAAGCCGCGCGTAGAATCGACGTACGCGCTGCTGGACGAGTTCATACGGTTCGTGCACCGCGACGCCGATGCCCTGGGTGCCGCCCGCGCCGAAGCCGACCGCCAGCTACTCACCCAAACCGCGTTTCCGCTCACCTGGAAGCTCGACAAATCGGCGGCCGATGAGGTGCAATTCCGCGGTTACGAAGGCCGTACCCGACCTAGCGAGGTCAGCGGCCTGCCGCGCCTTTACTACGACCGGAAAGCTCCGTTTACGCGGCCTGTGAAGTACTACAACACGTACCGTCCCGCTCTCACCGTGGAGCGGCCAGCCGCCTACCTTATTCCGCAGGCTTGGGAAGAAGTTATTGAGCGGCTGCGGCTGAACGGCGTACGCCTGCAGCGCCTCTCGCAGGACGTCACACTCAGCGTGGAAAGCCAGTACATCGACGACTTTCAGACTAGTCCCCGCCCCTACGAGGGCCATTACCTGCACAGCCAGGTGAAGCTGCGCACGGCCCCGCAGCAGCGGGCATTTCACCGCGGCGACTATGTGGTGACGCTCGATCAGCCAGCCGTGCGCTACCTTGTGGAAACCCTGGAGCCGCAAAGCCCCGATTCCTTTTTCGCCTGGGGCTTCTTCGACAGCGTTTTGCAGCAGAAAGAACACTTTTCCGATTATGTGTTCGAAGACCTGGCCGCGGACGTGCTGCGTCAGAGCCCGGACCTGCGGCAGCAGTTGGAAGCCAAGCAGAAGTCTGACCCGGCTTTTGCGAAAGACGCCACTGCGCAGTTGGAGTGGGTATTTCGCCACTCACCATACCACGAGCCTACGTACCGCCGATACCCGGTGGCACGCTGGAATGGCGGCACCTTGCCGATTGAATAGCCCGTAACTCCCGCCCTTCTAAGTTACCTGTACCTACTGGCTAACTGCTTATTGGTGAACAATAGGCAACTTACCGGCCGCTGATGGCTGATCCCAGCTGCACTCGGTTTTGCTGCAAAGCTTTCGTTTGCCGCCAGCTCCCTCTCCTTGCAAATTGTCCCGATGTCTGTACTCGACTTCGATAACCTCTCTAAAAACTACGGCCGCACGGCTGCGCTGCGCGAGCTTACGCTAAGCATTCCGGCTGGCAGCGTATACGGACTGCTGGGGCCAAATGGCTCGGGCAAAACAACAACGCTGGGCCTGGCGCTGGGCGTGTTGCGGCCCAGCGGTGGCACGGTGCGCTGGTTTGGTGGGCCGCCGGTGGCTACTACCCGGCGGCGGATAGGGGCTCTACTGGAAACGCCGAACTTCTACCCCTACCTCTCGGCCCGCCAGAACCTGCAGATTGTGGCCGATGTAAAGCAAGCCGATAGCCGCAGTATTGAGGCTGCTCTGGAAACGGTGGGCCTCGCCCAGCGCCAGCGCGAAGCCGTGAGCGGCTTTTCGCTCGGCATGAAGCAGCGCCTGGCCATTGGTGCGGCCCTGCTCGGGCAGCCGGAGGTGTTGGTGCTTGACGAGCCCACCAACGGCCTCGACCCACAAGGTATTGCCGACGTGCGGGAGCTGGTAAAACGAGTAGCCGCCGAGGGCCGCACCATTGTTATGGCCAGCCACCTGCTCGATGAAATCGAGAAAGTCTGTACCCACGTGGCGGTGCTGCACAAAGGGCAGCTGCGCGCTTCGGGTCCCGTATCCGGCATCCTGAGCACCACCGACCGCATAGTGCTGGGCCTGCCGCCCGGCACCGCCGCCGATGTGTTGCGCGCCGCCCTCAGCAGCTTGCCGTTTGTGCACGACGTGCGGCCCGAAAACGAAGGCCGCGTGAGCTGCGCGCTGGCCGTAGGCCATACGCCGTCGTCGCTTAACCAGGCCCTGTTTGCCCAAGGTCTGACGCTGGCGCACCTGGAGTTAAGGCACCGCCGCTTAGAAGACCAATTCCTCTCAATAATTAATAATTCCTAATTATTAATTCTGATAAGATGATTTCGACCGAACTACGCAAAGTGCTGCCCTACCGCACCGTTTGGATTATGCTGCTGCTCTTTGCCGTGCTGTTTGCCGGCTTTGTATCGGCTGGTAGCTCGTTCACGGTAAACGGCCAGCGCATGGGCGACAAGCTCTACGCCTTCCCCGACTTGTGGCCGCGGCTAGCGTATGTGGCCCACTATTTCACCCTGATACTGGGCATACTGCTCATCATTCTGCTCACCGACGAGTTTCAGTTCCGCACCTTCCGGCAGCAAATCATTGACGGCCGCTCGGTGGGCGACTTACTGTTGGGCAAGTTTGCTATTTCCGTGGGGCTAACGTTATTTGGGGTGCTGCTGGTAGTGGGTACAGGCCTCTATTTTGGTCTTACCAGGGGTGCTACGCCAGCGCCTGGCAGCGTTACGGCGCAGCTACCCAGCGTAGCGCTTTACGCCGCACAAACGCTGGGCTTCCTGAGCCTGGCGGCCCTGTTGGCCGTGCTTATTCGGCGCAGCGGCCCGGCCATTCTGCTTTTCATGCTGTACGTGTGGGTGGCGGAGCCCCTGCTTCGCTACATGCTCCTGCCCGACGCAGTGGATCAGTACATGCCCACCAAGGTACTAGGGGCCCTCACGCCCACCCCCGGCCAGGAAATGCTGACGCAGATGGTGGGTGCCAGCGGTGAATTGCTGCCCAGCCAGGCCCTGCCGGTGGCACTGGCCTACACGGCGCTATTTTGGGGGCTTAGCTACGTGTTGCTGCGCACCCGGGACTTGTAGCTGGCCGCCAACCGCTGTTTCCGTGGTTTCGGCAGCCTATTGGGTATTGCCGGCTTCGCGCAGGGAATTGGCATAGTTCACCAGGTAGGCCAGTTCCCGGGCGGTAGTGAAGCTTAGCTTGTTTTCCTTGGCGAAGCGCTCCAGCTGCCGGGCTTCCTTGTTGAAGTAGGCCAGCAAATCCTTCCTGGGGTTACGCAGGGCAACGATGTTGCCTTGCGGCGTACCCAGGAAAAAAGAGTCACGCAGGTCGGTGTAGTAGCCCGTAACCCCGCGGGGAAAGCCGTAACCGCCGTATGGAAAACCGGCGGCGCCGGCAAACTGCGGGCTGGCGTTAATAGGGCGTTCCACCAGCGTTTCGCGGCGCAGTAGCATTACCGGGCCGTTGCTGATCTGCTCGAAAAACGCGGGGGCTTTAAAATCAGAATAGTCATTGCCCCGGTCCCAGCGCAGGGTGCGAAACACCCGCACCAACGATGTGTCGCGGCGTTGCTGGCGTGGCGGCGGGGGCATGGTCCACAGGGGGCTGCCGTAGTAATACCCCCGGCGCACATCCTGAAAATCGTAGTAGTTGTAGTAGTCGCTGTTGCGGGTGGTTTTCTCGCCCCGCACCGCAAACGCGCGCACCGCCACCGCCGACACCGTACGCACTGACTGATCGGGCATTACTACCAGCAGCAAGTCGCGGTCGGCGTGCAGGGTAAGCGGGCCGTTCAGGGTGTCGCCGGTAGTGAGCAACACAGTAGAAGCGGTAAACTCCTGCACCAAGGCCCGCTGTGCCTGCACCTCATAAACAGAGAGCATGCAAGTGAGAAGCAAAGCAAAAGGGGAAAAGCGGGGCGTTTTCATAGCACTAATAAGTTACACAGAAAACGCGCCCGCCGTACCACTTGTTAGCTCGCCGGCTGATTTTCGTCGGTATGCAGCGGCGTAGCCAGCCGCCGCGACAAAATGGTGTGTCCCAATTTGTCGCGCTTGGTGGTCAGGTATTGTTGGTTGTGCTCGTTTGGCTCCATTTCAATCGGCACCGTTTCCACGATTTCCAAGCCGTAACCAATCAAGCCGGTGCGTTTGCGGGGGTTGTTGGTGAGCAAACGCATTTTAGACACGCCCAGGTCGCGCAGGATTTGCGCCCCCACGCCGTAGTCGCGCTCGTCCATGCCAAAGCCCAGCTCCAGGTTGGCCTCCACGGTGTCGCGGCCTTGCTCCTGGAGCTTGTAGGCTTTCAGCTTGTTGAGCAGGCCAATGCCCCGGCCCTCCTGGTTCATGTACACGAGCACGCCTTTGCCTTCGCGCTCAATCTGCTGCATGGCATGGTGCAGCTGGGGGCCGCAGTCGCAGCGGCAGGAGCCAAAAATATCGCCCGTAACGCAGGAGGAATGAACGCGCACGAGTACCGGCTCGCCGGGAATCAGCTCGCCTTTCACTAGGGCCAGGTGCTGGGCGTTGGTGGAGCGTTGCGTGTAGGCGTACAGGTCGAAGTCGCCGTACTCGGTGGGCATTTTCACCGAAATATCACGGTGAATAAGGCTTTCCTTTTCGAGGCGGTACTTGATCAGGTCTTGTACCGAAATCAGCTTCAGCCCCCACTTGGTGGCTACTTCGCGCAGCTCGGGCAGGCGGGCCATTTCACCGTCTTCGCGCAGAATCTCCACCAGCACGCCGGCCGGCTCGAACCCGGCCAGGCGGGCCAGGTCCACGGCCGCCTCGGTGTGGCCGGCGCGGCGCAACACGCCTTCCTTGCGGGCTTTCAGCGGGAAAATGTGGCCCGGCTTGCCTAACTCCTCCGGCTTGGTATCGGGGTCGATGAGGGCCAGTATGGTTTTGGAGCGGTCGGAGGCCGAAATGCCAGTGGTAACGCCGTTTTTCAGCAAATCCACCGACACCGTGAAGGGCGTGGCGTGCAGCGCTGTGTTGCGGCCCACCATCAGCTCCAGGCCCAGCTCTTCGCAGCGGTCTTCGAGCAAAGGCGCGCATACCAAGCCGCGGCCGTGGGTGGCCATAAAATTGATGACTTCGGGCGTGGCGCACCGGGCGGCACAAATAAAGTCGCCTTCGTTTTCGCGGTCTTCGTCGTCGACCACAACCACTACTTTGCCGGCCCGGATGTCGGCAATGGCGTCTTCAATGGAATCAAGCATAGCGGGGCGCAGGGCTTGCGGGGAAATGCGGCCGGCAGGGACCAGCCGCTGGTGGAAAGCACTTTCCGTTGACAACCGCCATCGGTGGGGCGAAGTTACAGGACCGGCCCCAGAATCGTGGGGAGTCATCGTTGATGATTTATTAGCCTTGCTCCTACCTTTGCCTCATGCCTTTCAGTCCCGAGGAGTTTGTGGCCATCATCCGCAAGTACCAAGCCGCCGTGCGAGAAGCAGTTGGCTGGTTGCGCCGCAAGGATTTCAGCACTACCATTCTGGCCCTTGCCCGCCGGGGACGCCTAGATGCCGATGGCCGGGCACACTATGAGTTTCACGGTTACGGTTGCTTGGTAACGCTTCCCGATGGACGTTCCGTGGATTTCGATTTTGGCTTTGATGAACGGTTTGAAGAAGGGCGAGTTGATGGATTCGATCCATACTTCGTGGTCAGCTACTATGCACAGCACACCGACACCGCGCTGGGCACTGCGCTACAGGAGGCCAGCTCAGCTTTGATAGCCCAATTGCTGGCCCAAGGCACTGTTGTCCGCCCCGATGAACAGTTATACTACTTCACCGAAGACTGGCAAAATCCATCACCGCCGACGTACCGGCCTAATTCGCTACTGCTGGAAGACGTACCGAATTACGAGGCATGGCTGCGGGACTTCTGCCCCTACTAAGAACTTATCCGAAAAATGATTTGGCGGTAATACTTGACCTGGCGTCCGCCTGTCTAAACATCTCTACCGCTTCGTTTGGGCCGTTAAACGAAGCGGTAGAGATGCTTCGACTTCGCTCAGCATGACGGTCTTTTTTGGATGACCTGTTTTTCGGAGAGGTTCTAAGCGGACATCGAAGTGACGCAAAGACTCGCAATAGCAAAGCACCAGAGCTTCCTTCCGCTTACTCGGAGAACCTGCCTACCTGTTGGGGTTTACCCCTACAGAACGGCCGCAGAAACACCCTTGCACGGAGTTCACGAAACTAATCTCCCTTCCGAATTAAATGTACTTTGATTAGTGAACGGGTTTCTTGAACTCAGACTGGACCGTAGAGCACCTTTGTAAGGTCAATAAGCGCCTAGGGTAACGGTTCACGCAAAGGGGCGAAATGCTGCTAGTCTCCTTCCGAGTTAGTCAGGTTGTAGGCCTGTACCCCTTCGGCTCTGATGGTGTCGTTGTCGCAATCGTCAGGTTGGTCGCGCTCATCCACTGGGTCTAAAGAGAGGTAATAGCCGTTGCTAACCCGCAAAAACTTGAAGGACTCCACGTTGTAAAAAAAGACTTCGCTGCTGTAGGCAAACGCGTACGAGCTAACGGGCTTAAACCGCAACAGAAGGCGGTTCAAGCGCTTGGAGTGCTGCAACTGAAAGATTACCTCCGCCACCAAACCGTCGCCCTCATAGCGCACGGCAAAGCCTTCCACGACCGCATCAAGCAGGGTCTCCGAACTCGTTACCAAGCGAAGGGCATCGTCGTTTTCAGCCAGCAGGTGCATGTGGGGCAAAGAAGTAGAACCGCAATGGTACTACAGTTCACGCAAACGGTGGTACTATAAACCTACTCCGTTTGATGAAATAAGGGCAAGGCGAAGTTTCATCCGTCGGAGAGCTAAAGAGTGAGGGGCAGCCCCCGAGGCATCAGGTATGCTGAAAAAGCTGCGCCAGCCGCTCCGTGGAGGCCGCCCAATTGTACCGTTCACGCACAAACTCGCGCCCACCCAGGCCTAGGCCGGCGGCGTTTACCGGGTGGTTTAGCAGCTCAGTGACGTATTGCGCCAGCTCAGCGGTGTTCTGGCCCACCAGCACGTGCTGCCCGGGCGTGGCGTGCAGGGCGTTGTTGGCCAGCGGCGTGGTCACGCAGGGCCGGCCCATGGCCATGGCCTCCAGCAGCTTGTTTTGCAGGCCGGTGCCGGTGCGCATAGGCGCCACAAATACCCGGGCCGAGGCGTAAGCCGTACGAATATCGGGCAGCCAACCGCTGACTTTTACGTGCCCGGATTGCAGCGCCAGCACGCGCGCCGCGGGCGTGGTACCGGCCAGCAGCAAACGGGCCTGCGGGTGCTGCACCTGCACGGCGGGCAGAATTTCCTGAGCCAGCCACTCTGCCGCCTCCACGTTGGGGTGGTAGGCCATATTGCCACAAAACACCAGTTCAAACGGCTCGTCGGCGGGCACGGCACCGGGCCGGAAATACTCCGTGTCGATGCCGTTGGGCACTACCTGAATGCGTTGCCGGTCTTCGTGGTCGATGAGCTGGCGGTCCTGGTCGGAAATGATGGTGTGGTGCCGAAACCAAGCAAAGCACTCGGCCTCGTACTGCCTAAGACGGTGGGCTTCCAGCTCAAACACCGGGCGCTGCCACGCGGGCGCCTTGCCGGCGCGCCGCTTCATGCCGGTCGAAAACACATCCATGTAATCGAGGGTAAGGGGCAGCTGATGGGCGAATGGCCGGGCGTACTCAGCCATCCGGATCAGCTGGCAGTACAGCGCATCGGGGCCGAAACCTTGAACTAAGGCTGCTACTTTTTGGGCGGCGGCGGCATCGTAGAAGTATCCTACCTGAAATGGCCACCCTTTTAACAGGCCAAGGCTCATGTTCAGGCCGATGCCGGGTTTGCGCAGGCGGTGAACGTGCAGGCCGCCGGCGCACAGCGGCGCTACGGCAGCGTGAGCCTCGGGCGTTACGTCCTCGTCGGTTAAGGCAAACAGGCACACGGTGTGCTGCTGGGCCAAATGGCGCAACTGGTGATAGGCGCGCAGCTTGTCGCCCTTATCGAGCGGAAACGGGAAACGGGAAAGCAGTACGAGGAGCTTCATTGGGGGCGCAAACTTACGCCTTCGCGCCTATCTGCTCGTACAAGGCCAAGAAGCGTTCCACCACCCGGGTGTTGTCGTAAAGGTTTTGGGCAGTAATGCGGGCCTGCCGGCCGACGCCCTCGTGGCAAAAATCCCCCTCCACGTAGCGGCCAATGCATTCAACCCAGTCCCCCGCGTCGTCGCATACCACAATGTCGTCGAGGTGGCGCACGGCTATACCTTCGGAGCCCAGGCCGGTGCTGATGATGCACTTGCCCATGGCCATGCCCTCAATGATTTTTACCCGCATACCGCCGCCGGAAAGCAGTGGTACAATCATTACTTCGTGCTGCTGCATGAAACGCGGCGCCGAATCGACGAAGCCGTGCATGCGCACGCCTGCCTCTGTGCGGCGCTCAATGTGCTCGGGCATGTCTTTGCCGGCCACATGCAGCTCCAGGGCCGGCCAGCGGCGTTTCACATTGGGCCACACGTTATCGAGAAACCACTCCAACCCTTCCACATTCGGCCGCCAGTTTAGGGAGCCAAGGAAAAACAAGGTTTTGGGAGTGGCTTTGATGGCCGGATCGGGTTGAAAGCGGGCCAGGTCCACGCCGGCTGGAATGAACACCACGGGTTCCTGGCAGCCGAGCTGCAGGAGTCGACGCTTGTCGGGCTCGGTAATGGCCGCCACGGCCGTGAAGCGGGGCAGGTACTGCTGCTCGAAGCGTTTCAGGCGGCGGGCCAGGTGGCGCAGGTAGCCCGCTTGCAGGGGCTTTTGCTCGTTGCGGGCCAGCTGGTCCCAAATTTCGTGCTCCACGTTGTGGGCGCGCAGCACCACCGGCACCTTGGGCGCCACGCGGCGAACCACGTCTACGTACCAAGCCACGAAAGTGCCCTCGATCTGCACCACATCGTAAGCCGTTTCGCGCAGTAAGGCTTCCAGCCGTGCGGCAAAGGACTCCGACATGAAACGCTCTACGTTGTAAGGCGTGCTGCGAAACAGCAGATTGCGCAGGGCTTTAACCGGCGACAAGCTGGTGTCGACTTCTACCGTTACCAAGCGGACCTTCGGGCCGAGGTGGTCGAGCACGGTGGCCTCCTGACGGTGTTTGGGCGTATTAGCTGCCAGCACGGTAACGTGGTGTCCGGCCCGTACCAGCCCGGCGGCCACGTCGTACATGGCAATGGCGCCGCCGTCGTGAGGCGGAAACGGTACACGCGGGCAGATTTGCAGAATATTCACGGCAGCAGTAACAATCGGACTACAAATATAGCCCCCAAACGAGGCATGTCCAGCCGAATTTACGGTTAGGCATGCCGCCCACCGCTTATGGTGCCTACCGCTGAACCAGCGGGTGTGAAAGCCCCCTTAGCTTATCGGTGTTGAGCAACCGCCAGACGCCTTGAGAGCCAAAAGGCAAGGGCCGACGGGCCGGGCTTAACCCAGCGCCCGCGCAAACTCATTCACCTGCTCCTGCTTACCGAAAACATATAGCGTGTCGCCGGGTTGAATAACGGTTTCGGCATCGATCTGATCAATCATCTGGCCTTGACGGCGAATGGCTAGTAAGCTGATGCTAAAGCGCTGCCGCACTTCTGCCTCGCCCAGCGTGCGACCAGAAAGGAAGGTGCCGGCGCCCACGGGAATGGTCATTAGCTCGGAATCGGACAGGGACAGGTGCATGGCCGACCAGTCGGTAGTGGAGAGCGAGCGGCCGCGCATCATTTGGTAGCTGTCGGCGCGCAGCTCTTTAATCAGCTGGTCGATGTCGTGCATAGGCACGAGGTACTTGGCCAGCACGCGGGAGAAGATTTCGATGGAGGTTTCCAGCTCTTCGGGAATGACCTCGGTAGCGCCCAGGCGGCGCAGCTCCTCGATTTCGGCGATGTAGCGGGTACGCACGAAAATGCAGGCCTGGGGGTTCAGGCGCCGCAAAGCCACCACCACGCGGCGGCTGCTGGCGGGGTCGGAAATGGCCACTACCATTACCCGGGCGTGCGTTACGCGGGCCTGTTCCAGCACATGTTCCTGGGTGGCGTCGCCGTACAAAATAGGTTCGCCCCGCTCCCGCTCCCGGCGCACGGTTACGGGGTTGGTTTCGATAATGACGTAGGGAATCTTGGCGAATTTGGCCGTGTGTACTAGGTTGCGGCCGTTCAGCCCGTAGCCCACCACCACCAGGTGGTCGTTCACGGCCGCGGGCAGTTCACCTACCCCCGCGGCGGCCGCAACGCCCAATGGTACCGGCCGTAGCATGGAGGCCGGCAGCGGCAGCCGCATAAACAGCACTACCAAGGGCTCGGCAAACAGCAACACCACGGGCGTAAGGCTCATGGTAAGCACCGAAACGGCCAGGAACAACTGGTAATCGGCTTGCTGAATTACGCCCGCATCGAGGCCTACCCGCGAGAGGATAAAAGCAAATTCCCCTACCTGACACAGCGCCAAGCCCACCAGCAGCACCGTGCGCATGGGCAGCCGCAATACGGCGGTGGCAGCCACGGTAAGCAGCAATTTTAAAACCATGACGCCCAGCGTGAGCAGCAGAATTTGTACCGGGTGCGCCAGCAAAAAGCGCACATCGAACAGCATGCCGATGGACACGAAGAAGAAGCTGGCGAATATCTCGCGGAAGGGCAGCACGTTGCTCACGGCCTCGTAGCTGTACTCGGATTCGGAAATGATGAGGCCGGCCATGAACGCGCCCAGCGCCATGGAAAGACCGGCTTCGGAGGTCAGCCACGCCACGCCCAGGCAGGTACCGATGATGGTGAGCAGAAACAACTCGCGGCTGCGGGTTTTGGCTACGGCAAACAGCAAACGGGGCATTAAGTAGCGGGCGCCCACGAACACCAGTGCCAGGACGCCCACCATTTTAGCGGCCATCAGGCCCAGGTCTAGCCACGGGTTGTCGCTGCCCTGGCCGCCCAGCAGCGGTGTAAGCAGCATCATGGGCACCACAATCAAGTCTTGGAAGATAAGAATGGCCAGCGTTACCTGCCCGTGCATTGATTCCATTTCCAGCCTGTCCTGCAGCAGTTTAAGCACAATGGCCGTAGAGCTCAGCGAAAACAAAAAGCCCCAAAACAGGGCCGTAGCCGGCGGAAAGCCCCCGAAGGTTGCCAGCGCATACACCGCCCCAATGGTTAGCCCCACCTGCAGGGAACCACCTAAAAACACGGCCCGCTTAATGCGCCCCAAACTTTGCAGGGAAAACTCCAGACCGATGGTGAACATGAGCAGCATCACGCCCAGCTCCGCCAGCTGGTCTACCTCCGCCTGGGCCTTTACCAGCCCAAGAGCAAAAGGCCCTGCCACCATGCCCGTTACCAGAAACCCGATGATGGACGGAAGTTTCAGCCGGTTAAAAATGAGGATAACGCCCACTGATAGCAGCAGGATAACGAGGATGTCAGAGAAGATGGGCAGGTGCATGTTTCCGGGGGCGGGTGAACCGGCGCAAGATGCAACGCAGATGCTTACATTGAGAGGCCCATTCGATGAAGCTTACATCACAACCGAAGACTTTGATAGCTATTGACAATGGCTGTTAGCGCAGCTATGTTTTCGGCCTTTCATGAAATCTTCTTATATCATTTCATCTATCAATAACGGTTACTTAATGCTTATGACATCGCCTGAAGAAACGGTTGCTCCCCAAGGGAATACTCATCTACCTCAAAATACAAAAGAGCTACTTGAGCAGATACGAGCCAGACCGGCTATGTTTATTGACCGGAAATCCATTCATTACCTCAGTGTCTTTCTGACCGGTTGGATTATAGGTTGTGGGACAAAGAGTGAAGTACTTATGGATAACGACGCTCTGTATGGCTTCCAAATTTGGATTGAAAAAAAGTATAAGATTCGAACGTCCCATTCCTGGGCTCGAATTATCGACTTCTATTCACCAGATGAAAGCTATGCTTTCGACAAGTTTTATGAATTGTATGACGAATTCACAAAGCTCAAGAATGCTGGGAAGCTGAAAAACCTAGAAAGAACTTGGTAAAAACTACCGCGAAATAATCGTCCCGAGCAGCCCCGCCAGCTGCATATCCAGCTGCTTCAGCGACTTATAAATGGCCATTTGCGCCAAATACTCATCGATGTTGCTGGGGTCGAGCTGGTTCATGGCTTCCAGACAGTCGCCTAGCTCGCGCTCCACGTTGCACTTGTTGAGGCGCAGAATGGCGTTGTCGCAGGCTTGCTGAAGCAGGTCGATTTCGCGGGGCACGTAAATGCTGTGCGTAATCCAGTTCGGGCTAAGCTCCCAAGGGTCGGTTACTAGGTCGCTGATGGCGGCGCGGATATCGGCGCGGTTGTGGCGCACCAACTCGCGGGCGTCGGGGAACCTGCCCGCGGCCAGGGTTTCGCGGCAGAGGTGCAGCAGATCGGCGTAAATGGGCGTGCGGAAGGGCGTTTCGTCGGTTTGGCCGAGCAGGTACGCGGCCACGCTCACGCCCTCGTGCAGGGGCTGGGCGGGGTAGTTAAGCACCAGGCGCACAATTTCTCGCTCCACGGCCACCTGAATATCGGGTACGGTATCGGATTCCTCGCCTACCTCGTCCTCCATGATGCCGTAGGCCTCGTCGGGCATGGCATCGTCGGGGCGCTGCTGGCTGAGGCCCTGGGGCGTAACCACCGTTTGCGAAGGCGCATTGGGGCCCGTAGACTGAGGACGCGTGGCGGTGCTGCCAGACCGGCTGCCGCCGCTGTTTCCGCTGCTGCCCGCGTTGCGTGGCCCCGGCGCAGTTTGCTTCACCAGCTTGTTGTATTCGCTGATGAGCACCTGCTCGTCGATGTGGAAGGCCATTGAGGTTTGCTGCAGGAACACTTGCCGCTTGAGCGGGTCGGGCACTTTGGCAATGCTCTGGAGCACTTCTCGAATGGCTTCGGCCTTCTTCACCGGATCCTGCGCGGCCTCTTTGGCCACCAGCTGGGTTTTGAAGGTGATGAAGTCCTGGCTTTGCTCCTCCACAAACTTGCGGAAGCGCGCGTCGCCCACCTTGCGGATGTAGCTGTCGGGGTCGTCGCCGTCGGGAAACAGCACCACGCGCACGTTCAAGCCGTTTTCCAGGATGATATCGAGGCCGCGTAGGGCTGCCTTTACGCCGGCAGCGTCGCCATCGTAGAGCACCGTGATGTTATCGGTGTAGCGGGCAATGAGGCGGATCTGGCCCTCGGTGAGCGAGGTTCCCGACGAGGCCACCACGTTTTTAACCCCGCCCTGGGCTAGGCTGATAACGTCGAGGTAGCCTTCCACCAAATAGCACAGCTCCTCCTGCCGAATGGCTTGCTTGGCCTGGTAAAGGCCGTAGAGCACGTCGGATTTGTGGTATATCTCCGACTCGGGCGAGTTCAGGTACTTGGCCCCGGCTTTGTCGTCGCGGCGCAAGGTGCGGGCGCCAAACCCCACCACGCGGCCCGAGATGTTGTGAATCGGGAACATCACGCGGCCCCGGAAACGGTCGTAGCGGCGGCCGTCTTCCTCGCGCTTTATCACGAGGCCGGTTTTCTCGAGGTACTTCACGTCGAAGCCGGCTTTCTGGGCTTCGGTCAGCACGTCGTCCCACTTATCGAGCGAGTAACCGAGCTCGAAAGCTTCGATGGTAGCTTGATTCAGGCCGCGCTCTTTCAAGTAAGCCCAGCCGATGCTTTCGCCCTCGTCGGACTCCTGCAGCAGCATGCGGTAGCGGTTTTTGGCCCAGTCGGAAATAATGAACTGGGAATCCCGCTCGTTTTGCGCCAGCTGCTGCTCGGGCGTGCGCTCCTCTTCCTTAATCTCTACGCCGTACTTCTTGGCCAGCCACTTAATGGCCTCGGGGTAGCTGGCCCCCTCCACGTCCATGATAAACCGGACGACGTCGCCGGCCTTGCCGCAACCGAAACACTTGTAAATGCCCTTGGCCGGGGCCACCGAAAACGAAGGCGAATTTTCGTGGTGAAAGGGGCAGCAGGCCCACATGTTCTGGCCCTTTTTCTTGAGCGTAACGAAGTCGCCCACCACCTCCACTATGTCGGCGTAGTGGAGAACTTGGTCAATGGTTTCTTTGGGAATGAGGGCCACGGCGGAGAAATGCGGAAAGACTGCGAAGGTACACACGAACACCCCCATCTGGGGCGGAGACTTTACTTCGCACCGCTTCATTAGCCGAACCCTCCACCCCTTCCGGCTGTTTTCTTCCCGACCGCACCGTTTCGGGTTTATCTTTGCGCCACGGCAGCTCACGCGCTGCTTTCCTGACTTATGAGCATTACCCCAGAAGCCGTACTAAAAGCCTTGAGCTACGTGGAGGAACCCGATTTGGGCCAAGACCTCGTAACGCTCAACATGATTGAGGACGTGCAGATTGACGGGTTGAACGTGTCGTTCACCGTTATTCTCACCACGCCCGCTTGTCCGCTGAAAGACCTGATCCGCAACGCCTGTATTCGCGCCATTACCACCATGGTGGACAAAGACGCGCAGGTGACGGTGAACATGACCTCGCGCGTGACCAGCATGCGCCAGAACCGCGACATTCTGCCCGGCGTGAAGAACATCATTGCCATTGCCTCGGGTAAGGGCGGCGTGGGCAAAAGCACGGTAACGGCCAACTTGGCCGTGGCCCTGGCCCGCACCGGCGCCAAAGTAGGCCTCGTGGATGCCGACATCAGCGGCCCCAGCATGCCCACCATGTTTAACGTGGAGGACTCACGCCCGCACGTGTTTCAGGCCGAAGACGGCCGGAACCTGATCGAGCCCATCGAGCAGTACGGCATCAAAATCATGAGCATCGGCTTTTTGGCTCCGGCCGAAAGCGCGATTGTGTGGCGCGGCCCCATGGCATCGTCGGCCCTCAAGCAGTTTATTACCGAGGTAGACTGGGGCGAACTGGATTACCTGCTGCTCGATTTGCCGCCCGGCACCTCCGACATTCACCTGACCCTGGTGCAAACCGTGCCCGTAACGGGTGCCGTTATCGTAACCACGCCGCAAAAAGTGGCGCTGGCCGATGCCCAGAAGGGTTTGCAGATGTTCCGCCAGCCGCAAATTAACGTGCCGGTGCTGGGCGTTGTAGAGAACATGGCGTGGTTTACCCCTGCCGAGCTGCCCGAAAACAAGTATTTCATCTTCGGCGAAGGTGGTGGACGCGCCCTGGCCGAGAAGCACGATGTGCCGTTGCTGGGCCAGATTCCGCTGGTGCAGAGCATCCGCGAAAACGGCGACGAGGGCATTCCGGCCATTATGCACCCCGGCACGCCCGCGGCTGAGTTATTTGGCCAGCTGGCCGAGGAAGTAGCGCGCCAGGTATCCATTCGCAATGCCGTGGCGCCCCGCACGCAGGTAGTGGAAATGAAGTAAGCCGACCTTTTGCCGCGAATGTGCGAACTTCGTGGCTCGGCCAAGTGTATTGAAAGCATGTCTGCAGCTACTTTAACTGACCACCCGCTCCTGCCACGCATCGAGGTAGCCCTCGATGGCATCCGTCCGTACCTTAAAGCTGACGGTGGTGACGTGCGCGTGCTTGGCATTACCGACGATATGGTACTGCGCCTGGAACTGCTGGGCGCCTGCGGCACCTGCCCCATGTCGCCGATGACCCTCAAGGCTGGCGTGGAAGAATCGGTGAAGAAGGCCGTGCCGGAAATTCGCTCGGTAGAGGCTGTAAACGTGGCCACTGCCTTACAACCTGCCGGTCAGGAAGGTCGTCCTCAGCCGCCCACAGCGGTACCAACGCCTAACTAAATTTGCGCTGCTAATGAAGCGCGCCCCGCTCCTGCCGAACCGGTGGAAGCGGGGCGCGGTGGTTTTGTATTGAAGCGGCACAATTCGGCATCTGCAACGACGATCAGCTGCTGGTACCGTAGCTGCAGCTGGTCAGTCTCGCTGACTTGAGTTAGCCGTAGCTACTTCTGCTACACCACCTCACAGGAGTATGCTTTCCTTATGACCTGCCTGTCAAGCTGCTTCCCCAAGCTGAGCGAAGAGAAAGGCGTTTCTGCCCAGTCCTTCATCGACTGTAAAGACCCGCACGGCTATCTTTGCAAGCATCCGCGTACTGCACATTGCTTCCATGGCCAACCCCAATACTCCCACGCTTCGCTCCTGGATTGACATTGCTCCCACCAGCGACTTCCCTATTCAGAACCTTCCGTTTGGGGTATTTGAAACCGAGGAGCGGGGCACCCGCGTGGGCGTAGCCATTGGCGAATACGTGCTTGACTTGTACGCCGTTAGCCAACATGGTTTTTTCCGTGACCTAGACCTGCCCACCGAGCCCAAAGTATTTCGCCGACGCACCCTGAATAGCTTCATTCGACTGGGCCGCCCGGCTTGGCGGGCAGTACGCAACCGCGTTTCGGAGCTGTTGCGTCACGATAACACGGAGTTGAGCGACAACGAAGAAGCCGTACATGACTGTTTGGTGCGCCAGCGTGACGTACGCATGCTGCGCCCCGTGAAGCCTCAGAACTACACCGACTTTTATTCCAGCATCGAGCACGCCACCAACGTGGGCACCATGTTCCGCGACCCAGCCAATGCATTGCTCCCGAACTGGAAATGGATACCCATTGGTTACCACGGCCGCACGAGTAGCATCGTGGCGAGCGGAACCTCTATCCGCCGTCCCAACGGCCAGCGCAAAGCTCCTGATGCAGCTGTGCCCACGTTCGGTCCGTCGCAGCAGCTGGATTTTGAGCTAGAGGTAGCCTTTGTGGTTGGCCACGGCACGAGCTTGGGCGAAACTGTGCCCATTGCCGAAGCCGAAGACCATATTTTTGGCCTGGCCTTGTTCAACGATTGGAGCGCCCGCGACCTGCAAAGCTGGGAATACGTGCCGCTGGGGCCGTTTCTGGGCAAGAACTTCGGGAGCAGCATCTCGCCGTGGGTGGTAACGCTGGATGCGCTGGAACCTTTCCGTCTAGCAGGGCCGGTGCAGGACCCCGAACCTCTGCCCTACCTGCGCCAATCGGGCCAACACAACCTCGACATAAACCTGGAGGTGAGTTTGCAACCGCAGGGCGGCGAGGAAAACGTTATCTGCCGCTCCAACTTCAAGTACATGTACTGGAGCATGGCGCAGCAACTCACCCACCACGCCTCAAATGGCTGTAACCTGGAAGTAGGCGACCTTTACGCCTCCGGCACCATCAGCGGCCAAAGCCCCGATTCGTTCGGATCAATGCTGGAACTGACCTGGCGCGGCACCAAGCCGCTCACCTTGACTGATGGTTCGCAACGCAAGTTCATTCAAGACGGAGACACGGTGATTATGCGCGGTTTCTGCGAGAAAAACGGCCTGCGCATTGGTTTTGGCGAAGTGCGAGGCACCATTCTGCCTGCTGCTGAATAAATCAGTAAGCGTAATTTCTTTTGCTTGTTATATCACATTGATGAATCAAATTTCACCTGTCCTGTATGCAAATACTGACGATGCAGTGCAGACGGAAAAGTCAGCTAAGAGCACACCCAAGCAACACTTAAACATCCTGGATCTGTTAAGGGGCTTTGCTGCAATTAGTGTTTGTTTATATCATTATACAAACGGAACTCTTCCTAAAATCTCGATACCTTTCACCAAATCCTTATTTTCTTGGGGTTCATTAGGTGTAGATATTTTTTTCGTCATTTCGGGATTCATCATCCCTTTTGCGCTGCATCGAAGTAATTACACATTACCCGGTTTCGGCAAATTCATGCTTAAACGAATTGCCAGAATTTGTCCACCTTCTTACGTGGTCATTATTCTAGCCATTGCGCAATGGTGGACTATCGACACCTTCTTAAAACCATCAGCACCTTACTTATCATTGATTTCAATACCCCAACTTATTCACAACTTTTTGTATACAATCGACTTTACAGGATACAAATGGATTAATGGCGTTTTTTGGACTTTGGCCATTGAATTTCAGTTCTACATATTTATGGGCTTGGTCTTTTCAATTATATCTAAAAACAAAATTTTTGCTTTTGCTTTAGCCATAATATTTACTGTGCTATCCTTTACAAAATTTGGCAACGGCAACACAATTATAAATTATGGCTCTTTATTTATAATGGGATATATTACATGGTTAAAGAAAACAAATCAGATTTCTACAAAAATATTTGCACCATTTTTATTTTTTATCACAGCAATTGCAAGCGCCAAGCTTGACATTCCTTCTGCTCTATTTGGAGCAGCAACATCCTTGCTTATAGCATATGTAAACGTTAAGCATCCAGTGTATACTTTTTTTGGCAATATCTCATACTCTCTATACTTAACTCATATTTTGGTAGGCACAACATTAGAAGGGGTTTTAGTACGCTTTCTTCCCGTCGAGTCGGTGATTACACGTTTGACCATTCTGTTAATCTGCCTGGTATCAGCAATTATTTTTTCGTATCTATTCTATATTACAATTGAGAAAAAGTTTATAGCTATTGCAAATAACCTTTTCA
Organism: Hymenobacter koreensis; assembly: GCF_039541855.1. Lineage (NCBI taxonomy): Bacteria > Pseudomonadati > Bacteroidota > Cytophagia > Cytophagales > Hymenobacteraceae > Hymenobacter > Hymenobacter koreensis. Next base: position 521,385 of record NZ_BAABHA010000010.1, read on the forward strand.
GATAGTTGACAGATATTGAAACAAAGCAGCTTGCTGTTTTCTAGAATTTAAACGTGCCAAATTCGCGGTAACAGATGTTTATCTGAAATTTTATTAGAGGTCCTAGTGGCCATATTGCCGCGGTTGCTCTCGTGGCTGAAGTCATTCAATGCTTCTACCAACCTAGCATCCCCTAGGCGTGATAGTTCAGGAAGTGGAGCACTGCATTATTTAAAGTATAGAAGCCGCCAAGCTCAGGCAGGACTTTCGAGCGGCACCCTCTGTTAGCTTGCCAGTGCCGCCAATCAGTTCCTTGCCTTGGTACACGCTGTGGAGGTAGTAGACCGGCAGTAGACGCCAACCCGGCGTTGAAGGAGTACTGGTTGACGAAACTCGCCTTGTTCTAGCACAGCTCGAAGTGGACTTGACCAATACTGCACCTAACCGCTACCTCTGCTGTTCGCAAAAATTTAACCCCAAGCGCATTTTCTTGACTACTCCGTATTTCTAGCAGGCATAAACCCAGTATAAATACTTATTTACCTTCCCTAAATCCAGCATCCGCAACCTTAGAAATACAGGACAGTACTAGATGAGTCCATTACCAAGCGCCCTGCAAGCGGCAGAGACAACAGCGGCTCGTTTGTAAAGACTCTTGGTTTGGGCACATCCGACCCACCTGAACTTCTAACCAAACCACCTATGCTAGCCATGGATTACCGGGGCCCGAAAAGGGTCCGTGCCGTGCAGAAACCGATGCCGGAAATCAAGCACCCCCAGGACGCCATCGTTCGGGTATTGCGCACCTGTATTTGCGGTTCCGATCTGCACTTATACAACGGCAACGTGCCCGATACCCGCGTGGGCTCCACTTTTGGACACGAGTTTGTGGGTGAAATTGTTGAAATCGGCTCGGAAGTAACCAAGGTTAAAATTGGCGACCGGGTTATCGTGCCGTTTAACATTTCCTGCGGTGAATGTCACTTTTGCCGTCAGGGCATGTTTGGCAATTGCCATGAGTCGAATACCGAAGCCACGGCTGTGGGGGCTATTTACGGCTACTCGCACACCGCCGGCGGCTTCAACGGTGGCCAGGCGGAATACTGCCGCGTACCCTACGCCAATGTAGGCCCCACCATCATTCCGGAGGGGATGGACCTGGACGATGCCGTTCTGCTTACCGACGTGGTACCCACCGGCTACCAGGCCGCTGAAATGGCCGGTATTCAGCCCAACGACACCGTTTTGGTGTTTGGCGCCGGTCCCATTGGCATTATGGCGGCGCGCTGCGCCTGGCTGTTTGGTGCAGGCCGTGTCATTATCATTGACCAGGAAGATTACCGATTGGAATTCGCCCGCAACTACTCCTACTGCGAAGCTTACAACTTCAATGAAATGGGCGACCCGGTGGTGTTCATCAAGAAGATTACCGATTGGCTGGGCGCCGACTGCGTGATTGACGCCGTAGGGGCCGAAGCCGCCGGCAATACCATGCAAACCATTACCGGCCGTAAATTGCTGCTTCAGGCTGGCTCGGCCACGGCGCTGCACTGGGCCATTAACTCGGTGAAAAAAGGCGGCGTGGTTTCGGTTGTGGGTGTGTACGGTCCTACCGACAACCTCGTGCCCATTGGCAACGTGCTCAACAAAGGCCTTACCATTCGGGCCAATCAGGCGTCGGTGAAGCGCCTGCTGCCGCGCCTCATCGAACACGTGCAGAACGGCGTAATCAACCCCAAAGGCTTGATTACCCACCGCCTGCCACTGGAAGAAGTAGCCGACGGCTACCGCATGTTCTCCGCCAAGCTGGACAACTGCATTAAAACCGTACTGCTTCCTCCCACCGCCAACCACTAACGCCGCCCGATCATGGAAAAGAACGTGATAAATACGCCCATCGACCCCAAGCAGATTAAAGGCTGGGGCATTGATGCCGACCCCAAGAACGACCCCACCTACCCCATGCGGGCCCGCATGAACATTGCCCAAGACCCCGATTACAAACACCGGCCCGATTCGTTGCAGCCCGTGGACGTAGAGGTGCTTCGCTCGGTAGAGCGGCCCAACGTGTCGGCCGTTTTCGGTACGCCCGAGCCTCCGAGCGGCCTAAGCGGTTGGATCCGGCGGGCAGCCTTTCACTACAGCGAAAACGAGTACGCGCACTGGCTACCCCTTATTCTGGCAGACCGCGTAAATGTGGTGGAAGGCGTGCTAAGCGACCTGGTACACGGCAAAGTGCCCAACATTTACGCTGAGAAAGGCTACCCCGTAGAGTGGAAGCACAACCGCACCAGCCTCATCCTGAAGCTCTCGACGGTAGCCGCGGTGGCCGTTGGCGGACTTATCCTGCTAAGCTCCGGCGACAAAAAGGGCAAAAAGCGCAAGCAAATTCGGCCGCGGGATTATCAGGACTATTAAGCTTGTTTCTTTCGAAACGAAAAGCGCGGCTGGTATTGCTACCAGCCGCGCTTTTCGTTTCGAGGAATTCCACCCAATTACTTCTTCCCGCTGATAATCTCGTCTACCACGGCAGGGTCGAGTAGCGTGGTGGTGTCGCCGAGGCTGCTGGTTTCGCCCTCGGCCACTTTACGCAGAATGCGGCGCATGATTTTGCCTGAGCGCGTTTTGGGCAAGCCCGACACAATTTGAATTTTATCGGGGCGTGCTATTTTACCGATTTCTGCGACTACCGTTTCAATAATGCTGGCCTCTACGTGGTGACGGTCGGCTTCGGTATCTACGTCGCCGGTACGGCAGATAACGTAGGCGTAAATGCCCTGGCCTTTTACGTCGTGCGGGTAGCCCACCACCGCCGATTCCACCACGTGCGGGTTCTGGTTGATGGCGTTTTCGATTTCGGCGGTGCCGAAGCGGTGGCCCGACACATTTATCACGTCGTCGACGCGGCCGATGATTCGGTAGAGGCCGTTTTCGTCGCGGCGGGCGCCGTCGCCGGTAAAGTAGTAGCCGGGGTAGGGCTGGAAGTACGTTTGCCGGGCCCGCTCATGGTCGCCGTAGGTGGTACGAATTACGCCCGGCCAAGGCGCTTTGATGGCGAGGTAGCCTTCCTGGTCGTTGCCCTCTATTTCTTGTCCTTCCTGGGTGAGTAGCACGGGCTGCACGCCCGGCAGCGGCAGGCCGGCGTGGGCCGGTTTGCTGGGTGTAATGCCGGCCAGCGCCGAAATCATGATGCCGCCGGTTTCGGTTTGCCACCACGTATCTACCACCGGGCACCGCTCCTTGCCCACGTGCTGGAAGTACCAGTACCAAGCCTCGTCGTTAATGGGCTCCCCTACCGAGCCCAGCACCCGCAGCGAGTCGAGCGAATAGCTGAGCACGTTATCGAGCGGGGCCGCCATGAGCGAGCGGATGGCGGTGGGTGCGGTGTAAAACACGCTCACCGAGTGCTTGTCGCACACCTGCCAGAAACGGCCGGCATCGGGGTAGGTAGGCACGCCTTCGAACATAAGCGTGGTGGCGCCGGCCAGCAGCGGACCGTACAGCAGGTACGAATGGCCGGTAACCCAGCCAATGTCGGCGGTGCACCAATACACGTCATTTTCCTCCACCTGAAACACGTTGCGGAAGGTGTAGTCGGTCCATACCATGTAACCGGCGGTGCTGTGCACTACGCCTTTGGGCTTGCCCGTGGAGCCCGAGGTATACAGAATGAACAAGGGGTCTTCGGCGTCCATTTCTTCGGCTGGGCAGCTTTTGCCCGCGTCCTTGGCTTCTTCGTGATACCACACGTCGCGGCCTTCGTGCATGTTCACGGGCCAGCCCAAGTGCTCAATTACCAGTACTTTGCGCACCGAGGGGCAGTGTTCCAGGGCCTCGTCGACCACGCGCTTCACCGGAATTTGCTTGGCACCGCGGTTCAGCCCGTCGGTAGTAACCACGAATGTCGCTTGGGCGTCGTTCACACGGTCGGCAATGGCCGTGGCCGAAAAGCCCGCGAAAATGACCGAGTGAATGGCCCCGATTCGGGCGCAGGCCAGCACGGCAATGGCCAACGAGGGAATCATGGGCATGTACAGGCACACCCGGTCGCCCTTCTCCACGCCCAGGTTATGGAGCACGTTTGCAAATTTGCAGACCTCCTGGTGCAACTCACGGTAGGTCAGTCGCAGGTGCCGCTCTTTGGGGTCGTTGGGCTCCCAGATAATAGCCAGCTTGTTGCCGCGCGTAGCCAGGTGTCGGTCGAGGCAGTTCTCGGTAATGTTAAGCTTAGCGCCTTCAAACCACGTGGCCGTGCCTTCGGGGGAAAACTGCCCGCCGCGCACCTGAGTCCACTTTTTGCGCCAAGTAAAAGGCTCGGCCAGTTCGGCCCAGTACGCATCGGGCTCCTCCACGCTGCGGCGGTAGGCGGTGTGGTAATCCTCAAGGGTGCGAATGCGCGGGTGGATGGGAACGGTAGCTGGCATAATGGAAGAAGCAGGGTTGGTGGGCGTGGTTGCGGCCTCGGAAGTACGTAAGGAAGGAGTAGAAAGCATGGCAGTCGAAGATTTTTATGTTGAGAGAAAAGACTTGGTTGGGGTAGCTATTATTGGAAAGCCCGCAGTATCTGCGGTTTCCAACCGCAGGCCGGTCCATACAGTGGCCTTGGCGAGGCATTAAGGTCAGGCCGTGTTCGTGGGCAGCAGGCCGGCTTGCCGCTCAAAGGCCAGCCCTATGCCCCGGCTCCGCAGCCGGGCCCGGATTTCGTCCAGAATCAGTGGATCGTCGATGGTGGAGGGCACGACAAAATCTTCGCCGTCGGCCAGTTGCCGCAGGGTTTTGCGCAGGATTTTGCCGGAGCGTGTTTTGGGAAGCCGCTTCACCACCAGAGCCTGACGGAAGTACGCCACTGCCCCTATCTGCTCCCGAATGCACTGCACCAGTTCGGTTTCGAGCTGCGCCTCCCCTATCGTCTGCCCGTCTTTGAGCACCACCAGGCCTATCGGGCGCTGCCCGCGCAACTCATCGGCAATGCCCAGCACGGCGCACTCGGCTACGGCCGGGTGCGCGGCCAGCAGCTCTTCCATTTCGCCGGTACTCAGGCGGTGGCCGGCTACATTTATCACGTCGTCTACGCGGCCCATGATGTACACGTAGCCATCGGCGTCGCAGTAGCCGCCGTCGCCGGAGAGGTAGTAGCCGGGGAAAGTGCTGAGGTAGGATTGGCGGAAACGCTCGTCGTCGTGCCAGAGCGTGGGCAGGCAGCCGGGCGGCAGCGGCAGGCGCACGGCCACCAAGCCGGTGGTACCGACGAGTACCGGCAGGCCGGCTTCGTCCAGAATCTGCACGTCGTAGCCCGGCACGGGGTGGCCGGCCGAGCCGGCGCGCGGCGCAGGCATGTCGGCCAGCCCCACCAGCGTAGCCAGCATGGGCCAGCCCGACTCGGTTTGCCACCAGTGGTCTACCACCGGCACACCGAGGTGCTGCCGGGCCCAGTCCAGGGTGGCCGGGTCGCACCGCTCGCCGGCCAGAAACAGGTGCCGCAGGCTGCTGAGCGTATAATTGCGCAGCAAATGCGCCTCAGGGTCTTCTTTTTTAATAGCCCGAATGGCGGTGGGCGCCGTGAACAGCACCCGCACCTCGTGCTCTTGAATTACGCGCCAGAACGCGCCGGCATCGGGCGTGCGCACGGGCTTGCCTTCGTAGAGCACCGAGGTGCAGCCGTGCAACAGCGGCCCGTACACGATATAGCTGTGGCCTACGGCCCAGCCGATGTCGGAAGCGGCCCAAAATGTTTCGCCGGGCTGCACGCCGTACACGGCGCTCATGCTGTATTTCAGGGCCACGGCGTGGCCGCCATGGTCGCGCACCACGCCCTTGGGCTTGCCGGTGGTACCGCTGGTGTACAGAATGTATAGCGGATCGGTGGCATCTACGGGCACGCAGGCCACGGGCGCGGCTTCCAGCAGACGTTGGTAGTCCACGTCGCGGCCGGGCTGCATGCGGGCGTGCACGGCGTGGGCAATGGCCTCGCGCTGCAACACCACCACGTGGGCGGGTTTGAAGGCGGCCTGCTCCATGGCCGCATCAACCAGGGGCTTGTAAGGAATGATGCGGTCGATTTCGATGCCGCCCGACGCGCAAATGATGACTTTAGGCTGCGCGTCGTCGATGCGTACGGCCAGCTCGTGCGGGGCAAAGCCGCCGAACACCACCGAGTGCACCGCGCCCAGGCGGGCGCAGGCCAGCATGGCTACCACGGCTTCGGGCAGGTTGGGCATGTAAATGAGTACCCGGTCGCCTTTTTCTACGCCCAGCTCGCGCAGCCCGCCCGCAAAACGGGCCGTAAGCTCCAGCAGCTCGCCGTACGTGAAGCGGCGCACGGTGTGGGTCACCGGCGAATCCTGAATCAGGGCTACCTGCCCGGCGCGGCCGTGGGCTACGTGGTAATCGAGGCAGAGGTAGCAGGTGTTCAGCTGCCCGCCCCGAAACCAGCGGTAAAACCCGTTCTCATCCGTGGAAAGCACCTGCGTGGGCTCCGTAAACCAATGCAGGGCCCGGGCCTGGGCGGCCCAGAAAGCGGCCGGATCGGCCAGACTCTCGGCATGTGCGGCCGCGTAGGCGGCGGGTTGCGGAAGCGAATCGGCGGTTTTCATAGCACGGGGAAAGGAGGTTTGGGAGGAGCACAGGCAGCAGGAGTTCGGGGCGAAACGGCGCCGGGCCGAGGCGGCGCGAACGGCTTTACACCGGCAACGGGGACAATTCGCGCACTTTTTCCAGCAGCTGGCGTGTGGAAAACGGCTTGGTCAGGTAGAGGTCGGCGCCGGCCTCGAGGCCTTTCTGAATATCGGCCTCCCGGCTTTTGGCGCTCAGAAAAACCACCTTGGTGTGCTGGTGGCCGGGCAGCTGGCGCAGGTGGCGGCACACCTGGTAGCCGTCCACGTCGGGCATCATAATATCCAGTACCACCACCCCGAAGGACTCCCGCTCGAGGGCTTCCAGGGCTTCGGTGCCGTTGCGGGCAATGCGCACCGCGTAGCCGGCTTTGCGCAGCAAAAACTCCAACGACATAACGATGTTCGGTTCGTCATCGACAACCAGAACTTTGGGGGCGGCGGGGGGCAAGTTTGACATAGCAATGGAGAGGGCGGAAATCAAAGAAATAAGGCCGAAGGAGCAGCATCAGGTGAGTACGCCGGGCGGTTCGGCGGGCAGCTCCACCCAGAACCGGGCGCCGTGCTCGGGTGCGCTTACCACGCCCATGCGGCCGGCGTGCAGCTCCACTATTTTTTTGCTGATGGCCAGGCCCAGGCCCGAGCCTTCGGGCTTGCGCGTGGTTTGGTTTTTGGCCTGGAAGAACTTGTCGAAGATGAGCTCGTGGTAGGCTGGGTCGATGCCTTTGCCGTTGTCGGCTACGCTCAGGCGCACGCCACTGTCGGTTTTCTGTACTTCGATGGTAATGCGCCCCTCCCCGGCCGTGCACGATTTCACGGCGTTGGAGAGCAGATTCACCAGCACCTGCATCAGCCGGTCGCGGTCGGCAAACACGGTGGGCAGGCCGGGCGGCACCACCACGTCGAGCACCAGCCGCTTTTCGCGCACCAGCTGGCCCACGGCGTCGGTGGCGTCGTGCACGATTTCGGCCACATCCACCGCCGCGCAGTCGAGCACGGCCTTGCCCGATTCAAACTTCTCCAGGTCGAGCACCAGCGTTATCAAGCGGCTCAGGCGCTCCGATTCGCGGGTGATGGTTTGCAGAAACCGCAGCCGCTCTTCCTCCTCGATGTCGGCGTTGTTATCGAACAGGATTTCCGACAACGCCCGAATGCTGGTAAGCGGCGTGCGCAGCTCGTGGGTTACGGTGTACAGAAACTCGTCTTTTTGCTGATCCAGCTCGCGCAGGCGGTTGTAGGCCTCCTGTAGCTCTTCGGTGAGGCGCTGAAGCTGGTGAGACTGTTTGCGCAGCTTGCGGTTGGCTTCCAGCAGCTGCTGCGACTCGCGCAAAGCACCCACCACGTTGTCGTAGCTGATTTCCTCGGCCCCCACCGAGGTGGCCAGCAGCAGCCGCGCCGAGGCCGGCCCGATGGTGCCGGCCAGCAGTTTTTCGGCGTAAGCCAGCAGGCGCGGGTCGGCGCGGTCTATGGGCGGGCCGTCGGCCGGCGCGGCGGCATCGGGGTAACGCTCGTCGAACTGGCGCAGCGCCTGGTTTGCCCGCTTGCGGCCCAAAAACCCCACGAGCAAGGCCCGCACATCGGGCAGGGCCGCGCCGCCGGTCCAGGCCACGGGGCTTTCAAAATCGTGGCGAAAACCGAACACATCCACGAACGCCACGGCTTGCCGCTGCTCGCTCACGCTGGGCCGCCCGGCCAGCGATACGCCCACGTACAGCCCGATGTTCAGCAGCCAGCTCCAGAACAAGCCGTGCGGCAACGGATCCAGCCCTTCGAGGCCCAGCAGCGCGAACGGCCGCAGCCCCATCAGCCCGCCCAGGCCTTCGTTTACCATTTCCTGCCCGAAGGCGGTGGTAGGCAGCACCAGCGTAAAAAACCACGCCCCAAAGCCCCCGATTAGGCCGGCGGTGGCGCCAGCACGCGTTCCGCCCTTCCAGTACAACCCGCCCAGCACGGCCGGGGCCAGCTGGGCTACTGCTGCAAACGAAACCAGCCCTATATTCACTAACGACAGCCCGCGGCCAACCGTAGCGTAATAACCATATGCAAGGCTTAGTACCAGCAGCACGGCAGCCCGACGGCTTTGCAGCACCACACGGCCCAGGTAAGCAAACCAACGAGCCTGCAGCTGTGGCCGCGCCGCCGGTACCCGTACCAGCAAGGGCATGAGCAGGTGGTTACTCATCATCACGCTTAGGGCCACGGTTTCCACAATAATCATGGAACTGGCCGCCGACACTCCGCCGAGGTACGTGAACAAGGCCAGCCAGGGCCGGTCGCTACTCAGCGGCAGGGCCAGGACAAAGGTGTCGGCATCGGGCGCCTGGGCACCTAGACCTAAACGCAGCGCGCCGCCAAAAGCAATGGGCAGCACGAATAAGTTGATGACGATGAGGTAGAGCGGAAACAGCCACATGGCCTTGCGCAGGTGGTCTTCGCTTACGTTTTCCACCACTGCTACCTGAAACTGGCGGGGCAGCAAAATAATGGCCGACGCCCCCAGCAGCAGCAGCGTGAGCCACTGGGCCGGGCTGGTGCCGGCCGTTTCCAGGGTAAACAGCCGCTGCAGCGCGGGCCGGGCTGCCGCCTGGTCGAACACGTCACCGAAGCCGTTGAACAGGCCGTAGGTCACGAACACGCCCACGGCCAGAAACGCCAGCAGCTTGATGAGCGACTCCAGCGCAATGGCCAGCACCATGCCTTCGTGCCGCTCGGTAGCCTCTACCGACCGCACCCCGAACATAATCGTGAAGAAAGCCAGGGCCACCGTGGTGTACAGCGCCGTGCTTTGGGCAGCCACGCCGCCAGCGGCAGGCAGGGCCGCCAGCGCGGCCGGCCCCAGCGTAAGAATGTCAAACGACTGAGCCACGGCCTTGATCTGCAGCGAGATGTAAGGCACTACCCCCAGCACGCAAAACGCCGTGACCAAGGCCCCCAGCGCCGCGCTTTTCCCATACCGCGCCGACACGAAATCGGCCAGCGAAGTAAGGCGCTGCTGCCGGCAAATGCGGATGATCTTGCGCAACACCACCCACCAGAGTGGCGCCAGCAAGGTGGGCCCCACGTAAATGGCCACGAACTCCAGCCCTGAATTTGCTGCCCGCCCCACCGAGCCATAGTAGGTCCAGGCCGTGCAGTACACGGCCATGCTCAGGGCGTACACATAGGGGTTGCTCACCAGGCTGCGGCGCGTAGCCGAGCGGTGTTCGGCAGCGTAGGCCACCGCAAACAGCAGCAGCAAATAGCCGAGGGAGCATCCTATTACAAGCAGCTTGTTCATGCAGGGAAAAGCCTTAATCAATCAGCACCTGATCAGGAGCAGGCAGAATGACGTCAGTCATGCGGCCTATGGTTTTGCTCATTGTTCATTGCTTCGTACCAACCAGCCAGTAACGCCTACCAGCACGAGCCACAGCAGCAGCATATACAAGTAAAGCACTGGCACGCCTGCTACCCGCACTGGCTTATCGACCATGGAGAGCATGGGAAAGGAGAGCAACACGGCAAACAGCACCCCCACGAAGAGCAGACGCTGACCTCGCCGGTGTTCGTGCGGCTCGTTGGGTAATGGGGCTTGCATGATTTCGTAAAAAAAGGTCTGCTAAAAGGGTGCGTAAGTAAGGTACCCAAAACGGCTGGCACGGAAAAGTCCGCCGTACGCGGGGTACGATGGACTTTTCCGGAAGCCAGCAAGGAGAAGCGAGCCGGACGCCGCCCCCACGGCGCCCGGCTCCTCAGCCACGAAACTACTGCGGCTGGTTCTCATCCATGAGCTTCACGTTGCGCACGTCCTTCATCAGGGCCATGCCAATCATCCAGCAAATCAGGGCAATAGCTACCGGGTACACCAGGCCGGCCAGGAAGCTGTATTCTTTGATGAACCCTTCGCCGGCGGCGGCGCGCAGCGTGAGGGCCGTGGCAATGAGCGGCACGAAGCCCCCGAATACACCGTTGCCGATGTGGTAGGGCAACGACAGCGAAGTGTAGCGCACCTTGGTGGGGAACAGTTCCACCAGGTAAGCCGCAATGGGGCCGTAGGCCATCGTTACGAACACCACCAGGCAGAATACCAGCGCAATCATGGCCGGAACGTTGGGGTCGAGGGCTTTCATGACGGCCGGCACGGCTTTGCCGGTGGCATCCACGGTGGCGGCGGTTACTTCCGTAATGGGGCCGGCAAATTGCTTCAGGCCGTAGAAGATCGGAATGGTGAACAAGGCCCCGCAGAGCAAACCCATCATGATGATTTTTTTGCGGCCGATGCGGTCCGAGAGGCTACCGAAGTACACGAACAGCGGCGTGGCCAGCAGCAGCGCGGCGCACAGCACCAGGGCCGCGTCCATGATGTCCATTTTCAGCGTCGACTGCATAAAGGAGTAGGCGTAAAACTGGCCGGTGTACCATACCACGCCCTGGCCCATGGTAGCCCCAAACAGCGAGATGAGCACCAGGCGGCGGTTTACCGGGTTCACGAACGACTCACGCAGCGGGTTGGTCGAGGTCTTGCCTTCGGCCTTGGCTTTGGCAAACAGCGGCGACTCGTGCAGCTTGCGGCGAATGTAGTACGAGGCAATTACCAGCAAACCCGACAGCAGGAACGGAATGCGCCAGCCCCACTCCTTAAAGGCCTCTTCGCCCATGAGCGTGCGGGTGGAAAGAATTACCAGAATACTGATGAACAAGCCGGCCGTGGCCGTAATCTGGATGAAGCTGGTGTAATACCCGCGCTTGTTATCGGGTGAGTGTTCGGCTACGTAAGTGGTGGCGCCGCCGTACTCGCCGCCCAGGGCCAAGCCTTGCAGCAGGCGCAAAATGGTAACGATTATGGGTGCCGCCAGCCCGATTTTCTCGTAGCTCGGAATCAAACCCGTAATGAAGGTGGCGCCGCCCATGATGAGCAGCGTGAGCAGGAAGGTGTACTTGCGCCCGATCATATCCCCGATGCGGCCAAAGAACAGCGCCCCGAATGGCCGCACCACGAAGCCCGCGCCAAACACGGCCAGCGTCCCGAGAATCGTATCCTCAATCTTGCCCGTGCTGCCGAACAGCACCGGCCCGATAAAAGCGGCCAGCGAACCGAAAATGTAGAAGTCGTACCACTCGATAACGGTGCCCACCGACGAGGCCGTGATGACCTGCCAGATCTTGCTTTTCTCCACCGAGTTGTTGTCGTGGGCCGCCGCCACGGGCGCGCCCCCAGCCGTCGTGCTCACTGCGGGCGCGCGGTTTGGTAATTGATTGTTCATGAGGATGAAAAGGTGAGGTTGTGAGAAGGAAAAGCAGCTAAAGGCTTACAAAAAGACCTGGGTTTGCAGCGTGATTTCAGGGCGGTACTTCACGTCGTCCACGTTGGTAAAGTCCGGCCGGGGACGGTAGTTGAGCGTGAATTTTGCGTTGTGGCCTTCCAAGAAGAGGTTGGCCCCCAAATCGGCGATGTGCACGTTCTGACGTTCACCGGCAGAGGTGCGCAGGCCTTCGTAGCCGGCGAGCAGATACGAAGCGTAAGGCTGAAGTCGAGCCTTGGTTCCAAACAAGGCTTTGGGCAGCAGATAGCCGGCCTCCACAAAGCCAATGTTGCCGGTACCAGAGTGCGGAACGGCATTGCCCCGCAAGGCATTCGCGCCGTAACCGGGGTTTGAGGCGCCGATATAGCGCACGTGATTTGGGCCGAAGTCATAGTTGTAGTACACGCCGTAAACCGTTAGGGCCGTACCGGTTTCCTTGTTGAGCGGCGTGTCATAGAACACATCCAGCGCCCACAGCCCGATGTCGTGTTTGCGCGTCGGAACGGCGTTAAACTGGTTCACACCTGCAGCGGTGGCGGCAGCAATGTCCGCCGCGTTCAGCACGCTGCTGTTGGGGCGCGAGTACATGCCATCGGGGTTGTACAGGAAGCCGCCACCGAAGTTCAGCACCCGCTTCGTGCCCAGGTAGCTGCCCACATTGAAGGGCAACAAGTTGGACTCCAGATCAAACAACGACCAGCTGACGTACCCTTGGTAAATATGCTTGGTGCTTTGCGGGTTGTACTGCGCTACGTTGCTGCCCGTATTGATCAGGTTGGCCCCCGTTCCGCTCATGGAACCTAGTCCCATGGGCGTGCTGGCTTGGTTTGTCAGAAACGATTCGTTGACGGAAAAAGCGTAGTCCAGCTTGCTGACCCGCCCCTTGGCGTACACCCCAATACCGCGAGCAAACTGGTCAGCGGTTTCGATAATGGGCCAATTGGTCAGCGGCGCATCCATCGACAGGAAGTTGAGCGTGCTCGAACGCGTCAGGCGCGAAAGCCCGTTCTGGTAGTGCATGCCGGCGCCAAAATCCAGGTACTTGTTGATTTTGTACTCCACCACGGCCTCGTGAACAAACAGCTGCGGCTTTTTGGCATCCACGGTGGGGTTCACGCCCCCGCTCACGGCGGTTTGGTTGTTTATACCAAAGTGGGTATAAACCATAAAGCGCGGGTTTAGCTGCGACAGCACCAAGAAGCGGGATCGGCGCAGGGCAAAATCAACCTGGCTGTCCTGTGGTTTGCCCGGGGCACGAAGCGTGCCGGTGTTGTTTTCGGTATAGCGCGTCCAGACTTGGTGCCAGGTGATAAAGCGCATGTACTTCGAGCCGTCCGGCGAAAGGTTCACTCGCATGCCGCCCCCGTAGGGTACCGGTGACGCCGGCTGTGAAGCGGCCGGCGTGGGCGCCTGCGACACCGACGGCGCCTGCGGATTGGCGGGCGGCGTGGCTGGCTGCTGGGCAGGTGTGGGCTCGGGCGTGGTGGGGACCGGCGGCGTGGGCGTTACCTGAGCCGCAGCTCCGGTTCCACTCAGCAGTGCACTCATTACTAAGGCGTAACGCGTTTTCTGCATGGCGTTTTGGTTCGGGTTCGTGTGGGAAATGCGAAATGCCGATGGCCCAGGTCATTACCTTGGGTTCTGCACTACCAAGTAGTGGAATCCACCACACGAAGTCACGTCTGTGCTATACTTATGCTAAGAGTATAGCTCCCCGAACTGCGGGCACGTAGCTCGCTAACCCTGCCGAAACCGTTCCCAGCGAATGAGCATGAACTTGTCGCCGAGTTCGGTTACCACCATACCGGCGCCTTTCAGATTACCCGGCTGCTGAAAAAACTCAGCCAGTTCTTTCTGATTAAGGATTTGATACGTGGGATGATACTCAGTCTGGCGGGGCGCCTTTACCCCGTACTTCTTTACCCAGTTCATTACCGATACGTGGCTCACGCCCAGCAACCGCTCTATTTCGCGGTAGCTCACGCCCTCAATGTACAGCTGCAGGGCCTTGATAACGTAATACGAATTCACCTCGCGGCCCACCTTAGCCACCGTGAAGTGGTAGCCGCATTTTTTGCACTTGTAGCGCTGCCTATCCCCTATTACCCCGCTTTTGGTGGCTTCGGTGGCGTCGCATTTCGGGCAGGCGGGTTTGCTCATAGGTCAGAACAGCCGTTTGAAAATAACTATAGCTAATTAGTAAAGATATATCAGTTTAGCAAAGTATTCAGCCGTATAAGTACCTGATCAGCAATTCCGTCGCTTTTACTGGCTTTCCGGCTCAGGTTAAACCCATTTCATGAGGAGCCCTCCGTTACTGAAAACAGTAGTTATAGCAGCAAACACAGGATAGCAAAACCGGGGTAACGCTTTCAAATACCAAACATGTGAGGCCCAGGCTTGAGTAGGTTGCCGGACTTACAAATACCCGTCACAATGCCAGCACATTTACATGTGATTGTGGCCCCATCTGGCTAGGGGGAACTTTGCAGCGCACTGCGGCTCCCACCGCTGGCGCCGCATCCGGAGCGGCTCCGGGCGAGGTGACAGACCTAGTGCTCTGCTTTCCCACTCCTTTTTGTCCTGCTTCTCAGCTATGAAAACGCTACCATTCCAAGTCGCAATGCTGGCAGTTGCCTGTTTGTCGCTAACTGCTTGTGACACTGAAACTCCCTCCCCCACGGGAACCACCGACCCGGCCGGCCCCAAACCGGAGCCCCACACCGTAACCGGTATTGTGGTAGACACCAATGGCCAGCCCATGGCCGGGGTTAAGGTGCGCGCCGACAACAGCACCTTGTATGGCTCCGCCGAGGTAACCACCGGCGCCGATGGCCGCTACACGCTGCCCCGATTGGAAATCGGCGGCTGGAAGGTCTATGCCTGGAAAGAAGTCAGCTACAAAGGCCACGTGTACCAGCTGCGCATGGGCATGAACACGGTTGCGGACTACAACGCCTTCAGCCCCGGTGAAAGCGGTGCCGTGAAGAACTTCAAGTGGCTGCTTTCGGGCACCATTCCCGATCGGCCGCAGCAGGCGCACAGCTCCTCCGGGTACTTCGGCGGCGCACTCCGGTTTGCCAACATGGACCAGAACTTTGCGTTTATCCCGCGCGGCACCGAAGTGACCATCACCTTCACACCCGTAGCTGGGGCCAAGCACTTCGATGGCAGCGCGGCCCAGGTTATTCGCAAGACTTTCACCATCGGGGAAAGCAGCCAGATCAACTACTGGCTGCCCGATATCCCGCAGGCCGAATACCGCATTACCGCCGAAAGCAGCCTAAACGGGGTGCGCCGCACCGTATTGCTTACCGAAAGCCTTTCGCGGGGGTTTGCGCCGGCCATCGAGAACTTTTACTTCCTCCCCGCGTCCAGATCGTACGAAAGCGGCCTGCTGGGGCCTGAAAACACGCCGTTCTTTATGCAGCAACAGCAGTAGCCCTAGCCTCAGCTATGGTGACGGAAATTCCACAAGCCAGTTCGCTGCCTTTTTTGCCAGCTGCTAAGCGTACATAAAAAGCCCCGGGCATTCCTGATACAGGAGCGCCCGGGGCTTTTTATATGGCACAAGGTACTTAATACGTCTTCCCCGCCTGCGTGAGTCCGAGGCATACCAGGGCACTTACCATAGTGCAGACAGCCTGGAACTGACCATGCTGGAGGCTACAGCTACTTTTGCAGCATGAAAAAAGCCCGGGGTGTACGTCGCCACTTCCGCCGTTTCGCTCACGGCAAGCTTCACCCGGAGCCGCTGTCGTTTCAGCGCCGGCACCAAAATCATTACGACTATGCCAAGCTCGGCCTGGGTCCCTGGCTAAGCACTTCCTTTGCAAGCTTGCCGCCCGTTGGCTTTCGGCGGGAGGCATTTCAACTACTGCTGGCAACGCATGCACAGTGGCAGCAAGAGCTTACCGCTAACCCCGATCCGTACTACCTGGCTATTTGGCTGATGGAATCCTGCTTTCGGGATTCGCAGGTGGTAGCGGCTATTGAACAGCGAATCGGGCACTACGAACGGGTGTTTGAACTGCCCGACCCTACGGCCCCGCCCTTACCGCCAGAGTACGAGGCCGTACCCGGGGCCGAGCTGCTGCACTGGACGGCCTACCACCATGCGGTGCCGCACACGTTTGATGCCGCCACCGCCAGCCCGCAGGAGCAGCAGGAATGGGCGGCCTTCCTGCGACGGGTACAATACCGCACCGTACCAAATGCGGAATGTGGAACCGTGTACCTTATCAGTACAGGTCGCGTGTGGGTGGGCCGCAGCCGGGAGCTAGCCGTTTAGCAGCGCTGCCAGCAAGGCATCCACGGCCAGGGCCATGCGCCTGAAATCCAGTTTCTCCATGCTGTCGGTGGCGTGGTGGTAGTTGCGGTTGCGGAAAAAGGCCGTATCCGTCAGCATTAAAGCGGAGTAACCGAATTTCCAGTAGTTGAGGTGGTCGGAGAAGTCGATGCCGGGTAATGCCGCAGGTGCCTGAAAGCGACGTACGGGCAGCGCTGCCACGCGCTTGTACCGGCGGGCAAAGGGCCGGCTGAAGCTGCCATTCCCGAATTTGCGCACCGCCGTGACGTAGTTGCCGCGGCTGCCGTAAATCAGCTTCAAGGGACCGAACGGGTAGTGCTGCGAGTTTTTGCGGTCATCGAAGTAGCCCAGCATTTCCAGCGCCACCATGCCCCGTACCGGTACCTGCGCATCGTGCAGGGACTTGGCATGCACGTAGCTACCCATGAGTTTGGTGCGGAAATACGGCGGCTCTTCCAAGGTATAAGCCACTAAGTCGATACGCTGTTTCAGCCCCTGTTGCTGGCCCAGCAGCCGCGCCAGTTCCAGCAGCGCCGCCACGCCCGAGCCGTTGTCGTCGGCGCCGGGCTGCTCGCCGCACACGTCGTAGTGCGCGCCCACAATAATACGCGGGCCGTTTTCGGGCCCGAAGGAGCCAATTACGTTGCGGTAAGTTTTTCCTTCGACTTGGTAAGGCTGCTCACTGGTGCGGGCTCCAGCCAGGCGCAGCTGCCGCGAGAGGTAAGCGGCTGCGGTGTCGAGCACAGCTACGTACTGGTGGTTGCGCGGCTGCGGAGTGGTGGTAAGGTACCGGAGGTGCTGCCGCAGGCGCAGGGTGTCGGCGGATTGGGCGTTGACCGCGGGCGCAACACCTCCTAACAGGCACGTGACAAAACCCAACCCGGTAACTAACTTCCTGCCTAACATTACACTTCTATTTTCCTGCAAGTAACGCGCTGTTCTCCGTGAATCTTACATACAAACGGGTTTTATGGGCCCTATTGACTCTGTTCGTACTGTTTCACGCCGAGGCTAGTGAACCGCTTTTGCTTATACCTCAGTTTGGCGGAATGGTGCTGCTATCGGTGGTGTATGGCATTCTGGAGCTGTTGTTTTCGAAAGCCCAAATGGCACTGCGGCGCATTGTTTGGCCGGCACTTGCTGCGGGAGTACTCTGCGTGCCGCTGCTGATTCCGGTTTGGTACCTGCAAGACAAACTAACGGAGCAACGCGCCGAACGCATCATACAACGACTCGGCACTTACCAACGCCAACACGGCCATTATCCGGATTCGCTCACACAACTAGCGAGGCAACAAACCCTAGCCGTTCCAACTACCGCGAATGGACTGTTTCGGCCTCGCTCCTTCGGCTACATCACAGCTACAACCGGCGGCTGGGGCGCGCAGGGGTTTCGGATGCAGGACTACGCCGGCGCCATGGTAGAGGCCAGCTACAGCAGCCGCAGCAAACAATGGAGCTACGAGGACTAATTCGCGCCAAACCCGGAACTTCGAGCGCCTAAACTGTTTGCTGCAATGCCCACCTCCGCTTTCTCCGCTTTCCGCACCATTACGCCCGGCACCCTAAAAGGCCCCGAGTGGCACCAGTTCATGCTGGGGGCCGTAGCGCCGCGGCCCATTGCCTTTGTTAGCACCATCGACCGCAACGGCGAGGTAAACCTGAGCCCCTTCTCGTTTTTCAACGTGTTCAGCTCGAATCCCGCCACGCTCATTTTCTCGCCCGCCAACCGCGTGCGCGACAACACCCAGAAGCACACGCTCTACAACGTGCGCGACGAAGTGCCCGAGTGCGTCATCAACATCTGCGACTACGCCGTGGTGGAACAAATGTCGCTGGCCAGCACCGAGTACGAACGTGGCGTAAACGAATTCCGAAAAGCTGGCCTCACGGAGCTAAAATCCGACATGGTGCGCCCGCCCCGCGTGGCCGAATGCCCCGTGTCGTTCGAGTGCGTGGTGGAGCAGGTTATTGCCATCGGCGACTCCAACGGCGGCGGCAACCTGGTTATTTGCCGGGTGGTGCAGAGCCATTTCCGCGAGGATATTCTGCTGGCCAACGGCGCCGGCGTCGACCCACACAAGTTCGACGCCGTGGCCCGCCTGGGCGGCGACTGGTACTCGCGCGTTATTCCCGCAAGCCTGTTCGAAGTACCCAAGCCCAACCGCAACAAGGGCATTGGCATCGACCAGTTGCCCGAGCACATTCGCAATTCCGACCTGCTGACCGGCAACAACCTCGGCCGCCTGGGCAACATTGAGCAGGAAGCCCTGCCTACTCCAGAAGCTGTAGAGGCTTTCCGCGAAGACCCGCTGGTGGCCTACACGCTAAACAAGTACCGCCACGATGCGGCCGAGCAGCGCCGGCAGTTGATGCTGCTGGGCAAGAAAATTCTGGAGGAAGGCCGCTTGCTGGAGGCTTGGCAAGTGCTGTTGATGGCGCAATAGCTAATTCTTTCTCAGCACCGTGTAAGGCACCCGCACGCGAAAAACACTGTCGCGGCTTCCTACTTGATACCTGATTGCTCCATCCCAATAGTGCTGACCGGGACGGTCAGGCGCGGTAAACGTTACCGGTGCGAAGCCATCAGTTCCTACCGTCACCGGCTGCCCGTTTGCCGACATGGTCAGCCCACGTGACGGAAGAGAAAGTGCCTGCGCAAGCATCAGTTCGGCCCGGTAAGTAGTGCCTGGGGCCACGGTTTGGGATTCGGCAGAAGCTAGCAAGCGAAAATTAGGCTTCGGTAAGGCAGCCCGCACTTTTGCCTCAAGCACGTTCAGGGCTGCTTCTTCGCGCAATAGTACCTGGGCTTCGTACCGCGCCAAGGTAGCCAACGCCGCCGCTACCGAAGCATCCGCAAAGTCAGTAACAGAATGCCCGGCTTGGGCCGCGGGCGCGACTTGGTGCAGGTAGCGGTAGTATCTGCTGAGGCGAAGGGAAAGAGTGCTTGCATTTCCTTGCCCCGGTTCTTCTCCCAACAGTGCAGCCACTTCAAGGCGGCCGTCGAGTTCTTGGAAACGCGTTTGGTTACCTGTCCGGCTCAGCAACTGTTCCCGCAGTTCATGCAGGTGGGTTACCAGTTGCTGGGTACTGTCGTGAACAGCCTCGGCTTGCCGCAGTATGGCAACGTCGGCCGGGGAGGGCGGGTACTGGTTCTTTTGGGTTCGAGCTTCGATGCCTCTTACTACGTACCGGTTTGCCTGCAACATCTCCTCGTTGCTGCGCATTAATGTGTTATCGATGAATTTTAGCCGAAGCTCGGCCATATCGGCATTGTACCTGGACTTGCAGCCCACAATACCAAATAAGCCTGCCAGCGCAAAAAGCAGCGTGTTTCGCCCACCGAAAATCGAATTACCCCGCATACGAGCAACTGCAAAGCCCCCTGACATTCCTTAATGAGTTAGTTGCGCTGAATCGTATAAGGCACCCGAATGCGAAAGGTGGTGTCCCGTCCTTCGTATCGTCCGCTGATTTTCCCATCCCACAACGCTGGCCCATCGGGAGCATCCGTCGGCACTAAAAAGGATACCTGTACCCGGCCATCGGGACCCACATTTACCGGATGCCCGTTTACTTGCCCGGTTTGTCGGTACACACTAAACTGAGTGCTGGTCAGATACAGATAGGCTCGATATACCTCTCCTGCCCGCACCGCGCGTGACTCTGGCGTAGCCATTGCCCCAATCTTAAAGAATACGGACGAATGCGAGCCTACCCGTTCGCTGAGCTTACGCAGTGCAGTTCGTTCCAAGTCACGCACTTCTAATTCTTTCTGGCTGAGCATAGCCAGTGCCGAGGCCACCGATGCGCCCTGAAAATACAATTGCGCAAAGCGCCAATCTTTAAGGGCGCTACCCATTGCCTGAGTCACATTTGGGTCTTGCTCGGCATCGAGTGCCAGCGGCGCCACCTCCGGCACGTATGGCCGAATAAAGGCAGCGTAGTTGTTGAGTCGGTGCTGCAACGTATCGGCCGCTCCGCCATCAAGGAGTAACGCCGTGACGGGCGCAGCATCGGCTAACCGGGAATCAATGGCTGGCTCTGGTGTACCCAAGCGCTGCCGAATATGCTGCAAGTACCCCACCAGCGCATTGGCTTGCTCCCTTACTTCTTCGGCCTGCCGCAACACTTCCACATCTCGCCGCTGCTCCCGGTTCTGCGACACACCACGCTCGATATTCGCTATGTGCTTGTCAGCATCCTTGCTGAGCCGGCTGTTAAGCGCCTGCATGGTTGCCTCCAGTTGCTGCAGTCGGTGCGATTCTACCTGAGCTGGTTCCTGACAAGCCGCCACCCCCCCAAGTAATAAGCCCATACTTACCCGAGGGTGACTTGCAGCTATTCGCATAATACAGTACTGAAATCGAGTGGCTTGCGCTGATGAAAATTCTTTCATACCGAGTATGCTTACAGCACGCACTCCATCTCATACAACTCCAGCGCCGACGGTTCCCAGCCACAGCGCCGCAACAACTGCGGCCCACCGCTTTCCGGCAGCAACGAATGTACCGTAAGGCTGCGGCCGGCGTACTTGGCTTCCAGAGCCCGCACCATGCGGGTTCCCCACCCTTGTCGGCGGGAAGCCTTAGGCACAATCAGGCTTAGCAGCATTACCCGCTCTGCGTCGGGCCGCACGAGGGCAAACGCGTTGTTTTCCAAGCGCCAAGCTTCTACAAAAGGCTCCGTGGTAGCGGCCAGGGTTTCGCCGGCCATCATCCAGGGAAGGGCATCAACGGCTCCGCGGGTTACGGTGCGGGCTACGGTCAAAGGGTCGGTTTTCGTTAGCGAATCTGCCGGAGTTGTAGGCCGCTCGGCCGGCTGCTGAAAGCCTTGAAGCCGACGGGTAATGCGAAACCCCAACCGCTCGTACAGCCGAATAGCCCGCTCGTTGTTCACGAATACCTCCAGCATAAGGGTTCGGTCGCCGCACCGGCGGGCTTCGTCAATGGCGGTTTGCAGCATCGGTTTTCCTAGCCCTAAGCCGCGGGCTTCCAGTACCACGCCCATGGCGGCCACGCGGCTGGTCCAGCCCCGCCGGGCAATGTATACCACCCCCACCAGTTCTTCGCCGCAATACCACAGCCGACTGGCTTCCGCATCGAGGTTTTCTCCCCGAAAGCGCCGCTGGAACGAAGCTTCGTCGAAGCGCATGGGCACAAGGTACTGCTCGAAGGAACGGTTCATGGCCTCCGCTTGCTCGGCGGAGGAACAGGCCAGCACGGGCCGTGAGATGAGCGTGGAAGCGGAAAAACTCATGTACCAGATTATTAGCGCGATTAATCACCTCCGACTTACAGCGGGCAATGCAATCAATGAAAAAGCCCGCACTAAAAGTAGCACGGGCTTTTTCTTGCTTAAAGAGGTGAGCAGCCTTCCCAGAATTGCACTTGGCTGGATAGTGCTAGTTGCGCACGGCAATCATCAGCCCAAGTTCCTTGTAGCGGAGGTTGAATTTCTTGGCAATGGCCGCGTTCGTCAATGCCCCCTTGTAGAGGTACACACCGGAGCGGAAATGCTCGTCGGCAAACAGGGCTTCGTTGATGCCCCCGTGCTGGCTGATTTCCTGCAGTATGGGCGTAAAAATATTGCTGAGCGCGTTGGTGGCCGTGCGCGGCACGCGCGAGGCAATGTTGGGCACGCAGTAGTGAATCACGTCGTACTTGCGAAACACTGGTTTGGAGTGCGTGGTAATTTCGCTGGTCTCGAAACAGCCACCTTGGTCAATGCTCACGTCGATGATTACCGAGCCGGGCGCCATAGAGGCCACCACTTCTTCCGACACCATGAACGGAATCCGGCCGTCTTCGGCGTTCAGGGCCCCGATAACCACGTCGGCGCGGCGAATCTGCTGGTTGAGCGTGTACGCGTCGAGGGTGCTGGTATAGAGTTGGGCCCCCAGGTTTTGCTTGAGGCGGCGCAGCTTGTAGAGGTGGTTGTCGAACACCTTCACCTCGGCTCCCAGACCAATGGCGGCTCGGGCGGCGTATTCGGCCACGGTTCCGGCACCCAAAATAACTACCTGCGACGGCGGCACACCCGTAATACCACCTAGGATTATACCCTTGCCTTCGTTCGAGCGGGCCAAGTATTCGGCGGCCACCAGCATTACCGTAGAGCCGGCAATTTCACTCATGGCCCGCACCACCGGCTTGGCGCCGGAAGGGTCTTTGATGAGTTCAAAGCTGATACCGTTGATTTTCTTGCGCTGCAAGGCCATCAGGTACTCCACCGACAACGACCCGAAT
Source organism: Hymenobacter koreensis (assembly GCF_039541855.1). Lineage (NCBI taxonomy): Bacteria > Pseudomonadati > Bacteroidota > Cytophagia > Cytophagales > Hymenobacteraceae > Hymenobacter > Hymenobacter koreensis. Next base: position 543,814 of record NZ_BAABHA010000010.1, read on the forward strand.
TGCAGCGCCGACACAAGCGTTTGCCCGGCGCGCAGGTATTCTATTTCGTCGGCGGTGGGCGGCGCAATTTTCAGCACCAAGTCGGCTTCGTACACTTCCTTAGGCGTGTACACAATGCTGGCCCCGGCTTCGGAGTAGTCGTGGTCGGAATACTTGCTGGGCTCCCCGGCGCCGCTTTCCATTACCACGTCGTGGCCCTCGTTTACCAAGTGCTTTACGGCTTCGGGGGTAAGGCCCAGGCGGTTTTCCTGCAAGGAGGTTTCCCGAGGCAGCCCGATGAACAGCTTGCGGCGGCGTGTTTCCACGGCCAGCATAGATTCTTGCGGAATGTATGCGCGGGCGGGCGTGGCAAGCGAGCTAAAGCCGGGGGGGAGCTGATCGGGCATCTTCTAGGAACAAAGGTCCATTTTCAACGAGCGGCGGGCGTACCGGCAAAGCAAACCCGTACGCACTCGTTACTCACTGTGCGTTGTAATCTGAATCCGCCGGGATTCCGGCCCCGTCACGTCCAAGGTCACGAGCAGTCGATCCGGTGGCAGGAGCGGCGCAATTCGGCTTGGCCACTCTATTAGGCAAAGATAACCAGAATCAAAGTACTCCGGTGCGCCGATTCTGAGGGCCTCGTCGAGGGAGTCGATGCGGTAAAAATCGAAGTGGTACACGGGCCGGTTCCAGGCGTCGCGGTACTCGTTCACGAGCGAAAACGTGGGGCTGCTCACTTCATCGGTTACACCCAGCTCCCGGCACAGCGCCCGGATAAAGGTTGTTTTTCCGGCGCCCATTTCTCCTTCCAGCAGCACAACCGGACAGTTTGTGGCTTCGATGGCGACCCGGAGCTGTTGAGCGGCAGCCGGCAGGGCGTCAGTGCTTGGAATATCAAAGGTGGCAGGAAACAAATTCATTGGGGCAATATTAAGACCTCATGGCTTTTAAGCTGCCGTTAAGCATCGAAATACGAATTTCATTTGATTGGCTATGTCTCCCTAATGAGCGCATGCGGCAGCTTTCCAACTGACTTTATCAATCAGAAGTACAATGGCGGCAGCGAAGCAGCCGGGCCTCGAGGAATAAAATTTAACTGCAGCACAACCGGGAAACTTTGCTGGCAGGCCACTCTATTCGCAGAGGTAGGTCCGCTAAGCCTAACTTGCGACGCCGCGGCCCGGCCGGGGCTGCCGCTTTTGCACCCGCTAAAGCCCTACCAAACTTCCATGCAAGTCTCCAAAATGGCCGGCAGCCTCATCGGCTCCGAAATCATCAAAATTGGCAACGAAGTAAACGACATGATTCGCAAGGGGGAGCAAATCTGCAACCTCACCATCGGCGACTTCGACCCCAGTATTTTCCCGATTCCGGCGGAACTGCGCACTGAAATTACCCGCGCCTACGAGTCCGGTAATACCAACTACCCGCCCGCAAACGGCATGGCCGGCCTGCGCGAGGCCGCCTCTAGCTTTTTGCAGGAACGCCTGGGGTTAGCGTACTCGGCTAACGACATTCTGGTTGCCGGCGGCTCGCGCCCCCTCATATACGCCACCTACCTCGCCCTCATCGACCCCGGCGACCGGGTGGTTTTTCCGGTGCCGTCCTGGAACAACAACCATTACTGCCACCTCTCTGGCGCCCAGCCCGTTCTGATAGAAACCAGCCCCGATAACAACTTTATGCCCACGGCGGCCGAGGTAGCCCCGCACCTGGCCGGCGCCACGCTGCTGGCGCTTTGTTCGCCGCTGAACCCAACCGGAACGGTATTCACCAAGCAGGACCTAGAAGCCATTTGCGACCTGGTACTGGCCGAAAACCAACGCCGTGGCCCTAATGAAAAGCCGTTATACATTCTCTATGACCAGATCTATTGGATGCTCACTTTTGGTGACACCGAACACCACGATCCAGTAAATCTGCGTCCCGCTCTGCGCGAGTACGTAATATACATTGATGGCATTTCCAAATGCTTGGCAGCTACTGGCGTACGCGTGGGCTACGCTTTTGGCCCCGCCGTTGTTATCGATAAAATGAAGGCTATCTTGGGCCACGTGGGCGCTTGGGCGCCAAAAGCCGAACAAGTTGCTACCGGCCAATACCTCCCGCAAACTCAAGCGGTAGATGCATTCATGGATCAGTTTCGCCAAAACATTCAGCAAAGCCTGGTTGCGCTTTACAGCGGCCTCAAAGAATTGCAGCAGCAAGGCTACCCCGTTGATGCCATTGTACCCATGGGTGCCATTTACCTCACCGCCCGCCTCGATGTGCTGGGCAAAACCACGCCCGCAGGCCAGAAGCTAGCCACTACTAAAGACCTGACTTCTTACCTGATCAGCGACGCCGGTTTAGCCGTTGTGCCGTTCAGCGCCTTCGGCACTTCCGATACCGCCCCGTGGTTCCGCATGTCTGTGGGTGGTGCTTCGCTGGCTTCCATCGAGGCAGCCTTGCCACGCCTGAAAGCCGCGCTGGATAAACTGATTTAACCCCTTTACTACGCACGATGGCAGAGTAAACAAAAAGCCGCTCCCTCAAGGGAGCGGCTTTTTGTTTACTCTGCAAAACTTCGCAACTATTTGCCTTTGCCGGTTCCTTTGTGATTCAGGCTCAGCGTAACCTTACCGTTAGGATCAGTCACCGCTTGCGTATCGTAGGTAGTAGTTACACCCTCCACCGTTTCGGTCCAGGTAGAGTTAAACACCGTGCGTTGCTGCGGGCGAGCTTCAGCAGGTGCAGTGCCTTCCCACACCGACATGCGGTGACCCGAAGGAGTTACCATAAATTTGGTTTGCGTCATCTGCAGACAGCCATTGGGCAAATTCTGCAGGCCTAGCAGGCCGCCACCCATGCACTGTGCATAATCAGTCTTAGCTACGTAGGCACCGTTGCCTTGCTGAACGGCACGGCCTATTGTATCCGGATTACCCTTCTGCTTTGTTTTGGTCTTCTGTGCGGCGGCCTCGTGGGCACCAAATGAAAGACCTACTAGAAGGATAGCACCGGCAATTTTTTGAGGGAAGGATTTCATGAGTTCTGGTTGAAGGTGAACAGCAGTATGCTGTGGATTAGTGGGTATTTACCAAGTATCGTACCACAATACTTAAAATACTCCAGGGCCGCCCCTCTTACGTCCCACTAGTGGAATGGTTGAGACACAGCACCTATCTACTTTTTATCCAGCCCTATGCCTTGTTACGCCGCAGAATTTCGTCAGTGCGAGTTTGCACATACAATTGCTCCACCTTCTCGCGGGCCCAAGGCATGCGACGAAGAAAGTTCAGGCTTGATTTAATGGTGGGGTTGTTTGCAAAGCAGTTAATGCGCACTAGCCGATCCAACTCCTGCCAGCCGTAATGCTGCACCAGGTAATCAAGGATGTGGACCAGTGTAACGCCGTGCAGTTCGCGGACAAGGTGCCCCGATTCGTCTCGGACTTCGTGATAAGGGGTATCGGACATGGCTTCAGCAAGTGGAAATGCAAAGTAAATCGACTGGCAACACCTGTTCTGAATTAGGCTTGCCGCAAGCGGAATCTACTCCTGCTGACTCTACATGTTTCAAAATCGAACACACTGTTCGGAATCGGACATAACAGGAGAAATCAAAAAACACTACACCGTTATTAAGTATTTGATTGTGTGACTCTTACATTCTAGGCACAGTACTTGAAATGAGTTATGCATCTGAAGCTTGTAAGTAAATAATTGAACACTTGGGTTTCTCCCGTTTGGTGTAAGCACGGTCTTTAGAACACCAGTCGATTTCTTTTTCTATGTAGTTCACTGTTTCATACCCTCATCATCATGCAACTTCTATGACACATCATAGTCTTTGTTCCACAACTGTCTTTTATGCTTTCTAACGTCCTTTTTTACTCGCTCGACAAGGCCATTCGCAGCTACCGCCGCATGGCGCAGGCCACTATCGACCGGGTGGGTATTGCCATTACCATCGACCAATGGCTGGTAATGCGCGTGCTGCTGGAAAACGACGACCTCACCCAAAACGAAATAGCCGAACGCGTATTCAAAGACCAAGCGTCGGTAGCCCGCATACTGGGCCTGTTAACCAAGCGGGGCTTGCTGCTGGCTGTGCCCTTGCCACACGACGGGCGCCGCACCCAGTTGCGGGTGAGCGAGGAAGGCCAGCGTGTTCTCGATGCTGTGCACCCCATTGTGCTTGCAAATCGTCAGACGGCCCTAGCTGGCTTATCGAGCGAGGAAAGGGAGCTGTTGCGCAGCTTGCTCGAACGCATTGCCGATAACTGCGCGCCTGTCTCCCCCTGAGTACCTGCTTCTGATTTAATGTTCCTGCGGTTCGGCTCTGGCCTCAAGGCCCCCCCTCTGCATATAATACGAAACGATTCGTACGTTTACATACGAATCATTTCGTAGACAAACCTCTTCGTTTCGGCTTCCCCCAAGCTGCCGGCTTAAAACCACTCCGGCTTCCCTTCTTCCATCGGTTCATCAATTCTGTACCCCATGAAACTCTTTATCCCCAGGCGCGCCGGTTGGTTACTGGCCGTAGCTGCGTCACTTACTACCGGTGCCTGGGCCCAGAACCCGGCTAACGTAAGCGGCTCGGTTCGCAGCAGTGCCGGTGAGCCGGTAGAATTTGCCACCGTTACCCTGCACCGCGTAGCCGATTCGTCGGTGGTGAAAACCGAATTTAGCAACGAGCAGGGCCGTTACGAGTTTGAGCGGGCCCCTGCGGGGCGCTACTTAGTATCAACTGCGCAACTGGGATTTGTGCGTCAATGGAGCCAGGCGTTTGAGGTAGCGGGCAGCACCATTATGCTGCCGGTGCTTATAATGCCCGTGAGCGGCGCTACCCAGCTCAAGGAAGTTCAGGTGGTGGGTACCAAGCCGCAATTTGAACGGCTGGCCGACCGCACAGTGGTAAACGTGGAAGGCTCGCCGCTGTCGGCGGGTAACACCAGCCTGGATGTGCTGACTCGCTCGCCGGGCGTGACCGTGGACGGCAACGATAATTTGGCCTTGCGAGGCCGTCAGGGGTTGTTGGTGCTCATCGACGGGAAACGGCAGCCGATGACCGGCGCCGAGTTAGCCGATTACCTCCGCGGCCTGCCCGCCGACCAGGTAAAGAGCATTGAGCTGATAACCAACCCGCCGGCCAAATACGATGCGCAAGGTGGCGCCGGTATCATTGCCATTAACTTGAAGAAAGACCAGAAGTTGGGCACCAACGGTTCCGTAAACACCAGCCTAGGTTACGGTCGTTACCACAAGTTTACGTCGGGCCTGAGCCTGAACCACCGCCGCAAGCGGGTAAACTACTTCGGCACCTACACCTTTGCCGACCGCCGGAATTGGAGTGCATTGACCATCAACCGCGACTTTTTCAGCTATCCTGAGAGCCGCAAGACACTAGTTGGCAAATCGTTTCAGGACAACACCAGCGTTGGTCACGGCCGTTCGCACAGCTGGAAAGTTGGCGCCGACTACAACTTGGGCGAACGTACGGTGGTGGGCGTGGTGGCTAACGGTCTGGCCCTGCGCACCGACAGCGAGGGACGCAACTTTGCTGAGCTGTATACTCCCGATGGTGCTTTGGCTCGTCGCTCCTTCTCTGACAACATACGTGACGGAAATTTGCCCAACTACTCGGGCAACCTCAACTTCCGCCACACTTTCAAGGACTCTCTCGGCATTAACGAACTCACTGCTGACGCCGATTACGCCCGCTACGACTCGCGCCGTACCCAAGTGCTGGATACGCGGTTCTCCTTTCCGGGCACCTTTGCCGACCGCCGCCCCAGCGACCAGCAAAGCCTGCTGAGCATCTTATCGTTCAAAACCGATTACGTGCGTCCTTTGAGCAAGCAGCTGCGCCTGGAAGCCGGCGGCAAGATCAGCTACGTAGAAGCCGATAACGACCTGGAGTTCCTGAAACCTGCGGCGCGCGGTCAAATTGACAACCTCATTCGCGACGACAGTCTTTCCAACCGTTTTCGCTATGACGAGAACATAATTGCCGGGTATGTTAGCCTGAACAAGACCCTACCCAAAGGCAGCCTGCAACTGGGCCTGCGCGGCGAGCAGACCAACGCCATTGGAGTGCCGGAGGCCGATACGGCCCGCTTCGACCGTCATTACTTCCAACTTTTTCCAAGCGCGGCGCTAAAGCATACTTTCTCGGACAAGCACGAAGTCGCGGTGTCGGTCAGCCGCCGCATCGACCGGCCATCGTATGGTCAGCTCAACCCGTTCAAGAGCTTTATCGACCCAATTACATATGGGGCCGGTAACCCCAACCTGCTGCCCCAGACCAGCTACAACTTAGAGTTGACCCACACCTTTCGCCAGAAGTATAGCCTTGGTTTGAGCTACGGCATCACCTCCGACCCCATCGTGGGCACGGTGCAGCCGGAATCGGCCAACAGCCGGTTTGTGGTATCCACCACGCAGAACCTGAGCCGGCAGTACAACTACGGTGTAAACTTTACGGCACCACTGGAACTGGCTAAGTGGTGGAACGTGTACAACAACGCCGTGCTCTATTACAACCGCTTTGTGGGTGAGCTGGCCGGTACGCGCCTCAACGCCGGGCAACCCGCCTTTAACCTGAGCAGCAACAGCACATTCGTGTTGGGCCACGACTGGAAAGCCGACCTAAACGCTACCTACCGCTCGAAGGAACGCTATGCCTTTTTCCTCTCGCAGCCGCAAGGGCAGGTATCGGTGGGCGTGCAGAAGGGCTTGTGGAAGAATAAGGCCACAATAAAACTTAACGCTACCGACGTGTTCTTTACCGATAAGACGCGCGCCACTGTGAACTTCGATAACTACACCGAACGCTTCTTCCAGCGGCGCGAGTCGAGAGTGGCCACGCTTTCGTTCAGCTACCGTTTCGGTAACGACAAGGTGGCGCCCACCAAGCGCCGCGGTAGCGGTGCTGAGGACGAAAAACGTCGGGCAGGTGGCTCCTAAGAGCTTCGCTCTAACCCGAACGGACTTCGTCAACCCTATCATACACTTCCCGATTGAAAACAACAGAGGCCGGTTTGTAAACCGGCCTCTGTTGTTTTGCCAAGTACGCCATCAAACGATTTGTTAGCGGCTGCGGTGAGTGTACGATGCGGTGAATCCTACTACGTGACCAAGCCCAAGTGATACCGCCGGAAAAGATTTAACGCGCTAAGTATGGTGAGCCGGCAGTTTGCCAACCTCTGCTAGAAGGGGCCGTGATACCAACACCATCCTCATCCGTGATGCTTTAAGAACCCAAGCCGACGCCTAAAGCTCGGTTCAAAACCATAGCTATGAGTCCAAGATTGACTAGGTGCTCGTACAAACACCTGAACTAGGTAACCGGGATGTAGCAGCCCGAAACCAGACATTTATAACCTGACTAACTTGCTTTAAGCACCAAAAGAGGGGGCTGCCAGGTTTCTGGCAGCCCCCTCTTTTTAACGTGTTTCCGGCGTTGGCCTACGCCCCTTTCGCGGTAAGCGTGATGTACGGAATGATGCATTCCTCAAGGGAAATGCCACCGTGCTGGAACGTGTCCTTGTAATAGTTCACGTAGTAGTTGTAGTTGTTGGGGTAAGCGAAGAAATAGTCGCCCACGGTGAATACGTAGGCGGTGCTTACGTTTTCGCGGGGCAGGAACACGCGCTCTGGCTTGCGCACCGTGTACACGTCCTTGCTGTCGTCAAAGCCGAGGTTTTTGCCGTGTTTGTAGCGCAGGTTGGTATTCGTGTTCCGGTCGCCCACAATCTTGTAAGGGCGCTTTACCCGAATGGTACCGTGGTCGGTGGTGATGATGAGCTTGCCTTTCTTCTCGGCAATCTGCTGCAGCATTTCGTACAGCGGCGAGTGCAGAAACCACGAGCGGGTGATGCTGCGGTACGCCGATTCGTCGGCCGCCAGTTCCCGAATCATGGCCATGTCGGTGCGGGCGTGCGAGAGCATGTCCACGAAGTTGTAGACGATGGCATTCAGCTTGTAGTTGTTGTGCAGGTTGCTCATTTTGCCCAGCAAATCCTTGCCGGCCTGCAGGTTGGTGACCTTGTTGTAGCTGAACTTCTGCTTCTGGTTAGCCTTCTGGAACATGATTTCCATAAACTCGGCCTCGTTCAGGTTCTTGCCCTCGTCGTCGTCGTCCCACACCCACAGGTTGGGGTATTTCTTCTGAATGTCGCCGGGCATCATGCCCGAGAAAATGGCATTACGGGCGTAGGCCGTGGTGGTGGGCAGAATGGAGTAGTACATTTCCTCCGAGTCCACGGTGAACAATTCGGCAATGATGGGCTCCAGAATCTTCCATTGGTCGTAGCGCAGGTTGTCGATGAGCAGGAAGTACACGGGCGTGTCGCCGGTGGCCTTCATGAGCGGAAACACACGGTCCTTGAACAGCTGGTGCGACATCAGTGGCGCGTCATCATCGTCGCCGTTCACCCAGTCCTCGTAGCTCTCCTGAATAAAACGCCCGAAGTACGTGTTGGCTTCGTCCTTCTGCATGTTAAAGACCTCGGCCATGCTCTTGCCTTCCGTCTCGTTAATCTCCAGCTCCCAGTAAACCAGTTTCTTGTACACATCGGCCCATTCGCTCGGGCTGAGGCGGTCGGAAAGCTGCATACCCAACTGGCGGAAGTCGCGCTGGTAGCCCGAGTTGGTCTTTTCGCTCACCAAACGGTTGTAATCGAGCACCTTCTTAACCGACAGCAGAATCTGGTTCGGATTCACGGGCTTGATGAGGTAATCGGCTATTTTGGAGCCGATGGCCTCTTCCATGATGTGCTCCTCCTCGCTCTTGGTAATCATGATAACCGGCACCGTGGGGCGCGCAGCCTTGATTTCCGACAGCGTTTCGAGGCCCGACAGGCCAGGCATGTTCTCGTCGAGAAACACGAGGTCGTAGTTCTGCTCTTGGATCTGTTCCACAGCGTCGGCGCCCGAATTCACGCCGGTTACGTCGTAGCCACGCTCTTTCAGGAACAGGATGTGTGGTTTCAGTAAGTCAATTTCGTCGTCGGCCCAGAGGATGTTGTACCGTTGCATGAAGTTCGTTTCGAGTTGAGGGTAAAGTAGCCTTAGCGGCCACGTGCGGCAATAAAAAGCGAAGCGCCGAGGCGGCTTGCGGTGCGCAACCTAACGTATAGGAGCGGCTTAATGATACAAGCGTAGCCGGGTTAGCCGGCAAGCTTCAAGAGAAGGTAACCCCAAACCAAGGCTTAGGGTTGCATTCAATTCGCGCTATATGATTTGGTTACACGTGCTTTTTGGTGAGCCGCGTTGCCTCCTTAGCGTTTTTCAGAGGCCTTACTTTTTCTTCGGCCACGGGCGGTTCGCTTTCCGTACCACCGATTCCGGCTACTTTTCGGCCGCCAATTCCATCCCCGCCGCCCCTTGAACAAGAAAAAAATCCTGAACGACCCGGTTTACGGCTTCGTGTCAGTGCCTACCGAGCTGATCTTCGACCTCATCGAGCACCGTTATTTTCAGCGGCTGCGGCGCATTAAGCAGCTCGGGCTTACCGATTTTGTATACCCCGGGGCCCTGCACACGCGCTTTCACCACGCGTTGGGTGCCATGCACCTCATGTCGTTGGCGCTTCGCACGCTCAAGGACAAAGGCGTGCGTATTTCGGCACAGGAAGGCGAAGCGGCCCAAATTGCCATTTTGCTGCACGACATCGGCCACGGTCCCCTCTCCCACGCCCTGGAGCACGCCATTTTCGAGAACGTGCACCACGAAGACGTGTCGCTGCACTTGATGCGGCTGCTAAACGACGAATTTGGCGGCCGACTGCAACTGGGTATCGATATTTTCCAGGGCACGTACCCAAGGCCCTTTTTCCACCAGCTCGTTTCCAGCCAGCTGGACATGGACCGGCTCGATTACCTAAACCGCGACTCGTTTTATTCCGGAGTGAAGGAAGGTCAGCCCGGCGCCGACCGTCTCATTAAAATGCTCACCATCAGCCCCGACGACGAACGGTTGGTGCTAGAAGAAAAAGCCATTTACTCAGTGGAGAATTTTCTGGTGAGCCGCCGCGTGATGTACTGGCAGGTGTACATGCACAAGGCCGTTACATCAGCCGAGCAAATGATTATCCGCATCATGGAGCGGGCCCGCGACTTAACGCGCGCCGGCGTGCCAGTACCCGCTTCGCCCGATCTGGGTTACTTTCTGCTGCACCCTTCTACTATGCTCGATTTCGAGCGCGACCCGGCCATTATGCAGCGCTTTGTGCGCCTTGACGACGTAGACATTTGGGCTGCGGTAAAGCTCTGGGCTGCCCACCCTGATTTCGTGCTGTCGTTCCTAGCTCATAGCCTCTTGGAACGTCACTTGTTCAAAATCACCCTCGCCCCTGAACCCTTCGATGAGGATTTTAAACTTGGTGTAACGGAACTCATCGCCGACCATTTCAACCTGCCCCTTGAAGAAGCGGCCCTCCTCATGATTGCCGGCCGCATCAGTAACAACGCCTACGACACCGGCGGCGACACTATTAACGTACTCACCAAACGTGGGCACGTAATAGATGCCGCCGAAGCATCTGATTTGCCTAATATTCGGGCCCTGAGCAAACGGGTGGAGAAGTATTACGTCTGCTACCCCAAGGAAATAACGTCCTAATCGGGTCTTCCTGCCACGCGTGGCTTGGCCGTAGCTCGTCGGGAAGGAAAGCGAAATCATTACTTTTGCCTCCTATGGAATTTACGGTAGGCCAGATTGCGGGCGTATTGAACGGCACAGTAGAAGGTGATACTTCGCTGCGCGTCGACCGCTTGGCAAAAATCGAAGAAGCCCGCGCGGGCGCCATTGCGTTCCTTTCGAACCCGAAATACGAGCCACACCTCTATACCACCGAGGCCTCGGCGGTTATCGTGAGCAAAACACTGGTGCTGCGCCAACCGGTAGCAGCCGCGCTCATTCGCGTGGAAGACCCCTACCTGGGTTTTACCATGCTGCTGGAGTTTTACCAGCAGTTTGCCCGTACCGGCAAGCGCGGCGTGGAGCAGCCCTCATTTTTGGGCCAGGGTTCCGAAGTGGGTGACGATGGCTACCGCGGCGCTTTCTCCTACATAGGCGAGAGCTGCCACATTGGCCGCGGCGTGCTCATTTTTCCGCACGCCACCATTGGCGACCGGTGCCGCATTGGTGACGGCACCATTATTTACGCCGGCGCTAAAATCTACGCCGATACCGTCATTGGCTCCCGCTGCGTGGTACACGCCGGCGCCGTTATCGGCTCCGATGGCTTTGGTTTCGCCCCCCAACCCGACGGCTCCTACCGGCCCATCCCGCAGATTGGCAATGTGGTGCTCGAAGACAACGTGAGCATCGGCGCTAATGCTACCATTGATTGCGCCACAATGGGCTCTACGGTAATTCGCGAAGGAGCAAAAATTGATAACCTGGTACAAATTGCCCACAACGTGGAAATTGGGCGGCACACCGTAGTGGCGGCCCAATCGGGCATTTCGGGCTCTACTAAACTGGGGGATTTTTGCGTTCTAGCCGGCCAGGTTGGCTTGGCCGGGCACCTCACCTTGGCCAACCGCACTACCGTAACGGCGCAGTCCGGCGTGGGCAAATCCATTAAGGAAGAAGGGCAAGTATTGCAGGGCGCACCAGCCTTTAACCTGCGGGACAGTTTGCGGGCTAACGCGGTTTTCCGCCATCTACCCGAGCTCGAACGCAGGCTTTCGGAACTGGAAAAAGCCAAGTCCAAATCAGAGCAGACGGAAAAGTCATAGCTTTGCGGGCCGATAGTTGACGGTTGTCAGGTATCAGTTGGCACTGAACAAGTCCTTATAGCGGCTTGCCTTGCTAACCCGAACTGGACAACCGACGGCTGACAACTGAGACAATGTTCGACAAACAGCATACAATTAAGGCCCCGGTTACCGTGAGCGGCGTGGGCTTACACACGGGTGTGCAGGCCACCATGACCTTCTGCCCGGCACCCGTTAACCACGGTTACAAGTTTCAGCGCGTCGATTTGGAGGGCCAGCCCACCGTGGATGCCGACGTGGACAACGTGGTGGACCTTTCGCGCGGCACGACCATCGAGCAGAACGGTGCCCGAGTAAACACGGTGGAACACACGCTGGCGGCGCTGGTAGGCCTGCAAATCGACAACGTACTCATTCAACTTGACGGACCCGAGCCGCCCATCATGGACGGTTCCTCGCTCCCCTTTATTGAAGCACTGGAAGTAGTGGGTTTGGAGGAGCAAAACGCTCTGCGCAACTACTTCGAAATTCCCGACTCGGTACATTTCGTCGACCACGCCCGCGGCGTGGAAATAGCGGCCTTGCCGCTGAACGACTACCGCGTAACGGTGATGGTGGATTACAACTCCCCCGTACTAGGCTCGCAGCACGCGTCGCTGAACAACATCACGCAGTTCACTGAGGAAATTGCCGCCTCGCGCACCTTCTGCTTCCTGCACGAGCTGGAAATGCTCTACAAGTCGAACCTCATTCGGGGCGGCGACTTAAGCAACGCCATTGTAGTGGTAGACCGCGCCGTGAGCGAAGAAGAGCTGGGCGAGCTGGCTACCATGCTGGGCAAACCCAAAGTGGCAGTTAAAAAGGAGGGCATTCTGAACAACGTGGACCTGCGCCACAAAAACGAGCCCGCCCGCCACAAGCTGCTCGACCTGATTGGTGACCTGGCCCTGGTTGGTCGCCCGCTGAAAGGCCAGATCCTGGCGGCCCGGCCAGGGCACGCAGCTAACGTGGCCTTCGCCAAGAAAATCAAGAAGAAAATGATGGAGGTTGACTCCTCTCCCGTGCCGCGCTACGACCCTTCGCAGCCGCCGGTGATGGACGTCAACCAGATTTCCCAGACGCTGCCGCACCGCTACCCCTTCCTGCTCATCGACAAAATCATTCACCTCGATCAAACCACGGTTACGGGGGTGAAGAACGTGACGATGAACGAGGAGTTTTTCAACGGACACTTCCCTGGCAACCCCATCATGCCCGGCGTGCTGCAAATTGAGGCCATGGCCCAAACCGGCGGCATTCTGGTGCTCAATACCGTACCCGACCCGGAGAATTACCTGACTTTATTCCTCGGCATCGAAAACTGCCGGTTCCGGAAAAAGGTTATTCCGGGCGACACCATCATTTTCAAGTGCACGCTGCTTGCGCCCGTTAAGCGCGGTATTGCCAAGATGAAAGGCCAGGCCTTTGTGAACGGCAAAGTGGTGATGGAAGCCGAAATGAGTGCCGCCATTGTGCGCAAAGATGCCTAACCTCAATTATCAATGAGCAATGATTAATGAACAATGTACCCGTTCCTGCCGCAAGCGGCCCGGTCATTGCTCGTTGATCATTGATAATTGTTCATTGCCTGAATGACCCAGCCCCTCGCCTATATCCACCCCGAAGCCAAGATTGCGCAAAACGTCGTAGTCGAGCCCTTCACCACCATCGCGCAGGACGTCGAAATCGGCGAAGGCACGTGGATTGGCCCCAACGTGACCATCATGTCGGGTGCCCGAATCGGTAAGAACGTCAAGATTTTCCCGGGGGCGGTTATTGCCGCGGTACCCCAGGATTTGAAGTTCGCGGGCGAGAAAACGACCGTGCACATCGGCGACAACACCGTCATTCGGGAGTGCGTGACCATTAATCGCGGCACCGTGGACCGGTTGAAAACCACCATCGGCAAGAACTGCCTACTGATGGCCTACGTGCACGTGGCCCACGATTGTCACATAGGCGACAACTGCATTCTGGCTAACACCGTGCAGCTGGCCGGGCACGTAGAAATCGGTGACTGGGCCATTTTGGGCGGGGCCTCGGCCGTACACCAGTTTGTGCGCATTGGGCCGCATACCATGGTTTCGGGCGGTTCGCTGGTTCGCAAAGACGTACCGCCGTTCGTGAAAGCCGGGCGCGAGCCGCTGGCCTACGCCGGCATCAATTCCATTGGCCTGCGCCGCCGTGGTTTTTCCGACGAAAAAATCCTGCAGGTGCAGCAGTGCTACCGCTTGCTTTTTCTGACTGGCTTGAACAACAACGCCGCCCTCGACCAGATTGAGTTGGAGTTGCCGCCTTCGCCCGAGCGCGACGAAGTGGTAAACTTTGTGCGTAACTCGGGCCGCGGTGTCATAAAGGGCTATTCACGCAACGGCAACGGTGCAGATTGAGGCCCTCGGCCTGGGCAAACGCTTCGGCCGCGACTGGATTTTCCGGGACCTGACTTACACCTTTCTATCGGGTACGGCCACGGCCTTGCTGGGTCCGAACGGGGCCGGTAAAAGTACGTTGCTGCAGGTGTTGGCCGCTTACACCCTGCCCAATGCTGGTGAGTTGAAATTCTCACTGGGCAGCCGCTCCGTTTCGGCCGATGACGTGGCCGGGCACCTCACACTATGCGCGCCGTATCTGGAGCTGATCGAGGAGTTAACCCTACGCGAACAGCTGCATTTTCACACGCGTTTCCGCCCGTTACGCGCCGGCCTAAGTGCCGCGCAGCTCATCGACATCATGCAGCTGCGCACTGCGCAACACAAGCTTATTCGTGACTTCTCGTCGGGCATGAAGCAGCGCGTAAAGCTGGGCCTGGCCTTGTACACCGATGCTCCATTGCTGTTTCTGGACGAACCCACCACCAACCTGGACCGCGCCGGCGTGGCCTGGTACCACGAACACGTAGCGGCCACTACTAATGGCCGCACGGTGCTCGTTAGCTCAAACGTGGAGGAAGAGTACGCTTTTTGCCAAGCTAGCCTGCACGTCACGGATTTTGCCGTGCGCCGGTAGTTTTTTGAGTAGCGCAACGTGTTTATTCCTGGCCTCTGGAATTGATCTGATAGATCAAGCCAAAACCAAATTTGGCTTTTCGAAAAGGCGTGGCTGTCTGCTTATTGGATTATAGCCGAATACGGCTGCACAGCTTCCTACTAAAGTATTTTCCGCCCCGATGAGCTTGGGCACCTTCCGTGTAACCCCATTGCAAGTGCCTACGTTTTCCGCCTTGTTTTGCCGCCGGTCCATTATTTTTGTTCTCGCTCAACCTATCAATTCACCGCTCCCATGAGAAGCTACGACGACCTCGACGACGATCTGCTGGACGACGACGACGAACTTGACGAGGCTACGCCTAGCCGTGGCGCCGCCCGTGGCGGCCGCAAAGGCGCCTCTTCCGAAGACTCCCTCTCGGCTAAATACGCCGACTACTTGATGTGGCGGGACACGGGTTCCTCGCACGACGAGGCTCTGGATCTTGCTAACCTAACCGAAGACGAATTTGCAGCTGCCGAGGCGCAGGAAGACCCCGAAGGCAGCAACCGCTACGCCAGCGGCCTCGACGACGATGACGACGACTTGGGCCTGGACGATGACGACAGCTACGAGTCACAACGCCGCAGCCGCCGCGGTGGCCGCGACGACGATGAATACTAGATAAGGCAAACTGCAGCAAAAAAGCCACGACTTGAAAGTCGTGGCTTTTTTGTTTTGCGCCGTAGCTGGCACTACACTACCCGTGTGGGGATTAGCTTTTTTTGCTACCGAACACGCGCCGAAGCAAATCGGTGGTGCGGGCTACGGGGTTTTCGCGGATATTGGCCTCTTCCTGTGCAATGAGGGTAAACAAACCGTCTACCGCCTTGCCGGTGGCGTACTCGTTCAGATTGGGATTAGCGGGCTGCACCAGCGGAATACGATTGTAGCGCGTTACCAGCGTGGTGTAATACTTGGTGGCGTTGGTTTGATCGAGGGCCTGCTGCATAATGGGCGAAAAGGCCGATACCAGCTGCGTGGTGGTCGTGCGCTTCAGGTACTGCGTGGCAGCGTCCTTCTGGCCCGAGAGAATATTCCACACATCGGTAAATGTGAGGCTTTTAATGGCCGAAATGAAGATGGGCTTGGCCTTGATGGCGGCCTGCTCGGCGCCCCGGTTCAAAGCTAGTTCGAACTTATCGACTTCTGAACCCAGACCAATACCACGCAAGGTGTTAGCCACACGTTGCGCATCGGGCGGGAAGGGAATCCGAATCAGCTTGTTGAGATAAAATCCGTCTTGCTTTGATGCTTGGTCAGAACCCTTGCTAATACCCTGCACAAGTGCCTCCTTCAGGCCGTTAGCCGCCTCGGTTTGGGTGAGGCCGCCGGTAGCCGTATTGCCAGCAGCCGGAGTTGGCAGCTTAATGGTGGTAGAGCCCCCACCGATTTTAGGAATGCGGAAAACTTGAGCTTGGGCAGCATTCGGGCCCAGTAAGGCAAACAGGCTGGCAACGGCAGCGGCGCGAAGGGTCTTCATAATAGACGGCAGCGAAAGTGAACCCCACTTAAGAGGCGGATGAAGTGACTTTTGCAGAAACCGGACCAAATAACACCGCGTTCCGAAAACCCAGTGTTTGGGCTACCGAAACGCGGCGCTGTTCAGCCGAAAATTGACGAAGGTGCTATTTCGGACCGAACGCCTTCTTGAGAGTTGGAGTAGAACGAGCAGACGAATTCATTCGAATGCGGCTTTCTTCATCCGCAATAAGCGTGAAGATTCCCTCTGCCGTTTTCGGGGTGGCGTAATCGGTCAGGTTGGTGGTGATGGGCGTCATGAGCGGAATCTTTTTGTAGCGCAGCATCAACTCACCGAAGGCCTGTTTGGCGCCGGTTTGCTCGAGGGCGGCATCCATGAGCGGACGTAGTTCCTGTTGTACCTGCGCCATGGCCTGTTGCTTGAGCAGTTGTGCAGCCACGCGGCTTTCGCGCGTGTTCACCAAGGCCAGACCATCGGCAATGGCGAGGCGCTGTACGGCGGCGGTGTAAATGGCCGCCGCTTGGGGCGCCACGGCCTCGGCACTCCGGTTCAGTTGGACTTCAAACTTGTCGACCACAGCACCTAGCTTCAGTCCGCGCAGCGTGGTGGCTACCAGTTCTGCCTCGGGGGGGAATGACAGACGAATATCGGGGTTGGCGTTAAAGCCATCGGGTTGACCACCGGCTTCTACGGCCCGGGTTACGCTCAACGTTAGGGCTTCGCGCACGGCGGCGGTAGCTTCTTCGGCGGTAAGCGGCGGCGCGGCGGGTGTTGCAGGCACCACAGGAGCCGCGGGCTTGGCGGTGGCAGCAGGCTTGGGAGCCGGCTTTGCTGCCGGCTTGGCGGCAGGCTTTTTAGCCGTCGTGGTTTTCTTGGTAGTAGTGGTCTTTTTGGTGGTCGTTTTGGTTTGGCCCAACGACGAGGTAGCAGTAGCCAGAGCAAGTGCTACGATGAAAAACGATGCGCGAAATGCGGTCATAAAACAGAAAAAGAGAAAAACCAGGATGCGGCGGCGCTTGTCTTACCTTGCGCGGCTCCAAATTGCGCCGAATTCCTGCCTTTCCCAATTTCCTTGCCATGCTCCTCCCCCCCGACGTAGAAATCATGACTATCGGCGACGAACTGCTTTACGGACAGGTTGTCGACACCAACTCGGCCTGGATGGGCCAGGAACTGGGCCGCATTGGCCTGCGGGTGCGTCAGATTACCAGCGTCTCAGACCGGGCCGATGAAATTGTGACGGCTCTCGACCTGGCCCGCACCCGGGCGCGGGTGGTGCTCATTACCGGGGGCCTGGGCCCAACCAAGGACGACCTTACCAAGCACGTGTTGGCCCGGTACTTCCACACCGAGTTGGCGCTGCACGAGCCTTCTTTGCGCGACGTGGAGCAAATTTTTGCTCGCTTTAACCGGCCCATGCTGGAAGTAAACCGTCAGCAGGCTTTTCTGCCCAAATCCTGCACACCCTTGCGCAACCCCGTAGGCACCGCGCCCGGCATGTGGTTCGACGAAGGCGGCACCGTGTTCGTGTCCATGCCCGGTGTGCCTTTCGAAATGAAGCGCATCATGCAGGATTCGGTGCTGCCGCGTCTGCAAGAATATTTCCAGGTACCGCCCATCGAACATGCCGTGTTGCAGACGGTAGGTCAGGGCGAGTCGTTCCTAGCCGCACATATAGCCGAATGGGAAAACCAATTGCCTGCTAACATGAAGCTGGCCTACCTGCCCTACCTCGGCGGCGTGCGCTTGCGCCTCACCGCTTCCGACGACGGCCAGCCCGACCTGCGCCAGCGCCTGGAAGCCCAGCTACCGCCGCTGCGCGCTCTGCTCGGCCCGTACCTATACGCTGAAGGAGAAGTGTCCCTGGCGGCTGCCGTGGGCCGAATGCTGCAGGAGCGCGGCCTCACCATCGGCACGGCCGAAAGTTGTACCGGTGGCTACATAGCCCACAAGCTTACGAGCGAAGCCGGTAGCTCGGCGTATTTTCTGGGCAGTGTAATTGCTTACCACAACGATGTAAAGATGCGCCAACTCGGCGTTCAGGCCGAAACATTAGCGCAGTTCGGCACTGTAAGCGAAGAAACCGTTCGCCAGATGGCCGAAGGTGCCCGCCGACAGTTGGGAGTGGATGTAGCCGTAGCTACCAGCGGCATTGCCGGGCCGGGCGGTGGTTCAGAAGAGAAGCCCGTGGGCACCTTCTGGTTAGCGTATGCCGATGCCCACCAGACCGTTGCCCGCAAAATCAGCTTCGACCGCGGACGTCAGTTAAACATTGAATACGTAACTACGCAGGCCTTAAATCTGGTACGGCTGAGCCTACCGGTGGTACCCCAGTCGCAGCGCACCGAGGTGTGATTTTGCGCACTAAATCGTAGCGCCGACCCGAACGGCAACGGGCCAAACGCGTACATGCAGGGCCACTTACGACTCTACTTGCCTGCCACTACCGCCGCATAAGGCAAATCAGCTACCTTTGGCCCCGATTTCGGCCCCTGCCGCCGGGTAGTGGCCGCTCCGCACTCTACGTTTCCCCTTTCCCAATATCCAAGAAAACACGCATGGCACGAGTCGAAATGGTGATGCCCAAGATGGGCGAAAGTATCATGGAAGGCACCGTTCTGAAGTGGCTCAAGCAAGTGGGCGACTCCATTGACCAGGACGAATCGGTGCTGGAAGTGGCCACCGACAAAGTGGACACCGAGGTACCCGCCATTCACGCCGGTGTGCTGCAGCAAATTCTGGTGCAGGAAGGCCAGGTTGTGGCCGTGGGCGCCCCTATTGCCGTTATCGAAACCGATGCCGCCGCTGCCGCCTCAAACGGCCAGGGTTCGGCAACTGAAGCTGCCCAACCCGCCGCTGCTCCTGTTGCCGCGGAAGCCGCAACCGCTACCGCAGTACCTTTTGTGCCCGCCGCTTCGGGTGGCGCGCAATTGGGCGAGGCCCAGCCCGGCCGCTTCTACTCGCCGCTGGTGCTCAACATTGCCCGCGAAGAAGGCATTTCCATGTCGGACTTGGAGCGCTTGCCAGGTACCGGCCAGCAGGGCCGCGTAACCAAGAAGGACATTCTTGATTTCGTAGCGAATCGCGGCCAACAGGCGGCTCCGGCAGTAGCTTCTGCTCCTGCCGCTGCGCAGCAAGCAGCACCAGCCCCGCAAGCCGCACCGGCTCCACAGGCCGCCGCAAACAACCAGCCTGCTGCCAGCAAGCCGGCTCCGTCTGTTTCGGGCAACCAGGAGTTGATCGAAATGGACCGCATGCGCAAGATGATTGCCCAGCGCATGGTCGACTCGAAGCGCATTTCGCCGCACGTTACTTCCTTCGTGGAAGCCGACGTGACCGAAATCGTGAACTGGCGCAACAAGCACAAGGATGCTTACAAGAAGCGAGAAGGCGAGAACTTGACCTTCACGCCCATCTTTATCCAGGCCGTGGCCCGCGCCATTCAGGACTTCCCGATGATCAACGTTTCCATCGACGGTGACTATATCATCAAGAAGCGTGACATCAACATCGGTGTGGCCGTGGCCCTGCCCTCGGGTAACCTCATCGTGCCGGTGATTCACAATGCCGACCAGCTCAACCTAAACGGCCTGAGCAAGCGCGTGAATGACCTCGCCACCCGCGCCCGCGCTAACAAGCTGAAGCCGGAAGACCTCGAAGGCGGCACCTACACGCTGAGCAACGTAGGCTCGTTCGGCAACGTGATGGGCACCCCCATCATCATGCAGCCGCAGGTAGCTATTATGGCTGTGGGCGCCATCAAGAAGAAGCCGGCCGTGATTGAAACGCCGCAGGGTGATTTGATCGGCATCCGCCACTTCATGTTCCTTTCGCACAGCTACGACCACCGCGTGGTAGATGGCTCGCTGGGCGGCATGTTCGTGCGCAAAGTGGCCGACTACCTAGAGCAGTTCGACCCGAACACGGCCATCTAGTACCGCTTTATCTTACTTGAACAAGCCCGTCACATCGGCGGGCTTTTCTTTTTGACCTTCTTCACTTTATGAAAAACGTTGCAACCCTGATAGCACTGGTTTTGGCCCTCGGTCTGATCATCTACTTGTATCTGCAACTGTCAACTGCCAACCAGCAATTGGAACGGGCTGAACGCCGCTACAAGGACTGCGAACAGGTAACCTTTCAGCTTCAGAACCAGCTCACAGCACAAACCCGTGAGAATGCAGCCAAGGCCCGGCAATCGGGTCGAAAGCCTTAACATTTGCCCCACTTCTGATATCATCAGATCCTAAAGCAAAACGGCTGCTTCCAATCAAGGAAGCAGCCGTTTTGCTTTTTCAACCTTATGGACACTGACTTACAGGGCAGCGAGGCTTTGCTCTAACGCAGTAATCTTGGCTTCGGCGTCGGCTAGCTTCTGCCGCTCGCGCTCTACCAGATCGGGCTTGGCATTCTGCACAAACTTCTCATTAGCCAATTTCTGCAATACTGAATTGCGGAAGCCCTGAGTATACTCCAGCTCTTTGCTAAGCCGTTCCTTTTCGGCCCCCAAATCAATCTGACCTTCCAGCGGCACGAAGAACTCCACCCCACCCGATACAAAGCCGACAGCGGCTGCGGGAGCGGCCCCTACGGCATTTATTTCCGTGAGGGCGGAGAGCTTGCGGATAATGGCGTCGTATTCCCTCAGCAACGAAGTATCGTCGGTCTTGGCAGCTAGGGTCAGTGGTTTGTTGGGACCCAGGCCCTTCTGGTTGCGAATGTTGCGCACGCCGGCCACAACGTCCAGGGCCTTGTCCATGTTCGCCAGGATTTCGGCGCTGCCAGTTACCGGCTGCTGCTTGGGCCAGGGCGCTACGCAAACGTAGTCCTTGGGGCCGCGCTCGGCCAACAGGTGCCAGATTTCTTCGGTGATGAAGGGCATGAACGGGTGCAGCAGCTTCAGCAGTTGCTCGAAGAAGCCGGTAGTGCGCCGCAGCGTCTCGGCATCAACGGGTTGCTGGTAGGCGGGCTTCACCATTTCCAGATACACCGAGCAGAAGTCGTCCCACACCAGCTTGTAGACCGTCATTAGGGCATCCGACATGCGGAACTTGTCGAAGTGGTCTTCCAGCTGCGTCAGCGCGTCCTGCAGGCGGGCCTGGAACCACTCGGTGGCCTTTTCGTTCGGGAAGGGCAACACGGCGTTTACCTCCCAGCCCTGGGTGAGGCGGAAGGCGTTCCAGATCTTGTTAGTGAAATTGCGGCCCTGCTCCACCAGCTTAATGTCGAACAATAGGTCGTTGCCGGCCGGTGAGGAGAACAGCATACCGGTACGCACCCCGTCGGCGCCGTACTGGGCAATGAGGTCGAGCGGGTCGGGCGAGTTGCCCAACTGCTTGCTCATCTTGCGGCCCTGGTCGTCGCGCACGATGCCGGTGAGGTACACGTTGCGGAAGGGCACCTCGTGGCGGTATTCCAGACCGGCCATGATCATGCGCGCCACCCAGAAAAACAGGATTTCGGGGGCGGTTACCAGGTCGTCGGTTGGGTAGTAATAGTTGACGTCGGGGTTGTCGGGGTCTTTGAAGCCGTCGAATACCGAGATGGGCCACAGCCACGACGAGAACCAGGTATCGAGTACGTCCTCGTCCTGTCGCAAGTCGCTAATCTGCAGCGCGCTGTTACCGGTCTTCTCACGCGCTTCTTGAAGGGCTTCTTCGGCCGTGAGGGCTACCATAAAGGAGCCGTCGGGTAGGTAGAACGCGGGAATGCGCTGGCCCCACCAGAGTTGCCGCGAGATGCACCAGTCGCGGATGTTTTCCATCCACGAGCGGTACATGTTCTTGAACTTGGGCGGGTGCAGCTTCACGCGGTCATCTTCCACCACGGCCAGGGCCGGACCGGCCATTTCCGACATCTTCAGGAACCACTGCATGCTCAGGCGCGGCTCGATAACAGCCCCGGTGCGCTCGGAAGTCTGCAGGATGCTCTGGTAGTCGTCGACCTTCTGGAGCAGGCCAGCGGCGTCAAGGTCCTTGCTGATTTGCTTGCGCGCGGCAAAGCGGTCCTGCCCCACGTACAGCACCGCCTTCTCGTTGAGCGTACCGTTGTCGTTCAGGATATCGATGACGGGCAGATTGTGCTTCTGCCCCAGCTCGTAGTCGTTAAGGTCGTGCGCGGGCGTCACCTTCAGCGCGCCCGTGCCGAAATCCATCGTCACATACTCGTCGAGGATAACCGGGATTTCGCGGCCGAGCAGCGGAATCTGCACCTGCTTGCCGTGCAGGTGTCGGTACCGCTCATCATTGGGGTTTACGCACACAGCCACATCGGCCATAATGGTTTCGGGGCGCGAGGTAGCCACGGTAAGGAATTCTCCCTCGCTGCCCACCACGGGGTAGCGCAGGTAGAACATCTTCAGTTGGCTTTCCTTGGGCACTACCTCTTCGTCGCTGATGGCGGTGAGGCCCTGTGGGTCCCAGTTCACCATGCGCACGCCGCGGTAAATCAGGCCTTTCTTATAAAGGTCCACGAACACGCGTAACACGGCCTCGGTGAGGTCGGGCTCCATGGTGAAGCGCGTGCGCGACCAATCACACGAGGCGCCCAGCTTCTTGAGCTGCTCGAGGATGATGCCGCCGTACTTCTCTTTCCACTCCCAGGCGTACTTGAGGAATTCCTCGCGGGTGAGGTCGGTCTTGGCAATGCCGCGCTCCTTGAGCATCTGCACCACCTTGGCCTCGGTGGCAATGGAGGCGTGGTCGGTGCCGGGCACCCAGCAGGCTTCCTTGCCCAGCATGCGGGCGCGGCGCACCAGCACGTCCTGAATGGTGTTGTTGAGCATGTGGCCCATGTGCAGCACGCCCGTTACGTTGGGCGGCGGAATTACCACCGAGTACGCGGGCTTGCGCGGGTTGGGCTTCGACTGGAAAAAGCCTTGCTCCTGCCAGCGTTGGTACCACTTATCTTCGACCTCGGCGGGCTGGTAGGTTTTGGCAATAGGCTCCATAGGGCGGCGCTAATCTGAATTGGGAAGCCGCAAAAGTAGGCATTTAAGGTCGGCAGCGGAAGCCCATCCGTCTATTGTGGAGCTTAGCCGCTTTTACATAAAAAATGGGCGTGTTGGCATTAATAACGCTAAATTTAGGCCCGACAGTAAAGTGACTTTTGGGTTTAATCCTGAACTCCGGTAATTTCAAAGATTAGGATTGGTTCGGGCACCCTCCCGGCTGATGCCCTTGTTTTCACATGAAGTTTTTCACCCGCAAGCCTAAATCCGAGCAACCCCAGCCCTCCATCGCGCCCGTAAAGTCCACTGCATCGTTCAGCGAAGGCACCGTGCGCGTGGGCATGGGGCAATTACTGGTGGAAGGTGGCGAACCACAGCGCAACCTCGACCGCGCGGCCCGCATGATTGCCGAGGCCGCCGAACGCCAATGCGACCTGGTGCTGCTTCCGGAAACCCTTGATTTTGCCTGGACGCACCCCAGCGCCCTTACCGAAGCCCAGCCTATTCCCGGCATTTACTCCGAACGTCTGTGCCAGGAAGCAAAGCGCCACAACATTTACGTGTGCGCCGGCCTGACCGAACGCGCCACCGATGGCCGCATTTACAACGCGGCCCTGCTTATCAGTCCACAAGGCGAAATACTAGTCAAGTACCATAAAATCAACCTACTGACTGTAGAGCAGCCATTTTACAGCGTAGGCCAAACCCTGAACGTGGTAGATACACCGCTGGGAAAAATCGGGGTAAACGTGTGCGCCGATAACTACATCGACGGCCTCAGTATTGGGCACACTCTGGCCCGCATGGGCGCCGAGTTCATTCTGGCCCCGGCATCTTGGACAGTAGATTACTCGCTGACCGAAGAAGACGACCCTTACCGCGAAAAATGGGTGAAACCATTCAGCATTCTGGCTTCCCTCTACAACGTGGTGGTAGTAAGCACCACGTCGGTGGGTTATATAGTTGGAGGCCCTTACGAAGGCAAGAAAAGCGTGGGCTGCTCTTTAGCAGTAGCTGCCGACGGCATTCGGGCCCAGGGAACCTTCAATGAATTTGCCGGCGAACTGATTGTCGCCGATTTGCCTCGCCCGCAGCGCCCCGAGCAGGGAACCCAAATCGGGGAAATGCTCTTGCGCAAAGGCTACCGTTTCGATAACCCGCTCTCTTAACTGCCCACACCTTAGCTACCCACCCCCCATGCCCCAAACCTTACTCCACGAAGCCGAGCCGGCAACGGGTCCCACCATCCGCACCGCGGCCCCGTCCAGTGGCCAGAAATGCACGCGGTGCATTATGGATACCACCGTGCCCGGCATCAAATTCGATGCCCACGGCGAGTGTAATTTCTGCGCCCTGCACGACAAACTCGACCGCGACAACCCGCTGGGCGCAGCTGGCGAGCAGTACGTGCAGCGCATGGTGGCCGACATCAAGCGTGCCGGGGAAGGAAAAAAATACAACTGCGTGCTGGGCGTAAGCGGCGGCCGCGACAGTAGCTACACGCTGTGGTACTGCGTGGTGAAACTAGGGCTGAAGCCGCTGGCCGTCCATTTCAACGACGGTTTTGGTAACCCCGTGGCCGGCGAAAACATGGTAAAGGCCTGCCGAAAGCTGGGCGTGGAAATGCGCACCATCACCTCCGACTGGCGCGAATCGAAAGACCTGAAAATTGCGTTCCTCAAGGCCTCAACTCCCGACATTGAGGAAGGTACCGACGTGGGCATTGCCACCGCGCTTTACGGCGTAGCCGCAAAGGAAGGCATCAAACGCATCATCATCGGGCAGTCGTTCCGTACTGAGGGCATCGCCCCGCTTTCCTGGAATTTCCTCGATGGCAAGTACTTGAAGGCTGTACACCGGCAATTTGGAACGGTGCCGCTGCGCAAATGGAGCCCCACCGACCCCGGCTTCCACCTCGACTTGAGGGAAATGTTTTACTACACCGTATTGCGGGGTATTAAAACCGTTACGCTGCTTTACCACGTGCCCTACGTGCGTACTACCGTAGATGAATTACTGGAGCGCGAGCTGGACTGGGTAAACCCAGGCTCCCACTACTTCGACGACCTCTACCAGAGCGTTATCTATTACCTGAACCGTACCAAATTCAACATCGACCGTCGCTTGTTCAACTACTCGGCCTTGGTGCGCTCGGGGCAGATGACGCGGGACGAAGCCCTGGAAAAGTGCCGCTACGTAAACGCCATCGAAGACGAGAAGGTCATCAACCTGTGCATCAAACGACTCGGACTAACGCGTGAAGAGTTCGAGCAGATCGTAGCCGCGCCGGTGAAAACGTTCCGCGACTACCCCAACAACTACACGCTAATCCGCTTGCTGCGCTGGCCCATTAAAATAGCTAGCAAGATGCGCCTGCTGCCCGAATCTGCTTACGATAAGTACTTTAACTGCGGCACCTGATTTCGGCTTGCGGCTGAACCGGCAGGCTTTATGACCGCCCAAACGCAGCGAAGCCCGGCCAGATGGCCGGGCTTCGCTGCGTTTGGGCGCGTATGATCTGATACGCCAGGGATGCAAATCCGGCTGCACCATACAAAAGGCGCAAGTCTAGGATGACTCAGACCTTCTAGGATCGGAGAAACCCGTTGTTAGGCGATGTGCAGCCAGTCCTTTTTCTGAAGCAGGCGCTCCTGGGTTTCGCGGTAATCGGGGTCGTCTACGCAGCAGTCGACGGGGCAAACGGCAGCGCACTGGGGTTCTTCGTGGAAACCCACGCACTCGGTGCATTTGTCCGATACGATGTAATAATACTCGTCGGAAACGGGTGTTTGGGGGCTGGTAGCATCCACTTGCTTGCCGCCGTCCACATCAATAGTGCCTTTCAAGGTGGTACCGTCGGCCCAGCGCCAGTTTGCACCGCCTTCGTAAATGGCGTTGTTTGGGCATTCCGGTTCGCAGGCACCACAGTTGATGCACTCGTCGGTTATCATGATGGCCATAGCCGTGGGGTATCGTTAGGATGAGGAAGGATTGCTGACTGATACGCAGCCTGGCACATGCAGGATTTACACAGGCAACAAGCGAGCGGGCCTATGAGTTGGCGCGCAAGCGGGCAAAAGTAGCACTACCCGCGGTTTCTTGCGAACTTTCGGCCCGGTTTACCCCTTATTTCCCGCATGACCCATTCCGAACGCCTCGCTGCCTTCGTGCGCCTTGGCCACCGCCTGCTTGCTTTATCCGACGACGAACTGCTGAACCTAGTAGCCCGCGCCCGCAACCACAACCCGTGGTTTGATGAGCGCAATGTACGAGCCGGCGTGGCCGGCGTAGCCCATTTGCTCGACGAAAATGCCCTTACCGGCTGGGCCGGCCGCTACCCGCTGGAGCCGGCCGTGGCCCCGCGCAACGTGGGCGTGGTAATGGCCGGTAACATACCCATGGTGGGCTTTCACGATTTGCTGTGCGTGCTGCTAAGCGGCCACACGCTGCTGGCCAAGCTCTCGGCCGATGACAACATTCTCCTGCGCTGGGTGGCCAACGAGCTGGTGAGCATCGAGCCGCGCTTTCAGGAGCGCCTGCAATTTGTGGAGCTGCTGCGCAATGCCGATGCCTACATTGCTACCGGCTCCGATAATACGGCCCGATACTTCGAATACTACTTCAGCAAAAAACCGCACCTGATCCGGCGCAACCGCTCCAGCCTGGGCGTGCTGGCCGGGCTGGAACCCCGCGAAGAACTGGCCGCTTTTGGGGCCGACATCTTTCAGTATTACGGTTTGGGCTGCCGCAACGTGTCCAAGCTGCTGGTGCCGGCTGGCTACGACTTCACGCCCTTGCTCGACTCGTTGCAGCCCTGGGAATTCGTGCTAGACCACCACCGCTACAACAACAACTACGACTACCAAAAGAGCCTGCTGCTGGTAAACCGCGTGCCCCACCTCGACACGGGTTTCCTGCTCCTGACCGAAAGCATGCAACTCGTTTCCCCCATTTCGGTGCTGCACTACAGCCAGTATGCCGATAACGACGACTTGCAGCAACAGCTAGCCGAAATAGCTCCGCAAACGCAGTGCGTGGTGTCGGTGGGCGGCTGGTACGCGGGCAGCGTGCCGGCCGGCCGCGCCCAGCAGCCGGGCGTGCACGAATACGCCGATGGCGTGGATACCATGGCTTTTTTGACGGCATTAGCTTAACTTAGGAATACTGCGCCCAAGGCTTCGTCCGGGCTTTTGCTGGAATGCGAAGACCTTGTGGCCCGGTTGTTTGTTCTACCGCAGGAACACCCTGACCTCCACACCTATGTTAGTTGTCAACGACCCCGCCGAAACCATCGACAAAGAGTCGATTCCGAGCCTCCGTTTCTCAGCCAATGACGTGCTGCCTACCGCAGCCGAACAGAAGATCCGACGCTTTGATGCCGAACGGGCCTGTGCCCTCGGCAACAACTACCACGGCAAACTCGACATATACCTGCGCACCGCCGACGGCCTCACCAAACGTGTGCAAACCACGGTGTGGGCCGTACACGAAGAGTACCTCACACTGAAAGCCGGGGTTAGCGTTCCGCTCCGGGCTGTACTCGGCTTCGATTTCTATTAATCCTTTGGCAGTTCCCCAACTGTCTTGTGGAACTGCCAAAGGATTATCACTTATGGCCCACTTGCCAACGTTTTCAGTACCTTTTCGGCGGTTTGGTGCCTTTCACCGACCCACTGCAAAATCACTCTGAACCGTTAACCAATGAACGTTATTTCTACCATCTGGGGCGTTGTCGTGCTGTTGCTGACCATTCTGGCCCTCTTCCCTTTTTTGGGCTGGGCTAACTGGTTTATCCTGGTTCTGGCCGTTATCGGAGTTATCATTGGTGCATTTGGCAAGCAAAAAACCGGGCTTATCCTGAACGGAATAGCCATTGTTATTGCCAGCATCCGCCTGATTATTGGCGGCGGCATTATTTAACAATACACCAACAAAAAGCCCGCCGCACAGATGCGCGGCGGGCTTTTTGTTGGTTCTCGGTTTCTATAAACGGTCCAGCGTGGTAGCAATTAGGTCGTTTACTACCTGGTCTGGGCGCTCGGCAAACTCGCCGGTGGCGCGGTTGGCCACAATGGCATTTAACGACACCACATCGTGGCCCAGCATGCGGCCCAGGGCGTAATAGCCGGCAGTTTCCATCTCAAAGTTGGTGAGCCGGAAAGTACCCTCTGCGTTCGAATAGCTGACGCTGCGCAGGCGCTCCAGCAAATCGGGGTAGCGCAGGGCCAGGCGCAGCGAGCGGCCCTGGGGGCCGTAAAAACCGGGGCAGGTAACGGTGTTGCCGGTAATCATGCCCGCGCCCAATTGTTCGCGCAGCAAGTCGGAGCCCAGCACGCAGTACGGACGGTAATCGAGGCCCACGACCTGCTGTACGGCGGTGGCAAACTCCACTTCGGCGCCGGTTTCCACCAGCGGGTAAAACTGCATCAGCGACTCCAGCCCAATGGCGTGCTCCGACACCAAGTGCGAGCCTACGGGAATATCGGGCTGCATGGTGCCGCTGGTCCCGATGCGGATAATGCGCAGCTTAATGTGTTCTTCCACGGGCATAGGTTGGCGCGTCACGAAATCAATGTTGACCAACGCATCCAGCTCATTGAGCACGATATCGAGGTTATCGGTACCGATGCCGGTAGACAACACGGTGAGGCGCTTGCCGCGGTAATACCCAACGTGCGTTACGAACTCGCGCTTGCTGACCTCGGTCTCGATGGAATCGAAATGCCGGCTGACCTGCGCCACGCGGTCAGGGTCGCCGACGGTAATGATGGTATCGGAAATGTGGTCGGGTAGCAGGTTCAGGTGGTAGATGCTACCATCCGGATTCAAGATCAGCTCGGATTCGGCAATGGCCATGGGGAAGGACGTTTGAAGTGACGCGTTATGCAGTACGAAATACGCGTTCTGCGGTTAATTGTGCGACTGAAGCCCAGCCGCACCTGAACAAGAAGCGAAAAAGCCAAGCGCCGCCGGGTGAGCCCCGACGGCGCCTGCGTTAGCTACTGTGCAAAAAGAGCTATCGGTTTACCGAGGCGCGGTACGAGGCCAAGCCCTGTTCGGGGTTGTAGTGGTTGCTTTGCTTGGGGTAGGTACCGGTGCCATCATAGGGGCGCTTGTCGGGGTGTTGCTGACAGGCATCGGAGCAGGCACCTTCGCGCTGCTCGGCGCAAGATTCGCACATCACCACGTGAGCGTTACAGTGTGGATTAGCGCAGTTTACCATGCGCTCATCGGGGCGGCCACAGCTCACGCACTGGGCAATTACGGTGGGGTTTACGGTGTTAACGTCTACTGCCACCCGGCCGTCGAACACGTAGCATTTGCCCTCGAAATCTTCGCCCCCGGCCTCTATGCCGTATTTGATAATGCCGCCGTGCAGCTGGTATACGTTTTCAAAGCCCTGTTCCAGCAAAAAGGCACTGGCTTTTTCGCACTTGATGCCACCGGTGCAGTAGGTCAGTATTTTCTTGTCCTGGAAAGGGCGTAAGCGCTCCACGCGGTCGGGAAACTCGCGGAAGTTTTCGATGTCCAGCGTAACGGCATTTTTGAAGCGGCCCAAATTGTACTCGTAATCCGAGCGCACGTCCACGATTACCACGTCGTCGCGGTCTTTAAGAGCGCGAAATTCTTCCGGCGACAAATGCGTGCCGGTACGCTCGTAAGGCTTGATGTGGGGCAAATCGGCGTGTACGATTTCGGGCTTCACGCGCACGTGCAGCTTCTGGAACGTGTGCGCCGGGGCTTGCTCCACCTTGAATTCCAGCGCCGCGAAGCGCGGATCGGCTTTCACCGTTTGCATGTAGGTTTCGCAGTTCGCCACCGTGCCCGATACCGTTCCGTTTAGCCCCTCGCCAGCCACAATAATGCGGCCGCGCAAGTCAAGCTGCAGGCACAGGCGGTGGTGCTCCTCCCGAAACGCCTCAACATCGGCAATTGGCGTGAAGCAGTAATACAGCAGAACGCGGTAATCCATTTCTTGACAAGTATGAACCGTGATTGACAAATAATGCATTGGCTACCGGGACCGTTCACATTATTTAACATTCATGGTTCTCCGTTCATAATTAAACCTTCGTGGCCGGGTTGCCGAACACGGTTTGGCCCGCCGGCACATCGGCCACTACCACCGAACCGGCCCCGATACGGGCCTTGGCACCAATTTTAACGCCGGCCACCACCACCGCGCCCGATCCGATAAAGGCCAGCTCACCCACCGTTACGTCGCTGTTTACCACGGCGCCGGCGCCCACATTTACGAAGTCCGCTAGTTCGGCCTTGCTGTCGATAACCGCGCGGGCTCCCAGAATGCAGCCGTCGCCGAGCTTAGCTCCTGCAGCCACCACAGCACCCGCTGCTACCAAGTTGCCGTGGCCCAGCCACGCGTGCGGCGATACGCTGGCGGCTTTGTGAATGGCATTAACGGGCACCTGCTGGTACTGCTCGCGCAGCATGTTGGTGAGCGAGCGGCGGCTGGCGGTGTCATCGGCCGCCACGAATACTTCGCACTTTTTGCCCAGTAAGTTCAGGTACTGCTCGTCGTCGGTAGCACCCATTACGGGCACGTCGTATAGCTCAGTGTCCTTAAGTTTGGCGTCGTCGTCGAGCAGGCAGTATACCACCACCTCGTTGCTGGTGAAAGCGTCGAGGGCCGTGGAGCCGAGGGCTTTAGCCCCGAGAATAATAACCGGATTTTCCATGCAGGTAGCAAAGCAATTGCGTGCGGGTTAGCCCGCAGCAAGCCGCAAAGATACGCGGCTCGGCAGCGCCTGCCAACCGCCCGGTTTACTCAATCCCAAACAGGCGAAAGCGCCGGGCCCAGCTGGAAGCAGTGTGCTGGCTGAGTAGCACGTACACGTACAAAGCCAGCCAAGGCGCCCGATACCGGCTTAACGTACCCAGGTTGGGCGTGCTTAGCCCCAGCAAAGTGGCCAGAAGAAAACAGTAGATCAGCAACGAAAGCACCACAGCAAAGGGTAAAGGAGCCGCCCTGCCACGTAGCACATCCCAAACGGCCAGCCCCGTGAGCAGAAGCAGCAACAGGTTTTCCAACGCTGCAATGCCGTAAAACACCGAGTCACCTTCCCAGATAAAAGGGCGAAACAAGGCGCTTGCCACGGCTTTTGGCGTGTAAAGCGCAATGCTGCCGGCGGTGGGCGCCAAATGCGGCAATGCAATGTGCGGCCGGCCCAGCGACTTTTCCTGCAAGGAGGAATAGGTGCGCGTGAGTTGGCTGGCAAACTTGTTGAACCGAAACACCGGCGTTATTTCACTGGCCAGCCAGGCCCCCGACAGCAGAACGGCCGCGAATACCGCGGCCTGTACCCACCGCCTGCGGGCAAGGCCAAGCTGCTGCGCAAAGCGCACGACGGCAAGTCCGGCCAAGGCAGCAAATAGGGCGCCACCGAAGAAAAACCGCATTTTAAACTGCACCACCGCCAGCACCATTGCAGCCAGCACCAGCCGCCACCGCCCCGGCTGCGGCGGGCCATACAGCAACCAGAGCGTTACCGCCAGCAGTCCGGTGCCGCTGGCCAGCAGCAGGCTTTCCTTGGTTATTCCCGTTGACCAATACAGGGCCGAAGGCCATAACAGCAAAGCCCCAATGCCAGCCCCACGCGTACCGGGAAACAACTGGCTCAACACCCGAACCAAATACCAACAACCGACGAAGCTTGCTAACGACAAATACAGCGCGTTCAGCAAAGCTGAGCCGCCCGAGAACAGGTTCAATGCCGACAGAACTTTGATTAAGAACAGCGTATTCGAGTACCCGTGGAAGACGAGGTGGTTGCCCGCAAAATGAAACTCGTCGCTGATCAGGGTTTGCAGCCACTGACCTGGCTCCTCCCACAGCTGCCGGGTAAACCGACGCGCCCACAACTGAAAGTACACCGCATCGGCGCTGGGCGAAGCGGCCGACAGCGCACCGGAAATCAAGCGTACGGCCAGCGTGGGCAGCACAAAGTGGCCCAACTTGGGTACACGGCGCTGGCTTTGCAGCCAACGCCACAGCGCCAGCAGCACCAGTGCATTTCCACCTAATATCAGCAGCAGTTTCAACGGGTGGAGTTTGCGGGTAAGTTGCGCTGCAAAATACGACTCCCGATGGCACAGTGCAGGCAGCGGCGCGGCTGGCAATACCCGCGGTGCAGCGCCAACAAGCCCTGCGAATCGGCGGCGGTGCGGTGCCGGAACTGCAGGGCTTCGTAGGGAGCCAACACCCTGTTCTGCTCGCGCGGCAGTTGGTTGAGCAGCTCCACCGCGGCTTCTACCCCAGCCGGGTTATCAATAGACTTGGCATGGGCGACCCGCAGCGGCATTACTACGTTAACAATGAGCAGTTGCGCGCTGCTACGCCCTAACCCGGCCACTTTAGCGGCGGCCGGTACACCCGGGCGGTAATGGGTTTGCCAGTAGGTGCTCAGCGGCAGCAGCAAGAGCTTTTCCAGGGCGGCCACATCGGGGGCGTCGTGCAGGGGCTGAAACAAGCGCGGTTGGGCGTGCAGTAAGGCCGCGAGTTGGGCCAGGCGCACCGTGGGAAAGTTAGCGGGCCGCAAACGCAAAAAATTCCAGGCGTGCGCCGGTAAGGCCTGTCCAACAAGGCTGTATTTATGAGCCAGGAAATCGTACTCGCGGCGCAAATCCCGGCAGTAATCATCGGGGCTTTCGGACGCTACGGGCAGCAAGCCTGCCTGGCCGAACAACAGCGCCTCGGTTTGCCGCAAGTCGTGGCGGTGACGACGTAACACGGGCAATGGCAGGGCTTGGGCCAGTTGGGTTAACGCGTCGGTGTTTTTCTTGAACCCGAAGCCGGCTGCCAATGCCAGCCACGCGGTGGACTCCCAATCGTGGCCGGCCTGCTCGTGCAGCTCCAAAATAGCATCGGCCTTTTCGGCCACACGTTCCATCAGCACCCGCTCCACCATCATGAGGCGGGTAAGCTCGGGCACGGCAGGCAAAGCGCCGGCGCAAGGCAGCACTTCTGGTGCAGGGCCGCTCATTAGGGCCTCGTATGCCGCCAGCAGCGAGGGCGCTATACGCGGCGCCAGCGCCAGCACGGGCACGATGGTGCCATCGGTGCGGCGCACGGGCTGGTCGGCAGTGAATACCACGTGCAGCACTACCTGGTCGTACTTGCGGTCGGTTTGGTGCTGGTGCCGGTGCCAGTCGGAAGCGCGCAGGTGAATTTCCACGGCGCCGTTCCATTCCACGTCGCCCAGCATCAGGCGGGCGTTCAAAAAATCGGGCCCGGCGTCGGAATTTCGGTAGCCGGGACGCAACACCACCACTTCGTCGCCTTGCTCCGTGCAAAGGGCGGCTTTGTCGAAATACTGATGTTGCCAGACGTAGTGAAGGAAATCTTCTTGCATAACAGGATAAAGCACCGGGTTCAATTCGTGCAAAATAGTCCCGCCACGCATTCTTTCTATTACCCTCCCTCATTGAGCGGTTTGCCAAGCCCGCCATATGGTTAAAAACACGGCGGCCCGCTCCCAGAAAAGAGGAGCGGGCCGCCGGTATATGTGCGAACTACAAGTTAGCGCAGGTCGATAACCTTCACGCCTTTGTACTTCGCCTTATCGAAGTTGAAAGTCGTGGCATCGGTGGGCACGTTCGGCTCGAACTTCTTGATGGCGAAGGTGTAGCGGTTGCCGTTCTTCTTGAACATCTTCCAGCTCTTCACCGACTTGTCCGTTTTGCTCACGTTCAACCGGACTTTGTAAATCTGGTTGTTGTGGTCTTCCGGCGACAATTCAATCACGTCGCAGGGCACGCCGCCTTCCTTGGTTTCGCCGGCGTACGCATATTTGTAGCCCTTCTTGTAGAGGGTATAAATCTGCGAGGGCGAAATTTCCTGATCATCGGGGTCGTAATCCGAGATGTTCACCTCGTTTTCCGACTTCATGTAAGTCCACATCGTCTGGCCGTTGTTAATGACCTCCTGGCCGTTGAGCTTCAACCGAAACTTCGGGCCGCTCACGATGATGTCGCCGCTGATGTTTTCTTTAACCTTGGCCGTTTGGTTTTCCAGGGTTTGTGTGAACGAAGCTTTAAAGGCTTTCATGCCTTGGTACTTCGCACTCATTTGATCAAGGATTTTAGTAGCCTTGGGGTCCTGCTGCGCCGGCGCGGTGTGCACGATGGTGGCGGTGAGGGCAAGCAGGGCGAGTAATTTTTTCATGGAGAAAAGAGAGAAGACGGAAGCTGGAGCGCGGTATGGATGGTTGAAAACCCGACGGGTTTAATTTCCCGAAATGCTCCCAGGCAGTTACCCATACTGAGAACTACTTGGGCAGGTTATTCAACAACTGTTCCAAAGCGTATTCGTCCGGAATTAAAACTTCACGCGCCTTGCTTCCTTCAAACGGTCCAACCACCCCGGCGTGTTCCAATTGGTCAATCAATCGGCCGGCGCGGTTGTAGCCTAGCTTCAGGCGGCGCTGCAACAAAGACGTACTTCCCTGCTGATGTTGCACGATAATGCGCGCCGCGTCCTCAAACATCGAATCCCGGTCGGCAGGGTCCATATCCTCGTTACCGCTACCGGCGTCGCCATCGGCACCGGCTACTTCGGGCAGCATATAAGCGTCGGAGTACCCTTGTTGTTCGCCCACAAAGTCGCAAAGGCGGTCTACCTCTGGCGTATCGATAAACGCGCACTGCACGCGAATAAGGTCGGAGCCGGCCGAGAACAGCATGTCACCTTGTCCGACGAGCTGATCGGCTCCGCCGGTATCGAGAATAGTGCGCGAGTCGATTTTGCTCGTCACCTTAAAGCTGATACGGCACGGAAAGTTGGCCTTGATGATACCCGTAATTACGTTTACCGACGGACGCTGCGTAGCTACAATCAAGTGAATACCGATGGCGCGAGCCAGCTGGGCCAAGCGGGCAATGGGCGTTTCCACCTCTTTACCGGCCGTCATCATGAGGTCGGCCAGTTCATCAATCACCAGTACAATGAAGGGCATGTAGCGGTGCCCCTTCTTCGGGTTGAGGCGGCGCTCGGTGAACTTGCGGTTGTACTCGCTCAGGTTGCGGCAGCCGGCGTCCTTCAGCAGGTCGTAGCGGCGGTCCATTTCCATGCACAACGAGTTGAGCGTGTTCACCACCTTCTTCGTGTCGGTGATGATGGCCTCCTCAGTGTCTGGCAGCTTGGCCAGGAAATGGCGTTCAATCTTGTTGAAGATGCTCAGTTCTACCTTTTTGGGGTCGACGAGCACGAACTTGAGCTGCGAAGGATGACGCTTGTAAATCAGCGAGGCCAGAATCACGTTCAAACCCACCGATTTACCCTGGCCCGTGGCACCGGCCATCAGCAAGTGGGGCATCTTGGCCAGGTCGGCCACAAACACCTCGTTGGTAATGGTGCGGCCGAAGGCAATGGGCAAACTCATTTCGGTTTTGGCGAACTTCTCGGTGGCAAAAACCGACCGAATGCTCACCATTTCCTTTTTGGTATTCGGCACTTCAATACCAATGGTACCCTTGCCCGGAATGGGCGCGATAATACGGATGCCGAGGGCGGCGAGGCTCAGGGCAATGTCGTCTTCGAGGCTCTTGATTTTGGAAATGCGCACCCCGGCGTCGGGCACGATTTCGTAGAGCGTAACCGTGGGGCCGATGGTGGCTTTGATGGAGGCGATGTTGATGCCGTAGTGGCCCAGCGTCTCTACAATGCGGTCTTTATTGGCCTCCAGCTCTTCCTTGCTGACTTGCGCTTTGGCCACTCCGTAGTCGTTGAGCAGCTCCAGCGTAGGGTATTGGTAGCGCGGCAGGTCCAGCGTGGGGTCGTAATTAACGGAGGGCATGGCGTCCTCATCTTCTTCCACCACGGCGGCTACATCGGCGCCGGCATTGGGGTCCAGCTCATCGGGGTCTTCGTCGATGTGCAGGGCCGGGGCCGCAGGTATTTCCACCTCGAAAGCCGGGCCTTTGGTGGGCACGGGCAAGGGGGCGTTGTCGTCGGCCAAGTCGGCCATGGACAGCGGCGTGGGTACCCGCGGTGCTACCACCGGAGCTTCGGAAACCGGTGCTTCAATGGAGAAGCTCGGGCCGGAAGCAGCACCGCTTAGGGCCGCTGCGGCAGCGCTGGTAGCAGCCGTAGCCGGAGCGGCCATACCGCCCAGTGCCAGCGAAGCACCAGCTGCTACCGAGGCCGCAGGACGCAAATCGAAGTCGGTTTCGGTCGTGGGTTCTTCGTTTTCCAGGGAAAGCGAAACGGCTGGGCGCGCAAGAGCGGGCTCGGGCTTGGTCGACTTTGCGGGTGCGGGAGTTTCTACTTCGGCGACCGGACCGGTGCGGCGCAGGGTGAAACCCGGTGCGTCATCTTCTTCGGTGTCGTCGCCGTCAAGCGAGGCTGTGGGGTTTGCGCCGTGGTTCACGCCACCCAAACCCGTACGCTCGTAGAGGTCGGGCTGATTTACGGCTTCATCTTCTTCGCCTGAGGCGGCCATACCGACGCGACGCGGCAGGTTAAGGGTGGTTACGTTAAAAAACGCTACCACAAAGGAAATCAGCAGGAAAGCCAGCAGCAGCACCGAGCCCCAGCCCAGCAAGCTATCGAGCCATAAGGCGGATTCGTAGCCAACTTGGCCGCTCAGAAAATCGAGGCTGTGGGCGGTACGGGGGTCGGCATCGGGCGTTTGAATGCTCAGCACCAGATAGCCTAGCAGCAAACTCAACCACAGCATGGCAAACAGGCACAGCGCCAGCACGTAGCTCAGCGACACTTCCATGCGCCGGAACACGATTTTGTAACCCACGGCGAAGGCCACCGGAATCAGGGCGAAAGCGCCTAGTCCGAAGCCTTGGTAAATGAGCAAATGCGCCATCCAGGCCCCCGTGAGACCCAGCCAGTTGCCCGATTCCTGCCCGGCTTCTTTTACGGGAGTACCGTTGAGGCCTTCCACCACGCTTTGATCGGCGTGCCCCGTAAAGAGGAACGAGAAGAAGGCAATAGTGAGAAACAGCGAGGAGAGCAGAAAGAAAAAGCCTACGAACAGCTGAAAGCGCCGGTCGCGCAGGAAGCCGAACACACCGCCAAAGTTGGGCAGCTTCAGGGGCTGCCGCGGCGGCTTAGGCGGTTTGGGAGCGGCCGCCGGGCGGCGGTTTTCGCGCAGGGGCTCCGGTGCCTCAACCTTGGGTTGGTTGCGCACGGGGCGGGGCTCATTGGCAGCGCGGGGAGCGTTGCCATTCGCCGGTTTAAAAGTATTCTTTGCCATTGGACGCACCAAAGAGCCAAAATTACGGGTTTTTCGGCAGCGAAAATGGGAAAATCAAGCCCCCAGATGCCTCCTCAAACCCTAAGTTACTGGGGTATTACTTCATAAAGATACACCTGCCAGTACGCCGTAGGGTCGCTGTACTGCTTAATCAACTGCAAGCCCGTTTGGTTTGGGGTGGCAAGCCGCGCTGCCGACAACAAATACTGCCCCCCCATTTGCCTGAACGTCACGGCATCGAAGCGGAAATCGTTGACCACGGCTTGTTCGTTGCGGCCTTCGCGAAAGTTCTTTCCCAACTCGGCCGCCACCACGTAGCAGCGGTTGCCCCAGGCATCGTAGTAACGGCGCAGCTCCGGGCTTTTGGCCAGCTCGCCCGCAATAATGGGCCGGAAACGGTGCTTGTACTGAAGTGGGTAATTGTTCTGGTAGCTGTCGAGGGTGTAAAAGCCGTTGAGTTGGGCCACTGCTGGCGGGAACCCCAAACATGCCACGCGCCATGCAGAAGCTGGGGCTTGCTGCCGTTGCTCCAACTCCTGCCGAATGGCGGTGAACAAGGCTGGCGCCACGTATTGCCGCCACGTAGGCTCGTGGGCTGTGGGTCGGTTCAGCCACATTCGAGCGTTATACAGCCATTCCAGATTGCTGAGTAGACCTAATGCGAGTTGCAGACCAACAAAACCCAAACGTAGCTTCGCCGAAGGCAACAAACGCAACGCCAGCACCAGCACACCGAACCACAGCAGCGGCGTCAAGAAGTGAAAACGCGTGAGGTTGAACGCGCCCAACGCCGGCAATACGCGCTGCACCGGTGTCATCAGCTGCGGATAGAAACCGCAGAAAACAGCCAACGCCAACAGCACCAGCAGCAAAACCGCCACGGGCCGCAGCCCCTCTCCTATTGTTTTTGAACCGGTTCGGCTTCTGAACTGCCACGCCGCCATGGCAACGACCAGCAACACAACCCCGTGAAAAAAGCGGCTCGAATGGTACTGACCCCACAAAAAGAACTGCACGGTGCTACGTACACCGGCAAGTAAACCTGCCGGGGCCAGTTCGGCCAAACGGAACTCCACCCGATGCGGCACGAACTCGGGTTGCACGAACACCGAACGTAAAAGTGGCCACTCTACCACCGCGTAGCTAAGCGTAAGGACCAGTAGGCCCGCCCACGCGCTCCAAGCCAGCTGCCGGGCGCGTAGCGCATTGACCAGCAGAAAAGCGCCAAGCCCAGCAACAATGAACGCACCGGCCAGCACCAGGCTCGACCACAGCGGAAAGAAGAGCAACACCAGCCAATCAAACCAACGCCCGCGGCCAGCACGCAGGTTTAGCACCGCCAGCAGCGGCCAAGGTGTGCCCAGCGCCGAGAGGCCGTACATGGTATAGGTAGGTAGCACTGCCCAGGCCAATGCGGTAGATGCGGCCAGAACGGTATTTTCAGGCTCGGGCCAAACGTAGCGCCGCAGCAGACAGAATATGCCCAGCAACGCTACTGCGCGCACCATTAACTGGTTAACCCAGTACGCAGCCAATGGAGACAGTAGACCAAACAGCCCCACGGTAACACTAAGACCGGGCCGTACAGCGGAGCGTGGCAGGCCATCCATAATGGGCGGCAAAGTGGTGCCGGGGCGGTAGTCCAGCACCACTCCTACCTGGTGCAGCACGTACGGGATATTGATTTCAGCGTCGAGGTTGTCGTCGATGGTGACGTAACTGTCGGCACCACGCATCACGCAAGGCAGCCACAGCAGCAGCAACGCCAGCACGGCCATTGCGGCAGCGCGTGAAGGCGGCAGGGACTTCAACCAAGAGCGAAAAGAGGCGGGCATGGGCGCAAAGGTCGGAGCGGCGGCGACGCGGTGGGCGGGCCACGGAAAAAAGCCGATAGATTTAGCTGCGCGGGTGAAACGCCGTAATCACCTGCCGCAGGTAGTCGCGGTCGAGGTGGGTGTAAATTTCGGTGGTGGTGATGCTTTCGTGGCCCAGCATTTCCTGCACCGCCCGCAAATCGGCGCCACCTTCGATGAGGTGAGTGGCGAACGAGTGCCGGAACGTATGGGGGCTAATGGTTTTGCGCACCCCGGCTTTGTCGGCGGTGTCTTTGATGATGTTAAACACCATTACCCGCGACAAGGCTCCGCCACGCCGGTTCAGGAACACGATGTCCTCGGAGCCTTTTTGCACATCGAGGTGGCAGCGCACGCCGCTTAGGTAAATGCTGATGTGCTTGAGGGCATCACGGCCAATGGGCACAAGGCGCTCCTTCGAGCCCTTACCCAGCACGCGCACAAAGCCTTCGTCGGGATACAAATTGGAGAGCTTTAGCCCGGTGAGTTCCGAAACGCGCAGCCCGGAGGAGTACAGCACTTCCAGCATGGCGCGGTTGCGCGTGCCTTCGTTGGTGCTTACATCAATGGCGTTTAGCAGCTGCTCAATTTCCTCGTAGCTGAGCGTATCGGGTAGTTTGCGCCCCAGCTTCGGCGACTCCACGGTATCGGTGGGGTCTTGGGAAGTGAGGTCTTCCATAAGCATGAACTTGTAGAAAGCCCGCAGTCCCGAGAGCGTGCGCGCCTGCGACACGGCCGATAAACCCAGTTCGCCCAGCCACGCCAGGAAGTCTCGAATAAGGCGAGTGGTGACTTTTTCGGGGCCGGCTGGCAGCTTGTACAACTCTAAAAACTGGCGCAGCTTATCAACGTCGCGGGAGTACGCTTCAATGGAATGGCCCGACAACGACTTTTCCAGCCGGAGGTAGCCTTCAAACTGCTTGATAACTGCGTGCCAGTGTAGCGCCATACGCCCGCAAAGCTACGGTGCCGGGCCGTAGTGCCAGCCGGACAGTGCTTGCTGCTTTGCTTAGAATGCCTGCACGTCGAAGCGGCCTTCTTTCACGGTTATGGTTTTGCCTGCCGAAGTCGTGGCCGTAAACTCAAACGTGCCCGATACCACTGTGAAATTAGAAGTAACGGTGTTGCCCAATACGGTGGTGGTTTTGGTGCGTGGCTCCACCTTGGTGATGGTAAGCGTGCCGGTGTTGCCCGAGCCGGCTATGTAATCCTCGATGTTGTTGAGGTCGTTTTCGCGCGACCAGTAGCGGGCCGTTAAGCCGTTTCTGAGCGTGTAGGTACCGGGCACGAACGAGGTGGTGTTCAGCGACAGATTAAACTCCTCCCACCCCGGCGCGTCGTTGTGGTCGTCGGAGGCTCTGAGGGTAAAACCGGTGCCGGTGAGGTCGGCATCCAGCGGGGGCAGCAGCATGTGGTCGGAGCCGGGCAGCCACACCTTGTCGCCGAGCTTACAGCCGAAGGTGTTTTTGCCGTCCTGGGTGGCTTCGGGTAACTTGGGAGTTGCCGCTTCTACAATTACTTTTTTGCAGTTGCTGGCCGACAGCGTCAGCGCCAAGATGGGTAACAATAAGGCCGCGCGGCGAATGGGGAGCATCGAGGGTAGTTTCATCGGGAGGCAAGTTACAGATTCGTCTCGTTCGCAAAATCACATCTTTATGTAGTTCCTCCCATCTTCGTCCATGCAAATTCTGATTCTCAACGGTCCGAACCTCAACCTGCTCGGCCGCCGCGAACCCGCCGTGTACGGCACCCGCTCTTTCGACGACTTCCTGCCCGAACTGCGCGAGGCTTTTCCCGACCTCACACTCGAATATTTCCAGAGCAACCACGAAGGCGAGCTGATCGACAAACTGCACGAAGTGGGCTATACCTACGCCGGCGTAGTGCTAAATGCCGGCGGCTACACACACACCAGCGTAGCCCTGGCCGATGCCGTGGCCGCTATTGCCACGCCCGTGGTGGAAGTACACCTGTCGAACACCGCCGCTCGGGAGGATTTCCGCAAAGCCAGCCTGATTGGGCGCTACTGTGTGGGTTCCATTGCCGGTTTCAAGCTCGAAAGCTACCGCCTAGCGTTGCAGTATTTCCAGTCCTTGCGGCCCAAGCGCGTGGGGTTTAAGGTCTGAGGTTAGCGTCAGCAGATCATCGGCTGATTCGCCGGGTTGGCAATGATGGGCCCGTTTGGTCGTTTGCATACCCGTAATTCGCCAAGCATCGTGGGCTTGTGCGGTCTACCTTTGCGGCGGCCTTGCGGCCCCTTCCTTTGACTTCTCTGCCATGTATACTTTCATTCCCGGTCCTTCACAGGTGTACCCCGCTGTACGCCAGTATTTAGCCGCCGCCTTCGACGAAGGCTGGCTATCGGCACCGCACCGCGGCGAACGGTTTACGGCGCTGGTGCGCCAAACCGTGGGCGAGCTGAAAGCCCGCCTGAATATTCCGCAGGACTACTTCATTTTCTTCACATCGTCGGCCACAGAGTGCTGGGAAATCATTGCCCAAAGCCTCACCGCCAAGCGCAGTTTCCACCTGTATAACGGAT
Source organism: Hymenobacter koreensis (assembly GCF_039541855.1). Lineage (NCBI taxonomy): Bacteria > Pseudomonadati > Bacteroidota > Cytophagia > Cytophagales > Hymenobacteraceae > Hymenobacter > Hymenobacter koreensis. The sequence continues at coordinate 585,624 of NZ_BAABHA010000010.1, forward strand.
CCTTCGGCGAGAAATGGCTGGAATACGCTAAGTCTATTCAGCCGGCCAGCAGCGGCCACCAGTTTGGGTTGGAGGAAGTAGCCGACCCCAACCTGATTCCCGACGATGCCGACATAGTCTGCATCACCCAAAACGAAACCAGCACCGCGACCCAGCTGCGCGACGGCGCTGTGCTCAACATTTACAACCGTTGCCAGCAAACCGGCGCGTTACTGGCCGTGGATGTTACGTCGTCGCTGGGTGGCATTCAGCTGAAGCACATCAAGGCCGATGTGTGGTTTGCCTCGGTGCAAAAATGCTTTGGCATGCCCGCCGGGCTGGGTTTGCTGATTTGTTCGCCGCGGGCCATTGCCAAGGCCAAAGAGCTGAACGAGCGAGGCCATTACAATTCGCTTACGGCCATGCACGAGAAGATGCTCAACCACCAAACCACGCACACGCCCAACGTGCTGGCCATATACCTGCTCTGCCGCGTGCTGCTCGACCGCGCGCCCATCAAGGTTATCGACCAGCACCTGCGCGAGCGGGCCGCGCGGCTGTATCAGTTCTTCGAGGAGAACAGCCCGTTTACACCGCTGGTCCAAAACCCCGAAACGCGTTCCACCACCGTTATTGCGCTGCAGGGCCAACCAGCCCGCATTGAGGAAGTAAAGCGCCGGGCCTTGGCCGTGGGGCTTACGCTGGGCGGCGGCTACGGGCCGTTGGCCAAAACCACCATCCGCATCGCCAACTTCCCCGCGCTACCCGACGTAGCCTACGAACAGCTGATGCAGTTTTTTACGGCCGAATAAGGCACCAACCAAGCCGGCTCCGGCCCGAGTTTCCTTTCACACCACGCGAGTCTTCTGCCCGCGACACTGCCCATGCCCGACCTTGCTGCCATGTTCTCGCTGAAAGAAATTTCTTCGGTAACACTCACGCTGTTTGCCATCATCGATATTCTGGGCTCCATTCCCATCATCATCCAGATTCGGCAGCGCGAAGGCAAAATCAACTCCGAAAAAGCCACCATCGTGGCCGGGCTGCTTATGGTGGTGTTTCTGTTTCTGGGCCAGAGTATCCTGTCTTTGTTCGGGGTCGATTTCCAGTCGTTTGCTTTGGCCGGTGCCCTTATCATTTTCCTGATTGGAATGGAAATGGTGCTGGGCATCGAGCTGTTTCGGCACAACCCGTTGGCTAGCGGTTCGGGCTCCATTGTGCCGCTGGCTTTTCCCCTCATCGTGGGCGCCGGCACCATGACCACGCTGCTCTCGTTGCGGGCCGCGTATTCGCTTCCGAACGTGCTGGTGGGCATCTTTTTCAACCTCGTGTTCGTGTACCTGGTGCTGAAAAGCAGCTCGTGGATTGAGCGCAAACTCGGCAAAGCCGGCGAAGACATTCTGCGCCGCGTGTTCGGCGTGATTCTGCTCGCCATTGCCATTAAGCTATTCAAGCAAAACTTTTAGGTGACAAGGTGAAGAGGTAACACGTGACAGGGCCATAAGCCCAACGACTTACCTCTTCACCTGTCGCGTGTTACTCCTCACCCCAAATGATTTACCTCTTCACCGACGGTTCCTCGCGCGGCAACCCCGGCCCCGGCGGCTACGGCACCATTCTGCGCTTTGGCCCCCACGAAAAAGAAATTACCCAGGGTTTTCGGCTGACCACCAACAACCGCATGGAACTGCTGGCCGTGATTGTGGGCCTGGAAGCCGTTACCCGCCCGGAACTGCCCATTATGGTGGTATCCGACTCGAAGTACGTGGTGGAAGCCGTGGACAAGCGCTGGGTATTTGGCTGGGAGAAAAAAGCCGATTTCGGTAAGAAAGCCAACGAGGATTTGTGGCGCCGCTTTCTGAAAGTGTACCGCCAGCGCACCGTGCAGTTCAAGTGGATTAAGGGCCACGCCGGCCACCGCGAAAACGAGCGGTGCGACCAACTGGCCGTGAACAGCGCCCTGCGCGGCCCCTTGCTTATCGACGAAGGTTACGAACGCATTGAGGCGGCCCGCAAGCTATTGTAGTCCGCGCCTATCTCTCCTACTTCGCGGCCCGTGGCTAACTCGTATTTCCAGTTTAAGCATTTCCGCATCGAGCAGGGCCGCACAGCCATGAAAGTGTGTACCGATGCCTGTGTACTGGGCGCCGTGGCCGACGTATCGGGTGCCACCCGCATTCTGGACGTGGGAACCGGCACCGGCTTGCTGGCCCTCATGGCGGCTCAGCGCAACCCCACAGCCCATATCGAAGCCGTGGAGCTAGACGAAGCCGCCGCCGCACAAGCTGCCGAAAACGTCGCTGCCAGTCCGTGGGCTGACCGCATCACGGTGCAGGCTTGCAGCCTGCAGACGTACGCCGCTTCCCAGCCCGCGCCCTTCGACCACATCATCTGCAACCCACCGTTTTTTCGCGACTCGCTACGGTCGCCCGATGCGGCCCGCACCACGGCTCGCCACACCGCCGATGATTCGCTGACGTTTGCTGAATTGGCGCAGTTTGCCGCTGCACACCTACCGCTTACCGGTTTGCTCACGGTGCTTCTTCCTCTACCCGAAATGCAACACTTCGCCCGCGAAGCCAGCGTGGCCGGCCTCTACCCGGTTTCACGACTGGTGCTGCGGCACCGCGCTTGCAGCAAACCCCTACGGCATATTGTGGCGTTCAGCCGTACACGAATCCCGTTTACCGAACAGGAGTTATCGATTCACGAAGCGCAAAGCACCGACTACTCCTCTACCTTCCGCACTTTGCTTAGTCCGTTTTATCTGGCGCTTTAGCGGGCTAGTTGGGAAGCAATTGGTGCAGTTGCCGCAGCTTTTCCTGGTGTTGGGTATCCAGCAAGTCGTCGGCTAAAGCCCCAAACTCGTGGGCCGCATAGTGGCGCAACACCACCCCGTTGCTGAGCACCGTTACCTCGTCGCAGATTTCGGTTAGTGAGCTAAGCAAATGCGAGGTAAGCAGAATTCCCACGCCCTGACTGCGCAAACGCAACAGTATTTCCTTCAGTAATAAATTGGCGCTTAGGTCAAGGCCGTTGAAAGGCTCATCCAGAATCAGGTAGCGAAAGTCCTGCACGAGAACCGCCAGCAAAGCCAGCTTCTTCTTCATGCCAGCCGAATACTCCTCGGCGTATTGGTCCAGCGGAAGTTCCAGCAAGCGGTTCCAGCCATTTAGGTCGGGCATGGTACGCTTTCTGGCTTGGAGGCAGAACTCCACGTACTCACGGCCGGTGAGTTTGGGGTAAAACCAGGGCTCGTAGGGCAGCAGGCCGGTATGTTGGCGGAGTGGCTGTCCGGTGGTTTCGGTTATCCGGCCTTCATCGGGGCTCAATAGGCCGTACAGGCAGTTGATGAGCGTGGTTTTGCCGGCTCCGTTGGCACCCACCAAGCCGTGAATAGTGCCCGGCCGCAGCGTTAAGCTTACGTCCTGTAGCACGGTATGGGCGCCGAAAGATTTGCGCAGGTGCTCGGCTCTAATCATAGCGGTACTGCCAAAGCTGGCGGCGACTTTTAAAGATGACTCCACCGAACGCGGCCGCGAACAGTGCGCCGTACACCGGATTTGAGGCGAGAAGCAACAGGCCCAAAGCCACCATGCCGCCTTGGGTCAGGCGAATTAAAGTGGCGTTCGGATAAAAGGAGTATTTGGCCAGCACCACCATCGTCCAGACGGCCGTTCCCCACAGCAGCAACAGCGCGGCTCCGGCCGGACCCGCGGGCCCAACAAGCAATAAGAACAGCAGCGGAGCCGTAGTGAGGAGGTAATACACTAACCCCAGCACCAACCGCCGGGCCAGGTACGCTCCCGGCTGCTTCGCCGCAACCAGGAGCATGGCCGTCGGCTCAGGAGTGCTGTATATGGGCGCCGCTATTACCGTCCAAACTACCAACGACGCGGCCGTAGCCGTGGGATACGCACGCAACGCCAAGGCTACGCCAAGTATCAGCAGCCACATCCACCAGGCCCCCAGCTGTCGAAAGCCGCCTACCCATTCAAAAGCCTCGCTGCGGAAAAAACTGCGCGGCCGGCTGCGCGAAGCCCGGGCAACGGCGGGTGACGCCCAAGCCACGCAGGGCGTTGAAAACAACGTCAGCAAGGCGGCTGGCCAATGCTCAAAAAGCAGCAGTATCAGGAAAGCCGGCAGGGCCAGCAACGCGTATTCGGCCATCAGCCAAATGCGGTGCTGGGGCGCAATGATGGCCAAACCAAGCAGATCGGTGCGGCGGCGGTGAGCCGAAAACGTGAAGACCAGTAGCAGTGCCGGCAACGCCCAATGGCCTTGCGGCCAGCGGGCCACCGTAAACAGGGTGTTGCCAACAGCGGCAATAAACAAGGGCCCCAGCAGCGCCAGCCGTACCCAACCCAGTTCAGCCAGTTGTCGACCAAGTACCCGTGCGCGCAGCCGCAGATAGGCTTTCATACGGCTGAGTTACTGCTGCTGGGCCGCACTAGCCATTACGTTCCGTGTTAGGGTGTGGCGCTCCTCCACAAACTGAATTCCGTAATCGGCATCCAGTTCTGCCAGAATGGGTTCGTACAAATCGGTGTGAACGGGAATAACTACCCCTCGGTGGGGCACTAAACCCTGGGTTAAGCGGCGCACGGCCATGGCCAGTGGCAAACCCACTGTTTTGGCCATGGCCGTATGCGTGGCGTCGTCGCCCACTACCACCAGGGAGGAGGTTTGCTGATATGTCATGCCCTCCTGCTCATATTCCAGCAGGTGCTGCATCACAATCATGTCGTGGTCGTGGGGCTGCAGCTGCCATTTGGCGGTCAGCAGCTTTTCCAGCAGTTGCGCCGGAGTGGCATCGGGTAACCCCACGGGTTCTGCGCCGAACAAGCCCAGCCACGCCAGTCGGGCTATTTCTTCACTTTCCGGAGCCAGGTTCAGCTGTGCAGCTACCCGCTCCGCTAAAGAGGTGGCGGTAACGGCAGGCGGCAGGAACGATTCCATCAGCTCCGACCACGGCAGCGAGGCGGCATTGCCCAAATGGTAGCTGTCGTCGGTGAGGCCCAACGACACCAGCGCGGCCCAGGCGGCGCAGTAGCCGGGCCGGCGCAGGGTACCGCGCAGCATTGTGGGAATATTCTCCAAGCCGTAAAGGGGCCGGTAGCTCAGAGAGTCGCGGTTAGCGTAGCCTTCAAACTGGCCGTACCCCGGCACGCCGAGGGTTTCTATCCGCCGAAACAGGTGCTGGTACGGAATAAAGCGCGGGTGGCCGTGTTCGATGTATTTGGCCGTGCCCTGTCCGGCCAACACTACGTTGCGCGGGTTCCAGGTGAATTTATACCGCCAGGGGTTGTCGCCTTCCGAGTCGGGGGCCATAAGGCCGCCGCAGTACGACTTAAACGAGGTAAGCTGACCACCAGCGGCCCTAATTTCCTCGATCATGGGCAAGGCCGACATGTGGTCGAGGCCGGGGTCGAGGCCGCATTCCATGAGAAACGTGAGCCCGGCTGCTCGCGCTTCGGCATCAAACGCGCGAATTTCTTCGGTGGCGTACGAGGCAGTGGCGAGGTGCTTGCCGTGGGCGAGGCACGCTTTGGCCACCACCGGGTGAAACAAAGCCGGCAGCATGGAAATAACCACGTCGTGGCCGGCCACCAATTCGTGCAGACGCTCCTGCTGCCCAATTTCAAAAGCCACGGCCTGGGCCCGCTCTGCAAAAGAAGCGAGTTGTGCGTGTAGCGGCTCGGGGTTAACATCGGCAATGGTCAGGTGCCAGTCTTCGGTAGTCAGGTGAGCCAGCAAGTACTGGATAAGTGACGAAGCCGAGCGGCCGGCACCAAGCAAAAGCAAACGAGTCATGTGCAGGTTATCAAGTATTGGTCGCTGGCAGCGGTACTAGACAAGTGTAAAAGGGCATTAACGATATGAGGACAAAACCCTATTGACACCTGCCAGCTGCCGTTCAACAATTTGTTTCCGCCCGAAATGTACTATTTTCGTCCCCCGTGGCCCAACGGGGCCGTCCTTTGGCGGCTGATTACTCCTCTTCCCCGCTGATCTTGCGCCCTCGATGGCTCAAACCCTGAACCTCACCATCACCGCCGACGTGCTTACGACGGCCGACCTTTCTCCCGACGAAGCTCGTTGCTGGGAAGCTGCTCAAGAGGCTACCAATCGGTCCTACTCGCCCTACTCCCACTTTCAGGTAGGCGCCGCGCTACTGCTCGACGACGACTCGATTTTTCAGAACGCAAACCAGGAAAACGCCGCGTATCCTTCCGGCCTTTGCGCCGAACGCACGGCTTTGTACGGTTTGGCGAGCCGGCCTGGGCGTACCATTAAATGCATGGCCGTAGCAGCCCGCCCCCACGGCGGCGAGTTTGTGGCCGTTACTTCCTGTGGCGCTTGCCGCCAGGTAATGGCAGAGTTCGAACAACGCCAATCTCAGCCTATTTCCTTGCTGCTCCCCGGTCCAAATGGCACCATCTGGCGTTTTCACCGCCTCGCCGATTTGCTGCCGTTTCAGTTCATGGCCGACGTGCTTCCCGCACGCGACTAAAGCTGAATTAAGTAATGGAAGCTTTCGAGCACCGCCTAGTGGTTCCGCGCACCGCTCGTTACTACCAAATCGGGGACTTAGCCACCGCCCGACAGTTGTGGGTGGTTTGCCACGGCTACGGACAACTAGCGGCTTATTTCATTCGGCATTTCCGTACGGTTGTGGAACACGCTCCCGGTACGGTAGTGGTGGCGCCCGAAGGCCTTTCAAAGTTTTACCTACAGGGCACCAGCGGCCGGGTAGGCGCTACCTGGATGACCCGCGAAGACCGCCTCAGCGAAATTGAGGACTATTCGACTTACCTTGACCAGCTGATTAGCCAGTTACTGGCTGCTTGCCCGAATCCGGTAACGGTAACCTTGCTTGGGTTTTCACAGGGCGCTACCACCCTCAGCCGTTGGCTGATGCGCAGCGCCTTTTTACCAGCACACCTGGTGCTGTGGGCGGGCACGTTCCCGGAGGACACTCCGAATGAGGCCGCACGGAACCTTCTCACCTCACTGCCCCGCCTAAGCTTTGTGTGCGGCACCGCGGACCCGTATTTTCCGAGGGAAAAAGTGGATGCGCAGCTACTAATGCTCGCGGAATATGGCGCTACCCCTCAGGAACTGCGCTTTACCGGCGGCCATGAGCTGAATGCGGAGCTGCTCCGGGAGTTGACTGCCTAGGTACTGAACCAGTGCTCAAGCAGCCCACCGTTAGGCGGGCTGTTGCTTGTTTATAACCGTAGCAGCAGCCTGGGCTCCGGCCAGAATAGTGACTTCCGAAATGGTTACGTTGGGAGGCCGGGTCACGATAAACTGAATAACCTCGGCTACGTCCTCGGGCCGCAGCGGCTCGTATCCTTGGTAAACGCTTTCGGCGCGGGTTTTGTCGCCCTTAAAGCGCACCTCAGAGAATTCCGTTTGTACTGCACCAGGGTTTACTTCCGCCACCCGAATGCCTAGACTGATAAGATCCAGGCGCATGCCTTTGCTGAGCGATGCTACCGCCGCTTTGGAAGCACAGTACACATTACCATTGGCGTAAGCTTCGTGACCGGCAATCGACCCGATGTTCACGATAAAGCCGTTGCGTTTTGCTTGCATAGCAGGCAGTACCGCGTGCGTAACATTCAGCAAGCCGCGCACATTACTATCCAGCATGGCATCCCAATCCGTAGGGTCCCCGTTTTGAATGGGAGCCAGCCCGTGGGCATTGCCGGCGTTGTTTACCAGTACATCTATTGCCTGAAATTCGGGTGGTAAGCTGGCTACGGCGGCTTGTACGGCTTCCCGGTCGCGCACATCAAAGGTGAGTACGTGTACCGGAACGGGCGCCAGCTGCTGGGCCAGTTCGGTCAGCCGCTCGAGCCGGCGGCCGGTTAGCACCAGCTTAAAACCGGATTGGGCCAGGGCTACGGCCGTGGCGCGGCCAATACCGGAAGAGGCACCGGTAATAAAAGCAATACGCATTGCCAATGTGGGTTGAGGTGCAACACAGGCAACGGCCGCCGCAGTAGCCTGCTTAGCTACTGCGGCGGCCGTTAGCCATGTGGTTTATTCGATGTTCAGGTAGAGCGTGACCGAATTGCTTCGAACCCGCTGGAAACTGCGGGTGTACACGTCGTTGCCTGGCTTCAGCAAATTGGGCAAGCCATGCGAGAAGCGCAACTCCGGCCCGAATTTAAAGAACGGGTAAAACAGGTCGAGGCCAACGCCGTACTCAAGGGCGAAATCGGAGCCGTTTACTTCCATGATGCTGCGCAGCGGCTCACGCTTGCGCTGCCCGATGTTGATGCTGGGCTTAATACCGCCAATCAGGTAAACACGCGTGTTGCGCCGCCGGTCCGATTTGTATTTCAGCAGTACCGGAAACGTAACCTGGGTGGTGCTTATTTCCTGGTTGAGCACGCTGTCCTGGCTTCCCCCAACTTTCAGAAACTCCACTTGGTTTTCATAAAGCGGGTTCACACCCGGCGCAAAGCGCAGACTTAAGTAATCGGTGAGGCGTAAATCCCCGATAAACCCAACCCCGAAGCCCGGCGAAACCAACGCATTGGCCGCCAAGCCCGAGCCCACATAGGCCTGGGAGTGTTCGAGCCGGTAGCGCGAGCCGTACACCGAGATGTAAATACCGGGGTGAAACCACTTGGTATCGTAGCCCGGCAGGTTGTTGACCGTAACCGACTTTACCCGGCCGTTTTTACCACGGTTGGCGCTGGTCGCGCTGCCTTTTTGTGCCAGAACTGCCGTGGGCAGAAGAAGCAACAGCAGCACAACGGCCCGCTTCAGCGAGCTTACTTGGTGGCGGTGTATATGGAGCTGATGCCGAACGTGAGCGGTTGCCATTGAGGGGAAGTAAAACCAACCTGCTTCAGGATAGCCAGAAAATCGGGGCCATCGGGAAACGCCTGCACCGACGCGGGCAGGTACGAATACGCAGCTTGGTCTTTGGAAATCAGTTTACCAAATACCGGCAGCACATGCCGGAAGTAGAAGTTGTACGCTTGCTTAAAAGGAAAAACGCGGGGCTTGGAGAATTCCAGAATCACCAGCTTCCCTCCGGGCTTCAGCACGCGTTGCATTTCGGCCAGGCCCAGGGACAGGTTCTCGAAGTTACGAACCCCAAAAGAAGCCGTAACGGCATCGAAAGTAGCATCGGCAAACGGCAGGTTCTCGGAGTCGCCCAGTTGCAGCTCGATCCGGTGCCCCAGCCCCCGTTCACGCACCTTGCGGCGGCCCACTTCCAGCATGCCTTCGGATATATCTACTCCGGTTACCTGCACCTCCGGGCCTACCCGCAGGGTTTCGAATGCGAAGTCCCCGGTGCCGGTAGCAATGTCGAGGATGCGGGCCGGCCGCAACTGCCGTAACTCACCCACGGCCTTGCGCCGCCAGTAGATGTCGGTGCCGGCGCTTAGGAAATGGTTTAGAAAGTCATACTTACCCGCAATGCTGTTGAACATCTGCGCGACCTGTGACTTTTTGCCCGTGGGGTCATCTTTGTAGGGAACTACGCTCATGAGTGGTCATGCAAACGGCGAATGAGGCCGCAAATTGCCCAAATAGAACGAGCCGGACGCGATATTGTTGGAAAAACCTAGTAAGCCTTGTTACAAGAGGCAACAACATTCATGATTTTCAGTCCAGTACGGCCACAGTAGGCAGTTTGGGCAACGGTATAAAAGAAACCGGACGGCCGGAAAAAAACGGGTCGGGCAATTTGCCCGACCCGTTAAACTAGTTGGCGCAGCCTGGGCTACTCCGTCTTGGTTTTCACTTTGGTTTTGTCGCCGTCGGCTTCTTTGGCTTTGGCATCAATCTCACCATTCTTCGTGGTGGTCTTGCTCTTCTCGCCCGTTGGCGACTCCGTCTTAACCTTCACCTTGTCGCTGTCTTCGTCTACCTTGGTTTTCACCTTGGTGCCGTCGGCCGCTTTGATTTTGGTTTTGCCGGGTTGCAGCGGGGCTGCGGTGCCAGTACCGGTGCTCATGGTACCAGTACCCGTAGCACCCGAGGTTGAGGTACCTGTGCCGGTTCCGGTAGAAGTGCCGGAAGCACCACCGCCGGGAGCCGTCATTACATCCTGCAACGACTGGCCTTCCTTCAGAATCGGACGGAATTCCACGCGGCGGTTCAGCTGCATGTTCTCCGGCGAATCGTTCGGAGCAGCCGGGCGACGCTCGCCGTAGCTAACCGTTACCATGCGCGTTTCGCCAATGCCGTTTTTCTTCAAGAAGTTGTATGCCGAGTTCGAGCGGTTCTGGCCAAGCACCATGTTGTACTCGTCGGTGTTGCGCGCATCACAGTGGCCTTCAATTGAGATGTTCAGACCAGGATTAGCCTTCAGCACCCGGGCAACGTTGTTCAACTCGGTAACCGACTCCGGACGCAGGTTATACTTGTCGGTGTCGAAGTAGATCTTCTTGAACATGTCGCCCGCAAGGCTCATCGTGTCGACGTACGGGATGTAGAAGTTCTTGGTGATGGTGCTAGAGTCGGCCGTTACGATAGGCACGGCAAACTCTTCCGTCGCAATGTTCTTACCATCCTTCGACAGAGCTACCTGATAGGTACGGCCCGAAAGCACGTTCACCTGGTAGTTGCCGGAATCCGGGCGGGTTACGTCGCGGAAGCTGATGGCAGTTTTATCGGCCGTCTGGCCGTTAAACACCAGCTCTACCCCGGGAATAACGGTTACGCTGTCACGGGCCGAGAATACCTTACCCTTGATCGTTACATTCTTGATGTAGTTGATCGTGTAGATGTCTTTCTCGCCGTAACCACCAATGCGGTACGAAGACAGGTAAGCGTACGAGCCATCGGGGCTCAGGCGGTAGTAAGTATCATCGTCCGGCGTGTTCACGGGGTAGCCCATGTTCTCAGCCTGACCCCATTTGTTGCCAATGGAGTCGTATACCGAGCGGAAGATATCGTAGCCGCCCATGGTGTTGTGGCCACGCGACGAGAAGTACAAGGTCTTGCCGTCGCGGCTCAGGTACGGGCTGTCGTCGTCGTACTTGGTGTTGATGGCGTTGCCGATGCTCTTGGCCGGACCCCAGTCTCCACCAGCCTGACGGCTAGCGTAGTAGATATCCAAACGACCATCCTCTGAGTACTTACCGGTCGAGAAGTAAATCGTCAGGCCATCGGGCGTGATGTAGGCGTCCGATTCGAACTGCTTGGAGTTGATGTTACCGTTCAGCTTCTTAGGCTCCGTCCAGTCACCGCCGTTCTTCTCCGAGTAGAAAATGTCGCCGTTCTCGTCCTGGCGGTACATCAACATCTTGGTATCGTTGTCGAACACCTGGATGGATGCATCGTGGCCTTTGCCGTTCAACGCACCCGACAGCGAGCGGGGCTTTTCCCATTCGTCTTCGTCGATACGCTTGGCTTCGAAGATGTCTTCGTAGTACTCGCCATCGGAAGCTACGTTGCCCTGGCCCTGCTTGGCCTTGCCAGCATCGGCGTTAGCACCCGTAACGTTCTCAGAACGAGAGGTAAAGAGCAGCACTTTATCATCCGACGAAATTACGGGGCTGTGCTCCGAGTACGCCGAGTTGATGGTAGGCCCGAGGTTCTTGACGAAGATGTCCTTAGGGCTGTTGAACTGCACCTTGGCGTTTTTGGCGTGCTGAATCAGCTGGGCCAAGTCGGCTTTGCGGGTGTCTTTCTTCTTGAGGGTGGCGTTGTAGGCCTGGAAGTGGGTAATAGCCTCGTCGAAGTTGTAGTTCAGGTGGTCTACACGGCCCAACCAGTACTCCACATCTTTAGCAACCTTCGGCTTCAGCTTCTGGGCTTTGTAGATGTAGTCGCTGGCTTTTTCCTTATCGAACGACATGTACGAAATGCCGGCGCGGAACAGAGCTAACGCGTTGTTGGGTTCCTTCGCCAGCACTTGCTCGTAGAAAGGAATAGCCGCGCGGTAGTTTTCTTGTTCCCAAAATTTGTTGGCGGTCTTCAGCTGCTTGCGGGTGCTCTGAGCCATCGAAGGCTGAGCCACAGCAGCGGTCAGAGCGAGTGCGCAAGAAGCATGAAGTAACCTTCTGACGAAGTTGTCCATTGGAAGGAGAGTTTGAAATAAGGAGTTGCGAGAAGGAGTGTGGTAGCTTCACTTTACTGGCCCTTGAATAAGGCTCAGGGTAGGTAAAAGCGTCCCTATATACTCAAAACCCGACTCAAGGTTAGTTGTCGGCGAATGATTTTGAAAGAAAAAAACGCAGCCGGCTGCCACGCGAAGAACTTCAAAACCGCTTACAAAGCCCCAAAAAAGGGGTTTGTTGCGGGCAAAGATAGAAATTTTATAATACGACCTTCCTCTTATCCAATCTATTTTACAAGCGGTAAGATGAAAAGAGGAGCCAAAAAAATGCCGGCCGCAGAATTTTGGTAAACCTTAGCTTATGCGGCACAAATATAGAAGCGTCGAAATAACCACAAGAAATTGACCCTAAAAATAACACGGCCTCCTATTGCGTTTGGATTTGATACGGGGTTAACCGCCTACTTTTGCTTTTTCTAATTCACCCTTTTTCCACCTAGCGCATATGGTTATTCGTGATGCCCGCTTTATCTGCAGCAACACCCAGGTTGCGTTATGTCCTGAGCCCTCCCTTCCCGAATACGCCTTTATTGGCCGGTCAAACGTGGGTAAATCGTCGTTGATAAATATGTTGACGGGGCGCTCCGGATTGGCCAAAACTTCGTCGTTGCCGGGGAAAACCCAGCTCATCAATCATTTTCTTATTAACGAAGAATGGTACCTGGTAGATTTACCCGGCTACGGATACGCCCGCGTAAGCAAAGACTCGCGTGCGAATTGGGCAAAAATGATTCGGGCGTATCTATCAAAACGCGAAAACCTGAGTTGCGTATTTGTTTTAATTGACTCCCGCTTACCACCGCAAAACGTTGACCTTGAGTTTCTCATCATGCTGGGAGAAATGGGCGTGCCGTTTGTTATGGTCTTCACTAAATCCGATAAACAGTCGGGGTCTCGTACGGCGCAAAACGTGCAAACCTTCTTGGCCAAGATGAGCGAAACCTGGGATGAATTACCACGTCATTTTGTTACGTCCGCCGTCGGGCGCAACGGCCGCGACGAAGTTTTGGCGTTCATCGACGAAGTAAACCAACAGCTACGCGAAACGGAGGGGAATGCGTAGATTGGCCCTGTAATTGCCGGGCCCTGGCCTCTACGTAATATTCTGTTTCCCACCCTCCTTTTTCTCTTCCTCCATGAAAGCTACCACCTTCACGCTGGCCTTGGCCCTGCTGGCACTTGCGGCCGTGCCGGCTATGGCACAGCAGAAAGTGAAAATAAAAACCAAAACTGAGTCCGGTAACGCACCTGCGCCCGAAACGGAGGCCGCACCCCAAGAGCCGGCAGCCGGTACAGGTGCTGGTAAAGCCGGCGCCGGAACCGTGGGCCGGTCTATTGCCGTAGCCCAATACTACGAAGGCGGCCAGGAGGCCATGTATGCCTTCATCGAGCAAGAGCTTAAGTACCCGCTGATGGCCCGTCGCAACCGGATTCAAGGCACTTGCATCGTGAGCTTTACCTTGAACCCCGACGGCAGCATGTCGGGTGTGAAGCTGGTGAAGAACATTGGCGGCGGCTGCGGCGAAGAAGCGCTGCGCGTGGTGCGCCTGCTCAAATTCAAACAGCCCGATTACCCGATCCTGACCAGTTTGCCCATTGCCTTTAAACTGGGCGCAGCCGGAGCTAACACCGCGCAGTAATTCTGCCTTTCTTTCACTTCTTTTTCATCCTATGCCCTACGACCTGAGGGAAATTGCTGCCATTAGTGGCATGAGCGGCCTGTACCGCTTGGTACGTCCCGCCAACCAAGGCGTGCTGGTGGAGTCGCTCGACGAGCGCGCCCGGCGTTCGGTAGCATCGGCCCGCAACAAGGTGTCGCTGCTGCACGAAATTTCCATTTACACCGAAGACCCTGAGGAAACCGTTCCGCTGACGGAAGTATTTGACCGCATTCACCAGAAGTACGGCCAGAGCCTGCCGGTAACCAATAAATCGGACGACGCCGCGCTGAGCCAGTTTATGGGCGAGGTAGTACCTGAGTACGACCGTCAGCGCGTGTATCACTCCGATATCAAGAAGCTTATTACTTGGTACGGTGCTGTGAGCAGCCGTTTGGAGTACCAGTCGGCCGAAGCCGCTGCAGGCGACGAAGCCGCGGCCCAAGCCGAGGAAAACGACCCCACAACGGACACGCTGAGCACGGCCGGCGCCATTCCGGCGCAGAACGAGGACGCAGCCGACAATGCTTCGGGAAATCCCGAAGCCGGCGACGACAAGCCAAAGCGCACGCGCAAGAAAGCTGAGTAAGCTCCCGGGCCTACAAACAAAAAGCCCCGCCGGATTATTCCGCCGGGGCTTTTTGCTTCGTAAAAACTAGTAACAGGGTTAAGCTTCCTGCGCCGCGTCTACGGTTTCCGTTTTGCGAATAAACTCTTCGGCCTTTTCTACCAGCTCGGTAGAGCCGATGAACAGCGGGCACCGCTCGTGCAGTTCGCGCGGTTCCACCTCCATAATACGCTTGATGCCGGTACTTGCCTTGCCGCCTGCCTGCTCCACGATGAAAGCCAGGCAGTTGCATTCGTACATGAGGCGCAGCTTGCCATTCGGAGACTTGGCGGTGGGCGGGTACATGTAAATGCCGCCCTTCAGCAGGTTGCGGTGGAAATCAGCCACCAACGAGCCGATGTATCGGGCCGAATAGTTCTGGTCTTTGCAGTACTGAACGTACTGCTTTACGCCTTCGGTGAAGGTGTTCGAGCTACCTTCGTTAATGGAGTAAATGGTACCGGTTTTGGGTGTGGTGATGTTGGGGTGCGAGAGGAAAAATTCGCCCAACGACGCTTCATAGGTGAAGCCGTTTACCCCGTTGCCGGTGGTGTAAACGAGCATAGTGCTCGATCCGTAAATCACGTAGCCGGCAGCCACTTGGTGCACGCCCTTTTGTAAGCAGTCTTCCTGTGTGCCCTCCTGCCCGATAGGCGACTGACGACGGTAGATGGAAAAGATGGTGCCGATGGACACGTTCACGTCGATGTTCGAGGAACCGTCCAAGGGGTCGATGGCCACCACGTATTTACCTTGGGTTTTGCCGGTCTGGATCATGTCCTCTTCCTCTTCGGAAATGACCGTGCAAACTTCACCGCCGTTGCGCAGGGCGCGGATGAAGCGGATGTTGGCAATGACGTCGAGCTTCTGCTGGTCTTCGCCCTGCACGTTTTGCTGGCCGTATGCGCCGGCAATATCGATAAGGCCCGAGCGGTTGATTTCGCGGTTCACGATTTTGGCTGCCAGCGCAATGTCGCGCAGCAGCTGCGACAACTCGCCGGTAGCGTAGGGAAAATCTTCCTGCTTGCGCATGATAAACCGGTCGAGGGTAGTGCCTACCGGAAGCGCGAGGCGGTCGGAGTTATTGTCCATAACAGCAGTAAGAAGGGGAAAAAGGGCATTGACTGGATAGGCAAAACTACGCGATTTCGCGCGCATCTGCGGGGCGTTTTTCTACTTTTGACGCCATGCAGCATCCGCTTCCGCTCAGCGTGTACAAATTTGGCGGCGCTTCCGTTAAAGACGCCGCCGCTATTCGCAACCTCCAATCCATTATTGGGCAGCACCCAACCGAGCAGCCGCTCCTGGTTGTGGTATCGGCCATGGGCAAAACCACCAACGCCCTGGAGCACCTGTTTCAGTTGGCGCATTCGGGCCAGGACTACACCGAACCGCTATTGGCATTGCGGCAGTTTCACCAAGAAGTAGCCGCAGAGTTGCTACCTGACGCGCCATGCAACGCGCAGGGCCATGTAGAATGCGGGGCTTTATCTGGGCTTTTGCAGGAACTAGGCGACCGGCTTGGCAGCGTAACCAAAGGCGACTACGACCGGCAATACGACCAAATTGTGAGCTACGGCGAACTGTTGGCCACCTGCGTGGTGGCCGCCGCTACCGGTACACAGTGGCTGGATATTCGCCCCCTTATTCGTACCGACCACACCTGGCGCGAGGGCCGTGTAGATTGGCCCACCACCGAGCGGAACCTACGCGACCAGGTTCTGCCCCTGCTAGCCCACGGACCTGTGCTTACGCAAGGCTTTTTGGGCGGCACCAGCAGCGGGCAAACCACCACGCTGGGTCGCGAGGGTTCCGATTACACGGCTGCTATTCTGGCTTACTGCCTTGGAGGGCAGTCGGTAACTATTTGGAAAGACGTGGCGGGCCTGCTGAACGCCGACCCCAAGATTTTCCCGAACACGGTGCGTTACCCCGAAATCAGCTACCAGGAAACCATTGAAATGGCGTACTACGGGGCTTCGGTCATTCACCCGAAAACCATTAAGCCGCTGGCCGTGCGGGGTATTCCACTTTATGTGAAATCGTTTGTGGACCCCACGGCCGAGGGCACCAAGATTCACGACTGCAAGCACGCGGGTTTGGTACCGGCCTACATCCGTAAAACTGATCAGTGCCTGATTTCCTTCGAGTCGAAAGACCTGACCTTTATTTCCGAGGAAAACCTGGAGGTCATTTTTGGGGCGCTGGCACAGGTGCGGCTCAAAATCAACCTGATGCAGAACTCAGCAATCAGCTTCTCAGTGTGTACCGACTGGCACGAGTACCGGCTGCGCAAACTGCTGGAAACGCTGCGGGAGCAGTTTACCATTTACTACAATACCGGCCTGGAGCTTTACACCATTAAGAACTACACTGCCCAAGCCATTACAGAGCTTACCCATGGCCGCGAGCTTCTGCTGGAACAACGCACCCGTCAGACCTTTCAATTCGTGAGTCGTACAACTGGGCTTTAGCTGCTTTTGTCTTTCGATTAGCCAATAAACGACACTCGTTAGGGTATGCGGCTGTAACAGTGTGGCAGCCGCATTAGCAGGAAGCCCACCTATCAGACGGACGCGCTTACTCTTGTGGTTCAGGTAAAGTTCAGGCGCCTCATTTGGGTACTGCGCAACTCAGAAATGCCGCCGGGCAAACTTGTAGCACAGTTTGCATGAAACCTTTTGCAGCGCAAAGGGCTTTTAAAGCTACCTTTGCACCGGAGAATAATTCTTGTCTGTGAGTTTGCATACCGCCCACCATTCTTTGCCAAGTCCCGAGCAGTTGCGCGAACAGTTGGCCACGGCCGGCCTGCGTGCTACTCAGCAGCGCGTGGCTATTTTGGCGGCGTTGCGCACGTTACCGGGGCATCCCACGGCCGAGCAGGTGTTCCGGCAAGTGCGCCCGGCCAACCCCACGGTGTCGTTGGGCACAGTGTACAAGGCGCTGGATTCGTTTGTAGCGGCTGGCTTGTTGCGCCGTGTGGCCGATGCCGACGGTACCCGCCGCCGCTACGACCCCGATTGCACCAACCACCACCATTTGGTGTGCCAGAACACGCAGGAAATCATTGATTACTGCGACCCCCAACTAGACCGGTTGCTGCAGGAGTTTTTCGCGGCCCGCGGCTTCGAAAACTTCCAACCCCACTCCTACTCACTGCATATCACCGGCGTACGGAGTGAGGCGTAGTAAGTAGTGTTAACCGCTTTTGACATCATGCCTCGCGGCTCTGCTGCGCACATGAGCGTGCCCATACTGGCTGTTTCATAGCCTCATCGTTTTTCCACCTCCCCCACTTTTTTCATTAAACCCCACTTACCATGGCAGTTCTCGTTGGCAAGCGTGCCCCTTCGTTTAAAGCTACCGCCGTTATCGATGGCGAATTCGAGGAGGATTTCTCGCTTGACCGCTACCTGGGCAAGAAGCACGTCATCTTCTACTTCTACCCGGCTGACTTTACTTTTGTTTGCCCCACTGAAATCATTGCGTTTCAAGACCGTTTGGCTGAGTTCGACGCCAAAGGTGTAGCCATTGTGGGCTGCTCGACCGACTCGCACTTCTCGCACTTTGCCTGGCTGCAGACCCCGCGCGACAACGGCGGCATTGAGGGCGTAACCTACCCGCTGGTGGCCGATGCTACCAAAACCATTGCGGCTAACTACGACGTGCTTGGTGGTCATTACGACTACAACGAAGCCGGCGAAATGATCTACGTAGGCTCGCCCGTAGCTTACCGTGGCTTGTTCCTGATCGACAAAGACGGCATCGTACGGCACCAACTGGTGAACGACGGTCCGCTGGGCCGCAGCATCGACGAAGCCATTCGCATGGTGGACGCCCTGCAATACTTCGAGAAAAACGGCGAAGTATGCCCCGCTAACTGGGAAGAAGGCAAAGAGGCTATGTCGGCCACCCGCGAAGGCGTAGCCAACTACCTCAGCAAGCAGCCGGTTGCCTAATTCGGCTCTTCTGACAGATTGAAAAGCCCTGGCCACTTACGGCCGGGGCTTTTTTGTGGGCCGAAGCCGGTCAGAGCGCGTACTTTTGCGGATGCGCTTCGGCTTTCTGGGTTAACCTGAACCGATGCGCACCTCAACTTTTTTACCTCACGCGTTTCGTTTCAGCGCGCCGTTGCCCTTGCTGCTCTACTCCCTTGCCATTCGCCTGTACGGCTTGCTGCTACGGCTCGTCGCGCCGTTCGTGCCGAAGGCCAAGCTGTGGACCGAAGGCCGACGCAACTTGTTTGCCCGCATGCAGCACGCGTTGGCGGGTGACTCGGCGCCGAAAGTGTGGTTTCACTGCGCTTCGTTGGGCGAATTCGAGCAGGGCCGGCCGCTCATGGAGGCTTACCGACAGCAGTTCCCCGAGCACCGCATCGTTCTTACTTTCTTCTCGCCCTCGGGTTACGAAGTGCGGCACAACTGGCCCGGAGCCGACTACGTGTTCTATTTGCCGCTTGATACGGCCTCAAACGCCTGCGCCTTTGTATCGGCTGTGCGGCCTAAGCTGGCCGTGTTTGTGAAGTATGAGTTCTGGTACCACCACTTGGCGGAGCTGAAGCGCCACAACATCCCGGTAGTATGCGTGTCGGCCATTTTCCGGCCGGATCAAATCTTCTTCAAGCCGTGGGGCGGGTTTTTCCGGCAGATTCTAGGGTTGTTCTCGCATATTTTCACGCAGGACCAAGAATCCGTGGTATTACTGCGCCGCGCTGGAGTTACCCGCGCCAGTGCCGCCGGCGACACCCGTTTCGATACCGTACTGGGCACTGCCGCCGCGGCAGCGAAGAACTTGCCCGTGGTAGCGGCCTTCGTAGCAGATGCCGCACCCGTGCTGGTAGCCGGCAGCGTTTGGCAACCCGATGTTGAGGTACTCGTACCGGCGCTGCAGCGTTGGTCGCAGGAATTGCGCACTATCGTTGCGCCGCATGAAATCAGCGAATCCCACTTGCAGCAGGTGGAACAGGCCTTAGCCGGACAGGTGGTACGTTACTCCCAAGCCACTACCGAAACCGTGGCGCAGGCCCGCGTACTCCTGATCGACAATATTGGGCTGCTGCGGGAATTGTACCGCGTGGGCAACATAGCCTACATCGGTGGCGCATTCGGTAAGGGCCTGCACAATACCTTGGAGGCGGCGGCCTTTGGTTTACCGCTGCTTTTTGGTCCGCGCTACGAGAAGTTTCGCGAAGCCCGTGACCTGGTGGCCAGCGGCAGTGCGGTTGTTGTGCATGATGCCAACGAGGTACAGGCCCAACTAGAGCCCTGGCTAACCAATCCTGCCACGCCTCAGCAACTCGGCGCCCAGGCCCGCGCGTATGTGCACCGGGAAGCCGGCGCTACGGACCGAATTATGCAGGCGCTGCGCACCATGTTGACATAAAATCCGATTAGACCACTTACTGCTTTTGGTCTCTGCGCAGGCAATTTTTCTTTCGACCTCTTCAGTTTAAATACTACTCTCGTTGATTCCCTCCCCTCCCGCCATGACCGGCACCGTTGTTAAATCCACAGGCTCCTGGTACATCGTGCGCGACCACGCCACGCTGGCGCTGCACCGCTGCCGCTTGCGCGGCAAGTTCAAGCACAAAGGACTGAAGGTGAGCAACCCGCTGGCTGTAGGCGACGTGGTGACGTTTTCTGTGGAGGAGCAAACCGAGGGCGCGGGCGTTATCGACCACATCGAGCCGCGGCGCAACTACATCATCCGCCGCTCGGTGCACAAAACCGAGCACGCCCACATCGTGGCCGCCAATCTTGACCAGGCTTTGCTAGTG
Source organism: Hymenobacter koreensis (assembly GCF_039541855.1). NCBI lineage: Bacteria > Pseudomonadati > Bacteroidota > Cytophagia > Cytophagales > Hymenobacteraceae > Hymenobacter > Hymenobacter koreensis. Next base: position 605,741 of record NZ_BAABHA010000010.1, read on the forward strand.
GTAACCCTAGCGTCGCCCGCTACCTCGTTCGGCTTCATCGACCGGTTTCTGGTTACAGCCGAAGCGTACAGCATTCCGGCCACGTTGGTGTTTAACAAACTCGATTTGTACGACGAGGAACTGCTCGACTACCTCGGGCAGGTGCAAAAAATGTACGAGCGTATCGGCTACCCCACCCTGCGTTGTTCAGCCGAAACCGGGGAAGGCCTGGCCGATGTAGAAGTACTGCTCGACAGCAAGACCACATTGCTTTCGGGTCATTCGGGCGTAGGCAAGAGTACGCTCATCAACGCCATCGTGCCCGATCTAGACCTGAAGACCGACGAAATCAGCGAGTATTCCGATAAAGGCAAGCATACCACCACCTACGCCGAAATGCTGGTGGTGCGCCCCGGTACTTATTTAATCGACACACCCGGCATCAAGGAACTGGCTTTGGTCGACATCAGGCCCGGTGAGCTGGCGCATTTTTTTCCCGAAATGCGCGAACGGCTTAACCAGTGCCGCTACCACAACTGCCGCCATGTAGAAGAGCCCGGCTGCGCCGTGCACGAGGCCGTGGAGAAAGGCAAAATTGCCATGCCACGCTACGAAAGCTACCTCAGCATGCTAGCTGGCGAAGACAACCGCCGGTAGAAGTCTGCACCGCTAGGACGCCCGAGTCTGGTCGGGAGTAACAAGATCAAGCTCTTACGCACAGCTGGCTTACTCAGCCGGTGGCAGCAAGACTTTATCGATGATGTGCAGAACACCGTTTTTCGATACCACGTCGGCGGTGGTCACGTTAGCGCCGTTCACGGTTACCTGGTCGCCGTTCACGCCTATCTTGATTTTGGCGCCTTGCACGGTGGTCAGTTCCTGGCCGTCGCGGAGGTCCACTGCCAGAAGGCGGCTGAGGATAATGTGGTAGCCCACCAGATTCTGGAGCCCTTCCTTGCCTTCGGGCTTAAGCAGGCCAGCCATAGCGCCGTAAGGCAAGTTTTTAAAGGCGTCGTTGCTGGGCGCGAAAATGGTGTACGGCCCGTCGCCAGCCAGTTTTTCGGCAAGGCCAGATTGTTTGCTTGCTTGCAGCAACTGGCTAAGCGTGGGCGCGGCGGCTACGTTTTGAGCCAGCGTTTTATCGGCCGTAAGGGCTACGCCCCCTACGGGCACGCCCCCAGATTTGCCCATGCGCGCCGAGTCGGTGCTGGCATTGGGGTCGTAGGCTACGGAGTCGGCAATGGAAGCGCCGTTGGTAGCGGTGGTATCGGTTTCGGCGGGCTCGGAGTTGCAGGCGGCAAGCAGTGGCAACAAGGCCAATACAGGGGCGAAAGGAAGGCGCATAAGTAGAAACGGGTGTGTGGCAAAGCTAGGGACGCAACCGCGCCCTGCAAAGTTTAGCTGACCTGCTCATTTTGGAACAGCCGAACATGAGAACAAAAAAAGCCCGGCCGTGTTGGCCGGGCTTTTTTATTGTAATCGGCAGTTTGCCAGAATTACATTTTGGGCAACAGCACCTGGTTTACCACGTGAGTTACGCCGTTGCTCGACACTACGTCGGCAATTTCTACGGTAGCGCCGTTGATCATGGCCTTGCCATCCTTCAGGGTAACTTTCAGCTTCTCACCGGCTACGGTGGTCAGTTCCTGGCCGTCGGTCAGGTCGGCGGCCTTCAGGGCGCCGGGCACTACGTGGAACGTCAGCACTTTGGTCAGCTTGTCTTTGCTTTCCGGCTTCAGCAGGCCGTCTACGGTGCCAGCGGGCAGCGCGTTAAAGGCAGCGTTAGTAGGTGCAAATACGGTAAAAGGGCCGGGGCCTTGCAGCGTGGCCACCAAGTCGGCGGCTTTCACAGCGGCTACCAGCGTGGTGTGGTCGGCTGAGGCAATGGCGTTAGTCACAATGTCCTTGTCGGGCGTCATCATGGCGCCGCCTACCATTACCCCGTTCGAAGCCGTGGAAGCGTCCATTGCCGTTGTGTCGCCTTCCACGGTGGTAGTGGTGGCGGTGTCGGTGGTGGTTTCCGTGGTGGTTGCGGTGTCGCCGCAGCTGCTGAGCGAAAGAGCGGCTACCGCCAGCAAAGCAAACGAGGCGGTGGTGAATACTTTTTTCATGGAGGGGTTGAAAAGATGTGGTGTGGTGATTGTGCTAGGCTTAACCTCGACAAGGAGGAATTGTTTACATAGCGGTAGGCCTATACGCAGGCCCGCAACCCCTCGGATTTTCACCCGTTCACAAAAACTTACTTTTGCTGCATCCTCCGGGCCTTCCCGTTGGGCTTCTCATTCTACACTTTTCGTTTTCTACCGATGAAAACCGCTGAAATTCACACCGCTAAAGGCGTCATGAAAGTCGAGTTCTTTGACCAGGATGCTCCGAACACCGTCAAGAACTTTACCGACCTCGCCCAGAAAGGCTACTACGACGGCCTGAAATTCCACCGCGTACTGCCCAACTTCGTTATTCAGGGCGGCTGCCCCAACACCCGCGAAGGCGCTAAAGGCACGCCTGGCACCGGCGGCCCCGGCTACAAAATCAACTGCGAAACCTCCGGCGGCAACCAGCGCCACGACCGTGGCATATTGAGCATGGCCCACGCCGGCCGCAACACCGGCGGCTCGCAGTTCTTCATCTGCCATTCGCGCGACAATACCTCGCACCTCGATGGGGTACACACGGTATTTGGTAAAGTGGTGGAAGGTCTGGACGTAATCGACCAGATTCGCCCCAACGACGAAATTCAGAAAATCGTGGTGCAAGAGGCCTAAGCGCCGCGCTGTAATCAGACTATTGTAAACCCAAGAGCCCATCGGTAATTCGCCGATGGGCTCTTGGGTTTTTGTGAGAACCAGACAATTACTCAGAAGAAAACCGGCTCTGAACCCTTAGCCCTGGCGGTTACTTCAAGCACCAAGGCCCCGAAACCTAACGTGGTTTCGGGGCCTTGAGGTTAATTAGAAAGCCTAGGATTACTTCGTCCGCAGTTGCTTCAACAGCGCCTGAAAGCCGGTAGGACGACCACCTTTGTAGGTCTTGTATACCGGGCGGTGCACGCCTCCTTTGTAGTGCTTGGAGCGCGAGGGGTTAGGTGCTGCAGCCGCGTCGAACGACGGTACAAGCAGGGTAACAACCAGGAACAGCGAAGCGAAGCGGGCGATAATCGAAGCTTTCATGAGGCAGGCGTAAAAGCGTAAAAGAAGGTGTGAGGTTTAAAGCGAGAGGTCTGAGAGCGTTGCGCCCTGAGAACATGACAAAGGTGAGCCACCCCAGCTCCTACTTTTTCAATGTTTTACTTAAATTTCGGTTTCTCTATGTAAAAGCAGGTTTTTACTCTCCGAAAGCCTTTTTCGATTAAGTCAACAACGCAAAAGCCCGAAGCAGTGTGCCTCGGGCTTTTGCGTGTGTTAAGATTTGGCGCTTGTGCTACCGGCGCTTGCGCTTGCGGGAAGAGAAGTCTTCTTCATCCTCGTCGTCATCGTCGCCGCCGAATGAAGGCATGGTGAACATGGAGCTGAGCAAATCCTTGAACTGCGCGCCGGCCGTGAGGCGGTTGCGCGAAATTAGGCTGTGTTCGGCCATGCCGTGCAGGGCAAACTCCATCCAGAAGTACGGATCCTGCTTGGCTAACTCGGCGGGCACACTGTTTTGTACCAAGTCGCGCAAACCGGGCACCACGTCGAGCAATGCGTGGTAATCGGCGTCGGAAAGGTCGTGGAGCAGGTCAACGGTGTGGCCGCCAAACCAGTCCTGCACCGGTTTGTACGGATTGGGCTTGTCTTTCTGCTTTTTCGACTTTTCGGGGTCGGGGAAATACTGCAGAAACTGAGTGCGCAGGGCTTTGCCCATCAGCTTCTCGGCCACAATGCCGGCTCCCTCCTGCTCGCCCTCGTACACCAGCTCTACCTTGCCGGTGATGGCAGGCACGGCCGCCAGAAAGTCGCCGATGCGCACCTTGGTTTTGGTTTCGCCGTTCAGCAACGCACGCCGCTCGGCAGCGGCTATTACCTGCTCGTAAGCCGAGATGGTGAGGCGCGCCGAAACCCCGGACTTGGCGTCGACATACTCCGAGCCGCGGGCCTCAATGGCTACCTGCTCTACCAAATCGTGCACTACCTCATTGCCTTGCACCAACTCCCGCTGGGCATCGGTGAGGCGCGCTTCCTGCTGGGTAATGCGCTTGCCGATGTCGATGGTTTTGGGGTAGTGGGTGATGATTTGGGCGTCGATGCGGTCTTTGAGCGGCGTTACAATGGAACCCCGGTTGGTATAGTCCTCGGGGTTGGCCGTGAATACGAACTGCAGATCGAGGGGCAAACGCACCTTGAAGCCCCGAATCTGGATGTCGCCTTCCTGCAGAATGTTGAACAGTGCTACTTGAATGCGAGCCTGCAAGTCGGGCAGCTCGTTGATGACGAAGATGCCCCGGTGGGCCCGTGGAATCAGGCCGAAGTGAATCACGCGCTCATCGGAGTACGGTAGCTTCAGGGTAGCGGCTTTGATGGGGTCGGCGTCGCCGATGAGGTCGGCCACCGATACGTCCGGTGTGGCCAGCTTCTCAGTATACCGCTCGTCGCGGTGCAGCCAGCCAATGGGCGTGTCGTCGCCGCGCTCGGCCACAATATCCCGTGCAAAGCGGGACAGGGGCTGAAACGGGTCGTCGTTCAGCTCGGAGCCTTCCACCACGGGAATGTACTCGTCGAGCAGCTGGACCAGTTGGCGCGCAATGCGCGTTTTGGCCTGCCCGCGCAAACCGAGCAGGTTAATATGATGCATGGATAGAATGGCGCGCTGGAGGTCGGGAATTACCGTTTCCTCGTAGCCGTGGATGCCGGGAAAGGCGTTGTCGCGGCGGCGCAGCTTTTCAATTAGGTTGTCGCGGAGCTCTTGCCGCACCGAGCGCGGCTGATACCCAGCGGCGCGCAGTTGGCCGAGGGTGCGGATAGATTCGTGGTTCATCAAGGAGCAGATACGATAGGGAATGGTCCCGGTTAACTTAACAGCCAGAGCAGGCTGCAGGTTCGAGTGCACTTCCGGTAACCTGAATTTCACATGAATATGCTACTGACCTCAGCGCAGGAGTAAACCCCGAATGCTGCGAGCATCGCTCAATGTGATGATTGGTTCTTGCTTTCAGATGCAAGAATGGCCTGTTAATACGGCCTGAGGTGCATTAGAAGATGCGCCTTCTCGTTTTACAGTACCGCCAGCATTACTCTTAATAGTAGGAAGAAACAGCTCTACACATCACCGCTAGCCCTCCGTCTCACATCATTATGCGAGTGAATTTAATACAAGTCAAAATTACTTTTGTGCCACATCCTTCTCTTCCTCACAGCTATGAAAAAGGCCCTCAAAATTCTTGGCTTTACCCTAGCGGTTGTGGTTTTTCTGGTTGTGTGTGCCGCTGGATTCGTGCAGGTTCGCGGCATTCCTACTTATGAAAAACCGCAAGTCGCCGCCCTTAAAATTCAGGTCACTCCCGCGCAGCTTAAGCAAGGCGAAGCCATTGCCGTTTCCATGTGCGCCGATTGCCACCTGAACAAGCAAACCAACTCGCTTAGTGGCAAACTGCTAACCGAAATTCCCCCGGAATTCGGCAGCCTGTACGCGGCCAACATCACCCAGGATAAAGAGCACGGCATCGGTAACTGGACCGACGCCGAGTTGGTGGCCCTGCTGCGCACTGGTATTGGTCGCGACGGGCGCTTCCGCATTGTGATGCCCAACTTCGTGCGCATGTCCGACGAGGACCTGCACAGCGTTATTGCCTTCCTGCGTTCCGATAACCCAATGGTTAAGCCTGATCCTACACCCAGCCACGAGCAGGAACCGTCTTTGCTGGCCAAAACCCTGGTGAATACCGTGATGAAACCGGCGCCGATGCCCACGGCAGCCGTGCTGGCCCCGCCCCCTGCCGACCAAGTAGCTTACGGCCGCTACTTGGTTGTGGGCCGCTACAAGTGCTACGACTGCCACAGCAAGGATTTTAAGTCTAACAACGACATAGAACCCGAAAAATCGGCGGGTTACTTAGGTGGCGGCAATAAAATGATAGGCGACCAGCACGCCGAAATTATTACGCGCAATATCACGCCCGACCCCGAAACCGGTATTGGCGACTGGACCGAAGCCGAGTTTGTGAAAGCCGTTAAGTATGGCATGGCGCCCGGCGGCGGACTACGCAACCCCATGCCCAAGTTCTCGGTAATGGACGACGCAGAGGCCAAAGCCATTTTCGCTTACCTGAAATCGGTTCCGGCCATTAAAAACGCCACGCCCGAAGACGGCACTGGCTCTGCAGTGGCAACGCGTTAAGGGAACAACTCTTTCGCCACTGCAGGCGGCGGACCTGCCACCGGGTCCGCCGCTTTGGCATAAACAAAACCGGCCCGCGCTACAGCGCGGGCCGGTTTTGTTTATGCCAAAGCGGCGGCAACTAGAGCGTTTTGCGGCGGTTGCGCTTATAGTCCTCGAAAATCATTCCGCCCAAGCCCTTGAGCGAGCTGTAGTAGGCCTTGCCCTGATTTGTCTCAGTAAACTCGCGCACGAACTGCTGCAAGTACGGATCGGAAGCAATCATGAAGGTGGTAATGGGAATTTTCAGGCGGCGGGCGGCGGCGGCCAGGTTCAGGGTCTTGTTAACCACCTTCCGATCCAGCCCAAACGAGTTTTTATAGTAGCCGCCCGGCTCCTTCAGGCAAGTGGGCTTGCCGTCGGTAATCATGAAGATTTGCTTGTTGGCGGTTTTCCGCTTGCGTAGCAAGTCCATGGCCAGTTCCAGTCCCGCTACCGTGTTGGTGTGATAAGGCCCTACTTGCAGATAAGGCAAATCCTTCACCTCAATTTGCCAGGCATCGTTACCGAACACGATAATGTCGAGAAAGTCTTTGGGGTACTTCTGCTTTACCAGCTCGGCCAGGGCCATGGCTACTTTTTTGGCGGGCGTAATGCGGTCCTCGCCGTACAGAATCATCGAGTGCGAAATGTCAATCATGAGCACCGTGGAGGTCTGGGTTTTGTGCTCGGTGTCGCGCACTTCCAGGTCGCCTTCGGTGAGCAGGTACTGGCCTTCCAGCCCGTGGTTTAGCTGCGCGTTGCGCAGGCTCTCAGTCATTTCGATTTGCTCGATGGAGTCGCCGAACTGGTAGTCGCGCAGGTCGGTGGTCAGCTCATCGCCCTGGCCGGCGTGCGGGGTGCGGTGGTTGCCCTGGGTGCCGCGCTTCAGCTTGCCAAAAATTTCCTCCAGCGAGGAACGCCGGATTTGCCGCTCGGCTTTGGCGGTAATCTTCAGCTCGCCCAGCTGCTGCTCGTTTTCGTCGATGTAGCCTTTCTTCTTGAGGTCTTCGATGAAGTCGCCCATGCCGTACTCGTCGTCGGTGAGGCTGTACTGCTTATCTAGTTCATTCAGCCACGACAATGCCTCGGCCACGTCGCCGGAGGTAATGGTGACCAGTTGCATAAAAAGTTTGAAGAGCGTGTCGAAGCCTTTTTCGGGAGATTCTTCGGGCACGTAATCACGGAAGCGGAAGCCAACAGCCATAGGGAAAAGGAATGGACCTGGAAAACAACCCGGGCGCCAGCAATGTTCGTTTTATTTGAAGTAACGCAACGTGCACCATCGGTGATGCGCCTGCCGGTGTCCTTATGTACTTGTCCCCTATCACCACGTCTCCCGTCACCATGAAAGCCATTTGGAACAACGCCGTTTTGGCCGAAAGCAACGATACGGTTGTCGTAGAAAACAACCACTATTTCCCGGCCGATTCGTTGAATCGTGATTATTTCGAGGACAGCGTGGCCGGCACCACTTGCCCTTGGAAGGGCCGCGCCAGCTACTACTCGGTGCGCGTAAACGGCGAGCTGAACAAAGACGCCGCCTGGTATTATGCCGAGCCCAAACCCGCCGCCGAGAATATTCGTGGCCGGGTGGCCTTCTGGAAAGGCGTGCAGATAGTGGCCTGAGATAGGGTTATTCGGGGAGTAATGTAACCTCTGTCGCGGAATGGCGTTTGCATAGTGCATCATCTATATGTGCACTTCTCCCGACACCTTTTCTTGAACGCCATGAAATCCACTACTCCCTTCTGGTGTCTTGCTGCGGCTGCTGCTTTTGCATTGGCCAGCTGCGATTCGGCCCGTAATGCCACCGAAGACACTTCTACCGCTTCCACCACCGTGGAATCGACTGGTGCCCCCGCCGAAGTTGCCTTTACACGCGACTTAAGCCAAGGCGACTACCGTTTTCAGATCCAGTCGACTACCGCCGATAACGGCCAGCAGCTTACCATTAAAACCCGCCGCGGCGAGGCCCTTGTGACCGACCCTGTGCGCCTGAACGTGCGGGGCAACGTAACCGATGCCGTTATGGGCGACCTGAACGGCAACGGCAACCCTGAGCTTTACATCTTCACCAGCGGTTCGGGTTCGGGCTCGTTCGGGGGTGTAGAAGCGTACGAGTTTAAGGACAAGAGCTTTACGCCCTTGAAATCTCCGCAAACGCTGAGCGGCGACATGGCCACCGGGTACCAGGGCCAGGACAAGTACGAGGTGCGCGGCAACAAGCTCGTGCGCACTTTCCCCGTGTACAGCGGCACCGATACCAGCAGCCCCACCGGCGAAACCCGCACCATTGAGTACTCCTTGAACTCGGAAGGTATGCTAATGCCTGGTACCATGCCGGCAGCTTCAGGCAGCACTACGCCCGCTACTACCACGCCGCCCAAACAGTAACCATTGTACCACAGCATAAAAAAAGCCCGCTTGGTTTAAGCGGGCTTTTTTTATGCTGTGGTAGCTACAAATTCTTAGGGTCACGTTTGGCGTAACCTCCAGCATAAGTTGGCGTTTGTAAATACACTGGTTTGCTCGCACTACATCTTTTTGCCAATGCGTACGTTTCCCACCAACTTCCCTAAGTACTTGGTTTTGCCCCTACTGGCTGCCGCGTGTATGGGCTGCGACACCCAGCGCAGCGCCACGGAACTGGCCGACCCGAATGCATCGGCCGGCGCCGTTTCTACCCCGGCTGCCGCTGTTAGCTACACCAAAGACCTAAGCCGAGGCGACTACAACTTTGCGGTGAAAACGACGGGTACCGGCACCCAGCGGCAACTCACGCTGCGCGCCGAACGGCTAGGCCGGGAGCTGGCAGCCACGTCGGCTACCATCGAAGGCACTGTAGCCGATGCCGTGGTAACCAACCTCAACAACGACGACTACCCTGAGTTGCTGGTGTTTGTGACCGATGCCGGCAGCGGCTCTTACGGGCAGCTGCTGGGGTACGAGTTTCTGAGCCGTGGCCGCCGCGACCTGCTGCTTCCCGAACTAGACAAAAAGCTATCCAATGGCTACCTGGGCCACGATTCGTTTCGGGTAGATGGCCGCAAGATTATCCGCTCGTTTCCCATTTACCGTCCTCAAGACCCTAACAGTACGCCCACCGGCGGTACGCGTACTATCGAGTACGTGATGCCTAAGAAGGAAGGCATCATTAGCGTAGCCAATTACACCGACGCCCCGTAGCTAAGTACTCGTTAGGGTTTACCCTTCCGGTGCTGCCTAAACGCCCGAAACGCTCAAGGGCTGATGCTTCGGCAAACGGCACTAAACGACAGAACGCCCCGGCTTTCGGCCGGGGCGTTCTGTTTAAGAGAAACTTAAGTGCAACGAAGTGAGCTTACTCGATCCACTTGAACTTGTACTCGAGCTTGGGAACCGGCATGCGGTCGGCAACGCGGCGCAGGCGGTTGGGCAGTGCCATGATGTAGTCGCGGGCTTTTTCGGCCGGGGCCGTGAGGCCCGTCACCTTGTCTACATTCCAGGTAGCAATCAGGCCTTCCAGAATATCAGTGTAGTCCTGGCTGGTGTACACGCCCAGGCGCTGAGCGGCATCCGTGAAGTGGCCGAAGGTTTTGCCGATTTCCACGCCCATCTCGCGCATGTAGTGGGCGGGCATTACAATTTTTTTGCGCATCATGTCTTCGAAGGCCAACATCATTTCGGATGGGTCTACTTCGAAGATCTTCTCCACGAACGTTTGGTACACGCGGGCGTGGCGGGCTTCGTCGCCGGCAATCATGCCGCAGAGCTTCGAAAGGGTGGCGTCGCCGGCTTTGCGGGCCAGGGTACCCACGCGACGGTGCGAGAGGTTAGTGGCCGCTTCCTGGTAGCTGGTGTAAATGAAGGCGCGGTACGGGTCCTGGGCGGTACCCAGATCGAAGCCATCGGCAATCAGGTACTGGGTGCTCAACTCAAACTCGCGCATGTTCACGCGGCCCGAAAGGTAGAGGTAGCGGTTCAGCAGGTCGCCGTGGCGGTTTTCTTCGGCCGTCCAGCCCCGAATCCACTGTGCCCAGCCGTTGTTGGGGTCATGGCCAAGGCCATCGAGCTGGTGGAACCAAGCCTCGTAGTTCGGCAGGGCTTCCTCGGTGATGGTGTCGCCGATGAGAACGGCCAGCAAATCGTAGCTGAGGTCCTTGGCTCTTTCACGAAGCAGTTTTACTTCGTCAAAAAAAGTATCAAGCCTCGAATCGGGCAGGAAGTCAGACGGTTGCCAGCTCTCATCAACCTTCTTCAGGAAAGATCCAAGATTCTCTCGCAAAAAGGATTCGAGGTGCTGAAGTACTTCCGCGCGGGAGGTCATGGTGGCAATCATGCGGTGATGGGAGAAAAGGTGTGGACGATGGAAAAGACTAGACTGCGGGGAAAGTCCAAAAGTAGGCAATCAAGCGTTGGAAATTTTAACTGAAAATCCAACTTCTAACTTACATACGGATACTGGACAAGAATAGCCTACCTCAGCAGGTACAAATTCTCGGGCTGGTGCAGCAGAGCCGGAGGTATGTTGTGTGCTTTCGCGTATTGCCGTAACAGATTGGCTACCGATTCGTTCGGGGGCCACCACACCACCATGTCTGGCTGCGTCAATAAATGCCGCAAGGCAGCGGCCTGGTCGCGGGTACCGGCCAGGTGCTGCCGCAGTTGGGGCTGGGAGGGGTCGGGGGCGGGCCAGCCGGTAAGCAACAGCCAGCGTCCGTTGGTAGGCTGGTCGTAGTTTGCAAAGGGCGACAACGCTTTAAAGGTTTCCTCCAGCCCTGCCGCAATTACGTTGCGGCCGCCAGCCTGCCTACTTAACGAAGTTAACGCCGCCGCGTGCCCCCGCTGTTCCTGGCGTAAAACGCCCACCCGATGCAAGGTTTTGTACCCGTACAGGCCCACGGCAACTACCAGCAACCCCACTCCCAGTGCCCTCCACCCAGGCGGTAGCCGTGGCAAGGATCGTTGCGCCAGGGCGGCTACCTGGGCCACCAGCATCAGGCCCAGCAACGGCAGGGCCAGCCGGGGAGGCAGCTTGAGAACGACGCCCAACACAAGCAAGCCCAACACTACCGCCACCGGGTAAAGCCAGGCGCCGCGCACAGGCCGTTGCTGCCGGAAAGCAATACCGGCCAGCAAGGCACTCGTAAGCAGCACCAGAAAGTAGTCGCGAAGCAATTGGCGGAGGGTTAGGCCAAGTTTCAGCAGAGCCTGGTGCTGCAGGAAATACGGAACATCGGGCCGCATAACGCGTTCAAAAAAAGCTTCGTTAACGAGTGTGGAGTCGCCCAGAAGCCATTCCTGAACGGCGGCCACTGCCAGCCGATCGGCGGGAGTTTGGGGCGCCGCGCGGTACAGCTGATAGTCACTGTAATTCGATTTAAGCACGTCGAGGCGGCGGTAGCGGGCCGACTCGGGCGAACGGCTAAACGCTAGCCCCGCGCTGCCGGCTGCGAACAACACTGCCACCAGCAGCAGCAGCTGAGAGCCCCGGCGCCCGGCCACCCACCAGGCGGCTGGAGCAACCACCGCCACTGCAAGTATGGCCGCGCTTGGTCGAATTGCCCAGGCTGCGGCAACGCCCACCAAGCCTATGATCCAGGACCAGCGGCGGCCGTGCGTACTGTGCTGAGCGGCAAATAATACGGCAGCCCCCGCTAGTAGCAACGAAACCCGCATGTAGTTAAACCACAACACGTGCTCCAGCGCGGCGGCAAAAAAGAAAAACACCAACAGGCCGGCCCGCGCCCAACCACTGCGCACGTGCTGAGCCATTAGGCGCTCCAGCACCGCAAAAAGCAGCACTAACGCGAACGTAAGCAAACCATACAGCACCAAACCGTACCACGGCACCGCTGGCCAATACGTGTAAAGCTGGGCCAGCAGCCACGACCACCCGTGAAAGTAAAGGTGCAGGTTGGTAACGGGTGCCGCGGCGGTTCGGCCGCGCAGCAGCAGGGTGATGACGACGTCGTCGTTTGTTTCGTAGTAACTGCCCAGCCCAATGGCAACCAGCAGCACCAACAACACGGGCAACCCCACAATGCGCAACCAAGGGCCGAGACGAGCGTGATTCATGCCCCGCAAAGTACGGCAATTGAAGCACTGGCTTCACTGCTGACGCGGCAGCCCTGTTTTCTTCCCAACTTCGCCGCCGTGACTCCTCTTTCCGCCATCCGGCTGCACCGCTGGGCCGACCTGACGTTCGGCTTCGTCGTGCTGTTTACCCTCGCCTACTTCGTATTCACCCACGAAGGCCTGTACGCCCTCGACGACTATTACTACGCCCGTTACGCCCACCAGCTACTAAACGGCACGTTTCAGCTTGGGCCCGATCCGCAAAGGCTACTCCACGACCCGCTGCACGAACGGTGGCTGATATTTGGACCGGTGGCGCTGTGCTACGCTTTGTTTGGCGTGAACATCGTTAGCACAACCTTGTGGCCTTTGCTGGCAACGCTGGCCTGCTCGGCACTGCTGTGGTGGTACTACCGCCGCCGCGAGCCGCTGGTAGCTTCCGGCGCCATGCTGTTGCTGGGCCTACACTACTTCACCCTTAACCTTAGTAACTACCTCTACCCCGACAACATCAACATGCTGGCTTGCCTGGCGGCATCGGTAGCCCTGCACGCGGGCCGCCGCAGCGGACGAAACGCCGAGGCGTGGGGTGCGGGTTTTGCGGCGCTCAACTTTGCCGCCATCCTTTGCAAGGAGACGCTGGTGTATTATCTGCCTTTTTACCTGGGCGTGTTTGTGCTGGACGTGGTTCGGCGGCAGCACTGGCGGCTTTGGGCAACGGCTGTGCTTACGGGCACTGGGCTGCTTGCTGCCTACCTCCTTTTTTACCAGGTGCAAACCCACGATGCGCTGTACCGCATCCACCTCATCGAGCAGACCAACGATTTTCTGAAAGAAGGCAACTACTTGGAGGGCAACCGTGCGGGGCTGCTGTTTCGCCTTACCTACGGCCCATTGTTGTTTCTGACGGGTACCGGTTTGGGCTTTGTGCTCCTCCTTGCTTTGGGAAGCCTTCGTTCGGCCGCCCCTACTCCTGCCGATGACCGGCAATTCTGGCTGGGCTTGGCCTTAAGTACCTTACTTTGCTACTGGCTGGGCAGCACCTCCCTGACCCAGTATAACCCCATTACGCTGCAGCCGCGCATGCTTACCCCACTGCTGCCGCCGTTGTGCCTGGCCGCCGCGTTTGGCCTTCGCGACGTGCTGGTGCAGGGGCGCGGCGCGGCTCTTTACGCGCTTTTGTTGCTACTGCTGGCCGCCCTGGACCGCAGCAGCGTAGCAGTGCTGTACCTCGGCTGGGCACTGCTGATGCTGCTTCTGGCCATGGGGCACCGCACAAGAAAACTGCCGGCTGGCACTACTTCCTACGCGGCCCTGGGCTTGCTAGGTGTGGCGGCCGTGTTGGCGTTGCGCCCGGCTTACTTTATGCAGAAGCCCAGCGTGTCGGCGCACTTTGCGCAAGACCGCATCGTGCGGCAACACCTGCAGCCGCCCCGCCGCGGCGTGGTGTTTGTCGACGATTACCTGATCGGCAACGTTGATTTTTACTACGGCTTTGCCCCGCCACCCGGCCTGCAGTTCCGCCGCTTCTGGGCCCGCGACTCGGTGCAGCTACGGCCCGGCGAGGGGGCGTTTCTGCTCCTGAATAGGGCCACCCTCAGCAACCCCGAACTCACCCGCAAGCTCCTTCGCTACTCCGCCGACAGCGCCCTTAGCTGGTATCCGCAACGGGGACTTTTGGCGCAGGATGGGCCCGTGGAGCTTTATCAGATTCCCTTAAACCAAACCCAAAAAGTCGGTCAAACCCGTTAGCTAGGGCTTTTCATACTGTATTGTATTTCAACGCGAAGCGCGACTCTACCTATACACATAGTTCAACAACGCTGCGGCTACTCCCAGCAGCCTGTCGCGGAGGTTTAGCGGGGTTACTTGCCGCAACAAAGCGAAGAGGCGCGTGGCTTCCCGGGGGTGCCGAAAGCGTACGGCCTGCTGCAGTTCCCAGCGTACCCGCACGGCCAGCGCCGCCCATTCATTGGGGGTTTGGCATAGGGCCAGTGCCTTCTCGCACACCCTGATGGTGGAGGCGGCATTAGGGTCGCCAGGCCGGTGGGCTTTCGATGACATCGACCGTGGGTGTAACCGCTTGCGGGTTAGCAGGGCATCCTGAAAATGAAACTCCCAACGGGGGCTGGCACGCACGCAAAAATCAAAGTCTTCATAAGCCAATGTTTCATCGTAGCCTCCCAATTCCATTAGGGTTTCGCGCCGCATCATCATGGTTGGTGTACTGATGAAATGCCGAGCCAACACATCGGCCAGGATGAACCCCGAAGCTGGTTGGGGCTTGCTGATGCGGCCTTCCGGGGTGCGGTAATAGAAGTTGCGCACGTGCTGGCTGGCCTCGTCAATCAGCTCGCAGTCGTGGTAGGCCATGCCACAGCGGGGGCCTTGCTCCTGCATGAAGGCGACTTGCCGGGCAACACGCTCGGGCAGCAGTACGTCGTCCGTAGCGAAGTCGATGACAAACGCTCCGCTGCTGCGGCGGAAGGCTTCGTTGAAGGCCCGGCAGTTGCGCACGTTTTCGGGCAGCAGCAGCAGGTTCCAGCCGGGATTAGCCGCCGCGTACCGGCGCAGAATGTCCGGACTGCCGTCGGTGCTGGCGTCGTCTACCAGCCATACCTCCAGATTGGGGTAGGTTTGAGCGGCCACGGAATCCAGCGCTTCGGCCACAAAACGAGCGTGGTTGTGGCACAGCGCGATAATGGTTACAAGCGGCAAATCGGCAGGCATAGCAGGACTTCTAACGGCGGGTAGCCGCACTTAAACCGAACGGCGCAAAGGCCGAAAATAGAGCACGCACGCCAACAGCAACAAGCCGAAGCGCACGGCGTGGGCCAGCGGCGCCCCCATCAGTCCGTAACGCGGCAACAGCCACACCAGCAGCCCCGCGTACACCGCCGCCGACACCACCTGCACCAACACGTACCGCCCCACCCGCGCCTGCATCATGAGCGTGTAGAGCAGCATCCAGGAGAGAAGTTTGGCCCAGTCACCCATTAGTTGGGGACCAAGCAATGTGCGGGCGGCCGCAAAGCGGGCATCGAAGAGGAACGGCAGCAACCAGTCGCGCAGCAGCCACAAAGCGCCCAGGCCCAGGGCCAGCGTAACGGCCAGCAACCCGAATACCCCGCGCACGAAGGCGCGTTGCGTGGCCGGTTGGGGCGCAAGCGCGGCCAAACGAGGGTAGTATACCGCGCCCATCACCGCCGAAAACACCATGGTGTAGTTATCGGAAAGCTTGGCAACGGCTTGCCATAGTCCCGTTTCGACCAGGCTAAAGCGGCCTATGAGTAGGTCGCGGACCACAAAATCCACCGCTTTGCTGCACAACAGCACACTGAGCGCCATAAGCAGAAACCGGCCGAGTGCCTGCAAAGCCAAGCCACTAGGACGCCGCCACGTTAGCGTCAGCAAGCCAGACCGCCAGCAAATAAGGCCGGTGGGCAGCAGCATCAAGCCTTGCCCCAGCAAATAGGCTAACAGCACCCGTGGCACGGGTTGGCCCGCTAACAGCGCCAGGGCCACGGCGCCCGGTCCGGCTACACTCAGCGCCACGGTGAGCCACACGTACGCCCGCAGGCGCTGTACGGCCAGCAAAACCGCCGACAAGTACGCGTGCCCGGTAAGCAACGCAATGCCGAGTATCAGGCCCGCTACCCAACCAGCAGTGGGCTGGAACACCGCCAGCAAAGGCACGTGCAAAACCGCCAGTGCCGCAAAGCCCAGCACCAGTACAGCCGCGTTCAGCAGCGCCCCCGCGCCCAGCCACACCCGCCAGGCCATTGAACCCGGCCGCCGCGGCGCCAGGTATTTAACGATGCCCACGTGTACGCCGTCGTTGGGCAACGTGGTGAGCAGAGCCATGAGGTTTTGAAAGTGAGCCAGTAGCGTGAGGCCGCCGGGCCCACCGTACACGGCCAGTAACTTGTTCAGGGCAAGGGAACCACCGGCGCGGGCCAGTACAGACACCCCGGAACCTAAGGAGCCGCGCACAACCCCCCCGATACCGGCCGCCGGGGACGGAACGGCTTCGGCAGTGTCGGTTTCGGCGGCGGGCAAAGCCATGGTGTATGTGGGTGAAGAGGGATTTGTATGCTTGGGAGTCGCTGAAGTGAAAACCTAGAGGTTTCACGGCGCATCACTGGATTCCTTCTGATTCAGTGCTTTACTCGCATCAGTTCTGCCGGCTTCACCGCTTTTTGTAAATCAAGCGGCTACAACTGGTGGTTGAGCGTCAGTTTTAGACCGGGTACACCACCTAAGTGGCGCTTGAACCGCAGCAACGACTCGTTCAAACCGCTCGGCAAGGTGCTGGTGCCTAAATCGAGCAGGCGCAACCCGCTGGCCTGCCCGAAAGCATGTAAGCCCGCATTCAGCAGTACTACCGGGCTAAACGAATTCAAATTGAGCGGACTAGCGGGATAAAAGTTATACAGCACGCCGTTCCCAACCAGCACGGCTATGGTAAGCGCGGCCCAGTCGCCGGCGGCATCGCGCACCGAAAAGAGAAAGTAGTGGTCGGGGAAACGCACGAAAAGGTCGTTTACCTGATCCTCGGTGAGCGACAGCGCTTGTCCCTTCTCCTCGCGGCAGCGCTTCAGAAAAGCGTAGGCCTGCGGCAACAGGTAGCGCGGCTCTTGCTCGAACCGAAAGCCGTGGCGAAGGCACTTGTGCAGGCGGCGGCGCTCGGAAGGGTGCAGCCAGGGCTCGAACGGCCGGTCCAGCGGCAGGTAATTATCTACTTCGGCCAGTGCAACCTGATAGCCGTGCCGGCGAAGAGCTTCCGCGACCCTGGCTCCGGCTGCGGGCGCGTACGCCAGGGCGGGCAAACGTACCGTCAGTTGCGTGGCACCACGCCGGCTCAGTTCCTGCTCGGTAACGGTCACCCATTCGCGCAGCACCGCCAGCGGCACCTCGGTATCGAGCAGATACGGCCCGCCGAACGGCGCTTGATCCAGGCTAACCGCATGGCCCTCGGGGTTGATACGTAAGGGCCACCAGCCTACCGTAAGCCCTGCCGCGGTGTCTTCCAGGGTACACAACAACTCGTTGGCGGCTGTGCCTGGGGTAGTCGAAGCGCTGAGCTGCTCTATTTTCTGGTACAGAAAAAGCTCACCGGCCAGCGGAGCTCCATCGGCCGTACCAAAACCAACTGCCAGACGCACAGCATACCGCCCGTTAGCCGCGTGCAATACGTGCAAGGCAGATTGTTGTCCCTGAAAAACGGAAGCAGATGGGGCTACAGACACGGATTTAAACTGGCGCGGGGCCGGCGAAGGTACGCCAAAAAGCGCGGTAGCAACCCCCAGCGGCGGTAAGCCTTGGTAATACGGCTGCGGGTGATTGGCGGACCAAGTGTCCAAATTCTTTTCCGCTGATGTTTAAGGTTTCAAGGCACTGCTCTGGACTCTGCTCCCGCTGATTCTTGCGCTTCCTTCCGGGAGTTGTATCCCGAAAAGATCAGCCCGCGCCGTAGCTTATATAATAACTCGGCTGGCCTTTTGCCAGCCGAGTGCGTAGCATTGCGCACCCGCTGTTCTGCAGAGGCTGTAATGGCCTCGGGTTTTATACTTCTGCCCCACGATGCCGCTTACCGACCCTACCAAAGGCCCCGCCACCTCCGACCCCGAGCTTGTTGCGGTTGCACAGTCCTCTCCTGCCCCCGACGACGATGCGGCGGAGGCGGGCACCAGCATATCCGACCACGAAGCCACCCGCCAGGCCCGGCACCAGGAAGTGGGCGCGCGGCCAGGCACGCTTACGCCGCACCCAGGTTCTTTAAAACCGCGGCTGTTCATGTTCAGCTACAACGAAAACGGGTTCGACGAAGAGGAATTCCAGCAATACGACGAGCTGCTGGAGCGTTTTCGCAGCCAGCCCGAACGGCGCCACTGGATTGACGTGCGCGGCTACGACGACGTGGAGTTGATGCGCCGGATCATGGCTGATTTCGAACTGCATCCCTTGCAAATGGAGGATGTGCTGGGCGACTATCAACGTGCCAAAGTGGAGGTTTTCGGTGACAACCGTCTGTTCATGGTGTCGCGCATGACGGAATTTACCGCCGAGTTGGAAGTGGAGGATGATCAGCTTTCCATCTTCACGGGCTCTAATTACGTGCTGACGTTTCAGGATGACTACGAAGACTGCCTGGACGCCGTGCGCCACCGCATCCGGTCCGGCTTCAGCCAGATAAAATCGCGGCCGCCCCTCTACCTGGCCTACGCCTTAACCGATGTGGTGCTCGACCACTACTACCCCACCATGGCGGCCATCGGCGACTACATCGAGGAGCTGGAAATGCTCATCATTCGGGGGCGGCCAAATAAACGGCTGCTGGCGCGCATTCTGCAGATTAAGAAAGACATTGTACGCTTCCGCCGCCTGGTGTACCCCGAGCGCGACAAGATTCTGGAAGTGTTGCGCCTGAGCGACGACGTTGTGCCAGAGGAGACAAAGGTGTTCTTCCGCGACTGTTACGACCACGCCATTCAGGCCATGGACCTCTCGGAAAGCTACCGCGAATCGGTTTCCAGCCTCGTCGACCTGTACATGTCGGACCAAAGCAACCGCATGAACGAGGTGATGAAAGTGCTGACGATGATCAGCGCCGTGTTTATTCCGCTCAGCTTTGTGGCGGGGCTCTACGGCATGAACTTCTCCCGCGAGCGACCCGACGGGGGCATTAACCCCCTGAACATGCCCGAGCTATATACCCCGCTCGGCTACCCCATGGTGCTCCTTTTAATGGCCGTTATGGCCATTGGTATGGTCATTTACTTTTATCGCAAAGGCTGGTTCAGCAGTTGATTCAAGCGCCAACAGTCCAGATTCCGGTTACCGCCCGACCTCAGAAGCAGCTTCTAATTCAGCCGGATGGCCAGGCGCTTTAACTCACTGCCCGTCACGCGGTAGAGCTGGTATAAATTGGCTGCCGGGTCGTAAGCCAAGCCAATGGTCGGGGCCTGGCTGTCGAACGGTTCCCCGCCCAACAAGCGGCCACGGGCATCGTAGAGATAGGCTTTGCCGGGGCCGGTTTCGGTAATCACCAACACTTGCCGCCCGGTCCCGAAGTCAAAAAACTGCACGGGCTTTTCGGCCGAAGTAACAAAGCGCTGCTGCACCAGCTGACGGCCGGAGGCATTAAACACGGTTAGTTCGCCCAGTCCATTGTCGCGGGCCACCACAAAGCGTTGCTGGCTCTGATCGGGCACCAGCCGGAAGCTGCTGGTGCGGCTCCAGGTGGTCAGGCGCCGCCGTTGCACCACGTCGCCGGAAAGCGTGAAGCTTACCAGCTCGCCGTGCTGATTCACAACGCTAAGGCGGGTGCGGCGCAAAGTAGCTCCAGCCTCCACAAAAGCTCCGCTGTTCAGCCGGGCGCCTACGCTAATGGGGAAACCCGGCATGGCATTGCCCAGCGCGTCAAAAGCAAACACGTAGCCGTTTTGCAGCAAGGCCACCACTACTTCGCGCGCCCCTATTGTTAGCAATACGGGCGGGCCTGCCAGCGGAAAATCGAGGCGTTTGGGCTGCCAGCCAACCGGAGCATTACCATTGGTATCGTAGAGGTAGAGGTTGGCGTAGCGGTCGGCCACCAGCACCCGGCCGGAGCGAGTTTCACTGGCTGGCGCGCTGCTGATGAACGCGGCTTGCAGGGTATCGGGTAAGTTCAGCGGAAAGTTAGCCGCCGAACGGCCGCGACTATCCAGCAAAAACACCCGATTGTTAGCAGCTAACAAATAGTGCGGGGGCGAATCGGGCCGCAGCCGTAACGGCTGCGGCGGGGCCAGCAGCGGCCCTCCCAGCGAGTCTGACCAAGCCACGGTATTGTCGGGCGTAACGTAGTGGGCCACGCCGGCGCGGTCCTGCACCAGCACCGCCGACCTTCCACTCCCCTCCGGCAAAGCGAGCAAAGCAGGGCCAACGGCCGCCAGCCCCGCCCGAAAATTCAGCGCACTGCCGGCTCCGGCCTGGGTTTGCGGGCGTGCCACGGCAGGGCCCACCGGCGGATGACGCAACACCAACTGGGTGTAGTATTGCCCGTCGTTCTGCCGTTGCGGGGCATCGTGGGGCACAAACTGCAGTCCTACCTGTGGAAAGCGTTTGAATAGGTTTTCGTTGCGCAGCAGGCCCGCACGGCGGTTTTCCCCCAAGGCGCGTAGCAGCAGGTTCCAGCTGTTGCGCGTGTCGAGCAGAATGCTGAGGCGGGCAAGCGGCGCGGTTTCCTGGAGGAATGCCACCTGCGTGGGGGACCGACTCCATACGCTGCCGGCTGCTACATCGGATAACCACGCGCGCAGGGCGGTAGGGTCGTCGGCCAGGGCCAGGTATTCGCCTACCACGGCAGTAGCCCCCACGCTCGGTACGGTTTCATCGGTAGAGCGGCCAAACAACGGCCCCAACAGCCGCTCGGCCAAGTGCGGCACGCCCGCTTGCTGTAACTGATAGGCTCCTACCCGCTCGAACGACGGGCTGGTGCTGGTGGCCCGGCGCAAACGGCCCAGCAGCTGAGCGGTTCGGGCGGGGTTGGGGCAATGCACCAGCGCCAGGCGCCCGGCCCGTACCCGGGCCGAAGGCGTAGCTAGGTAGCACATGGCCACTTCGGAGCCTAAAGAAGCCGCCACACTGTCGATTAAGGCCGAGGTGGTGTCGGTAATGGTTCGGCCGCGGCGCAAAGAGGCCGGCGTGGCGCCCAGGTGTACCAGCGCGGCCGTACGGGTACTCAGCACGCTGGCCATGCGCAACCGAGCGGCGGGCTGCCCGTGCAGGCGCTGGTGCAGGGAATTAGCGGCCGACTCGGGATTGGAAAACCCGTTGAACAACACACGGTTGCTGGCTACTTTCATTTCCAATAGGCCGTTGCGGCCCAAGCTGCTGAGCTGCTGAAAGGCGGGCTCCAGATCGGCGCGAAAAAACAGGCTAAGGAAAGCCGGCAGCTGCCGGTAGTTTACCAGCACCGTGGCGTCTACATCCTTGAGCTTGAGGTAATCGGTGTCGCGAAAATCAGCCGCGATAGAGGGTTGTCCCGGTCGTTCCTGGCGCCGGACTACGTTTTCCACCAGCGCATCATTAGAACTCATTACCAGCGTATTGCGGTAATTATAATAGGTAATTCCCCCGCCGGCGCCGCGCTCCTCTATGCGGGTGAGTTGCTGACCGCGGTATTCGCGCACGCTCACCCGAAAACGCGGGTCTTTGCCCAGGCCCTCGGTCAAGGTGCGAATCTGCCGGTGTTGCCGCACGCTGCCCACGGGCACCAGAAACAACAGATCGAACTGGGTTTCGCTGGTTACGTGCACCGAGGTAAGCACCATTTTGGTACCCAGAAAATTAAGCAGCGAGCTACGTGGCCCGCTTCCGCTCAAACTATCGAGAATGGCCACGTTCTCTTCCATTTGCTGGAAGTAGCGTACGGTAGTGAGGTTGTCCCAGAGCTGGGTTTCCTTAAGGTGACGCACCAGCATGGGATGGTCGCGGGTGGCGGCCACCAACACGGCATCGTCGGGCACCAGGGCCCACAGGTCTACGGGGGTACGGGCCACCGTACGCCGGTAGTACACCCACGACGCAACGGCCGAGATGAGCAGCAAACCCGCAAGAAAAACCAGTAAACGTTGCGACATGCAGCGGCAGCCTCGGAAAAACAGGGTAGCGGCAAAGGTAGCGAGCTATTCGTGCTACGGCCGTGCAAGGGTGCCGCTGGGCTGGGGTTTTACCGTAATGCGCAGCGTGTTGCTCGTTAGAAACACCCGGGGCACCTGCCGCAGGCGCGTTAGCACGGTATCGGTAACAGGGCTTGGGGCTTGCAGCGTGTCCAGTCCCCATTTGGTTACGTTCAGCTCGCGGGTGCAGTACAAGAAGTGAATGTTGTACGTACCCGGCGGCAACGTGGGGTATACGGCTGGTACTGAAAACGGGAAACGAGTCATGCGCTCCAGCGGGTTAAAGCTCTGGCCGGGTTGCAGGGTGGTGAAGTCGGCGGGCAGAATACCGTTGAGGTGCCCCGCATCGGCCGGTGCCGTGGGGGCCGGCCCTTCCAGGCGAACCACCGAAACATAGAAAGCCGCTTTCGGGCTCCGGCTCACCGACTCGGACCCTTGCAGGGCGCTGACGAGGGTAACGGGGGCGTGTGTATGGTTTTTGATGCGCACCCGCAGGATAATGGGCTCGTAGGCAGTGT
Source organism: Hymenobacter koreensis (assembly GCF_039541855.1). NCBI lineage: Bacteria > Pseudomonadati > Bacteroidota > Cytophagia > Cytophagales > Hymenobacteraceae > Hymenobacter > Hymenobacter koreensis. The sequence continues at coordinate 628,290 of NZ_BAABHA010000010.1, forward strand.
ACTCAGCGGTTATGGGCTCGATAACGCAGCGCAAGCCACGGGACGCCAGCCGAGGCCGCTCGTCGGGCATTACACGCTGAGCTTGTAGGTCCAAGCCATTAACGCCAAGCAGCAACAGCAACAGGTAGCGCCCAAACATCTGGAAAGCGGGAAAGTAGAGTGAACTGATTACGCTCGTGTCGGGCGACAAAAACATACTCGTATATTCGGAAATATACGCGTTTTCCTGCCCATGCCGCTCCGCCACTCTTTTGTCCGTTGGCTTCTGCTCCTGCCTTTGTCGGGCCTGATTAGCGGCTGTTTTGACCTGCGCGAACCGGAGCCGGCTACCGCTGCCGGGGAATGGGTGCAGCCCACCAGCGTGGACGTACTTCTGAGCAATTTTGTTACGGCCGTGCAGCGCATGAATCCGGCCAACTACGAACGGTGCTTCGCCCCGCAATACCGGTTTTACCCCGACCCTTCGGCGGCGGGCTCTACCAGTGCCGCGCTGTTCGTGAACTGGGGCGTGCGCGAAGAACTGGATTACTTCAACAGCCTGCGCCGACGTACGCCCGCCACCGCCCAAAACCAGCTTACCTTAACCGCCCGGCGCGACCAGCTTTTTTCGCCTGATTCGGCCGAGGTTTCAGCCCAGTACCAGCTCACACTCGCGCAGCAGGACACGGCCTACCGGTTTAAGGTCATGGAAGGCAATATTCGACTGATCATGCGCCGCCGCAACAACGAATGGCAGATATCTGGCTGGCGCGACGTGGCCACTTCCAACCGCCCCGTATGGACCGAGGCAAAAAAATACTTTATCCGAAACTGATGCTTCAAAAACAGTCGGGGTAGCTGCGCCGTTAATACGCCGCCAAGCTAAGGCGCTGCCGCTCCGGGCAGTTAACTACCTGATTGCGCTTGTGTATGGCGTTGCTTACCTTCACCCACTTCTAGTTGCTGTCCGGTGCCGTTTTCGCTCGTCACTTTCGTTGCCTGGGTTAAACCGCGCCAGCTGGGTGCTTTGGGCACGGTGCTGCTGGTATCGGCCTGCAACCCCTTTGCCCCGGCCCTCGACGACGAAACGGCCGACCCAAACCAACTGCTCGGCAACCCGGTAACGGTGCGCGGCTTCTTCGACCGGTTTCGGGCCGCCTACCAGCTCCGCGACTCCACCCTCTACGGGCAGCTGCTTACGCCGCGCTTCCAGTTCACCTACCGCGACTTTGCCGCCAACGCCGACCGCAGCTGGAACCGCGACGTGGACGCCACCACTACCTTCAAGCTGTTTCGGGCTGCCCGTACCGCTAACCTACAGTGGACGCAGTACCTCTCTACCTCCGACACGGCTTACTCCGATACCCTCGCGTATGTGGAGCGCGGGTTTTCGCTCAGCATTGAGCAGCGCGACAATACCCGCTACGATGGCACCGGAACCGCGCGTTTGGTGCTCGTGCGCAAGAACCGTAACGAACCGTGGCGCATGCGCTCCTGGTACGACCGCAGCGAGTTTTAGGCTCCTTAATCAAGCCGTAGCACTCCTCGTAAGGTCCTTACCCCGATTCAAAACGCCGTTATAACATAAGCCTACCGGTCTGGTGGGCTTTTTTATTGGTTCATATCCTGCCCAAACGTCTATCTTCCCGCTTTTAATCCTACTCCGCCGCATGAGCGACCCGCAACCACAAGGCCACTTCCAACGCGCCATTACTCTTTTCGATGCCATCATGATTGTTACCGGCAGCATGATCGGCTCCGGTATCTTCATCGTCTCTTCCGATATTGCCCGGCTTGTGGGCTCCACCGGCTGGCTGCTGGTGGTGTGGCTGGTAACGGGTGTCATTACCCTAGCCGGGGCAGTGAGCTACGGCGAGCTGGCCTCCATGTTCCCGAAGGTGGGCGGGCAATACGTATACCTGCGCGAGGCCTACAACAAGCTGGTAGCGTTTCTGTATGGCTGGTCACTGTTCTTGGTAATTCAAACCGGGGTTATTGCTGCCGTGGCTGTGGCTTTCGCCCGTTTTGTTGGGGTGCTGGTGCCTTGGTTTAGCGAAAAGAACATCCTGTTCGAACTGGGCCCGGTGCGCTTCAGCACGGTAATGCTGCTGGCCATCGTCATGCTGGTGGGCCTTACGTGGATCAACTCCCGGGGCGTGCGCGGCGGCAAGCTGATTTCCAACATCTTCGGCTCGACCAAGCTGGTGGCCTTGGCCCTGCTCATCCTTGTAGGCCTGTTCATTGGCGTGAACGACGAAGCCGTAAGCCAGAACTTCACCAACATGTGGCAAGCCGCCCGCTACGACGCCCAGGGCCAAGCCGTGCCGCTGACGGTGTGGGGCTTGGTGGCCGCCATCGGCCTGGGCATGACCGGCTCCCTGTTCAGCTCCGATGCCTGGAATAACATCGGCTTCTCGGGCGACGAAATTGTGCGGCCCGAGCGCACCATTGTGTTGAGCATGGCTATTGGAACGGGTATCGTTACGGGACTGTACCTGCTCATTAACCTTGTGTACCTACTGGTACTGCCGTTGAATGGCAACCCCAACGCCGCCGAAACCGACGTAATCGGCCGCGGCATTATGTACGCCGCCAACGACCGGGTGGGCACTGCGGTAGCTCAAAGCATCCTGGGCAACGGCGGTGCTGCCGTTATGGCCGTTCTCATCATGATCAGCACCTTCGGAGCCAATAATTCCATTATCCTGAGCGGGGCCCGCGCTTACTACGCCATGGCCAAGGACGGGCTGTTCTTCCCTGGCCTGGCCCGCCTAAACCGCGCTGGCGTACCCGGCGTGGCGCTATGGGCCCAGTGCCTATGGGCCAGCCTGCTCTGCCTGTCGGGCTCTTACGGCCAGCTGCTCGACTACGTGATGTTCTCGGTAATTCTGTTCTACGTCATCACCATCGTGGGCATTTTCGTGCTGCGCCGTACCCGTCCCGAGGTTCCGCGCCCGTACCGGGCCTGGGGGTATCCGCTGGTGCCGCTGCTGTACATCGTGCTGGCTTCGGCTTTCTGCATGATTTTGCTGTTCGATGCCGACAAGGGCCCGCAGGCGCAATACGGCCTGCTGCTGGTGGCGCTGGGCATTCCGGTGTACTTCCTCTTCGGCAAACGCTTCGCAAATCGAACGAACGACGAGTCGTAGGTTTTTACGTAAACCGTTTTCACAAAAAAGCCGCGCTTACATAGAGTAAGCGCGGCTTTTTTGTGAAAACGGTTCAGCAATTACCGCCGACGGCCGCGACGGGCATCGTCGCTGGGCACCAGGGTTACGCTGATGGGCTGACCACCGCGGGCGCGCATCTCCTGATCCTGGTAGCCACCGTAGCCGTACACGAGCGTGTTTTCACCAGCCGGTACTTCCAGGGTGTAGTTGCCGTTGCCATCGGTGCCGGTACCCCGACGCGAGCCTTTCACAAAAACCGTAGCCCCTGCCAACGGACGGCCTACCTCGTTCAGCACACGTCCCGAAAGCGTTACCATGCGGGGCGCCTCTTCCACTGCCGGCGCGGCAGCCTCCTGTACCGGCTCGGGCGTGGCCACAACCGCCGGCAACGACGCCGTGGTGGGCTCCAGCGCATCTATTTCTTCACGCTGCACGGGTTTCTTAACGGCAAGCGCAGGCTTGTTCTTTTCAGGAGCATCGGCGGGAGCAGCGGCAACTTCCTCCACGGCGGGTTTGGGGGCCTCTTCAACCTCGCGGGTTCCTACCACGCTGGCACCCATCAATTCAAAATTGGGCATCTGGCCGTTGGCAATGCGCTGACGGTTACTCGCCGGAACAAACACAAAGGCCAGACCGCCGATTAGCAGCACCAGTACGGCAATGATTGCCAGCTTGCGGTTGCCAGAGTCCAGCGAGTCTTCCTCGCTGTGCAGCTGCTCGTCGGATTCAGTTGTTTCGTAATCAACTTTCATAAGAAGGTGGTGAAGGGGACGCAGAGAAATTTAATACCTGGAGCAGTGCAAGCAAACCATTTGGGCTGTTTTGGTGGCTTGTCTTTGTCTCGGGTACCCTAAATATATTGATATCGGACATGCTGTGCTGCAAATCCTAAAATAATTTCGCCAAAGGGCCCTGTTTTCGGTGGAAAACAGGGCCCTTTGGCGAAATCCAGAATTTCGGTAGCAGCCTTACCTCGGGCTTGACCCGAAAAGTGCCATTTCAGACCATTCCGGCACCTTCTAATCCTGAACCGGATTGGCGGGGCCGCTAGGTTCTTTGTCGCCGAATGCCTGCTGGCGGGTACGCAGGTTTGCTTCGTGGTCGAGCTCGTACGTGCCTTCTACCTCAAAGCCGGGGCCCTGCTGCTTACCAGGGTCGGTTTCGTGGTCGTTGCCGCCTTGCGGGGTTGTTTCACTGCCCTGTATGTGCAGGTTTTCCAACTGGTCCTTTTGGCCTTGCTTCTGGCTGTACCCCCGGGCACCGGCGTTGCGGTAGGCCGTGGGGTCTTTGTCCACGTCGGTATTGTTGTTGATTATTTGCTCGAAGTCGCGTTCCTGCTCTTGCTGCTCGTCGCGCTTGGTAACATCTTTCTGGCGCTTGATCTGCTCGTTTTCGTCGCCTTTGGTGCCTTCGGTATTTAAATTCAAGGGAGTGGCCATGGTTGCGGTAGGTTAGATACTCTCCTTTCCTACGCAGGGCCGCGGCCGGGTGTTGTTTAGCGCTGGTCGTTGAGGCCCCAGTCGTAGGTGTAATAGTCGATTTTGTAGCTGGCAGGAATGGGTTTGTCCAGGTATTGATTGATATAAGCCAGTACGGTTTTGCCACCGGCCTTAAAGTCGCCGTCGTACCACTTAAATATTTCCGAGAGCTGCACTTTACCGGCAGCATCGTCGCGGCGCAGGAACTGCGGGTCGCGCAGTACCCGCCGGGTTTGCGCATCCAACTGTTCGTCGAGGCCATCGGCCCGGTACGGCTCGGCCACCAACCGGGGGCAACCCTTGGCGGCGCACACCAACGCAAAATGTATACGAGCATCGCCAAATGGCTTACGCAGCTTATTAGCTTCCAAGCCATTAAGCGTCATACTTTCACCTGCCACTTTATGTCTTTTGGTATCAAAAAACCCGGGCAGTTTCATTACCGATGGCGTAGGGTAGCGCTCCACCACCGAGCTAATTACGAGTACGTTGTAGGCGTTCAGGTAGAACGCCTTACGCTCGGCCGCGGTGGCCGCTTTAGCGTCGAACGACTCGATTTGCTTGACTAGGGCCTTTAACTCGGTGGGTGCTTTTTGAATGGCAGCGTAGTTAACCGAACCATTAGCCGCCACGTGTTTTTTCAGGAAAGCGCCTGTTTGCGTTGTGAAATCAGAGACAGAATTGGACGGAGCCGCACTGCCGGAATAAGCCACCAGCGTCAACAGGAGCGCAAAGAATACACCGCACACGGCGCGGGACAATCCGACAAAAGGCATACCGAAGTAAGTAAGGCAAAACAAACGCCGCCCCGCAGGGTATGGCAAGGACGCGAATAAACTCCGCACGGATCCGGGCAGTTGTTCGGCGCTCATCCAAGTACCGGGCCAGTACGGACAATTCAGCATTACGTTTTGTTTACAACTGGCTACTGCCGCCGCACCCGCAAACCTTGTAGCTTGCAAGGCCTCGTTTTCCCGAGCTTTACTTCCATGCACCTCGTCATCATCGGTAACGGCATTGCAGGCGTCACCTGCGCCCAAACCGTTCGTCGCCTGCGCCCCGATGCCCGCATTACCATTGTATCGGAGGAAAGCGCGCACCACTATTCCCGTACCGCGCTGATGTACGTGTACATGGGGCACCTGCGTCCGCAGGACATCAAACCCCACGAAGACTGGTACTGGCCTGAGAATCGTCTGGAGTTGGTTCACGCCACCGCTACAGCCCTGGATGCTGATCAGCGCACGGTGCAGCTGAGCACGGGCCATGCCCTGCGTTACGACAAGCTGCTGTTGGCCACGGGCTCCGTAAGTCGGTTTGCCAATTGGCCCGGCCGGGAGTTAGAGGGCGTGCAAGGCCTATACAACCTCCCTGACCTGGACCGAATGGAACGCACCACGCGCGGTATTCAGCAGGCGGTGGTGGTGGGCGGTGGGCTGATTGGGGTGGAGCTAGCCGAAATGCTGCGCAGCCGGAGAGTGGCCGTAACCATGCTCGTGCGCGACGCCCGCTACTGGGGCTCGGTACTGCCGCCCGAAGAAGCCCGGCTAGTCGACCAGCAGCTGGAGCACCACCACGTAACCGTGCGCTACGACACGGAGCTGCGCGAAATTCTCGGTGATGCTACCGGCAAAGTGCGGGCCGTGGTCAGCTCTGCCGGCGAGGAAATTCCCTGCCAGTGGGTGGGTCTGGCCACCGGGGTAACGCCCAATCTGGCACTGGCTCGTACGGCCCCGGGTCTGGAAACCGACCGCGGCATTCTTGTGAACGAGTTTCTGCAAACCAACCTGCCCGATGTGTACGCCGCCGGCGACTGCGCCCAGCACCTCCTTCCTGCCGCGGGCGAAGTGCCCGTAGAGCAGCTTTGGTATACGGGCCGCATGCAGGGCGAAACAGTCGCCCATACCATTTGCGGGCAGCCGGTGAAGTACAACCGCGGCCCCTGGTTTAATTCGGCGAAGTTCTTCGACCTCGAATACCAGACCTATGGCCGTGTGCCTGCCGGCCCCGAAGCCGGCGTGAGCAGTTTTTACTGGGAGCACCCAAACGGCACCGCGGCGTTGCGAATCAACTTTCAGACGGCGGTGCCACATGCCGTGCAGGGCTTTAATAACCTGGGCCTGCGCCTGCGCCATGAAGTTTGCGAAAAATGGCTTCGGGCCGGCACACCCGTCCAGGAGGTGCTGGCGCAGTTGGGTGCCGCGAACTTCGACCCGGAATTTTTTCCCCAATTCGAGCCGTTGGCACTGGCAGCGTTCCGCTCTCAGTTTCCGGACTTTGCCCCGGTACAGCTCCGCTTGCGCAAAGGCCTGTTGAGCCGACTGCTGGCCCGGTGACGCCGCCTTTACCGTACTTGCTACCATGGACAAACTCGATCTGCGTAAACTTTACGTACCTGCCGCCCTTAATTCCTGGCAAACCATTGCCGTTACCGGGCTCATTATGAGCGCCGCCGCGCATGTGGTGCTGCTGTTGCTGAACCAGGACCGCCCCGATGGCTTTAACTGGCTGTACGTGTGCTGGACGGCCCTGTACATCGTTGGGTCGTTGGCCAACCTGTTCGGCAAACCCGACGAGGACCACCACCATCACCACTAACAGGCCTTACCCGCCGCTCCGTTGCCCTTCCCTTCGCCATGCCCGCCGCATCCCTCTACCCCAGCCTAGCCCTCGCCGATTCGCCACCCGACACGCCCTGGCTGGAACGCCTGTGGCTGACGCTTGTTGCCGTGGGCTTGCTGGCCTTAACCGTGGCCGGGCTCACGTCCAGTTTCAATTACCTCGCCTTTTGGGCCGGGGTTTTGCTGGTTAGCGCGGGCACGCTGGGCTGGAGCCGTTACAAATTTGGGCAGCGCCCCGCCGGCGTGCATCAGAATTACCTTTGGGTGCGCGGTAGCACCGGCCGCGGGGCGGTGGCCTGGGTAACGGGCGTGGTGCTAACGGGCTTTTACGTGGTGCTGTACTGGTGGCCCGAATACCTCGAAAACCTCGTTCGCCCGCTCGATGGACTGAGCCAAAGCCTGCGACAGAGGCCGGCCGACCAGTGGTTTTTGTATGGCACTTTTTACACGCTGGCCGTGCTGCTGATGGGCGTGCGGGCACTGTACAAGTACCGCCATTCCCGCTACCAAATCATTCGCACGGTTTCGGTCATGTTCTTTCAGTTTGGGCTGGCTTGGCTGATTCCGGCATTGCTGCTGGCTTTGCAAAAACCGGAGTACTACTTCAGCTACTTCTGGCCTCTGAAATACGACTACCTGTTTCCAGGCACGGTAGATTACCTGGTGCGCGACGGCAAAGCCCTCGGTGTGTTCATGGTTTTTTGGGGCGCGGTTATGTCGTTCGTGGCCACGCCCGTACTCACGTACTTCTTTGGGAAACGCTGGTATTGCTCGTGGGTGTGCGGCTGCGGTGGCCTGGCCGAAACTGCCGGCGACCCGTACCGCCACCTCTCCGACAAAAGCCGGGCCGCCTGGCGTCTGGAAGTTCGTCTGATATACCCCATCCTGGCCTTGATAGTACTGGTTACCGCTGTGCTGTGGCTGGGGGCCGCCGGAGTGTTGCCCGCGTGGTTCACTACCGATTCGACTTCCAGCATCGGGCTGTTCAACAACATCAGTCCTATTGACAGCCTGGGCAAGTTCTACGGCTTCGTTATCGGAGCCGTGTTTTCGGGCGTTATTGGCGTGGGATTTTACCCCATTTTGGGCAGCCGCGTGTGGTGCCGTTTCGGGTGCCCCATGGCGGCTTACTTGGGGTTGCTGCAGAAACACTTATCCCGTTTTCGCATCACCACCAACGGGGCGCAGTGCATTTCGTGCGGTAACTGCTCGAACGTGTGCGAAATGGGCATCGACGTGAAGCAGTACGCCCAACGTGGCGAACCAATCATCCGGGCGTCGTGCGTGGGCTGCGGCATGTGCTCCACGGCTTGCCCCCGCGGTGTGCTGAACCTGGAAAACGGCCCACGCGAAGGACGCTACCAAGGCAGCCAGTTGATTCACGCCGATTCACTGCGGATCTTGTCATGACCACTACGCATAAGCTTAAAGTACTTGCGGGCCGTGAAACGGATTGCATGGCCGCCCTCAAACGCAATGGCTGCGCTCGTGACAATTACAATTCTCAGGTTGAAGCCCAACTTTCCCAATAGAAAATAAATTCTACCGCAAAAACGCCAGCAGCTCGCGGTGGAAAACCTCCGGCGCTTCCAGGTGCGGAATGTGGCCCGCTTTCTCCAGCGCCACCAGCTTGCTCCCTTTAATAGCGGCGGCCGTGCGTTTGCCCAGCGCCGGGTACTGCCCTAAAGTGGCCAGCACTTTGGGCTCTTTCACCAAGCCTTTGCCCACCACGGTTCGGTCCTGCTGCCCCATTACCAGCAAGGTAGGCGCACGCACGCGGTCGAACTCATATACCACGGGCTGCTGGTAAATCATGTCGTAGGTGAGGGCATTGGCGCGGGCTACTTTGGGGAAATCCGCGTGGCGGGTTTGGGCGGCTAAGGGCAGCAGCCACTCGTCGTGGGCTTTGGGGTAGCCGTTGGGGTAATAGGTAGCGTGGTATTTCCGAATGCTTTCCTCGGTGCTTTTGCGTACGGTAGCTTCGGCCTGCTCTACGCTCTGAAAGGGCACGCCGCGGCGGTAATCCTCCAGGCCGATGGGGGTTTCGAGCACCAGCCGCTCGGTGGTTTCGGGGTACTCTATGGCGAAGCGCGTAGCCAGCATGCCGCCCATACTGTGGCCTACCACCACGGCTTTTTTAACGCCCAGCGTGTCGAGCAGCCGCTTGGTGTTGCGGGCCAGCAAGTGGAACGAGTAATGAATATCGGGCTTATCGGACTTGCCGAAACCCACCTGATCGGGTACCACCACGCGGAAACCGGCGTCGGTTAGCGCCTGAACGGTACCCCGCCAATAAGCCCCGAAGAAGTTTTTGCCGTGCAGGAGCACCACGGTGCGGCCGTTAGCTTTACCGCCGGCGGGCACGTCCATGTACGCCATGCGCACGGCTTGGCCCTCGAGGCGCAACGGCAGATATTTTACCGGATGCGGGTACTGGTAACCGTCGAGGGTGGCGTTAAGGGCGGTGGATGGAGTAGTTTGCTGGGCCTGAGCGCCCCAAACGTTACACCAGAACAAGCACAGGAAAACTACAAGACAACGCATTGGCAGGCAGAAAAAGTAAGCTTTTCTCTTACGGACGCTGTTCCTGTGCGGCCATCCTGTTCAGGCTTTAGCTTGTGGCTGCCGCCTGCGTAAGGCACTAAATCCCCGGTGCAGAGCTTCCCAGGCAAATTCGTCGTCCAGAAAATGTGTTAGATCCTTGCCTTTGTAGGTAACAAACAAAGCGTGCTCAACCGGGCCGTCGTACGTTCCCCCAAAATCAAAGTGAAGCCGGGCATCTGCGTCGCGCTGGGATAGAACCGTTTGAGAAAGCACTGCCACGCGGTCTACCACCACTTCCGACAACGGAACCCGTATGGCTGGCCCAACCCAACCAAAGCGGCGAAAACACACGTGCTTGTTGGTAACCGTGACCGTTGAAAAGCATGCTATCAAGGCCACTCCCGGCGAAACAGCCAGTAAAAGCAATAACCCAGACCAATCGGAAGTCAGCATCCTGTAAGCTCCAAGGAAGTGTATTACCATGAAAACCCAACCCGGGACCAGCCACGTCAGAACAAACCACAACCGCCAGCGGCACACAATAACGAATCCGCCTTCCGGCGTTTGGCGGAAAGTATTGCGGTGATGATTCGGAAAATTTAGCCGCATGGAACTGGCAGGCCGGTTTACAGCAGAGCCAACTACTGGCCCGGCGCCACGTTCATTTCGCGCAGTACCTTCTTGGCTTCGGCCACGTGGTCGGTAGCGCGGTTCATGGAGTTAAAGATGTAGCTCACCTTGCCCTGGGGGTCGATGACGTAGGTTACACGACCGGGCAACAGGCCCAGCAGGGCGCGTGGTACTTCATAGAGCTTGCGCACGCGGCCGCCTTCGTCGGCAAGCAGTGGGAAAGGCAAGCGGTGCTTCTGGGTAAACTTCTGGTGCGAGGCTTCGCTGTCGGAGCTGATGCCTACTACTTCTGCGCCAAGGTCCTGAAACTCCTCGTACTGGTCGCGGAACGAGCATGCTTGGGCGGTGCAGCCGGGCGTGTCGTCTTTGGGGTAGAAGTAGAGCACAATGCTGCGGCCGCGCTGATCGGCCAGGCGAAACGTCTCGCCGGCAGTGGTTTTGAGGGTAAAATCGGGAGCGGAGTCGCCTACCTGGAGCATAGCAGAAAGAAAGTCGGAAGAAAGAAACCCTATACGCACCCGGTTAAAAACCGGCGGCAAAAAATCCGCGGGCGGGCGGGCTGCGTAAGGTGCCACGGTGCAACAAGTATAAGAAGGTAAAATAGTTTGGCGCCAACTGGTACCTTGGGGCAACGCCGCACGTTTCGCGGCCCTCCCCCGACTGCACAGATTCCCTCTATGGTTCGGCTTCCGTATCGTTCCGTTCTGTTTCTGCCGCTGGCCATTATCCAGGCCATTACGGTAGCGTATGTCCTGCGGGCGGTGTCGCGTTACGCCGGGCTGTCGTCGCTGCTGGTGCCGTGGCTGGGCGAAGCTGTACACCAAACCGTGTTGCTGTGCGCCTACCTGGCGGCCCTGGTATTTGAAAAGCCACATCCCACACGCCGAACGGCGGTGCTGGCCGCTATACCTCCTGCCCTGCTGGTAGCCTACGACGTGTACATGATGCTGACGGTGAATTGGCTCTGGGTAATCAGCGCCGTAACGGCGGCCCTGTTTGGCGCTGGTATTTACGCTTTGCTTTCCGAAGACGCCAAGCTCCTGGCCAGCAACCGCGCCGGCCGGTGGCACCGCTTGGTGGCCCGCCGCCGCTCGTCCTGATTTTATGCTTCCTCGCACCGCCTCTGGCGGAGCTTCCGCACCTTTGCGGTTCTGTTTTTCCCTTTCATGCTGCCCGCTGCACCGCCCGCTTCCCTTCCGCTGATCGACGTAATTATCCCGGCCCACAACGAAGCCCAGAGCATCAGCCGGGTGCTGGCCGAAATTCCCAGGGGCTGGGTGCGCGACATTCTGGTGGTAGCCAATGCCTGTACCGACGACACCGCCGCCGTGGCCCGCGGCGCCGGCGCCACGGTACTTACCGAAAACCGCCCGGGATATGGCTGGGCCTGCTTGAAAGGCATGGCGCACTGCTACGCCCGCCCAGCCGCCGAGCAGCCCGCCATTATCGTATTTCTCGACGGTGACTATTCCGATTACCCCGAGCAGCTGCCTGACCTGGTACAGCCGCTGCTTAACGGGCAGGCCGATCTGGTTATCGGCTCTCGGGCCCTGGGCCAACGCGAAGCGGGCTCCATGCTGCCGCAGCAAATTTTTGGCAATTGGCTGGCTACCACGCTGCTTCGGCACCTGTACAAAGTACATTTCACCGATTTAGGGCCGTTTCGAGCCATTAATGCCTCGGCCTTGCAGCGCCTGAACATGGCCGATACCACGTACGGCTGGACGGTGGAAATGCAGCTGAAAGCCGCCAAACAGGGTTTGCGCTGCGCCGAGGTACCGGTGCGCTACCGGCGCCGCATTGGCATATCCAAAGTATCGGGCACCGTGAAAGGTACTCTTGGGGCCGGGTACAAAATCCTCTGGACCATCTTCCGTTACCTATAATTCGGAACGGAAGCCAAACCGAAACCCGACCTTTGGGTTAGCCTCGCACCGCGTAGCTTTTCCCCTCACCTGCCGCCTACCTCCGTTGCCACATTCTTCTGCTTACTGCTCATGATCGGACTGGAAATTCTCCTTCTGGTCCTTTACGGGTTGTGCCTGACCTTTATCCTGGGCTTTAGCCTCACCCAATGGCAGCTCACTCGCCTGGCAAAGCGCGCTCATCAGCAGCCCGTTCTGCCTACCCCGCTCCTTGCCGAATGGCCCCTGGTAACGGTGCAGCTCCCGGTTTATAACGAGCTGAATGTGGTGGAGCGCGTGATTGACGCCGCCGCCGCCCTGGATTATCCGCGCGAGCGGCTGCACATTCAGGTGCTCGACGATTCCACCGACGAAAGCGTAGCACTCGGTGCTGCGCGCGTTGCCCACCACCGCGCCCTGGGCGTTTGCATCGACCACGTGCGGCGCCCCAACCGCGAAGGCTACAAGGCCGGCGCCCTCCGGCACGGCCTAAATGAAACCAACGGCGAGTTCATTGCCATTTTCGACGCCGATTTTGTGCCCGACGCCGACTTTTTGCGGCGCACCCTGCCGCACTTTTCCTCACCCGAGGTGGGCGTGGTGCAAACCCGCTGGGGCCACCTGAACGAAGGCGAATCACTGCTTACCCGCTTGCAGGCCTTCGGGCTGAACGCACACTTTTTGGTGGAGCAAGTGGGCCGTTCCCAAGGCAGCCACTTCATCAACTTCAATGGCACCGGCGGCGTGTGGCGGCGCACCTGCATAGCCGATGCCGGCGGCTGGCACACAGATACCCTAACCGAAGACCTGGACCTAAGCTACCGCGCGCAGCTGCGCAATTGGCGCTTCGTGTACCTGCCCCACGTTATAACGCCCGCCGAACTCCCCGACCAAATGGATGCCCTTAAGTCGCAGCAATACCGATGGACCAAAGGAGCGGCCGAAACCGCCCGGAAACACCTTGGGCAGGTACTGCGCGACCCAGCAGTTACAGGTGCCACCAAGCGCCACGCGGCTTTTCATTTGCTCAACAGCACGGTGTTCGTGGCCATTTTGCTGATGACTTTGCTGAGCGTACCGATTGTGGTGCTCCAAAGCGAAGCCTATCTGCAGCCGGCGTTTAAACTGGCCTCGGTGTTCCTGCTGGGATTTGCACCGCTTACCTTCTATTACCACGCTTCCTGGCGCTGGAACGGGGGTAAGCGCGGCGCCCCACTGGGCTTCGCAGCACATTTCCTGCTTTTTCTGGCCGTGTCCATGGGCCTGGCGCTGCACAACACCCGCGCCGTGTTATCGGGCCTGGCCGGTTACGCCTCCGAGTTTGTGCGCACGCCTAAATTGGGAGCTGCCAAACGCGGTCGGGTGCGGCGGCGCTACCGCACCGGTGGCCTGGGCCTGATGACCCTGCTGGAAGCCATGCTGCTTGGCTACGCGCTGCTCGGCATTTTTCTGGCTTTCCGTCTCGGCAACTTTGGTTTGCTGCCCTTTCATATACTGTTGGTAATTGGTTACGGCGCAGTGGTGGGGTACTCGGTGGCTCATGCCCGACGCTCGTGAAACCGGGCCGGCATTATCTCTTACTTGCCTCGCTGGCCGCATTAGTGCTGGTTGCCTCGCAAGGTTTGCTGGCTTACGCTACCGAACGCAGCCAAACCGTACAGCTGCTCGGCCTTTTGGCCGTGGGCACTGCCGCGTACCTGGTCTTGCTTCGCGGAAATCTGCCGTTGCGCGCGGGCTTGCTGCTGGCGTTGGTGCTGCGCCTGATCTGGCTGCCCGCCATGCCCCGGCTTTCCGACGATTACCACCGGTTTCGGTGGGATGGTTTACTGGTAGCCACCGGTCAAAACCCTTACCAGCACCGTCCAGATGAGTTCCGGGCGGGTGGTGGCGCTTTAACGGGCCCCGCTGAACTTAGTCCTGCACTGTTCAAGCAGTTGAATTCGCCGCGCTACTATTCGTTGTATCCGCCCGTTTCCCAGGCTGCGTTTGGCGTAGCGGCCTGGCTGTTTCCGGCTTCTGAAACCGGCTTCGTGCTGGTGCTGCGTGGGCTGCTGCTGCTGGCGGAAGCAGCGTCCGCCGGGCTGTTGCTGCGGTTACTGCTTCAATGGCACTTACCAGTTCAGCGTGCGTTCTGGTATTTGCTGCATCCCATGGTAGTCGCAGAACTCACCGGTAACCTGCATTTCGAGGCGTTGGTTGTTACGGGCTTGCTGCTTACGTGCTGGCTGCTGGTGCAGCACCGTGTTGTGGGTGCCGCCGTGGTGCTGGGCGGTGCCGTAGCAGCTAAGCTTACGCCATTGCTGCTGTTGCCCTTGCTGTTGCGGCGACTGGGTTTACGAGCCTGCGTGTTGCTCGGAGCCGGTACGTTGCTAACGCTAGGGCTGCTTTTCACGCCGTTTGCATCGGTGGAGTTGGTGCAACACTTCGGCAGCAGCCTGAATCTGTATTTCCACTCGTTCGAATTCAACGCCAGTATCTACTACCTGTTTCGAGCCCTGGGTATCTGGCTGACGGGCTACAACCAAATTGCCCACATAGGCACGCTGCTGCTGGGTTTGGCGGTACTGGGCATCCTTGTTTTCGTGGCACTGGAACGCCGACCTACACTGGCCGGTTTGCCCGGGGCTTTGCTGCTGCTTTTCACCGGCTATTACGCCTTATCGACTACCGTACACCCGTGGTATTTAGCGCCACTGGTAGCCCTGAGCTGCTTTAGCGGCTGGCGGTACCCGGCTGCGTGGGCTAGTTTGGCGGCTTTGTCTTACGCTGCCTACCGCACTCCGGCTTATACCGAAGACCTGCGTTTGGTAGCATTGGAGTACTTGGGTGTGCTGCTGGTTATGGCGCTGGACTGGCGCCGACGAGGAGAGACGGGAAACATTGCGCCTCCTGCCAAGCCGATACAAGACAACCATTTGGCGTAGCGAAGCGCGTCTACTAAAAGCCGCAGCCTTCGGCCGAGAAGCAAAGCCCAAGTAGAGTGAATTTGCCCTTGGCTATCCAAGCCTAGCTCAGGATTTCGCCAGGGCGCTGCGCACATCCACGACCTCACTCATAGGCCTTTTCGCCCTTTTTCAGCCAGATACCCCACAGGGCCGAATAGGGATGCACCCGGCTTGTAGGCCCTTTCGCGTCATACACGGGCTGGCCTTCGTTCACCCACTGGAAGATGCCACCGTAGAGGTTGCGCACATCCCGAAACCCCAGCTTTTGCAGCTTCTCACCGATAGTTTGGCTCCGCGCGCCCACCGAACAGTACACTACCACTGGCTGGTCGCGGGGCACGTCACGCAGCGTGGCGGGGTCAAATTGGTCGTAATCGACAAACCTGGCGGCTTGCAAATGGCTTACCTGGTACTCGGCCGGTGTGCGGGTATCGAGCACCACGAGCCGGGGCGTGCGGCGGCGCAGTTCCACCAGTTCGGCCGGCTGTATAGTGGGCACTTCGCTACGGTACAAGGTGCGCAACAGCCGGTCGTAACCCGAATCGACGTTGGTCGCAGATTTATTCTGGCCGCAACCGGGCAGTGCGGAAAACAACCCTATACCGTATAAAAGCCACTTCCTCATTGTTTATACCGTAACATCCACCACTAAACAGCGCGCCAACCACAAGGTGCATCGGCTTAACCCTTTCCCACTGACTTAGTGGAGAAGAACGAACCTTTAGTGGCAGTGCAGGCACCTAATGGGTATCATCGGTGCCTTGCTCCCGCTACATCGATAGGTCTTTAGCCTTGTTCATCATTTGTACGCCATGCACTAATACCGCTCCGCCTTTAATAGCGGCCGCAACGTGTACGGCTTCCATCATCTGGGCTTCGTCGGCTCCCTTTTGCAGCGAGTCGGTGGTGTAAGCATCAATGCAGTACGGACACTGCACGGCGTGGGCCACGGCCAGAGCAATAAGGGCTTTTTCGCGCTCCGTCAAGGCTCCTTCTTTGAAGACCGCGCCATAGTACGAGAAAAACTTGTTGCCCATCTCGGCTTGCCATTCCGTGATGTTGCCAAATTTGGCGAGGTCTGCGGGGTTGTAGTAGGTTTTTTCCATAGGTAAAGGCAACAAACGAAAGTGGGGCTGGTTCGGTTTGCCCAGCGCTGCAAGGGAAAAGCGGGCTGCTTCAGCTCAGGCGGCGCACCCGAATCTGTACGTGCTGGCCGTCTTCGCGGGTCGTGGGTTCTACCACAATCTGCTCGGCCTCGTCGAAATACACGGCCAATCCGCGCACTATGCCCACGGCCAAAGCCCCCATGCGCCGTTTCGATACATACTCAATCAGTACTTCATTGGCGGCCATGCGGCTCACGTGCAGCACGGGCGGGGCGTTTTCCTGGTGCTCTTCGCGCACGCGCTTGTGCATTACAGTCTCGGTGTGCTCTATCATTTCCAAAGTACGCCATTCGGGCTGCAGGAGCTTGCCGTACATGTACAGGAGGTCGGGCACCAGGTACTCGCCGAATTTCTCCTGGAGTTCCTCGGCCGGAATTCCCGTCATGCGGGCTGCCCCGCCCACCAACGCGTACATGTGCTCGTCGGGGTAAACCTGCTTGTGGTCGAAGTCGCCTGACTCCAGGCCGCTTACCTCCAGCAACTTTACCCAGGTGCTGTGGTCGTATTGGGTTTGAACGTAACGCTTGAGCAGTGTGAAAATGGTGCCGTGCATAAACAGAAAAAAGCCTTCGTCAATGGCTTGACGAAGGCTTAAAGATAGAGTTTACGGGGTGGTTATATCTGCCCCATTACCGTTAAGGCCGATAAGTTAGGCGTTGGGCGGCCGCCGGCATCTTCCAACGTAATGGCAAAGGCCTGCGCACTGGCAATGTTTTTCATTTGCTGCAAACTGTCGCCGGCAGCGGTTTCGGTAGCCAACATGCCCGCGTCCACGGGCTTGCCTTTATCGAGGGCCCACAACTGGTACTGCTTGCCGGCGGGGGCGGCGGGCAGGTTGTTTACGTCGAGGTAAACGGCCTGCGTCGATGGGTTGTAAAGCACACGGGCGCGGGCACCGGGAGCGGCGGCTACACCTTTCAGCACCACGGGCGCAAACTGCTCGTTGCGCAGTACGGCCAGCTCCTGATTTCGGGCGCCAAGGCGTTTTTCCATTACCTGCATGGTGGAGGCCACGCGGGCCTGGTCGTTTTGCACGGCCAGTAAATTGGCCTCGGCATCGCGCCAGCGGTTATAGAAAATCATGTTGGCGCCGGCACTCAGCACCAGTAACGCTACCGATGCGGCGGCCAGCCAACGGTACCAGCCGCCACTGCTCGTTACGGTGGGTTCAGCAACGGGCATGGGGCGCACCACAGCTTCGGGGCGGGCTTGGGGTTCGGGCGCTGGCGCAGCTGTTAGCGGCGCGGCAGTGGCTTGGGGCGTAACCTGAGCTTGCGGGGTACGTATGGCTTGCTGCCAACCGGCCAGAACCCGTTCGCGCATGGCGTTGGGGGGCTGCACGGCGTGGGCAGTGGCATAGCCTTCCAGCGTTTGGCGGATGCGGTCTATTTCGGCGCGCACCTCCGGATTTTGAGCAGCCAGCTGCTCGGCCTCGGCGTGTTCGGCCGGGCTGAGTTGCTGAAGCACGTACAGCTCCAGCTGACCTGATTCGATATATTCGTCGATGTTCACGGCTACCGGATCAGTTTTGAAAGTACTTTGATAGCGGCGCGGGCGCGGGTTTTCACGGTTCCTAGGGGCAAGTTGAGTTCCTCCGCGGCTTCACTTTGTGTGTAGCCGCCGAAATACAACAGATCAATGATTTGCTGTTGGTCCGGGTTCAACTGGCGCGTCATTTCCTGCAAGCCAATGTGCTCGGGCCGGAACGTGGTTACCGCGGGGGTATGTTCGGCCGGGCTGTCTTCCAAAGACTGGCTACGACTACCTACGCGGTACTGACGTGACCGGATTTTATCAATGGCCAGATTTCTACTCACATTCAGCACCCACGTAAACAAACGGCCTTTGCTGGGGTCATAGGAGTGAAACGAGTGCCAAATTTTGACCAGACTTTCCTGCAGCACGTCTTCGGCTTCTTCCTCGCGCCGCACAATGCGCAAAATTACGCCGTACAGCGCCGAAGAGTATTTGTCGTAGAACTCCGTCATGGCGGACTCGTCTTGGGCCCGTAATCGGGCCACGAGTTGTTCTTCGGAAGCTGGGGGCTGCGGCTCAGTTAACAAGCTTGACACGTGGAATGGTGTGGTGAAAGTAACAGCTCCAGGAGATGGTAAGGTAGCGCGGTGGCCAAAAATACACCTTAACGCGGCATTTTCACTGTGGAGCCTTGGCAGCCTTAACAGCATATTGCGGATGGAGGTTATTACGATGCGTAATATCCATGCTCCCGTAAGGCCCGTACTTTACCAGCTCCACCCCTGTTCTGTTTCTCTGCATGGCTATTGAGTCGTTTAACCCATACACCGGCCGCGTGCTGCGCCGCTTCAAGCCCCACACGCCTGCGCAGGTCGAGCGCATGGTGGCGCAGGCCGATAAAGCCTTCCGCGAATGGCGCCGCACCTCGTTTCAAGAACGCTCCCGCGTGTTGCACCGGGCAGCTGCTTTGCTGCGCGAGCGGCAGCACGAGCTAGCCCGGCTGATGACTTTGGAAATGGGCAAGCCTATTAAGGACGGCCGCGGCGAAGTGGAGAAATGTGCCCTCACCTGCGACTTTTACGCCGAGCACGCCGAACACATGCTGGCCGACCAAGTCATTGAGACCAAAGCCCGGCGCAGCTTTATTGCCCACGAGCCGCTGGGCGTGGTGCTTGCCGTAATGCCGTGGAATTTTCCGTTCTGGCAGGCCATTCGGTTTGCGGCACCGGCGCTTATGGCCGGCAACGTAGGATTGCTCAAGCACGCTTCCAACGTGCCGCAGTGTGCGTTGGCACTGGAAACCATTTTTCATGATGCCGGCCTGCCCCGCGCCGCGTTCCGCACACTGCTGCTGGAATCGAAGGACGTGGAGAAGCTGATTGAGGACGACCGCGTGCAGGCAGTAACCCTAACCGGCAGCGAAGGCGCCGGCAGCCACGTGGGCGCCGCCGCGGGCCGCAACATCAAGAAAACCGTGCTGGAACTGGGCGGCTCCGATGCCTTTATTGTGCTGGCCGATGCCGATCTGGAGTTGGCTGCCAAAACAGCTGCCCAAGCGCGCATGATTAACGCCGGCCAAAGCTGCATTGCGGCCAAGCGTTTCATTGTGGAGAAGCCCGTGGCCAAGGAATTCATCAGCCAGATGAAAACCCACCTGCTGGCTATGCGCGGCGGCGACCCCATGGACGAAGGCACCCAGTACGGCCCCCTCGCCCGCCCCGACCTTGCCGACGAACTTACCAAGCAAGTGCAGGACAGCATTAAGCTCGGCGCCAAGGTGGAATTGTACGGCGGCCAGTCGGAGCCCGGCTCGGCGCGGTTTGCGCCCATGATGCTCAGTAACCTGAAGCCCGGCATGCCGGCTTACGACGAGGAGCTATTCGGCCCGGTGGCTTCTATTCTTATTGCCCGCGACGAGCAGCACGCCATCGAGCTAGCCAACGATTCGCGCTTTGGGCTGGGCGGCGCCGTATGGACCCGCGACGAGAAGCGCGGCGAACGGGTGGCGCGGCAAGTGGAATCGGGGGCGGTATTCGTAAATGCGCTGGTGGCTTCCTCGCCCGAAATGCCGTTTGGCGGCATCAAGAAATCGGGATACGGGCGGGAATTGTCGCACTTGGGAATCCGGGAATTCGTCAACCAGAAAAGCATCTGGATTGGCGGCGACAAGCCCTTTGACGCCCGTAAAAAAGCGGAATAGCGCGTTGCTTTTGCAGCGTATTGAACCGTTGCCTAAGGCTCTGGACGGCAAATCTAGCAGCAGCAAATCAAGGCCGTCATGTCGAGCGCAGTCGAGGCATCTCGCCGGACAGTAAAATCTTCGCTGAAAAAGCAGGTTGCTATCCAGCATCAGCACGCGAGATGTCTCGACTGCGCTCGACATGACGTTCTGGCTTTTTCGGATAGCCTCTAAGTCCCAGGACCGAACTCAAACCGGCAATGTTTGATGGACAACGCATTGCTTGGCAGAGCACAACCTAATAGATCAGCACTTAAGCTGCTAGCAATACCCCAGCACACGGTAAATAGCGTAGCCAGCCACTTCGTGAATTAGCACGCTCCAATTAACCATGGCGTCAGCATTTGGCAGCAGCTGCGAAGCCGACAGGGCACTGGGCAGCACGCTGTAGTAGCTGGCCGGAAAAGTGGTAACCGACAGGCCGGCCTTGCGGAAACAGCCTTCGGCGCGGCGCATGTGAAAGGCGGATGTAACCAGAATCAGGCGCTGAACTTCCGGGTGGTCTTTTAATAATTGCCGGGTTTGCAGCGCGTTTTCGCGGGTATTTCGGCTTTTTTCTTCCAGCCAGATGTCCTTAGCCGGTACCCCGGCTAGGCGCAGCAACACCGCCAGTTCACGCGCTTCGGTCCGGGCACGCGGGTCGGGGTTCAACGCACCCGAGCCTCCCGATATGATAATGCGCCGCACTTTACGGGCCCGGTAAAGCCATAGCGTGTGCAAAAGACGATCGGCGCCGCGGTTGATGTATACCCGGTCGCGCAGGGCCTGGCGGTTCTCAGTAATGCCCGTCAGCAGCACCGCCGCATCAAACGTACCTGCCGGCAGCTGCGAGATGCGTACGGCTGGCCGCTCCCAGGCGCGCATGGCCCAGTTACTTAGGCTCAGTTGCGTAAGCACGAATGCCAGAACCAGCCCTAGCATCTGCCAACGGCGGCGCCAGCGCGGGCCCCGGGCTAGCACTGCGGCCAATAGCACCGCCACCAGCCACAAAGCCGGCATCAGCGCCACGTCAAGAATTTTGGAAAGGACGAAAAACACGCCGCGAAGCTACAGGCCTAGCCGCATTTTCCCCGAAGAATTGCTCGGCGTTGCGCGGCTTGTTAATGCCTGACCGTTACCGGCTCGAACGCCCGCAGACGGTCTAGCTGCGCCCGCACTTCGGCTTCGCTGGTGAGGGTGTCGCACTCCAACATGCGGCCCTGGCAGTACGAGACGAAGAACGGAGCGGAACGCTCGTTCATGAGCTTGCGCGCCACGGGGTTCTGGTCGCTGTCGAGGCGCAGAAACGCAATGCCTTCGTAGGTAGGATCGAGGGCAAACCGGCTGATGTGCGGGGCTAGTTGCTCGCAGGCGTCGCAGTCGTGGTCGGAGGTAAACTTGGCAAACACCTTCAGGTGTTCGTGGGCAAGACGGCGCAGGCCGGCATCGTTCGTATTTATTACTTCCATCAGCTAAAAGGACATCGGGCCAAACTGTGGCCTAAAAGCTCTTGCGACCAGAAAGGTTCCGTTGCGGGCTTTTTGTACGCATCGGTGGTAACAGCAAACAGCATTGGTAACGCAAAACGCCCCGCCGGTTTAAGCCAGCGGGGCGTTTCGTAAGGTTTACTTCGCTTTCAGCATCATTTGCCGAATGTACTTTACCGGGGCGCTTCCGTAGCTGAGGAACTGCTCGTGGAAGGCCTTAAGGTTGAAGCTCTGCCCCTGATCTTTCTTTAGCTCTTCGCGCAGGTCGTAGATTTCGGTGTAGCCGGTGAAGTAGCTGCTGAGCTGCACCTGGCTGAGCGTGGCCCGCCGCCATTTGTTTCGCGCTTCGGCTTCTTCCTGAAACCCGTCGCGCATGAGCATTTGCACGGCTTGGGGTTCGGTAATGGAGCCGGTTTGCACCATGTGGTCGAGAATGGTATTGAGCGTAACGCGCATGTTCCACTTGTCCCACATCAGCCAGATTTCGTCGGAACCGTTACCGTAGCCGTTTTCCAGCATCATGCGCTCGGCGTACACAGCCCAGCCTTCAATCATGGCGCCGTTGCCCAGCACGGCTTTAATCAGGCTCGGCGACGTGTTGGCGTACACCAGTTGCGTGTAGTGGCCGGGAATGGCTTCGTGAATATTGAGAATTTGCAGCGTGTATTGGTTGTACTCGCGCAGATAGCTTTCGGCCTGTGCGGTGGGTGTGCCGGTGAGCGGCTCCACGTTGTAATAGGTATCGGCCGATTTATCGTAAGGCCCGGGGGCCGAAACCGAAGCGCCGGCCCCGCTGCCGCGCATGTATAGCGGGGTTTCACGCACCACCAGCGGCTTGCTGGGGTCCTGGGTCAGCAGGTTTTTGTCGTTCACAAACTTCACCAGCTGCGGAATTTGCTGGCGTACGGCATCCACAAAACCCGCTGGCGTGGCGTGTACGGCCGCCAGCTTGCCAATCACCTGCTTAATGCGGGTTATGGTGTCGGCGGGCATGGGTTGCTGCGGGAAGTACTTGGGCCAGAGCCGCGTGGCCCGCACGGTCATGTCGCGCAGTAAAGCCTGTTTGTTAGCCAGGGCCTTGCGGTACACCTCGTCGGCCGAGTAGGTGGACTGGATATCGTAGGCGAACTTCTGGCGAAATAGCTCGGGGCCGATGCGGAAGCTGCGTTTGGCCTGGGGGCGCAGGTCTTTGTCGAGGAACTTGATGTAGTTCTCGATGGCCATGCGCGTGGTGGCAATGCGGCCGCGGAACTCCTCTTTCTCCCGCGGCGAAAGGCCCGAACGCTCCAAAGAATCGGTCAGGGCCTTGCCGAATACGTCGAGGCCGCCGCGGTTCTGCAGAATGGCCAGTTCCAGGTGCTCCTTGGTGGGGTTTTTCAGGTTGTCCTCGGCTGCTTCGTAGAACTCCGGCGCCCGGCTGATCTTCATGGAAATACTGCGCAGCCGGTGGTCGAGGGGTTGGTAGCGGCCGTTCAGAATTTCGGCTACCGCTTCGCTCACGTTGTACTGCGCGGGGTTCCACTGCCAGGCTTGCAGCGTATCGTTGTACCACCGCTCAGAGCGCAGCTGGTTGAGCATGAGCCGGAAATCGGTCTGGTTATTCACCGATAACTCACTGGGGTTGAACGCCGCCAACTCGCGCTGCCGCCGAATGTTGGCCTTGTCTTCCATGCGCCGTCGGCCGGGTGTGGGAAGCACTAGTATGGAATCGTAGCGGTGGTAGCCCTGGGAAGAAGCCCACCCGGGGTTGTAGTACCACAACGAGTCGATGAAGCGGGTTTTGTACTGCTCGAAAGCCTGATCGGGAGTCGCCTCGGCCTCTTTGGGCTGATCCGAAGCTGATTGGCAACCGGTAATAACCAGGGCGGCGGCAAAACCCAGCAACAAGCGGGAGTAAAGTGAATTCATAGAGGGCGTGTGAGAGAAATAACGGTGGCAAGGTAGGCGCAAACGACCATCGATACCGATCCGCAAGGCAGATTATCTGACCGGTACCAACTGCGCACTGCGCCACCGACTCAATAGCTTTGCTTAGGTTGCGGCCGAAGCTGATAAATGAGGTCGTTACACCTAATTTACTGCGCCGTAGTATTCGCGCCATTTTCCTTGTCATGCGCCTCGTTACCTCCCCTTTATTTTCTGGTTTGCTGCTAACAGCTGGCTTAGCGGCCTGCTTTCAGCGTTCCTCCGACGAAGCCGTCAGCTCGTCTGATCCTGCCCTTTCTACCTCGGAAGCAGCGCAGCAGACCGGCCGCCCGTTGCTCGAAACCTTTGAAGCCGGCAGCAAAGGCTCTTACGCGGCAGCCGAGGAGAAACTGCTATCCGGAGCTTGGCTGCTCGATGATGCCCTCATTGGCACCGCTGATCAGGACCGCAAAAACGGAGCAAAATCGTTGCGGCTGCGCGGCAAAGGCCGGGCCCAAATGCGCTTCGATTTGCCCGGCGGCGCCAGCTCGGTACGCGTGTTCAGCGCCAGTTACGGCCAGGATGGCGCCGTGCGCTGGCAGCTATGGCTGTCGGCCGACCGTGGCCGCAGCTGGCAGGCCGTGGGCACCGAAGTCAAGGTAGAAGGCGCCGGTTTGCCCGTAGAAGTAACCGTAAACCGCCCCGGCCCGCTGCGCTTCGAAATTCGTAAAGTGGATGGCGGTGATGACCGGTTGAACCTCGACGACTTCCGCGTGGAGCCCTACCGCGGCAGCGCGGCGCCGGTTGCTGGCAGCCCAACTAAAGTTGTTGCGCCCTCCCCGACCGTTGTTCCAACGATGCCCGCGCAAGCACCCAGCACAGCCCGACGCGACGACCCGTTGGCCCTGGGCAACCCGAGCGGCGCTACCTCTAACCCCGATGCTTCGCCCAACAATTACCTCATGGCGAAGCCTCAATACACGCTCAGCTACTCGCGCGACCGGGGCATACCCAACTGGGTGCTCTGGCACTTAAGCAAAGCTTGGA
This sequence comes from Hymenobacter koreensis, assembly GCF_039541855.1. Taxonomy (NCBI): domain Bacteria; kingdom Pseudomonadati; phylum Bacteroidota; class Cytophagia; order Cytophagales; family Hymenobacteraceae; genus Hymenobacter; species Hymenobacter koreensis. The sequence continues at coordinate 652,860 of NZ_BAABHA010000010.1, forward strand.
TGGGCGCCGCTCCACGCCAAGACGATTTTCGGCCCGACCCCGCCCTGCCCCGCGGCTGGTACCAGGTGTCGCGCAACTCCTACAGCAGCTCGGGTTTCGACAAAGGCCACAACTGCCCCTCGGCCGACCGCACCTTCGACCTCGACGACAACTCGGCCACGTTTCTAATGACCAACATGATTCCGCAGGCGCCCATGAACAACCAGCGTACCTGGAATCATTTGGAAGAATACAGCCGCGACTTAGTGGCCGCCGGCAACGAGGTGTACGTGCTCATGGGCAGCTACGGCAAGGGCGGCATCGGCGCGAACGGACCGGCCACCACCCTGGATAATGGCCGCGTAACCGTGCCCAAACGCATATGGAAAGTTCTGGTGGTATTACCTAACGGCGACAACGACTTGCAGCGCATAACCACCGGCCCCGTTCGGATTATTGCTATTGACACACCAAACGACAACAGCATCGAGCCGGACTGGAGCCGCTACCGCACCACCGTTGACGCTATCGAAAGCGCCACTGGTCTGGACTTACTAAGCAAAATACCCACGGCCGTGCAGGAAAAGCTGGAAGCCCGCATCGACAACGGCCCTACTCGCTAACCTCACTCACCAACAGCGCGGCCCGCATTCCTAGGTTTAGGAATGCGGGCCGCGCTGTTGGTGGCTCGTACCACTTAAATCATTATTCGGCAGTTACCTCAAAGCTGCTTTCAAGCGACTTTTTCTCGGATTCAGTTAAGCGTTTCTTAATGATGTCTTCGTACAGCACTTGGGCCTGTTGGGCCGTTGCCACGCCCAGTTCCTTCACCTTGGCCCCCCACATGTACATGGCCAACTCTTTCTTGTCCAGCATCTGACCGCCGTATAGAAAGGTGGTCTGCTTTTTCGAGGCCAGGATTTTAGTGAAGTCAAGTTCACCACCCACACTCTGGCTTCGGATGTAGGCTTCCATTTCGGCGAGGCTGGTGGGTGCCGGTCCGCCCTGGTTGGTGCTGGCCACCACGGGAGCTGCGGGGGCTGCAGGCGGGGATTGGGCCCAGCTGCTAACTGCGACTAAAAGTAAACCAGCATTTAAGGCAATATGCTTATACATAATAGCAGAAACGAAAGTAAGCATGTAAAAGTGCAGTAATGTAAACGTTTTACATTGCACAATAGATACACAATATAATGATTATTATCCTATTCTCAGGTTTCTACTATCGTTACTTTAAAGCCAACCAAATGATTGTCTGTTGATTTACCCAACACATAAACCTCCAGCTCAGGTTGCTCACCTACTCGGTACACATGTGTTTCCTCTAGTTCCTGCGTGAGGTACATCTGCAAACCTTTAAAACGGTTGGCCAAGTCGGGGTTCCCCAGCACTCCGTCGTCGGCGGTGTGGTTGCGCAAAAAATAGGTCAGTTCCTGGGTTTCCACTTTGGTGCCGGCCGGTTTGCCCAAAAGCTTCAGCAGTTCCGCATTGGTGAGGTTGCCATCTGGCGCAGGATAAGCCACCACTTCCAGGGCCGAGTCCGTTTCGCTCATGTAAGTCAGTCCTTGGGTTAGCGTCTGCAACGTGGCGGTTGCGGCGTCTTCAACTCCCGCCGTAGCCTTTGTCGTCTCGCGCCCCGTTTTGCTGGTGCTGGGCTGCTCCTTGCTGCTTGCGGAGTTACCCGATGCTGCCGGCACAGCGCCGCCAATGGCATCGGCCAGTTCTTGCATGCGCTTTTCGCTCACCTTAATCTTGGGGTTGGCGAAATTCATATCCGATACCCGGTTCATAGGAATCAGGTGAATGTGGGCGTGCGGCACTTCCAAGCCGATAACGGCTACCCCAATGCGCTTGCACGTCACGGCTTCTTTTACTCCCTTGGCTACGCGTTGCGCGAACTGGTGCAGCGCGGCCAGCTCGTCGGCGGGCAAGTCGAAAATGTAATCGACTTCGCGCTTCGGAATAACCAAGGTATGTCCTTCCACCAGCGGCGTGATGTCCAGAAAAGCCAGGTGCCGGTCGTCTTCGGCAATCTTGTAAGCGGGCAGTTCGCCCGATACGATGCGGGAAAAGATGGAAGCCATGCGGTGCAAGGGTAAATAGTGAGAAGCTAACCTACGTAACAGCCGCGGGAACCGCTGCCGCAGGCAGGCCAAAGTACGGGCAAAAAGCAAAAGGGCGAAGCCGCTGGCCTCGCCCTTTTGCATGACATAGGAAGTCCTATTTCGTTACTTCAGCCTAGCGGCTTACTTCCAGGATTTCGAAGTGCAGCTTGCCGGCGGGCACAGTAATTTCGGCCACGTCGCCAGCCGATTTGCCGAGCAATCCTTTGCCAATGGGCGACTTCACCGAAATCTTACCTGCGGCTAGGTTTGCTTCTTCCTCGGCCACCAGCAGGTAGTCCAGAATAGCGTTATTCTTCAGGTTTTTAAGCTTCACCTTGCTCAAAATGAGCACCTTGGTGGCATCCAGGTTGGAGTCGTCGATGAGGCGGGCATTGCCGATAACTTCCTCCAACTTGGAAATCTTCAGTTCCAGCAAGCCTTGGGCTTCTTTGGCGGCGTCGTACTCCGCGTTTTCACTCAGGTCGCCTTTGTCGCGGGCCTCACGCAGCTGCTCGGCAGCCTCGGCGCGTCCGCGGATTTTGAGGTCCTGCAGTTCGTCCTTGAGCCTCTGCAAGCCTTCGGGGGTATAATAATTGACAGCCATGACGGTGCGTGAGCAATTCAGGTAAAAAACAAGGAGAACGGCCGGGGGTGCCGGCCGTTCTCCCAAACAGGTCAAGAGCAAATATACGAACTACCCACGACTGTGCGCAAGGTCGGCGGGTAGCCACCGCCAGCACATGGGCCTATGAAAGGAGTCCAGTCGCTGCTAATTTAGGCTTGGTTAAGCGCGCAAGAACGCGCCTATCTTGCGGGCCAGCACCTCGTTTATGCGCTGGTACGACTCGTGCGTCCAGCCTGCCACGTGCGGGGTAAACAGCACGTTTGGGGCCGCCTGCAGAAATTCAAGTCGGGCTAGTTGGTCCGGCTTTAAGGCTCCTAATCGTTCGTTTTCGAGCACGTCGAGAGCCGCGCCCAGTATTTGGCCTTGCTGCATGCCCTTTATTAGGGCGGCATGGTCGAGCACTTCGCCTCGAGCAGTGTTCAGTAGCCAAAACGGCTGCCGAAATCCGCTTACCACTTTCTCATTTACAAACGCATGGTTTTCGGCGCTGTACGGAATGTGAATACTCAGCACGTCGGCCCGCTCCTGCAACTCTTGTAACGAAACCACCGACAGGTACTCGGTAGACTGTACCTGTGGATTGTTGTCGTGGCCCAGTACCTCGCAGCCGAAGCCGCGCAGGCAGCGGGCAAAACTTTGGCCCATGTGGCCGCAGCCCAGAATACCCACGGTGCGGGCGCTTAGCTCGTAACCCCGATTGGCCTCCCTTTGCCACTGACGGCGACGTACCTCGGCATCGGCAGAAGCTACTTTGCGCAGCAGCGCCAGTAATAACCCAACCGTGAATTCGCCCACGGCCTGGGAATTGCCTTCGGGCGCGTTCAACAGCGTAATTCCGGCTGCTTCCAGCGCGTGCATGTCAATGTTATCGATGCCGGCACCGGCACGGGCTACGTAGCGCAAGTGTTTGCCCTGGCGCAGCAGATCGGCGGTTATGCGCACTTTGCTTCGCACGATGAGGCCTTCGTACGGCTTCTCGGCCAAAGCAGCTGGCACTTCGGCGGGCAGTAAATCGGGGTCGTAGTCTATTTGCACACCTTCAGCCTTCAGCAAGGACTTGAGCGTGGGGTGCATTTCGTCGATAACGAGGCAAATACTCATGGCTTATTGCTTGCTCGTAAGGGCTATATTAAATGGTTTAGAGCCATTCCAAGACCCCTCTATTCTTCCTGGCTGGGCAAAGCACGTTGCACCGAAACCAGATTGGTCAGCCCCACGAAATCGGCTACGCTGAGCTGTTCGGCGCGCTTATCGAAAATGGGGTCGGCGGTGACTTCGGCCGAGAGGCCGAACGTTTTCATGCAATTGCGCATGGTCTTGCGGCGCGTCGAAAAAGCCTGCTTCACCACCTTAAAGAATAGATCTTCGTCGCATTCCAGTTTTTCTACCTTGTTGCGGGTGAGGCGCAGCACCGCGCTTTGCACCTTGGGCGGCGGCACAAACACGTGTGGCGACACTAAAAACAGCAATTCCACGTCGTACCACGCTTGCACCAGCACACTCAGGATACCGTAAGTTTTCGAGCCCGGGCCAGCTGCAATGCGTTCGGCAACCTCTTTTTGCAGCATGCCCACCGACTCACGCACCTGCTGGCGGTGGGCCAGAATGCGGAAATAAATCTGGGTGCTGATGTTGTAGGGAAAGTTGCCGATAACGCTCAGCGGCTTTCCTTCGAACTGCTTGCCCATGTCCATTTTCAGGAAGTCAGCCGACAAAATGCGGTTGTCAAGCCCTGGAAAGTGTACCTGTAGGTAGGCCACCGACTCACGGTCGATTTCCACCACCGTGGTTTCGTATTCGGCCGTGTGCTCTAGCAAAAACTGCGTGAGCACGCCCATGCCGGGCCCTACTTCCAGCACGTGGCGCACGCCGTCGGGCAGGCGCAAGGATTCAGCAATGCGGCGGGAAATGTTGAGGTCGGCCAGAAAGTGCTGGCCAAGATGTTTTTTGGGGGCGACGCGGTCCACAGGCAAGTGCGCGAACGGAAGGTTCGCGTTTCGGTTAGGGCTCAAAAGTACGAAAGCGCCCGGCCGAATGCCGAGCGGCGGCGGTTACGCATAACCGGATAACTTGCAGCCTCAAGTTCCGCTAGCCATGTCCCTCCACCTCGCTCCTGCCACCGCGCTGCCCCAGGGCCCCGCCGATACCGTTGTGATTCTGCCCGCCGGCACCACCTCGCTGCCGCCCGAAGCCCCCATGCTGCCCGAAGCCGCCCAACGGTACGCCGACGAGCAGCTGGCCGCTGAAAACAAGCTCTTCGCCGTGAACCTGTACACGCACCGCTTGTATGTGGTGGTGGCAAACGAGAAGAAATCCGCCGACCTCACCGCCGAGCAGCTCCGCCGCAGCGGCCACCAGCTGCACGCCAAGCTCATGGCCGCCAAGGTGAAGGCGCTGCACATTTTGGACCTGACCTCCGATAAAAGCGGAGCCCTGCCCCTAGCCGAAGGTCTGTACCTCACGGCTTATCAGTTTGAAGGCTACAAAACCGACGAAAAATCGAAGAAGCCCGCTGAACTGGAGCATGTTCACTTGGTAGGCGTACCCGAGGCCGACGTTCAGCAGTTGGAAAACCTCTTGCAAGGCGTAACCCTCGCCCGCGACTTGGTGAACATGCCGCAGAACAAGCTCACCGCCACCGACTTTGCCGAGCAGATGTCTGCCGCCGGTGAACGGGCGGGCTTCACCACCGAAACCCTCGATTTTGCCCACATTGAGTCCTTGCGCATGGGCGGCCTTCTGGCCGTAAACCAAGGCAGCCCCGAGCCTCCTACTTTCACTATAATGGAGTGGAAGCCCGAGGGCGCCCAAAACCCCAAGCCGTATGTGCTGGTGGGTAAGGGTGTAGTATACGACACCGGTGGCCTTAGCCTAAAGCCCACGCCCGCGGGCATGGACACCATGAAGTGCGACATGGCCGGCGCTGCTGCCATGGTGGGCGTGATGTACGCCCTGGCTAAAAACAACGTACCGCTGCACGTAGTAGCCCTCATTCCGGCCACCGACAACCGCCCCGGCGGCAATGCCTTCGCCCCCGGCGACGTTATTACCATGCACAGCGGCCTCACGGTGGAAGTACTGAATACCGATGCCGAAGGCCGTTTGATTTTGGCCGACGCGCTGAGTTTCGCCAAGAAATACCAGCCCGAGCTCGTGATAGATGCCGCCACGCTCACCGGCTCGGCCGCCCGTGCTATCGGTAAGGAAGGCATTGTGGCCATGGGCACTGCCGATGAAGACGTGATGCAGGCCTTAGCACAAGCCGGCCGCCGTACTCATGAACGCATCGTGGAGTTTCCCCTCTGGGACGAGTACGCCGAGCACATCAAAAGCGACATTGCCGACATCAACAACCTGGGTAAAGCCGAAGCCGGCGCCATTTCGGCCGGCAAATTCCTAGAGCGCTTCACCGAAGGCTACCCGTGGATTCACCTCGACATTGCCGCTCCCGCCTACCTCACCGCCCCCGACAGCTACCGCGGCAAACACGGCACTGGTACCGCCGTGCGACTCATTTACAATTTCCTGATTGCGCGCACTAACAGTAAATAAGAACAAAGCTCCCCTTCTCAGACGAGGAGGGAATGTTGCCGCTAAAGCGGCAACGGGGGTGGTTGACCGGCGTTGCTAACGGTGTTATACATAGTTAGCACGTTGGTATTTAAAATTTATACTCCGGTAGCTTTTCTGGTTCCTTTCAAACTGGGGCCTCTCCTCGCTCAATTTTTCTCCCATGCTCCCCCGCATTGCCATAACCACCGGCGACTTAGCCGGTATCGGTCCCGAAATCATTTACCGAACCCTGCAGGACCCGCGCATGCTGCGCTTCTGCACGCCTGTGGTCTACGGTACCGCCGCCACGCTCTTCGAAGATTTCCCGCACGACAAACAGCACGCGCCTATTGCCTACCGCCAAGTGCGCGAAGCCAGCGACATCGTGGAGGGCAAAATCAACGCCGTTACCTGCTGGGATGAAGAGGACTTCGTGCTCACGCCCGGCCAGCCCAACGAAGCCTCGGGCCGCGCTGCGCGCCTCTCGCTGCTGGCCGCTGTGCGCGACATGAAAGCCGGCCTGCTCGATGGACTCGTAACGGCGCCCATTAGCAAAGACAACACCCAGGGCGAAGGCTTCAGCTTTCCCGGCCACACCGAATTCCTGGCCCACCATTTCAGCCAGCACAACGACAGCCTGATGTTACTGGTAGCCGATGAGTTGCGCGTGGCCACCGCCACCGGCCATATAGCCCTGAAAGACGTACCCAGCCGCCTTACGCCCGAGGTGCTCAGCGGCAAGCTGCGCATGCTGCTGCACTCGTTGCGCCACGATTTCGGCATTGCCAAACCTCGTGTGGCCGTACTGGGCCTGAATCCGCACGCCGGCGAAAACGGTTTGCTGGGGCGCGAAGAGCAAGACTTGGTGCAACCCGTTATACAGCAGTTCCTCAACGAAGCCCACCTCGTCTACGGCCCCTACCCCGCCGACGGTTTCTTCGGCACCCGCCAGTACCAGCAATTCGATGCTACGTTGGCTCTCTACCACGACCAAGGACTGATACCGTTCAAGACGTTGGCATTCGAGCGCGGTGTGAACTACACCGCCGGTCTGCCGGTCATCCGCACCTCACCCGACCACGGAACCGCCTACGGTTTAGCCGGCAAGTTTGCCGCCGACCCCACTTCGTTCCGCGAGGCACTATACCTGGCTTGCGACTTAATCAAAAACCGCGCGGCGACTCATTCAAAATAGAATCAACTACATACACTAAGCCGGATCTACTGACTTAGTAGCTCCGGCTTTTTGCTTTGTTTGAAACATTCTTTTCAAAATCGAAACTTTGTTTGTGATTCTGGAATTGTTGCCGCAACTTTGCAGCCGCTTTGCTAAGTGCAACTCCTGCGCTTTGGTTAAGCAAGCTTCTCCACCCGTTCCATGATTCTCCACGAACCTGCCGATTACCGCGCTGCCTTACGTCGCCTCGATGCGCTGGTGGCCGCGGGGTTTGAAGGCAACCCGGTACTGGAAGCCGAGTTTCGGGAGCTGATTGTGGCCATCGACACGTACGAGGACAAGTTGGGTTTGCTGCCCATTCCCAATCTGCCGACCACCCTGGCCGAAATGATTGAGCTGAAGCGGCAGCAAATGCGTCTTAAACAAAAAGACCTGGCGCAGCTGCTGGAAGTACCGGCCGGGCGCCTTTCGCAAATCCTGAGCGGCAAGCGTCGCGTAACCCTGGACTTGGCCAAGAAGCTCTACGAGCGGCTCGGCATCAGCCCGGAGTTTATCCTCAAAACTGCTTAACCCGCTCACCTTAACCTTACAGGACCGCGGGCAAAACGCGGAAAACTTCCTACTTTTGCCGCCTGCTTTTATCCCAAACCGTGAAAAAGGACCTCCGCTACGATCTGCCGATTGCCAGCTTGAGCGATAAAACGCACGAGTTCGTTTTCGACCTCGACCAAGCTTTCTTTGAGCAGTTCGATCAGACCCTGATTCCGAGCGGCAAGCTGCGCGCCGACGTGAAGCTGGATAAGAACGACCGCCGCATGGTGCTCGACATCCACATTCAGGGCACCGTGCAGCTAATCTGCGACCGTAGCCTCGACGAGTTCGACCAGCCCATCGACGTGGAGCATCAACTGCTGGTTCGCTACGGCGACCACGTGGAAGAGCTCGACGACGACGTGCTGCAAATCACGCCCGACACACAGGTCTTGCCTTTGGCGCAGCACCTCTTCGATTACATTGGGCTGGCCCTGCCCATGAAAAAACTGCACCCCCGCTTTCAGAACGAAGAAGACGACAACCCCGATTCCGAGGTGAAGCTCATTTACTCTTCGGGTTCCGCGGCCAACGACGATGACGAGGATGACGACGCCAGCGACCCGCGCTGGAATGCGTTGCGCAACCTCAACTAGTCAATTCCTTGTTTTCTCTCGACACACTTTTCCTTCGCTTTCCATTTCGTTTTTGACCCATGGCACATCCTAAAAGCCGAATTTCCTCCACCCGCCGCGACAAGCGCCGCACCCACTACAAGCTCGACCCGAAGGCTGTTTCGATTTGCCAGAACACCGGCGAAACCCACCTGCGCCACCGTGCCTACGTGGTAGAAGGCGACCTGTACCTGAACGGCAAAGTAGCCATCAAAAACTACGCTCCGGTAGCCGCGGCCGCTCCTTCCTCCGACGAGGAATAGCCTAACCCGCCCTAAAAGTACCGGCGGCCGCAGCCCGGCCGCCGGTTTTTTACTATCTGCCTTCCCCCGAACACCGCTTACATGAAAATAGCCCTCGACGCCATGGGAGGCGACTTCGCCCCTCAAGCTGCCGTGGACGGAGCCGTGCTAGCCGCTGAAAAGCTGGCCGGCAAAGCCCAGATCGTACTCATCGGTCGGGAAGAAGCCGTGCGCCCCCTTCTGGAAGCTTACGGTGACGCTGCCGCTTCGCTCGAAATCATTCATGCCTCCCAGATCATTGAGATGGGCGAGCATCCGGCCAAAGCGTACCAGCAAAAGCAGGACTCCAGCATTGCCGTGGGTTACCGCATGCTGCACGCCGGGGAGGTAGAGGCCTTCTGCTCGGCTGGCAATACGGGTGCCATGCTGGTGGGTGCTATGTTCTCGGTAAAGCCGGTTCCCGGCGTTATCCGTCCTGCCATTGCCAACTTTGTTCCGAAGCTGCACGGCGGCTACGGCATCATGCTGGATGCGGGCGCCAATGCCGAATGCAAGCCCGAGATGCTGGAGCAGTTCGGCGAGCTAGGCTCGTTGTACGCCCGCTACGTGCTGGGCATTGAAGACCCCAAAGTGGGCCTGATGAACATGGGCGAAGAAGAAGGCAAGGGCACTCCCCTGCTGCAATCGGCGCACCAGTTGCTGAAGGTGAACCCGCACATACAGTTTGTAGGCAACATCGAAGGTCGCGACTTGTTCAACGACAAGGCCGACGTGATTGTGTGCGATGGTTACACAGGTAACGTTATCCTGAAACTAGCTGAAAGCATTTACGACTTGCTGGACGCGCGTAACATGCACGACCCCTTCTTCGACAAGTTTAACTACGAGTCGGTAGGCGGTTCCCCCATTTTGGGCATCAACGACAACGCCATCATTGGTCACGGCGTAAGCACGCCGCTGGCTATCTGCAACATGCTGATTCAGGGCTACCAAATGGCCCACGCTGGCATTGCCGACCAGATAAAGGATACGTTTAAGTCCTAGCTTCACGCCAAGTTTTGCGCAAAGTCCGGCCCCTTCAGGCTGGACTTTTTGCTACCTTGCGCCGCCTTTCTTCTTCCTTTTGCCGCTTTTACCCTCCAGCATGAAGCTGACCGCTGCCATTACCGGCGTAGGCGCCTACGTACCCGACTACGTGCTCACGAATCAGGAACTCGAAACGCTGGTGGATACCAACGACGAGTGGATTCAATCGCGCACTGGTATTAAAGAGCGGCGCATTCTGAAGGGCGAAAACCAGGGTACTTCGGTAATGGCCATAAAGGCAGTGCAGCGGCTGCTGGAAAAAACCGGCACCCGGCCCGAAGAGGTGGACTTGCTGATTTGCGCCACCACCACGCCCGACCTCGTGTTTCCGGCCACGGCTAACATCATTTCGGCGGCCGTGGGTTTAACCAAAGCATTTGGCTTTGATATTCAGGCAGCCTGCTCGGGCTTCCTGTTTTCGCTGGCCACGGGCGCCCAGTTTATCCAATCTGGTACTTACAAGAAGGTAATCGTGGTGGGCGGCGACAAAATGTCGAGCATCATCGACTACACCGACCGCGCCACCTGCATCATCTTCGGCGACGGGGCTGGCGCGGTGATGTTAGAGCCCAACTCCGAAGGCTACGGCTTGCTTGACCAGGAACTACACGCCGATGGTAACGGGGAACCCTACCTGCACCAGAAAGCCGGTGGTTCGCGCCGTCCGCCGTCCGCCGAAACGGTGGCCAACCGGGAGCATTATGCTTACCAGGAAGGCTCTACGGTCTACAAATTTGCGGTGAAAGGCATGGCCGACGTAGCTGCTGTGGTAGCCGAGCGCAACAACCTCACGCCCGATACCATTGCCTGGCTGGTCCCGCACCAAGCCAACAAGCGCATTATCGATGCCACGGCGCAGCGCGTGGGCATCGGTCCCGAAAAAGTAATGCTCAACATTCACAAGTACGGCAACACCACCAACGGCACCATTCCGCTGTGCTTGTGGGACTACGAAAGCCAGCTTAAGAAGGGCGACGACCTGATTTTCGCAGCTTTCGGCGGCGGTTTCACCTGGGGCGCGCTTTACATCAAGTGGGCTTACGACCCCAAACCTGGCCCGCAAAACGCATAACCACGGCGGCCCTAACGCGGGAAACTCCTATACTTGCACCCCCGACGTGCCGCCCCGCCAAGTACCGGGCCGGCACGTTTTGTTTTCTCCCCATTCGTTTTCCCACTCCCTTTACTGACCGCAGAAACGCCACTCTATTCCGGACTTCTTCGCGGGCAGTAATTTTTAACTTTTCACCAACCATGGCCACCACCGCGGATTTTCGCAACGGTCTCGTGCTTAACTACAACGGCGAGTTGCACGTCATCACCGAATTCCAGCACGTGAAGCCGGGCAAAGGCCCCGCTTTCGTGCGCACCAAACTGCGCAACATCAAAACCGGCAAAGTGCTCGACAACACCTTCAACGCCGGGGTAAAAGTGGAAACGGCCCGCGTAGAGCAGCGCCCCCACCAGTACCTGTTCAAGGACGATTACGGCTACACCTTCATGGACAACGCCTCGTTCGAGCAAGTGGTGCTGCCCGAAGCCATGGTGCCCTTCGCCGATTTGATGAAGGAAGGCCAGGAAGTAACCATCCTGTTCCACGCCGAAACCGAGCAGCCCCTCACGGCCGAACTCCCCTCGTTCGTGGAATTGGTGGTAACCTACACCGAGCCCGGCCTGCGCGGCGACACCGCTACCAACACGCTGAAGCCTGCTACCGTAGAAACCGGCGCCCGCATTCAGGTGCCCTTGTTCATCGACCAAGACCAGAAAATCCGCGTGGATACCCGCGACTACTCCTATGTCGAAAGAGTCAAATAAGCAGCCGCAGAAGCCAAGCAACGCCGCCATGAAAGCCAAAGAACTCCAGGAACTGATCGACTTCATCGCTAAGTCGGGTTTGAACAAGGTGAACATTGAGACCGAAGAATTCAAGATTTCGGTTCAGCGCGAGCCCAACACCAAGCAGGTGATGAGCCACTCGGCCCCTGCGCCGGTACAGCACGCCCCAGCTTCGGCCCCGGCCGCAGCGCCGGCTCCGCAAGCCGCGCCGGCAGCAGCTGCCCCGGCTGCTGTACCAGCTGCTCCGGCCGCTGCCAGCAGCAACACCGAAGCCATTAAAGCGCCCATGATCGGTACCTTCTACCGCTCGGGCAGCCCCGAAAACCCGCCTTTCGTGAGCGTGGGCGACGTGATTGAGAAAGGCCAGGTGATTTGCATCATCGAAGCCATGAAGCTTTTCAACGAAATCGAAGCCGAACAGAGCGGCCGCGTGGTGAAAGTGATGGTGGAAAACGCTTCCCCCGTGGAGTACGACCAGCCGCTGTTCCTCATCGAGCCGATGTAATTTCGGGCCCTTGCCGAAACACTCTTAATCTGTCATCCGGCGCAACGCGAAGGACCTTCGCACGTTCGGCTACTCGCAGGCGAGTTGTTCACGCGTGACAAGATGCTTCGCGTTGCGCCGGATGACAGTTGTTTTAGGTAGCGTCCGGTTTCCTTTTCTCCAGCCACACCATGTTTAAGAAAATACTCATTGCCAACCGCGGCGAAATTGCGCTTCGCGTAATTCGCACCTGCCGCGAAATGGGCATCAAAACGGTGGCCGTGTACTCCACCGCCGATAAGGAAAGTCTGCACGTGCGTTTTGCCGACGAAGCCGTGTGCATCGGGCCGGCGGCGTCGTCGCAGTCGTACCTGAACATGCCCAACCTGATTGCGGCGGCTGAAATCACGAATGCCGACGCCATTCACCCCGGCTACGGCTTCCTGAGCGAAAACGCGGAGTTTTCCCGCATCTGCCGCGAAAACGGCATCAAGTTCATCGGGGCCTCGCCCGAGATGATCAACGGCATGGGCGACAAGGCTTCAGCCAAGGCCACCATGAAGAAGGCCGGCGTGCCCACCATTCCGGGCTCCGAAGGCCTGCTTTCCTCGTTGCAGGAAGGCATTAAGGTGGCAGCCAAAATGAAGTACCCCGTTATCCTGAAGGCTACGGCCGGCGGCGGCGGCAAGGGTATGCGCATCATCAAGGCCGAAAGTGAGTTCGAGAAGGCTTGGAACGACGCCCGCGCCGAAGCCCGTGCTTCCTTTGGCAACGACGGCGTGTACCTGGAGAAATTTGTGGAGGAACCCCGCCACATCGAAATCCAGATTGTAGGCGACCAGTTCGGCACCGTGTGCCACCTCTCCGAGCGCGACTGCAGCATTCAGCGCCGCCACCAGAAGCTGGTGGAAGAAGCTCCGTCGCCGTTCATGACGCCCGAGCTGCGCGAGAAGATGGGCAAAGCCGCCGTGGCCGGCGCCAGTGCCATCAATTACGAAGGCGTGGGCACCATCGAATTCCTGGTAGATAAGAACCGGGACTTCTACTTCATGGAGATGAACACCCGCATTCAGGTGGAGCACCCCGTGACGGAGGAAGTAATCAACTACGACCTGATTAAGGAGCAGATCAAAGTAGCGGCCGGCATCCCGATTTCGGGCAAAAACTACGCGCCCACCATGCACGCCATGGAGTGTCGCATAAACGCCGAAGACCCCACGAAGGACTTCCGTCCGTCGCCGGGTAAAATCACGGTGCTGCACATTCCGGGCGGCCACGGCGTGCGCGTGGATACCCACGTGTACGCGGGCTACACCATCCCGTCGAACTACGACTCGATGATTGCCAAGCTCATTACCGTGGCCCAAACCCGCGAAGAGTGCGTGGTAAAAATGAAGCGTGCCCTCTCGGAGTTCGTGGTAGAAGGCGTGAAAACGACCATTCCCTTCCACCTGAAGCTAATGGACGACCCGGACTTCAAAGCCGGCAACTTCACCACCAAGTTTCTGGAGTCGTTTGATTTTTCGACACTCTAAGTTCTGTTTTGAAGTTAAAAGCAAAACGCCCGGCAGGCTTGTCGGGCGTTTTGCTTTTTCTCCGGTATGAGGTGCCGGAGCCATTGCTGTTTACCTGCGCCCCCGCTTCATGCTTACCCTTCGTGGCTGTACCGCATATCACCGGTCGGTTGGCTAAACGGATGCGTGTTTGCTCATTGCTCCATGACGGAGTACGCGCCTATCAGCTCCCCACCTGCCGAATTTTCAAGTCTGACTCTGCAAAATATTGTATTTCCTGAGCCGGCTCGTAAGTGGCTTTTTTAATGGCAACAGCCTGATTTTTACATGCCAAAGCCCTGCCAGCGGCCTTATTACAATTTCAATGTTGCGTAATTTTTTTATGATTGTTCATCTGTTTTTTGCTATTTAGCCGCCGCTCCTCACCATCTACAACCAAAACCTACCTACTCTATGATCAACCGCAATGCGGTAGCCGCTTGGCTGCTCGCAGCTGGAACTCTGTTGGGTTCTTGCAGCAAAGACGCCGCCGTTAACACGGCCCCGTCGGTGGCGCCTCTGGCCACCACCAACAATGCCGTGGCCACGAACGGCGTGATGATGCAGGCCTTTTACTGGGACGTGCCCAGGACCACGCCCGCTGGCAGCTGGTGGCAGAACCTGGGCAGCAAAGCCGCCGAACTGAAAGCCGCCGGCATTACCGCCCTGTGGTTGCCACCCGCTTACAAAGGCGGCAGCGCCACCGATGTTGGCTACGGCGTGTACGACCGATACGACTTGGGTGAATTCAACCAGAAAGGCACCATAGCCACGCGCTACGGCACCCTCAGCCAGTTACAGGGCGCCATTACGGCCCTGCATGGCCAAGGCATACAGGTGTACGAGGACATGGTGATGAACCACTTTGCCTGGGCCGATGCACAGGAAAACGTGAACGGGAACCTCGTTTACACCAAGTTCAACTACCCCGGTCGCGGCAACACTCACAGCGCTTACAGGTGGGGCTTCAACAACTTCACCGGTACGCAGCAGGCCCCCAACAATGGCTGGTATCAGTGGAAAAGCTGGGACTTTCAGCCCTACGCCTTCAACGACGCCTACGATAATCTGCTGGGCTCCGAAATTCAGTACAACGGCAACCCTTCCAACCAGACCGAAACCATTAACTGGGGTAACTGGATTACCACCACGCTGAAGCTCGACGGCTACCGCCTCGATGCGACCAAGCACATCTACACGCCGTACGTTAACCAGTGGCTCGATGCAGTGAAAGGCTCGCGTTTTGCGGTGTCGGAGGCGTGGTTTCGTAACCTGCAGGACCTGAAAAACTACGCCGCTGCCACCGGCGGGCGCACCAGCCTGTTCGACGTACCGCTGCACTACACCTTCCAAGACATGAGCAACGGCAACGGTGCCTGGGACATGCGAGGTCTGCAGTTTGCGGGCTTCACCGAAGCCAACGGCCCGTTATCGGTATCGTTTGTGGACAACCACGACACCGACCACCCCGGCGCGCTATACTCGCCCGTAACGAACCTGAAGATGCTGGCGTACGCCTACATCCTGACGCGTGAGAAAGGCTACCCCTGCGTGTTTTACCGCGACTACTACGAGTACGGCTTGGGCGCGCAGATCAAGAAGCTCATTGCCATTCGCCAAGCCCATGCTTACGGCCCCGCCACGGAGTACACCGGGGTAAACGATGCCGACGTGTACGCTTACTCCCGCGCCGGCGACGCCACGCACCCCGGTCTGCTGGTGATGCTGAACGACGGCAGCACGGCGCGCTCGAAAAGCATTACCACGCCTTTCAAGAGCGTTACGCTAACCGATAAAACGGGCAATAACACAAGCACCGTTACCACCAACTCAACGGGTTTGGCCACTTTCCCGGTTAACGCCCGCAGCTACTCGGTGTGGGTGCCCACCACGGGCGGCACCACCACACCTCCACCCCCGCCTACGGGCACCACGGCGGTTTCCTTCAACGTGACCTACAGCAACACCGTGAGTGGGCAGGATGTATACGTAGTGGGCAGCACGGCTCAGTTGGGCAGCTGGAACACCGCCAGCGCCATTAAGCTTAGCGGCGCAGCCTGGCCCCGGTGGAGCGGCACCATTAACCTGACCAGCGGTACGGCCGTGCAGTACAAGTACATCCGCAAAGACGGCGCGGGCAATGTGCTTTGGGAAGGCGGCGCGAACCGCAGCTTCACCCCATCGGGCGCTACCCTCACCCGTACCGATACCTGGCAATAACGCCTCAACTTTTCGTGAGTGAGTGAAAAAAGGCCCGCTGTATCAGCGGGCCTTTTTTGTTCCATTCGTTCGCCGGGTAACGCACCTAGGGCTGAGGGCTCAGGACTTAGGCGAGGACTTGACAGCAGATCGAGCTGGCGCAGGCCTGGGCGCGGGCTTAGCCGGAGCAGCTGGTGCGGGCCGTGGCGCTGCTCGGGGGACGGGCGAGGCAATGGCATTGCGGGTAGTGGCCTGCGCTACGCCTTCGAAACGCTTGTCGGCGCGGAGCAGGGCGAGGTCCGGATCGGAGCGCAGGCCGTTTACGTCGGAATAGCCCAGCGACGTGGCTTGCCGTAGGGCAGCAAAACCGGCTTCGCGTTTGCCATCGAGCGCCTCAATACAGGCCAGGTTATAGCGGTGTATGGACTCCCGCGGCTCATAGGCAATAATTTGCTGGCACAAGGCACGGGCTTTAGCCAAGTCCCGGACCTGGATGGCGTGCATCATGGTGGGGTAGGTTCCCAACACGGCCTGGTGCTTAGAAATGGCATCGGCCGATTGAGCCCGTACTGCTACCGGCGCAGCTGCTAAAACCAGCGCCAAAAAAGCGGAGACAACAACGTATTTCATACCGCAGCAAGTTAACACGCACCGTTGGCCGGTGAAAGCAACGCCCCTTGCACGTTTGCCGAGTTCCACTCCTAAAAAACCGGCCCGCAGCTGGCTTTGCTCTTACGTCAAAGGTACCTGCGTGGGATGCTCGATTTCCTGCACCAACTCCCCGTACCACTGTTCCCCGTACTTGCGGATAAGCGGATCCTTGAGAAACTTGTACACCGGCACGCCTAACGAGGCACCAAAGGCGCAGGCCGGATTGCAGATGTCCCACCGGTCGTAATTCAGCGCGTCGAACTCGTCGTACTTGCTGATGCGGATGGGGTACAGATGGCAGCTGATGGGTTTTTTGAAAGTGGTAGCTCCGGCCAGGTAGGCCTGTTCGATGCCGCACTTCAGAATATTCCGCTCGTCGTAAAGCGCGTAGGCACACTCCCGGTTATCGATGGTGGTAGTGCTGAAGTCGCCCTCCCAGTCCTTCACGTACAGTCCCTGCTCCTCAATGGCGTGGCGGCCGGCGTGCGTTAGGAAGGGCTTGATGTTTTCGTATTCCTGCTCCAGAATGCGCAGTTCGGCTTCTTCCAGCGGCGCGCCCAGGTCGCCTTCCACGCAGCAAGCGCCCTTGCAGCGCTCCAGGTTGCAGACGAAGAATTCGTCGCGGACGTCGTCGGAGACAATGGTATTCTGGATGACAATCATGAGTATTCGGGCAAAGCGAACCGTAAAGATACGGCGGCGGGGTTCGGGGTGAAACAGCATGCGCAGGGTGAGAAGTTCGCCCGAAGTGCTCCGCAGCATCTTTCCGCCCCTCCGAAGGGTGTTTCCGGGCTTCCGAATGCCCTTTCCATCGTCCCGAATGGTCTTTACGCCCCTCCGAACGCTTTTTCCGCCCCTCCGACTGGTCTTTACGCCGTTCCGAACGCAGTTTACGTGCTTCCGAAGCATCTTTCCGCCCCTTCGAAGCCGTTTTACGCCCGCGGCGCGGCCTTGGGAAACGGCGCCCGGCTAATTTCCCCCGCCGCACCTTTCGCCCTACCTTTGTGGTTTAGCTACAAGGCTGGCTTGAAAGAGAACGAATGGCACTGGATTATATAAACCTACTGAACGAGTCGCAGCGCGGCGCGGTATTGCACACCGAGGGCCCGGCCATGATTATTGCGGGCGCAGGCTCGGGTAAAACGCGCGTACTCACCTACCGCATTGCGCACTTGCTGGAACAAGGCGTCGACCCGTTTAACATTCTGGCCCTGACCTTTACCAACAAGGCCGCGCGCGAAATGCGGGCCCGTATAGAGAAGGTGGTAGGTCCCGAGGCCAAGAACCTCTGGATGGGCACGTTCCACAGCATTTTCGCCCGTATTCTGCGCTCGGAGGCCGACAAGATTGGCTACCCGCGCCACTTCACCATTTACGACACCCAGGACACCAAAACACTCATCACCCAAATTGTGAAAGAGTTGGACCTGGACGATAAGCTCTACAAGCCCAGCACGGTGCTCAGCCGCATTTCGGCAGCTAAGAACAAGCTGATTTCGGTGGAGCAGTACCTCAACGACCCCGTTATACGGCAGGACGACGAGGCGGCGCTGCGCCCCAAGATCGGCGTCCTTTACCAGCAGTATCAGCAGCGCTGCTTCAAGGCCGGTGCCATGGATTTCGACGACCTGCTGTACCAAACCAACGTGCTGTTCAAGGAACACGTGGATGTGCTAAACAAGTACCAGCACATTTTCAAGCACGTAATGGTGGACGAGTACCAGGATACCAACTACTCGCAGTACCTGATTACGCGCAAACTGGCAGCCAAAGACCGTAACATTTGCGTGGTGGGCGACGACGCGCAGAGTATCTATGCCTTCCGCGGCGCCGATATTCAGAACATCCTGAACTTCGAGAAGGACTACCCCGAGCTGGCCATTTTCAAGCTGGAGCAAAACTACCGCAGCACGAAGAACATCGTGAAAGCGGCCAACTCCGTCATCAAGAACAACCAGGCTCAACTGCGCAAAAGCGTGTTTTCCGACAACGAGGACGGCACCAAGGTGGAAGTTATTCGGGCAGCTTCGGATAACGAGGAAGGCAAGCTGGTGGCCAACAGCATCTACGAGGACAAGATGAACCACCACTTGTCCTACGAGAACTTTGCCATCCTGTACCGCACCAACGCGCAAAGCCGCGCGATGGAAGAAGCCCTGCGCAAGCTCAACATCAAGTACAAAATCGTTGGCGGCCTTTCGTTTTACCAGCGCAAGGAAATCAAGGACCTGGTAGCCTACCTGCGCCTCACCGTTAACCCCAACGACGAGCAGGCCCTGCGCCGCGTAATCAATTACCCAAAGCGCGGCATTGGCGACACCACGGTAGCCAAAATCATAACCACCGCCGACGAGCACAACGAGACGCTTTACGACGTGGTGTGCAACGCCAACCAGTTCTTGCCCGCCCGTATTGCGGGCGCAGTGCAACAGTTCGGCGACCAGATCAAGAGCTACGCTGTGGTTGCCGGTAAAGACGACGCCTTCGAAGCTGCCAAGTTCATTGCCAAAAACTCGGGCATGATTGAGGACCTGTACGCCGATAAGAGCATTGAGGGCCTCTCCCGCTACGAGAACATCCAGGAACTCCTGAACGGCGTGAAGGCCTTCGTGGAAGACCCCGAGCGCGAGGACAAGTCCCTGGCGGCATTCCTGCAGGATATTGCCCTGGTGACCGATACCGACCTGAAGGACGCCAAAGACGACGGCGAATCGGTTACGATGATGACCATTCACTCGGCCAAGGGTCTGGAATTCCGCAACGTGTACATCGTGGGCATGGAAGAAAACCTCTTCCCCTCGCAAATGATGATTACCTCGCGGGCCGATTTGGAAGAAGAACGCCGCCTGTTTTACGTAGCCATTACCCGGGCCGAAAAGAAGCTTACGCTCAGCTACGCCACCTCGCGCTATCAATGGGGCAACCTGCGCAGCTGCGAGAAAAGCCGGTTTATCGACGAAATCGACCCGACCTATGTCGAGTTCAAGTACGGCCAGGAAGACAGCCCGTTTGCGCCGGTTTTGGAACGCCGCTCGAATTTGGTGGCCGTGCAGAAACCCAAGCTCACGGTAGCCAAAGCCTACGTGCCCTCGGCCGATTTCAAGCCATCGGACACCAGCAACCTTGCGGCCGGCAACAAGGTGGAGCACCCCAAATTCGGCTACGGTACGGTAACCAAAATGGAAACCCAGGCGGGCCAGACCAAGGCAATCATTCAGTTCGATGAAGTAGGCGAAAAGACCTTGCTGTTAAGCTTCGCCAAGCTGCGGATCTTGTAAAGATTGAAACCCTAACGCGGCGTTTTGCGGTGCGTCTTGTAGTCGTTGCCGTGCGGGTAATCGACCTACGACGCAGGCCGTAAAACGCCGCGTTACATCTTTTGCTATCGAAGACGGTCAACTGCCGTATATTTAGCCCTGTAATAGCTGAGCTGTTTTTCCGCTCGGCGCTTCGGCCGGCCCCTCCCACCTGTTTCAGGCTTATTCCACCCGCCGCCGAAGCCTCTTTCGACTTTGACAATGACCGAAACCCTCTCCCCGCAACTCGAACTGTTGGTTCGGGAATACGGGCAAAACACCTTCCATTTGGCTCAGCAGCTGCTGACGATGGAAGACCGCGCCGAGCGTACCAAACGCGCCACCCAGGTGGTGCAGCTGATGTTCCGCCTGAACCCGGGTGTGCGCGAGCAGCAGGATTACCAGCACAAGCTCTGGAACCACCTCTACGCCATGACCGGCAACAAGCTGGAAGTGGATGCGCCCTTCCAGTTGGTCGGCCTTGAGCAGTTTAACAACAAGCCCACGCCCATTGGGTACCCCACCAAAGGCCCCAAGCTGCGCCCTTACGGTAAAAACGTAGAAGAAATGGTAGCCAAAGCGGCCGCCATGGAAGATGCTACGGAGCGCGAGCAAGCCGCCCTGACCATTGGGCGCGTGATGAAGTTCCTGCACCGCATGCACAGCAAAGACGTGCCCAAGGACGTGACCATCATCAAGCACATGCGTGACCTGTCGGGTGGCAAAATCACCTTGGAGCAAGCCCAGGTAGACGCCGCTGGTGGATTTGATACCATGACCGGCACGGCCAGCCAGGCCGGAGGCGGCGCCCGCCAAGGCGCATTCGTGGTGCCCCAGCCCCGCGCCGACCGTGAGCAGCGCCGTGGTGGCGGAGGCGGTAAAAACGACCGGGACCGTCGCGACAAGCGCCGGGGTAAAAAAGGAGGACGCGACCAGCAACAACCGCCGCAATAAACTATGTCCGCAGCATTTGAAGTAATCGGCGGGAAACCGCTGCGCGGCGAGATTGTGCCGCAAGGAGCCAAAAACGAGGCCCTGCAAATTCTATGTGCCGTTTTGCTGACCGCCGAGCCGGTTACCATTTCGAACATTCCCGATATCCGCGACGTCAACAAGCTCATCGAGCTGCTGGGCAGCATGGGCGTAAAGGTGGAGCGCCTTGCGCCCGACACCTACCGTTTCCAGGCCGACGACGTTAACCTCGCCTACCTCGACACCCCGGAGTTCATTAAGCAGGCCCGCGAACTGCGTGGTTCGGTAATGATTCTGGGGCCGATGCTGGGTCGCTATGGCAAATGCCAGCTGCCCAAACCCGGTGGCGACAAAATCGGCCGCCGGCCGCTTGATACTCACTTTCTCGGCTTGCAAAAACTGGGTGGTGAACTGAAAGTAGAAGGCCCCGACTTCTACAAAATGACGGTGTCGGGCAAGCTGAGCGGCGCCTACATGCTGCTCGACGAAGCCTCGGTAACCGGCACCGCCAACATTTTGATGGGTGCAGTTTTGGCCGAAGGCACCACCTCTATTTACAACGCGGCCTGCGAACCGTACCTGCAGCAGCTATGCAAAATGCTGGTGCGCATGGGCGCCAAAATTCAGGGCATCGGCTCGAATTTGCTGGTTATCGATGGCGTGGACAAGCTCGGTGGCACCGACCACCGCATGCTGCCCGACATGATTGAAATCGGTTCCTTTATCGGCCTAGCGGCCATGACGGGCTCGGAAATCACCATCAAAGACTGTCAGATTCCGGAGCTGGGCCTCATCCCCGATACCTTCCGCAAGCTGGGCATTAAGCTGGAATTCCGCGGCGACGACATTTACGTGCCCGCGCAGGACCACTACGAAATTGCTACTTACCTCGACGGTTCCATTCTAACGGTTTCGGACCACACCTGGCCGGGTTTCACGCCCGATCTGCTGAGCATTGCGCTGGTAGTGGCCACTCAGGCCAAAGGCACGGTGCTTATTCACCAGAAAATGTTCGAGTCGCGCCTGTTCTTCGTCGACAAGCTTATTGATATGGGCGCACAAATCACGCTCTGCGACCCGCACCGCGCCATCGTCATCGGCCTCGATAAGCGCAACACCTTGCGCGGCATCACCATGACTTCGCCTGATATTCGCGCCGGCGTGGCCTTGCTCATTGCCGCTCTGTCGGCGGATGGCAAAAGCACCATTCTGAACGTGGAGCAGATTGACCGCGGCTACCAAAATATCGACGGGCGCTTAAATGCCCTCGGCGCGCAGATCAAACGCATATAGCCCACTTTTTCTGCTACCCAAAGCCCTGCCCTACCGGCAGGGCTTTTTGTTTTGGTGGTTTCGCGGGTTACCCCAGGCAGCCGTTCGAATAAAGAGCAAGGCTGCGCAGCTTTTATTCTGCTTCTTAAACCCATTCCGATGAAACGTCTGTCGTGAGCCGGCTTGGGAAATACAAGCAAACAGCTGCTCAGGCGTTACTAGCTAAACTCACCAAATCCCGTTTTGCCATGAACAAGTCAATCGGAGTGCTAGTGTGGTTGGGGTTGCTGTTGGGAAGTTGCAGCGACGAGAAAGGCGCGGTATCCGAATCCGCAGATGTGCAGGCAAGCGCCGTCATGTTGGCGCCGCCGGCACCTTCGGAACATGCCGTTGGGAATTCTGATGCGAGTCAAATTGTAGGCGAAGACCAAGGCGAGACTATTGCCGATAGTCGTTCCGGGCCAGCTGCTGTGCCGGTAAATTCAGTGGCCCGGCAACTAATCTACCGAGCCGATGTCGACATTAAGGTCCAGGACCTTGCCCGCGCCGTTACCCGCGTCGACAGCATTGTGCGGCGCAGCGGCAGCTGGTTGGGAGCCTCCGCTCAATCGCGCTCAGACGAAGAGTGGCGACAGGAAATGACCATCAGGGTGCAGCCCGCCAAGTTCACTGGGCTAATGGCTGGCCTTTCCACCTTGGGCACAGTGGAGCGTAAGTCCATGACTTCGCAAGACGTAACGGCCGAACACGCTGACGTAGCAGCCCGGATCCGCACCAAACGAGCCTTGGAACAGCGCTACATTGGGTTGCTCAGTCAGGCTAAGAAAGTAAGCGAGGTACTGGAAATAGAAGCTAAGATTGGGCAAGTTCGGGAAGAAATTGAATCGGCTGAAAGCAGGTTTAAAGCCCTTAATGACCAAGTTGCCTATTCTACTATCACCTTAAAGCTCTACCAGCCCTTGGCCTTGCCCACTCCTGATGCACCGGTACTATCCTTCGGTAGCCGCGTGGCCGAGGCTTTTTACGGCGGTTGGCAATTGGTGACTGGCTTGGCTATAGGGTTGGTTTACTTATGGCCCCTGCTGCTGCTGGGTGGCGTAGTTTACTGGCTGGTGCGGCGCTGGCAACAAGCTAGAGCTTAGAAATAGCAACGGCCGGCCCATTCCTGGGCCGGCCGTTGTGGCGTTTACGGAGCGAGTTCTAATCAACCACCATATCGATTACCGCCGTGACTATGGACAACACGATGCTGAACAACAGAGCAGCAATGAAGCCGTCGAGTTTGAAGCCGGGCAAAATATAAGCGGCCAGGCCTACGATGAGGGCATTGATAACCAGCAGAAACAAGCCCAGCGTGAGAATGGTAATGGGGAATCCAATGATTTTGAGGATGGGCTTGAGCACCGCGTTCAGTACGGCCAACACCACAACCAGCAAAATGGCATCGGTGAAGCCGGCTAGATGCGCACCTGGCAAGTAATTGCCCAGCACGTACACGAGCACGGCCGTGAGCAGAAATTTAATAATGAAACCCATAAGCACCAGGAAGGAGGTTGGTGGAAAAAAGAAGCCCGGCAGCCTGCTGAGTGCGAGGCTGCCGGGCAACTATACGAAAAACAAAATACTTGGCTGCGTTTACTCCGTTTCCATGCCGGTTGCCTTTAACCGGCCTTGCGACACGGCCATCCAGTTCGCCATTTGATACAACAGACGGGCACCCACGTTACCGTTCCAATCGGTGTCGCCGGGGCCTACTTCGTTCAAGTCGCAGCCGATGATCTGGCGGCCCGAGCGCACCACGGCCCGAATCAAGTAAAGTGCTTCTTCGAACTCCAGGCCGCCGGGAACGGGTGTGCCGGTGCCGGGGCACAACTTGGGGTCGAGGCCATCAATGTCGAAGCTCAAGTACACCTTCTGGGGCAATTGGGCAATGATTTTGCCGCACACCTTTTTCCACGACTTTTTGCCGTACTGCTCTTCGCGCAGGAAGCGGTGGTGGAACATTACCACTCGCCCGCCCGATTGGGCAATTACGTCGGCTTCCTGCTGGCACATGTCGCGAATACCCACTTGCACCAGCTTCTTCACCTGCGGCAGTTGCAGCGCGTTGTGCATGATGGAAGCGTGCGAATACTCGAAGCCTTCGTAGGCCACGCGCAGGTCGCAATGGGCGTCTATCTGCAGAATGCCGAACTCTTCGTGGCGCTCGGCCAACGCGTGCATGTAACCCAGCGGCGTGCTGTGGTCGCCGCCTAATACCACCACACCTTTACCAGCATCGAGTAAGGCACCGGTTTTTTCTTTCAGCCAAGTCAGCAGGTCTTTGCCAGCTTTGGTTACTTGGGCGGGTACGCTTTGGAAGCTGCTACCGCCTTTGGTAGGCCGACCTTCTTCCAGCCAGCCAATGTATTCGGCGGCCAGAGTACGCAAGCGGGTGCTTTCGGCTGCCCACTCGGAGTCGATGTCTTCCATGGCCAAGCCCAACTTCCAGGCATCGGGAATGTCCGGGTCGTAGAGGTCCATCTGGGCCGAGGCCTCGTGTATGGCAGCCGGGCCTTGGGCGGTACCGGCGCTGTACGATACCGTCACTTCCCACGGCACGGGCACGACCACCACCTGCGCTTCAGCGGGGGTAAAGGGCAAGCCAAACAAGCCGCCCGAGGCATCCCCCACGGCGTTTGGGTCGAAAGAATCTATTTTTTGTTGGCGGGATTTGGCCGACGAATCTTGCATGACTGGAAAGAGCAGAATTGAAGTGACCTTATTTACCGCCCGACAAATCGTAGGTGCGAATAATGGCCAGGATTTTCACGAAGGTTTCGCGGTCGAAAAACAGCATCAGCGGCAATTCCACGTTGCTGTTCTGGTCGGAAAACTGAGTGATTACCGAGAAAATCAATGGCTGCATGAGCGGGTGGTTCAGCAGCAGGCTGTCGAGGGCCCGGGCAATGTCGCCTTTTGGCGCTGTAGGCGGCGCACCGTATATCTTGGCTTTTAGAATGTTAGCCAATTGCGTTACCAGGGCCCCGGTAATGATGTTGCTGATTTCGAGCAGCAGCGACTCTTGCATTTCGTTGAGCTCTACCGTTTCGGAAACGGTGAGGCGCAGACACACGCGCGAGAGTCGCTGCACGTGCTGGCCCGAAAAGAACATCAACGTTGTGCCATTGAACTCACCCTTGATGTCGGATTGAATGGCAACGTGTTCACTCTGATACTTGCGCACCAAAGCTAGAATGTCGCGTCCGCGAACTAGTTCGAGGCTGGGCACCTCTAACAACACCTTTTCCTGGGCAATGGCCGCAAACGAGTCGGCAGCCCTTGCCAGGCCGATGTTGAGTATTTCGCGGATAATGTCCCGCTCCAGATCTGTCATGTGCAGGTCCATACAGAATCAGTTAAGCATGCGGGCAGCGCGGCAGCTAAAGCCCGAATGGGTTGGTACGTGTTTCATGGGCGGCGGGCTAAAAACAAACGTGTAAGGGCCGGTACGTCCAGTACCAAGCACACTTGCCCGCTGCCCAGGAGCGTAACGCCCCCGAACAAATCAATCATGTCCAGCGGCTGGCTCACGGGCTTAATCACAATGTCCTGCTGGCGCAGGAAACGGTCTACAATCAGTCCCAGTTTGCGGCTGTTGTAGTTGGTAATGATGATGTCTTGGCGGCCTACCAAAGTAGCCTTGGTGGCCGGCGCCAGGGTATCGTCGGAGTCCGACAGCAGCTCGCGCATGCTAACCACTGGCACATTTTCGCCTTGAATTTCGGCCAGTAGTACTCCGCCTACCACGTTCAGCCGCTCGGGCCATAACGACACCACGGAATCGGTGTGTATAAGCGGCAGGGCGTAAGAATGTTCCTCCAGTTCGAACAGCAATGCCCCTTTCACGGCAATGGAAGTGGGCAGTACCAGCGTGAAAGTGGTACCCTTACCCAGTTCTGAATCTACGCGAACCTGGCCTCCCAACGAATCGATGGCCAGTTTTACTACGTCGAGGCCTACGCCACGGCCGGAAATTTCGGTTACCTGATCGGCCGTGGAAAAACCGGCTTCGAAGAGCAAGCTGTATACTTCGGCATTGCTCATGCGCCCGGCAGCTTCCGCAGACACCTGCCCACGCTGTACAGCTTTGCGGCGTACCGATTCCACGTCGATACCCCGGCCGTCGTCGCTGATGCGGATCAGCACGTCATCGCGCTCGGTTTGGGCTGAAAGCTCCAGATGGCCTTCGGGCGTTTTGCCGGCTTTACGACGCTCGGCCGGTTCTTCTATGCCATGACCAATGGCGTTACGCACCAAGTGCAGTAACGCATCGGCAATGATTTGCAGGATGTTACGGTCAATCTGAATATCCTGACCGCTGATGCTCAACTCCACCTCTTTTTGCTCGGTAGAGGCTACGTCGCGCACCACGCGGGGGAATTTATTGAACAGCGTACCCACGCCTACCAGGCGGGCATCCATTACGGAGTATTGCAGGTCGTCGGCTATGCGGCTCAAGTGCGCGGCTACGCTGGCCAGCGCAGAATCACCTATTTCCTTGCTGAGGGTCAGCACCCGGTCGCGGTCGATAATCAGCTCACCCACCAAATTCAGCAGGTGGTCGAGTTTTTTGATCTGGATGTAAACCAGATCCGACAGCTCCAGCTTGCGGTTGGCATCGTCGTCGGCGGCACCTGCTCCATCGGTTTGCACCAGGGGTTCCTCGCCGCTGACCAGCCGGTCGAGGTTCTCCAGCAGCTTGCTGATGTTTGGAACGGGTTGGTCTTCGTTAACGGCCCGAATCATGGCCCCCATGGTGTCGACGCCATCGAACATCACGGGCACCAGTGGGCCGCCAAACGTGCGCTCCTTGCTGCGAATTAACCCGAAGATGGTTTCCATGCGGTGCGCCAGCTCCCCTACTTCGGTGAAGCCCATGGCGCGGGCATTGGCCTTCAGGTTGTGCATCAGACGAAACAGCTCATTCAGAGCAGATTCGTCTTCGGGCTTTTTCTCAAGCACTGAAATGTGCTGGCTCATGGCGTCGTACGCTTCCAGCGCCTCAGCCATAAAGATTTCCCGGTATTCCTGTTCGCGTGACTTCATCAGCTAATCGAACGGGTGACGGGATATGGACGAATCGTTGCCGGCCAGATGCGTTGCGGCAAGGCGTGGGCATTCAGGTAGCTGGCAATAGTGGGCAGTGGCAGCGTAGCCGTGGCCAAACCTGCCTCAATAACCGATTTAGGCATGGCAAACACAGCGGCTGTGTCTGCATCCTGCGCTACAACTACGCCGCCGTGCAGGCGTACGGCATGGGCGCCCAGGGTTCCATCGGAACCCAGGCCCGATAGCACAACCCCAACCGCCTGGCGGCCCGCTACCCTAGCAGCAGAACGCATCAGCAAATCAATGCTGGGCTCGTCGAAGCAGACCGTGGGTTCAGCTGTGGGTTGAAGCACCCAGCCCACTCCCGGCGCCGATTTTACCACCATGTTACCACCGCCCGGCACTACTACCACGTGACCGGCCCGTAGCCGCAGGCCCGCTTCACCTGTAACCACCGGCAATACCGAAGCCCGGCGAATGCGCTCGACCAATGAAGCCGTGAAGGCGGCGGGCAAATGCACCGCTACTACCACTGCGTAAGGCAAACCCGCACGCAAACCGCTTACAACCCGTTCAACAGCTGCTGCACCTCCGGTAGAGCCACCTATTACCACAATTCCGCGCGGCGGAAGAATGATTGACTTCTGACCTACCAGGGCATTGGGAAAATGCATCGCCCCTTGCGCCGACGCGCTGCGGACCTTACGCAACACTTCGCGCTGGCGCTGTCCGGAGTCGGGATGAGAAGGAGGTAGCAAAGGAGGCAGGTAATCGTGTGCCCCCCGCTGTTGAGCTTCGCGCAGCACGGCGGGCCATGGCGGCGTGGCGGTATACACCAGAATGGGGGCCCGGGAATAGGATTTGAGCTGCTCCAGGCGCAATAAGCTTTCCTCGCCCACAATGATTAGTTGTGGCCGGTGCCGCTGAATTTGCAGCTCCAGCTCGGCAGTGCCATTGCTGGCCACTACTACGTGCATTTGCGCTTCTGCCCGTAACAGCTTGGCAAGCTCCAGCCGTGCTAAGCTGGGCAGGTCGCCGAGAATTACAGTAAAAGAAGAATTAGTTGCGGGCACAGCTAAACGCAGAAAAGCGAGATGTTGCCACGGCTGAGTAGCCGGCGGCAAGTACTAAGAGATGTAAGAGAACCGACCGAACTACGACGAAGCTTCGTCGCTCTGCTGCAAAGTGGTGCTTACAATCTCCAGCACTTTGTCTTCGGAGAAAGGCTTCACGATGTAAGCCGAGGCTCCGCTTTCGAGGGCTTCGTTCACAATGATTTCCTGGCCTACGGCGCTGCACATCACAATCTTCACCTCGGGCAACTCCTGCCGAATGTCTTTGAGTACTTCCAGCCCCGTATTGTCGGGCAGAATTACGTCGAGAGTAATCAAGTCCGGCTTGGTTTCGGTGGCCATTTCACGGGCCTGCTGACCATTAGCTGCTTCACCTACCACGTCGTACCCGGCATCGGTGAGCATGTTCTTGAGCATCGTGCGCATGTAGAACGAGTCGTCTACAATGAGGATGCGATTTTTCATACGGATAAAATGAAAGGTGCGAGGAAAAGGTCAATAGACGAAAAAATCAGGCCTGTTTACGCTCGGCAGCGGGGGAAGATGCCGATTTGGGCTTGAGTTGCATGATTTCCTCGGGGGTAAGCAGTTTCAGCATGTCAAGTACCACAATGATGCGGCCCTCGAGTCGGGCAATGCCTTCGATGTATTTGTCGTGCACATTCAGATCCTGAATGAATTCCGGGGTTTTCTCTATAGCCGAAGCCAGGATGGACAACGGCTGGGGCACTTCCCGTACTACAATCCCAATGGTGTAGTCCCGGGCTTCGATGGCGAGGGTGAAGCTGTGGTCGGGCAATTTCTCCCCAGCCGGGCGCAGCTTAAACCGCTCCTCCAGGTCCACAATGGCAATAATGTCGCCCCGCAGGTTGGCAATACCTTTCACGAAGGGCGGGGTTTTGGGCATACGGGCAACTTCCGGGGTGATGGTCACCTCTTTCACTTGCTCAATTCGAATACCGTATTCCTCGTTGCCGAGCCGGAAAACAATCAGCTGGATCGGGGTTTCGGGACGCGAAACCTTTTTTTCCGAAGCTGGGGTCTGTTCAATCATGCGTTGCAGAACAATTACTACGGCTGGGCCTGCCTTCGCAGGCCCAGCGCGTTAGCTTATGCGTCGGATTACTTCTTTTTGGGTTTAGGCGCCGGGTTAGGCTTGCCTGCCGGTGCGGCCTTGCGGGCCGGAGCCGGTTTGGTAGCAGGCTTAGCGGCGGGTGCGGCAGCCCCATTTACCGGCGCTGGCGTGGCCGCCGCGTCGCGCGTGGCCTTGCGGCGCGGGGTAGCTGGCGTTTCGGTTGGCCGCGCAGGCTGTGCCTGGCGTGGGGTTAAGCGGTTACCAGCACCTTCTGTCTGACTGTTTCGGGCTGGCAGAGCCGATACACCCGGGCGCCGGTCTGCGGCTGGGCTGCCTGATCGGGAAGGCCGGGTAGCAGGCTGACGGCCACCGGCGCGGAGAGCATCTTCGCGGCTGGCGGCGGCTTGCTGTTGCAAACGGCGCAAACCGTTGCCGCGCTGGGGCACGGGCTCGTAGTATACTTCCTCGGCCAAGTAGTCCATCAGCTGGAAGGCCGAGAGGCCCACCTGCAGGTCGTCGGCAATGTCGGTCAGCTTCTGACTCGACACCGTGAGTTCCTGCATGGAAGTGGAAAGCTGCTTGGCCGTAGAGGCTACCTGCTGCGTACCCGAAGCCGTTTGCTCAGCAATGGCTACTACTTCTTCCACGTACTTCACCACGTCGCCAATCGACGTTTTCTGCACGTCCGTGGCCGTGAGAATGTCGCGGGAGGTACGCAGGGTTTCACCGCTGCTGGTGGCAATATTCTTAAATGCCGAGCTGGCTTCAAAGGTGGCGTTCTTCCCTTTCAGTACCCGCCCTTCCATGGTCGAAATTGCGGTAGCGGCCGAGTCGGTGTCTTTTTTAACGTCTTCCACAAGCGTCGCAATTTCGCTGGCCGATTTGCGGGAGCCTTCGGCCAGTTTGCGGATTTCCTCGGCTACTACAGCGAAACCACGACCGGCTTCCCCGGCACGGGCGGCTTCGATAGCAGCGTTCAGGGCCAGCAGGTTGGTTTGAGCGGCAATGTCGGTAATCACGCTCAGCGACTTGCTGATGTCCTGCGAGCGGATGGAGAGTACGTCAATCGTTTTGGCTGTTTGAGCAGCGGCCGAAGAAATTTCCTCCATGTTCTTTACCACCTCGGCCACGGTTTTCAGACCGAGCTGCGAGGTTTGCTCACCCAAGATTGCCGCCTTGTTCACCACATCGGCTTTGCCGGCGGTTTCCTTGGTGGCCTGCATGATTTCCTCAATCAGTTTGAAGGCCTGGTCGGTTTTCAAAGCTTGGTTCTGCGCGCCTTCGGCCATTTGCTGCATGGCCAAGGCCACGTCAACCGTTACGCGGCTCATCTCCTGCCCTTTCTGCGCCATTTCCTCCGACGACGTTCCCACAACCTGCGAGGACTCGTTGATTTCGGCCAGCAGTTCGTTCAAGGACTCCACGGCCGTGTTCAAGGCAATGGCCATGGCGTAAATGTCGCCGGCCGTGGAAACCTCAACTTTCTGCGTCAGGTCGCCTTCCGAAATGGCTCGTACCACGCGGGATACTTCCAGTACCGGCGAGGCAATGGATTCGATCAGGTCGTTGAGCGTGTCAACGATGTCCTTCCAAGAACCCGACACGCCGCCTACCGTGGCGCGTTCCGTCAGCTTGCCTTCTACCCCGGCTACGCGGGCTACACGGCTTACTTCCTGCGCCAAGCGGTTCAGGTCGTCCACCATGCGGTTGATGGTGTCGGCCAGCTCGGCAACTTCGCCGCGGGCTTCCAGGGTCAGCTTCTGGGTCAAGTCACCCTTCGATACCCCGGTTACTACCTTCACAATGCCTCGTACCTGGGTGGTGAGGTTGGCCGCCAGCGTATTTACGTTGTCGGTTAGGTCTTTCCATACCCCGGTCACGTTTGGTACGTTCGCCTGGCCACCGAGGCGGCCTTCGGTGCCTACTTCCTGCGCCACGCGGGTTACTTCGCCGGCGAAGATGTTCAGCGAGTCCACCATGCGGTTGATGTTGTCTTTTAAGTCGAGCAGCTCGCCTTTAACATCTACCGATACCTTCTGGCTTAGGTCGCCGCGGGCAACCGCAGTGGTTACGTTGGCAATGTCACGTACCTGCGAGGTAAGCGACGCGGCCATGAAGTTTACGTTGTCGGTCAGGTCTTTCCAGGTACCGCGTACGTTGGGCACTACAGCCTGGCCGCCGAGCTTTCCTTCGGTGCCTACCTCGCGGGCCACGCGGGTTACTTCGTCACCGAACGTGTTCAGCGAGTCCACCATCTGGTTGAGGTTCTCCTTGAGTTGGAGCAGCTCGCCCTTTACGTTTACCGTAATCTTCTGGCTCAAGTCACCGCGGGCAACCGCGGTGGCTACGTTGGCAATGTCGCGCACCTGACTCGTCAGGTTCGAGGCCATCGTGTTTACGTTGTCGGTCAGGTCTTTCCAGGTACCACCCACGTTTGGCACGTTGGCCTGGCCACCCAGAATACCCTCCGTACCCACTTCACGGGCCACGCGGGTTACCTCGCCGGCGAAGATGTTCAGCGAGTCCACCATCTGGTTCAGAATGTTCTTCAGATCCAGCAGTTCGCCCTTTACATCAACTGTAATCTTTTGGGTCAGGTCACCTTTTGCTACGGCCGTGGCCACGTTGGCAATGTCGCGCACCTGACTCGTCAGGTTCGAGGCCATCGTGTTTACGTTGTCGGTCAGTTCTTTCCAGGTACCACCTACTCGCGGCACGTTGGCTTGGCCGCCGAGCTTTCCTTCGGTACCTACTTCACGGGCCACGCGGGTTACTTCGTCACCGAAGATGTTGAGGGAGTCCACCATCTGGTTCAAGATGTTCTTGAGCTCCAGGATTTCGCCCTTCACGTTTACCGTCATCTTTTGGCTCAAGTCACCCCGGGCAACCGCGGTAGCTACGTTGGCAATGTCTCGTACCTGAGAGGTCAGGTTCGACGCCATGTTGTTTACGTTGTCGGTGAGTTCTTTCCAAACGCCACCAACACCAGGCACTACGGCTTGACCGCCGAGTTTACCCTCCGTACCTACTTCAAGAGCCACCCGGGTTACTTCCCCGGCGAACAGGTTCAGCGAGTCCACCATTTGGTTGAGGTTCTGCTTGAGCTGCAGCAGCTCGCCCTTAACATCAACCGTAATCTTTTGGGTCAGGTCACCTTTTGCTACGGCGGTGGCTACGTTGGCAATGTCTCGTACCTGAGAGGTCAGGTTCGAGGCCATCGTGTTTACGTTGTCCGTCAGCTGCTTCCACACGCCGGCTACGTTCGGCACTACGGCTTGGCCGCCAAGGCGGCCTTCGGTGCCTACTTCCTGCGCCACACGGGTTACCTCGCCGGCAAACAGGTTCAGCGAGTCCACCATCTGGTTGAGGTTCTGCTTGAGCTGCAGCAGCTCGCCCTTAACATCAACGGTGATTTTCTGGCTTAGGTCGCCGCGGGCTACGGCGGTGGCCACGTTGGCAATGTCTCGTACCTGAGAGGTCAGGTTCGAGGCCATGTTGTTTACATTATCGGTGAGGTCCTTCCACACGCCTGCCACGTTTGGCACGCTGGCTTGACCACCTAGTTTACCCTCGGTGCCTACTTCCTGCGCCACGCGGGTAACCTCGCCGGCAAACAGGTTCAGCGAGTCCACCATCTGGTTGAGGTTCTCCTTGAGTTGGAGCAGCTCGCCCTTTACGTTTACCGTAATCTTCTGGCTCAAGTCGCCGCGGGCAACCGCGGTAGCCACGTTGGCAATGTCTCGTACCTGACTCGTCAGGTTCGAGGCCATCGTGTTCACGTTGTCCGTCAGGTCCTTCCACACACCACCCACGTTCGGAACCGATGCTTGGCCGCCGAGGCGGCCTTCGGTACCTACTTCCTGCGCCACGCGGGTTACTTCCCCGGCGAAGACGTTCAGGTTGTCGATGGTTTTGTTAATGGTTTCGGCCATCACCTTGAAGTCACCCGATACCGGAATCTGGAACGATTCGTCGAGGTTACCGCGGCTGATGTTCTTCAGTACCTTGCCTACTTCCAATACCGGAACGGCAATGGAGTCCACCAGGCCGTTGATGTTATTGATCATGTCGCGCCAGAAACCCGTGGCGTTTTCAGCCGAGGCGCGAGCTTTCAGGTTGCCTTCCACCCCGGCCACCTTGGAAATGCGCGACACCTCACCGCCTACCCCGCCTATCATCTCTACCATCGAGTTGTAGGCTTCGGCTATTTCAGCGAAGATGTCGTCGTTCTGCTTGGTGAGGCGCACCGAGATGTCGCCCTTCTTAAATGCATCGAGGGCGTAGAGCACCCGGTTCAGCTGCTCGTTAACGTAGTCCTGATCGGGGCCGGCTATTTGTGCGTTACCACGGGCAATACCGCGCTTGCGGGTTTGGTCAGTAGCGGGGGCCAAACCGTTCAAATCGACTTTGCCAGTAACGGTTGGCTTGGGCGTGTCGGGGTTGGCAGCGGTTGAATTCGTAGAGGTCTTGGTGGTCTTCGTTGAAGCCATAGACGGGAAGTAGTAGCGCGGTGGCGCCGGGTGGAGGCACGTAGGCTTGGCGCCAGAAACCCAAACGGGCAACCGGCAAAGCCTACAAAGTTAGCAATTCAGGGTTACCGTGAAACGAGCCTCAGTGGGAAATACGCGAAGTTTTTTCCAGGCAGTGACGTAGGTTGTTTCAGGATTGGGGAAACTGTGTTGGGGTGTACAATGTTCCCCGGCTTGCGTATCTGTTTATACGGCCTTTAGAGGCTGTGGCCGCAACCACATAGATTATTCATACATCTTTGCGGCCTCAATACGTGTTCTGCCTGTTTCGGCCGGCAGCTTTTTCCCGTCACGCACTGCTCCTCTGCCCTACCGCTACCCTCCTTCTTATATGGTCAAGAACCTTGTCATCGTGGAGTCACCCGCCAAAGCCAAAACCATTGAAGGCTACTTGGGGAAGGACTTTGTGGTAAAATCCAGCTTTGGGCACGTCCGCGACTTGCCGAAAGACAACAACGCCATTGATATTAAAAACGGCTTTAAACCCACCTACGTGGTGTCGCCGGACAAGCGCGAAATCATTGCGCAACTGAAAAAGCTGGCCAAGGAAGCCGAGGTGGTGTGGCTGGCAAGTGACGATGACCGCGAGGGCGAAGCCATTTCCTGGCACCTGAGCGAAACCCTCGACTTGACCAACGAGAAGACGCGGCGCATCGTGTTCCGTGAAATCACGAAAAACGCCATCCTGAACGCCATCGACTCGCCCCGCGAAATCGACCTGAACCTGGTGAATGCCCAGCAGGCCCGTCGCGTGCTCGACCGGTTGGTGGGCTTTGAGCTGAGCCCGGTGCTCTGGAAGAAAGTAAAAACGGGCCTTTCCGCCGGCCGGGTGCAGTCGGTAGCGGTGCGCATGGTGGTGGAACGGGAACGGGAAATATCCCAGTTCAAAACCGCTTCGGCTTACCGCGTAGTGGCCCGTTTCGATGCCGGCAACGGCGCCGTGCTGGAAGCCGAGTTGCCCCAGCGCCTGAAGACCCGCGAGGAAGCCGAAGCTTTCCTGGTTGCCTGCGTGGGTGCTGCGTACCGCATCGAGAACCTGGAAAAGAAGCCGAGCCGCCGGTCCCCGGCCGCGCCGTTTACCACCTCTACGTTGCAACAGGAAGCTTCACGCAAGCTGGGCTTCTCGGTGGCGCAAACCATGAGCGTGGCTCAGCGACTGTACGAAGCCGGCAAGATCAGCTACATGCGTACCGACTCGGTTAACCTCTCGCAGGAAGCCCTGTTAGGCGCTAAGCACGAAATTACCCAGAGCTACGGCGAGGAATACGCCCAAACCCGCCAGTACAAAACCAAGGCGTCGTCGGCGCAGGAAGCCCACGAAGCCATCCGCCCTACGGATTTCTCGCTGCTGAAAGCCGGCACCGATTCTACCGAGCAGCGCCTGTACGATTTGATCCGCAAGCGGGCTTTGGCTTCGCAAATGGCCGATGCGCAGGTGGAACGCACGACGGCTACCATCGGGATCAGCACCCAGCCGGGCGTTACGCTTACGGCGGTGGGCGAAGTCATTACGTTTGAAGGTTTTCTGAAAGCCTACGCCGAGTCACGCGACGAGGAAGACGGTCAGGACAGCAGCGAGTCGTCGTTTTCGCGGGGCTTGCCGCCCTTATCGGTTAACCAGGTGCTGCCCTTGCAGCGGTTGCTGGCTACGGAGCGTTACTCGCAGCCGCCGGCCCGCTTCACGGAAGCTTCGCTGGTGAAGAAAATGGAAGAGATGGGCATTGGCCGTCCTTCGACGTACGCACCTACCATCAGCACCATTCAGAAGCGCGGCTACGTGGAAAAAGACACGCGGGAGGGCAAGGAACGTAAGTTTCATGTGCTTACGCTGGACGGCTCGGAAGTAAAAACCGAGGTAAAAACCGAAACCTTCGGCGCTGACAAAGCCAAGCTGTTCCCGACCGATACCGCCATGGTGGTGAACGACTTTCTGGTGGAACACTTCCCCGTGATTGTGGACTTTCAGTTCACGGCCAAGGTAGAAGACGAGTTCGACCGCATTGCCGACGGCCTGGAAAGCTGGGAGGAAATGATTTCGGGCTTCTATGGCACCTTCCACGAAACCGTGGAGCGCGGCAAGGAAGTGGAGCGCGCCGACGTAGGCACAACCCGCGAAATTGGTCTGCATCCCGAAACCGGCGACAAAATCATTGCCCGTCTCGGCCGCTTTGGTCCTTACGTACAGTTGGGCGAGGCTGAGGGTGAGACCAAGCCGGCCTACGCTAACCTGCGCAAGGGTCAATTCATTGAAAACCTGACGCTGGAAGACGCGCTGGAGCTGTTCAAGCTGCCCCGCGTGGTGGGCCAGTACGAAGAGAAGGACATGACGGCCGCCATCGGCCGCTTCGGTCCCTACATTCGCCACGACAGCAAGTTTTACTCGCTCGATAAAACCCAGGACCCGCACACCGTAACGGCCGAAGAAGCCGTGAACCTGATTCTGGCCAAGCGCAAGCAGGAAGCCGAAAAGCTGATTCGCTCTTACGAAGCAGAAGGCCGCGCCGATATTCAGGTGGTAAACGGCAAATACGGCCCGTACATCGTGGCCGGGGGCAAAAACGTGAAGATTCCGAAGGGCGAAGAGCCTACCGAGCTAACGCTGGAGCGCTGCATTGAGCTGGCCGACGCCACTCCCGACAAGCCTGCCCGCGGCCGTTTCGGGGCCAAGAAAACGGCGGCACCAGCGACCGAGGATGGAGCCAAGAAAAAAGCGCCGGCCAAGAAAAAACCAGCTGCCAAAACCGCCGCAAAACCGGCCGCGAAAACCGCTGCGAAAAAGGCGCCGGCCAAGAAGAAATAACCTGCTTCTCATTTTGCATCAGAGCCTCGACCTCACGTCGGGGCTCTGCTTGTTTAGGGCCACTGCAATTTCCATAGTACCCATTCGTTCGAGCACCAAGCCGTCGTTTTTCGTTGCCGTTTTTGTCGTATGCGCTTCCTGATCTTTGGTAGCTTGTTGTTGCTTGGAGCCGCTGCTCCAGCCCCCGTGCCTACGGTTCAGTACCCTTGGCTGACGAATTACTCAGCACAGAATAGCTTGGCCGCTCGATTTATGCCGCCGGCCGGCTGCCAACGGGTTGCCTTGGCTTCGGGCTCGTTTGGCGAGTGGCTGCGTTACCTGCCGCTACGGCCTGCTGGCACGCCGGTGCGCCTCCACAATGGCCGCCCAAAGGAAATCCAATCGGTACACGCGGCCGTTATCAACATCGATACCGGAACCCGCGACCTGCAACAGTGCGCCGACGCGGTAATACGCCTGCGTAGCGAATACCTGTTCAGCCAAAACTACCGCCGCATTCACTTTCACCTTACCAGCGGTTACGATGCCTGGTTTGGTGACTGGGCCGACGGCAAACGATTTCAGCTGCAGGGCGAGGACGTAGCCCCGGTAAGCAAGCCGCCGGAAGCGCCCACCCACGCCCTCTTGCGCCAGTACCTCGACCAGATCTTCACGTACGCCGGCACCTTGTCGCTCGAGCGGGAATTACAGCGCGTGCCCCTGTCCGATGTGCAGCCCGGCGACGTATTCATCAAAGGTGGTTCACCGGGCCACGCCGTGCTGGTGCTCGATGCCGCCCAAAACCCCACCACGCGCCGCCGCTACGTGCTGCTCGCGCAGAGCTACATGCCTGCGCAGGATATGCACGTGCTCATTAACAAGCCGCGTTCCGGGCTCGGCGCTTGGTTTCTAGTGGAGCCGAACGCCGAGTGGCTGGAAACGCCGGAGTGGAATTTCAGCGCCGAACAGCTGAAACGCTGGCCGTAGCCAGCCGTTGAATAGGTGCCATATTCCGGCGTACCGCTGCCTATTTACGGCGACCCGCCGCCTCAGCAGCAACCATCCTATCCCTTGTTATGAAGAAAATAGTTGTACTGACTGGCGCCGGCATTTCGGCCGAAAGCGGCATTGCCACCTTCCGTGCGGCCGATGGCCTTTGGGAAAACCACCGCATCGAGGACGTAGCCTCGCCCGAAGGCTGGCAGCGCAACCCCGAACTGGTGCTCGAGTTTTACAACCAGCGCCGCGCCGCGGCTTATGCCGCGCAGCCTAACGCGGGGCACCGGGCCCTGGTAGAGCTGGAGCAGGCCTACGAGGTGGTTATCGTGACACAAAACGTGGACGACTTGCACGAACGAGCCGGCTCGTCCCGCGTGATTCACCTGCACGGCAAATTGCGCGAGGCGCGCAGCTCCCGCTTCGAAGAATTAGTGTACGACATCGACGGCAACCCCATTGAGCTTGGCCAGCACTGCGAGCGAGGACACCAACTGCGCCCCAACATTGTGTGGTTTGGCGAGGCGGTACCGCTAATGGAGCGCGCCATGGAGGAAGCCGCTACCGCCGATATTATGCTGGTGGTGGGTACGTCGCTGCAGGTTTACCCAGCCGCGGGCTTGCTGCATTACCTGCCTGCCGGCCGGCCGCTGTACGTCATCGACCCTAGCCAGCCGGCCGTAACCCGACGCGGACAAGTGCATTTTGTGGCAGAACCTGCCACTTTGGGCGTGCCTAAAGTGGTGCAGGAACTATTAGGACAGGCTGCTTTGGATGGCGCAAATACGCCGTAATACAGTCAGGTTCATTTCCATTCGCCGGCACAAAGCGTGTGGCTTTTGTGGAACGTTACGGTTGAGTTATCCGCGCCCGTATTTTTCGCGTACAGAACGGAATAACACGCTCAGGGCTACTTAATTCAACTCGTTGGGCGCCCGCAATTCACTTTCTATGCGTCTTTTCTACTGCCAGTTGCTTGCTGCTGGCTTGCTACTGACAGCCCAAGCTACTGTGTGCGCTCAAACCACTTCCTCCCCCGCGCACCGGGTGTATTTACTGGGCAACACGGCCGGGCCGGTGCCCGAAACGCGGCTCCGAATTCTGCGCCAAACCCTGGAAAAGGAAACGGAGCCGTTTACCGTGGTGCACTTAGGGGATATTGTGGGTAACGAAGGCCTTTCGGGCAAGAAAGACACCACCCGGGCCGCCCTGGAACTGCGGGCCAATGCGCTGGTGGCGCTGGTGAAAGGCTTGCCTAACGGCCGCATCTATTTTGTGCCTGGCGACAAAGACTGGGACAACTCCGGCCCGGATGGTCAGAAAAGCGTGCGGCGGCTGGAGCAGTACATCGAAAAACAGCTGGGCGGACAGAATGCCTTCGTGCCCAGCAATGGCTGCCCCGGCCCCGAAATCATTGATGTAGCCCCGCTGGTACGTTTGGTGGCACTCAACACTCCGTGGTTCTCGCACCCGTACGACCGGCCCGAAGCGCCCGACACTGACTGCAAAACCATGTCGGTGGAGGAGTTTCGGGAGCAACTGCAGGACGTGCTGAAAGACACCAAGGGCCGCAACGTGCTGCTGGTGGGTCACCAACCGGTCATCAGCAACGGCACGTACGGCGGTTACCAGCCCCTGAAGCGCCATTTGTCGCCGCCCGTTTTCGGCACCATCTACGCCGCTTACCGCCAGAACGTGGGCACCCCGCGCGACCTGGCTTCGCCCGGTTACCAGGCTTTCAAAAAAGAGCTGCTGGGTACGCTCAAAGAAAACCCGCATGCGGTTTACGCCGCTGCCCACGATTTTAACCTGCAGCTAACTCCTTTCGAAAAAAACTACCACATCGTGGCGGGCTCGTTTGCCCACACCGAGCCCGTCGGCTCCAATGCCGGCTCGCTCTACAACCAGGCCACAGCCGGCTATACCCGCCTCGATTATTATGCCGATGGTACGGTAAAGGCAAGCATGATAACGTTTGCCAATGAGGCCACCACACAGGATTCCTTTGCGGCCACGCTGTTCCGCTCGGCCTGCGAAACCGGTTCCTCGACTACGCCAGTTAACGCATTCATCCCCGAATGCCCTTCGACTGTTCGTACCGCTTCGGAAACAGCCCCCGTTACTTCTCAGGGCGTCACCGCTACCGTTACGCCGGGTCCGCAGTACCGCGCCAATGGCTTGCGGAAAACGTTTATCGGACCGGTTTACCGTTCGTCCTGGACGCAGCCGGTACAGGTACCGGTTCTGGATCTGAACACCGAAAAAGGCGGTTTGCGCCCGACGGGGCGGGGCGGTGGACGTCAGACGACTTCCTTGAAAATGATTGCCGCCGACAGCTCGGAATACACCTTCCGCTCGGTCGACAAAGACGTGACGCGCATCTTGCCGCCCGAGCTGCGTAACTCCGTGGCCGCCGACATTCTGCGCGATATTACGCCCACCGCCCACCCCTACTCGGCGCTAGTGGCCGCTTCCCTGCTCGACCGCACCGATGTGCTGCACGCCCGGCCACGCCTGTTTGTACTGCCCGACAACCAGCAATTAGGCCCTTACCGCGAGCAGTACGCCGGTTTGCTGGGCACTCTGGAAGACGACCCTTGGGACGCAAAACCCAACCTGCCAGGTTTTGGCGGCTCCACCGACGTGCGCCGCTCCTTCAGCATGTTTCGCCAGCTGTATAAGGATAACGACAACCAGGTTGACGCCTTCAAACTCGGCAAGGCCCGCGCCTTCGACATGCTCATTGCCGATTTCGGCAAGCACGAAGACAACTGGAAATGGGCCGAGTTTGAACGCGGGAAACAAACGGTATTCGAGCCCATTCCGCGCGACCGGGACCAAGCCTTTACCCTTTGGAACGGCGCCCTTACCTGGGTGGCGAACCGCGAGTGGGCCGTGCCCAGCATCGAGGACTTCGGTCCCCGGTTCCGCGACTTGGAAAGCCTGAACTGGCCCGCCCGTCACCTCGACCGCGCCCTGCTGCAAAGCCTGAACCGCGACGATTGGCGGCGCATCGGCCAGTACTTACAGCAGCGCCTTACCCCGGCCGCCATCGACTCGGCTACGGCGCAGCTGCCCCAAGAAATTCAGGGCATTTCGGGTAAGGACATTAACCGCAAACTAAAAAGCCGCATTCAGGAGCTGCCCAAAGCCCTGGACGAGTACTACCTGATGCTGGCCCGCGACGTGGACGTAGTGGGCTCGAACAAGGCCGAATACTTCGACGTGCAACGCCTGCCCGATGGCAACGTGCGGGTGCAGGTTAGCAAAAAAGACAAAGACGGCGGGGAGGCT
Source organism: Hymenobacter koreensis (assembly GCF_039541855.1). Lineage (NCBI taxonomy): Bacteria > Pseudomonadati > Bacteroidota > Cytophagia > Cytophagales > Hymenobacteraceae > Hymenobacter > Hymenobacter koreensis. Next base: position 693,934 of record NZ_BAABHA010000010.1, read on the forward strand.
AAAGGCCAGCCTTTCTTCGACCGCACTTTTGTGCGCGGCGAAACCCGCGACATTCGCCTGTACGGCCTCGACGGCAAAGACGTGTTCCGCGTAAGCGGCAGCGGCAAAAACAGCATTCGGGTGCGCATTATTGGCGGCGAAGGAGCCGACCAGATGACCGACGCCAGCAGCGGCGGCCGCACCGAAGTGTATGACGTGCCCAAAACCGAGCTGCAGGCCGGTCCCGCCACTGCCGACCGTCGTTCGGTGCAGTTGGGCGTGAACCAGTACAACCGTGAAGCCTTCGAGTACGACGGTTACGCCCCGCGCGGTGGCCTACTCTACAACCGCAACGACGGTTTTGGTGTGGCCGCTGGCTTCGACTGGGTTAAGCAAGGATTCCGCAAGCCGGATTACCGCGTGCGCTACGGCCTGGACCTGCGCGCTACCACCGGCGGCAACCGCCAAGTAACCGGCAACGTGCGCTGGCGCCACCTCATTGGCAAATGGGATGTGTGCGCCGTAGCCAGCTATGGCAATTTCTTTCCGTTCTACAACTTCTTCGGGCTCGGCAACAACACCGGTAAGAACGACGACCTTTTCGATGCTAACTACTACCGAGCCCGGTACCGCGGCTACGAAACCAGCGTGTTCTTCGAGCGGGCCTTTCGGGAGAAAAGTGTATTCCGCATCGGGCCGGTGTTTGAGGTGTACGAAAGCGACTTTGCGGCTAACAGCTACCTCGGCGAGTTAAAAACACCTGATAGTCCCAACCCAGAAAGCCCCGTTCCAAACACCAACAAGCAGCAGTTGCTGGGCGGTACCGCTCAACTCGACCTCGATTTCCGCGACCGAAAAAACTTTGCCCGGAAAGGCGTGCGGCTCTACGGAGCCCATACCACCTGGCAGCAGCTCAACCGCGGCAAGAACACGTTTGGCCTTACCGAAGGCTTTGCCGAATACTACGCCACGGCACGCCTCGGCATACCCGTAACGCTGGTGGTGAAAGGCGGCGGCGCGAAAAACTACGGCGACAACGACGCCATTCCCTTCTACAAATTCACCCAGTTAGGGCAGCGTCAAAACCTGCGCGGCTACGTGCGCAACCGCTTTACCGGCGACGCCAGCCTGTACCTGAATTCGGAGTTGCGCCTGGCATTGGGCTACGCCAATACGTCGTTTTTGCCGTTTTACTACGGCGTCTTCGGCTTTTACGACCAAGGCCAAGTGTATTTCAACGGCCGGGCCGACGGCGGCATTCACCGCGGTTACGGCGGCGGCTTTTACCTGGCGCCGGTATACGAAACGCTGGCTTTGTCGGTGTCGGTGCAAAGCTCGGCCGAGGAAAAGTTGCTGCTGCAATTTGGCCTGGGTTTCCGCATCGATCAATAACCATTCGGCATGCCGAACACTTAAAAGGCTGGGCTTCCGCCCGGCCTTTTATCTTTGCCTGCCTCTCCACCGCTTCTGCCCTACTTGCTATGGAATTTCCGCTGCTCAAACTGGCCGCTATCGACATCGGCTCAAACGCCGTCCGCTGCCAGATTTCGGCGGTTCTGGAGTACGAAGGCCACTACCGCCTCAAGCGCGTAGAGTACGTGCGCTACCCGCTGCGCTTGGGTGAAGATGTATTTGCCACCGGCCGCATTTCCCCCGAGAAGGAGGAAAAGTTCGTGAAATTCATTCACGCGCTGAAGCTGCTCATGGAAGTGCACGACGTGGCGCACCATTTGGTGTGTGCAACCTCGGCCATGCGCTCGGCTGAAAATGGGCCGGCTATTGTGGCACGCATGCGCAAAGAGCTGGGCATTGAGGTGCAAATTATTGATGGGCAGGCCGAAGCGGCCTTCATCAACAGCGTAATCATGCACCAGCTGGAGGACAAGCGCCACTACCTGCACATTGACGTGGGCGGCGGTAGCACCGAGTTCAACCTCTACCACGACCGTCGCAAAGTAGCCTCGCAGTCGTTTGAAGTAGGCTCTATCCGACGCTTGCAGCAAAACGGCAAGCCCGGCGAGGCTCTGCAGGACACTTGGCAGCGCATGGAACAGTGGGTGAAGGAAAACGCCCGGCAGCACCACGTTACGCGCGCCATTGGCACGGGCGGTAACATCAACAAGATTTACAGCCTGGCACAACGCCCCTTGGACCAGCCCGTTACGCGCCGAAAAATTGCTACTATCCTGGACAAGCTGCGTGGCATGAGCATGGACGAGCGGGTGAATCTGCTCATGCTCAACCCCGACCGCGCCGACGTTATCGTACCGGCCGGGCAGATTTACCTTTCCGCCATGGAATGGGCCAGCATTAACCACATGGTGGTGCCCGATATTGGCCTGAAGGACGGCATGCTGCAGACCCTGTTTGAGCAGTACTTCGACGAAATTGAGCCCAAGCATGCCCCCGGTACCCCCATTCCGTCGCCCGAGGTACAGAACGACCTCGCGGCTGGCTAACCCATCCCTTACACTTGCCTGAAAAGCCAGCGGCCCGCTGAATTTCGTTTCGGCGGGCCGCTGGCTTTTTACGCTTTGCTTCGTGGCTAGTCGCCTTCCGTAACGGGCGGAACCGGACCGGGCACCAGGGGCTCGGAAAGCACCGGCTCGGAAGTCGGCAAAATTTCGGCGCTGGTTAGCTCCAGAACCTCGTCGGCAATCAGGACATCCTCGGACAGGGACACGGGCTCCACATCTGCGGGCGGCACTTCGGGTACCACGGCGGCTGCTAGGTATTCGTTGAACAGCATTTCCGGCTCCACCAAGTCATACCCTTTGTGGTAGAACTCCTTGTGCACGTTGAACACCACTTCGTCGGTGGCCGGAATGCGCTTCACGTAGGCGCCATCCTCGCGCATGAGGTATGTATTGTAGTTGTCTTTGAGGTTGAAGTAGAGAATATTGATGGCCTCGCGCTGCAATTGCGGGTTGGCAATCAGAAAGAGCGCCTCAATGCGGCGGTCGAACGAGCGCACCATCATGTCGGCCGAGCCAGCGTAGAGCTTGGGCTGCCCGCCGTGGTGGAAATACAATAGGCGCGTGTGCTCCAGGAATTCGCCTACCAGGCTGCGCACTTCAATGTTGTCGCTCAGGCCCGGCCGGCCGGGGCGCAGGCAGCAAATGCCGCGTACAATCAGGCGAATGGGCACACCTACTTTTGACGCCTTGTAGAGCTCGTCGATGACTTCGCGGTCTTCGAGCGAGTTCATTTTCATAACGATGCCGCTGGGCTGGCCGCGCTTGGCATTTTTGGCTTCGTCGCGGATGAGCTGGATCAACTGCTGGCGCATGTCTTTAGGCGCCGTAATCAGATACTCGTAATCGTCGGGCTGCGAGTGGCCGGTAATTACGTTGAAGAATTCCGACACGTCGTGGCCGTACACATCGTTGCTGGTCAGAAGGCTCACGTCGGTGTACAGGCGCGAAGTGGTTTCGTTGTAGTTGCCCGAGCCCAAATGCACGTAGCGCGTCACCTTTTCGCCTTCCTTGCGGATGATCATGGCCATCTTGGTGTGCGTCTTGTACTTGCTCACCCCGTAAATGACAAAGCAGCCGGCCTTTTCTAGCCGGGAACCTTCCCGAATGTTGCGCTCCTCATCAAAACGGGCCTTCACCTCAAAGAGCACCGATACGTGCTTGCCGTTCTCAGCCGCTTTCAGCAGCGCCGCCGTCACGCGCGAGTCGTCGGCGAGGCGGTAAATGGTTTGCTTGATGCCCAGCACGTGCGGGTCCTCGGCAGCCAGCTCCAGCAGGCGCACCACCGGTTCTATGGAATTATACGGGTGGTGCAGGAGTACGTCGTGGGTTTTCAGGTAGTCAAAGAGGTTGTCTTCGGCACCCTCGGGCAAGCTCAGTGGGGTAACGGGCGTGGGCAGCTTGGGCAGCTTGTCGCGGAAGTTCGGGTGCTTCACAATCTGCACCAGGCCGCGCATGTCAATCAGCGAGTCGATAACGAACACGTTGCCGTTGTCGATGTGCCACCGCTCCCGCAATACTTGCATGAGCATGGGCGAGGCCCCGGGTTCCACTTCCAAGCGCACTACGCGGCCGCGCTTGCGGGTTTTCAGTCCCTGCTGAATTTCCTTAATGAAGTCAACGTCAATGTCCTCCGACTCTTCCAGCGTGAAGTCGCCGTTGCGGGTAATGCGGAACAGCGTGGCCGATTCCACGGGCACGTTGCGGAACAGCTTATCCAAGTTGGCACGCACAATTTCCTCCAGCGGCACAAACACCACGCGGTCTTTGCGCTGCAGCTCAAAAAAGCGGGCCAAATTCAGCGGAATCTGCAGGAACGTAAGCCGCTCCTGCCCCATCTCCGACCCCTCGCCCATGCGCGTGACCACGCCAAAAGTGAGCGACTGGTTCATCATGAGCGGGAAGCCGTGGTACGAATCGTATACCATCGGCGTGAGCAGCGGGAAAACCGTGTTCTTGAAGTATCCGTCGGCCTTTTTCTGCTCCACGTCGGTCAACTCGTCCACCCGCAAAATGTCGAAACCGTTGCGCACGAAATTCGGCCGCAACTCCTGCAGGTAGGTCTGCGACTGATCGTGCACGAAACGGTGGGCAAAATCGAGCAGCTTGCGGCGGAAGGGAAGCTCGCGCAGGCCCGAGTAATCGACGCGCACCTTGCCGTAGTCGAGGTAATTGTAGAGCGACCCGACGCGAATCATAAAAAACTCGTCGAGGTTGGAAGCCGTGATGCTCAGAAACCGCATGCGCTCAAACAACGACCGGGAGTCGTCGCGTACTTGGTCGAGCACGCGGTAGTTAAAGCGCAGCCAGCTTAGGTCGCGGCTGATGTATTTGCTTTTGCGGATGAGGTCCGAGGATTTGAAAATCTTCATAGCGCAACCAGCGGGCCGAGAGGCTGCCAGCGTCAGGGTAAGTGGAGTTACGAAATAACGGCGCTGGCCTCGATTTCAACAAGCAACCGTGCATCAATTAACGCGCGAACTTCCAGCATGGATGAGGCCGGGCGGATATTTTTGAACACTTCGCCGTGGGCCCGGCCCACTTCCTGCCACTGGGTAATGTCGGTGACAAAAATGCGCGTGCGCACTACATGGTCCATTGTAGCGCCGGCTTCGTGCAGGGCGTCGGCAATTTTCTCCAGAATGCGCTTGGTCTGGGTGTAGCAATCGGTGCCAGTTACCATGTCGCCGTCCATGGCCGTGGTTCCGGCAACCTCTACCAGGTTACCCACGCGCACGGCGCGGGAGTACCCTACCGGTCCTTCCCACGGCGAGCCAGAAGAAATGAGTTGTCGATTCATTGGTTTTGAAACGAATCCAGTCTGTTGTTCCGAGCGAAGTCGAGGACCCGAAGGAAGGCGCTTGCCAATCTTGCCGGATAGTGTTGCCTTTCGTTGAAGGAGAAGAATAGTACCGGGCGTCAGCACACGAGATGTCTCGACTGCGCTCGACATGACGGCCTTTCCACGACCAAGCTTGCCAATAAAAAAGCCCGCACGAGGCGGGCTTTTTCAATTACCGGAGCTTACACGTCCAGCTTGGCGTACTTGGCGTTTTTCTCGATGAACTCGCGGCGTGGGGCCACTTCATCGCCCATAAGCATGGAGAACAAGTGGTCGGCTTCGGCCGCCGATTCCACCGTTACCTGCTTCAAGGAACGAGTCGAGGGCTGCATGGTGGTGGTCCAGAGCTGCTCGGCGTTCATTTCGCCCAAGCCTTTGTAGCGCTGAATACCCACCGATTCCGGACGGCCTTTGGCCAGTTCGTCTACGGCAGCCTGGCGCTCCACTTCGGTCCAGCAGTAACGCTCCTCCTTGCCCTTCTTCACGAGGTACAGCGGGGGCTGCGCAATGTACACGTAGCCCTTATCCACCAGGTTCCGCATGTAGCGGAAGAAGAAGGTGAGGATCAGGGTGCGAATGTGTGAGCCGTCTACGTCGGCGTCGGTCATGATGATGACCTTGTGGTAGCGCAGTTTGGCGAGGTTCAGGGCCTTGTCGTCCTTCTCGATGCCGTTTTCCACGTCGGCCGGTACCCCGAAGCTCACGCCCAGGGCCGTAATCATGTTCCGGATTTCCTGGTTTTCGTAGATGTGGTGCTCCTGCGCCTTCTCCACGTTCAGGATTTTGCCACGCAGCGGCAAAATGGCTTGGAAAGCACGGTTACGGCCCTGCTTGGCAGTACCACCGGCCGAGTCACCTTCTACCAAGTACAGTTCGCAGATTTCGGGGTCCGATTCCGAGCAGTCGGCCAATTTGCCTGGCAGGGAATTCGAGCCGAGTACCGTTTTGCGCTGCACCATTTCGCGGGCTTTCTTGGCCGCAATACGTGCCCGGGCCGCCAAAATCACCTTCTCGATGATGATGCGGGCTTCCTTGGGGTTTTCCTCCAGGTACTGGTTCAGGATTTCGCCCACCACCGTGTTTACCGCGCCACTCACGTCGGAGTTGCCCAGCTTGGTTTTGGTCTGACCCTCGAACTGCGGCTCCTGCACCTTCACCGAAATAACGGCGGTGAGGCCTTCACGGAAGTCGTCGCCCTGAATTTCCACCTTGGCTTTTTCCAGCATCCCCGATTTGTCGGCGTACGACTTCAGGGTGCGGGTTAGCGCCGAGCGGAAGCCGGCTACGTGTGTGCCGCCTTCAATGGTGTTGATGTTGTTTACGTAGCTGAAAATGTGTTCCTGGTACGTATCGTTGTACTGCAGGGCCACTTCTACAGGCGTGCCGCCCTTCTCGCTGATAACGTGAATGGGGCGTGGCATCAGCACCGTCCGTTCGCCGTCGATGTACTGCACGAACTCCGAAAGGCCGCCTTCTGAGAAGAACTGCTCGCCGCGGGCCACGCCGGCTTCATCCTTTTCCCGAACGTCGGTCAGGTTGATGCGGATGCCCTTGTTCAGGTAGGCCAGTTCACGCAAACGCGTGGCAATGGTCTCGTAGCGGTAAACCGTCTCGGTGAAGATCGAGTCATCGGGCCAGAACTCTACCTGGGTGCCATTATACTCGGTTACACCAATTTCTTTCACTGGGTACATGGGCGCGCCACGCTCGTACTCCTGCTGGTAGATTTTGCCGTTTTTGTACACGGTTACGCGCAGCAGGTTGCTGAGTGCGTTTACGCAACTCACCCCTACGCCGTGCAGGCCGCCAGACACCTTGTAGGTGTCTTTATCGAACTTACCGCCGGCGTGCAGCACGGTCATTACAACCTCCAGCGCCGAGCGGCCCTCTTTTTGGTGAAAGTCCACCGGAATGCCACGACCGTTGTCGCGCACCGTAATGGAGTTGTCCTCGTTGATGGTAACGTCAATCGTGTCGCAGTACCCGGCCAGCGCTTCGTCAATGGAATTGTCCACGACTTCCCACACCAAGTGGTGCAGACCTTTCACGCCGATGTCGCCGATGTACATAGCCGGGCGCTTGCGCACGGCTTCCAGCCCTTCGAGTACCTGGATGTTATCCGCGGAGTACTCGTTGCGGGCTTTTTTCTCTTGGATTTCGCTCATGTGGGGCGGTTGAATTTCAGCCGTAAAATCTAGCCTAAAATGTAGCTTTAGCTAGAACAAGCAAAGATACCGAAACATCCCTTTTTTACTAGGTTTTTGGGCTTTTTCGCATGAACTCATGCGCGCAAAAAAGGCCGCTTTCTGAATGGGAAAGCGGCCTTTTGACTAAGCTTCACTTTACTGAATCTGGATTTTCAGGTGACTTACACCCGCCTTGCTGTTTACCTGTATGGTATAAAGCCCGGCGGGCTGTTGGCTTAGGTCCAGTGCCAATTGCCGGCTCACCACATCCGTAAACCTACGACGTACTACTTCTCGGCCCAGCGCATCGGTTACGCGCACGTTGTAGTCGCCGGCTTGCGGCACCTGCACGTTAATGAGCCCATTAGCACTTGGGTTTGGGAAAGCCTGCATGGCCAGCGTGGTCGCCCCGGATTTTGCCGGCAGTACGGTGGTGGTTAGTTTGTACACGCCCATTGCGCCTGTACTGGAATTCACCGCGCCGCTCCAGATAGTGGTGGGACTGAAAGCCGCCACGCCGGTGTGGTACCGCAGGTTATCCAACGAAATCCAAGTAGCGCCCTCGTCGGTGGAATAAGCTGAGCCAGGCAGGCTACGTCCATCTCCGGCACCTACGGCAATGTAGGTATTGGTGCCAGGGACGTTGTCGATTCCGGCCGTCTTCAGGTCGCCGGTGTATTGAATCTCGGGCCAGGTAACGCCGCCGTCGGTGGTGCGGTGCAGGTGAAATACATTGGCGTTGTCGACTGTCATGGCCAGGCCATTCTGCAAGTCACGGAAAGCCAGATCGAACAACTCTCCGCTGGGAGGTAGCGCAGCCACGTTCCAGGTTCGGCCTTTGTCACTGGAACGGTATACGCGGCCTTCATCGGTAGCAAACCAAATGGCGTTGCCAATGACCGAAGGCGCCAGAATCACGCCGTTCTCGTTTGAAATGGGGGCTGGCGCCGTAGCTGCTTGCCATGTTGTGCCGCCATCGGTAGTGGTGTATATATCAAGCCGATTGAGCGGCGCACTCTCGCCCAGGTCGCCCATGGCTACGCCCTCGTTGGCATTAAAGAAATGGACGAAGTTGGGGTCGGTTTGGGCAAACTCCGTGGTCGTTTTCCGAGTCCAGGTTGTTCCGCCGTTGGTGGTTTGCAGCAGGCGTCCGCCGCCGTTGTAATCCAGCACGCTAATCCAGGCAGTATTGGCATCCAGGGCGTTAATTCCACTAATAACATCATCGGGGCCAATACCGGGTACGGTAACCAGGCTCCAGTTTTGTCCTCCGTCAATAGTACGAGCTACCTGATTGAGGCCGGGTGAATCGTAGCCAAAGCCGATTGTCCACGCCGTACTCGGGTTACTGATGCTAAAACGGTAGGGGAATTGATCCGGCGCGGAGAAGGTAAGGGGTTGTAAGGCCCACTGAGCCGAGGCAGCTGAGGATAGGCCCAATAAGGCCAAAAGAAATACGAATTTCTTCATGTGTACTGAACCTGATGTAAGTTGTAAAAACAGGATGCGCTGGCGCGCCAATAAGTGGCGTGGAAACCGACGTAAAAGATAAAAAAAGCCCGACGGAGGGAATCCGTCGGGCTTTTTAGTGGTAAATAAGCGTTTCGCTTATTCGATAACCAGCTTCTGACGGCCGGTGCCTTCGCTGTTCGTCAGCTCCAGCGTGTACACGCCCGACTTCAGGCTGCTCAGGTCCAGGGGCAAGCCTACAGCACCAACAGCCGACGTAGCGTTCAGCTGGCGGCGGAATACTTCACGACCCAGGGCATCGAATACGCGGATGTTCTGCGCATTGCGGGTACCGCTTGGCAGGCCCAGCGTAAACACGCCGTTGCTGCTTGGGTTCGGGTAAACACTCAGCGCTACCGTGTTATTAGCGGCGTTGTTACGTGCGGCCAGGATGCTGCTGAACGGACGGCTGTTTTTGTAAATGGCACGCAGGCTGCCAGGCTGCTGACCTGCAGGCGGGTTCGTGTTATTACCTACAGCATAGCCAACCGTGTTGCTGGCAATGTCAAGGTCGTAACGAATGATAGTCGAGTCAATCTGCGTCCAGCGCTGACCGTTGTTGCCGGTAATAACCGTACCGTAATCGTTAGCCGTTGGGGTTGGCACGTCACGCAGGCCCGAAGCAACGTACATACCAGCAACGCCGGGAACTGCAGCAATATCAAACTGACCGTAGAACGGACCCGTGTAAGCTACCGGCGCGAAAGAAGTACCGCCATTGGTGGTAGCAGCAATATCGGCACCGTTCACGATGAGGCCGTTTGTAGCCGTGGAGAAGGCAATGCCTCCTACGTCGGTGAAGGGCGAGTTGCTAGCCGTCCAGGTACGGCCTTGGTCAACCGATTTATAGACCTTGGCATTGGCGCCGCCTTGGTCGGTACCGCCCATCCATGCTGTGTTGCCCACGCGTGCTACGGAGCCAACTAGCCCGTACTCGGCGTCACCAGCAACGGGCAGGTTACTGGTAGCCACCCGGCGCCATGTGTTACCGCCATCTCCAGTGGTGTAAATCTGAAACGGACCGGCCGGAGTGGTAGCCGTGGCAGCCGGTTGCGGGTCACCCGCTGCGAAACCGTTATTAGCGTCGAAAAAAGCAATGACGTTGGGAAAAGAACCAGGAAGCGTGAAGTTCACCCCGTTGGCTGCCATATTCACCCAGGTTGCACCGCCATCGGTGGTCCGACGAACTTCGCCACCGCCGTTATTGCTGTAGTTCATGAAAAAGCAGGTGTTGGCATCAATGGCCTGCATCATGCCCACAGTGTAACCCGTGCCAAACTGAATGTTGCCGGTTGTCCAGGTAGCACCGCCGTCAACGCTTTTAACCCACTTATCGAAGGTGTAGCTAGTAGCACCGGGAGGAGGTAATTCACCGCCAATGCCCCAAACGATGTTCGGGTTGGTCAAGGCAATGGACACGTGCGCTAAGCGAAAACCATTTCCTAAGCTGGCAGCAGGGTTGTAAATGCTGTTTTGCGGAGCCCAGAAGGGGGCAGCGCCTTGTGCCTGGGCCTTTGACGAGAAGCTCGCAAGAGCGCCCAGCAATGCCAATGAAAGTACAATTTTTTTCATGGGTGAGAGAAAAGGTTAATTAAGGGTTACGATGGGTGGAAGCCTATGGGAAAGGAGCTTCAGGTTTGCCAAGGTAATAACATTGGTTTAATTCCTTACGCTTCCTTATGCTCAACGTTGCTCGGGTTTCACGTTAAGTTGCGCGCTTTTTTCCTTATGTGATGATACTGCCGAGCTGTCAGTACCCTTTAAAAAGCGGGAAAGCAGCGTGTGCAATAATTACCTAAGGTAACTATCACTTTGCGGCTGTTCAATGAAGCCTGGGCGCTCTTAGCAGTTTGCTGTAATGGCTTTATCCGAAAGGGCAGAAATGGAAAAAAGCCGCTCAGCAAATATGCTAAGCGGCTTTCACATCTGTACCCCGTAAGAGATTCGAACTCCTGACCTACTGCTTAGAAGGCAGCCGCTCTATCCAACTGAGCTAACGAGGCGCATGTTTTAATGCGGGTACAAACTTAATCAGCTTAGGGCGAAAGTCACGTGTTAGCCCAACAAACCTTGATTTGCGACAAATTTGTCCATCCTTTTCGCGGGTGATATTTGCTATTACCGTTACTCCAGACGGAAACCCTATGCCTCGTGATAAGGCGACATGAAAAAGGCCGCTTTCCTAATTGGAAAGCGGCCTTTTACGTCGGGGTGGCAGGATTCGAACCTGCGGCCTCCTGCTCCCAAAGCAGGCGCGATACCGGGCTACGCTACACCCCGAAAGAGCCGGCTGCCATTTGCGCAGCCGATTAAAAAAGCGGGCTTCCCTGATGCCGGGAAGCCCGTGGCGGAGAGAGGGGGATTCGAACCCCCGGTAGCCTTTAGAGCTACGGCAGTTTAGCAAACTACTGGTTTCAGCCACTCACCCATCTCTCCAGATCAGGGCATTGTTCCCAGGGCCGTTTGCCCTTCGGGGCAGCAAATATACGGGCATGCTTCGGAAAACAAGTTGGTCGAAAGAAAAAAATCTACCGCATCGAGCCGCTACGGGCTATTATCTTTGACCATTCCCCATTCGTCTCTGTTTGTCAGGGGCTTGCTTTCTATGCTTACTTGGCTTTATGCGTGGACGTTCTGGGATGCTGCCCTGGCTGGAGTAGCCCTGATGCTCTATGCCGGCTTCGCGCTTCGCACCCGCCGACTGGCCCGGCCTCTGGGGCAATCGGGTGTGCGGGTGGCGTGGAAGCTACTACTGCGCTTAACGGCCTTTGTGCTGATGATGGTAGCGTTACGCGGCCCTGCCTACGGCCTGATGCCGCAGCCGGTACGCACCACGGGCAAAGATTTATGGTTGTTGGTGGACCTGTCGCGCTCCATGGATGCGCCCGACGTGGTACCTACCCGATTGATGCGGGTACGTGCGGAACTGGCGAAACTGGTGGAGCGCTTCCCCGCCGACCGCATGGGCCTCATCGTATTCGGGGCCGAGGCGTTCGTGCAATGCCCACTCACATATGATCAGAATGCCCTTTTAGCCGTGCTGAACACCTTGGAAACCCGGCTAGTGCCCGCCGGCGCCACCGATTTAGCCCAGCCCCTGCAGCTGGCACTTGTGCGCTTGGCAGCTACCCCGCAGCCCACTTCCGAAGCCACGCAGCGGGCCACTGCTTTGGTGTTGGTGAGCGATGGAGAGGACTTCGGCGAGCAGCTGGAAGCCCCGGTTCGGGAGCTGGTGCGCACGGGCGTGCGGTTGTACACGGTAGGTGTGGGTACGGTCGCCGGCAGCAAAGTGCCCCGCCCGGGAGGTTTTCTGCGGGATGCGCAGGGCAGAACCGTTACTACACGTTTACAAGCACCAGCCCTCCAACGGTTGGCCGACCTCACCGGTGGAACCTACGTGGAAGTGTCGGAGCAGCGCAATGAGTTTCCCGTGCTGTTGCGCACCCTCGCCCGACTGGAAGGCCAAACCCAGCAGGTACGTACTATTTCGGTAGCCGACAATCGTTACGCTTACCCGTTGCTCGGCGCGCTGCTGCTGCTGGCCCTCGACGTGCTGTTTGCCGTTAAAGTAGTGCGCCCATGATCCGGATTTTGTTTTTGGCAGTAGCGCTAAGTACCGGCATTTGGGATTCCCTGGTGCGGGTACGCAACCACAACGAAGCCGTGCAGCAGGCCCAGATGGCCTTTACACAGGGCAACTATGGTGGTGCCGCGCTGCTGTACGAATACGCACTGCGGCTTGGGAAAGGCTCTGAAAATATTCGGCTGAACCTGGCGCACGCCTACGCTCGTCTTGGGCGCGAGGTGCGGGCCAGAGAAGTATACGGTAGCTTATTGCCCAGCAAAAATCCTTACATCCGAAGCGTTGCCCGGCAACAGCTAGCTGTACAAGCGGCGGCCGAGGGCGAATACGCCCAAGCAAATGCTTTGCTGAAGCAGGCCTTGCTCGACTACCCTTCTAATGCCGCCGCGCGCTATAATTACGAGTTGCTACGGCGCTATCTGGGCAAACCCAATCAACCCCGGATTCCTCCACCGGCTCCCAAGAAACCCTCTAATGGCCAAGGAGGTACCGAGCAACCCCAGCAGGGAACCACAGCCCGTGCTCCAAAGCCCGAGGCTGCCCCCGAAAAACAAACGAAAGGCGCCGCTAGCCTGCAACCCGGCAACGATGCTACCCAAAGTGCTGCCCGTGGCAACGAGCCCGGTGACGTGCGCGGACTAGGCCCCGATGGCGGCCCCGATGGTGGCGGCACTGGCCGTGCGGGCAACGACGCGGCTACCGGAGCCGATGCCCGCGTAAACACGCGGCGAGAGCGGCTGCAGCAACTCGATATGAGCGAGGCGCAGGCCCGGCAACTTCTCGACGCGCTTCGGGCCCAAGAGCAACAGTACTTGCAGCAATTGCCGCACAAAGCCACGCGCCGCCCTGAACCCGGCAAACCGACGTGGTAGTTTAGCGGTTTTGGCGACGGGCGTTAATGCTCGCAGGCTTAACCTGGGTTCAAGCCGCCGGAAATTCCTGCTACTTTTGAGCCGCCGGCTGCAGCGACTTTGGTTCGATGCGCCGCGTGGTTTTGCCCTACTTTCCCCAACCTCTCCCCTACTTACTCATGCAAATCAAGGAAGTATACATCATTTCCGCCGTACGCACGCCCATTGGCTCGTTTGGTGGCAGTTTGTCGTCGTTGTCGGCTACTGAGCTGGGCGGTATTGCGCTGAAAGGTGCGCTGGAAAAAGCCGGCGTCGACCCTAAGGAAGTGCAGCAGGTTATCATGGGCAACGTTATTTCGGCTAATCTGGGCCAGGCCCCGGCCCGTCAGGCGGCGCTGAAAGCCGGCCTTGGCTTCGAAGTAGAGTGTACCACCGTAAACAAGGTTTGTGCCTCGGGTTCCAAAGCCATTATGATGGCCGCTCAATCCATTATGTTGGGCCAGTCGGATGTGGTATTGGCTGGTGGCATGGAGAGCATGTCGAACGTTCCGTACTACCTCGACAAAGCCCGTTTCGGTGCAAAGTACGGCCACGGCCAGATGATTGACGGCTTGATGAAGGACGGCCTGTGGGACCCGTACCACAATTACGCCATGGGCAACGCGGCCGAAAACACGGCCAAGGAAATGGGCATCACTCGCGAGGATCAGGATGCTTTTGCCATTGAATCTTACACCCGCAGCGCTAACGCGGCCAAAGCTGGCAAGAAGAAGGACGAGATTATCCCCGTTACCATTGAGCAGCGAGGCAAAACCGTGGTAATCGAGGACGACGAGGAATACCTGAAAGTAGACTTTACCAAAGTAGCCGGCCTGAAGCCCGCTTTCCTGAAAGAAGGCGGCACCGTAACGGCCGCAAACGCTTCCACGCTTAACGATGGCGCGGCTGCCGTGCTGCTGATGAGCAAGGAAAAAGCCGAAGCCCTGGGCCTAAAGCCAATGGCCCGGGTACTGGGTTTTGCCGACGCCGAACAGGAACCCCAGTGGTTTACTACTTCGCCTTCGTTGGCTATTCCCAAGGCTCTTAAGCACGCCGGCGTTGAAGCCAGCCAGGTGGATTTCTACGAAATCAACGAAGCCTTCTCGGTAGTATCGTTGGCAAACAACAAGCTCCTGAACCTCGAAGGCACCAAGGTTAACGTGTACGGCGGTGCCGTTTCGCTGGGTCACCCACTGGGGGCTTCGGGGGCACGCATCGTAACCACGCTGCTCAACGTGATGAAAAACGAAGGCGGCAAAATTGGCGTGACCGGTATTTGCAACGGCGGCGGCGGCGCCAGCAGCATTGTTGTAGAGAAGCTCTAACCGATAGCACAGGCGTTTATGAACGCCGAATACTGATTGACAAAGCGCCACGGCCTCACGGCTGTGGCGCTTTTTTTCTACTAAAAATCTCAAAGTCCTCCACTAGATCAACCTAGCTGGGGCCTTACCGGCAGCGGCTCTTTTGGAGACCAGCTAAAGCGTACTTAGGTATTAAATAACTCCGGCTAATTACCCTTTCCTGATGGGTTTCGCACGATTGGCAAAATTTCTGCGTTTTTGCGGGCATGAACCGATTTCTTCTGCTTTTGCTGCTGACATGCCTGGCAGCACCAGCTTGGGCCCAACGGCCCCGCGTGCTCACCACTTACTACGACTCCACCAAAACCAAAAAGCGCGAAGTATACCGAGCCTTGGTGGGTGCCGACACCGTGATGGAGGGCAATTACAAACGTTTTTACCGCTCGGGTAAGTTAGAAGTACAAACCAGTTACCGCGGCGGCAAGCCCGATAGTGCCTACGCTGAACTCTTCGAGAACGGGCAGCGGCGACTGGAAGTCACGTTCCAGAATGGGCAGCGCCAAGGGCCTTTCCGCACCTACTATGCGAACGGCAAACTAGCTCAGGAAGGCTCCTATGAAAATGATCAGCCCACGGGCAACATCAAGATGTACCACCCTACCGGGGAGCTGAAGCTGGAAACGACCCTGCTTAATGGCCAGCCCCAAGGCGTTGTTCGTCAGGTGTATTCTTCGGGTAAGCCACAGGCTGAAATAACCTACCGCAACGGCCAGCCCGATGGCTCCGTGCGCACGTATTTTCCCTCGGGCCAGCAGCAAAGTGAGGGCATGTACCGCAACGGCTTGCTCGCGGGTGGCTACAAAACCTGGTACCAGAACGGTCAGCTGGAAACGGAGGTGACCATGGACAAAACCGGGCGCGGAACCATGCGCACCTATTACCCCTCGGGTAAACTGCGTACTGAGGGCAATTACGTGCCGGCCACCGCCGCTACTCGCCAAGTTAAAAATCCGTTGGGCGACGACCTTACCAAACGGGCCCAACAACTGGCACCCAACACCGCCAACCTCGAAGGCCTGGTGAAAACCTACTACGAAACCGGCGCGCTAAAAAGTACCCAGAACTACAAGGGCGGCGTGCTTAACGGGCCGGCAAAATACCTCTACCCTTCCGGCAAAACCGAGCAGGAAGCCACCTACAGCAACCTGGGCCGCGACCGTAAAGCCACGCTTTTTTACGAGGAAGGCAGCGTGAAAGAGGAGCAGGAATTCAAGAACAACCAGCGCACCGGCACGTGGCGTACTTTTTACCCCGGTGGTAAGCAGGTGCAGCGTAAAGAAACTTACTTGAATAACCGCTTGGTGGGCGAACAGCTTTCTTATCACCCAAACGGCCAAGTGCAGCGCAAACTGCTTTACGAGAACGGCCGGGCTACCGGGCTGGAACAGGAGTTCTACGAGTCGGGCAAGCTGCGTAGCGAAACCACCTGGAAAGGTGGCCTCAAGGTGGGCCCTCACCGCCAGCTTCGCGAAGATGGCACCCTGGAAGTAACCGGCCAGTTCCGCAACAACCGCTCTACCGGCATCTGGACATATTTCGGACCCGACGGCAAAGCCGTTCAACAGAAGAAAACGTTTCGCAATGGCTTGGAGGTAACCGCGGCTAAATAGGCTTTACCACCAACCCACAGGGCATAAAGCGCCGGCAGCTATACGTCAGCAGCCGGTGCTTTATTTTTTTAATACTCATTATCAAACACTTAACCACTAACAAGGCATTACCCATATACTTATCTAGTCAGGTACCTTGCGTCACAAAGTACCTGCCTTTATATTTGCATCAACCAAAGAGGAAACAGCCTTTCTTCCGGCACTCAGTAAACCGGCGCTACTTGCGTCGCGGCCCTTTGTTGCCATTTCGTAACGGCAAAACAGACTTCCATTTCCGGTAGCACACCCAGCGGAACCGCGGCCGCTGACGAAGTGCGCCCGTTCACCCCCTACTCTTCCTGCAATATGGCACTGGTGTACACCACCCGCCGGGCACTGCTGTGCTCAGGCCTCCTGCTTACGCTCTTCCCCCTGAGCATGCAAGCCCAAACCGCGGGCGCCGTTACCGGCACCCTACTCGATAAAGCCACGCAGCAGCCACTGCCGTTTGCCAGCGTGGTACTCCTGCGCTTACCCGACTCAACGGTGGCAACGGGTGCCCAGACGGCGGAAAACGGCGGCTTTCGGCTTGAGCCGGTAGCACCCGGCAACTACGCATTGCGGGCCTCGGTGCTGGGGTATGGGGTTTTGCGCCGCGGCGTAACTCTGGCGGCTGGTCAAAAAGAGCAGGCCCTGGGTAGTGTAGCGCTGCTACCTACAGCTACGCAGCTTAAAGGCGTTACGGTAACCGGCGAGCGGGCTGCCATGGAAGACAACCTCGACAAGAAGGTTATCAACGTAGAGAAAGACCTAGCCAGCGTGGGCGGCTCTGCCGTGAACGTACTGCAAAACGTGCCCTCGGTTACCGTAGACCAAAGCGGTGCGGTAAGCATGCGCGGCAGCAGCAACATCACCATTCTCGTGGATGGTAAGGCCACCGGGGCCGCATCGGGGGGCATGGGCACACGACTGGACCAAATTCCGGCCAGCAGTATCGAAAAGGTTGAAATCGTGACTAATCCTTCTGCTCGCTACGACGCGGCTGGCTCGGGCGGGGTCATCAACATTATCCTGAAAAAGCAGAAAAAAGACGGGTGGAACGGCACTGCGGCGGTAAATGCCGGCACTCGCGACAAGTACACGTCGACGCTGAGCCTGAACCGCCGGGCCGGCAAACTCAACTTGTTCGCCAGCTACGACATGCGCGACAACCGCTTCCGCCGAATGAACACCACCCAGCAGGAAGCACAGCTGAACGGTGTGCGGCTGACCACAGATCAGAATTCGCGCGGTTTCAGCCACAACTTCGACCAGAATGCCCGTTTAGGTTTCGACTACACCATTTCGCCCGAGCAAAGCCTGAGCCTGTCGGTGCAGCCAAACTGGCACCGTGGTAATAACACCGGCCGCCAGTCGGCTTTGCTACAAAGCGACACCAGCGCCGTTACGCAGTTTCAGCGCACCGGCACGTACGTTACCGAGAAGGTGGACGTGGTGGACGTTTCCACCGATTACCGCCGCACCTGGGCCAAGCAAAAAGGTCGCGAATTAACCGGCAGCCTGCACCACACCCGCGTGGGCGCCGATGTGCTGGTGGGCCAGCAGATGCTGGAAGGCGTAACCGGCCTGCCCGACTGGCAGCAGGATTTCGACGTCACCATTCGCGCCTACGTTGCTCAGGCCGACTATGTACATCCGCTGGCAAACAAGGGCCGCGTGGATGTTGGCCTGAAAAGCCAGTGGCAGGCCAACGACGGCTCCGCCGATTTTGAGCGGCAGAATCTGGGTAACGAAGGTCGTTTCGACCGCGTGGCAGAACGCTCTTACGCCTACGAGTTCAACGAGTACGTGCAGGCGGGCTATGCTACTTACCAGAACGAAATGGGTAAATGGAGCTACCAAGGCGGCATTCGGGCCGAATACACGCACACTTACGGACAGGTGGCTGGTAACCAGGGTAAGTTTGATCTGCAGTATTTTAACCTCTTCCCATCGGCCACGGTGGCGCGTAAACTTGCCGGCGACCAGCGGCTACAACTCAGCTACTCCCGCCGCCTGAACCGGCCAGGTTTCATGCAGCTGCTTCCTTTTCAGCTGTACCAGGACCAGCGCAGCTACCGAATTGGCGACCCCAGCCTACGCCCCGAGTACATCAATGCATTGGAAGCCGGGCACCAAGTCACCATTGGCGGCGCCACGCTTAGCTCCACACTGTTCTGGCGCCAGACCAACAACGCTATTCAGCAGTTCCGCGACGTGGATACCGTGGCCACGCGCCTGAACCCAAGCGTGGGCATTACTTCGCGCATGTACAATCTTAACTTCGGCCAGGCCACGAGCATGGGTGCTGAAATGTCGCTGAACCAGGCCATTACCAAATGGTGGCGTGTTACGGCCAGCGGCTCGTTGTTCCGCCTGAGCATAACGGCAGCTACCGAGAACGAGAACAGCAAAGCTAACCTCACCGGCACGGTGCGCGTGATGAACACGTTCAATCCAACGCCCAAGCTCGATGTACAACTCACCGGTAACTACCGCGCCGCTACCCTTACGCCCCAAGGCCGCATTCTGCCGGTGTACGGCATCGACCTGGCACTGCGCCAGCGCCTGTTCTCCGACCGCGCAGCCCTTACCCTGCGGGTGAGCGACATTTTCGATACCCGGCGCGAGCGGCTCTCCGCCTTTGCTCCCGGCTACACGGCCTCGGGCGAATTCAAAAACGAAACCCAAGTAGGGTACCTGGGCTTCTCGTGGTACTTCGGGTCGAACAAACCCTCCAAGAAAATTGAAGCGCAGCCCCAGGGCGGCGGTGGCGGGTTCGGTAGCTAATACAAGGGCCGAAGCGCAGCACCTATGACCATCGTAGATGCAATCTTAAAGCCGGAGCCTCTAGCTCTGGCTTTTTTGCTGGTTTGATACTGGAAATGTACCGACCGAACGCAACGAAAGGGACCGGCTGCAGTCCATTATAAAGCCAAGAAATAACAAATAAAAAATATTCCGCGAGCAACCTACGAATATGTTCGTAGTCTGTAACCTTTGAAAATACTAGCAGTTACCACTGCCGAAACCCAAAGTTCTACTGCTTCTGTCTTGCTTGGCCATGAGTTGCTTCTGTTATGCTACTGCCATCAGCCATACACCAAAAGCTTACAACCGGCTAGTTCTCCCACCATAATGTGAGTCCGCAAACATCAGCAAACCTTTTACAGCGCATTAAAGCATTTGAATGGGTTTCAGCCACATCATTGTGCGATTGTAGCCCTTCTGCCCGCAGACCTACCTTTGCACTGTCGATTACACAAGCCAGCAAACAACTCAAGATCAAGACCTTTCCCCTGCTGACTTGCTCGCTTATTCCTCGAAACCGCCACGGCCATGATTTTTTTGAATTTTTTAAAATTTCAGGCAACCCCTCTCGCAGGCCGCGCATCTAACGTGTCGAAAGCCAACAGCACCGAAACGTTAAGCGCTGTACGGTTCTAAACCGGGTTTTCTACCCTTTCCTTTTGCTTATCATTGCTCTGTTAACCGGTCACATTCTAACCGGAAGCTGTTAAAACCTAAACCAAAAAATAAATATCAATAGTACCTTGCATCACAAAGTACCTTACACTATCTTTATATCGTTCTCCTCGCTGAGCGCCGTTTGCCGCTCCTGAAAATACCCTGCCGGGCAAGCGGCCCGCAGCGAAGCTCCTCACCTCCGGTCAACAGGGCCGGTTTCGCCCAGCTCGTCGTTCGCGGCGGGCGGCATGTTTCAGTCCTTCATTTGGACCGCCCCGCACCAGGCAGCAGAACCGCGGCTTCTGCCAACGCCCGCCGGCCCGCCCATTTTCTTTCTTCTTTTCAGCCATGAAAACGTTCGTAATCCGTTTCTGCTTCTTTGTTGTTGCCCTTTTTGCCGGTTTCTCGTTCGCCTCGGCCGGCACTTCCACCGCAAAAGGCGCCATTACCGGCAAGCTGCTCGACGGCCACACCCGGGAGGCCATTCCCCAGGCCAACGTTATTGTGCTGCGGGCCAGCGACAATGTGTATGTGTGCAGCGTAACCACCCGCGCCGACGGTTCTTTCAGCATCGGGAACCTGCCCATGGGCAACTACCGCTTGCGGACTACGGTGCTGGGCTATGAGCAGCCTTACCCCGTATTTCAGGTTTCCACGCGCCAACCCCGCCTGGCACTTGGCTCGGTAGCCCTGGTCCCGATGGCGTCGCCGGTAGCGGTGCATGTACAAACGGGTCTGCCAGTCTCTAACCTGTTGGGCAAGCAAACCAAAGTGGGCCAAGCCAGCAAGTTCGTGCTGAACACCACCCAACCCGGCCGCTACGCCAAACGCTCGGTAGTGCGCCTGTAAATCAGGGCTTGCCTTGCGCCTCCATCCCCTTCCTGAGCTATGATTCTTTGCGGGGCTTTGGCATACTTGCCGAGGCCCCGCGGGTATTTTAGGGTTACGCAATTAACTGTTGGCGCATCAAGAGGCGGCAGGCCGGGCAAAGGCTGCCGCCGTATGAGCATGGTGTTACCAGCGGTGCGTTTTCTGATGTCGGCTTTCGTTGTATTTATTGTATTGCTGATGGGAGGCAGCGTGGTGCCGCGCAACGCCAACTTCCGGGAAACGCCCGATGGTGTGCCTATTTACGTGGTATCGAACGGTTTCCACACCGATTTGCTGATGCCCCTTTACGAAACCCGCAGCGGTATTCGGTGGCTCGATACGCTGGGCCAACCGGCGCTGACGGCAGCTTTCGGCGCTCATGAGTACGTGGCCTTTGGGTGGGGTAACGAAGCCTTTTTTCTGGAATCGTACGCGGGCGGGTTTCCGAAAGCCGGTACGGTGGCGCGGGCCTTGCTACCGGGCCGTACGCTGATGCACGTCGATTTTTACCGCCAGGACCCGGCCGCGGGCAAACACGTGGTGCCGCTACGTATTTCGGTAGCGCAATACCAGGAGCTGAGCCGTTACATAGCCCGTTCCTTTCAGCCCGACTCGGCGGGACGCCGTGTACTGCGCAATGCTCATGGCTATACCGCCGAAGACTTTTTCTTCCTGGCGCGGGGTCAGTACCATGCTCTGCGCACCTGCAACGACTGGACCAATCAAGGCTTGCGGCAGGCCGGCATTCGGTCGGCCCTTAAAGCGCCATTAGCGGCCTCGGTGCTTTTTCAAGTGCGGCGAGCGGCAGCCCGCAAGTAGATTGCACGGTCAGGCCACTGCATTTCATACCGAGCAGACCACGCCCTCATGTCCCGTCTGAGAGTGTGGTCTGCTTCGCGCCTACTCTTGAAATCAGAGCTGAGGGGGCAAGGAGCCGGATGTGGACGAAGCAAGGACTAAGCAGACCTGCCCCCTACGCTCCTGCCGGCGTGCCGTTACCGCACCGCGTACACCCGCTGCAAGCGGCGGTTTTGGCCCAACTGAACCGCCAACATGGAGGCTGAATCGGTATTGCCTGGATTTTGGAGTACCTGGGTCAGGGTAGAATTGAGGAGTTTGGCTGTGCGTCGGCACAGCGGCGTGCCTTGGCTTAGGTCGAGGCACAGGTTATCGAGCCGCTCCTCCCGCACTAGCTGGTGCTCGTCGTTGTAAAAGCGTACGAGGGTGTAGTCGCGAGTGGAGAGGTTGGTTTCGAGGTTCCAATAACCGGTTGCGGGTGCCTGGGCATAGGCGGCAGTACCGGCACTCAGGGCCAATACTGCAGAAATCAAAAGTGTTTTCATAGCGCAGAAAGGGTTGGGAAGCGGGCGTTTTTGGGCAAAGAGCAACCGGGCCACTGCGGTGGCCAAACCGGTACGGCCGGCCATGCGGGAATTGGCAGGCACCGTAAAAAGCTGAGCAAAAGATACTCCGGCCTTCAGCTGAAGTATAGGAAGAATGCGACAGGAGCCTCAACGGGCCCAGAAAAAGCGGGCGAAGTCGTCGTAATGGGAGAAGTAAGCAGCGGGGGTTTCGCCGGTAAAGCGCCGGAATTCCCGAATCAGGTGGGCCTGATCGTAGTAACCGCAGCGGTAGGCTACATCCACCCACTGGGCCTGGGGCTCGTCTTTCAGCAGCTTGCACACGTAACCGAAACGGGCAATTTGCGCATAGAGCTTGGGGGATGTTCCCACCTTCGCCTGGAAACGCCGCTCCAGCTGCCGGACGCTCAAATTGGCTATTCGGCACAGCTCATCGATACTCACATTGCCATGTTGCCGTACGATGCTAGCTGCTATAAAGTCGATGGCATCGAGCCGGGGCTGCACCTTGGCCAGTTGGCGCAGCAATATTTCTTCGGCGGCCCGTACCCGCTCCGGGTGAGACCCGGCTTCGATGACGCGGCTTGTTAGCTCCCGGCCGAATTTCCCGGCGGCACAGTCGAGGTCGATGGTGGTATCGGTGGCCTGGTGCATGGGAATACCAAACAGGTTAAAGAACCCCGTGGAAGTAAACCGCACGCCAAAAATGCCTACCCGGCCTGTTTGCTGCAGGTACAAGCGCTTGGCGGTAACGCGGCCCAGCACCAGGCCCTGCCGAATGTCGCGCACCTCGCGGCCATCGAATGTTATGGTTTGGTACGGCTCGCCAAACACCACGATGGCCGACTGCACAGCCGCCGGTAATACCGCATGCCGCACCGGGGCCTCGGGCGTAGCCTGGTCCTCCACGACCCAGTAGTGCTCTACGAAGTCGGCTAAAGCGGGCGAAGGCTGATAGGTACCTAGCTTCATGCCGCAACTGCTTTACACCTACCGCTTCCACCAGGAGCGGCAGCTACTCCCAAGGTACGCCCTCCACGGCACGATTGATAGGACGAATGCGACACGGTACCGGCAGGCGCGGCCGTACCAGCTTTGCGGCAAGGCAGAAGAAATGCTGTTATGAACGGCAACCCGCTGGACTGTTTCGGGCCCGATTAAACAGCAAGGGTGAATCCTGTACAGCGGCTTAGCACGTCGGCGCACTACTGGGTTGGTTGGGTTTTTAACTAGGCTCATTACAGCCGGGGCGCCCACACTGCTACCTTTGCGGCCTCGCTCAACACTCATCATGCAAAAACCCAGCATTCCGAAAGGCACCCGCGACTTTGGTCCGCAGCAGGTAGCCCGCCGCAACTATATTTTCGGCACTGTGCGCCGCGTGTTCGAGAAATTTGGCTACGCTCCGCTCGAAACCCCAACGATGGAAAACCTGTCGGTGCTTACCGGCAAATACGGCGACGAAGGCGACCAGCTGCTGTTCAAAATCCTGAACTCGGGTGACTTTGCGAAGGATGTAACGGCCGAAGATTTAACGGCTGGCTCGAAGAAGATCCTGCCCAAAGTGGCCGAGAAAGGCTTGCGCTACGACCTCACGGTGCCCTTTGCCCGTTACGTAGTAATGAACCGCGGCCAGCTCACGCTGCCTTTCAAACGCTACCAGATTCAGCCCGTATGGCGCGCCGACCGCCCGCAGCGCGGCCGCTACCGCGAGTTTGTGCAGTGCGACGCCGATGTGGTGGGCACCACGTCGCTACTCTGCGAAGCAGAAATTGTGCTGATGATCGACGAAGTGCTGTCTACTCTTGGGCTGACGGATTTCACCATCAAAATCAACCACCGGGGCGTGCTTTCTGGTATTTACCAGGCGCTGGGCGGCGAAGGCACCGAGTCGGATTTGTTTGTGGCCATCGACAAGCTCGACAAGATCGGGCGCGACGGCGTGACGCGCGAGCTGCTGGAGCGCGGTTTCTCGCAGGGCGCCATCGATAAGGTATTCGCCTACCTGGAAGTGAGCGGTTCGTTCAACGACAAACTCGCGGCGCTGCGCACCACCTTCGGGGCCGATGGCGTGCTGGCCGATGCATCGAGTGGTCCGGCCCGCGGCCTTTCTGATTTAGAGCAAGTGCAAGGCTACCTGCAGGACTTCGGTTTCCAGAACTTTCACCGCCTCGACTTCGACGTGACCCTAGCCCGCGGCCTCTCCTACTACACCGGCTGCATCTTCGAGGTGAAGGTGAACAACGTGCAGATGGGCAGCATTTCGGGCGGCGGCCGTTACGACAACCTGACCGGAGCGTTCGGCCTGCCGGGTCTCTCAGGCGTGGGCTTTTCATTCGGCGTCGACCGCATTTACGACGTACTGGAGGAGCTGAAGCTGTTCCCCGAAGACGTGGCCGCGGCGCCCTTGTGCCTGGTGGCCAACTTTGACCAGGAAGGCCGCGCCACGGTGCTGCCGCTACTCAAAGCTCTGCGCGACGCCGGCCTCTCGGCCGAGCTGTACCCCGAAGTCAGCAAGCTCAAAAAGCAGTTCGAGTACGCCGACAAGCGCGGCATTCGGTACATGCTGCTTGCCGGGCCCGATGAACGCACGGCCGGCCAAGTAAAGCTGCGCGACATGCGCTCTGGCACCGAGCAGACGCTGGCGCTGGGAGATGCCGCCTCGGAGGTGCAAAAGCTGGCATAACCTACCAAAGTCGGGCAAACAAGGTGGTGCTCTAACGCATAGTTGGAGCACCACTTCCGTTTTTATGCGGCACAGCAACCGGTAAACAATGGGCTCCATGAAAGCCTACGGAGCTCAACTTTAGCCACCAGCCCCGCGCTGACATTTGCGCGCAATGCAGTAGTTTCAGGCCCCCTTCGGCCGCCCACCCCGGCTGTACTCTTTCCCCACCCATGTCTGCTGACCACGCCCTTCACCCCGCCACCCACCTCGATTTAGCGACGATAGAGCAGCTGCTGCGCTCCAACGCGGCTCTTACGCTCTCCGACGACGCCCGCCAGCGCATTGCCGACTGCCACGACTACCTGCGCAACCGTCTGGCCCACTCCGACGCGCCCGTCTACGGCATTAACACCGGATTTGGCGCTTTGTGCAACACCAGCATTTCGCCCGAAGACCGCGGCCAGCTTCAGTTGAACCTGATGATGTCGCACGCCTGCGGCACGGGGCAGGAAGTGCCCGAGGAGCTCGTGCGCCTGATGCTGCTGCTGAAAGCCCAGAGCCTGAGCTACGGCCACAGCGGCGTGCAGGTAGCCACCGTGCAGCGCCTGCTCGACTTTTACAACCGGCGCATTCACCCAGTGGTGTACCAGCAGGGCTCGTTGGGTGCCAGCGGGGATTTAGCGCCGTTGGCCCACTTGTGCCTGCCACTCGTGGGCCTGGGCGAGGTGCAATACGAAGGCTACCGCCTGGCCGCCGCCGATGCCATGCACCTCTTTAGCTGGCAGCCTATTGCGCTGGAGGCCAAGGAAGGGCTGGCCCTGCTGAACGGCACCCAATTTATGCTGGCTTACGCCGTGCACACCACGTTGCGCGCCCGTCGCCTCCTACTCGCCGCCGATGTCATTGGCGCGCTTTCCCTCGAAGCTTTCGACGGCCGCCCCGAACCGTTCGACGAGCGGCTGCACCGTATTCGGCCGCACGTCGGCCAGCTCGCGGCGGCCCGCCACCTGCGCGAGCTACTGGAGGGCAGCGAGTTGCAGCAGCATCCTAAAACGGCCGTACAGGATCCTTACTCCTTCCGCTGCATGCCCCAGGTACACGGCGCCTCCCGCGACGCGGTGCAGTACGTAGCCGGCGTGGTGGAAACCGAATGTAACGCCGTAACCGACAACCCCAACATTTTCCCACAGGACGACGCCATTCTCTCAGGCGGCAACTTCCACGGCCAGCCCCTGGCCCTAGCGCTGGATTTCCTGGCTATTTCGGTGGCCGAGTTGGGCTCTATTTCCGAGCGGCGTACTTACCAGCTCATCAGCGGTCAGCGCGGCCTGCCGCCGTTCCTGGTGGCCGAGCCGGGGCTGAATTCGGGCCTGATGATTCCACAGTACGCGGCGGCCAGCATCGTCAGCCAAAGCAAGCAGCTCTGCACGCCCGCCTCCGTCGACAGCATTGTGAGCAGCAACGGGCAGGAAGACCACGTGAGCATGGGCGCAAATGCCGCTACCAAAGCCCTGCGCGTAGTTGAAAACACCGAACAGGTGCTGGGCATTGAGCTCCTGAATGCCGTGCAGGCCCTGGCGCTACGCCGGCCCGTTCGCACATCGCCCCAGTTACAGCAGGTTGAGGAAGCGTTCCGGGCCGAAATACCCTTTATAGGTCGTGACCGGGTACTGTACCCCGATTTACACGCCGCTGCCCGTTTTGTGCGCCAATATGCCTGGTCCTGATGTCCTTTGGTAGGCCCGAGTTGATACCAACGTCGTATTTTCGGGCTATGCACACTTATTGGCCTTTTTTACGCGTTAAGGCAGGCGTGAAATATGCGCTCCTGGTTTGGCTGCTAATGGTGGAAATGCTGGTTCTGCCGAAGGCGCAGGCGCAATGCAGTTACCCGCCTGAGCCCGGCGTAACGCCCAACTTCCGCGTTTTCATCCCAAACACCACCCAAGAACTGCCATTTCTGTGTCCCGGCACAACCGTTGAGCTGCGCGATGCCAGCGGCCGTACGCTGGACCCTCTGCAGGTATACTACAAGCTGACCGACGGCACCACCTGTTTCCCAGCTTTCAGCTTTCTGCCATCGGACGCTACCAACACTTTGGTCATTCCGGCCAATCAACCGGCCGGCACAGTACGCATTCACCAACTTACCCCTAAACCCAATAACGCCGCGGGAGGAGTACTTTTCGTCCGTGAGTTTCAGGTTCGGCCCCGGCCTACCATACCGCCCCTTACTCTCAACAGCTGCGGTGTAGGGCGCGACCGGGTGCAGGTACGTATTCCGCCCCAATCCGGCGTGCAGTACTTCGTGCAAATTGGCAACGGCCCGCGCAGTGCTGGCACGCCCGATGGCGGGATTTACCCAACTAATGGCGCTACCACACTCACCGTATTCGCCAACTATACGGATTTCGCCCAGTGCGAATCGGCTTCCAGCGCGCAGCCAATCCCTACCACCGCACCGCAACGACCAGTTTTGCAACAGCTGCAGGTGCGCGGCACAAACCTGGAATTCACGTTTGCGGCCCCGGGCCTGCAGCCCCAATTCACCTACCAGCTGCTGCAAGGCACTACCGCGGTAGCCACGGTGCCCGTCGCACCCTCGTTTACACTTACCAACGGAGCCCTGAGCAGCTGCTACACGCTTCAGCTCCGCGACGCCTGCGGCGACGCCCTCTTCACATCCGACGCGTTGTGCCCGGTAAGCCTCACGGCCACGGCCGGCAACCGACGGACGGAGTTAACGTGGAACGTGCCGGGCGGTAGCGCCCTGAGCGGCTTTGACATTCGCCGCGACGATCAACTGCTGGCCAGCGTGGGACCGGGCGTAACCGCCTACACCGATTCGCTGGTGACCTGCGGGCGCAGCTACCGTTACCGGGTGGTGGCCAAGGTAGGCTCTGCCACCTCTGTGTCCGATGAAAAAACAGCTACCACCGTCGCTACTTCACCGCCTGTAAGTCCGCAGCTCACGGCCTCGTTTACACTAACTAACTCCGTAGAGCTGGCCTTCCTGCGCCCTGCCCGCGATACCGCCGACCGGCTGCTGGTGCAACGCACGCTGGGCGGCAGCGCCCCCCAGGATGTAGCACTTGGCCGACGTGCGCCTTTTCTGGACCAACCCGGTGCGGTTTCGCTGGCGCAGGTGCCGTGTTACACCGGGCGGTTTCGTGACCCGTGCGGAACGCTGTCGGCCCCCGGCCCAGCGGTTTGCCCGCCCGTGCTTGAAGCCCGAAGCTCCGACCGCGACGGCAACGACATTCAGCTGCGCTGGAGTGCGCCTACCGGCCAAGGCAGCGGCTGGACCTACCGCCTGCTGTTGATCGATGCGCAGGGCCGCGAGCTGGTCGGCACCCCATTACCCGCCACAGCTACCGATTTCGTAGTTTCCGCACGCCCCTCCGACCCACAAATCCTGCGTTACCGCCTGGAAGCCACGGCGGCCGGTACCGGCACTAAAGTATTCAGCAACGTGGCTCAGGTGCAACGAACGGTGCGTATTGTGGTACCCACGGCCTTTACCCCAAACGGCGACGGCAACAACGATATCCTGACCGTGAAAGGCTTGTTTCTCACCAACCTCACTTTCACGATTTACGACCGCAACGGCGTGGTGGTGTTTCGGGGTACCGAGCGCAACCAAGGCTGGGACGGACGAATCAACGGCATTCAGGCGGCGCCGCAGGTGTTTTCGTACCAGGTAGACGTGTTGGATGAGACCGGCCGCCGCGTAACCCAACGGGGCACGGTTACCCTGCTGCGTTAACTCCAATTGCTGGTCTTGACCAGCAGCCAACCGGAACTGCGTCCTTACCCGTATTTTTGCCCTTCCTGACTTGCTTCCCAAAGCAACGAAGACACCCTGGGTCACATCTGCCCGGTAATATTTTCTCCTCTAAAAGACTTCGCTTATGTTTGATATGATGGGCATGATGGGCCGCGTGAAAGAGCTGCAGGAAAAAGTAAAGCAAGCTCAGTCCGAACTACATACCATTACGGCCACAGCCGAGGCCGGCGGCGGTTTGGTGCGGGCCACGGCCAACGGCCAACGTCAACTGTTAAAACTGGAAATAGACGAATCCTTGCTTACCCCCCAGGACCGCGACATGCTGGCTGATCTGGTAGTGGCGGCCGTAAACAAAGTGCTCGACGAAGCCGGTGAAAAAGGCAAAGAGCACCTCAAGCAGCGCACAGCGGGCCTGTTGCCCAATATTCCCGGACTCGATTTAGGCGGATTTGGCATCTAGCACCGCACAGCAAGGCTCCGTTGCTGCCGACGTGGCCGTGGTTATTTTGAATTGGAACGGCCGGCACTGGCTGGAGCAGTTTCTGCCCACCGTGCTGGCCCACTCCGACGGCGCCGCCATCGTCGTTGCCGATAACGCTTCCACCGATGACTCGGTGGCGTGGCTCGTGGCTCGGTACCCGCAGGTACAAGTGCTGCGTCATGCCGAAAATATGGGCTTTTGCGAGGGCTACAACCACGCCCTTCGTCAGCTGCCGGCCTACCGCTACTACGTACTGTTGAACTCCGACGTGGAGGTTACCCCCGGCTGGCTCCGGCCCTTGCATCAGCTGCTGGAAAGCAATCCGCGCATTGCCGCCGCACAGCCGAAAATTCTGGCCCACGCCCACAAAAACCAGTTTGAGTACGCGGGTGCCGCTGGCGGCTACCTCGACCGTTTGGGCTACCCCTTCTGCCGCGGCCGCCTCTTCGATACCCTCGAAACCGACCACGGCCAGTACAACGACCCGCTACCTGTAGCCTGGGCCACCGGCGCCTGCATGTTTGTACGGGCCGAATCCTGGCGGGCCCGAGGGGGCCTGGAACCCGCCTTTTTTGCCCACATGGAAGAAATCGACCTGTGCTGGCAGCTCTGGAACGCGGGCAGCGAGGTATGGTACCACGGCGGCAGCACGGTGTACCACGTGGGCGGCGGCACGCTACACAAATCCAACCCCCGGAAAACCTACCTAAACTTCCATAACGGCTTAGCGCTGGTTTACAAAAACACCGCCGCTGCCGAGTTGCCGGGTACGCTGGCAGCCCGGGTTCTGCTGGATTGGGTTGCCGCGCTTCAATTTCTGGTCAAAAGCAGCCCGGCCGATGCCAGGGCAGTCCTGCGGGCGCACTGGAACCTCTGGCAAAAACGTCGTTATTGGCGCGAGCGGCGGCTTCTGGCAAATCCGCGTTTACGCACCCACGAGCGGCCCGGCGTGTACAACGGCAGCCTGGTATGGGCCTATTTCGCCCGTGGCTTTAAAACTTTCTCCAAGCTGAACCTGCCGAGCAACGGTGCCCCGCAGTCTGCTGCGGCCGTGAAACAAAAAAGCCCGGAGCCAAGCCCCAGGCAATAGAAAACGCACAGCACAATTGCTGCTACAAATCCCACACCGTGCTGCGCTGCCGGCGCATGGCGCGGCGCACGTTCATCCAGAAGGCTAACGCGAAATACAATACGATGGGCGAGCCAAACGTAAAGAACGAAGCGTACACAAAAGACAGTCGTACGCTGCTGGTGGAAAAGCCCAGCCGGTCGCCCAACGTGCTGCAAACGCCAAAGCTTTGCTTCTCGATGTAGTCGGTAATGCGTTTCATGGCGGGGTGAGGGTCAGTACAGTTTAGCTGAAAAGATAAGGTATTAAAGACCGTTCGTCAAGCATTTTTCTCCGGCTCTCCTATTCAACGCACGTCCAAACTACGGCAATTTGCGTTTAGGGGGCTGGTTTTATCGTCTGAATTTCGCTGCATGAGTCTACCGTCCGTCGCTACTTTTCGTCTGCTCGCCGCCTGCGCGGTAGCCTCGCTCTCGGCTTGTACGCTGCCACGCATGCTCCGGGTTGCGCAAGAAGGCCAGCAAATTGCGATGCGCCCGCCCGTATTGGAAGCCAACGGCGACAATGTGCTGGCCGAACTCACCGTAAAGGTACCGGCCAAGCACCTCAGGAAAGGCTACGTGTACGAGTTGCCGCTGCGGTACCGCTACCAAAACGACCTGCGCGAGGACACCGTGCGCACCCTCCGGTTTCTTTCCGGAGAGTTCGTGTACGACGAGCAGGACCGCAACCTGCTCGTAATCAAGCAGCCGATTTCTTTTCCCTACGAGCCGCGTAAAAACCCTGGCTTGTTGGTAGCCCGGCCGCAGGTACGGCGCCTCAAACCGGGCGGGAAAGTGCTAAAAGCCGAAAAAGAGCAGCTTCTGGCCCGCGGCATCGTTATTACCAGTCGGCTGGTAGTGCGCGAATCGGAACCCGTGGAGCTGCTGCCCGCCACCGCCGAGCTGGCCCAGGGCGGCACACGGGTGCTGCCGTTTTTCTTCGATCAGGGCCAGCACGCCATCCGCAACTACCTAGGCACGAACGTTGCCGCGCTGGAAGAATTCATTGAGGCCAACCAGCGCACCCAGAAGGTCATTATCGTGGCGGGCCACTCCCCCGATTCCATCGACTCGCGCGACGCCCGCCTGGCCGACAAGCGCGTGCAGGCCCTGGCCAAATACTATAAGAAGCGCCTCGACACCGATTCTTACCTGAACTCCCTAAACTCGGTGAAGTTCGAAACCCAGGCCTACCACCGGCGCTGGGACTTATTTCTGACTAAAGTGGCCGCGTCGGCCCTCAAACCCGAGCAACAGGACTCGGTGGTGAGTATCATCAACGACGCACGGGGTACCTGGGCGCAGAAGGAAAAGCAGCTGCACAAGCTTTCTTACTTCGATTATCTGGAGCAATACATTTACCCCGTCATGCGCTTTGGCACGGTGGCCGTGGTGTATTCAGCGCCCAAACGCTTCGACTCGGAAATCTACCTGCTCTCGAAGAAGATCGTGGAGAAGGAACTCGAAGCCGACGCCCTCACCCCTGAAGAGCTGCGCTACTCCGCCACCCTCACGCCGCTCTTGGCCGAAAAGCAGCGCATCTACGAAACGTCAGTGGCCACCACTGGCAATTGGCAGTCGTACTATAACCTGGCCGTTATTCTGCTGGAACGCTCCGACAAAGAAGTGAGCGACAAAGTGCGGAAAGCCTACCTGCGCCGCGCCGCTACTAACTTCACCCTGGCCGCGCATCGCAACCCCACGGCCCAAATGTTCTACCACGTAGCCGATGCCTACCACCGGGCCGGCGACCGGTTAGAAGCCCTGCAGAATTACGATTACGCCGTAAAGCTCGGTGGTCCGCGCCCGGTGCTGGAAAAGATTTTCGCCGATAAAGCCGCGCTGGAAATCGAAATTGGGCAACCCGACGATGCACTGCGCAGCCTTTCCTTCGGTGCTAAAAACTACCAGAACACCATGAACCGCGCCCTCATTTACCTGATGAAGGAAAACTACGACGGCGCCGCTGAAATTTACCAGGAGGCATTAACCATCAAGCCCAATGACCCCATGGCCTACTACAGCCTGGCCGTGGCCGCCGCCCGTGCCCAGCGCGAAGGCGACGTGGGCCAGTACCTGCGCCGCGCCGTGCAGCTAGACCGTGCTTACGCCCAGAAAGCTGTGGAGGATCTGGAGTTTCGGAGCTACGCCAGCAGCAAGATGTTTGTCGAAGCGTTGCGGTAAAAGATTGTGAAGTAATGCTAGCAATCAGTAAGGGCTGTATCCATTTTGCAGGAGCTGCCGAGATGGAGTTTGGCTTAACTGCGGTGATAAAAAATACCGGGTGTTACAGGCGCTAGAGGAGCCCAGTTTAGAGAAGCTGTAGCGTAACGCGTGCGGCTTGGTTCAGCCGGACATTTTACCGCAAACGTTTGGGGAAATACTCTTCCCAGCCAGCATTTGCCCACTCCCGCCTAGGGTTGTAGCTTTACGAGCCGGTTCATTCCGTGAACTGGCCTTTTACTGTCCCTCCGACTTTTTCCGAACCAACATCCTACCAATGCGGACGATCCAATTCCGGGAAGCCCTGCGCGAAGCCATGTCTGAAGAAATGCGCCGCGACCCGAGCGTATTCCTGATGGGCGAAGAGGTTGCCGAATACAACGGCGCCTACAAAGTGAGCCAAGGCATGCTCGACGAATTCGGCGCCGAGCGCGTTATCGACACCCCCATTGCCGAGCTGGGCTTTGCCGGCATTGGCGTGGGTGCAGCCGTGAACGGCCTGCGGCCCATCATCGAGTTCATGACCTTCAACTTTTCGTTGGTGGCCATCGACCAGGTGATTAACTCCGCTGCCAAAATCATGTCGATGTCGGGCGGGCAGTACACCTGCCCCATCGTGTTCCGCGGGCCTACCGGCAACGCCGGCATGCTGTCGTCGCAACACTCGCAGAACTTCGAGAACTGGTACGCCAACACCCCCGGCTTGAAAGTAGTGGTGCCTTCCACGCCTTACGACGCCAAGGGCTTGCTGAAATCGGCCATCCGTGACCCAGATCCGGTGATTTTCATGGAATCGGAGCTGATGTACGGCGACAAAGGCGAAGTGCCGGAGGAGGAATACACCTTGCCGCTGGACAAAGCCAACGTAGTGCGCGAGGGTAAAAACGTTACCATCGTGTCGTTCGGCAAAATGATGAAAATTGCCCTCAGCGCCGCCGACGAGCTGGCCAAAGAAGGCATCGAAGCCGAAGTAATCGACCTGCGTTCGGTTCGCCCCATCGACTACGGCACGCTCGTGGAATCGGTAAAGAAAACCAACCGCATGGTGGTGGTGGAGGAAGCCTGGCCGCTGGCCAGCATCAGCTCGGAGCTGGCCTACAACGTGCAGCGCTACGCCTTCGATTACCTCGACGCGCCGGTGCATCGCGTAACCAACGCCGACGTGCCCCTGCCCTACGCCCCCACGCTTATTGATGCGGCCCTGCCAAACGTGCCCCGCACCATTAAGGCCGTAAAAGCGGTGCTGTACCGTTAATACAGGCTTACCCGATTACCGAAAACGCCCCGCAGCATCTTGCTCCGGGGCGTTTTGCGTAAATGGCTATGCCCTGCGCCCGATGTATGCAATGCGCTTCCGTCTGGCAAGGAAACCGGCAACGAAGACCCCACTGCAGGTTTTTCAGTACCTTTTGACAGCCTTGTTTCGCAAACTGTTCCCCGCCATGAACCACCGCTTAAACATTCGTTTCGAACAGCTTGAACTAGCAACGGAAAAATTGCTGCGGGCGGCCGAAGCATTGGGCGCCCGTTCGCACGAGGTGCCAGCGGCGGGCCAATGGTCGGCGGCCCATGTGGTGCACCATTTATTGGTGGCAGAGCAAGGCATCGAGCAATACATACAGCAGAAGTTGCTGCAAGAAGAAGGCCTGCGCAAAGTCAGTCTGAAAGGGCGGCTGCGGGCCTTGCTGTTGCGCATACTGCTGCGGGTACCGGGCCTGAAATTCCGGGCTCCGCAGCGTTTGGCGCAACTTTCTCCTGCCGAAGGAGCGGGAATTCCGCCCATGTCTGAGTTGCGCCAGCAGTGGGCGTCTTCGCGCCGGACGTTGGAGCAGTTGCTGAACGAGTACCCGAGCCGATTGATGAGCAAAGCTATTTTCAAGCACCCGCGGGTGGGCATGCTCACCATTCAGCAAACCCTAGACTTCATGCTCGACCACGTACTGCACCACCAGCAGCAGCTGACGCGCATCAGCAAGAGTCTGCCTCCGGTTTCCATGCCGGCTTAGCCGCTGATTTCCCCTGAAGAACGGCGCTCAATGATTTCAAAGGAACTGTGCCGGTCTAACGTGCTGAGGGCTTCGGCCAATTCGGGCGGTGGAACGGCCAGTTTGCGCAGGCGCAAATCCAGCCATGCGCCGTCTACGGTCACAATGGCGGCTTCCCGGCCATCGGCTTTGTAAATGGTATGTACAATGCGCCAGCGGCTGCCATCGGGGCTGTGGCCAGCTAATTGGGCGCCCACCGTAATGGTTTCGTTGGGACTAATTTCCTTCAGGAAGCGGGTTTCTTCGCGGAACAGGATGGGGCCGATGCCCAGCAGCGCGAATTTGGGTAGCGGAAAACCGTGGTCGTGGAGGTAGTCGAGGCGGTGCTGAGCAGCGTAGTCGTTGTAGGCGGAGTGGCGCATATGGCCATTGGGGTCGAGGTCGGCCCACCGGACGGGGTATTGCTTGGTGTAGGGCATAATGGCAGTAGGTCTGACGCCTTTTACGGAGCTGTTAGCAGCGCTTAGCGGAGGTGAATATGCAGGGTTAGCTGCGCAGGGTTAAGCGCACCAGAAACTGTTGCTGATCGTCTTCGCCCAGAAATTCCACGTCGTACCCGGCGGCTTCAGCGTAATCCTGCACGATGGAAGGATCGGCGAAGAGCCAGCCAAAGGACTTGCCTACTTGCTTTTGGTAGCCGAACTGGTACTCCACTTCACCGTAGTACGGCCCATTTAGGTTGATGACGAGGGCGCCGTCTTCGTCTTCAAACAGGTAGCTGATGTCGCTGCTGGTAGCCAGAATCTGGCCATTGGGTGCGAGCTGCGTTTTCACTCGTTCCAGAAACTGCTCTAACCCTTCGAGGGAGCCCACAAGGCCGAGGCCGTTCATGAGCATGAGAAGCGTATCGAAGGGCTGTCCATCGGGCGCGGGCAGGTGCAGTACGTCGTGGCAGGCCACTTCCTGTACTCCGCGCTGCTGCATGGTAGCCACTGCCCCAACCGACTCATCGACAGCCTTTACGGTGAAGCCGCGCTGCTGCAGCTCTAGGGAATGACAACCGGCTCCAGCGCCCAAATCGAGCACCCGGCCGCGGCATTCGTCGAGGGCCATGCGCTCCAGCTCGGGCATTTCCCAAAGGGTTCGGAAGAAGTAGTCAACGGCCAGTTCTTCGTCTTCGGTAACATTGCTGTGCACGGTAAGCAGGCCGGTGGTCTGGCCTTTCTGGTAGTCGAGGAGGGCGTGGCCGACGGGGTCGGGATGAATGGCGGGGGCAGAAGACATAACCGAAGATAGAGCAGACCGGGCAATGGAGGCAGTAAAGGGCTGCAACCAACCAGCCTAGCCAGCGGTTATACGCACCCATAGGCTCCCCGATTCTCGTTTGCATGGCCGCTGCCTCTCTTCCCTCCCGTTTAGTTAAAGGCCAATTGCCCAGCAAACTGTGCCGCACATGCGGGCGCCCCTTTGAGTACCGACACAAATGGCGCAACTGTTGGGATGAGGTAATGTATTGCAGCGAACGGTGCCGTCGTAATAAGCCAACTGCCGAACCGGAAACAGCCGCTCCACGCGGTTAAACCATATCCGAGTGCATCTTTCGAGCGTCCCATTCCGTTGAGTTAGTTCTCGTTTACCCTTTTGCGCAATGGCCACTAACCTCGACTACCTCGACCCTGCTCTGCTGCCTCTCGAAGAAAAAGTAAAAGCGTACCTCGAAACGGAGGAAGAACTGCGCAAAGCAACCGTGGATGCCCACTCCCTCTCTGGCCACGCCGATACCGGCCAGGAAGCCGGCGGGTTCGAGCAGCGCCCCGCAACCGGCAGCCTCGACCAATCGGCCGATGAGATGCAGAATAAAGTCAGTAACCTACAAGACCTGCTGCATACCCTCCGCCAGGAAATTATGGACTTGCTACCTGCCCGCGACGAGTGGGTGAAAGTTAACCTGGGCTATGGTCCGAGCCGCGTAGGCGCCTTCCGCCCCGAGCAGGCCGAAGGTGCATCCACTGAATACATTCTGCGCATTGTCCACTAAGCTGTAATGGGCAAACCTGGGTAGCTTAGCGGCGAACCTGCTTATTGCCTCCCAACAAGACCTTATAGAGGAACGTAATGCGAGTGTTTTTCACCAACACTTTCCTTTTCCGCCTAACAGAAGCTCTGCTGATTGCTTTGGGAGGCGCCGCTAGTGCTGCCTTGAAAAATCAGTCGTGGTGGTTGCCCTTCTTGGATACACAATTACAAAAGTGGACGGCTTTGCTCGTTTGTGCTGTGCCATTCATCAGCTTTTACTCAATAGGCTCGGCATACCGAAAAAAGCAGAAAGCCCAGGTCGAATAGTCGTAAGTCGACTACACAGCAGTTTTATGGCTTAAGTATTTATAATTTGACCTATTCCGGAAAAAGCGCATAAAAAAAGGATGAGCAGTGCCCATCCTCTTTTCCACAACCAAAACACCTAAAAAACTATTCTTTCGAGAATTTGGAAACAATCTTCGTGCCAGAAACTTCCACTGACACAAAATAGATTCCCATTTTCAGGTAATCAACAGGAAGAGTCAAGTTATTGGTGCCAGGTTGCACGCGCATTTCTTGCGCAGTTATTTTTCTTCCCAGTAAGTCGGTAACCTGTACTTGGGCGGCACCGGCCAAGCGGCTTTCGAACTGCAATTGCATTCGGTTTTGGGCCGGATTAGGGAAAGCGCTAAACGATTCAGCCACTATGGCAGCGGGCTGGGCAGCCAAAACGCGGCTAAGGTTGCGTGCGCCCCGGAACACTTGCCCGCGTATTTCGCCGCCGGGGTTGGCGGCTGTATGGATGTTCACATACATGCTGTCGCGCCGGAATTGCGTGGAGCGGCGCAGCGTGAACGGACGGGTGGCGTTGGGCGCCGCGTTGGTGGGGTTCCAGAAACCTTCGGCCGCAACGGCGTTGGTGGCGTTGTTGAAGAAAGGCGCAAGATCAAACACCACTGGCCCCGACTGGCGCAGAAGCCCGACGTGAAAATGCCCCACGGTAACGGGGCCACTGAGGCCGCCCCACACCATTGCGAAGGACGCGTTCGACTGGTCACGGTCGATGGACACAAAACCGGCTCCGTACCCGGCAGTAGTAACTGGGTTGGGGGCTTCCTGCTGACCGTTCAGGGAGAACGTGTAGCCTTCGCGGGCTAGGCGGTACACCTGACCGCGAATTTCGCCAGTGGGATTAGCTGCGGTAGTAAATACCAGGTTGGCGCCGCCGCGCAGAAACTGGTTAACCAACCCGGTATTCAGACTCAACAAATTAAAGCTAAACGTATTGGAAAGCCCGGCAGGAAGAGTTGCTGTACCAATCAGGTTTGCCGGGGTGTTGGCTTGCCCCACTTCGCCAGCGTATATCTGCAACGTTGCAGGAGCCCCGCTCAGGCCCGTGTGCGATACCGCAACCCGCAGCGTGTCGAAGGTGGTATTCAGGCGCAATACCGCCACGGCCTTGGCATTAGTGGTTACGGCCGGCACCATTTGACTGCCATCGAGGCGGGCATCGTGCACCAACGAGCGGAGGGAAACCAGCAACTGCCCGCGGATTTCTCCGCCCGGGTTAGCAGCCGTGTGCACGTTAATGTAAATCTGGCCGGCAGCCAGCGCCGTGTGGAACGCCGGAGTTGGTGTAATCTGTCCTTCGATTACGTTACCGCTCAGAAACGGGCCCAGGTCTACAATCACCGGACCGTTGGTGCCGGCGGCGGCGTTGTGAAAGTGCGCAACGGTTACAGGGCCGCTCAAGCCCGAAAACACCACCCGAAACTTAAGCAGGCTGCGGTCTTGGCTGAGGTTAAAAGAGCCCAGCCCCGTGGCCGGGGTGTTCACGGCTGGCACCTCCTGGGCACCGCTAAGCGTGGCCACATATTCCTCGTCGGTTTCGATTTCAATCTGCCCGCGAATTTCACCGCCGGGGTTGGCCGCCGTGTGTACGTTAATGTAGTACTCGCCCCGCAGGTACTTGCTGATTTTGGCGCGGTCGATATCGGCGCCGGTCAGGAAACCCTGCAGGCGGTTGTTGTTGCGCACAAATTGGCCCAGGTTGGTAATAACAGGGCCATTTACGCCCCGGGCGCCGTCGTGCACGTGCGCGCCGGTGATGGGGCCGCTCAAGCCGTTGAATGCGGCGGTGATGAAAAGCGTGTCGCGGGTATTATTGAAAGTAAAACTGGCAACACCGCGAGCGGCCGTGGAAACCGCCGGCACTTCCTGAGCCCCTTCCAAACGGGCACCAAGCAATAAATGCGGACGCAAGTGGTCGGCGTGGGCACCAAGGCTAAGCAGCAACAAAGCCATCAACAAACGGCCGCGCCAAAGAGTACGAAGTGTAATCATCAGTACAAGTGGTTAAGAGGTTGAAGGAATGGTTTTGGTTGTGTTTGTTGTAAGTAACCCTTGGTAACCAAGGCAATGACCAAGCTACCCGAAGGGCTTTACCAACTACAAGCCATGCGGCTAAATGTTATTACCTGTTCGGCAGCCCCACCCCAACGGTTGCCCGCCATCCTCGTATTTTTGCGCCCTACCCCTATTCCCATGGAAACTCCCAACCCCGAATTCATGCGTGAGGCCATTCGCCTCTCGGTCGAAAAAATGCAAGCCGGTCACGGTGGCCCTTTTGGCGCCGTTATCGTGAAAGACGGCCAGGTCATTGCCCGCGGCTTCAACCAGGTTACCAGCACCAACGACCCCACTTGCCACGCCGAAGTCGATGCCATTCGCAAAGCCTGCAAGGAGCTAGGCACCTTCCAGCTCTCCGACTGCGACCTGTACACCAGCTGCGAACCGTGCCCCATGTGCCTCGGCGCCATTTATTGGGCCCGCCCGCGCCGCGTGTTTTATGGCAACACCAAGCAGGACGCCGCCGCCATCGGCTTCGATGACCAGTTCATTTACGACGAAATCGAGCAGCCTCTCCCCAACCGCAGCATCCCGATGACGCAGTTGCTGCGCGACGAAGCCTTGGCCGGTTTTCAGGCTTGGGAAGCCAAGGAAGGCAAAACAGAGTACTAGGCTGCTTTTTAAGCAACCGTCATCCTGAGCGCAGTGAAGGACCTTCTTACGCAAGGCCGACCATCGTAGCGACGACACGTTCAGCGGTGGTGAGGTCCTTCGCTGCGCTCAGGATGACAGAAAGACAAAAGCCCGGCCGCTTTGCAGCGGCCGGGCTTTTGTTAGTGCCTTCGAGATTAACTACCGGCGCAAACCGCCGCCCATCATCTTGGCCATTTGAGCCATGCCACCCTTGGTCTGGCTCATCTTGTTCATGGTGCGCATCATTTTGCGCATCTCATCGAACTGCTTCATCAGGTTGTTTACCTGCTGAATGCCCTGGCCCGAACCGGCCGCGAGGCGCTTGCGGCGGCTGCCGTTCAGCAAATCGGGGTTGGCGCGCTCCTGTGGGGTCATGCTCTTGATGATGGCCTCGATGGGCTTGAACGCGTCGTCGTCGATTTCCACGTCCTTCATGGCCTTACCCATACCGGGAATCATGCCAACCAAGTCCTTCAGGTTGCCCATCTTCTTGATTTGCTCCAGCTGAGAGAGGAAGTCGTCGAAGTTGAACTGGTTCTTGCGGATTTTGGCGTTGATGCGCTTGGCTTCGTCCTCGTCGAACTGCTGCTGGGCGCGCTCTACCAGCGAAATAACGTCGCCCATGCCCAGGATGCGCTGGGCCATGCGGTCGGGGTAGAAAAGGTCGAGGGCCTCCATCTTCTCGCCCGTCGAGATGAACTTGATGGGCTTCTCCACCACGGCCCGAATGGACAGGGCCGCACCGCCGCGGGCGTCGCCGTCGAGCTTGGTCAGCACCACGCCATCGAAGTTCAGCCGGTCGTTGAAGGTCTTGGCGGTGTTTACGGCGTCTTGGCCGGTCATGGAGTCCACTACGAACAGCGTTTCCGACGGATTGATGGCCTTTTTAACGGCCTCAATCTCGCGCATCATCTGCTCGTCGACGGCCAAACGGCCGGCGGTGTCAATGATGACTACCTTCTTGTTGTTTTTGCGGGCGTGCTCGAGGGCGTTCTGCGAAATAGAAACCGGGTTTTTGTTTTCCGGCTCCGAGTACACTTCCACTCCAATCTGTTCGCCCAGCACCTTCAGCTGGTCGATAGCGGCCGGACGGTACACGTCGCAAGCCACGAGCAGAACGGTGCGGTTTTGCTTCTTAATGTAGGAAGCCAGCTTGCCAGCGAAGGTAGTTTTACCCGAGCCCTGCAGGCCCGAGAGCAGCACCACGGCCGGGTCGCCTTTGATAACGATGTCCTTCTTCTCGCCGCCCATCAGCTCGGTCAGCTCGTCGTACACGATCTTGACCATCAGCTGGCCCGGCGAAACGGCAGTCAGCACGTCGCGGCCCATGGCCTCGTCCTTGATCTTGTCGGTGACTTCCTTGGCCACCTTGTAGTTCACGTCGGCGTCCACCAAAGCGCGGCGGATTTCCTTAACCGTGGAGGCTACATTGATTTCGGTGATGCTGCCCTGGCCTTTCAGGGTTTTAAAGGCGCGGTCGAGCTTGGTACTTAAATTATCAAACATGGCGGTGCTGAAGGCTAATATCTGGGTACGCGGGCCACTAATGGGAAACGGAACGCGTTAAAGCGCATCTGCTTCGCTTCCTGACCTCTGCCTGGCAAGACAAAGGAACACGGCCGCGTACGAAGCACAAAAATAGCCACAAAACCCCGAAAGCCGGTTCAAGGCTTTACTTTCGTATTTCCGCCGCATTTTTTCCGCTTACCCGTGTCCGCTGCTCCGCTGCGTTTGCTTGTTATTACCTATTACTGGCCGCCTTCGGGCGGGGCCGGCGTGCAACGCTGCCTGAAGTGGGTAAAGCACTTGCCCGCACTGGGCGTGGAGCCTACGGTTATTACCGTAGACCCCGCCCAGGCCGCTTACCCGGTGCTGGATAACTCCCTGGCCGCCGACATTCCGCCGGGCGTGCGCGTGATTCGCACCAGTACCTCCGAGCCCTTTGCGGCGTACCAGAAACTCACCAACCGCCCCATTCCGCACGGAGGTTTTGCCAACGAAGGCCGGCCTTCCCTGGCGCAGCGGGCGGCTCGGTTCGTACGTGGCAACCTTTTTCTGCCCGACCCCCGCCGCGGCTGGAACCGTCACGTGCTACGCGCTGTGGAGCAGCTCCTGCAAGCCGGTGAGCAGTTCGATGCCGTGCTGACGTCGTCGCCGCCCCATTCAACTCAGCTCATTGGTCTGGAATTGAAACGGCGGCACAAGCTGCGCTGGCTGGCCGATATGCGGGACCCTTGGACCGACATTTACTACACGCAGGCGCTGATGCGCACCGCCCCCGCCCGCTGGCTCGATGCCCGCTACGAGCGGCAGGTGCTGGCCGCCGCCGATGCCGTAATTACCACCAGCGCCGACACGCGCCGCCTTCTGCTGGGCAAAGTACCCGAGCTGCCCGCCAGCAAGTTTGCGGTGCTGCCCAACGGCTACGACGAAGCCGACTTCGGCGCTCCTTCTCTCCCGCCCACCAATAAGCTGCTCATTACCTACGTGGGCACCATTACGGGTCAGTACCACGTGGGCCCGTTTCTGCGCGAAGTTGTTGCCTGCATTCAGCGCCACCCCGCGGTACCCTTGCGGCTGCGGTTTGTGGGCCGCGTGGCGCGGGAAATTGAGCAGCAGCTGGCTGAAACCGGACTTACTGCTTACACAGAAGTTGTACCCTTTGTGCCCCACGACGAGTCCATCGGCTACCTGTTGAACACCACTGCGCTGCTGTTGGCCATTCCCGATGTGCCGCACAACTTCGGCATTCTGCCGGGCAAGATCTTCGAATACCTCGCGGCTAATAAGCCCATTATCTGCATCGGTCCGGCAGGCTCCGATGCCGACCACATTCTGGAGGAAAACCAAGCGGGCCGGGTTCTGCCTTACGAGGCCACGGCAGCCATGCAGGAGCATTTGGATCAGTTAGTGGCGGCCTGGCAGCAGAATCCGAATCTGGACTTGCCTGCGGTAAGCCACGCCCGCTATTCTCGTCGCGCACTTACCGAGCGACTTAAGCGGCTGATTCGCAGCTGAGCCCCGTGCTAAAACGCCCGCTTGCGGTTTGCCAGCGTAAAGCCCGCGCCTATTCCCTAATTTTGTCTTTTACCCGGCCCCGATGCTGGGCCCTTTTCCCCTGGCATGGCTCTCGACCTTAACCACAAGTCTATTCTCGTTACCGGCGGTACCGGTTCCTTCGGCAAGCAGTTCGTGCGGTCGGTTTTCGAAAAGTTTCCGCAGGTGAAACGCCTTGTGGTGTATTCCCGCGACGAGCTGAAGCAATACGAAATGGCGCAGGAATTCTCCACGGAGAAATACCCCGCTATGCGCTACTTCATAGGTGACGTGCGCGACCCGGAGCGCATGAAGCGCGCTTGCGAAGGCATTGATGTGATTGTACACGCCGCCGCCCTTAAGCAAGTGCCCGCCGCCGAGTACAACCCGATGGAGTGCATTAAGACCAACATCTTCGGGGCTGAAAACGTGATTAACGCAGCCCTGGACTGCGGCGTGAAAGACGTGGTAGCCCTGAGCACCGATAAAGCTGCCGCGCCCATTAACCTGTACGGCGCCACCAAGCTCTGCTCCGACAAACTGTTTGTGGCCGCCAACAACATGAAAGGCTCGCGTGATTTGCGCTTTTCGGTGGTGCGCTACGGCAACGTAATCGGCTCCCGCGGCTCGGTCGTGCCGTTTTTCATGCAGCGGCGCGCTTCGGGTGTCCTGCCCATCACCCACCCCGACATGACCCGGTTCAATATTTCGCTGGAGGAAGGCGTGGACCTGGTGCTGTACGCGTTGGAGCATTCCTGGGGCGGGGAAATTTTCGTACCCAAAATCCCTAGCTACCGCATTACCGAGTTGGCCGAAGCCATCGGCCCCGAATGCCGCCAGGAAATTGTGGGCATCCGTCCGGGCGAAAAGCTGCACGAGGAAATGATTACCGAAACCGACGCGCTGAGCACCGTGGAGCTGAGCCGCTATTACGTTATACTTCCCGCCACCCCGCGCTGGGACGTAGACGAGTTCGTGCGGCATTTCAACGGCACACGCATGCCGCTGGGCTTTCACTACAACTCCGCTAACAACGAGGAATGGCTGAGCGCCGAGCAGCTGCGCGAAGAAATACGCCAGCACGTGGACCCCACATTTGAAGCTTAAGCACGCTTGTTTCAGCTCGACGGCAACGCCCGACCATAACGGCCGGGCGTTGCCGTTTTTGCACGTGTAGCTACCGAATAACTTCCATTGTTCCTTTGAAGCGCTGGCCGGTTACGGAGTTGGTTAACTCATAGTAATACACGCCGGCGGGTTGGTCATCGGCTTGCCAATCGTTAGCGTAATGCTCGGCTTGGTACACGCTACGCCCCCAGCGGTTGTACACGCGTAGCCGCCATTCGGCCGTTTTCATTCCCTTTAACACGAAATAGTCGTTGCGTTGGTCCC
The DNA here is from genome assembly GCF_039541855.1 of Hymenobacter koreensis. Lineage (NCBI taxonomy): Bacteria > Pseudomonadati > Bacteroidota > Cytophagia > Cytophagales > Hymenobacteraceae > Hymenobacter > Hymenobacter koreensis. Next base: position 737,831 of record NZ_BAABHA010000010.1, read on the forward strand.
CATTGGGGGTTATCACGTTCGGAATGGTATAGCGGCAAGGCTCACCGGTTATTGTAATTGTGTCGCGGGCGGTGCAGCCGGCGGGCGTACGCAGCTCCAGCCAGTACGTTCCGGGAGAGGTAGCGCGGTATTCGGCCGCCGTAGAACCGTCCTGCCAGCGGTAGGTAGTGCCAGGCGGCTGTGCGCCCGCCGTGAGGCGTACATCGGAGCGGACACACAGCGAAGTATCCGGCCCCAATGAAATTTGCAGCCCCGGCTCGGCGGTAACGCGCAGCGTTGCGGTAGCTTGCGGCCGGCCACGCCCGATTACCTGTACCGTAACCGTGTAAGTGCCGGGCCTATACACATGCGTGAGGCTCGATTGGGTAGTTTGCTCGATGGCCCCGTCGCCAAACGTCCAGCGCAGCGTATCACCGACAATGCCCAATGCCGTTCCGCTGACTTGGAACTGCCGGGCGAGGCCTCCACACGATGCCGAAGCCAGCCGGAGAGTGGGCTGAAACACATCGTTGGGCATAGCGGGCAAGTTCTGCTGCGCCTCGCGGCCCGCCAGGGGCCGTGCGCCCACGGTGTACTGGCACATTGGGCCGCGCATCGTGGGAGCCTGAATAACATCGAGGCGGTTGCTGCCCACCACCGAGGCATATATCAGCCCATCGGGGCCGCGCTGCAAACCACGCACAAAGCGACTAACTGCAGGCGTGGGCCGTTGCGGAGAGCGGTATACCACCAGGCCCGACTGCGCCACGCTGGTAACCACGGGCGTGAGGAAATACTGCACCACGAACACGTTGTCGACCAGCGGGTCGTTATAGGGCAGTACAAACGAGGTGTACAACAGGCGGTCATCGGCTGAAAAAGCTGCGCCGTAATGGTAGGGCCCCAGATTGGGGCGCGTGGCACTGCTAGGCACTTCCAGCTGAATTGGGTTGCTCAGGTGGCCCGTCGCGTTATCGAAATCAAACAGCTCGGTTCCGCTGACCGACCACGTGTAAGCTATTCGGCGGCCGGTGCGGGTAGCCGTGAGGGTGCCGCCGCCCGCGTACGGGTAGCTGGCGGGAAAACCGATTTGCCTGCCCACCGCGCTTACCACGCACCGGCTGCCGGGAGTAATTCCGGCGCTCAGCAACACGCTCACAAAGGCGTTCGAGTAATACAGGTGCGTTACCAGCCAGTAGTCGCGGCCGTTGGCGTGCCGCACCAAGGTCATTTCTTCGGCTAGATTTTGCGTGTTAAAACGCCGCAGGATAGAATCGGGCAGCACCGGCACTTGTTTGCTTAACACCTGCCCCAGCCCGCCCGCGCCGACCATGTCAACCTCGGCCATAAGCAAGCGGTTGGCCAACCGGTTTTCATACGCGTCGAGGGTAAAAACGTAATAGCGGCCGGGCTGGCCGGGTTTAGCCGCAATCAGGCAGCCTTGGGCCGCGGAACTGTTCCCGCCCAGATTCTGGCCGTTCAGCAGGGGCTGATGCTGCCGGTTCCAAAGCTGTTCGGCGTTACCATAAAACTGCAGGTTTCCTTGCTCGTCGCAGGCTGTGGCGCAAGCTTCGGGGGCTTGAATACGGCTGTCGGTGAGGGCGCGCACCGAGTCGGGACCGAAGTGCAGAGCCGCTTCGGAGCCAAAATCCCACCGTGAATACACGCCTTGCGCAGTGGCAGTAGTCGCAGTGGTTAGCCAGCTGATCAGGTTGATAAAAACCATTAATAAGCCTATGCGCATAGGGAAAGCATGAAATAACCGGCGCAAGGTAAGCCGCCTTGCTGCGTAGCTCATGCGGCACATCGAAAGTAAACAAGACGGGTTTCCGGCCTCATTCTTTGCTAAGGAGCAGAGCGCCTATCTTTGAGGTTGCATGAGCACTTCCACGACCCGCCCCATTCCGTACGGCCGTCAGCACATCACCGAAGCCGATGAGCAAGCCGTAATCCGCACGCTGCGTTCCGACTTTCTGACGCAAGGACCGCAGGTAGCCGAGTTCGAGCAGCAGTTCGCCCGCTACATTGGAGCCGAGTACGCGGTGGCAGTAAGCAACGGTACAGCCGCGCTGCACCTGTGTGCTTTGGCACTGAACGTGCAGCCGGGCCAGCGCGTCATCACCTCCCCCATCACGTTTGCGGCTTCGGCCAACTGCGTGCGTTACTGCGGCGGCGAAGTACACTTTGCCGACATCGACCCAGCCACGGCCCTTCTTGATCTGAAAGCTGTGCGCCGCTTGCTGGAAAGCCACCCCAAAGGCTTTTTTCACGGCCTGATTCCGGTGGATTTTGCGGGCTTGCCGGTTAACCTGGAAGAAGCCCGGCAGCTAGCCGATGAGTTTGGCCTCTGGATTATCGAAGACGCGTGCCACGCCCCCGGTGGCTCGTTTACCGACAGCCACGGCAACGAGCAGCGCTGCGGCAGCGGGCAGCTGGCTGATCTGGCCATTTTCTCGTTTCACCCGGTAAAGCACATTGCCACCGGCGAAGGCGGCATGATTACCACCAACCGCCGCGACCTGTACGAACGACTGCTACTGCTGCGTACCCACGGCATTACCAAGGACACCGCCCAGCTCACGCGCCCCGACGAAGGCGGCTGGTACTACGAAATGCAGGACCTGGGCTACAATTACCGCATGCCCGACATGCTCTGTGCCCTCGGAATCAGTCAGCTCAAGCGCGCCGAAGAAGGCCTGGACCGCCGCCGGGCCATAGCTGCCCTCTACGATACGGCCTTTGCCAATGTGCCCGGCATTGAGTTGTTACGAGCAAACGAAGGCCACGCTTACCATCTGTACATCGTGCAGGCAGCCGACCGCCGTGGCCTCTACGACTTCCTGCGCACCCGCCAGATTTTTGCGCAGGTGCACTACATCCCGGTTCACACCATGCCGTATTACCAGCAGCTGGGCTGGAAAACCGGCGACTTACCGCATGCGGAAAACTACTACGCCCACTGTTTGAGCCTGCCCATGTTTCCGGCGCTTACGGATGAGGAGCAGCAGTATGTGATAGAGTCGGTGGTAGAATTTGTTAACCGTGGCTAATGGCGTTTTCCCTCGTGCAGCGCCTGGCTTTGGGAACGGCTCAATTCGGGCTCGATTACGGCATAAACAACCAAAGCGGACGGCCTACTACCGCTGTAGTTGAAAGTATTCTGCGGGCTGCGCACGAAGCCGGAATCGGGATGCTAGACACTGCGGCCGCTTACGGTGACAGCGAAGCCCGACTGGGCGAGTTGTTGGAAGGGCAAAGTGAATCGTTTCAGGTGGTAACCAAAGTGGCAGCGGGACCGGCTGAAGACGTTTCTCAGCGGATACGTCATTCGCTGGACCGACTGCGCCGCCGGAATATCTACGGCATCCTTTTCCATAGCTTCGATGGATTGCAGCAGCATCCGACAGCATGGCAGACGTTGGTGGCAGCCCGGCAGGCAGGCTTGGCAACTCGTATTGGGGTATCGTTGTACCATCCGGCACAAGCACGTTGGCTGCTGGAAAATATTCCCGAGGTTGACCTGGTGCAGGTACCACTTAACGTACTCGATCAACGGTTTATACCCCTATTGCCCGACCTGGCAGCCCGGGGCATTGAGGTTCACGTGCGCTCCGTTTTTTTGCAAGGCTTGCTGCTACGGAATTTAGCTACGCTGCCCGTTTTTTTTGAACCGTTACGCCCTAAGCTTCAGGCTTTACAACACTTGGCTACCGATGCCAACTTGCCCTTCGAAGCCCTGCCGCTGCTGTTTGCTGCCCAAACGCCGGGTGTTGCGCGGGTGGTGGTGGGCGTCGATTCGGCCGAGAACTTACGGGCTAATGCAGCAACTGCAAACCATGCTGACACGGCCGAGCGGCTCCGCCCTCAACTTTTAGCAATGGCCGAACCAACGGAAGAATTTATTCTGCCTTACACATGGCCCCCAACGCGTTAACCGGTTTTACCATGGCCGATTTATTCTCCCTGCACGGCAACGTAGTGCTCATTACCGGCGGCTACGGCCATTTAGGCCGGGCCATTGTGAGAGGCCTGTTAGGCCATGGCGCTACCGTAGTGGTGCTGGGCCGACGCGAAGAAGCCTTCCGGGAAGTTTTCGATACTCCTGAGCCGAATCTGCACTTCGTTGTGTGCGACGTGGCCAGTACCACTTCAGTACAGGAAGCATTTGCCAGTGCCCGCGCCATGTTTGGCTTGCCTTCGGTGCTCATTAACAACGCCCTTTACAGCCGAGGCAGCCAACCCGATAACCTAACCGACGAAGACTTTGCTTTTGGTGTTGATGGTGGATTGGGCTCGGCTTACCGCTGCATCCGTGAGATGCTACCCTATTTCCGCGAGCAGGGCGGCGGCAAAATCATCAACGTAGCATCGATGTACGGGGTAGTCGCTCCCGATTTTTCAGCTTACGAAGCCACTCCCCAGTTTACCAACCCACCGCATTACGGGGCCGCCAAAGCCGGCGTGATTCAGCTCACGCGCTATTTTGCTTCGTACTTAGGGAAGGAAAACATCCAGGTTAACTGCGTGTCGCCGGGGGCATTTCCCAGCGCTGCCGTGCAGCAGCATCCGGGGTTTATGCACGAGCTAGAGCAGCGTATTCCGCTCGGCCGCATTGGCCGGCCCGAAGATTTAGCAGGAGCTTTCGTTTTTCTCAGCTCGCGAGCCGCCGACTTCGTGACCGGGCATAACTTAGTAGTAGACGGCGGATGGACCATTCGGTAAAGCCAGTTCCCCGCGTGGGGGCGGTAATTCAGGCCCGCATGGGCTCCACCCGGCTGCCCGGCAAGTCTTTGTTGCCGCTGCCCTTACCAAGTGGCCCCACCGTGCTGGCCCACGTAATTAACCGGGCACGCTGCACAAAGGGCATTAGCGCCGTGGTGGTGGCTACCACCACCCTTTCGCAGGACGATGTACTGGCCGCTGCCGCCGCTGAAGCCGGAGCAGTCGTTTTTCGCGGTTCAGAACACGATGTATTGGATCGATTTTGCAGCGCTGCCGTCGCGTTTGAATTGGATGTAGTGGTTCGTCTGACGGCCGACAACCCCGCCGTGGATCCACATTATGTAGGACTGGCCGTAGCCCATCATCTTGCCAATGGCTTAGATTATACCCTTACGGCAGGTTTGCCTTTGGGCACAAATACGGAAGTTATTAACCGTACGGCGCTGGCTACAGCGGCGGCACAGGCGCAGCAACACGAGGAGCGGGAACACGTTACGCCCTACCTGCGTCGGCATCCGGAATTGTTCCGTTCGGCAACGTTTACGCTGGCGCTGCCGGAGAAAGTGAGTCAACTACGGCTCACCCTAGATTTTCCCAGTGACTACGCCCTTTTGCAAACGCTATTCACCAGCTTACCTCTCAATTTCAGTCTATTGCAATTAGAGGGCTTACTCAGGCAGTACCCTTGGCTACCGGCCATCAACAGCCACAACCAACAAGTAAGTCCGTGATGCTTCCCCGACTAGTTCTGCGCGCCGACGGCAATGCGCAAATTGGGCTGGGCCACGTGGTGCGACTACTAGCCTTAGCCGAAATGGTGAAGGCCGAGTTTGAAGCCTTTGCGTTCGTCATTCGTGACCCTACGCCAATCGTGGCGCAGCTTATTACCGACGCAGGCTTTGAACTCCTAGCCATTAAAGGCCCCACTGGCTTGCCCGAAGCCGCGATGCTCGCTTCCGGCTACTTACATTCTAACGACGTGGCCGTGCTGGACGGTTACCACTTCGACAGCCGTTACCAGGAAACCGTGCGCAGCAGCGGATGCCGAGTGGTGGTGGTAGACGACGTGCTGGCCGCCCCCATCGTGGCCGACCTGATAATTAACCACGCTCCAGGAATTTCACCAGAGCATTACAAGACGGTACTGCCCACCACGCGGTTCTGTCTCGGCCCGGCCTTTTCGTTGCTACGCGCGCCGTTTCGCACCCATGCCCACCTACCTAGCATAGTAGAACACATCAATTCGGTCGTGGTGTGCTTTGGCGGGGCCGATCCACAGCAGTTGACGGTGCGCTGCCTTGAGGCCCTGGCAAAGTCGGCCGTTATCCAACGCATAAGCGTGGTGCTGGGCGGCGCTTTTATGCACGATACGGCTTTGCAACGCTTGATTGCCCAGCAGCCGTCGGTGCAGATTTCGGTTGTTAGAAACCTACCGGCACCGGCTATGGTGGAGTTGCTGCAAGCCCACGACGCGGTAATTTGCCCAGCCAGTACGGTATTGCTTGAAACGCTGGTTCTGGGCTGCGCTGCTATAACGGGCTATTACGTCGAAAACCAACAACACTTGGCCGACTACGTGCATACGTACCGGCAAGCGTATTCCGTGGGCAACTTCACCGAACTTGATTCCAAAAAATTAGAACAGCAACTGCTGGAAGGACTTGCATTTCACCAAACGAACTTACGGCAGCCGTACGTAGCCCGTTTGGCACCCGATGCGTTACGGCGCGAATTCCGAAGGCTGCTTGCCTAATAGTGCCGCCATAACGGCCGGGCTCGGTTTGTTTTACCTTTGCACCGGGCCCATTTTGCTCTTGCTCATCTGTCATGACATCCGATATTCTTCGCCCGTTGCAGCATCAGGATCTGGAAACCGTACGCCAATGGCGTAATTCCGAGGCCGTGGCGCAATACATGTATCATGCGGAGCCCATTACGGCGGAACAACAGGAAGCTTGGTTTACCAGTATCAGCGCCGATGCCAGCAAGCAATACTGGATCATAACGCACGAGGGACGTGACGTAGGCGTAGCCAACCTCTATGCCATCAATCCTGCTTTTCAATCCTGCTATTGGGCTTTTTACCTTGGCGAGCAAAATGTGCGCGGCAGTGGTATTGGAGCCAAAGTGGAGTTTGCGGTGCTTGAGTACGTCTTCACCGAGTTGAAGCTCAACAAGCTGCTGTGCGAGGTTTTCGTAGACAACGCCAAAGTGGTGAGCATGCACGAAAAATTCGGTTTTCGGCGCGAGGCCTACTTTCGTGAACACATCCGAAAGAATGGCGTGTTTAAGGATGTGGTGGGCTTGGCCTTACTCCAGCGTGAATGGCTGCAAGTGCGCGAAGCCATGCGCAGCCGGGTTTTCCGAAGCTAATCCGGCCTTGTTTTTCTGACCCTACACCGCGCCCTGCGCCTGCTTATATGGCTGAATTTCAGCTGGGCAACCGAGCCATCGGCCCCAACCAACCGCCTTTTATCATTGCCGAGCTTAGCGGCAACCACAACCAGTCGCTCGACCGCGGCTTAGCTATTATCGATGCCGTAGCGGCAGCGGGGGCGCATGCCATAAAGCTGCAAACCTATACGGCCGACACCATGACCCTGCGGGGCGCACACCGCATCGACGACCCTACGTCGTTGTGGTACGGGCGCGAGCTGTACGAGCTGTACGAAGAAGCCCATACGCCGTGGGAATGGCACGCCCCGTTATTCGAACGGGCCCGGCAACACGGCATGCTCGCTTTTAGCTCGCCCTTCGACGAAACAGCTGTCGATTTTCTGGAGTCGCTCGATGTGCCAGCATACAAGATTGCCTCGTTCGAAAACACCGACTGGCCCTTGCTGCGGCGGGTGGCAGCCACAGGTAAACCCGTTATTATGAGCACCGGCGCCAGCAAACTTTCCGAAGTAGCCGAAGCCGTAGACCTGTTGCGTACCGCCGGCTGCCGCGAGCTGGTGTTGCTTAAATGCACCAGCACCTACCCTGCTACGCCGCAAAACACCAACCTGCGCACCATCCCGCACCTGCAACAACTTTACCCCGACTGCCTGGTAGGTCTTTCAGATCATACCATGGGCGTGGGTGCTTCCGTAGCAGCCGTGGCCTTGGGTGCCTGCGTAATCGAAAAACACGTTACCCTAAACCGCGCCGATGGTGGCGTAGACTCCGCGTTTTCGCTTGAGCCCGCTGAAGTGGCGTCGTTGGTTACCGAAACCGAACGAGCCTGGCAGGCTCTGGGTCAGATTCAATACGGCGTGCAGCGGGCCGAGGAAAAAAGCCGGCTATACAAACGCTCGGTATATGTCGCCCAGGATATTGCTGCGGGAGAAGTATTTACCCGAACCAACTTGCGCGTGGTGCGCCCCGGCGACGGTTTGCCCCCGCGCTACTTTGAGCAGGTGCTGGGCAAGCCCGCCCGCTCAGCCTTGGCCGCCGGCACGCCCCTCAGCTGGGATTCTCTGTAGCGCGTATGTTCCAGGCTTTGGTTGCCCGCACGCGCGACCTGCTGCAGCTGCGTTTCAGTCCGCTGTATGTATCCTTGCCGGCTGCTGTGCTGGATCCGGTGTCGCCCGCAAATCCCCTACGGCGCTTGGTAAAAGTGCTGGGCTACGCAGGTGCCCGGCTGGTAGGTAACGCGTTCCGCCCCATTCGGAACTCCGAGAAGCTGCACGGCGCGGTGTGGCTGTACGTAGTGAGTCAAAACAACGTGGAGGCCTTGCAGTTTCTGCGCGACCAACGAATCGATGCCGTGCTGGTGGCGGGCCAGAGCAAACAAATCGGACGATATAACCACGTGGTTAACCGCCTTTCGCTACGCCGTAAGCTGTTGTACTACTGGCAATTTCCATTTGTGTTGGCCGGTTTACTGCGCCGTGAGGGCGCGCCGGCGTGGCGTTTCTTCGACCTGATTTTTAACGCCATCGGGTACTACGAAATATACCGACGGGCACTGCGCCACTATCGGCCACGGGCCGTGGTTTTCGCCAACGACCACAACGACGACGCAAGAGCCTTGCTGCTGGCCTGCCAAGCCGAAAACATTCCAACAGCCTACGTTCAACACGCCAGCGTCAGCACCATTTTTCCGCCCCTGGGTTTTAACCTGAATTTGCTGGAAGGCCAGGACGCCCTGGACAAATACGCTCAATGCGGAGCCATTTCTGGCGAGGTGCGCCTGGTGGGCATGCCCAAAGCCGACGCTTACCTGTTCCAGCGGAATACCGAGCTACACGTCCGCCGGGTGGGAATTGCGGCCAACCTGCTTGATCCTACCGCCGGCATTCAAGAAGCCGTAACTGAACTACTCAGCACCTTCCCAGACTTGACTTTCACACTGCGCCCCCACCCCGGCGACCAGCGTGATTTTGCCTCCCTGCGGCAGCGGTTTCCACAACTGCGTTTCTCCAGCGCCCGGGAGGAAAGTGTATTTGCTTTCCTGCTTAAACAAGATGCGCTGATTGCCGCCGACACATCCACTCACCTCGAAGCTACTTTACTGAACTTGGTCAGTATCTATTACCGCTTTGGTGCTCAGACGGCTGCCGATGACTACTACGGATACGTGGCAAACGGCCTGATCGACCGTGCCAACACACCTGCCGAGCTGCAAAGCCTGTTACACAAGTACACCCAACATAAACCGCCGGTTCTTTACCAACGTGCTGGTTATTACTGTGCAACTATAGGAACTGCTCACGAAGGCAATAGCCAGAAACTTGCCCTTCGCTATGTAAATGAGTGGCTAACGTCGGCGTAACTTGCAGTTCTTTTAACCCCGATGCTCTTCACTCTATGGCGCACTTCCTTACTCGAGAACGGTCCATTTTAAAGCGAATTTCTTGCCGAGTAATTCCCGCTCTGCTGCTAGGTTGCCTGAGCTATGGCGCTACGGGACAAGGTTTGCAGGGGGCTGGCAATACTATTTCATTCAATGGTTCTACCTCCATTAATTGTGGGACCAACAACCGTGGTATAACGCAGCAGGTAACCGTTGAAGCCTGGATCAAGACCACCAACAGTGGCTACCAGTGGGTGATGGGCAAATACCAGGACTCAAATGGCGACGACAAAGGCTACCATCTTCAGACTTTCAATGGCTTAGCCAGTTTTCACGGGAGGGCCGGTAACTTCCAATACTACACATCGGGTCAGTCGACCATGCGGGTCGATGATGGAAGGTGGCACCATCTAGTGGGTATTTGCGCAGGTAACACTTGGCAGATTTATGTGGATGGCGCGCTGGTCAACAGCACGACCTTCAACTATACTAACGGCAACATTGCTTCGTCAGCCCCCATGGCTATTGGCATGTATGCTGGGGCAAATGCGCAGTACTTTCAGGGCCAGATTGATGAGCTGCGGGTTTGGCGCACGGTCCGTACTCCAGCCGAAATCAGGGGCGCTATGTGCCAAAAATTCACCACGGCACCCTCTAACTTGGTGGCCTATTTCCGCTTCGACCAAGCCAGTGGTAACACATTGCTCGATGAAGGCTCGGTGCCCACGAATGGCACCCTGAACAACTTCGGAACCACTCCTTCCTGGATCCGCTCCGGTGCGGCCATTGGCGACGCCAGCGTATCGGCTTACCCGGGCGGCGCGGTGTCGCTGACGGCGGCCAACGGCGACGTGGCTGAAGTAAGCAACGTCATCGGCCCGGTGCAGGGCGTTCAGCTTTACGCCGTGAACAGTGCCCCGGCGGTTTCGCCTGGGGCCGGCGCGGCTAGCAGCTATTTCGGGGTGTTTACCTCGCCGGCTAATGCAGCCAACTACACGCTCACGCTGCGCCCGCAGGACGGTAGCTCGACGGGGAAAAAGATGGCCGTGCGCACCGCCAACGATGCCTCCAGCTGGACCACTCCCGCTACCACCAACACGGCTTCGGCCGTGGCCTTGAGCGGCCATGCTTACCGCGGCGAGTACATCCTGGTGAACAACGTGTGGACCGGGGCCGTGAGCAGCGTGTATACGGATGCCGCCAACTGGAGCGCCAACGTGGTGCCCGGCGCCACCGACGATGTGTCCATTCCGGCCAATGCCATTCGGATGCCGGTGCTGAGCTCGGCCGCTTCTGCGGCGGGCTTTACTGTAGCGGCGGGTGCTTCCATGACGGTTGCCCCTAGCGGTACGCTTTCGGTAGCGGGCAACTTGACCAACAACGGCACAGTAACGGGCTTGGGCACGGTTACGCTTACCGGTACGGCGCAACAAACGCTAAGTGGCACCGGCACGGCCGACCTCGGTTACCTGACCGTGGGCACGGCCGGGGCACAATCCAGCTTGCCCCTGCAAATACGGCGCGTACTAACGGCCAACGGCAACCTGGCTCTGACCGACAACACGCTCACGCTGTTGTCGGATGCGGGTGCTACGGCCATGCTCTACAATGTGCCCGCCGCATCGGTAACCGGCCGGGTAACTGTGCAGCGCTACCTCGATGGCTCGCTCAACGGGGGTCCTGGCTACCGCCACCTATCGTCCCCGGTGGAAAACCCTCCTCTCGCCGATCTGGCTACAGCATCGTTCACGCCCATTGTAAATCCTAATTACACCAGCAGCACCGTTCCTTTCCCCAACATATTCTACTTCGGCACGAATGACGTTGGCCCAGGTACTTCGGTAGCCGATTTCGATCAAGGCTGGTTGTCGCCAGCTTCTACTACCAACGTTGTTCTTTCTTTTGCTTCGGCCTATTCCGTGAACATTGCCGGCAACCAAATGGTAGACTTCGTGGGCACACTCAACACGCAAGGGCGACAGCCGATAATTCCGCAACGCAATGGTTTGCCTCAGGCGGGCTGGAACTTGATTGGTAACCCCTTTCCTGGCCCTATCGATTGGAACGTCCTCATTACCGGGGCCGACAACGTTGACAACGCCCTGTACGTGTTTAAGTCCTCGGGACAGTACACGGGCTCGTACGCCACGTACATCAACGGCGTTTCGGCCAACGGCGGCTCAAACATCATTCCCATGGGCCAGGGCTTTTTTATTCGCACGAGCGTACCCAGAGCCGACTTCGGAACAATTATTTTTTCGAACGCCTCCCGCCTGACGAGCTACCAGAACCCGGCGCTGCAACGCACCCAGGAAACCCGTCCGCTGGTGCAGCTGGAACTGCGCGGCAGCACTGGCCCCGCCGATCAGGTAACGGTATACCTCCAGCCCGGTGCTACCGCCGGTTTCGACGCCGCTTTCGATGCCTACAAGCTGGCCGGCAGCAACGCCACGCGCCTGGCCATTCAGGCGGGCAGCAGCGAGCTTTCCATCAGCGGCCTGCCTCTGCCGGGCCAAAGCCCGGTAACGGTGCCGCTGCTGGTACAGGTGGCGCAGCCGGGCTCCTACACCCTGGAAGCCTCGCGCCTAATCAACCTGCCGGCCGGCACCACCGCGTTTCTGCACGATGCGCAAACCGGTACCCGCATCAACCTGGCGCAGCAGGCCATCTATTCTTTCACGGCCACCGGCACCACCCTGCCGGGTCGTTTTTCGCTGGAGCTGAACCCCAACCGGCCACTGGCCGCTAACACCGCACTCAGCGAACAGTTGAGCGTGTACCCCAACCCCGCCCGTCAGGAGTTATGGCTGGGCCTGCCGGTTTCGGCCCGCAAACTAGGTGCCGAGGTAACGGTGGTCAACGCATTGGGCCAGCAGGTGTTTGCGCAGAAACTGCCCGCTACGGTTGCTCAGGAAAATCAAAAACTGGCACTGCCGGCCTTAGCCCGGGGCGTTTATACGCTGCGGGTTGCCTTGGCTGAAGGCGTGGCCACCAAACGTTTGGTTATCGAATAGCACCTCGTTGTGGGTTTCGTTGTCTACGGGCCGCTGCATTCGTGCAGCGGCCCGTAGCTTTTTGTTGACCAGTTTCAAGCATAAACTTCGTAACGGATATCTTCGCAGCCTTATGCCCGCGTCCATTATTGCTCCTGCTGTGCCCGTTGCGGCAGCTTCTATTAGCTCCGAAGTACGCCTTGCCTACGTGTTGCAGCACTTTTGGCAGGCCTACGAGCCAACAAGCCCGGTTACGATTGGGGTGCCCGGCCAGCAGGCGCAGGTGGAAGTTGCAGTTGCTGATGCCGGCTTCTTTGACCAACGCCAGCCGTACCCGCCTGCCCCCATATGGCACGAGTGGCAAGGCAGGGAAGTACCGTTTTTCTTCGGTCCAGCGGCCGGGCAGCCGTTGTTGACATTGCAGTCCGGCCGTGCTCTGGTTCATGCCGACCTGGTTTCGGCGGCATTCTACCTACTTAGCGGCTGGCAGGAATACTTTTCGGAAGAGCGCGACCAGCACGGTCGGTTTCCTTACGCGGCCAGCGTGCAACACCAATATGGTTTTGTGGATGTGCCGGTGGTCAACTGCTACTTCGAGGTGCTGCGCACAGCCGTGGAGCACGTAACGGGCGAGCAGCTCCGCCCCCGCCGCTGGCTTGGTGGTGCGAAATGGGCGGCTTTCGTCACCCACGACGTAGACAGCCTGTTCGGTTCTTGGAAAGCACCGGCGAAAGCCGCATTGCAGCAAGGACGGCTGCTTGAAACCTTCCAGATAGCCATGCGCAGCTTGGCGGGGGTCGATGCCTGGAACAACCTGGAAGCTGTGCAGGCTACAGCCCGCAAGCACGGTGCCCCATCGACCTTTTTTATGCTCGGCAGCACCCAAAAAGCCGCGAACGGAACGCCGAACGCCGACTACCGCGTAAGCGCCCCGGGCATGCAGCGTCGCTTACGAAACCTGCAGGCCAGCGGCGCAGAGTTGTCCGTACACGGTAGCATTGGCACGGCTACCGATGCGGCCAAGCTGCGCCGGGAAAAGCAGCTACTGCCCGGCACCGTTTCCGGCAACCGCTTCCATTACCTGAGCTGGGAGCCCCGCCTCACACCTGGTTTGGTGGATGCGGAAGGCTTCGGCTACGATTCAACGCTAGGTTTTCCCGAGCACTTTGGGTTCCGCAACAGTTACTGTTTGCCGTTTCAGCCCTTCAATTTTGCAACTGGCCGAGCCTGTTCCTTTCTGGAAATTCCGCTGAACGTGATGGATGCAACGCTGCACCACCCGAGTTACCTGCAGCTAGCACCGCAAGAAATATTGCCAGCATTGGAACCCATGTTGCAGGAAATCGAACGGTTTGGGGGCGTGTGCACTCTGCTTTGGCACAACGACCACTTCGATCCGGCCAACACCGTTACCGGGCCGCGCCAGTTCGCTGCGCTGATGGAGTACCTTCGCAGCCGTAATGTCGCGTTCATGACCGGCCAGCAAATTGTGAATGACCAAAAACCGAGCTGAGAAAAGGGGCGCACCGCAACCGTCGCAGCTGTAATCATTTGCCTGTTTCCGTATCTGCCTTTCATTTCCTCACTTGGGCATCCTCCAGCGGCAAGGGCTGCGCAACACTGTAATATCGTACGTTGGCCTGGGCCTGGGCTTCGTGAACACGGCTTTCGTGCTGCCGCGCCTGCTGGCCCCCGACGAAATTGGCCTGACGCGCACTTTGGTTCAAATTGCCACCATTTACGCGCAGGTGGCGGCGCTGGGCTTCGGCAGTGTGGGCATTCGGTTTTTCCCCTACTTCCGCAACCGCGAAACGGGGCACCACGGCTTCCTACCCTTGCTGCTGGGCTTGCCCATGTTGGGCTTTGGCGTAGTCACGGCTTTGTACTTGCTAGGGCGGCCGCTGGTGTTGCGGCAGTACGAGCACGAGTCGGCGCTGTTCAATCCGTATTACTTCTGGGTGGTGCTGCTGGCGTTTTTCACGCTGCTCTACAGCCTGCTCGAATCGTACTTACGGGCCTTGTACCACTCCTCGTTCACGGCTTTCGTGCAGGATATCGGGCAGCGCGTGCTTACCATTATCCTGGCCGTGCTCTACGGCAAAGGGTTGCTGAGTTTCCACGAATTCGTGCTGGCCTTTATTAGCCTCTACGCATTCAATGTGCTGGTAACGGTGCTTTACCTGCTGTACATAGGTGAATTGCACCTCCGCCCTAACGCCGCCGTGCTGCGCGTACAGCCGCTGAAAACCCTAGTGGGCTATGGCGGCTTTGCGTTGCTCTCCAACATGTCGGGCCTCATCATCACTTCCATCGACACGCTGATGGTAGGCGCGCAGATCAACTTCGCGGCTACGGGGGTGTACACCACGGCCGCCTACATCAGCACGGCGCTGGTTATTCCGTTTCGGGCGCTGAACAAGATTGCCTTTCCGCTGCTGGCCGATTATTGGAAACAGCAAGACTTGACCCGCATGGCCGATTTTTACCGACGGGCCACGCGCCTGGGCACGGTGCTTGGGTGTTACCTGGCCCTAGGAATCGGCTTAAATCTCGATTTCATCTACGGCCTTATTGGCAAGCCCGAATACGCGGCGGGCGCGGTTTCCGTGCTGCTGTTGATGGCCGGTCGGCTTATAGATGGCATTACGGGCGTGAACGGACTCATTGTAGTTACCTCGCCCCGTTACCGCTTCGACCTGATCTTCAATCTTTCCCTGGCTGTAATCACGGTAGTGCTGAACCTGGTGCTAATTCCGCCAATGGGCATAACCGGCGCAGCCCTGGCCACGCTACTGGCCATGACGGCTATTAACATCGCGCGCACGTGGTTTGTGTGGTACGCGTACCGCATGCAACCCTTTAGCATGCGCATCCTGCTGGTGCTGGGTATTGCGGCGGCGGCAGGCCTCGCGGCATGGCTGGTGCCCACGCTACCCTCGGCATTTCTGACCATGGTGCTGCGCTCAGCGGTTCTCACGGGCACCTACGGGGGGCTGCTGCTCCTGACCAATGCCGAGCCCGAGGTGATTCAGCTGTGGCAAAAAACCCGTAGCCGTTTCTGGCTGAAATAGTTGCTCCAAGCGTATTGCAGGCCGCAGCGGCGGCAGGAACACTTAATGATGCGCTCCTGCCGCCGCTGCGGTTATCTTTTGAAGGCTTTTAGGCTATTCGGTTCCCTTCGGGCTCCACGGTATCATCAACCTGTAAACCCAGCCGCAGCTTGCTGTGCTTTTTGCCATAGGCGTAGTAAATCACCAAGCCGAGGGCCAGCCACACGAACAAGCGCAACCATGTGTCCCAAGGTAAGCTGAGCATCATAATCAAGCAGGTAATGATGCCGAGAATGGGCACCAGCGGCACCCACGGCGTACGGAAGGCTCGCGGCGCGTTTGGCTCGCGTTTGCGCATTATCAGTACGGCAAGGCACACCATTACAAAGGCCAGCAGCGTACCGATGCTGCACATTTCGCCCACTACATTAATGGGAACCAAGCCCGCAAACAGGCTGATGAAAGCGCCCAGCAGCAGGTTGGACTTGTGCGGGGTTTGGAAACGCGGATGCACCTGCGAAAACACGCGCGGCAGCAATCCGTCGCGCGACATGGAGAAGAATACCCGCGACTGGCCCAACAAATCGACCAGAATAACCGAGGTGTAGCCGATGAGAATGGCCAGAATTACGGCCGAGCTCAGCCAGGCATAGGGCGTTTTTTCGATGGCAATGGCTACCGGCGCCGCGCTGTTCTTGAACTCCGAGAAGTTGGCCAGGCCCGTCATAACGTGCCCAAACAGCACGAACAGTACCGTACACACCAGCAAGGAGCCAATAATGCCGATGGGCATGTTGCGCTGTGGGTTCTTGGCTTCCTGGGCCATGGTGGCCACAATATCAAAGCCGATGAACACGAAGAAGACCACGCCGGCGCCGCGCAGAATCCCGCTCCAGCCAAATTCGCCGAATTTGCCGGTGTTGGCCGGTATGTACGGCTGGTAGTTGGCCGGATCGATGTAGCGCCAGCCCAGGGCGATGAACACGAGCACCACCGATACCTTCAGGGCCACCACAATGGCGTTAAACCACGCCGAGCCCTGTGTGCCCCGCACGATGATGGCCGTAATAGCTAACACCACCAGAATGGCCGGCAAATTCACCACACCATGCACCGTGGAGCCGTCGGCCAGCGTGCTGGTTTCGAACGGCGACATCACCAGTTGCGGCGGAATGTGCAGGTCGTACTTGGCCAGAAACCGCACCAAGTACTGCGACCAGCTGATGGCCACGGTGGCTGCCCCCACGGAGTATTCCAGCACCAAATCCCACCCAATAATCCAGGCAAATAGCTCGCCCAGCGTGGCATACGAGTACGTATAGGCCGAGCCGGCTACCGGTACCATAGAGGCAAACTCGGCGTAGCACAAAGCCGAGAAAGCGCAGCCTACGGCCGCCACAATAAACGACAGGGTAATGGCCGGGCCCGTGTGGTTCGCGGCCGCAATACCGGTAAGCGAAAACAGACCCGCCCCAATAATTACCCCTACCCCAATGGCAATGAGGTTAAACGGCCCCAAACTGCGTTTGAGCGTATGCGAGCCAGTCTCTGCGGCTTCCAGCCGCAGCAGTTCCAACGATTTTTTAAGCATGATTAAGAAAGCTGCAATCGGCCGAGAGCTACCGGAAACCGGTGCCTTGCGCATTGCGTGACGCCCACGCTTGGTGACGCCTACTTAGGGCTACCAAACGAGAAGCAAAAAAGAAGACAGAAGGAAGGTGTAAATGGCGCAATGCCATCTACCCGCAGGAGAGTAAGGTCCTGCTATGCATCAGCGCCCAATTGGGCACAAGTGTGATGACCGTTACCGGAAAGCGTACTTCAACAACAACAGCAACGGCCCTCTACGTGCAGGCCCATGGCCTGCGGGTTGGTAGATGGGTAGTACGCCGCCCCACGGCGGATAAACGAAGCAAAAAGGCTGACCAGAGCGCCCACAGCAACTTGTTTTTATATGATCAGGACTTGGCACCGTTCCGGATGTTCCGGGGGGTTGCCGGCGTTTCGTCGAGCCTGTCTCTCCGCGCCTCTGTATAAAAACAATCCTTCAGCAGTAAAGAATTGATGCCGCAAAGGTAGGAGCCGCCTCGCCGCATCTGCAAATCGTTCCCGATTTATGTCTGCCTCACGGCCGGTATAAAAACAGCCTCCGCGCGCCTGCTTTAACGGTGCAGGCGCGCGGAGGCTGTTTTGGACTGACTGAAAAGGGCCGTTGAATAACCAGCCAATCAGCGGGTTAGTAGTTGTACGACACACCCGCCGACACGCCCGTGGACTGGCCCAGGTTGCGGCCGCCCACGTACTGGCTGGCGCCTAGCACCACCCCGAAACCTTTGGCCACCGGCTTAAAAACACTCACGCCCACGCGGGTGTAGTTCACGCGGGTAGCGGTGAAGTCGCCGGTGAAGCCCGGCTGCAGAATGTCGGTGCCTTCGTCGCTCGACTGCTGGAACGAGGCCCAGCCTTCGGCGTACAGGTTGAGGCCGGCGTAACCCACTTTGGCATCGGCAATAAAGGCGTTGGGCACCTGCCGGGTGCGGTAACTGTAGCCGGCCTGGCCGGTCAGGAACACGCCTGAGGGTGTTTTCAGGTGCACTACGCCCAAGGTATTGAGCTTGGTGGCGCGGTTACCAATGGCAATGATATACTCCAAGCCCACGTTCGACTGATAATTGCTGGCCGGGGTGCTTACCCCCACTACCCCCAACAAATCGAGCACGCTGCTTCCTACTTCGGTTGAAAAGGTTTTGAACTTGAGCAGGCCCGTAATATCCTGCAGGCCGCTGCGCGAGTTGGTAAAGCCTTCGTTGTTGCCTTTGCCTTCCGACTTAATATAGGGCAAGCTTACAATGGCTTCCACCTTGTTGCTGATGCCGTAGGTGGTGTACACGCTCACCGAAGACACCTGGATTTCCTGAAAAACGGGTACCCCTTCCACCTTTTCGGGCACCAGATACACGTTTTTGTAGCGTTCAGCGGTACCCGTAAAGGCTACGGAGCCGTGGCCTTTGCCTACCATAAACCCGCTAACCAGGCTTTGGGCCTGAGCGTGAGAAACAAAGAACAGGGTAGCGGCTAGCAGGAAAGTTCGCGCGAAGTAGGTGTGTTGCATACAAGTGGCAGGGCAAAGAAAACGGCTGTTGATGCCGACAGAGCAAAAACACAATCCCATTGAATTTGTTAAATTTCTGTCGCGACCAACTTACGGTCAAGGTTCTGGCGTTGGATTCTATTCGGGAATATTTTTCCCAAATAGACAAAATCCAGTTCTCCTGCGCGTTGCGTTTGTATGCCTACTCGCCGGTGAAGTCGTCTTACGCTGGTTCAACTTGTTGCCCCTTTGCTCATGCAAAAAACCCTACACCTTTGGTTTTCCGGCCTCACGGCCGCTCTTTTACTGCTTTCAGGCTGCGATAAAAAAGCGGATGCCGATCCGTCCATTGCCAGCGTGGCCGTGGCCAATCCCGATTTCAGCATGCTGGAAGACGCGGCCGTGCGCGGCGGCGTGGTGGGCGTACTGTCTAATAAAAATCCAAACGACCCCGAAGGCAACTTCACGGTTTTCGCCCCGACCAACGACGCCTTTGCCCGGCTCGGTTTGCGCACGGCTGCCGACCTGAATGCCCTGCAAACTCCATTTCTCACCACCACGCTGCAATACCACGTGAGCAACGGCTCGCGCCGCATCAGCACCCTGCCCGCTGGTACGGTTACGCCTTCGCTGCTTGGCATTACCCGGCGCATGGTGAGTCGCAACGGTAATTTGTACGTAAACGGGTCCCGCATACTACGCACCGACATTACCGCTGCAAACGGCACCATTCACGTGACCGATAAAGTAATGCTGGCCACCGGCGCCGACATTGTGCAGTCGGCGGTGGCCTTGAGCACCGCGCAGGTTTTCGTGAAGCCCGAGCTGACTTACCTTGTGGAAGCGGTGCTGTATTGCGAGTTAGCGGGGGCCCTTTCGGCCTCGCCGGGCAGCCCCCAACTCACGGTTTTCGCCCCCACCGACCAAGCCTTCCGCGACTTGTTGCGTCAACTGCTGGGAAGCGCCTCCACCTCACCGGCCGATATCCGCCGCCTGCCCAAAGACGTGGTTACCAAAGTTCTGCTGAATCATGTGGTGCCGGGCGGCCGCTTTACTTCTGAGCTGCCCGAAAACGCCACCGTGGCTTCGGCCGGCAGCACCCCCGTTCTGTTTGGAGCTTTCGATAACGGCGTGCTGCCCGTGCGCGGCGCCGGAAACGGTTCGGCCTCCGCTAACATCGTCATTCCCGACGTGCAGTGCACCAACGGTGTGGTTCACGTAATCGACCGCGTGCTGCTGCCCCAATAATGCCTTCGCGGCTGCAAACCCGGCGGAAACACGCTAGTATCCGCCGGGTTCAGCCCCGTTACTTTTCGCCCTTTTAGTTTTGCCCTTCACACACCTTACCAGGTAGCCCAGCTTGCACGCGTGGCGTTGCCTATTGCTGTTGCGTTATGTCAAATCGGTTTACCAACTCCTTCAGGAGCTGGCTTTTGTGTTTTATGATCTGCCTCCCGGGTCTGGCATTTGGGCAGGTGCGCCCCGCTGCCGTTCGAGTAACCCTGGAAGGTCAATGGAAAGGCCAATTGGCAGTACCGGGTGGTCGTTTGCCGTTAACCATTACCGTAACGGAGCTGGCCAACGGCACCCGTTTTGCCGTGCTCGATGTGCCCGCCCAACGCATTAGTCGGGCCCTGATGACGGTGGACGTAAAGAGCGACACCGTCATATTCGATACGCAGGAGCTCGGCTGCACCTACACCTGCCTACGCACGCCCGACGGCAAGCAGTTGGAGGGTCAGTGGAAACAACAGGGTTTTCAAACGGCTTTAACCTTGCAATTTGAGGCCCTTCCCGCTAGCCCACCCAAAAACTTTAAGTTTCCGCCGCCTTACCGGGTAGAGGAAGTGTCGTTCACCAACTCCCGCGACAACATTCGACTGAGCGGCACGCTCACCATTCCGCCCGGCGAAGGGCCTTTCCCGGCCGTGGTGCTGCTCTCTGATATGGGCCCGCACGACCGCGACGTGACCATGGGCGACTATAAAATGTTTGGGCTGCTGGCCGACTACCTTACCCGCCGCGGCGTGGCCGTACTCCGCACCGACGACCGCGGCGTGGGCCAATCGGGCGGTAGCGTGACGGCCGCCACCACCGCCGATTTAGTGAAGGACGCCCAAACGGCGCTGAGTTTTCTGCGTACCCGGCCGCTCATCGATTTTGGCCAGTTAGGTCTTATCGGGCACGGCGAAGGCGGTAATGTGGCGCTGCTGGTGGCTGCCCAGCCCCTACCGCCTGCTTTTGTCGTTGCCTTGGCCGCTTCCGGGGCTGCCGGCCGAGAAGTTTTGCTGCAGCAGCCCGCCGGCTTTCGGCCCGCCGGGGAAGCCGATACCGCCCAGGAAAACTACACGCGCCGCCAACTGAAAACCCAGCAGCAATTGGCGCTGAAAGTAGAAGAGCTGCGGGCGAAAGGAGCCAACGCCGCTCAAATTGAAACCTACCTCGCGCAACAGCAAATGCGCCAGCGGGCAGCCGACAAAAAACGCCAGGAAATCATTGTAAAGCAGCAGAAAACCTTGTTGGAAGTGGTCCGCCAAACCGCCGACAACGGGCAGGCGCAAGCTATTCTCACGAACATGATTGGCCAGTACAACCGCGACCTGCCGCCGGGTGCCGCGCAGTTACGCGCCAGCCAAATGACGTCGCCCTGGTACCGCTACTACCTGGACTTTAACCCACAGGCGGAGCTTGGCAAGGTTAACGCGGCTATACTGCTGCTGCACGGCACAGACGATACGCAAGTGAACGTATCGAATCTAGCTTTGCTTGAAAAGGGTCTGAAGGGCAACAAACGGGTGCGTAGCAGCCGCGTTGAAGGAATAAACCACCTGTTTCAGGCTCCCGTAACCCAGTGGCCTGTAATCAGTGGCGAACCGAAACCCATTTTCTCACCGCAGGTAGAGCAAGGCATCATTGCCTGGATTCGGACGCTGTTTAGCGAATAACCCTAATACCGCGGCTGGCAGCTAGTACTCCTGAACCGAACCCGGATTAGTTTCGGTGCCAAACCAACGCAAACGGTAGCAGTTCATGGCCGTGTCGCCGAGCTGCTCGATGAGTTTGTAGTTAGCTACAGCGCCCACGGCCGCCCCTATCACAGGCACCAGCTGAGCCATTTTGGCCAGGTCAATATAGTCGCGGTACTCTTGCTGAAAGGTGCGCCAATCGAACTCGTGCACATCGGTGGGTAGGGTTTGGCGGTACGTCTCCCAATCGGCTACGCGGCGGTACACGTCGTTGCGGGTGTGCTGGCTGCTGAAGGCCAGTTGAAAAACGTGCAGCAGGAACAGTCGCTCGGTGTAATCCTTCACGTCGTAACCGTAAAGAGCCGCGATGTCGAAGAGCAGTTTGAGCTTGATGCCGAGCAGCAGGGGAAAATCGGCGAGGCCAAGCAGGAAGCCGGCCGCACCGGTGGCCGCGCCTTCTACGGCGGCGGTGTTGCGGTAGTACCGAATGCGGGTGTGTACCGCTTCTTCACGTTCGGCTAACGGCAGGCCCAGGCGCGGCTGGCCGGTGGTGTGCGTCGAGCCAAACAGCACCCCGCGCACCATTTGCTTGATAGCGGCCGTGAGGGCCAGGTGTACCCGCTCGGGCAGCAGCGCGTTCAGACGTGTTTGCAGATGGCGCGTGAAACGATTCAGCTGCGAAGGACGCCGCTGCATCTTCTGCTGCCAGGCACGCAATTCGTCGTGGGCTTGCTGGTCGGTGGAGTGCATGGGCCGAGATTTAACGAAATCTATATCCAATCAAAGTCGATTTCTGATAGTTGTACGTTAGGGAACGTGTATTTTATCACAAGTTCTTGTTTAGTTATCTTCTTATCTTCCGGATCTATAATTGACGCCAACATAAGTTTAATATGACGAATACGATCCATATTATGTTTACTTAGATAGCCTCTAGTATTATAAATCGTGTATCGAAGTGCAATTGATCCGGCTTCTAAAACACCACTATTGAAATGCTCGACCTCATTTACTGCCTGAACGAATTTCCACAATCCTAGAAAAATGCGCTGGACATCGCGTAAACTAATGCTTTTCAATTCTGCTTCAATTTCTTCATTATATAATTTTTGATTTTCAAATACTTGCAATAAGTCAGAGTGAAGAATAGTATAATGCTCGCTATAACGGAGATTTACAAAATCCCCTTTCTCAAAATCCTGTACTGCATATGTTATTCCCAATGCTCTATACAATGACTCCAATTGCTTGAAACGATAGTATCGCGGCGGATTGCTTTTGAGATTTTCAGCTGACCAATTATTATGGTTTGGCTCCATTGCTTTCAATTCCAGAAACATATCGATAAAATCCAGTGCACTATAAATCCTACTCGGCTCCGATACATCACTTTCATGTTGTTCAATAACGGCTTCCACAGTTTCCTTTTCTTTACTTGACTCATTTCCCTTAGAGCTTCGGATGCCCCACGAGAAAATATTATTCAGCATACTTTTTATTGCATGGAACATCACAGGCTGCCCTTAGATTTCAAGCTGTACACCCGCTCAATAATCTCCACCACCTTCATGCCTTCCAGCGCATTGGTGGTAGCGTAACCGCGTTTTTGCACCGTATCCACCACGTTTTCTATCACCTGCACGTGGTTGGCCGCCGAGCCCTGGTAGGGTCCGTAGTCATTGGCAGGGTTGGTAGGAGCCAGTTCGGGTAGCTGGTAATCTTGCACATGGCAGTACTCCACCTTATCCATGTATTGGCCGGCAATACGCAGACTGCCGTGTTCGGCCACCACGGTAAGGGAGCTTTCGAGGTTCCGGTCCCACACGCTGGTGCTGTATTGCAGCGTACCCGCGCCGCCGCGCAACAAATCGAAGGTGACGAGGCCGGAGTCCTCGAAATCGGTTAGCTGCTGGTGGTTGAAGTCGAAGAAGCGGGCCTGAATGTTCTGGATGTCGCCAAATACCCAATACAGCAAGTCCACGAAGTGACTGAACTGGGTGAAAAGCGTGCCGCCGTCTTCGCTGCTCCGCCCTTTCCAGGAAGGTCCGCCGCGGTAGTAGCGCGCGTCGCGGTTCCAGAAACAATTGATTTGCACAAGGTAAATCTGGCCCAGCCGGCCGGAATCAACCAGCTGCTTCAACCATTGCGAAGGCGGCGAGTAGCGGTTCTGCATCACCCCAAACACCAGCCGGCCGGTTTGCAGCGCCACGTGAATCAGGTCTTCGGCGTCGCGCTTGCGCAGTGCAATGGGCTTTTCCACCACTACATGTAGGCCGTGGCGCAACCCGCGAATGGCCTGCGGAGCGTGTAAATGGTTGGGCGTGGCCACCGTCAATACATCGGCCGCGGCAGGGCTGTAGGTCGTTGCGGAAGCCAGGTAATCGTCGAGCGAGGCGAAGAACGCTACGCCGGGAAACTCTACTGCCAGCTCCGCTTGCAGCTCGGAGCGCACGTCGATGAGGGCCACAAGGCGGGCACCAGTGTGGCGCGAAACCAAAGCCGCATGGCGGCGGCCAATGTGGCCCACGCCGCAAATGGCAAAACGGACGTCGGGAAGATGGGGGTCAGACAAAACAGTCGGCATTCAGAAGCCCTTACAGATGCCGCAAGCTGCGCAAAAAAGTACGATAACGGCGGCACCGAATAGCAAATTATGCCGTGTGGCAGCTTTGGGCACCGCCGTAGCTCCGATGGCAAACGCTCAAGCCGCAGCCACTCGGCACTTGCTAAGCCACGCCCGTAGCCCCGCCCATAAATGCTAGGATAACCTCAGCTATACGGTCAATCTGGTCGGCCACCAGGCCCGGGTGTATGGGCAACGACAACACCGTACCGCACAACTGCTCGGCTACTGGAAACTGCCCTTCGCGGTAGCCCAAATACCGGTATGCGGGTTGAGTGTGCACCGGCAGCGGGTAGTACACCACTGATGGAATACCGTGCTGCTGCAAGTGTTGCTGCAAGGCGTCGCGGACTGCAGTGGAGCCCAGCGTGATGGTGTATTGGTGAAAAACGTGGGTACTGCCGGGCTGACGAGTTGGAATACGCAGCCCCGGCACGTTGGCGAGGGCCGCGTCGTAACGGGCAGCGGCTTGCTGGCGCGCTTCGGTCCAGTTAGTGAGGTGGCGCAGCTTTACGCGCAGCAGCGCCGCTTGCAGGGTATCGAGGCGGGAGTTCAGGCCGATGCGCTGGTGCAGGTACTTTTTGCCGCGCGGCTGACCATGATTCGCCAGCTCGTGGAGCTGGGCAGCACGGGCCTCGGAACGGGTGAATAGGGCGCCGCCGTCGCCCATGGCACCCAGGTTTTTAGACGGAAAGAACGACGTAGTTCCCACCTCCCCCACGGTGCCGGCGTGCTGTATTGAACCGTCGGAAAATTGCCAAGTGGCGCCTATGGCCTGGGCGTTGTCTTCGATAAGGGCCAGCTGGTGCTGATCGGCTAAGGTCTTCAAGGCCGTGAGGTCGGCGCACTGCCCGTATAAATGCACCGCCATAATGGCCCGAGTACGCGGGGTAATGGCGGCGGCGGCAGCGGCGGGGTCGAGGGTAAACGTGTGCGGGTCAACGTCAGCCATAACCGGCTTCAGGCCCAGAATGGCGGCGGCTTCGGCGGTGGCCACGTAGGTAAAAGCCGGCACAATTACCTCGTCGCCGGGCTGCAGGTCGAGGGCCATGAGGGCCAGCTGCAGGGCATCGGTACCGTTTGCGCAGGGCACCACGTGGGTGCCCCCCAGGTACAGCCCGAGCTCCTGCGCGAAAAGCTGCACATCGGGCCCTTGAATGAACGCGCCTTCTTGCAGCACCCGCTGCAGGGCAGCATCTAGCTCGGGCTGAATGGCGGCGTGCTGGGCAGGCAGGTCGAGCAAACGAATGGGTAAGGCGGGAACGGACACGAATGACGTAATAAAGGAGCCTTAAAGATAGAATGCGGCGGGTTTGCAACGTGATTTCCGGCGGCTTCCGGTGGCCAAAACGCGTGGCTTGATTGCACACATTCGCAACCCGCTATGTGTGCCCTGCGTTAATTCGGCCAAACCCTCCGTCGCTTGCCGCTCGGAGAATCCTTCCCACTGAAGCCTTACCGACCATGTTTAAGAACGCACTTACCACCAAAGCCCTGGCCCTGCTGCTGCTAGGCGGCGGACTGGCCTTTACCCAAACCAGCTGTAATAACGCCGACCGCCAGGAAGCCGCTGCCGAAACCAACGATGCGTACAGCGACTTCCGCACGTTTGTTGACAACACCGAGGCCAGCGCCCAAAACGTGGGCAACAAAACCCAGGAAGAATGGGACCAGGAAACCAACCAGCTGAAAGCGGATTACGACGCCAAAGTGGCCGCTGCCGAAGCCGACATGAGCACCTGGGACGATGCCCGCAAGCAGGAGTATGATCAGCTGAAGACCCGTTACACCACCGCCTACGATGCCCGCGAAGCCGCTTACCGCAGCAGCATGAGTGCCGGTGGCATGGGCGCTTCGGGTACTCCCGCCAAGCTGGGCAAGTACTACCAGCCCACTTCGCCCACGCCGTCGGCGGGGCTTACCGCTGCTAACGCCCGCCAGACCTATGAGAACTTCATTAAAATGGTGCAGCAGAACGAGAACCGCTACGACATCGACGACTGGCGCAACGTGAATGCCGAATGGCGCGCCCTCGACGAAGCCTACGACCGCGTGAAAGGCGACATTCCGGCCAAAGACCTGGCTGAAATTCAGAAGGAGAAGCTCAAGTACGCCGCCTTTAAATCGTACGATAAAACCGAAGCCCGCGTAGCCCAGGGTGCTGATGCTGCCCAGCGCGGCGCCAACGAAATAGATGCGGAAACCCAGGATGAGCGTTCCAAAGTAGGCCAAGCCGCTTCTAACACAGCTTCCGATGTGAAAGACGCCGGAAAATCGGTAGGCCAGAAAATTGGCAACGCTGCCCAGAAAGTGGGCGAGAAAACCAAGGAGGGCTACAAAGAAGTGAAGTCGGAGGTAAAGAACACCGACAACGACTAAGCTCCGTCTTCCACCGTTATGGTGGACCATTCTAAACGAAAGCCCTTCGACTGTTCGGTTGAGGGGCTTTCGTTTGCTTTGTGGCTATTGGTGTCGCTCGGGGCCTACCGCCACTCTTGCAACAGCCAATGCAATTTGAGGGCGTCGAAGACGCGCAGACTGGGTTGAGCTGAAAGCAGATTGTGCTGGAGTTGGGCAGCTGTGGCAGCCAAACCGGTTCTGGCCAACCGCAGAAGTCCGAGTTTGCGCAGCCGCTCCGCCGTTTGCACCAGCTTGGTATCGGCCCCCAGGCCCTCAGTTCGGTAAAGCACGGCTAGGTTGCGCACCGCATCGTGCGACTTCTGCAGGAACACCGGAGCTGGATCTAGCCCATCGTGGCGCACGGGGTTATCGAGGTGGCGCACCGGCACGGCCGCTTCGCGCAGGCACCACCCAAACTTTGTATCCTCGTGGCCATACCGCGTCAGGCTTTCGTCGAGGCCAAAGCGGCGAAACACCTCGGTCCGAATAAGCAGGTTGTTTATGGTTAGCTGCCCGTACGGGGCCTGCTGCCGTAGGGCGGCGGTGCGGGCTTCGCGGTGGCGGCCGTAATGCCAGCGCAGGTACAGCGCGGGGTCGGCGGGCGGGGCGGCGGCGTAACACGTACCGCCCACGAGCACCGGCGCCGCAGTTAAGGCGGCGGCGTAGCGGGCCAGGAAATGAGTGTCGGGCAGGTTGCTGTCGTTATCGAGCAGCAGCAACCAGGGGTTTTGAGCCTGCGCCACCAAGCGGTTACGCACGGCCGCGCGGCCCATGTTGGTCGGCAGTTCCTCGTAACGCACGTGAGGCAATGCGGCGAGCAAACGGTTTTGCTCCCGAAACGTGGAGGAACCGTCGTCGAGCAGCAGTACTTCCGCCGGACCGGGCCAAGCGGGCAGTTGCGCCAGCAGTTGCTGCACCAGCTCGCGCACGTCGCGGTTGAACACCGGAATCACTACGGAAAGGCCCTGCGACGACACGAGCTGCGCGGTTAAAATTAGTGGGCGGTATCGGGTGGAACAGGACCAAGCTTCTCCAAAGAGTCGAGCTCCCTCAGGATTGTTGAGCCTAGAATCTCGCCTCTGGAAGCTCCTTTCTGAAGAAGCTGCCGCATCAACTGGCGCGTATCGGGGTCGATGTCGAGCCAGCGGTTTCGCTCAGTCCCGTACGCGTTTTCCCAAGCGTAAAAGGAGTTCAGGTAAGCGGGGCCATACTGGTATCGGTTAGCCATCAGCATATGCCAGAATACTTGTTCTGGCGGGCTGTAGTCCAGCAACGCTGTACTCAGTTGGTGGTAAGCTTCCACGTCGCCGTGGTAAACGCCTGCCTGCAGTTGCTCCCAAGACCGAGTAGGCTGATTCATGGGGCTTGCGGCGGCTAATGCACGCTGTTCCCACCATTGATAACCCGCAAGCGTTGCAGCCCCAAGAAGACCAGCAAATGCATATTTGCCAATGGCGGCCAGCCTTTTTAGATCCGGCACTGCTATACGCCTTTGAAGCGCAGCTCTTCGCTGCCAATGAAGCTCACATGGCCGTTTTCGCAACGCAGCACCCGCTTGGGGTAGCGCCGAATAAGCTCGTAGTTATGCGTGGCCATGAGCACGGCGGTACCCGCGTTGTTGATTTCCATAAACAGCCGCATGATGCCGTCGGTCACGTCGGGGTCGAGGTTGCCGGTGGGCTCGTCGGCCAGCAGCAACAGCGGCTCGTTGAGCAAGGCGCGGGCAATAACCACGCGTTGCTGCTCGCCACCCGAGAGCTGGTGCGGCATTTTGCCGGCCACGCCGCTCAAGCCCACGCGCATGAGCACGTCCTGCACCCGGTTTTTCATCTTCGACTTGTCGCGCCAGCCCGTGGCCTGCAGCACAAACAGCAGGTTTTGGGCCACGGTGCGGTCGTAGAGCAACTGGAAATCTTGGAACACAATGCCCAGCTTGCGGCGCAGGTAAGGCACTTTATCGGTAGAGAGCTTGCGCAGCGGGTAGCCTACTACTGAGCCCATGCCTTCGGGCAAAGGCAAATCGGCGTACAGGGTTTTCAGCAATGAGCTTTTACCCGAGCCCGTGCGGCCTACTAGGTACACAAACTCGCCCTTGCCCACCGAAAACGACACGTTTTGCAAGACGGTGTTTACGTCCTGCATAATGTAGGCATCGCGCAGCTCAATAACGGCAGTGGCGGTATCCATAGCGGTGATATAACGTGTTTACCCTTGCAGCGTAACGTGCGGGGAAATGAGCGGCCCAAAACAGACTGTTCCGCCCATAATCAGTGCGTATTTCGGGTGCCAGTACCGCTTAAACCTCAAGCGGCTGCAACTTGCCGAACTCCAGCTGCTCGATAACTGCGGCTAACTCGATTTCCTTGCCTTCCAGGCCGTAGCGGTGTAAGTCCTTGAGCGGACGGTCGGCGCGGAAGTAGGCAATGAGCACAAAGTCCTTGTCGCGGAGCTGGATGTAGTCCGGAATTTTGGCTTTGCCTTTGACTTTAATGATGTACATCGGCGAGGGTCTGAATGTTGAGTGCTGAATGCCGAAACTGCGTCTGTTGTTTCTACCAACAGCAACAATTTCGGCATTCAGCACTCAAAATGCAGCAATTGCTAGGCGTTTACCTTTTTGTGGTCGGCCAGGAACGTGGCCAGGCCCTTATCGGTAAGCGGGTGGTTGAGCAAACCGGTAATCACGTTCAGCGGGCAGGTCACCACATCGGCGCCAATTTCGGCACACTGAATGAGGTGCGGCACGTGGCGTACCGAGGCGGCCAGAACCTGCGTGGGGTAGCCGTAGTTGCTGTAAATGTCCACAATCTGCTGAATCAGCTGCAGGCCGTCGTGCCCGATGTCATCCAAACGACCCACAAACGGCGACACGTACGTGGCCCCGGCTTTGGCGGCCAGCAGGGCCTGCCCGGCGGTGAATACCAGTGTGCAGTTGGTTTTGATGCCTTTTTCCGAGAAGTACTTGATGGCCTTCACACCGTCGCGGGTCATGGGCACTTTCACCACGATGTTGGGGTGCAGCTCGGCCAGGGCTTCGCCTTCGGTTACCATCTCCTCGAAATCCACGGCAATAACCTCGGCCGACACGTCGCCGTCCACGATTTCGCAGATCTGGCGGTAGTGGGCCATTACTGCGTCGGTTCCCCGTATGCCTTCCTTGGCCATCAGCGAGGGGTTGGTGGTTACACCGTCGAGCACACCCAGCTCCACGGCTTCCTGAATGTCCTTCAGGTTGGCGGTGTCAATGAAAAATTTCATCCGGAAGAAAACGCTTTAGAATCGAAAACTGCCCCAAAGCTAAGCAAAGGATTTGGGGCAATGCACGGAAGTTACAGGCGTTGGCCGGGCAGCATGGCGCCGCGCCGCATCGGTATCGAAACCGATAGGCCCGCCACAGGCAGCACGAAGCGCTGGGGCTGGGGCAAAAAAAAGCGAACCAGTATCGCACCGCTTCAACCACCTACCCTTGCTACCTTCCGGTCCTGGGGGAGTTCAGCGGGAGCTGGTCGTACTGATTCGCCGCTGCAAAGATACGCAGAGAATCGGAAGCAGCGCAAGGTGTGAGCCAACAACGCCGAGAAAACCCGTTTTTCCGGCCTGCCCGGGAGCTTATCCCTTGGCTAACAGGGCGCATGAAAATTTAGCTGGCGGAAAAATGTTACGGGAACATTACCAGTTGCCGCAGCCATTTGCACGGCAAGGTGCTCCTGCCCTACCTTTGCCCATGCCTCAACAGATTCTGATTCTAGATTTTGGGTCGCAGTACACCCAGCTGATAGCGCGGCGCATCCGCGAGCTGAACGTCTTCTGCGAAATCCACCCGTATAACCACGCCCCGGCCCTCACTGAGGACATCCGGGGCGTTGTGCTTTCGGGCTCGCCGTGTTCCGTGCGCGACCCCGAAGCACCCAACCCCGACCTCTCACAGTACCTGGGCCGCGTGCCAGTGCTGGGCGTGTGCTACGGCGCGCAGCTGCTGGCCCAGCAGGGCGGCGGCGAGGTGCTGCCGGCTACTATTCGGGAATACGGCCGGGCCCGCCTGCACCACCTCGACCAGCAAAGTCCGCTTTTGCAGGGCGTGAGCGTCGATTCGCAGGTGTGGATGTCGCACGGCGATACTATCAAGGCGCTGCCCGCCGGCTATAATGTAATTGCTAGCACGCCGGAAGTGGAAGTGGCGGCTTATAAGATAGAAGACCAGCCCACGTACGGTATTCAGTTTCACCCCGAGGTAACGCACTCCACGCAGGGCAAGCAGCTGCTGCGCAACTTCGTGGTGGATATTTGCCAGTGCGACCAGTCCTGGACACCCGAGCACTTCGTGGACGGCATGGTGGCCTCGTTGCAACGCACCATCGGCGAAACCGACCAGGTTATCCTGGGCCTCTCAGGCGGCGTGGATTCTTCGGTGGCGGCGTTGCTGCTGCACCGCGCCATTGGGCCGCGCCTGCACGGCATATTTGTAAACAATGGCCTGCTGCGCAAAGAGGAGTTCGAGAGCGTGCTCCACTCCTACCAAGGCCTCGGGCTGAACGTAACCGGTGTGGACGCCGCCCAGGAGTTCTACGCCGCGCTGGCCGGCATTTCCGACCCCGAGTTGAAGCGCAAAGCCATTGGCCGCACCTTTATAGAGGTGTTCGACCGCGAAGCCCACAAGGTGGAAGGCGCCGCGTGGCTGGCTCAGGGCACCATTTACCCCGATGTTATCGAGTCGGTATCGGTAAAGGGCCCGGCCGTGACCATCAAAAGCCACCACAACGTGGGCGGCTTGCCCGAGCACATGAAACTGAAGGTGGTAGAGCCCTTGCGCATGTTGTTCAAGGACGAAGTGCGCGAAGTGGGCGCTACACTGGGTCTGCCCGAAAACATTTTGCACCGGCACCCGTTCCCAGGCCCCGGCTTGGGCATCCGGATTCTGGGCGACGTTACGCCCGAGAAGGTTGACCTGCTGCAACGCGCCGACGCCGTGTTCATCGATGCTCTGCGCCAGCACGGGCTGTACGATAAGGTTTGGCAGGCCGGCTCCATGCTGCTGCCGGTGCAAAGCGTAGGCGTAATGGGCGACGAACGCACTTACGAACGCGTGGTGGCCCTGCGCGCCGTGACCAGCGTGGATGGCATGACCGCTGACTGGGCCCACCTGCCTTACGAGTTCCTGGCCGAGGTTTCCAACAAAATCATCAACCAGGTGCGCGGCATTAACCGCGTGGTGTACGATATCAGCTCCAAGCCACCCGCAACCATTGAGTGGGAATAATCAGGCAGACTTCTGCCGAACAAGCAAAACGCTGCGCCGGAGTTCCGGCGCAGCGTTTTGCTTGTTCGGGCTGGGTTGGCTCAGTTGATCGTGTTAAAGTTTACCCTTTCAGCAGTTCTTCTGCTTCCAAAAACAAAGCCGTGCAATCCAGCAGCTCAAGCAGTTGGCTTAACTCGGAGAAAGTAAAAACCAGGGCCAAGCGCTCGGCGGAAGAACGCACGGCTATGCATCGGGCCTCCGGATCAAGGTTTACGGCCGCCGCGTGGATGGAGTAAGCCTCGCTGATACGCGACCTGAAATCGGCCAACTCGGGCGGCGTAAGTGCCAACCCTACCGTACCGAAACACAGGTGGACAAAGCCAGCCGCCCGGGGGCAGCGGGCCGTGTAACCAAAGGGGTTATGGTGCAGCAGCTTTGCCATTGTTCATCAGTTATGACAGCTCTGCAAAGGTATTGGCAACAAATTGCGCGGCAATAATTATTTAGAATAATTTTAAATAAGCTTAATCACGTCTGCTGATAAGAACTCTTTATGCCAACAGCCCAGACAATGCCCGGGCTGTTGCTTCCTATTACTGCCGGGCGGAAACTGGTTTTACCGGCTCCCCACTGGGTTCTGTACTTCAATTTCCAGGCGCTCTAGCTTGGTGATGGGCACGTACTGGTTGTCGTGGGCTTGGTTGGGGTAACCTATTCCCTGAAACAACATGCCTGAAACCGGGCCGGAGTTTGCCAGCGCCTGTTGGAAACCGGGGCCGTTTTGGTGCAACTGGGTGCCGAAATAATAAAGCAGCTCGAAACCGGTGAAGGCAAACACCGAAGGCGGCAGGTTTTGCCGCTGCGTGTACAACTGCCGGAAGCGTCGCACACTCGCTAGTGAACCATCGATGTACTTGGGATGAACGAAAAAGACCTCCCGCTGGTCCAGCTGCCCCAGGCTCACGCTGGGGTTTTCGAGCCAGGAAGCGTAGGTGAGCAACGGCACCCGCAGGCCTTGGGCGTTGAGGGCATTGAGCGTGGCCGGCCCGGCTTTCTTGGAATCGGATGCCACCACTACGTGCCCGGCGCTTTTTACGTCGTACCCGCCAAAGGCTGAGCCGAGCGCGTCGGGCACTTCGGAATCGACGCGACGCAGGGCCAGTACCTTGCCACCCAAGGTTTCGTATGCGGTTTTGTAAGCTTGCCCAAAAGCCGTTTCATCCCGTGAGTCCTCGTGTATTACTACCGCGGGGCCACCCCCAAACGCACGGTAGGCAAACTCAGCGGCTTGCCGACCCTGCGTGCTGGAGCTGGGTTCGAACAGGTAATGCCAATGGTTATCGAGCACCAGGTCGCCATCCTGCGACAAGGGGTTAACGGTCACAATCTGCTTTTCCCGTGCGAAACGGGCCAGAATCTTGCTCCCGCTTTTGTATACCGGGCCCACAATCAAATCCATGCCGGCCAACTCGGGCTGCAACAGCAGTTGCTTGAGCTTAAGAGTATCGGCGCCGGTATCGTAAGCGAAGAGGTTTAGCTGCCGGCCTTCGCGCTGGAGCGAGTCCTGGGCCAGCTTCATACCGGCGTACAAGTCGTTCACGAATTGCAGGCGCCGGCGCGTTTCCCAGCTGGGGTCGTCAAACTCAAAGGGCAGCAAAATGGCCACGTTGTAGCTGCTCTTCTTGGCCGCCTGGGGACGTGGGGTGTAGCGCGTTCGGTCCAGGCCGAACTGCGTTACTACCTGGTCGAGTTGCGCCTTATCGGATTCGGTATACAGGCCACCGAAAACGAGCTGCTCGGCATAGCTGCGGGCCAGAACGGTATCCTGGGAGTTGCGCCGAAGCAAGTTTTGCCACAAGGCTTTGTCGCGCAACCGGGCCAAGTAACTGGCTTTCATGGCAGCTTTTTGCTTGCGCAATTGCGGCGTGGTTACCTGCTGCAGCACGCGCAGGGCGTTATCGGTGTCGCCTTGCTCAAACGACACTTGCCCCTGCAGAAACATGGCTTCGTGTACGCCGGGCCACTGGGGGTACTCGGTGCGCAGCAGGTTCAGCATCTGCTCGGCTTCTGCCCACTTTTTGGCCCGCGTGGCCGCCACGGCATACAAATAGGCGGCTTCGGGGGCTTTGCTGAATTTGGCGGCGGGCGCCGTTAAGGGCTGCAGCTCCTGCATGGCCAGGTCGTAGCGGGCTTGGTCGATGAGCGTTTTGCCGTTGCGGTAACGTGTGTCGGGGTCTTGCGAGCCAAGCCCGGCGGGCAAAGGCGGAACCGATTTAGTGGCCGGTTTGGCTACGGGCGCACTACCTGCCGACTTGCTGGCAGCCCCCGAAGCCCCTGGCGCGGCGGTTGTTTTAACCCCTGTCCCCGCAGTGGGCGTGGTACCGGCCGGTTTGCCGACCGAAGGCGCTGCCGTTTTTGTAGCAGCGGGTGTAGGTTTGGCAGACGTACCGGTGGCGGGCTTGGCAGAAGTGGCAGGAGTTGTTTTAGCGGGCGTGGTGGACTTGCTGGTTGCTGGCTTTGGCTGTTGGGCCAATGCAGGCGACAACTGAAAGAGCACCGCAAAAACAAACGGCAGGAAGGACCGCATAGAAGAAAGAGGTCAGCAGAAGGGACAAACGAGGCAGCCACGTGGCAACCCGGTGCTCAAAGGTACGCAGCCCAAGCGGGCATCGATGCGAGGAACATGCCGGCACTTTTTTATTTGATAGTAAAACTATCAATCAAGGAAGCATGTATATATTTGCGCTGAACCTAACCTCTTTCTTCTTATGCAGGCACTTGCACACGACCTTGCTTCAGTTGTTACGTCCCCCACGGTGGTGCCCGTTCCGGTTCCCATTACGGTAGCGGCCGGCGACGGAATTGGCCCGGAAATCATGGCGCAGGTACTGCGCATTTTGAATGCCGCCGGTGCGTCTGTGGTACCTGAATTTATTGAAGTTGGAGAGCAAGTGTACCGCGCCGGGTATACGGCCGGTATTCATCCTGCGGCCTGGGCTTCGCTGCACCACACGCGGGTGCTGCTGAAAGGGCCCATTACCACGCCTCAAGGTGGTGGTTACAAAAGCCTGAACGTGACCCTGCGGAAGTCACTGGGCCTGTATGCCAACGTGCGGCCGTGCCGCTCGCTGTACCCGGCCGTTACTTCCCTTCACCCGCAGCTGGACGTGGTTATTATCCGCGAAAACGAAGAAGACCTGTATGCCGGCATCGAGCATCAGCAGACCCCCGATGTGGTGCAATGCCTGAAGCTAGTGACGCGCACCGGTTGCGAGCGAATCGTGCGCTACGCCTTTGAATACGCCCGCCGCCACGGCCGCCGCAAGGTGACATGCATGACCAAAGACAACATCATGAAGCTCACCGACGGGCTTTTCCACCGTGTGTTCGACGAGATAGGCCGTGAATACCCCGAGCTGACACAAGAGCACCAGATCATCGACATTGGCACGGCGAGACTGGCCACCAAGCCCGAGCGCTACGATGTGGTGGTGACGCTAAACCTCTACGGCGACATAATCTCCGACGTAGTAGCCGAGCTGACGGGCTCGGTAGGGCTGGCTGGCTCGGCCAACATCGGCCGCGACTGCGCCATGTTCGAAGCCATTCACGGCTCGGCGCCCGACATTGCCGGGCAGGGCATTGCCAATCCCTCGGGCCTGTTGCAGGCGGCGGTACTCATGCTTCAGCACCTGAGCCAGCACGAGGCCGCTACCAAGATCCAGAACGCCTGGCTGCGCACCCTGGAAGACGGCTTGCACCCCGCCGATATTTACCGTGCGGGCCACAGCGTAGAGAAAGTAAGTACCGCTGGTTTTGCCGACGCCGTCATTGCCCGCTTAGGTTTAGAACCTACGCAGCTACCCGCGCTAGCCGTTCCTGCCTCACAAGCATCAGCCGAGGCTCCTGCCCTGGCCGAACCGCGCCCACGCCCCAAGCAAGAACTGGTGGGCACCGACATTTTTCTGTGCTGGGAAGGCGGCACACCCGATGAACTGGGCGCTCTGCTTACCGAGTTAGCCACACCATCGGCACTCCAGCTGAAGATTATTACCAACCGCGGAGTAAAGGTGTACCCGGAGGGCCAGCCCGAAACCTTTTGCACCGACCACTGGCGCTGCCGCTTTGTGGCCCAAGGTCCTTTGCCTGAAGGCAGCACCGGCTACCGCACGGTTTTCTTCCCCGATGTACTGACTTTGCAACAACACCTCACTACTGCGGGTTTACAGATAATCAAAACTGAAAACCTGTACGTATTCGATGACCAGCGCGGCTTCTCACTGGGCCAGGGCGAGTAATTTTACCGGCACGCCATGGCTCACCTTCACCGTGTAGCGCCGCACCCCAGCCCCAGCTAACGGGAAACGGGGTGAGGCGCACATAGTGCCCGCATTAGCGGTTGCGGGCAACTTGCGAGACACTTTTACCGCCCTTTGTATGTCCTGTAGGCATGCTGCCCACAGCCTCACCCCTTCCCCTTCGCCTCCTTCCCCCAAATGTTCACCACCCTACGTCCCGAACTAAACGAGAAGCTCTACCTGCGCGACCCGCAGGAAACCGACCTCGGCCGCAAAATCATTGCCGAGAGCGTACGGCTCATCGATGAAATGGGCTTCGAGCACTTCACGTTCAAGAAACTGGCCAACCAGATTGGCTCTACCGAAGCGTCGCTCTACCGCTACTTCGAAAACAAGCACCGTTTGCTGGTGTACCTGGTGTCGTGGCACTGGGCGTGGCTGCGGTTCCAGATTCGGTTTCACACCCACAACGTGGTAGACCCCGCAGGCCGCTTGCGCCTGATCCTGAGCATTATTACCCGCGCCCACCACGACTACGCCGCCACCACCGACCTCGACGAGGCCGCCCTTTACCGTATTGTGGTGGCTGAGGCGTCTAAAACCTACCTCACCCGCGAAGTAGACGAGGTAAACCGCGACGGTTTTTACCGCGAATACAAGAACCTGGCGGCCGACATTGTGGCGGTGGTGCTGGAAATAAACCCCGAGTTCAAGTACCCGCATGCGTTGGTTAGCACGCTGC
The DNA here is from genome assembly GCF_039541855.1 of Hymenobacter koreensis. NCBI lineage: Bacteria > Pseudomonadati > Bacteroidota > Cytophagia > Cytophagales > Hymenobacteraceae > Hymenobacter > Hymenobacter koreensis. Next base: position 774,708 of record NZ_BAABHA010000010.1, read on the forward strand.
TGGAAGGGGCCCGCAAGCAGCTGTTTTTTGCCCAGCACTTGCCTTCCCTCACCGACCTGACCGATCCTTTGCACGCGGAAACCAGCATCCTGTATTTCCTCGACCACCTGGCATTTTCAGCGCTGGGCTGTCCCGAACGCTAAATTTTCGTCTACCGCCGACACCGGTAGCAGTCGGTGGCACTAAACGGCCGTGCCGTAGCACCGTCCCTTTTTCATCCGCCTACATTTTAGTACTGCATTTCGAACATGGCCGACGCCGCTTCACCTTCCTCTCTCACACCGGGCCAGCGCCTTTGGCGGCTGCTGGGGGCCGAGCGCCGCGACATTACCTACCTCTACGTGTATGCGGCGCTGGCAGGCTTTATCAACCTTTCCCTGCCGCTGGGCGTGCAAAGTGTTATTGGCTTCGTTTCGAGTGGGGCCGTAAGTACGTCGCTGGTTGTGCTCATCGGCTTTATTGTACTGGGCACGCTGGTGGTTGGCTCGCTGCAGGTGATGCAAGCCTATTTGGTGGAATTTATTCAGCGGCGCCTGTTTGCCCGCGTTGCTTTCGACTTTGCCTTGCGCCTGCCGCGCGTGCGCACCGAGTCGTTGGGCGGGCAATACCTGCCCGAGCTCATGAACCGCTTGCTGGATGCCCCCACCCTGCAAAAAGGCATGGCCACGCTGTTGCTGGAGTTTACCGCCGCCGGCCTGCAGATCTTGTTCGGGCTGATCCTGCTCTCGTTTTATCACCCCATATTCATTGCCTTTGGGGTGCTGCTGGCCTTCCTGCTCTTCATGCTGCTGCGCGTTACCTGGCGCAAGGGCCTGAGCACCAGCCTCACCGAATCGAAGTACAAATACCGGGTGGTGGCCTGGCTGGAAGACGTAGCCCGTACGGTCCACACGTTCCGGCTGGGGCCGCGCCAGCGTCTCGTGTACAGCCGCACCGACGATTTGGTGGAAGGCTACCTATCGGCTCGGCAGTCGCACTTCCGGGTGCTGCTCACCCAGTACTTTGGTTTCGTGGCCTTTAAAACGCTGATTACCGCTGCCTTGCTAATCATTGGCTGCTGGCTGCTCATCAACAAGCAAATCAACATCGGGCAGTTTGTGGCGGCCGAAATCGTAATCATCCTTACCATTAACGCCGTTGAGAAAGTACTGCTGAAGCTCGACGTGTTTTACGACGCTTTAACGTCCATCGACAAGCTGGGTCATGTACTCGACCTTCCCCTGGTGCCCGATCAAGTCGGTTCGGGCCTTGCGCTACCCCAGAACGCTGCGGGCTTAACCGTGGAAATGCGAACGGTAGAGTTCCACTACCCCGACGGCGGCAACCCCGCTTTAATTGATGTGAACCTGCAACTGCGACCAGGTGAGCACGTTGGCCTGGCGGGTTACGATGGTTCGGGTAAAACCACGCTGCTCCGTATTTTGGCCGGTTTGCTGCAAGACTACACCGGCGTTATTGCCTTCGACGGAGTGTCGCAACGCGACTTGTCGCCGGCGGCTATGGCGGCCGCCGTGGGCGAGAATATTTCGCACCAACACCTTTTCACGGGCACCGTGCTCGAAAACCTGACCCTCGATCAGGCCGAAATAACTCCTGCCGACGTAACCTGGGCCTTGTCCCTGGTGGGTTTGCGCGACTACTTTTTTGCCTATCCGCAAGGCCTGGCCACCCCCCTGGGAGCCGGGGTACCCCTCCCCGACCACGTGCGGCAGAAGCTCTTGCTGGCCCGTGCTTTGGCCCGCCGGCCGCGGCTGTTGTTGCTCGATCATTTTCTGCCGGGCGTAGAACCCGCCGAGCGGCAGCGCATTCTGGTGAATTTGCTAGCCCCCGATAAGCCCTGGACGGTGGTTATTGGCTCAAACGACCCGCGCGTTCTGGCTTTATGCCCCCGTACCACGCTCCTGCGCGACGGCCAGATAGTAGCCGATGGCCCCTATACCAGCGTGTCTCAGCAGCCTGAGCTTCGTGAGTTGTTAGGGCAGCCCTAAATACAGAACCGGTGAGCTACCGTTTCAGCTGACCGACTTCCCACCCGAAAATTTTTGCTCGTTTCGCAGCCGCGCATGCGCCTCATGTCGTGAACAGCACGACCGAAAATCATCTTGAATCATGCCCTTTGCTGAGCATCCCTTCCACGAAACCCACCCGCTGGCCGGTCGTTTCCGCTCCTTTAACCAAGTGCAAACGCCCAGCGCCGGCCGCACGCTGGCGCGCTGGTGCGCGGGTTTGGGCCTGTTAGTGCTGATAGCCGGCTTTTTGCCCTGGACCCAAAACATCCGTTCCACCGGCACGCTCACCACATTACGCCCCCAGGACCGCCCCCAAACCGTGCCCAGCACCATTGCCGGCCGCATTGAGCGGTGGCGCGTGAGCGAAGGCCAGTTGGTACAGAAAGGCGACACGCTGGTAGAAATAGCCGAAATAAAGGACAAGTACTTCGACCCGGAACTGCTGCTGCGCACCCGCGAGCAGCTGGCCGCCAAGGAAGGCTCCCTGCGCGAAAACGTGGCCAAAGGCCAGGCACTGGAAAGCCAGCAAGCGGCCCTGCGCACAGGTTTGCAGGTGAGTTTGAACAAAGCCCGTAACAAAGTGCGCCAGTCCCAGCTCAAAGTACAGTCCGACTCGGCTGAGCTGGTGGCCGTGCGGGCCGATTACGCCATTGCCCAGGCCCAGCTGGGGCGTCAGCAAAAGCTGTACGACCAGGGTTTGAAGTCGTTGACGGAGCTGGAAAGCCGGCGCCTGAAGTTTCAGGAGTCCACGGCAAAGCTGCAATCGGTGGAAAACAAGTTCAACGGCAGCCGCCAGGAGCTGCTCAACGCCCGTCTGGAGCTCAGCTCCCTGGATGCAGAATACCAGGACAAACTGTCCAAGAGCGAATCGGACCGTCGCGGCACGCTGGCTTACCAGTACGACACGGAAGGCCAGATTTCCAAAATGCGTAACGAGTACGCTAACCTGAGCATTCGGGCGGGCTTTTACCGCATTACGGCCCCACAGGACGGTTACGTGGTGCGGGCCCTGAAAGCGGGCTTGGGAGAAATGGTGAAGGAAGGCGAATCCATTGTAACGGTAATGCCCGACAAGCCGCAGCTGGCCGCCGAGCTGTACGTGCAGCCCATGGATATACCGCTGCTGGCCGTGGGCCGCAAAGTGCGCCTGCAGTTCGACGGCTGGCCCGCCCTCGTGTTTTCGGGCTGGCCCGGTACCAGCTTCGGTACATTCGGCGGTGTGGTGGCCGTTATCGACAACCTCGACAGCCAGGGCCGCTACCGCATTCTGGTAACTCCCGACCCCGCCGATGAAGCTTGGCCCAAGCCCCTGCGCGTGGGTTCCGGCGTGTACGGCTGGGCCCTGCTCGACGATGTGCCCATTTGGTACGAACTCTGGCGTCAGCTAAACGGCTTCCCGCCCAACTTTGCCGACGCCGACAAAGGCGGGGACGAGAAGTCGGGCAAGGCCAAAAGCAAAAAAGACAACGCCACCAATCCCGACGAGACCGAGTTATGAGTAACCCGTTAAGCCTGTTGCGGCTGCGCCGCCTGGTAGCACCGGGTTTGCTCCTGTTGGTGCTGACAACGGGTACCAGCGTGGCTCAGATTCCGCTGCGCACGCCCGCCAAAGTGGCACCGCCGGGCCTAAGCACTTACGCTTCCGCTACTGAACCCGTGGAAGAGGCTGAGCAAACGGTACAGGCTCCCCAGGACAGCATCTTTGCCCTGGCCGACTTGCTGACCATGGTAGCCGAAACCCACCCCGTGGCCCGGCAGGCCGCTTTGCAGCCCGAACGGGCCCGCCAGGAGGTACGCCAAGCCCGCGGCCTGCTCGACCCCTTGGCCTCCAGCAAGTTTTACCGCAAGGAGTTCGGCGGCAAGGATTATTGGAATATCTGGGACAACACCTTGCGCGTGCCTACCTGGTTCGGGCCCGACGTGAAGCTGGGCTATGAGCGTAACGTGGGTCCGCGCATCAGCGAGCAGGATGCCACGCCTCTGGAAGGCTTGAGTTACGTGGGCTTGTCGCTGCCGCTGGGCCAAGGACTGCTGATTGACGAGCGCCGCGCCGCCGTCCGGCAGGCGCAGGCTTTGGTGGGTTTGGCCGAAGCCGAGCGCCTCGCGGCCCTCAACAAGCTGCTGTTTGCCGCCGCCAAAGACTACTGGACCTGGACGCTTACATACGAGCGGCGTCAGCTTTACCAAACTAACTACCGCTTGGCCGAGGTGCGCTACAGCGCCGTACGCCAGCGGGTTCTTCAGGGCGACCTGGCCGCCATCGATTCGGTGGAGGCCTTAACCGAACTGCAAAACCGCCGGGCACAGCTGCTGCAAGGCGAAGTGGAATGGCAAAACGCCACCCTGCTACTCAGCAACTACCTCTGGGATGCCCAGCAACGCCCGCGTGAGCTGCCGCCGCAGTTTAGGCCGCAGCCGCTGCCCGTGGCCGCGGCGTGGGCGGCCACTCCCGCGCAGCCACTGGAAACCCTGGTGGACCAGGCGCGCCAGCAGCACCCGGATTTACTCAAGGCCCGCGCTAAAATCGGTCAGCTGGAAGTAGAGCGGCGGTTGGCGCAAAACAAGCTGCTGCCCAAGCTCAACGTCGATTACAACCTGCTGCTTACCGGCCGGCCCCTCAGCTCAGAAATGACGTACGGACCGGCTCCGGTGTACCAGAACAATTACAAGCTGGGGGTGAGCTTTGCCTACCCCTTGTTACTGCGCCAGGAACGCAGCAAGCTCCAGGTAACTCAGCTGAAGTTGCGCGAAACCAACCTGGGTCTTGAGCAAACCACCCGCGAGGTAGCCACCACCCTGCGCGCCACGGCCAACGACCAGCGGGCCTTCAGCGAACAGCTGGTAGTGCAGCAGCAGGTGGTGCAGAACGCTCAGCGCCTGCGCGAAGGCGAGCAAATCAGGTTTGAGAACGGGGAAAGCTCCGTGTTCCTGCTCAACTCCCGGGAAGCTTCTTTGCTTTCGGCCCGGTTAAAACTGGCCGAGCTGCAGGCCAAGTATGCGCAAACCGTGGCCGCCCTGGGCTTCGCGGCGGGTCAGGCCCCGATAAATGTTTCGCTGCCCTAATGCTGGGCGCATACTGCAAGACGAGGTTAGAGCGTTAGTTGCCGCGCTTTAACCCGTGTCAAGCTATGCTTTCCTCTGCCGCCCATACGCTGCTCCGCCAGCGGTTCAACCTGCTGGTTCTTCTCGGCGCTTCCCTGACTTTGTGCACCGTACTGGTGGTGTTTCGGGTATTTCTTACCTACCAGATAACGTTCGTGTTCCTGCTCTGGAACCTGTTTCTGGCCGTGGTGCCGTTTGGGCTGAGTTTGATGCTGGGCATGGTTTCAGCATCGGCCCGGCAGCGCCTGCTGGTCCCGGTGGGGGCGGTATGGCTGCTGTTTTTTCCGAACGCGCCCTACATTCTTACCGACTTGTTTCACCTGCACCCGCGGCCCGGCATGCCGTATTGGTACGATCTGGCCTTGCTGCTCACCGCGGCCTGGACCGGCCTTATGCTGGCCTACGCGTCGTTGCTGGATATGCAACGGTATGTGCACGAACGGCTGGGCAGCGCGCTGAGCTGGGCTTTTACGGTGCTGGCACTGGGCTTAAGCGGCTTTGGCGTGTACCTCGGCCGGTACCTGCGCTGGAACAGCTGGGACATTGTAACCAACCCGCTGGGCCTTGCTTACGACATCCTCGACCGCGTGCTGAACCCGTTCAGCCACCCCCGCACCTGGGGCGTTACGCTCCTGTTTGGTGTCTTCCTGTTGCTGGGTTATCTTACGGTACGGCAGCTCGGCCGTTTAACCCAAAGCCCCATCGAACCATTACGTTAGCCGCCTTGTCTGGCAGAAGTTACCCGCTGACGTCTTGCGTCTGACACACCTTTCCCCGCCTTCCCCGCATGTCCTTTTTTCCCCTGCTACTTGGGCTGATTCTGCCCCTGTACCCCTTCGTCGATTCCGGCCCGGCACCCGCCCCCACCAATCCATACGTGGGCGTGTGGGAGTTCCGCACCGACTCAACTTTGTTTCGGGTTCAGCTGCGCGAGAAACGCAAGTTCGAAATGCCCGACAAAAGGGTTACCGATGTGGTGATGGGCAGCTACAGCTTTAGCCGCAAGGGCCAGGTGGTGGAAGAAACCTTTTCCGATAAAAACCGCTACCTCGCGCCGTTTGGCATGCTGAAACCGGGCTATGAAACGAGGCTGTCCATGGTTTTTCAGGACCAGCTGGGCCAAAACCACTGCCGCCTTGTGTTGCAGCCCAAACCCGAGCAGCCCGATGTGCTGGTTTGGACGCGGGAGTATTTTCTGGAAAACAAGCCTGGTGGTGGCAAGGCACGCTTTTCCCTGCCCGCCACTTTTGAGTTGGTGCGCGCCAAATAAACCCGCTGGCTGGGCGAAGCAGCGGGTGGGCCAGATTCGTATCTTGCCCGCCGCATGCGCATCTCCCCTTCCCTCGCCCCCATGACCTGGGCCCGGCTCCTGAGCCGCCGCCGCTACCCCGAGCAGCCCCAGCTTCACGTGGTTTCCGATGCTCCGCCCGTGCGCGGCGCGTTCGTGCAAGACTACGACCGCGTGGTATTCAGCTCGGCTTTCCGGCGTTTGCAGCGCAAAACGCAGGTCATGCCGCTGCCCGAAACGGACTTTGTGCATACCCGCCTCACCCACTCACTGGAAACGGCTTGCGTAGGCCGTTCGTTGGGGCGGTTGAGCGGCCGACTGCTCATGGAAGCCGACGACGAGCTGGCCCAGCAGCTGCCCTACTTCGATGCCGACTGCGGCGACATTGTAGCCGCTGCCTGCCTGGCCCACGACATCGGCAACCCGCCCTTCGGCCATTCCGGCGAAGACGCTATTTCCGCTTATTTCCAAAGCGCTGCCGCCGAGCCCTTCGTGCGCGTGCTCAGCCCCGCCCAACGCGCCGATTTACAGCGCTTCGAGGGCAACGCGGCGGGCTTCCGGGTCCTTACGCACACGTATGCGGCTCACAGCAGCGGCACGGCTGGCTTGGGCCTCACGTACGCCACCTTGGGCGCCTTCAGCAAATACCCCAAGCCGTCGGTAGTCGATGAAGACGATAAAACGGGGGGAATCAGCGAAAAGAAATTCGGCTATTTCCAAACCGAATCCGCCCGCTTCCGGCACGTAGCCGAGGATTTAGGCCTGCTGCCCAAGGGTAACCCGGCGGATGGCTTTTACCACCGCCATCCGCTGGCTTTGCTGGTAGAAGCCGCCGACGACCTGTGTTACCGCATCATCGACTTCGAGGACGGCCTCAAGCTGGGCCTCATCGACCACAAAGAAGGACTTAGCCTGCTCCGGCAAATGCTGGCCGACGACCCCGACCGCCCCCGCAGTGTGCAGTGGCTGGACTGGCGCGAGGAGTTGGGCTACATCCGGGCCCGTCTAATCGGCAAGCTGGTGGCTGAAACCGCCGCCCTGTTCGCCAGCCACGCGCCCGCCATTCTGCGCGGCGAGTACGACGCCCCGCTCATCAAGGAACTGAGCTGCTGGCACGAGTTGCAGCAAGTGCAGATGCTGTCGGTGGAGCTGCTGTACCGCAGCCGCCCCGTACTGCAAATCGAAGCCGCCGGTTTCGAGGTGCTGGCCGGTTTGCTCGACGCGTTTCTGCACGCCACCTTCGACTCAACCGCCAGCCCGCGGGCCCGCAAGTTGCAGGAGCTCATTCCGGCGCAGTTCCGTGCCGTGGGCCCGCAAGCCGGCGCCACCGCCTTCGAGCAAATCATCCTGCTCACCGATTACGTAGGCTCCCTCACCGACCAGAACGCCCTCAGCCTGTTCCGCACCATTCGCGGCATCGATCTACCGAAAGGGTTTTAGGCGCTTGGAGGCATGATAAACACTAGTAAATCACCCACTATTCGCTTGATCGTTCTGTCACTTACTGCTATTATTCTACTTCTGTATTGGCACAAGTTGACGAGTCTTTTAATTGATTTTGCTCCAATACACGGCATGGCCTTCAAAGGCCTCATATTTTACAAGCAATCAATATTTCTAGCTTACTCAGGGGTATTGCTTTTGCATAGTTATAACACCTTTCGTACGGAAGTATCGAAGTTTACAAAGGCGGGATTCATTGTGCTGGTCTTGGTTTGGGGCATATACGTAATGATACACTTGGCTGTGCCAGGGGGCATGCTTTCCTAACTGCGGTTCAGCTGAACCAATCTTCAGTCTACCTTTACCGGCACAAACTGCCCCTGCCAACTGTTACCTTCTCATGCAGCAAACTACTTCCGCACCCGGCCTTTCCCTGGCTACCAGCGACCAGCTTTTCACCCGCGCCAAAGACCTGATTCCGGGCGGCGTTAACTCGCCCGTTCGTGCCTTCCGCGCCGTGGGCGGCCACCCGGTTTTCATGAAATCGGCCCAGGGCGCCTGGCTAACCGATGTGGATGGCAACCGGTACCTGGACTTCATTAACTCCTGGGGCCCAATGATTTTGGGCCACGCACCCAAAGTCGTTCTTGATGCCGTTCAGCAAGCCTTGCCCGACTCGCTTTCCTTCGGCGCCCCTACTCGCCGGGAAGTAGAAATGGCCGAGCTGATTTGCCAGATGGTGCCCAGCGTGGAGAAAGTTCGCTTGGTAAACTCGGGTACCGAGGCCACCATGTCGGCCATTCGGGTGGCGCGGGGCTACACCGGCCGCGACAAGATTCTGAAGTTCGAAGGCTGCTACCACGGCCACGGCGACTCCTTCCTGATTTCGGCCGGCTCGGGCGCCCTCACCCTCGGCACGCCCGATTCGCCCGGCGTAACCGAAGGTGTAGCCAAGGACACGCTTACCGTTCCCTACAACGACCTCGAAGCTACCCGCCAGGCCATTGCCGCTAATCCCGACCAGATTGCCGCCATCATCTTGGAACCGGTGGTGGGCAACATCGGGCTGGTGCCGCCCGCCGAAGGCTTCCTGCAGGGTCTGCGCGAGCTGTGTACCCAGCACGGCATCGTGTTTATTTTCGATGAGGTAATGACCGGCTTCCGCCTGGCCCGCGGCGGCGCGCAGGAGCTATTCGGCGTGCAGCCCGACCTCACCACCCTGGGCAAAATCATTGGCGGTGGCATGCCGGTGGGTGCTTACGGTGGCCGTAAAGACATCATGGACCAAGTGGCGCCGGCCGGCAAAGTGTACCAAGCTGGTACGCTCTCGGGTAACCCCATTGCCACGGCCGCGGGCATGGCCCAGCTGCGCTACCTCAACGAGCACCCCGAACTCTACCAGGAGTTGGACCGCATCAGTGCCCGCCTTGCCGATGGCACCCGGGATATTGCCGCTGAGCTGGGTCTGAACTACACCGTGAACCGCGTGGGCTCTATGTGGAGCGTGTTCTTCACTTCCCAGACTGTTACGGATCTGGCCTCGGCCAAAACATCCGACCTGGAAGCTTTCGGCCGTTACTTCCGCGCCATGCTCAACCGCGGCGTGTACCTCGCGCCTTCGCAGTACGAAGCCCTTTTCATCAGCACGGCCATGACCGACGACTTGGTGGACCTGTACCTGACGGCTTGCCGCGAGTCGATGCGGGAGGCCCACGGCCTGTAGCCTACCCTGCCCTGCTCCGGTCTTTTAACGACGCGGGGCCACGACCTGACCGGGTTGTGGCCCCGCGTCGTTTTGCCAGCAGCGGCCATTCTTGTCGGGAGAGCATATCTACCGGTTATCTTTGCCCCGAAACCGATTCCTTACTGCCCATGCCCTACCGCTACCGTTTTGGATTCTGGAGCCTGCTGATTGTGCTGTTGGTTGTGCCGCTGAGCCTGAAGGCCCAATCTGGAACCGCCACGCAAAACAAGCAGCTCTTCGACCGTGCCGTGGACGAAATCAACTTTCGCACCATGGAAACGGTGTACGACAAGTCCTTTACCCGGCGCAAGTTTCCGGTTACGCTGCGCACGGCCAAAGCCCGCCGCGAATTCGACGATTTTGCCGGCCGCGAGGACATCAAGAAGCTGTTCCTCAACTACAACGGAGTAGCCGAACGTTACAAAAACCGTTTTGGCAAGGGCCGCACCGACCTGGCTGAATTCGACAAGCAACTCAACGGCATCCTCGTCGATGCCAACTTCGAGTTCTTTATTCGGGTGCTGCCGCGCGACGAACGGGTGGCCCTTATTCGTTCCCTGCAGCGCTACATCAAGCAGGCCGGCGCCCAGTTTAATGCCTCCGAAGACAAGGTTCGGGAAGATCTGCTGGCTTCCGGAGCTGCCGTGCCCCCAGCCGATGTAGACGCCCAAGCTGAAGAGCCCATTACCAAGCCGCTGGAAGAGCCTGCCGCGGAGGATGAAGCCGAAGAGGCAGCCGTTCCTGCGCCGCAACCGGCGGGACCACGCGCCCTGGACGAGTCCAGCGCCCCGCGCCACGATTGGCTGGATTACACCACGTTGCTCTGCTCCATACTGTCGCTGGCACTGGTCGCCTACCTCACGTTTTCGGTACTACCTGGTTTACGAACCCAAATCAGCAACCTCACCGCCGAGCCGGATTACGAGGAAGACGAACCCGTTGCGGTGGCCCCTGCCCCCAAACGCCGGGCCTCAACTGGCCCGCCCGCCGACCGTTACGAAGACGACGAAGAATAAACGGCTCCGCCGCCATTGCCGCATGCCGAAGGGGCCCGTTGCCTCTCAGCATTTTCTCACTCAGCATACCCAATGATTCTCACCGACGAGCAAATTCTGGCCGAAATCGAACGCGGCACCATCCTCATCGAACCGTACGACCGCGCCTGCCTCGGCACCAACTCCTACGACGTGCATCTGGGCCGCTACCTGGCCACCTACCGCGACCATATTCTGGACGCGCGCAAGCACAACGAAATCGACGTGTTCGAAATACCCGAGGAAGGCTTCGTGCTGACGCCGGAAACCCTCTACCTGGGCGTAACCGAGGAGTACACCGAAACGCACGCTCACGTACCGTTCCTGGAAGGAAAAAGCTCAGTGGGGCGTTTGGGAATCGACATTCACGCTACGGCCGGCAAGGGCGACGTGGGGTTCTGCAATACCTGGACGCTGGAAATTTCGGTGACGCAGCCCGTGCGCATCTACCACGGCATGCCCATCGGGCAGCTCATCTACTTCGCCGTAGAGGGCTCTGTTCAGAACTACTACAACCGCAAGCCGAACGCCAAATACAACGAGCGAACCAACAAGCCGGTGGAGTCGATGATGTGGAAAAACAAGTTCTAAAGGGCTTTCGGCACTTCCAGCAATGGCAAAAAAAGCGCTTCAGGGCTTCAATTGAGCCGCTTTAGTTTCATCAAGGGCATCCATACAGCTTCGAACCCGAACTGCTTGGCATACTTTTTCGTTACAATAGGGCGTTGGATGCTAAGGCAGCCAGCAGTAACTTGATTCAGTGGCCCCGAGCCCTCAACCATACTTGCCTTGACGACGATGAAGAACCTAATTGCAACGACTGTGCTGGCGGTAGGCGTTACCCTTGGCACTTACGCGCAGCAAGCTCCCGCCAAGAAAGCTGTGGTGCAGCAACGCGCCGACCGCCTCTCGAACCAGATGGCCCGCGAGCTGCGCCTGAATAACTACCAGACCACCAAGCTGCGTGCTATCAACGCCGATAAAGTGGCCAAAATGGCTGCTATTGAGGCCAAATACGCCGGCAACAACAAGCTCGTGGACGAGCAGTGCAAAGGGGTGTGTAAGGAACGCGACCAGGAACTGCGCAACGTGCTGACCACTGACCAGTACAGTGCTTACTACGGCAACCGCGCCACGTACTACGCTTTCGATAAGAACTACGCTATGCAATCGGGCGACATTATGCTCGTAAACGCGGTGCAGAATCCGCTGCCAGCTAGTGCTAAAGGTGCTACCATTAGTCAAACCAAAGAAGACGCGAAACCGGCTCCTCGTGGCCGCTAAGTAGTTTCGCCTGTCGGCACATAAAAAAGCCCGCCCTGCAAAAGCAGGGCGGGCTTTTTGTTTAACTGGGGGTAGTTCTACTGCCCCTTCTCTTCTTTCTCGAGGTGGTTGGCCAGCTCCCGGCCTACGGCGCGTAGCTTGGCGCCCATGAACTCATCGTTAGTAGAGTTGATGATGCTTTCGGCCATCGAGCCAATCATGTCCACGTAGAAGCGCTTCATCTCGTTCACGGGCATGTCTTTGGTCCAGAGGTCAATCTTCATGGTACCGGTTTGCTCCCGGTCCCAGATGGAGATATTCAGGGCTTTGGCAAAGTGAATATCGGGACCGGCGTCGGTGGCACTCCAGCTAATAGCCTCGGGAATCTTCTGCTCATCGAGGGCAATGCTGAAGCGGATTTCGGATTTTTTCATGGGTCAGAAAAGACGGTTGAAGGGCGTCTGACGAAGGAACAAAAAGAAAAAACGGGCTAAAAAAGCTGTCATCCTAAGCACCGGCAAGGACCTCATCAGGAGCGAACGACCCCGGATGAAGGTCATTACTTAGCTGACGTGAAAAGGTCCTTCGCGGTGCTCAGGATGACAAATGAGGTACGTAGCCGCTTGATTACACGTAGTTGTTGAGCATTACCGGCATTACCAGCATGAGGATGTTTTCGTTATCCTCAGCCAAGGTGGGCATGAGCAGGCCAGCGCGGTTGGGCGTGCTCAGCTCCAGGGTAATTTCCTCGGAGTCGATGTTGGAGAGCATTTCGGTGAGGAAGCGGGCGTTGAAGCCGATTTCCATGTCCTCGCCGTCGTACTGGCAGGGCAGCTTTTCGTTAGCTTCGTTGCTGAAGTCGAGGTCTTCGGCCGAAATGGTCAGCTCGGAACCGGCCAGGCGCAGGCGTACCTGGTGAGTGGTCTTGTTCGAGTAAATGGCAATGCGCTTCACCGAGTTCAGCAGAGCGGAGCGGTCGATGATGAGTTTGTTGGGGTTCGAAACCGGAATAACGTTTTCGTAGTCGGGGTACCGCTCGTCAATCAGGCGGCACACGAGGCGCATCTGGTTGAAGGAGAAGAACGCGTTACTCTGGTTGAACTCCATGCGCACGGGCGTGGCCTCGGAGGGCAGCGCGCCTTTCAGCAGGTTAAAGGCTTTGCGCGGAATGATGAGGTTGGCGGTTTGGCCAGCGGCTACATCCTGGCGGCGGTAGCGCAGCAGGCGGTGGCCGTCGGTGGCTACGAAGGTGGCTTGGTTATCGGCTAGCTGCACCAGAATGCCGGTCATGGCGGGGCGCAGCTCGTCGGTGCTAACGGCGAAGATGGTTTTGTTGATGGCGCGCTGCAGCGACGACGACGGAATTTCCACCGGCGACGAGCCTTTTACCACCGGCACGCGGGGGAAGTCGGTGGCGTTTTCGCCGGCCAGCTTGTAGCGTCCGTTCGACGAGCTGATTTCGATGCCGTACGTTTCCTCGTCGAGGGTAAACGTCACGGGCTGATCGGGCAGATTCTTGAGGGTATCGAGCAGAATGCGGGCCGGGGCGGCAATGCGGCCGCTTTCGCGGGCCTCCACGGGCAGCTCGGTAATCATGCTGGTCTCCAGGTCGGAGGCCGTGATGGTCAGCTTCCCGTTCTCGATTTCAAACAGGAAGTTCTCCAGAATGGGCACGACGGGGTTGTTGGTAACCACGCCGTTAATGCTCTGGAGCTGCTTGAGCAACGCCGAAGACGAAACGATGAACTTCATATAGAAGAGTTGGGAAGGTTGCGGATTATGGAGAACAAAGATAGGGAGCTATACGGGAGTTTCTAGCCACACTTCTACGCTTCCGCAAGCACCGGCCAGAGGCTCAGGCGCGAGGTGGGTGCGCGGTAACCGCATTGTATTCTGCCTCTAGTCTGTATACTTTTTCCGCTCGATTCCGTAAGTTGAGCTTGCCGCGCTTTCCTCCTAACCCTTTGCGTATGGGCCACTCTACTCTTTACCATCTGGTGTACCAGAGCTCAGCTTCCAAACCCCTGAGTGAAAAGGAACTACAATCCATCCTGGCTGAAAGCCGGGCCTGGAATATAGCCCACGGCCTGACCGGGGTACTGCTGCACAGCGACGGTGACATTTTGCAGGTACTGGAAGGCTCGGCTGACGAAGTACAGTACATTTTCAGGAAAATAGCCCGGGATGTACGCCACAGCAACATTGTGAAGCTAGCCGACGGCCCCATTGAGAAGCGCCATTTTTCGGATTGGTCGATGGGGTTTATGAGCGTGGCAGCCGAAGACTACCGCCACCTGACGGGATACATGAACCCGCGCAGCCCGCATTACCTCGCCTCGTTCTCCGATAACGGCGACGAAGACCTGCACTCCTTGCTGAGCACGTTTGTGCGGAGCGAAACGGTGCGGCTGTAAGCAGCGGCATCCGGAGCCTGCTACCGGCTTCTTCCTCTTGATTTTCCGCCATGAAGGTCTTGTTTGCGTTCGGCTTACTGGGTAGCCTACTTGCCTGCTCCAGTCCTTCGGTAGAGCCCGTGCAGGAAGCCGAGCCGCGAATACTCGTTTTCTATAAAACGAGCGGGTATTACCATGCATCGATACCAGCGGGTTTAGTGGCCATTCGGCAGAAGGCTTCGGCTAACGGTATTCAAATGGATACCACCAACAACGCAGCCCGCTTCACCCCCGACGGGCTACAGCCTTACGCCGCCGTGGTGTTTCTGAGTACTACCGGAGACGTGCTGGCACCGCAGCAGCAATCGGCCTTTGAAAGATACATTCGTTCGGGGCGGGGCTTCGTGGGCATTCACGCCGCCACCGATTCCGAGTATGACTGGCCGTGGTACAACGGGCTGGTGGGTGCGTATTTCAACGACCACCCTGCCATTCAGCAGGCTACCGTGCGGGTTGTTGACAAAGCGCATCCGGCCACAGCGGTCCTGCCCGATGCCTGGACGCGTACCGATGAGTGGTATAACTTCCGTAACCTGCACCCCGGCCTTAAGGTGCTGGCCAACCTCGACGAAAGCACGTACACCGGCGGCAACATGGGCGCCAACCACCCCATTGCCTGGTACCACACCTACGATGGCGGCCGAGCCTTTTACACGGCGGGCGGCCACACCGCGGAAAGCTTTGCAGAGCCACTGTTCATGCAGCACGTGATGGGCGGCATTACGTACGCCGTGGGGAACTAGCCCTACGGCTGGTGACATGCCGGTTGATTGCAGGCACGGGCCGTTGAGTTGGTTACTAGGGAATCTTGTGCTGCCCTCAGGGCTTCCGAAATAAGCCGGTTGGCATTAAGTCTGGTCTTGCTAGAACCCACTTTCTAACACAAATTATGACCAGAGAACCGCTGTCGGGTACCCCCTAACCACCAGCCCGGAACCGGTGAGCGGGCTTGATTGAATAACTAAGTCTGTTGGGGAAACGCAAGAAGCTGCTTGCAAAGTCGCCAATGCCAAACGGTTTCGCAGGAAGAAAGCTGCGCGTATATAGCTTGGGCCGGGGCAACAAGTCTGCGGGCCGCCGGTAGCTTGTAGAAACACATATTTGCATCCCGAGCGTCGCTGCCGTCCTGTTTGAGCGTACCGTTCAACGACAAGCAGCAGGTATGTGTCTAAGCATCGGGCATAATATCTTTCCCTTTTAAGCCATGTCTTCCTCCTACAAGCTATACCTCGACGACATCCGCACACCCCGCGGCAGCGGCTGGCTAATTGTGCGCAGTTTCGAGGAGTTTGTGGCTACGATTGAACGGCTGGGCGTGCCGGCGGAAATATCCTTCGACCACGACCTGGGCTGGGACGAGGTTCGCAACTGCGAGCGGAAAAGCGGCTACGACTGCGCCAAGTGGCTGGTGGAACAGGAGTTGCTGGTGGAGCGCTTCAACGTGCATTCGGCCAATCCCGTGGGGGCGGAGAATATTCGGGCGCTGCTGGGGAATTATGCGCGGTTTCGGGGAAGTAACTCTGGAGTTTGAAAGTTGGTTGCACGGTCCCTTTTGCCATGCACCTCAGTCTCAACCTCATACTTTATGCTGGTTTGGACTCTAATTAACCGGTGTTAAGTTGGTACTATCTTCTTAACCTTAATAAGACTCCTTCTCGCTCACAAGCAGCTGCACCAGGCAGGACGCCCGTACTTCCGATTTTATCGACGGCCCACTTAGCATGAAGTAGGTGTTTAAGCTTCCGAGCTGTGCTGGTTATTTCTGGCCAATTCCAATCCGCAACTGCACCCATCGAAAGCAATTCGTTTCCTTCATGCCCTTTGGCGCTTCTTTCGCTGAAATGGCCGATATGGGTGTATTCCAACTCCTGTGGAAACTGCCGACCGAAGTAAAGCTGGATTAACCCCCATCCTTGCGTCTGAAAGCGAAATGTTTGCCCTTCGCAGCGGTCCGGGTTCAGTTCAATTCGCCTAAAGCTGGGCATTGCTCCAAAGCGAGGCGACCAGAGCTGAAATGTTGGGCTAAAGATAGCGCCGTACAGTGCTCCGAATTTGCGGAAAACCTCGTCGGTATTGGTGTATACACAAACTTCCTTGCCGGGCTCTGAGGCCAAATCGTAAATCAGCAAGTCAGTTGAATCGAATAAGTAATCTAGCAGCGCGAGCTTGTCTTCCTTGCTGGCATAGAAGTCGTAGTTCATAGGGGCCAAGGTAAAGTCAAGAACTATTTAACCTTTAGAGCGTGTTTGGGAATTGGTTGGGGGCTAAAGAAAAACGAGCCAGTAAGTTGCAGGCGGAGT